>CAVZEC010000015.1:0-163301 GCA_963774165.1 uncultured Alphaproteobacteria bacterium | reverse complement strand
ACCTTCACGAAAGCGTTCGACGTCCTCCTTAGCAATTCGCTAGCCCCTCACCCGCAATCAAATCCGCAACGAGAGTATGCTACGGTTTATCTATCTTGTCCCGCGTTGCCTTGATCAGCTTGCTGGCCATCCGACCGAGCGCAAAGCCAACGTTGGCAGTCGTGTCTTTGCGGGGGGCGATCGAGACTACAAGGTCCGCTTTCTCCGTCTTGAGTTCTAGTATCTGCTGCGCGGTCATTGCTTTGCCGGCGTTCTCGAGCACAACTCCGAAGACCTGCACGCCCGCCTTGTTCACCCGCAGGACCAGATCATTGCCCAGTAGATTGTAAGCGATCTCCAAGTCCGTTCCATCAAGGAGCCGGCGTCCCGGCGTTTGCTCTCCGCTGCCGTCCAAGATGATATCTGGCATCACGGACACTCCTAACCCGTCACTTGGCATATGCCATGCCATTCGCAAGTATGGCGACGATGTCGCGCCGATGCGGCGCGTCGTTGAGCGCGATCTTCTTGCGTACCCATTGCCTCTTTGAACTCCGCCAGATATCCCCTCAAGAACCGCGATCACGCAATGACGCGCGCCAGGAAACTTATCAATGAGCGATCTCTCAGATGCGATCAAAGCGCTCGAAACCGATGCGCAATACCTTCGCGACAACCTCCCCAGCCTCGATGACCCTCCCACCCTCGATCAACTGAAGCTCGTCGATGGTTTCATCGGCGTCATCCAAGAGCAACTCGACCGTCTACGTACCGTCACTGCCGTCGCGAAGAAGCAAGCGCCCTAGAATTTCGTCTGCGACGCGCGAGCTATTTAAGCGCCAGCACTACGGGACGGCAACTGGGTCAGTGACGCCGAGGCCTCCACCGAGGTCCTCAAGAGTGTCGCGGAAGGAATCGAGTGTCGCGATCAGAGCCATGTAGGCGGCCGAGTAGGTATTGGCGAGAGAGGAGTTCTTGAAGCCCGGATCTGGTCGCGGCTGAGAAGTCGAGGGTCAGCTCTTCGCCCTTCACGTGCATGGCGACACGGACGGCGACATCTCGCTTCTCGAAGCAGTCGTTGTCAGTGATGTCCTCCCCCAGATAGATGCCGTCGGGAAGCGCCCGGAGCGCCGCGCATGCGGGCATCGGCATGGTCGAGAACGCCGGCGAGATGATCGAAATAGGATTCGATGCCCAATTCATCGACGAGCGCCGCTACGCGTTGCGCTCCGACCTCTGTCGAGCCGAGCATGGCTCTGAGATCGCCGTCAAGAAGATCGGCGGTGCGCGAGTTGATAAGAAGCAGCTTCCAGAGATCGTCGCGAACCGTCCCCTTATCCACCAGCTTCAGGACGGGCAACCGGATGCCTTCGTGCCAAATCTCGGTGGCCTCGGGATTGTAGGTACCGGCAAGTCCGCCGCCGATGTCTGATTGATGCGCCCGGTTGCAGCAGAAGCCGGCAAGCTGGACGCCGGGCTCGACGAAGATCGGTCGGGCGATGACCCAGTCGGGCAGATGATTGCCGCCTGCGACGTAGGGGTCCGACGAGAATGAACACATCCTCTGGATGAATACGGCCGGCGAAATCCTTAAGGAGCGCCCGCACCGCAAAACCGCCGCCACCGGTATGGATCGGAATCCCATCGGCATTGGCAATGAGCGTCCCCTGGGGGTCGGTGATGAAGCAGGAGAAGTCGTGGCTCTGGCTGAAGATCGGGCTGCGCGCCGTGCGCGTCATCACCCAGCCCATGTGCTTGCTGATCTGATCGAGCCGGTTCTGCATCAAGGCGAGAATCGACGGGATCGCGCGGGTGCTCCCGGCGTTCCGACCGGTGCAGGGGATGCGGTCTTTGCTGCGGCATCTGGCGCCACCTCGACTAAGAAGTTGCCAGTGGCGTCGACGGACAGGCGATCACCCGGCCCCAACAGAACGGTGGTCGTTGGCTTCTTCGATGACTCCAGGCCCGGACACGCAGTCACCGACTCCCAAACTAGATCCATCGTAGATGGCGGTGTCGAGCCAGCCATGTTTGTCGTGCCAGACTGGTCGGGAACCGTCGGGCTTGGCGGAACTCTTTCGAACATTCGATTCCATCCGGATGGCCTTGGGCGTTCCCGTCGCAGCCCGAGCGGCGACACGCAGCGTCGCAGCCATGATCACGCCGTCCGGCTGAATATGACCGTAGAGGCGTTGGTACTCGGCCTCGAAAGCCCGCCGGGTCCCGGCCACGTTGAAATTGTCCTCAGACAAGGGCACACGAATTGACCAGAGCTGACCGCGGTAGTGCAGATCGATGGCGCGCTCGAGAACGACCTGGTCGGCGGCGAAGCCCTCAGCGTGTAGGGCTGCATGGGCCTGATTGCGCAATTTGGCCAATTCGCCGTCGATATGGCCTGGCTCGAGTTCGTCCAGCTTGCCCTTGATGTAGGTCTGAAAGTCCTGACGGACGTCCGCGTGCAGCATGCCGATCGCGCACAAGGCACCGGCATCGCGCGGCACGTAGACGCGGAGGCACCCGAGCCCTCGCGCGACGTTGGTGCCATGCATTGGGCCGGCGCCGCCCGAGGCGACCAATGTAAACCGGCGCGGCGCGTACCCTCGCTCAATGGAGATGTATTCCACGGCGTGCAGCAGGTTCTGCTCGAGCAGCGCAATGATGCCGGCCGCCGCGTCCTCCACCGACAGCCCGAGCGGCTGGGCCACGCGCGTTTCGATGGCCTTGCGGGCCGCGTCCTTGTCGAGAGACAGGCCTGAGGCCGCGTAGGCGCCGGGACGCAGACGCCCGAGCACGAGCTGCGCATCGGTCACAGTCGGCTCAGTCCCCCCCAGGCCATAGCATGCCGGTCCCGGATGAGCGCCCGCCCCCTGTGGGCCAACGTAGAGCATGCCAGCGGGATCGACGCCGGCGATGGTTCCGCCGCCGGCCCCAATCGTGTGGATGTCGATCGACGGGATCGAGACGTGATAGCCAGCGATCATGAGGTCGTCTTTCATGGCGACCTCGCCTCGCGACATCAGCATGACGTCGCACGAGGTGCCGCCGATCTCCATCGAGATGAGATTGCCAGCGTCCTCTGGTCCGATGCCCGACTCATCGATCGCATGGCGGTAGTAGTTCAACGCACCGACTGCGGCGGCTGGTCCGCTGAGTAGCAGATTGACAGGCCTGGGCGCGACCTGGTCAACCGAGATGACTCCGCCATTGGACTGTACCAGCAGGAGCGGCCTGCTGAGGCCAAGCTCCCGAAGCTTGATGTCCAGGTTGCGCAGGTAGATGACGATGGCGGGAGCAAGCGTGGCGTTTACGACGGCGGTCGACGTGCGCTCGTACTCGCCCATCATCGGGGAGAGCGCGGCCGAGGTCGTTACCCATGCATCATTGAGGCGGTGCCGCACCTGTGCTGCAGCCTCAAGCTCGTGCTTGTCGTTCAGGAAGCTGTTGAAGAACGCAATTGCGACCGCTTGCACGTCTTCGGCCTCGAAAGCGGTCAAGGCGGCGTCGATATCCCCAGCCACGAGAGGCGCGTGCTCGCTGCCGTCAGGGTTGATGCGACCGCCAACGCCATATCGCAGGTAACGTGGAACCAGCACGGGGGCAAAGGGCTTGCGATGGTTCCATTGATCCTCCCTGAGGCCGCGTCTGATCTCGAGCGCGTCGCGAAATCCCTCGGTCGTGAGAAGACCAACCTTTGCACCTTTTCCCTCGAGCATCCGGTTGGTCGCGATGGTCGAACCGTGAACGAAGAGGGCGCAGTCCCGGAGTACATCGTCGACCGCGCAGTGGAGATCGTTTGCAAGACGCTCCAGCGCAGCAAGAACGCCTTGGCTCGGGTCCGCCGGTATTGAGGGTACTTTGACGACGTGACTGACGGCCCCACTGTCGGTGAGGACCAGATCGGTAAACGTGCCGCCGACGTCGATGCCGATACGCCAGGGTGCCTTGAGGGCGCAAAGGCCAGCAACTACCCCATTCCTCACGATCGTTGCATCCTCATGGCAACTGGTTCTCGACGCGGGCAAATCCGTGCCGGGCATTGCAGCCTGTCGTGCTTCGGGATGACACTGCAAGATCCCGAAACGGTAGCTTACACGAATTGGTCGTGTTGGGAGGGAGCCGCGGGATGCGTGGTCCGCCAGGCAGTGCAACTCTCTAAGCTGAAACGCGGCTATGTTCTACTTCAAAACCGGCTCGGAGGGGCCACCGCAAAGGGCCGAGTGGCATCCATCAACTGGGCAATCATCGCATCGCTTATCGAGACGGTGAAACGTCAACCCGCACGCCTGGCCCGCTGACACCCTGACCAAACTCGTCAAGCTGGCCCACATCCCGCATCGACGAGCTGATGCCATTGGCCCGCGCAAAGATCCTCGCCTGACCGTCAAGGCGGGGACGGAGCAGCGCTTACGATCGCTTGCCGACGGCCATACAACCACAGCTTGAAAACAGGGCGATTAGCAAAATAAATTAAGCGCGCCGGCTTCCCAGGGTTGCAGGTGAATTTTTCGAGATACCCCCCGTCCGATTAATTCGGGGAGAGTTGCAGGTAATTATCGACGCGAATTATTTCTGTGAGGGTTGCATGTAATTATCAGGAGCATGGCCCATGAATTACATGCACGAGTTGTCTGTAATTATCAGGACATGCACACCACAGCCCATTGAATTAAATCGCCTGGGCATGCAAGACCACTGGTCCCGGGGGATAGGCCCCCCATGTGCACCCTGCTACCCTATTTATTCCAGTGGTGATCTGGGTCTAGGGGCACACCGTTGATATCGCACCCGATGACATAGCCTCGCTTATCTTCCTTCTGTCCTGCTGAGTCGTGACACGGTTTGCACAACGACTCGAACGGACCCTGGAAGAATGTAGCCAAGTCATCCTTATCTTTCGGGTTTACGTGGTGCACCACTGTGGCTTCCACGATCTTGTTGCGCTTCAGGTGGAAAGCGCACAGCGGGTGATCCTCAGCTGCTCAGCCCGCAAGCGCTTCCACTGGGACGTGCTGTAGAGCGTCCGTATTTATGCTCGTGCCGGCGGGCGACGTCGTGCACCGGTTCGCTTCACGATGTCCACTCACGCAACCACTCCCATTTTCCCCGATTTATCCGGACACGGGTGTGCCGCACGACAAATGCAGCAGCTATTTCCGGATCAGCCTGGAGCATCAGCGAATTATGGAAGGAGGCGAGTAACCAGAAATATGGACGCCACCACCACGGTAAGCGTAATTCGAACGTCAGAGCGCACGTCTGCAGGGACTTGGCCATTTTCGGTCAGCCCTGCACTACGACTGTGCCACCCTCACGTTGAAATTCGAGGCAGCGCTGGACCAGCGCTTTCACGTCGGCACCACTGAAAACCCCGTGCGGGTTGATCCCTTCGACGACAAGCGTCGACTCGACGGCCGCTGCAGGAGGCGCAACAGCGGGAGCGACGATAGCTGCAGGGACAGGCGCGCAGATCAGCGCGCCGACAAAACCGCGGCGGTTCATGGGGATTTTCCTGATTTCGTTGGATGTTTTCTATTCTCCTGGGTGGCCGGGAGAATAGAAATCTCAGCGCTCGGTGCGCATCAGCCGAAAACACAAAAGCCACCCTTGGGCGGGCTGTCTGCGCTCGGTGCGCTGACGCTTTCCGCTTAGGGTGGCCTGTCGCTCGGCCCGTGGGCTGCGGCAGATCGGCCTGCCGCTCAGCCATTTTTGGCTTTGATGGCGGTCAGCTGCTCCCGCGCGTCGACCAGATCGGCCCGGGCGCGCTCCGTTTTCTGAGATTTTGCGGTCCGCGCTGTAGGGGGGGCAGCGCCAGGTACCGTCCATGTGTATGTGTGACTTAGGGCGAGAACACTCAGTGGAAGGCATCTTAAACCCACAAAGCCTGTCGGACCCGGACAGCGGACACGCTCCTAAAGGAGCGTGTCCGCGCTGTCCGGCTGTCCGGACACGAGGCTCCGGACAGTGTCCGGGCAGTCCGAAACGTGTCCGGACAGCCGAGAAATGGCCGATAGACCCGAGAATTCTCGTAATTTCTCGGGCGCTACAGCAACTGCGGACAAGCTCCGGGCAACGTGTACTGATCAAATGCATAAGTCAGCCCGTCTCGGTGGGGCTCCAAACGGACTTGTTCCCCTCCGGCCCAATGATGTGAAAACCGAGTGGTGGCGCTCTTACGATACGCCGCCACTGTCGCCCCGGGTCTTTGGTCCCGTAAACCCTGCAGAACGCTTCCTCGAAATCCGCTTCCCGCGCGCGGACACCCATTGGGCCGTCATCGGACGTCGTGCATTCTGACACTTTGCCAGCCTCGCGCAGAATGTCCCAGGCGTCGCTGATCGCCTGTTGGACCTTGCCGAGTTCGGCTTGCGGCTCTGCTGACGCCGCTGGCCCCGGCTGTGGCGGTACGGACCGGATCGTGCACGTTGTCTCCGGCTGGCCTTCGTCATCATGGCCGATTAGGTAGGAGTCCAGTTCGAAATCAAATAACGGGCCTTCCACACCGTCTTTGACCTTTTCGGCCACGACTTTCCTGCGCGGCGAATCCTTCTCCCGATCGATCCGCAACATGACTTCGAACGCCCCACGAAGCGCGCTCGCGCCGCGCAGATCGCCCGCCTTGTTCGGGTGGTGGACCGTCGGGAAGTGCACGGCGACCCCGAAAAGTTTTTCGCCCGTCTCGCCATCCCCGTGTGAGTTCTCGTCGAAAGAGGCGGCCGGCGATGAGGGCGTCAACACGATCATCGAGGCCGCGCGCGAACTCGGAAACAATGCCGGAGTGCCGTGCGGCCTGATTACTATCGACACGCTCGCCCGAGCAGTCGTGGGTTCCGATGAGAACACCACCACCGATATGATGTTGTACGTCAAAAATCGGCTCGGAGTGCTCAAACAGGCTCTAGGTCTTGCCCGCGCCAGGTGTGGCATACAGCACCGCGTCATCGCCAGGCATCAGAACGCCTCGCACTAGGGCCTTCGCGCGCCGCTCCATACTCTCTTTCCTGGACAGCTCGCTCGGATATTCCAGGAGCTTGCGCGGCTGCTGCTGCCCGCTGGCGGCCGGCTCACCAGGTTGCGCCACGCCGGCGCCTGGTGGTACTTCGCTGAACGCGTCCAGCTTACGCCAGCGCTCCTTCGCCGCGTCATCACACCATTCCGTGAGCTGGCCAGCATCGGTTATCCCGTAGGCCCGACACGCGGCGTCGAGCAGCCGGGCGCGATCGTGTTTCCCGTTGCTGCCCTTCGCGCGAGCGATGCAGCTAGCGTGTGCGCAATGCATGTTCCAGGACGCGGCGTCGCTCGAGCTGCTGGCATAAAACGCACGATCGTTGTCGTCGCCCTCGGTGTGAAGATGCTCCCATGGGCAAGTCGCGTCGACTTTTTGCCCGCCGGGGTACTCATGCCGAATATCGTCCGGCGCGGTGTCGTTGAAGAAGTCCGCGGCTGCGAACGAACTGCCGCAACGCTCGAGAAACCGGCGCAGACCAGGTGTCAGGAACTCTGCATCCGGTTCGCCAGCTGTGCCGCTGGCTCCGGCGGCTCGCTCCTTCTTCGGCTTCGCTGCCTTCTCCGGCTCCTGCACGATTGCGACGCTCTTCAGGTCGAGCGCGTCGCCCGGGTTCACCACGATATCGTGTAGATTTAGATCGTCGCCCTCAGCTGCAGTCACCACGCCGTGCGCGACGCGCGGCAGATAGAACAGTTTCGAAGCTTCGAAACATGATTTGTCCGCGTTGAGTCCCAGCTCGTGCGCCAGGCTCCGCACCGTCGCTTTCCATTGGTCGAGCCTTTTCGTGTGTTCTTCGCCGGCCGTACCGAACTCGTACGGCTCGGTAAGCAGGAACACCACGCGCACTTTCGCCCACGGCTCATGCGTCAGCTTGTAGCCGTATCGCGGATTTTTTCGCGTGCCGGGCATCAACTGGCGCTCGCCGAGCACAGCACCTTGGAAGGTCCGCGCCAGGTTCCCTTTGCCCTCCACGAGATATTGCACGGCATCACTGCTAGTGAGTGCGGGCAGAGGCGCCTTGCCTGCCTCTGGCCTCTCGCGGCCTAGATGCTCGAGGATCGCGCTTTCTGCGAGGAACGTAGACGTCCTCCAGTGACTGTGCGAATTGTACAGCGCACAAAATAATCCTGGCCTAGCGGCAAGCGCGTCTCGGACTTCTTCGATAGTCGTTCCGTCGTCAACGTCCAGGACCAGAAGGTGCTGAGCTTTCATGCGCGGCAGTTGCCGCCGGCCCTTTGCGATCAGCTCACCCGCGAGGATGGCCGGCCCGTCCTTTTCGCCGCGCGTGAACCGGCAGAGCCGGTCGAGCAGTAGGCGCACCGTCGTCGGCGTGTTTTGCCAGTCGATTTCGTCTCGGCCGTTGCCCCCTGCAATCGTCAGCTGCTTGTCGAGCAGCCCCCGGGCGATCGGGCCCAGCAGCGTGGCATCCCGATAAAAGGCGTTGCCGTCGTCGTTGAATTTAGCGTCGTCGATCCGTTGCGGCGCGGCGTCATTTGCTGGCATGGGTTCATGCTGACCCGCCGGAGCGGCTGCGGCGTTGTGTGCGGTGCTGGTCATTGCACGGCCCTCCCCGTCGCGTCGACAGTAAAGCCGTTTCGGCCCTTCGCGAACAGTCGAAGGCGCGTCGAACTCCGTGCGGTACGCCACGTAAGCGGCTGCCCGTAGGTGCGCAAATCTCGCCACTTCTTCATCGCGTGGCGTGGCGTGGTAGTCGAGCGATTGCGCACCCGCAGGGCTGACGTACACCCACACGCAGTCCGTAAAGATGCAGCCGGCCCAGTGCACGCCGCGGCGTGCGAGCAGGAGCCGGCGGCCGGTATCGGTGTGGACCGTCGCGGCTGGGTTGGTGCGTCGCGGGTTATTTACCAAGTAGTCGACCACGCACGCATGCAGATGCGCTTCCGCGAACTGTGCGAGCCCGAAGGCTGTTGCGCCTGGTGGGGCTTCTGAGAGTGTGAAGCTAAATTCGTGTTTCGATCTCCGCGGTCCGCGCGGAACTTCATGACCCTGGCGGGTCGGGATATGCGCAAACATGTGCGGCATCCTTTCGTTGTGAAACGGACGCCGCAAGGTGCGGTAGTGATTTTGAAATCACTGTGGGTGTAACGTACATTGTGTTTCCCAACACATCCGCAGTAGTCCGGTTGATCCCGAGCCGCACGTAGGTTCCCGCCTCGTGCGGCTCACTTCGTTCAGGCGGCCTTGTTTGATCGCCGATAACCTTCCGCCGCCGTTGACGTGTGTCGTCGGGCGGCGAGCCAGGCGAGCAGTTCCGATCGAAAATAGGCAACCTTGCGCGCGCCTAGCCGCTGGTAGGGCGGGCCCTCGCCGGTCCCACGCCAACGCTGCAAGGTTCGCGGCGAACTTCCGATAAAGTCCGCGGCCGTGCGCTCGTCCAGCACGTGTTGGTCCGCGGGAAGGCTAAACTTTGTCGCTTGGTCCATGTGAGTTCTCCACGTCTTCGAATTCGATGCGCGGAATATCGCTCAAGCGCGCGGCGGCTTCAAAAGCGCGACTTTGGCGAGATGAGACGGGGCAATACCGAATTAGCGCGCTCAAGCGTCGTTGAGGCGGGAAATTACTGAGCCTCAGGCTGTAAAATGCTTTTCTCGGGTTCTGATTTATCCGGAGTTGCATGTAACTTCATTGCTGCTTGCACGCGCAACGAAACTTGATCAGCGGTCGCACGCAGTGGGTCGACGCTTTTTTCGACATACCGGCCCGTCATCGCCAGCGTTCGATGACCCATCAAATCGCGAATCAGGAAAGCATTTGCGCCCGTGGCCGCAGCGAACGTGCCAACCGTATGTCGGAAGTCGTGCGGACGCGCGCCCGCGACACCGCTGCAACGCACCAGCTCTGCCCATGCTCTGCGAAGGGTCTTCAAACCGACCGCCTTGCCCGGTTCGATGCCGTAACAGATGAACGGCCCGATGCGCTCAAGGCCCCTCACATATTCGATCGCTACTGCGCCCAAGGGAACGGCGCGCGCGCCGGCCTTGGCGGTAGGAAGTCGAATGCACCCGGCTTGGATATCGAGCCAGGCCCAGCGCAGCCCCAGGACTTCACCCAGTCGCATGCCGGTCAGGGCGAGGATGCGGAGCAGCCGTGCGGCGCCCGGCAGGATGGCGTCGTCACGTTCCAAGGCTGCGAGTGCCGCGCCGATCCGAGTTAGTTCTTCGTCGCTGAAATGCCGCTCCCGCTTCGGCTCGGGAAATGCCTGGATGTGCTCGGCAGGGTTGTCGGCGCGCAGCTCCCAGTCGCCGCACGCCAGCGCCAGCGCCTTGCGCAGGTAGGCGAGCCGGCGGTTCGCGTCATAAGGATGATCCGCCCAGCTGCTATGCGCTCGCTTCACGTCGGCGCGGGTAAGGTCGCCGATTAGAAAGTGGCCCAGCTCGGGCTTCAGGTTCTTTTCAACCTGGCGCTCCGCTTCCTTCGCCGTAGACAGCGCATTGTGTGCGGCTACGTGCTCCTTTAAGTACCTGTCGAGCACCTGTGCCACAGTGGGCTCGCGCCGTTTAGCATCGCGCCTGGTCGCTGGATCGCTCCCACCGGAGATATCACCTAGTAGCCTCCGCGCTTCTTTCCGGGCCGTCTCCGGTGTCCAGGGCGAGCCGTGCCGCCCGATAGTAAGCCACCGCTGCCGGCGGCCTATCCGGGTCTTTACGAGATACACGGGCGCTGAGCGCTGCCGCCGCACGGCGAAGCCGGCTATCCCGGTGTCCCAGAAGATGCTGTCCGGCAGCATCCGGTCCACCGCCGTTTTCGTGATCCGCCCGCGCATGATGTATCTCCCGCTGTTGGTTGCTAGCAACCAACCTAGCAACCACGCGTGTAAGCTATTCTTGATTTGTACTGGCGTCTAATGGCGGGCAACGCTCAACAATTCATAAATGAATTGAAGGAATTGGCGACTTGTGGCAGTATTCGGCGTAATATTAGATCAGGTTCCTAATCTGGGGGTCACAGGTTCAAATCCTGTCGGGGTCGCCAAATAGATCGATTGATTGGACGGTCCCCGATGGGAGCTGCTCGACGGGTGCCGTAGCCGCGCGCGCACCATCCGAGCGGGGCGACTATCGCGGAGGTGGGCGCACCGGCGCGAGTGGCGGAGGCGGCAGCGGGGCGTTGGAATAGCCGGCCGGCTTCCACGTGATCGCGGATGCATCGAAGCCCGGCGTGCAGTCGTACACGAACTCCCACTGCGGGGCCGCGAGCGGATGGCCGCGGATGAGGCGGCACGTCCTGCCCGTCTGCGCGAAGTAGTCCATCAGCGGCTCGAAATACCACGAGCCCGGCGAGGTGATGCCGTTCGTCGCCACGGGCACGCCCGCGACGGCGCGGTGGACATAGTTCTCGATGTCGATCCGCGCCGACGCCCGGTCGGCCGGCGGGCTGATGGCCACGCGGCCAAGCTCCGGACGGTCGAGGATCTCGAATGGTCCCTGCCTAGTCATCACGAGCTGGACTGGCACCGTGGCGTAGCCCGTTCCGATGTAGTTCCAGGCGCAGCCGGCCAGCGACGGCAGCATCGCGATCACGGCGAGCCAGACGGTTGTCCTTGGCATCTCGTTGGTCCGCGGCGAGCTCTGGTTGGGCGAACGTCCCCGACCGGTGGCTCGGCCTCGAGCTCCGGATCACCCTCCAGGAGAACGCGATTCGCCCTTGCGCGAGCCTTGCGGCACGGCGCGATCACGACGGAACACCCTTGCGTGAATGTCTCCGCTGTAACAGGGCCGGGCCGTGCGGCCGGACATACTGGGCCCATCGAGAGCAGCAACGAAAGGAGACGATCATGAGGAAATGCACCGTGGCCCTGACGCTCGCCGCGCTTGCGGTGGCAGCCGCCAATCCAGCACTGGCGTGCGGGGCCACGGGTGGCAAGGCCTACCGCGCTGCCCACAGCGCGCCCAAGACGACCGTGGCGAGAAAGGCGGAGCCAGCCAGCGCCCTCGCGACGATCGAAGGCCTGCAGCGCACGACGGCAGCGGAGGACACAACCACCGCGCCGTCGGCTGAGCTGTAGGCCGAGGCAGGCAGGCTGGCTGCGCAATTGCCGGCGCGGCCAGCCCTGCCGGCCCCTTCAATCCCTGGCGCCAGACCCCATATTTTGAATTAGTCTTCGTCAGGATAGGACGTGGTCTGCCATGAGAACCATCCGAACGGCTCTGCTTGTGCTTGTTGCGTTCGGCACGCTGACGCCGGCCTTTGCGCAACGCGCCCCGTCGTCGCCGCCTCCGCCGCCATCCGCGGCTCCGGCCCAGCCTCCGCCGCCCGTGTTCTATGATCCCTGGGGGCGCGGCCCTCCGCCTCCACCGGAGCGCTCCTACGTGGGACCCGGATCGCAGGTGTCGCCGCCGATGCCGCGCGTGGAGCCGATCGCCCCCCTCAGTCCGCGCGTCGGCAACTAGCCAGCGGTCATGTGTCTGGCGTGGCGTCGCGTCGAAGACGCGCTTCCGCAGGTTGCGGGCGCGCACCGTGCCTCCGTACGATCAACCGGCTAACCCGGCTTTGCCGGTCGTCTGATGATTGCCTGGGGAACGTCGTAGGCGGCGAGAGACTGCCACTGCTGCTCGACATCGGCCAGGAACAGCCCGCGCGTGAGGCCCGATGACAGCTTGGCGATCGCCGTGGTCATGGCGTTGATCGATGACCCGGACGGGCCAAAGCTCATTGTCGAGCCGATGGCGAAGAGGTGGATGTTGCGGATCCAGGGCGTGAGGCCTTGCACCTTCTCGGTAAACGCGTAGTCCGGTGCGAGGTAGGGATAGCGCCCCAGCCGATCGTCGCGCTCTTCCGCCGGCGGCACATACCGGTCGGTCCAGGTGGCGATGTTGGCCGCGAACCCTGCCAGCTCCGGTCGCCTCGCAAAGTCGATATCGACGCCCGTGCCGCAGATGAGAAAATGCGCCGCGAACGGCCCCTGGCTGGTCCCGACCTCGACGCCTGCGTCGACGGCGCGCGCCGAGCTCCAGGTGGCGCCGGTATGCAGCGTGAAATTGTCGTGCACGGCGCAGCGGTCGTAGGTCTCCTGGGGAAAGCCCTCGCGCATCCCGAGGACGGTGCTCATGAACCGCCAGCGCCAGGCGTCGTCGAGATCGGAGAGGTGCCGCAGGAAGCCTGCGAACGTCAGCCAGCGGTAGGGTTGCACCACCTGCACAATCGGGCGCCGGCAGAAGAGATGGACTTGCGCCGCTCCGTGCTCGAGCGCGACGGCGGCATTGTCGAAAGCCGAGGCGCCCGCGCCGAGGATGCCGACCACCTTCCCGCGCAGCGCGGCAAAATCGATGTCGTCGGCCGCGTGGGCACGCAGATGGGAGGGCAGGCGCGCGACGAACTCCGGCATCCACCAGCGCCCCGCACCCTCCTGCCCGGTCGCCAGCACCACCTTTCGCGCATACAGCGTCTCTCGTGCTCCGCCGGCAGTTGCAATTGCCACCGCCAGCAGATCGTCGCCGCAGGGCGCGATACCGAGCACCTCGGTCTCGTTCCGCACGGGCACGCCTGTCACGCGGCGGACCCAGAGCAGGTAGTCGGACCACAGCTCCTTGGGGATGAGGGAAAGCCGCTGCCAGCCGTCGACGCCGAAGCGGGCCTCGTGCCAGGCCTGATACGTCAGGCTCGGAACGTCGAGATCGGGACCTGTGTAGTCCTTCGGGCTGCGCAGGGTGCGCATGCGCGCGTACGTGACCCACGGACCCTCCTTGCCCTCCACGGCTCGGTCGACGACGAGGATGTTGGTGACCTGAGCGCGCATCAGGGCGAACGCGATGGCCGCGCCGCCCTGTCCCGCGCCCACCACCAGGACGTCGAGGGCCTTGGACCCATCGGGCGATTGCTTGGGCTTCAGCCACGGCGCACGCGGATGTGCGATCAACTCCAGGTCGCGGCGCGCGCGGGCAGTCAAGGCGTCGAGATCCTCCTGGCCCATGCGCCTGTTAATCCCCCTTCGCTTGCCGCCCCGTCGCTTGTGCGGCGCAGAGGTCTCATTGCCGTCGACTAGCTCAACCTCGATCTCAGCGGACTGCGCCTACTCGCGGCGAGCGGCGCGCGGATCGCGTCTAGGGCCACTGTAGTCGACAGCCCAAGCCGACGACGATGCGTCTCGTTGAGGCCGGGCAGCCCGGCTAGACGGGAGAACCGTCGGCACAACTTCTGGTCACATTGCCCGCGCGAGCGGCATCGACCAACATTTACTATCATCCTATAGATAGCATAAGTTTTGGGGGAGGCGCGACGGACGCCGCCGATCGAGCGCTCAGCCGGGCGCGACGGTCAGGCGGAGTGCGGCGCCGCCGAAGGCGAGTGGTGGCGATCGGGAGGTTGGGATGGCGTGGCGAGGGTTCGGGCGGCTGACGCTTGCGTCGACAGTGGTTGCGGCGGGTCTGTCGATGACCCCTGCGTCGGCTCAGGACGTCATCAAGATCGGGGCTCCAGTGGCGCTGACGGGCGCGCTTGCCGATTCGGGCAAGAAGCAGAAGCTCGGGTTCGACCTATGGCTCGAGCGGGTCAACAACGCCGGCGGCATCTCCGTCGGCGGCAAGAAGTACAAGGTCGAGCTCGTCACCTACGACTATCAGACCGACGGCAAGCGCGCAGGCGAGCTTGCCGAGAAGCTCATCAATGAGGACAAGGTCTCATTCATGATCGCGCCATTCGGCTCGGGCCACACCAAGATCACGGCTGCCGTGGCCGAGCGCTACGGGGTGCCGATCGTCGCGGTCGCCTCCTCGGAGGCCGTGCACGACCAGGGCTTCAAGAACCTGTTCGGCACGCTGGCTCCGTCGAGCGGTCTGATCGATGCGATGCTGACGAAGTTCAAGTCGGCCAAGCCGGACCTGCAGTCGATCGCCATCCTCGGTCGCGAGGACGTGTTCCCGAAGTTGATGGCCGATCTCATGAAGGGCGCGGCCGAGAAGGCGGGCCTGAAGGTTGTCTATTCCGGCACCTACGCCATCGGCAGCGTCGACCACTCCGCGGCCCTCACGGCCATGCGGCAGGTCAAGCCGGACTGGGTCTACGTGACAGGCTATTCGCAGGACCTGATCCTGGCGCGCAAGCAGATGGCGGACCTGGGCCTGAAGGCGCCGATCGTCACCATGATCACGGGGCCGGTCTACAAGGAGTACATCGATGCCCTCGGCCCGCTGGCCGAGAACGTGACCAGCGCGTCGTGGTGGCACTGGGCGACCCCCTTCAAGAGCGACGACGTATTCGGCACCACCAAGGAATTCTACGACGCGGTGGTGAAGGCGACGGGCGGCACCGAGCCCGACTACGTGCACGCGTCCTCGGCCGCGTCGCTGGTCGTGCTGCAGAAGGCCATCGAGAAGGCCGGCTCGCTCGACCGCGACAAGGTGCGCACCGCGTTGGCCGAGATGGACACCATGACGTTCTTCGGCCCGGTCAAGTTCCGCGCCGATGGCATGAATGAATCGCGTGCACTGCCGCTGATCCAGATCCAGGGCGGCAAGCCGGTGCTGATCTATCCCAACGACCTCAGCAGCGCGGCCATGAAGCTCAATTGAATTGGACTGTGCCAGCAGGAACGACAGACAAGGCGACCCGAAGAGATCCGGAGGAGACAATGGCTGGAAGCTTGAGCAAGGAGCAGGTCGAGCACTTCCGTCGCGAAGGCTACGCCTATCCGTTCGATGCAATCAGCAAGGAAGAGGCGGCGGGCTACATCGCCAAGCTCGACAGCTACGATGCGATCCTGGGAGAGGAGGCGCAGAAGCAGCTGAAGATCAAGGCGCACGTCGCGGCACCCTGGCTGATTAACCTGGCCCGCAATCCCAAAATCCTGGATGCCGTGGAATCCGTGATCGGCCCCGACATCCTGCTGTTCGGCGCCTCGGTGTTCGCCAAGAAGGCGCGCGACACCCGCTTCGTCTCCTGGCATCAGGACGCCGCCTACTACGGGCTGGATCCGCAAGAGGAGGTGACGTGCTGGCTCGGACTGACCGACGCCGACACCGAGAACGGCTGCATGAAGGTGATGCCGGGCTCGCATCGGGGCGCCGACGCGGTGCATGAGGAGACTTACGATCCCAACAATCTGCTCGGTCGCGGCCAGACCATCCGCGGCGTCGACGACAGCAAGGCCGCGTTCATGCCGGTGAAGGCGGGCCAGTTCTCGATGCACCACGAGCGCACCTTGCACGCCTCCTCGCCCAACCCGTCCGACCGCAGGCGCGTTGGAGTGGCATTCTTCTACATGCCCGCGCATGCGCGCTCGATCATCGGCCGGCGCACGGCCACGCTGGTGCGCGGCAAGGACAATCACGGTCATTGGGACGCCGAGCCGATGCCGAAGGTCGACCTCGATCCGGTGTGCATGGAGTTTCTGAGGAACAGCTGGGCGCGCTACCGCGATCCGGACGTGCCGCAAGCGGCGAAGCTCAAGGCGTCCTGAAGGTCCCAATTCGGAACCGCTTCCGGGGAAGATCGGGGCCACGGTCTGCGACACTGGCCCCGACGCAATCCATGATCGACACGCAAGTTCTGCTGAACGGCGTCGTTCTGGGCGCGCTCTATGCCTGCATTGCCGTGGGCTTCTCCCTGGTGTGGGGTGTCCTCAACATCATCAACCTGCTGCACGGCTCGCTGATCGTGCTCGGCGCCTATCTCGCCCACCTGGCATTCACGCAACTCGGCCTGCATCCGTTCTTGAGCCTGCCTCTTGTCGCCGCCGCGATGTTCGGCTTCGGCTACATGCTGCAGCGGCTGGCGCTCAACCGCGTCATCGCCGAGCCGGTGCTGGTGACGCTGGTGCTCACCTTCGGCCTCGACCTGCTGCTCTACAATGCGATGGTGCTGAGCTTCACCGCCACGCCGCGTCGCATCCTCCTGGATCTCGGCCGCGTCGAGATCGGCGATATCGTATTGCCGGTGGATCGGCTGGCGGCCACGTTGCTCGCGCTCCTGCTGACGGCGATGCTGTACGCGCTGCTGCGCAGCTCGCGCCTCGGCCGCGCCATCGTCGCGGTACGCATGGATCGCGACGCCGCGACGCTGATGGGCATTCGCGTGCCGCGCATCTACGCCATCACGTTCGGCATCGGCGCGTCGATGGCGGGAGCGGCCGGCTGCCTGATCGCCGTGGTGTTTCCGTTCTCGCCGGGCCTCGCCGAGACCTTTCTCGGCAAGGCCTTCGTCGTGTGCGTGCTGGGTGGGCTCGGCACGGTGCCCGGCGCGCTGGCAGGCGGCCTGGCGCTGGGCATGATCGAGAGCGTGTTCGGCGTCTGGCTCGGGCCGCAGAACGCCACCATGATCGGGTTTGCCGCGCTGCTGCTGGTGCTGCTGATCCGGCCCACGGGGCTGGTTGGACGTGTGGGTTACGAGTGATGCGGGACGGGGCCACAGGCGACCGTCGGCACCTCCTCGGGCTCGCCCTGGTCGGCCTCGGCATATTGCTGGTCGCCGTGCTGCCCTGGCTCGCCGGCAACTATGCCGTGCGCATTGCAACGACCATCTGCCTGTTCGTCACGATGGCGCTGTCGTGGAACTTCATCGGCGGTTATGCCGGCTATCCCTCGTTTGCGACGGCGGCGTTCTTCGGTTTCGGTGCCTATGCCGGCGCGATCCTGCAGACCAGGGGCGTGCCGATGCTGGTCGCGTGGCTGGCAGCGACGATCGTTACCGCGGCGTTCTCGGCGCTGCTCGGATTTGCGATTCTGCGCCTGCGCGGCCACTATTTTGCGGTCGGCTCGTTTGCCGTGCTCGAGCTCGCCAAGCTGGCGGCCTCCAACTGGAGCGGCCTTACCGGGGGCGGCACCGGTCTCAACGTGCCGATCCTTGCCGGCGGACCGGAGTTCGCCGGCCGCGTCTTCCTCTACGCCATGCTGGGGCTGGCGACCATCACGTTCGCGGCGGCGGTGTGCGTCGACCGCTCGCGGCTTGGTTTCGGGCTGAGATGCATCCGCCAGAACGAGAGTGCGGCCAACATGCTGGGCGTCGATGTCGATCGGTTGAAGATCGTCGCCTTCGTGCTCTCGGCCGTCTTTGTCGGCACCGGCGGCGCCATCTACGCATCCTGGGTCTCCTACATCGATCCGACCGACATGTTCAGCATCCTGATGACGATCAAGGTGCCGGTGATGGTGCTGCTGGGCGGCGCGGGCACCTTGCTCGGCCCGATCGTCGGCGTGGTCGCCTTCCAGCTGCTGGAGGAGAAGATCTGGTCGAGCTTCCTCGAGATCCACAGCGGCGTGCTTGGCCTCGTCATCGTCCTCCTGGTGTTCCTGCTGCCGGGCGGACTGCTGCGGCTGCCGGAGCGGCTCGGACGGTTGCGCGGCAGGCAGGTGGCGACGTGAGCTCCGACACCATCCTCGAGGTGCGCAACCTGTCGAAGGCCTTCGGCGGCGTGCGCGCAGTCGACGGCGTCTCGTTGTCGCTCGGCCGCGGCGAGATCGTCGGACTGATCGGCCCCAACGGCGCCGGCAAGACGACGCTTGTCAACCTGATGACGGGGGTGCTGCCGGCGACCTCGGGGACGGTGCTGTTCGAGGGGGTGGACGTCACGCGTCAGAAGCCGCACCAGGCCGCCAGGCGAGGCCTGGCGCGCACGTTCCAGATCGTGCAGCCGTTTCCGGACATGACGGTGCTGGAGAATGTCACCGCGGGGACGCTGTTTGCCGCCAACGCCGGGTCGATGCGGGCAGCCCGCGAGGAAGCGCGCGAGCATCTGGAATTCGTCGGTCTCGGCAAGCTGGCGGCCACGCCGGCCCGGACCCTCACGCTTCCCGATCGCAAGCGCCTGGAACTCGCCAAGAGCCTCGCGATGCACCCCCGCGTGCTCATGCTGGACGAGGTGAACGCCGGACTAAACTCGGGCGAGATCGACGCCGCCCTCGATCTCATCCGCCGCATCTCCGCCAGGGGCGTGACGATCGTCATCATCGAGCACTTGATGAAGGTGGTATTCTCGCTGTCGCACCGCATCTGCGTGCTGCACCAGGGAGCCCTGATCAGCCAAGGCAAGCCTGCCGAGGTGGCGGCTGACGAGCGCGTGGTCCGCGCCTATCTGGGGACCAAGTTCGCCGAGCGGCACAAGGGGCTGGTGTGATGATCGATAAGTCAGCAGCATCGCGCTCGGCTGGATAGGTGCCGCCGCAGCTTCGGATGCCCAAACCTATCTTCCCAGATGGCGCATCAGGCGCTGATAACCCTGCGCGGTCGTCAGCGTTTCCTCGATCTGCTCGCAATACTCGACCGAGCACTTGGGAAGCGGCACCAGGAACCAGCGCTCGAACATGAAGAACAGCGCGAGCGGCACCAGCAGACCCACGCCCACGGCTTTCAGCGGATGCTCGCGCCCCACCGTGAGCATGAACAGGATGATGAAGATGGCGGAAGCCAGGTAGATCCCCAGGTACTGAATGAGCCCCACGTAGATGAGGCTGGGGATCAGGACCGCCAGCACGCGGCCGAAGGGCCGGGCCGCGACGAATATCTCGCCGGCACCGCGCCCGCGCAGCGCGCCCATCAGGTTGATCAGGCTCGAGACGCCCAGAATCACCGCGATGTAGAAGGGGAAGTAACCGGGCGCCGGCCCCTCGCCCTCGTTCCAGTTGAAGCCCAGTCGCACGCTGTCGAAGATGACGATGGCGCAGCCGCCAAGGAGCAGGAGCGCGACGACGATCTCCGCCGTGCGGTTCGACAGCAGCGGTCGTCCGTCGTCGCCTGCGCCTTCGCTATCCTGCATGCTCGCCCCGTCCTTCATGACCCTGATCACCCGATCTGGAAGCGGCGATGGACGCAGGCGCGGCCCGCCGATCCATCGCCGTCGCTCTTTCGCTCACTTGCCTGCCGCCAGGAAGCCCGCTTCCTTCATGAGGTCGTGGTGCAGCTTGTCGTTCGCTGCCACCCAGGTAGTGAACTCGTCGCCCGCCATGAAGGTCTGGTTGAAGGCGCCGTCCTCCATGAACTTCTTCCAGTCGTCCGTGGCCATCACCTTCTTGAACAGGTCCACGTAGAAGGCGACGTGCTCGGGCTTCACGCCGGGCGCCATGAAGATGCCGCGCAGCATCTGGTACTCGGTGTCGACGCCCGATTCCTTGCAGGTCGGGATGTCGGACCAGGCCATGTCGGCGGTGACCTTCTGGGTATACACACTGCGCTTGGAGTCGAAGAGACACAGCGGCCGCAGGGCGCCGGCCTTCCACTGCGAGACGGCCTCGATCGGGTTGTTGACGGTCGAGTTGACGTGCTTGCCGACCAGCTGCACCGCCACCGCGCCGCCGCCGGCGTAGGGCACATAGGTGAACTTCTTCGGCGCCGTCAGCTTCTCCAGCGCCACCGTGATGATCTGGTCCTCCTGCTTGGAGCCGGTGCCGCCCATCTTGAAGGTCTTGTCGTCGCCGGTCTTCACCGCGTCGATGTAGTCCTTCGCGCTCTTGTAGGGCGTCTCCGCGTTCACCCACAGGACGAACTGGTCGAGGGCCAGCATCGCCACAGGCGTCATATCCTTCCAGCCGAAGGGCACGCCGGTGGCGTAAGGCGTGGTGAAGAGGTTGGACAGCGTGATGATGATCACGTGGGGGTCGCCGACCGATTTCTTGACCTCGAGGAAGCCTTCGGCGCCGGCCCCGCCGCCCTTGTTCACGGTGATGAGCGGCTGTTTCATCAGGTTGTTCTTGGCGACCACGCCCTGGAGGAAGCGCGCCATCTGGTCGGCACCGCCGCCGGGCCCGGCCGGGATGATGAACTGCACGGGCTTGGTCGGCTCCCAGGCCTGAGCGTTGGCCAAGGCGGCCGGCCAAGCCATGGCCGCCGCGCCGGCCAGCGACATGGCACAGGCGATTTCCCGCGCCCGCCGCGTCGCGCCGCGTCCTGCAATCTTCGATAGTGCCTGCATGGTTTCCTCCTCCATTGCTTGTTTTGATCTTGTTTGGGCGCAGCTTTACGTTTGCCTCTCGATTACGGGAGCGCCAACGGAGGCACGTACGGGCTCCGACGTGCCGGACCGGCGCTTGTCCGAGAGCCAGGAGAAGATCGGCCAGAACAGCAGGATCACGCCGAGCGTCATGATCGTGCCCACCAGCCAGTTCGACCAGAAGATCGCCAGGCTGCCCTGGGAGCCGAGCATGGCCTGCCGGAACGATTCCTCCGCTCTGTCGCCCAGCACGATGGCGAGCACGAGCGGCGGGAGCGGATAGCCGAGCTTGTTGAAGGCGTAACCCGCGACGCCGAACGCCATCATCATCCACACGTCGAACATGCTGTTGTGGACCGTGTAGGCACCGACCGCGCAGATCACGAGGATGACCGGCGCGATGATCGAGAACGGCACGCGCAGGATGGCGGCGAACAGCGGCACGCAGGTGAGCACGACGATGAGGCCGGCGATGTTGCCGAGGTACATGGACGCGATCAGCCCCCACACGAACTCCTTCTGCTCGACGAACAGCATCGGCCCCGGCTGCAGGCCCCAGATCAGGAGGCCGCCCAGCAGAACGGCCGCCGTCGGCGAGCCGGGGATGCCGAGCGTCAGCATCGGCAGCAACGCGCTGGTGCCGGCCGCGTGGGCAGCCGTCTCGGGCGCCACCACGCCCTCGATCTCGCCCTTGCCGAAATTGTCGCCGCGCTTGGAGAAGCGCTTGGCGAGGCCGTAGCTCATGAAGGAGGCGGGCGTCGCGCCCCCCGGCGTGATGCCCATCCAGCAGCCGACGATGCAGCTGCGGACCGACGTCATCCAGTATCTGCCGAGCTTCTTCCAGGTCAGCAGCACGGCGCCCAGGCGGATGTTGGCGTGCGTGCCCGAGAATTTCAGGCCGCTCTCCATGGACGAGAGGATCTCGCCGATGCCGAACAGGCCGATCACGGCGACGAGGAAGTCGAAGCCGACCAGCAGCTGCTCCTGCCCGAAAGTCATCCGGAGCGTGCCGGTCACCTTGTCGAGGCCGACCGCGCCGAGCGCGAAGCCCAGGCACATGGAGGCCAGCACCTTGAAGGGAGAGCCGCGGCCCATTCCTACAAAGCTGGCGAATGTCAGAAAGTAGACGGAGAAGAACTCCGCCGGCCCGAACTGCAGCGCGAACTTGGCGATCAGCGGCGCCAGGAAGGTGATCAGGATCACGGCCACCAGGGCGCCGACGAAGGAGGAGGTGAAGGCGGCCGTCAGCGCCTCGTCGGCCCGGCCCTGCTGGGCCATGGGGTGGCCGTCGAACGTGGTCGCCACCGACCAGGGCTCGCCGGGGATATTGAATAGGATGGAGGTGATCGCGCCCCCGAATAGCGCTCCCCAATAGATGCAGGAGAGCATGATGATCGCCGACGTCGGCGGCATCGTGAATGTGAGGGGCAGAAGGATTGCCACCCCGTTAGCCCCACCGAGGCCGGGCAGGACGCCAATGATGACGCCGAGCAGGATGCCGACCATCATCAGTGCCAAGTTGTACCAGGACAACGCGACCTTGAAGCCGCCAATGAGCGACGCAACGTCTTCCACGTGTTCCCCTTCCGAGTCGCTTCCCCACACTCACGGCTAGGCCTGATCGAGCCGCTGACCGGTTGACCGGTCGTTGTTCCTGCGCGTCTGGTATACCATGTGCCAATTGCAAGATCAGCGCAATACGGCTGCAGCGTGCGTGCAGGCCGTCTTTGGTTGAAGGGCCCGACCGTTCGCGGTTGCACAATCCAATTGGCGATCAAGATCCCAGCGACGGGTCGGAGGGCCGTCGCTGACTTTCCGCTTCCCATCTTCTGGCGTATGGTATACCAGAAACCACGAGGGACCCCACCGCCTGTGTGCCAGCTTGAGGTGCGATGTGGCCGACACCCACCTGAAAATTGCGCCCATCGGCGAAGGCTTGAGCCTGAAGGCTCGCGCCTATGACGCCCTGAAGTCGGCCATCCTGAATATGAACATCTACGCCGACGACGCCCAGCTGCGCCTCGACGAGCGCGACCTGTCCCAGCGCTTCGGCGTGAGCCGCACGCCGCTGCGCGAGGCGCTGGCCCAGCTCGACCAGGAGGGCCTGGTCAGGATCGTGGCGCGACGCGGCATATTCATCGTGCGCAAGACCAAGGCCGAGATCCTGGACATGATCACGGTGTGGGCGGCGCTGGAAAGCATGGCCGCGCGGCTGGCCACCCGGCACGCCGAGGCCGGCGAGATCGCCCGCCTGCACGGGCTCGTCGACCAGTTCTCTCTGGACGAGGTCGCCAGCAACATGGGCGAGTACTCGGAGGCCAATATCAAGTTCCACCAGGCCATCATCGGCCTGGGCAAGTGCCCGCTGATCGTGGAGATCACCAACGGCCTGTTCTTCCACGTGCGCGCCATCCGGCAGCGCACCATCTTCGAGCAGGACCGGGCCAAGCGCTCGATCGTCGATCACACGGAGATCGTGGCGGCGCTGGAGGCGCGCGATACCGACCGCGCCGAGCGCCTCGTGCGCGAGCACACCCTGCGCTTGCGCGACCACGTGGAGCGTTTCGTCGAGCTCGATTGACGGCGATGCGACAGCCGGGCGGATGCCACGAATATTTCTGACGGAGGGAGCGAAATGTCCGCGACAGTGCAGAGCGTTGGTTCGAATGCAGCCGGAGCAGAGCGGGAGCAGACGGATGGCTTCCACCTCATCATCGATGCTCTGAAGCTCAACGGCCTGACCACGATATACGGTGTCCCCGGCATCCCGATCACCGATTTCGGCCGCATGGCGCAGGCCGCGGGCATCCGCGTTCTCTCGTTCCGCCATGAGCAGAATGCCGGCTATGCCGCGTCGATTGCAGGCTTCCTGACGAAGAAGCCGGGCGTCTGTCTCACGGTGTCGGCACCAGGCTTCCTCAACGGCCTCACGGCGCTCGCCCATGCCACCACCAACTGCTTCCCGATGATCCTGATCTCCGGCTCGTCCGAGCGCGAGGTCGTGGATTTGCAGCAGGGCGACTACGAGGAGATGGACCAGCTCGCGATTGCCAAGCCGCTGTGCAAGGCCGCGTTCCGCGTGCTGCACGCGCAGGACATCGGCATCGGCCTGGCGCGCGCCATCCGCGCGGCGGTGTCGGGCCGTCCGGGCGGCGTCTATCTGGATCTGCCGGCCAAGCTGTTCGGCCAGGTGATGGACGCCGAGGCCGGCAGGAAGTCGCTGGTGAAGGTGATCGACGCCGCGCCCGCGCAGATTCCGGCTCCCGATGCCGTCAAGCGCGCGCTCGACGTGCTCAAGGGTGCGAAGCGTCCCCTCATCATCCTCGGCAAGGGCGCGGCCTACGCGCAGGCCGACGACACCATCCGCGCCTTCGTCGAGAAGAGCGGCATTCCCTTCCTGCCGATGAGCATGGGCAAGGGCCTCCTGCCCGACACGCACCCGCAGTGCGCGGGCGCGGCACGCTCAACCGTCCTGAAGGACAGCGACGTCGTCATGCTGATCGGGGCGCGCCTCAACTGGCTGCTCTCGCACGGCAAAGGCAAGACCTGGGGCAGCGCGCCGAAGAAATTCATTCAGATCGACATCGAGCCCAAGGAGATGGACTCCAACGTCGAGATCGCCGCGCCGGTCGTCGGCGATATCGGCTCGTGCGTGTCCGCGCTGCTCTCCGCCATGGGCGACAAGTGGGCCGCGGCGCCGGCCGACTGGATGGGCGCTATCGCCAGCAAGCGCGAGGAGAACGTGGCGAAGATGGCGCCGCGGCTGATGAACAACAACTCGCCGATGGACTACCACGGCGCGCTCGGTGTCCTGCGCACCATCGTGAAGGAGCGGCCCGACGCCATCCTGGTGAACGAAGGCGCCAACACGCTCGATCTCGCGCGAGGCATCATCGACGTCTACCAGCCGCGCAAGCGCATCGACGTCGGTACCTGGGGCATCATGGGCATCGGCATGGGCTATGCCATCGCTGCCGCGGTCGAGACCGGCAAGCCGGTGCTCGCCGTCGAAGGCGACAGCGCGTTCGGCTTCTCCGGCATGGAGATCGAGACCATCTGCCGCTACAAGCTCCCCGTCTGCATCGTCATCTTCAACAATGACGGCATCTATCGGGGAACCGACACCAACTCCGCGAGCTCGGATCCTGCCACGACCGTGTTCGTGAAGGGCGCGCGCTACGACAAGATAATCGAGGCCTTCGGCGGCGTCGGCGTCAATGCAACGTCGCCGGACGAGCTGCGACGCGCCGTGAAGCAGGCCATGGACTCCGGCAATCCCACCCTCATCAACGCGGTGATCGACCCCGCGGCCGGCAGCGAGAGCGGCCGCATCGGCAATCTCAATCCGCAAAGCGCGCTGAAGAAGAAGTAAGGGGAGCACGCAATGAAAGCCCTGGAAGGCGTCAAGATACTGGATTTCACGCATGTGCAGTCGGGCCCGACGTGCACGCAGCTGCTGGCCTGGTTCGGTGCCGACGTGATCAAGGTCGAGCGCCCCGGCGTCGGCGACATCACGCGCGGACAGCTGCAGGACGTGAAGGGCGCGGACTCGCTCTACTTCACGATGCTGAACCACAACAAGCGCTCGATCACCATCGACAGCAAGAACAAGAAGGGGATGGAGATCCTCGAGCGCCTCGTGAAGCAGTGCGACGTGCTGGTCGAGAATTTCGCGCCGGGCGCCCTCGACCGCATGGGGCTCACGTGGGAGCGCATCCAGCAGCTCAATCCCAAGATGATCTACGCATCGGTGAAGGGCTTCGGCCCTGGCCCGTACGAGGACTGCAAGGTCTACGAGAACGTCGCCCAGTGCACGGGCGGCGCGGCCTCCACCACCGGCTTTCGCGACGGCCCGCCGCTCGTCACCGGCGCGCAGATCGGCGACTCCGGCACCGGCCTGCACCTGGCGCTCGGCATCGTGACCGCCCTCTATCACCGCACCATGAGCGGCAAGGGCCAGCGCGTCAGCTGCGCCATGCAGGACGGCGTGCTCAACCTGGCGCGCGTCAAGATGCGCGACCAGCAGCGCCTGGCGCACGGGCCGCTCACCGAATACAGCCAGTACGGCGAGGGCATTCCCTTCGGCAAGGCCGTGCCGCGCGCCGGCAACGACTCTGGCGGTGGCCAGCCCGGCCGCATCCTCAAGTGCAAGGGATGGGAGACCGATCCGGACGCCTACATCTATTTCATCACGCAGGCACCCGTGTGGGAGGCGATCTGCGACGTGATCGGCGAGCCCGGCTGGAAGACGCATCCCGACTACGCCAAGCCGCCTGCCCGCCTGCCGCGCCTCAACGAGATCTTCGGCCGCATCGAGAAGTGGACGACGACCAAGACCAAGTTCGAGGTGATGGAGATCTGCAACGCCGTCGACATACCGGTGGGCCCGATCCTCTCCATGAAGGAGCTGGCGGAGGACCCGTCGCTGCGGGCGACCGGAACCATGGTCGAGGTCGACCATCCGACGCGCGGCAAGTATCTTTCGGTGGGCAACCCGATCAAGCTGTCGGCCTCGCCTTCGGACGTGAAGCGCTCGCCGCTGCTGGGCGAGCACACCGAGGAGGTGCTGCGCGAGCTCGGCTACTCGGCCGACGAGATTGCCGGCCTCAAGGAAGCCGGCGCAACGGTTGCCCTGAAGAAGGCGGCCGCGGAGTAGAGCGCGGAGCGTCATCCCCGCGCAGGCGGGGATACGCACGCAAGTATCGGTGGGAGTAGAAGCCAGATGCGTATAGTGGTTCACGGCCAGCAGGCGTTCGGCAAGGCCGTCCTGGAAGCGCTGCTCAAGCGCGGCGAGAATGTGGTTGCGGTCTACGTCGCGCCGGAGAAGCCGGGCGCCAAGGCCGATCCGCTCAAGGAGGCGGCGCTGGCGGCGAAGCTCCCAGTGTTCCAGCCGGCTTCCTACAAGAGCCCCGAGGTGTGGGCCGAGTTCAAGGCGCTGAAGCCCGACCTGCAGGTGATGGCCTTCGTCACGCTGTTCGTGCCGGAGGAGTTCCTCAAGGTGCCCACGCACGGCTCGATCCAGTATCACCCCTCGCTGCTGCCGGCCTACCGCGGCGCCAGCGCCATCAACTGGCCGATCATCAAGGGCGAGAAGGAGACAGGTCTCTCGATCTTCTGGCCCGACAATGGCCTCGACACCGGCGACGTGCTCTTGCAGAAGAAGACGCCGATCGGACCCAACGACACGCTCGGCACCGTCTACTTCGACCGGCTGTTCCCGATGGGCGTCGACGCCATGATGGAGTCGGTCGATCTCGTGAAGGCGGGCAAGGCGCCGCGCATCAAGCAGGACGAGGCGAAGGCGACCTACGAGGGCCGCTGCGGTCCCGACAACGCCAAGATCGACTGGGGCAAGCCCTGGGAGCAGATCGACCGCCTGATCCGCGGCTGCAATCCGGCGCCCGGCGCCTGGTCGATGCTCGGCGGCAAGCAACTGCGGATATTCGATGCCAAGCCCCTGCCGGCGAAGGACCCCAAGGGCATCGGCGGCAAGCTCGGCCAGATCGTTGCGGTGGAAGCCGACGGGTTCACCGTCGTTTGCGCCGACGGCCGCTTCAAGGTCACCCGCGTCCAGCCCGCCGACGGCAAGAAGATCGAAGCCGGCGAATGGGCGAAGGCCGCCGGCATCGCTGCCGGCACCATCTTCGACAAGGCATGACGTCATGCCCGCGCAGGCGGGTATCCACGTAAGAACCGGAAGTGCATGACGAGACAGTCCTGAGCAAGCTCAAGCTCACGAATTCTCAATGACAGTGGCGTGGGTCCCCGCCTTCGCGGGGATGACGCGCGCGACGAGGTAGACGGGAGTACGCACACATGGCCGTGAAGTCCGACATCGAGATTGCGCGCGAAGCGAAGATGAAGCCGATCGTGGAGGTCGGAAAGAAGATCGGCATCCCCGACAGCGCGCTGCTGAACTACGGGCCCTACAAGGCCAAGATCTCCGCCGATTTCATCGGCTCCACGCAGAAGAACAAGGACGGCAAGCTGATCCTCGTCACGGCCATCAGCCCGACGCCGGCCGGCGAGGGCAAGACCACGACCACGGTCGGCCTCGGCGACGGCCTCAACCGCATCGGCAAGAAGGCCATGAGCTGCCTGCGCGAGCCGTCGCTCGGGCCCTGCTTCGGCGTCAAGGGCGGCGCGGCCGGCGGAGGCTACGCGCAGGTCGTGCCGATGGAGGACATCAACCTTCACTTCACCGGCGACTTCCACGCCATCACGTCCGCCCACAACCTGCTCTCGGCGCTGCTCGACAATCACATCTACTGGGGCAACGCGCTGGGGCTCGACGCGCGGCGCATAACCTGGCGCCGCGTGATGGACATGAACGATCGCGCGCTGCGCTCGATCGTCAATTCGCTCGGCGGCACTGCCAACGGCTTCCCGCGCGAGGACGGCTTCGACATCACGGTGGCGTCCGAGGTGATGGCCATCCTGTGCCTCGCCATGGACCTGAAGGACCTCGAGCGCCGGCTCGGCAACATCGTGGTCGGCTACACGCGCGACAGGAAGCCGGTGAAGGCGGCGGATCTCAAGGGCGACGGCGCCATGACCGTCCTGCTGAAGGACGCCCTGATGCCGAACCTGGTCCAGACGCTGGAGAACAACCCGGTCTTCATCCACGGCGGACCGTTCGCCAATATCGCGCACGGTTGCAACTCGGTGCTGGCCACCAAGACCGCGCTCAAGCTGTGCGACTACGTCGTGACGGAGGCCGGCTTCGGCGCCGACCTCGGCGCCGAGAAATTCTTCGACATCAAGTGCCGCAAGGCAGGCCTCAGCCCGGCGGCCGCCGTCATCGTCGCCACCGTGCGCGCGCTCAAGATGCACGGCGGCGTCGCCAAGGACGACCTCAAGAACGAGAATGCGGCGGCCGTGGCCAAGGGTTGCGACAACCTGAAACGCCACCTCGAGAACGTGCGCAAGTTCGGCGTGCCGCCCGTCGTCGCCATCAATCGCTTCATCACCGACACGGACAAGGAGATCGCCGAGGTGATGAAGGCGGCCGAGAGCGTCGGCACCAAGGCGTTCGTGTGCACGCACTGGGGCGACGGCGGCAAGGGCATCGAGGCGCTGGCGCGGCACGTGGTGGACATTGCCGACAGCGGCCAGTCGAAGTTCAAGCCGCTCTATCCCGACGACATGCCGCTGTGGGACAAGGTCAAGACGATCGCCACCGAGATCTACCGCGCCTCCGAGATCGTCGCCGACACCAGCGTGCGCAACCAGTTCAAGGACCTGCAGGCCGCGGGCTACGGCCATCTGCCGGTGTGCATGGCCAAGACGCAGTACTCGTTCTCCACCGATCCCAACCTGCGCGGCGCGCCCACCGGCCACGTGGTGGCGATCCGGGAGCTCAGGCTCGCCGCCGGCGCCGAGTTCATCGTCGCCATCACCGGCGAGATCATGACCATGCCCGGCCTGCCGAAGGTGCCCTCGGCCAACGTCATCCGCCTCAACGACAAGGGCCAGATCGAGGGCCTGTTCTAGGCTCGGCTGCAGGAAGGCTGAAAACCTCGATAAAATAAGGGGTTTTCAGCACTCTTTGGGTTGCGGAGAGGCGGCTTCCTGGCCGTCTGGCCACCAGCTAGCGCCCGGAATCGCATCTCACTGGTACAGCGTCCTTTAACGCGGCGCTGGTGGACCTTTCTCGTCCACGCAGATGACGATCGCATTCCTGGGTGGCGCCATATGGAGGGACCGACTACATCGGCAGCCTTGGCGGCGAACGAAGCCTCCAGTAGTCCTATCCTGCGGCGCGCAGGAGGCCTGGCATGAAATTTCTTCTCATCGATGACCACGCGCTGATCAGGGAGGCCTTGAGCAGCGTTCTGCGGGAGCTTCGGAGCGACGCCGTCGTGCTCGAGGCGGCAAATTGCCGACTGGGCATGGATCTCATACGCCAGCACGACGACCTCTCGCTCATCCTCTTGGATCTGCGACTGCCGGACCGCGACGGCTTCGACATGCTGACGGAGCTGCGCGAGAGCCATCCCGCCGTCGGCGTCGTCATGCTGTCGGCTTTCAATGACCGCGACAACGTCGTCAGAGCCTTGGACCAGGGCGCGCTCGGCTTCATCTCGAAGACCTCCTCGCGCGACGTGCTGCTGGGCGCGCTGCGGCTTGTTCTCGCCGGCGGGGTGTATATTCCGCCTGAGATCCTCGGGAGCGCGGCCCCATCGACCCGGATCCCTGCCGCGGTGCCGGCGGGCCAGCAGCCCGCTTCCGCACCGCGCCCGTCGCCGGCCGACCTCGGCCTCACGGAACGGCAGGTCGACGTGCTCGCCCTGATGATGCAGGGCAAGAGCAACAAGCTGATCTGCCGCGCTCTGGATTTGGCAGAGCCGACCGTCAAGAACCATGTGTCCGCGATTTTGAAGGCACTGCAGGTCAGCAACCGCACGGAGGCCGTACTGGCGGTGGCGGCTTTCGGTTGGGAGCTGCCAAAACCGGTCAAATGAGCTGTCGGCTCAGCCGCGGCTCGTCGAGAGCAGCAGCCGCGACGCCATCGCGCGCAGCGCCATCGGACTCACCGGCTTGTGCAACAGGTGATGACCGGCAGCTTTCGCTTCGTCGAGCCGCTCGGGCGATATGTCTCCGCTGATCAGGAAAGCAGGGACACCGGCCCCGAGCTTGGCGCGCAATCTGGCTACAGCCTCCACCCCGGTCTCGTTTTTCTGGAGGCGGCCGTCGGAGATGATGAGATCCGGCGTCCGGCCGTCGATGCTTTCCAGCACCTCCTGCGCCGACTGGGCCGTCAGCACGCGGCAGCCCCACTGCTCCAGCAGCCCCCGCATGGCATCCAGCACCAGCACGTCGTCGTCGATGACCACCACGCACTTGCCGCGCAGCGGATCGGCCGGCGACTTGATGACGGCACGGGTGGGCACAGGACCTGCCACCGGGCGCACCGCCGGCATGGTGACCGAGAACCGCGAGCCCGTGCCGACCACGGACTCGAGGCCGATGGGGTGATCGAGGAGAGCTCCCAGGCGTTCCACGATCGCGAGGCCCAACCCGAGCCCCTCCCGGCCTCCATTCTCCTTTGGCACCACCTGGTAGAACTCGTTGAAGATGCTGCGCTGCTGGTCCGCGGCAATGCCGCTGCCGCTGTCGCACACGTCGATGCGCAGCTTGTCCCCCTCGCGGCGGCAGCCCACGACCACGCCGCCGGTCTCCGTGTAGCGCACGGCGTTGGAGACGAGATTGAGCAAGATCCGCTCCAGCAGGATCGGATCGCTGCGTACCCACGCGCTGCTCGATACGACGCGCAGGTCGAGCCCTTTCTCATGCGCCGGGGCGGCGAACGTGGACTCCATGCGCTTCAGGATACCGCCGATGGGAAAATCAGACACGCTCGGCTTCAAGGTGCCGGAGTTGAGCTTGGAAATGTCGAGAAGTGCGTTGAAGAGCCCATTCATGTTGTCGACGGCAGCTTCTATCCGCGCCGCGAGACGAGTTCGCTCCGCCGGGTCGGTCTCGGAGCGGAGCTGTGCCACGAACAGGTTCAGCGCATGAAGAGGCTGGCGCAGGTCGTGACTGGCTGCGGCGAGGAATCGCGACTTGGCAAGGTTCGCGAGCTGGAGCTGGTGGGTGCGCTCGTCGACCTTGCGCTCCAGGGTCGCGTAGGAGCCCTGCAGCTGAGACGCCATGTGATTGAACTGCTCGCCGAGCGCTTCCAGCTCGTCGCCGGTCTTGATCTCGATGCGGTGATCCAGCGCCCCCGTGCCGATGCGCGCGGCACCCGACGTCAGGGCCTGTATCGGAACCGCCATTCTTCTCGCCAGAAGCACGGCTGTCAGACAGGCCAGCAGCAGACCGGCAAGGAGGACAATGACGGAGCGCGTGAGCGCGGCATAGAGCGGCGCATTGGCCTCCCCCTCGGGCAGCTCGACGAACACAAGCCAGTTGAGTGGGTCTGCCGGGGCGAATGTGGACAAGACCCGCTCACCGCGCATGTCGAGCGCAATCTGCGGTGGCTCGTCGGCTCCCTTTCCAAGAGCGGCGCGAGCCGATTTGACCTGGTCGAGCTGGGAAAGATCGGTATTTCGCAGCACAAGGCTGATATCGGGATGGGCCAGGAGACGTCCCTCCGCGTCTACGACATAGGCGCGCCCTTTCTGGCCCACCCGGATCTGGCTCACCACATCCCAGATGTGCTTGAGGCTAACCTCGGCCAGGCTGACACCGGTGTCCCGCCGGGCTCCGGCAACACCCAGGGTCATGTAGGGCTCGGTCTCGCGCCGGAAATAGACGGGGCCGTAGTAGACCTTGTTGGCGAGGGCAACCCTGAAGCTATCATCGGCCGAAAAGTCGGTGCCGCTGGCAACGCGGTCTTCGGCTTGACGCGAGAAGTGCAACTGCTCGCGCCCCCGATCATCGAGCAGCGCCAGCTCGGTGATCGCCGGGACCTGGCGAAGCAGCCTCAGTCCGTCGAGCTCGCGTTGCTCGGTGGCCGGCGTCGCCCATGAAAGGTGCGTCGTCCAACCCAGCTGACCTTCGATTTCCTTGATGAATAGACTGATCCTCGAGGCGGCCGCCCCGGCCTGCTCCTTCTGGAAGCGGACGAGATCGTCGTGATACTCACCGTAGGTGAACCAGATGCTGACCAGGTTGTTGGCGATGAGCGCCAGCCCAATCACAGCGGCAAACAGCACAACGTACTTGCGGAACAGCGCGCCCCGCACCGGTCGCCAGATTGGCAACATGAAGTTGGTGAATATCAGCCTTCGCACGGCGCCTGTCACCGAAGGTTCACGCGCTCTGAGTTTTGGCCACCAGTGGTCCGATTCTAACATTCGCATCCCTTCGCGGCGGCCTCTCCTGCGAATGTTAGAATTGAAGGACCACTAGCAAATATTGGATTCTAGTGGAGCTTTGGATTTGACATTCGCCTCGTGAACCCGCGGCTAGGTGTGTAGCGAATGTCAAATCCGCTCCACTAGGCGTGATGACGGATCGTGCACCGAGCCCAGACGCGGCGCAACCCGCCAGGGCGCGAGAAATGCAGCGGTGGCGCGGCCGTTCCGGGTCGCATAGGGTGAGGCGACTGAAGCACTGAGGAGGACATGCGATCATCTCGGAGCCTGGGAGAGGGCATCACGATGGACAAAGCCATATGCCGGCGTCAGTTCGTCTCTCTGCTTGGCGCAGGGACCGCGACGGGCATCCTCGGCGTCCCCCACGCGAGCCTGGCCCAGGCTACATCGGGCAAGCCGAAGCGGGTCGGCGTCATGATGGCGATCGCCGCCAACGACCCGGAAGGTCTCGGCCGGATTGATGTGTTCCGCCGCGGGCTGACGGAAGTGGGCTGGACCGACGGTCGCAACGTCACAATCGAGATCGGCTGGTACCGGGGAAATTTGCAGGTCGCGCATGAGGTCGCGCGCGACCTGGTCGAGCGCGGCATCGACGTCATGCTTGTGAACGGCACCCCGGGCATGGACGCCATGCGCGCTCTGAAAACGGAGCTTCCGATCGTTTTCGTCGTCGTCAGCAATCCCGTGGGTGCAGGCTACGTTTCCAACCTCTCCCGGCCTGGGGGCAACATCACCGGCTTCAGCACGTTCGAGCCCGAGATCGCCGGGAAATGGGTGCAGCTGTTGCGGCAGGTCGTCCCCGGATTGAAAAATGTGAGCATGCTGCTCGACCCGAAGTTCACGGGCTTCCATTCGCTGTGGCAGGCGATCGCCGAGGTGGCGCCCACTCATGGGATCACGGCGCATGCGGCCCACGCGAGCAGCCTCGAGGAGATCGAGCGCCGGCTGCTGGAGGCCGCGCAGACGGAGGCGCCGGGGTTGATCGTCGCGCCTAGTCCTGTCAACACCGTCAACCGGACGCGCCTTTCCACCCTCGCCCTCGAGAACAAGCTTCCGATCATCTGCCCATTCCGTTTCTATCTGCGCGAGGGCGCGCTCATCACCTACGGCTTCAGCGCCAGCGATCAGTTCAAGCGCGCCGCCGGCTACGTCGGCCGCATCCTCGCTGGAGACAAGGCCGGCAACCTTCCCGTGCAAGCGCCAAGTCTGTTCGAGCTCGGCCTCAACCTGAAGACGGCGAAGTCCATTGGCGTCACCATTCCGCAGTCGCTTCTCATCACCGCCGACGAGGTCATCGAGTAGGGGCCGTGCGGCGGCTCCCTGTGGTTGGGCCGAGAGGGTCGTCGGAGCGCGAGCGCGCCTGGACCTCAAGGGCCCCTCCGTATCAGCGCATAGTCGGCCGAATAGGGCACGCTCTTGAGCCTGCCAGCGGAGACGCACGGTCCCTGCGCCATGCCCCCGGTGGTGTTGAGCCGGTGAATGGTGGTGACGCCGCTCAGGAGGCCTTGGCCGCGTGACGCTGTCACCTCCAGCAGCAACAGCGGAATGTCGTTCTGGGTTGCGCCCGGAGCGCGCGCCGTAACTTTCGCGGATACGCCGCTTCCATCGAGCATCTCCCAGCTTGGCCCTGCAAAGTGCCGGCCTACAGTCTCGCCGTTCAGCAGCAGGGTGGCGACCGGCTCGCGGAATTGCCATGCGAGCTTGCCTTCCCAGTCCGGCTTGCAGTGGTAGATCTGCGCGCCCTCCGCGTGGAGAGTCGCGACCAGGAATTCTCCCGGTGCAGTGGCCGCATCGAACGCGCGGGAAGGCGTCGAGATCGCGGCCGTCGTCGCAAGCAGTGCCGCCGCAGCGTGCAGAAGAATTGTGTGCATGGGATGCCTCCAGTTTTCCGAAGGGGCATGTTTTTGCTGCGGCTGAGCCGGGAGCCAACCCCCGGGGACATGTGAAACACGATTGCTCGAGGCGGAAAATCACCCAAGCGTACCGGCTGCGGCGTGCCGCCTACCCCTCAACGCATCGACAATCCTTGCGCGGACCGTGGCTTGCACGGTGATGGCGGCACCGGATTGCACGGACCAGTACTGAAGTACTGCCGGCTGGTCCGTACGGCGACGTGGATGCCCTCCGTTTCGGTAGCCCGCCGGTACCTCCGGCTGATTCCCAGGCCATGGCGAAACGTGGTTGATCACCGGCGAGGCGCACATTCGCCAAGCGCCTCGCACAGGCATCGCAAGATTGGCAGACAACGACACAACAAGAGCTGAGATTGTCATGAGCACCAATATGAGCACGAGCGCCACGGGCCACAGTGCCACCTGCGAATTCCTCGGAAGAATAGCGAGCGCCCTCAAGCACGGGTGGGACGTCTACCGCGCTTGGCGCATTCAGGAAGCGACGATCGCCTACCTGAAGTCGCTGAGCGACCGGGAACTCAAGGATATCGGTCTAACCCGGGCTCAGATCGATTGCGCCGTTCGCGGTGCGCTCAACATTCGTCCCGCTGTCTCTCGAGACTGCTGACCAGGCGGCCGAGACCCGAAAGGCGACACGTCCATGAATGTCAACATCGTCTATCCGCCGCGGCCTATGCGCCGCGGGCGGGTGATAGCGCTGCATTGCTCGGGGGCCGGCGCTGCCCAGTGGCGCTATCTCTCAGAGGCCCTGGGCGGCAGCTGGGAGTTGCTCGCGCCCGAGCACTACGGATGCGACAGCACGGGGGACTGGAGCGGCGAGCGCGCCTTTACCCTGGCCGACGAGGCGGCGCGCACGCTTGCCCTGATCGACAAGACCGAAGCCAAGGTGCACCTCGTGGGCCATTCCTATGGCGGCGCCGTGGCTCTGCATGCGGCACTCGCCCGGCCGCACCGGATCGCCAGCTTGGCCCTCTACGAACCCTCGGCATTCCACCTGCTGGCATGCATGGGCGTGGTCGGAGCGGAAAGCAGCGCCGAAATAGACAATCTGATCCGCCGCGTGAATGAAGGCATCCTGAACGGCGACGTGCGCGGGACCGCGGCCCACTTCGTCGACTACTGGAACGGAGCGGGCGCGTGGAACGCACTGCGGCCGAGCGTGCAGGCGGCCCTGATGCGCTGGGCGCCCAAGGCGCCGCTCGATTTCCATGCCCTCGTCAGCGAGCCCGATCAGGCGACCCGGTATCAGGATCTGCGGTTTCCGGTTCTGCTCCTTCGCGGCGAGAAGGCCCGGACACCGAGCCGCCTGATCACCGAATATCTGGCGCAGATGCTGGATGAGAGCGACCTCGTAACCGTCGCGGGCGCCGGACACATGGGACCGCTGACTCACGCGCCCGAGGTATCCGCTCTGATCGTGCAGCATGTACGGGCCGCAGAGCAGGCCGGACTAGGGGAGCAGAGGTGCCGGCAACCGCGCGTCAGTGCCGACATCGTCCGGTTCGCACGCCCGCCAGCGGAGGCCACATCGTGATCCACACAATCCGCCGGCTACTCAACTTGAGCAATGGCCGCAAATCCCGCCGCGCGTGCTCGCCCGAGAAGGGCGCCATCCGACCCAGTGGCGACCGAGAACCGTTCCTTGCCGAACGGCGAGCCTGAAGCATCGAACACGCAGATCACTGAAGTTGACACCTCACCCGAGCAAAGGAGAGCAACGATGACCACGAAAAGCAACAATCCAGAGACCCTGGTGCTGCATGCCGGCCCGCGCAGCGATCAGACGACCGGCGCGGTTGCCGTGCCGATCGTACAGAGCACATCCTATCAGTTCCGCAACACGGAGCACGCGGCGAACCTGTTCGCACTCAAGGAATTCGGCAACATCTACTCGCGCATCGGGAACCCAACCTGCGATGCCCTCGAGCAAAAGGTGACGGCAATCGAGGGTGGCGCTGCAGCCCTCGCGGTCAGCTCCGGCCAGGCGGCCTCGGCAATGTCGATCCAGAACCTGTGCCGTCCCGGCGACAACATCGTAAGCTCCACCGATCTTTACGGCGGCACCTGGAATTTATTCGCCAACACGCTGCCGTCGATGGGCATCGAGGCCCGCTTCGTCGATCCCACCGATCCCGAGGCCTTCCGACGCGCCTCCGACGCGAGAACCCGCGCCTACTACGCCGAGACCCTGCCCAACCCGAAGCTCAAGGTATTCCCGATCGGGGAAGTCGCTGCGATCGGACGGTCGCTCGGCATCCCCCTCATCATGGACAACACGGCCTCGCCCATCATCTGCCGCCCGCTGGCGCACGGAGCCGCCATCGTCGTGCACTCCACCACCAAGTACATCGGCGGCCACGGCTCCTCGATCGGCGGCATCATCGTCGACGGTGGCAATTTCGACTGGGCCGCGCACAAGGAGCGGTTCCCGAGCCTGAACGAGCCCGATCCCAGCTACCACGGGGCCGTCTGGACCGAGGCGGTGAAGCCCCTTGGACCGATCGCCTACATCATCCGCGCCCGCGTCGTGCTGCTGCGCGATATCGGCGCCTGCATGAGCCCCTTCAACGCCTTCCAGTTCATTCAGGGCCTGGAGACGCTGCCGCTCAGGATGCGCGAGCATTGCCGCAACGCCGCCGAGGTCGCGCTCTACCTGCAGCGACATCCGCAGGTGACGCGCGTCATATATGCGGGAATGCACGAGGACGCGGAGCAGCGCCGGCGGGCGAGCACCTATCTCAGGGGCGGCTTCGGCGGATTGGTCGGCTTCGAGCTGAAGGGCGGCCGTGCGGCGGGCACGCACTTCATCGATGCACTCAAGCTCTTCTATCACGTCGCCAACATCGGGGACGCGCGTTCGCTGGCGATCCACCCGGCCAGCACCACGCATTCCCAGCTCAGCGGCGAAGACCAGCTCGCCAGCGGAGTGACGCCCGGCTATGTCCGCCTCTCGGTCGGCATCGAGCACATCGACGACATCATCGCCGACCTCGACCAGGCCTTGAGTGCCGCCACTGCTTCCCTGGCGCAAGCTGCGTGAGATCGGCAAGTCGGCGTCCGCGATGTCCACCGGTTGCAGCGGTGGGCATCGCGGAACGCGAGCAGGAGAATGTGGTCAGGCAGAGGATGGATCGGCATCTCTATCCCCTGACCGACAGCGGAGGGGACGGACGTTTGGCGAAGCGGCTGAGCCGATCGATCCGAACGCGGTTGCCAAAGGCGGGGTTAGTACGGATACCCCGGACAGCATGAGCGCCGATATGCTCGACAGTTGCACGAGACCCGTCCGGTCACTGAACTGGGAGCAATGCAATGTCGACAGACAAAATGAAGAACTTCGTGATTGGTGTTGCGATCGTGGCCTTGGCCGTAGGCGCCTCCCGGATGGCGATGGGCTCAGCGCAACTGGAGCAGATCGGCAGCCTGTCCAACAACGAGGGCATCGTGGTGGACGTGACGACCTTCAAGGTTGCGCGCGGAGCAGCCTCGAGCGATCAAGCGGCGCGGATCGCTGCGCTGAATGCCAAGCCGATCGCAGATGGCGCAATCTTGTTCCGGACCGGAGACAAGCTCTACATCCTGGATGCGCGGCCGGGTGATACGCCCCAGATGATGCGAGGTGAGTGGCCGCCGCAGACCGTGGACGACTTCAATCAGATTTTCACAACGCGCATGCGCTGAAGGCGTCATACAGCCTCCGGCTGATTGGTTCGTCATCCCCGCGAAGCCGGGGACCCACGCAAGCAGATGGCGGGGATGCCCGTCATGCCGGAGGCATGTCTCCGACATGACACGGGCATGACGTTCTGTGAGTTCGACCGGATTCCGTATTAGTGGGCGCTGGCCGATCAGCTCCTAGGCCAGCCTTGTCGCGTCAGCCGGTCGAGCCGGTGCGGGGCAGCGCGGAGACGCTGGCGGCGGGTCGCGCCGCCGGCGGTGGCGGTGCCGCGGCGCGCACGGCGGCGCGTGCAGCCGCCTCCTGCCGCTTCTTGGCGACAGCACCCTGGCCGCCGCGCGTCTCGGTGAAGAGCGAGAGCGCGTCGTACTCGCCCTCCTGCCCGGACAGGGCAAGGTCGGTGTACTGCCTGCGGTTGGCGTCGCCTTTGATGCGGCGGCGCACGCGGTCCATCTTGAGGATCCAGTAGCCCATCCAGAAGTGGCTGCGCACCGTCTCCCAGGCATAGCGCGGATAGAACACCAGCGCGCTCTCGCGCGGCATGGTCGGGCGCCGGTCGCGGCGGAACTTGAGGCGGAAGTAGCCGCTCTCGAGGGGATGCACGCGGTCGTAGCGGATCGAGAAGAAGAACCACAGCATCATGAACATGACTTTGCCCACGCTCATTCCGCAGGCCGCCGAGCGCCGCATGATCGTTTCCATGTGCTCGGGCGAGTAGAACCACTCCCAGGCCGACCAGTAGGCGTCCTCCCACTCGGCGTCCGACATCGTGGGATGGTGCACGACCCGATGGTTGAGGTCGTACTTGTTCATGTCGGGGTCCATCCAGGTGCCCTTGCCGTGCAGGACCTTGTGGTCCTCCGAGCCCGGCAGCGGGGTGAGGATGAAGAACTCCAGGATGTCGACCGGCAGCTCGCGCTTGATGATCTCGATGTCGCGCTTGATCGTCTCCTTGCGGTCGTTGGGGAAGCCCAGGATGTAGCCGGCGTAGGTGATGCAGCCCTGCTTCTTCCAGGCCTGCAGCATGGCGCGGTAGTCGGTGATGCGGTTCTGCTTCTTCTTGGCGCCGAGCAGGCTGTCGGGATTGATGTTCTCGAGCCCGATGAACACGCGGGCCACGCCGGCGCGCCCGGCCTTCTCGATGAAGTTCGGGATCTGGTGGCAGAGCGTGTCGACCTGGATCGTGAACTTGATGTCGAAGCCCTGCTCCTCGCGCAGCATGATCAGGCGGTCGAAGAACGCCTCCCAGTTGCGGTTGCGCGCGAAGTTGTCGTCGGTGATGAAGAAGCGGTTGATCTTCTGCGCCACGTTCTCGCGGATGACGGCCTCGAGGTCGTCGGCCGAGCGGAACCGGCTCTTGCGACCCTGCACGTTGATGATGGTGCAGAACGAGCACTGGTAGGGGCAGCCGCGGCCGAGATCGACGCTCGTCAAGGTGCCGGCGGTACGGCGGACGTGCTGCGCGGGCAGGATCGGCATGGGCTGGCTGCTCATGTCCGGCAGGTCGGCCATGAAGTTGTAGAGCGGCTTGAGCGTGCCGGTGTAGGCGTCCTTGAGGACGGCGTCGAGGCGCTGCTCCTCGGCCTCTCCCGCATAGAGCGTGATGCCGAGCCGCTGCGCCTCCTTCATGTCGTCGGGCATCTCCTTCAGCATCGAGATGCATCCCGACACGTGGAAGCCGCCGATCGCCACCTGCAGGCCGGCCTCGCGAAAACGGCGGCTGAGATCGAGTGCGCGCGGGAACTGGTTCGACTGCACGCCGACCAGCGCGATCAGGGAACGGCCACCCTGCCGGCGCAGCGTCCTGATGATGCGGTCCGGATAGACCCGGCGGTTGGTCTCGTCGTAGGTGGTGATGTCGATCCCGACGTCGTCGCCCAACACGTTGCGCTTGCGGCAGTCCTCGGCGAGGCCGTTGAGGCAGGCAAGTGTGTTGGACGGGATGGCCGAGCGCAGCCACTGGATGGGGTAGCCGTTGTCGTCGTAGTGGGTCGGCTTGATGAGGATCAGGTGGAGAATGCGCTCGCTGTCCGGCATCGCTGCCCCCTGCTGGCCGTTGCCCCGATCGATCTGCTGCACGAGCCCCATGCGCACCCCTGTACGGCCCGCTGGATGCCAGCCACTATATTGCAGCCGCGTCAAGCGTTTGCGCCACTTCCCCGATCAGGGCTGCACAACCCACCCTACGCGATGCCGCAAAGCCACAACCGCAAGGGCGCCACGAATTGCGGCGAAATTGTGGATATCGGTTTGCGCGGTGGGCGCAATTCAACTGCTTGGAATGGTTCGAGCCTACAGGGAGAAGGCGCTCGCTATTCTCCTTTGCCGTCGCGCGTGCCATCGCTAACGTGCTCCCGGCTCGCGCACACGGCATCGAGCGAACGCACGGGCTGCGCCGCGCGACACCTCGTGCCGTGCCACGCTGAGACCATATCGCCAGACTGCATCGCCCCGAGGATCGATCCGTGCCGAAGAACAAGACCGTCGCCGTCATGAGCGGGCTCGCCTTGGAGGTCGCGGTCAACAGGTGGCTGAAGCCCAAGTTCGAGGCCGAAACCGACTTCCGGCTCGACATCGATTGGCGGCCCACGACTGCCATCATGCGGTCCATCGACGAGGGCAGGCGAGCCGACGTCATCGTCGCCATCAACGAATCCATGGATCGGCTGGTGGCAACGGGCATCGTGCGCCCCGGCACTCGCGCGTGCCTTGCCGATTCCGTGCTGGGAGTTGGCGTCCGGCAGGGTGCCGCGCGGCCCGATATCTCCACCGTCGAGGCCTTCAAGCGCGCGATGGTCGGCGCGCGCGCCGTCGCCTACTCGAAGGCCGGAGCCAGCGGGCTCTATTTCGCCAAGCTGATCGAGCGGCTGGGGATCGCGGAGGCCGTCAACGCGCGCGCCGTCGTCATCCCCATGGGGTTCACCGCCGAGAAGGTCGCCAGCGGCGAGGCCGAGCTCGCGATCCAGCAGATCAGCGAGCTGATGTCGGTTTGCCGGCATCGACGTGGCCGGGCCGTTCCCCGCGGAGATCCAGACCGTGTCGACATTCGATGCCGCCATCTTCACGGACGCCGCCAATCCCGAGGGTGCGTCGGCGCTGCTCGAGGTGCTGACGTCGCCCGCCGCCGCCAAGGCCTACGCGGACGGCGGCCTGGTCTCGCGGCTCGCCCGCTGAACGGCACAGGAAAGGGCCCAGGGAAGGGCCAAGAAGGAGGAATTCGTGTCCAAGAAGCCCCGCATCGTCCTGCTGCACGGCACCCCGGTCGCGGTCGAGCCGATCCAGAAATCGTTCGCGACCCGCTGGCCGGAAGCCGAGGTCGTCAATCTGCTGGATGACTCGCTCTCGGTCGACAGGGCCAAGGATCACGACCTCACGCCGCGCATGTTCGAGCGCTTCATGGAGCTCGGCGGCTATGCGCAGCGCATCGGCGCCGACGGCATCCTCGTGACGTGCTCGGCCTTCGGCCCGGCCATCGAGCGCATGACGCGCGAGCTGCCGATGCCCGTGCTCAAGCCCAACGAGGCGATGTTCAAGGCCGCCATGACCAGGGGCCAGAGGATCGGCATGCTCGCGACCTTTGCGCCGTCCGTGCTGACGATGACGGAGGAGTTCGACGAGTTCGTGCGCGCGACGGGGTCGAAGGGGACGCTCAAGACGATCGTGGTGGACGGCGCCATGGACGCCCTGCGCAAGGGCGACGCGAAAACGCACAACGAGCTGGTGGCCGCGCGCGCTACCCGAGCTTGGCGATTGCGACGCGATCATGCTCGCCCACTTCTCGACATCGCGTGCGGCCGAGCTGGTCGGCGCCACGGTGTCCGTCCCGGTGCTGACGGCGCCCGACGCCGCCGTCGACCGCATGCGATCGATGGTGACGTAGGATCCCGTCGGGTCGGGACGGAACCGGCCCCACAAGTCACAACCGTCATCCCAGTGCTTTCATGCCCGCATCCATTCGTCCGCGAGCGCCGGAGCAAGCCGATAGGTGGATCCCGGGCATAAAGCCCGGGATGACAACGTCGCGCTAATCGATGTCCTCGATCTTGGGCGGGCCGGCGCCGGACATCTTCTGGGCGAGCGCCGTCTCGAGGAAGGGGTCGAGGTCGCCGTCGAGCACGCCCTGGGGGTCGCTGCTCTGGGTGCCGGTGCGCAGGTCCTTGATCATCTGGTAGGGCTGCATGACGTAGGAGCGGATCTGGTGGCCCCAGCCGATCTCGGTCTTGGAGGCGGCCGCCGCGTTGGCCTTCTCCTCGCGCTTCTTCAATTCAAGCTCGTAGAGGCGCGACTTCAGCATGGCCCAGGCGATGGCCCGGTTCTTGATCTGCGAGCGTTCCTGCTGGCTCGCCACGGCGATGCCGGTGGGCAAGTGCGTGATGCGCACCGCCGAGTTGGTGGTGTTGACGTGCTGGCCGCCGGCGCCGGAGGCGCGGTAGGTGTCGATGCGGCACTCGCTCTCCTTGATGTCGATCTCGATGTTCTCGTCGACCACGGGAAACACCCAGACGCTGGCAAACGAGGTGTGCCGGCGCGCGTTGCTGTCGTAGGGCGAGATGCGCACCAGCCGGTGCACGCCCGACTCGGTCTTGAGCCAGCCGTAGGCGTTCTCGCCCTTGACCAGCAGCGTCGCCGACTTGATGCCGGCCTCCTCGCCCGCGCTCTGCTCGATCAGTCGACACCTTGTAGTCGTGCTTTTCGGCCCAGCGCGCGTACATGCGGCTGAGCATCTCGGCCCAGTCCTGGCTCTCGGTGCCGCCGGCGCCGGCGTGGACCTCGACGTAGGTGTCGTTGCCGTCGGCCTCGCCCGACAGCAGGGCCTCGACCTCCTGGCGCCGCGCCTCCTCGGCGATCTTGCGCAGGCCGGCCTCGCCCTCCTCCACGGAGGCCTTGTCGCCCTCGCCCTCGCCGAGCTCGATCAGGGTGAGCGCATCGTCGAATTCCCGCTCGAGCCGCTGGTAGCCGGTCAACGCCCGCTCGAGCGCCTGGCGCTGGCGCATCACCTTCTGCGCCGACTGCGGGTTATTCCAGAGGTTGGGGTCCTCGGCGCGCTTGTTCAGCTCGGCCAGGCGGTTGGGCGCGTTGTCCCAGTCAAAGATGCCTCCGCAGCAGGGCAAGCGACTGGCGGATCGATTCGGCGAGCTTCTCGGCTTCGGCGCGCATGGGCGTGCTCCTGGGCGTGGTCGCGGACGTGGGCCGCGCGGTTGCCGCTTCTTACACGAATCGCGCGGCCAAGTGTAGGGCGCGTCGCATCCGAAATGGCGTCGGGTGTGGCGCGTCCTTCGACGGGCTCAGGACGGCGGCGGGGTGTGCGGCGATGCTCCTCCAACCCCGTGGTGAGCCTGTCGAACCACGGTTGGTATGCGCGGGCGTCCTTCGACAAGCTCAGGACGAGGAAGGTGTTTGCGGCGAGGTCCCGCCAACCCAGTCGCTCACTCGGCGGCGGCGAGGGCGGGCGCGGCGAGCCAGCGGTCGAGATCGGCGAGCGCGCGGGCCGAGAGCGCGCGCTTGCGGGCCGCGCCCCGCTCCTTGCCCTTGATGCGCTTGCCGTCGGCGTCGTGCGAGGGCGCGTCGAGCGGGGGGAACAGGCCGAAGTTGACGTTCATGGGCTGGAAGGAGGAGCGCGCTCCGGCTTCTTGCGCGGAGAGATGGCCGCCGGTGATGTGGCCGAGCAGCGCTCCGAACGCCGTGGTCGGCGGCGGCGGCACCCAGCGCTTGCCCGCGAGCTGCGCCGCCGCCGCGCGGCCCGCCAGCAGGCCGATGGCGGCGCTCTCGACGTAGCCCTCGCACCCCGTGATCTGCCCCGCGAACCGGAGCCGAGGCTCGGCGCGCAGGCGCAACTCGCCGTCGAGGAGCTTGGGGCTGTTGAGGAAGGTGTTGCGGTGCAGGCCGCCCAGGCGTGCGAACTCGGCCTGCTGGAGGCCGGGGATCATGCGGAAGATGCGCGCCTGCTCGCCGTGCTTGAGCTTGGTCTGGAAGCCCACCATGTTCCACAGCGTGCCCAGCGCATTGTCCTGCCGCAGCTGCACCACCGCGTAGGGGCGCTCGCCCGGCTTGTGCGGGTTGGTGAGGCCGACCGGCTTCATCGGGCCGAAGCGCAGGGTCTCGCGGCCGCGCTCGGCCATCACCTCGATGGGCAGGCAGCCGTCGAAGTAGGGCGTGGAGGCCTCCCACTCCTTGAAGGAGGTCTTCTCGGCGGCCAGCAGCGCGTCGAGAAAGGCCTCGTACTCGGCCTTGCTCATGGGGCAGTTGATGTAGTCGGCGCCGGTGCCGCCGGGTCCGGCCTTGTCGTAGCGCGACTGGCGCCAGGTGGCGGCGGGGTCGATCGACTCCAGATGCACGATCGGCGCGATGGCGTCGAAGAAGGCGAGCTCGGTCTCGCCGGTGAGCTGCTGGATGGCGGTCGGCGAGCGCCGGCGAGGTCAGCGGCCCCGTGGCGATGATGACGCTCGCCCAATCGGCCGGAGGCAGGCCGGCGACCTCGCCGCGCGCGATCTCGATCAGCGGGTGCCCGGCGATGCGGCGCGTGATCTCGGCCGAGAAGAGATCGCGGTCGACGGCGAGCGCGCCGCCGGCGGGGAGCTTGTGGGCGTCGCCCGCGCTCATGACCGAGCGAGCCCGCGCGCCGCATCTCCTCGTGCAGCAGGCCCACCGCGTTGGTCCCGGCGTCGTCGGAGCGGAACGAGTTGGAGCAGACCAGCTCCGCCAGCCCGTCGGTCTTGTGCGCCTCCGTCATGCGGGTGGGGCGCATCTCGTGCAGGGTGACGGGCACGCCCGCGGCCGCGATCTGCCACGCGGCCTCGCTGCCAGCGAGGCCGCCGCCGATGATGTGGATGGGTGTGTGGGACATGGGGTGGAGGGTAAGGGAGATTGCACTTGGGCTCAATCGGGGCATAGAACTCGACATGGAATTCCGCCAAGCTTTCTCTCGCCGCATCATCTCTTGTTACGTTGGTGCTGACGGTTTGCCTCCCCCTGCGTCGAAGGCATCGCCTTCGGCGCGAAGAGGGGGAGGACGGTGCGTCCGCGGTTTGGACCGGCCATCGCCGACCGCTCCACGTTCTCGACAGCCGGTCCAAGCCGCTGGACGCACCTGGTGGGGGTGAAGGGCCGCGCTTGCGACAGACACCCCCACCTGACGCGCCAAACGAGTTAGCGCCGCGGCGATCGACCCGTATTTCCGGCCGGCGCAAGAATGCGTCGCTAACGCGTGGCGCGTCTTCCTCCCCCCTCGGCATGACGAAGGCAATGCCTTCGTCATAGGGGGAGGCGGAGCGGTAGGTCTGTGTCGCGTGTTTCATTCACCGGCAGCGGCCGCGCCAGCAATTCACCAAGATCGGGCCAATCCCCGCTCTTGCGCGGCTGGCGTAGATTGGTGCCGCCCCGCTCACCGAGGGTCGCTCCATGGAGGCGTCCACGTTGTGAGAGCGGGGAGCAGCCGGGCCGCGGTTCACGCAAACCGCGGCAACGGGGCTCGGCGTCGTAGCCCTGATGCGCGCGATGAGCTACGGCTCTCGCAACTCAGGCACTCCAGAGTGAGCCAAGCGCGACGCCTAAGCCAAAAACTCTGCAGCGGGGGTGGCGGCGGCCGCCTCACTTTGATGCATCGGATCGCGGTCGCCACTGCCCCCGCTCCCTCGCCTTCAGCAACCCTCGCGCGTTCCGGCGCTCGGGGCGCAAACCCGTGCGCGTCGCGCGAAGCCGAGCAGTCGATCAAGTTCGCGCGCACGTCGCTGACGTGCGCGGCCGTCGAGGCCGGAAGCGACTTGGGGAGCGCGCACGCGTTGGCCGTATCGGGCGTCGCGCGCGTCGCTGACGCGCGATACCGGTGGGGGCGGCGCATGCGGTGATCGGAGCAGGATGGAGTCGCAGACGCGAATACGTAGCAGTCAGCGCTGCCCCGCCGGCGCCGGCGCGAGGCTGCGGTGCGCGATGATCTGGCGCATGACGATGGGGACGCCCAGCGCAAGCCCGATCAGGGTGGCGATGCGGCTCGGCGAGATCACCAGCACGGACGCGAACCCGAGCAGCAGCCGCTCCCAGGCGCGCATCGGCGTCAGGCCGTAGCCGGTCAGGGCCGCCGCCAGCATGACGATGCCGACGATGCAGCCGCTGGTGGTCTCGAAGAACTCGGCCCAGGTGAAGCCCTTGGTCACCAGCAGCATGGCGGGCGAGGAGACGAACACGAACGGCACCAGCACCTTTGCCATGCCGAGCCGGAAGGCGGTGTTGCCGGTCTTGAACGGATCGGCGCCGGCCATGCTGGCGCCCGCGTAGGCGGCGAGCGCGACGGGCGGCGTGATGTCGGCGAGCACGCCGTAGTAGAAGACGAAGAAGTGCGCCACCAGCGGCGCCACGCCCAGCATCGCCAGCGCCGGCGCCGCGATCGTCACCATGATGATGTAGTTGGGCGTGGTCGGGCACGCCGCAGCCGAGCAGGATGCAGACGATCGCCGTCATGACAAGCGTGAAGAACAGCGTCAGACCCTTGGCGTCGAACAGCAGCGCCGGCAGGATCGAGCCCGTGAGGCCCGCCAGGTCGGCCGCCGTGCTGGTGATGATGGCGGAGAGCTTGAAGCCGACGCCGGTCAGCGTCACGACGCCGACGATGATGCCGACGGTCGCCGCCGCCGCGCCGACGCTGATCGCGTACTTGGCGCCGAGCACGAAGGCGTCGAGGATGTCGATGAGCCGCGCCCTGCCCGTCGGCGTCGCGCAGCACGACCAGGCGGCCGACACGACGATGACTGGCGCCGATGATGGCGAGGAGAGCCGGGCCATTCGGTCAGCTGTTCGGACGCCACCGCCGCCACGATCGCCGCCAGCAGGGCGACGGCGATGATCGGGTTGCGGTTGGTCAGGCCGAGCACGATGCAGGCGGTGATGCCCCAGAAGGCCGCGAGGTAGGGCGTGAAGCCCGAGAACAGCACGATCAGCAGCACGAACAGCGGGATCGAGGTCGGCCAGTCGCGCCGCACGACGTCGCGGATCTTCGGCAGCTCGTCCGGCGTCAGGCCGCGCAGGCCGAGCTTCTTGGCCTCGAAGTGCACCTGGCAGAACACGCCGAAGAAATGCATGAAGGCCGGCACGATCGCGGCGATGATGATGGTCTGGTAGGGCAGCGCCAGATACTCGACCATCAGGAAGGCGGCGGCGCCCATGATCGGCGGCGTGATCTGCCCGCCGGTCGCGGCCGTCGACTCGACGGCGCCGGCGAAATGGCGCGGATAGCCGATGCGGATCATCGTCGGGATGGTGAGCGAGCCGACCGTCACCGTATTGGCGATCGAGCTGCCCGAGATCATGCCGAACAGGGCCGAGCCGAAGATGGAGACCTTGGCCGGGCCGCCGGCGAAGCGGCCCGCCAGCGCCGTCGCGATGTCGATGAAGAAGCGGCCCCAGCCCGACGCGCGTCGCCAGCACGCCGAACAGCACGTAGTGGAACACGTAGGTCGCCACCACGCCGAGCGCGATGCCGTAGATGCCCTGGCTGGTGAGGTAGAGGTGGTTGACGACGCTCTTCCAGGTGTTGCCGGGGTGGGCGAGGATGCCGGGCAGCGTGGGCCCGAGCAGCGCGTAGATCATCAGCACGATGGCGATGATCGGCAGCGGCGAGCCGACGCTGCGCCGCGTCGCCTCCAGCAGCACCACGATCATGATGGTGCCCATGACCCAGTCGATCGGGTCGGGATTGCCGACGCGGAACTGCAGGTCGTGGAAGACCCAGGGAACGTAGAGGGAAGCGAGCACGGCGGCGATCGCCAGCGCCCAGTCGATCAAGGCCGATGCCGAGCGGCGCGAGAAGGCTGGCGGCGGGCGGCTGCTTGTTGGAGCTGCGCCGCGCCGAGAACACGAGAAAGATCAGGCCCAGCACGAAGGCGAGATGGATGCCGCGGTGGATGGTCTCGGGCAGCAGGCCGAAGCCGGCCGTGTAGTAGTGGAAGCAGGAGAGCGACGAACAGCAGCCCCGACAACCAGCCAGGCGGCGGCGGGCAGCAGCGGCCGGAACTGCATCTCCGGATCGAGCTCGGCCTCGAGCTTCTCCAGGTCCGCCGGCAGTTGCGACAGCGCGTCCGTCTTGGTCATTGGCTCAGAGGATTGGCTTGACGACGGATACTTCACGGGACGCTGTAGCCTTCGTCATGGCCGCACTTGTTGCGGCCATCCAATGGCCTATCCAAGGTGTATGCCGGCCGTGGATTGGATGGCCGTGACAAGCACGGCCATGACGTATCGCGCGGATTGCGGGCAAAGCCCCGGCGCGTCACTTGGCGAGGCCGGCTTCCTTGTAGAACTTCTCGGCGCCGGGATGCAGCGGGATGCCGACGCCGAGCAGGGCGGTCTCCTTGCGGATCGCCTTGCCCTTGGCGTGGCCGGTGTCGAGCGCGGTGCGCGTCTTGTCGCTCCACAGCGCCTTGGTGATCTCGTAGACGAGATCGGCATCGGCCTTCGCCGACGTCACCCACTGGGCGCCGACCGACAGCGTCTTCACGCCCGTGACGTCCTTGTAGATGCCGGAGGGGATCTTGTCCTTGGCGAAGAACGTGAACTTGCGCCTGCAACTTGTCGGCCTCGGGGCCGGCGATCGCCAGCAGCTCGAAGCCGTTGGTGGCGGCGAGCTCGGTCAGCGTGCCCTGCGGAAAGCCGGTGGTCTGGAAATAGGCGTCGAGGCGCCGTCCTTGAGCTTCTCCGCGCACTGCTGCTGCTTGAGATACTCGGGCTTGATGTCCTTCTCGGAGAGGCCGTAGGCGGCGAGCATGGCCTTGCGCGTTGACGAGCGTGCCCGAGCCCGGCTCGTCGAGCGAGACGCGCTTGCCCTTGAGGTCGGCCACCGTCTTGGCGCCGAGCCCCTTCTTGGTGACGATGTGCACGCTTTCCGGATAGAGGTTGGCGATGACGCGCAGCTCGTCGACCTTGGGCTTGCCCTCGTAGATGCCGGTGCCGGTGTAGGCCCAGAAGTTCACGTCCGCCTGGCTGAAGCCCGACTCCATCGAGCCGCCGACGATGCCGTTGACGTTGGCGACCGAGCCGTTGGTGGCGACGGCGCTGACGTTGATCTTGTCGGTGGAGATGGCGTTGCCGATCAGGCCGCCGATCGGATAGTAGGTGCCGCCGGTGCCGCCCGTGCCGATGCGGAAGAACTTCTGCTGCGCAAAGGCCGGCCCTGCCAGAACTGCGCCCAGTCCCATCGCGGCGCCGAGCTTCAAGGCCTCGCGGCGTGTGGTGATCGCCATTCCTCAGTCCTCCCATGATCCCAACGGTTGGCGCAATCTAGTGTCCTGATCGCGAAATTCGCCTCATAGTGCGGCACCCTCGGAGCGAATTTCGCGATCTGAAGGACACTAGCAAAATAAAGATTCTAGTGTGATTCAGATCGAGAAGTCCGCTTACGAACCAAGCCCAGAACGATGGTGCGGACTTCTCGATCATCACACTAGAGCAAGATCGTTTTTGATCGAAGCGTTTTGCTCGGGTAAGGACGGTGGCCGGCATTTTGGCCTTCTGCGGTGCAGTGCGTTAGAATGAGCCGCCAGCCAGACCACAGCCCGGGGCTCGCCGACAGTCATCGGTCCCGTCCAGCGCGAAGTCACGTCAGAGAAGACGGGTTGTCCCATGACCGTCGACATCATCCCGATCCGCGAGGACCTGATCGACAGCTTCCACGCCGCGCTCGACGTGGTCTGCCGCGAGCGCGCCTATCTGGCGTTCCTCGAGGCGCCGCCGATCGAGGCGACCCGCGAGTTCGTGCGCGGCAATATCGCCAAGGGGTCACCGCAATTGGTCGCCGTGGAGGAGGGGGAAGTCGTCGGCTGGTGCGACATAACCCCGATGCAGCGACCCACCATGCAGCATTGCGGCGTGCTGGGCATGGCCTTGGTTCCCGCGTGGCGAGGGCGTGGGCTCGGCGAGCGCCTGATCCGGCAGACGCTGGACGCCGCCCGCGTCTTCGGCTTTTCCCGGGTGGAGCTGACGGTCCGGCACGACAACGCCCGCGCGCAAGCGCTCTACCGCAATGTGGGCTTCGAGACGGAGGGACGAAAGCGGCGCGCGGTGCTGGTCGATGGAGTATTCTACGACCTGATCGTGATGGCGTTTCTGTCCGATGCTGTCAGGCCCTCCGGGTCCGACGCCATGGCAAGCGGGTGAAGATGGTCACTGCGGCAGGCGCAGCTTCGAGCGAGGGTGCCGGACCCGGAGAGCCTGACATCGGCACCTGCCTGCGCGTGCTCGCGACCGCCGGCTTTGCCGACTACGCGCTGCTCGACAGCGGCAACGGACGCAAGCTGGAGCGCTACGGCCGTTTCACGGTGGACCGGCCGGAGCCGCAGGCGATGTGGCAGCCGAAGCTGGAGCCGGGCGTATGGCTGCGGGCCGACGCCTCGTTCAAGAGCGGCAGCGGCGAGGAGGACGGCGAGGGCGGGCGCTGGCACAAGAACAAGCCGCTGCCGGAGACCTGGGCATTGCGCGTGCTGGGCGTGACGGTGCTGGGCCGACTGACCAGCTTTCGCCACCTCGGCCTCTTCCCGGAGCAGCTGCCGCACTGGCAGTGGATGCTGGATCGGCTGGGGGAGGTTCGCGGCGAGACGCCCCGCGTCCTCAATCTCTTCGCCTATACCGGAGCGGCCTCGCTGATTGCGGCCCACGCGGGTGCCGAGGTGACGCACGTCGACGCCTCCAAGCGGGCGATCGCCTGGGCCAAGCAGAACCAGCAGGTGTCGCGGCTGGGAGAGGCGCACATCCGCTGGATCGTGGAGGACGCGCGCAAGTTCGTGGCCCGCGAGGTGCGGCGCGGCAAGAGCTACCACGTGATCCTCGTCGATCCCCCGAAATTCGGGCGCGGTCCGGAGGGCGAGGTGTGGGACGTGTTCCTGCACCTGGCCCCGCTGCTGCGCGATTGCGCGCCTCTGCTGGCGCCGGGGCCGGCATCCCTGGTGCTGACGACGTACGCCATCCGCGCCTCGGCACTGGCGACAGACGCGCTGGTGCGCGAGTGCCTCGCCGGCCGTCCCGGCACGACCGAGAGCGGGGAGCTGGCCGTGGTGGAGGAGGCGGGCGGGCGGCTGTTGCCGACATCGCTCTACACCCGATGGACCTCGCGCGATGCCGCATCCTGAGCCGCTGCGCGGGGGCGTGCGCACCATCACCAGCCTGCAGAACGAGCGGGTGAAGCTGATCCGCTCGCTCGAGATGCGCAAGGTGCGGCGCGAGACCAACCTGTTCGTCGCCGAAGGCACCTCGGTGCTGGTCACGGCACGGGAGGCAGGATGGACGCCGCGCATGCTGGTGTTCCTGGCTGGCAGCGCGCAATCCGGCTTCGCGCGCGGGCTGCTGGCGTGGGCGGAGGCTGCCGGCGCGGAATGCCTGGAGGTGTCCGAGGCCGTCCTCGCCAAGCTCGCCGCCAAGGACAACCCGCAGACCATGCTCGGCGTATTCGAGCAGCGCTGGGCGAGCGAACCCCTAGCCGAGCAGGTCGCGCCGGAGAGCCTGTGGGTGGCGCTGGAAGCCATCCGCGACCCCGGCAACCTCGGCACCATCATTCGCACCGCCGATGCCGTCGGCGCGAGCGGCGTCGCGTTGATCGGTGCAAGCTGCGACCCCTATTCGCGCGAGGCCGTGCGCGCCAGCATGGGCTCGATCTTCAACGTGCCGCTGCTGCGCATCGACCAGGACAGGTTCCTCGCCTGGGCCGCGGCGTGGAGGGGCGACGTGGTCGGGACTCACCTGTCGGGCCGCGAGGATTTCCGCGCCGTGCCCTATCGCGCGCCGACCCTGCTGGCGATGGGCAGCGAGGGACCGGGGCTATCGCCGACGCTGGCGGCCGGCTGCTCGCGCCTCGTCAAAATCCCCATGGCCGGCCGGCTCGACAGCCTCAACCTCGCCGTGGCGACGGCGCTGATGCTCTACGAAATCCGCAAGGGCAGCCTGCGATTGTGAGCCTACGCCTTCTGCACGAGGGCGCGCTGCAGCTCGCCACGGAAGGTCGCGAGCCGCGGCCCGAAACGCTCCGCCATCGCCTCGAGCACCGGCGCCGGCGCAGCATCGGGACTGCCCGAGGTGAACGGCGGCGCCGGATCGTACTCGATCGAGAGCTGGATGCGCTGGGCCGCCTCGGCGCCCGCCACCTCGGCCGCGACCGTGAGCGCGAAGTCGATGCCGGCCGTCACCCCGCCGCCGGTGAAGACGTTGCCGTCGCGAACTACGCGCGCCTTCTCGTAGGTCGCCCCGACCAGCGGCAGCAGCCCCGTGTAGGCCCAGTGCGTGGTAGCGCGCCGGCCGCGCAGCAGCCCGGCGACGCCGAGCACGAAGGCGCCCGTGCACACCGAGGTGACGTATTGCGCCCGCGCCGCCTGCCGGCGCACGAAATCGACGGTCGGAGCGTCGGCGATGGCGCCTGACACGCCATAGCCGCCAGGGATGCAAACGAGATCCAGCGGCTCGCAGTCGGCGAATGTCGCCGTCGGCATCAGGCCGAGCCCGCAGTCGCTCGGCACCGGCGCGCGCGTCTTGGCAACGATGTGCGTCTTGGCGTTGGGCAGCCGGTGCAGCACCTGCAGCGGTCCCGTGAAGTCGAGCTGGGTGAGGTTGGGAAAAATGACGAAGCCGATGTTGAAGGAGGTCATGCGGCAACTCCCTGATAGAGCATTGCGCGGAACGACTGACGCGGCCGGATGCGCGGCGCTATTCACTCCGTCTTGGCTGCGGTACCCGATTTCAGCGCCTCGCGCTCGGCGATACGGGCAATGTGGAAGCGCTGGAAATTGCGGTCGCGCTCATAGAGCTTCAGCCGCACCCAAACGAACAGGTCATAGAACGTATCGCGGCCGTAGCTCAGCGGCAGCCGCTCGATTGCCTCGAGCTGGCGCCCCCACTTGCCCTCGAGGCCCGTCAGGTCGTCCTTGAAGAATACGACGGTGGGGGTGAAGATCACGCCCCAGCGCTCGGCAAGCGCCCGCTCGGGCAGCACGGTGCCGTCGAAGTCGGTGACCTCGCGCGCACCCCAGAGGTCGAGCTGCAGGATCGTGAAGTTCTCGCGCACGTAGTCGTTGATGTACCTCTGCGCCAGCACCTCGGTGTGCATCTTGGCGCAGTAGGGGCAGCCGCGCTGCTCGAACACCACCGCGAAGCGCTTGCCCGAAGCCTTGGCCTCCGCGAAGTCCTCCCGGAGGTTGAGGAAGGAAAGCTGGAACCAGCTCTGGTGATAGAGCCCGTCCTCCGCCAGCATCGGCTCCACGCGCGGCGTGACCGGTCCGACAGGCGGCGGCAACGCCGGGTCGGCTGCTCGGGTCGCGGCCGGGCCGCCGAGCAGGAGCGCTGCGGCCAGGAGCAGGGCGCGCGCGGCAGGCAATGAGGATCTCGTCGGCATTCCCGCAATCTACAGCATTCCGTCGGCCAAGTGGATGGCAAGCGCATCGGCAAATCCGACGTACTGCGCCGCTTGCGCCGCCCGTGTCGTGGCGAATCGGTGGCGCGGCCGTCAGAGACGGCCGCGAGTTGCATTGCCCGGGCGCCCCGGGTGCAATCGCTCCGGCCTATTCCGCCGCGGCCAGGGCCGGCGCGCTCTCGCCCTCGGCTATGCCGATGGCTTCCCGCAGCACCTCCACGCCCGCGCCCTCCCTGGGCGCCCATTCGGACAGGTGGCGGCGGAAGGCGCGCGCCCTCGGCCGGCCGTGGTAGAGGCCGAGGATGTGCCGCGTCACGTTGTTGAGCCGGCCCCCGCCGCGCAGATGCCGCTCGACGTAGGGAACCAGCGCCTCCAGAACCGCCCGGCGGGACGGAACAGGCGCTTCAGCGCCGAGCAGCCGGCGATCGACCTCCGCCAGCAGGTAGGGGTTTTGATAGGCGGCGCGGCCCAGCGCCACGCCGTCGACGTGGGCCAAGTGCGCTTCGGCCTCTTCCAGCGAGCCGATCCCGCCGTTGAGCACGATCTTGAGCCCTGGGTGCGCCGCCTTGAGCCGATAGACGCGGCCGTAGTCGAGGGGCGGCACCTCGCGGTTCTCCTTCGGCGACAGCCCCTGCAGCCAGGCCTTGCGCGCATGCACGATGAAGGTGCGGCAGCCGGCTTCCGCCACCGCGGCCACGAACCGCTCGAGGTCGGCCTCGCTGTCCTGGTCGTCGATGCCGATGCGGCACTTCACGGTGACGGGGACCGCCACGCGCGCCTGCATGGCCGCAACCGAGCGCGCCACCAGCGCCGGCTCCGCCATCAGGCAGGCGCCGAAGCGCCCCTCCTGCACGCGGTCCGACGGGCAGCCGACGTTGAGATTGATCTCGTCGTAACCGTAGCCCTCGCCGATCGCCGCGGCCTCCGCCAGCCTGTCCGGGTCGGAGCCGCCCAGTTGCAGGGCCACGGGATGCTCCTCGGGGCTGAAGGCGAGCAGCCGTTCGCGCTTGCCGTGGAGGACCGCCTCCGCCGTCACCATCTCCGTGTACAGCCGCGCGCGCCCCGACAGCAGTCGGTGAAAGAACCGGCAATGCCGATCCGTCCAATCCATCATGGGAGCGACGCAGAAGGTGTGCTCGCCGGTCTCCACCGCTTGTTCCGTCTTTTCCAGCAGTCCGATCAGTCCGGCTGCTCCTTTGTCACGCCTGTCCTAGTGGTCCGATTCTAACATTCGCATCCCTCCGCGGCGACCTATCATGCGAATGTTAGAATTGAAGGACCACTAGCAAATTTAGGATTCTAGTGGAGCTCTGGATTTGACATTCGCCTCGTGAGCTCGCGGCTAGGTGGGTAGCGAATGTCAAATCCGCTCCACTAGCGGGGGAATGCCACAATTGGCCGAGCGCTGGAATAGGCCGAAATTTTGCCGGTCGCTTCCGAGGGGGATATTTCATTCAGCCGACGACGTAGTTGCGCCGGCATCATAACCGTTAACACCGGACTAACACGGCCGACATAGAATCCTGTGTTACATTGGCTCGCGGGCCTCGGTTGCCCAAATTTGGGGATGGTTACGGCCATGCGGGTGGCTCCAGGATCCGAGCTGGCGACGGCGCTGCGGTCTTGCCGCGGCGCATTCGCGGGCATCGGGCTGCTGAGCGGCATGAGCAGCATCCTGATGCTCACTGGCTCCTTCTTCATGCTCGAGGTCTACGACCGGGTACTGCCCAGCCGCAGCATACCGACGCTGGTCGGACTGACCGTGCTGGCGCTGATCTTGTTCGCTGGCCAGGGCCTGATCGATCTGATCCGCACGCGCCTGCTGCTTCGGATCGGTGCCGCGCTCGATGAATCCCTCTCGGGGCGCATCTACGACGCGATGGTGCGGATGCCCGTGCGCATGGGCAACCGTCACGACGGCGTCCAGCCGATCCGCGATCTCGATGCCGTCCGCTCGTTTCTTTCGAGCAGCGCGCCGGCTGCCCTGTTCGACCTGCCCTGGCTTCCGCTCTATCTGTTCATCCTGTTCGCTTTCCACCCGCTGCTCGGGGCCACGGCGCTGATCGGCGCGATCCTGCTGATCGCGCTCACGGTCCTCACCGATGTCTACACGCGCGAGCCGACCATGGAGGCGACGCGCTTTGCCAATTCCCGCAACCGCCTCGCGGAGGCCGGCAGGCAGAATGCCGAGGTGATCATGGCCATGGGCCTCGGGCGCCGCATGGGAGACCAGTGGGGCGAGGCAAACCGCAGCTACATGGAGGCGCAGCAGCGGGCGAGCGACGTCGGCGGCGGCCTCAGCGCGATCGCCCGGGTGTTGCGCATGGTCTTGCAGTCCGCGGCCCTGGCGGTCGGTGCATTCCTCGTGATCCGCCAGGAGGCGACGCCGGGCATCATCATCGCCGGGTCGATCCTGACTGCGCGCGCGCTCGCCCCCGTGGACCTCGCCATCGCCAACTGGCGCAGCTTCGTGGCGGCGCGCCAGAGCTGGGCTCGGCTGAAGAAGCTGCTGGCGCTGCTGCCGGCCCAGTACCAGCCGATGCCGCTGCCCGCACCGAAGGTGAGCCTGTCGGTGGAGGCTGCGAGCGCCGCGCCTCCCGGCGAGCAGAAGCTGGTCGTGCAGGATGTGAGCTTCACGCTCGCCAGCGGCCAGGGGCTCGGCATCATCGGCCCCAGTGCCTCCGGCAAGTCCTCGCTGGCGCGGCTGATCGTGGGCGCGTGGCTGCCTGTCAGGGGCCGGGTCTGCCTCGACGGGGCGTCGCTCGATCAATGGTCCCCCGAGGCGCTCGGAGGGCATGTCGGCTACCTGCCGCAAGACGTCGAGCTGTTCATGGGCACCGTGGCGCAGAACATCGCCCGCTTCGAGCGCCAGGCGGACCCGGACGCTGTCGTCAAGGCGGCCCGCGCCGCCGACATCCACGATCTCATCGTCGGCTTGCCCAAGGGCTACGAGACCGAGATCGGCGAGCACGGCGCGGCGCTCTCGGCCGGCCAGCGCCAGAGGCTGGCGCTCGCGCGCGCACTTTACGGCGATCCGTTTCTCGTGGTTCTCGACGAGCCCGATTCCAACCTCGATGGCGAAGGCGAGCAGGCCCTGAGGAAGGCGATCGTCGGCGTGCGGCAGCGCGGGGGCATCGTCGTGGTGGTGGCCCACCGCACGGGCGTACTTGCGAACGTGGACCTGTTGCTTGCCATGAAGGGAGGGCGCCTGCTGGCGGTGGGTCCGAAGGAGGCCGTATTGCAGAAACTGCGGCCGCCGGCTCCGGCCAACGAGCCTCTCCGGGTCATTTCCGACACCGGCCGCGCAAAGGTTTGAGGGGCGACCCATGCTGGAAGCTCATCGCTCGATACGCCGTCATCTCTGGGCGGGCGTTCTGGTCGTCGGCCTGCTCGCGGGAGGGGTCGGCGGCTGGGCAGCGACGACCGAGATCGCAGGCGCCGTGATCGCTCCCGGATTTCTCGTGGTCGAATCCAACGTCAAGAAGGTGCAGCACCCGACCGGCGGCGTGGTCGGCGAGATCCGCGCGCGCGACGGCGACCGGGTCAAGGCCGGCGATATCGTGGTGCGGCTCGACGAGACCATCACCCGCGCCAACCTCGCCATCGTCTCCAAGGGGCTCGACGAGTTGATGGCGCGCAAGGCCCGGCTGGAGGCGGAGCGCGATGGGCTGGAGGCGGTCGCGTTTCCCAGGGACCTGCTGGAGCGAGGTGGCGATCCCGCCTTGGCCAACACGCTCGGCGGCGAGCGCAGGCTGTTTGAGCTGCGGCGCGCGGCACGGCTCGGACAGCAGTCCCAGCTGCGCCAGCGCGTCGGCCAGCTGAACGAGGAGATCGGTGGCCTGAGCGCGCAACTCGGCGCCAAGCAGCAGGAGATCGTGCTCGTCCAGAAGGAGCTGAAGGGCGCACGCGAGCTGTGGGACAAGAACCTGATGCCGATCACGAAGCTCACCTCGCTCGAGCGGGAAGCGACCCGCCTCGAAGGGGAACGCGGGCAAGTGACGGCGAGCATCGCCCAGGCCAAGGGCAAGATCTCCGAGCTGGAGCTGCAGATCATCCAGGTCGACCGGGACCTCGCCAGCGAGGTCGGCAAGGACCTTCGCGAGGCCGAGGGAAAGATCGGCGAGTTCGTGGAACGCAAGGTCGCGGCGGAGGACCAGCTGAAGCGCGTCGACATTCGCGCGCCACAGGACGGAACCGTGCACCAGTCGACGGCGCACACCGTCGGCGGCGTCGTCAACGCCGGCGGCGAGCCCATCATGCTGATCGTCCCGGACACGGACACGCTGATGGCCGAGGCCAAGGTGCCGCCCCAGGACATCGACCAGCTGCAGCTCGGACAGAAAGCCGTGCTGCGGTTCTCCACCTTCAACCAGCGCACGACGCCGGAGCTGAACGGCACCGTCTCCCGCATCTCGGCGGACGCCACCCAGGACCAGCGCACGGGCGCCAACAGCTACACGATCCGCATCGCGCTGCCGCCTCAGGAGATCGCCAGGCTCGGCGACGTCAAGCTGGTGCCGGGCATGCCGGTGGAGGCGTTCCTGCAGACGGGAGACCGCAAGGCGATGTCCTATCTCGTGAAGCCGCTGATGGACCAGATCACCCGCGCCTTCCGCGAGAGATAGTGGCCTAGTCGTGTGACAGCGCCGTCGAGGCTGTTGGCGGCGGGGGGCCGGTCGCTGCTATGGCGTGTCGCTGGCGGACCGCGCCGCCTGACCCGCAACTTCCGAGAGCCGTGCATCCATGACAGTCCAGCCCCTCACCGGCATCCGGGTGATCGATCTCACCCGCGTGCTCTCCGGTCCGTTCTCGACCATGCTGCTGGCCGACATGGGCGCCGATGTCGTCAAGATCGAGACGCCGCAGGGCGACACGGTGCGCGGCCAGGGCGAGGTGGTGGCTGGCCTCTCCTGGTATTTCGCGAGCTTCAACCGCAACAAGCGCTCGGTGGTGCTGGACCTGCGCAAGGACGAAGGCAAGGCCGTGCTTGCCAAGTTGCTCGAAGGCGCCGACGTGCTGGTCGAGAACTTCCGGCCGGGTGTGCTCGCCGAGATGGGCTTCGACGAGGCGCGGCTCGAGGCGATCAACCCGCGGCTGATCGTGGCCTCGATCAACGGCTACGGCTCGACGGGCCCCTATGCGGACCGCCCATCGTTCGACTTCATCGCCCAGGCGATGTCGGGCTTCATGGCCACCACCGGCGAGAAGGACGGCGCACCCATGCGCGCCGGCGCTCCGATCACGGACCTGGTCGCCGGGCTCTATTGCGCGTTCGGCGTGGTCAATGCGATCCGCGCGCGCGAGCTCACGGGGCGCGGCCAGCGGGTCGAGGCGGCGATGGTCAACGGCATGGTGTCGATGCTGGGATACCTTGCCTCGGAATACTTCTCGACGGGCCGCACGCCGCTGCGCAACGGCAACGATCACATAGTGGCTTCGCCATACGGGCTCTTCCGGGCAAAGGACGGCGACATCGCCATTGCGCCGCCCTCGCCGGAGATCCTGGCGCGCCTCATGAAAGAGCTGGACCTCGCCGACGTCCTCGACCGGCCCGACATGAAGACGGCGGAGCAGCGGCGCGCGGCGCGGGCCGAGCTCAATGCACTCATCGACCAGAAACTTGCGACCGATACGCAGGCGCATTGGATCGAGCGGCTCAACCGCGCGGGCGTGCCGTGCGGCAAGGTGCTCTCCGTGGCCGAGGTGTTCGACGACCCCCAGGTGAAGGCGCAGGAGATGGCGATCGAGGTCGACCAGGGCGCGCGCGGAACCGTGCGCATGGTGGGGTTTCCGGTGAAGCTGTCGGACACGCCGGCGCGTCTGCGCCATCCCGCACCCGAGCTCGGCGCGCATACCGGCGAGGTGCTGTCGGAAGCCGGCCTCTCGCAAGAGGAGATCGCCGGGCTGCGTGCCCGCAAATGCATCGGCTGATCGCGGGGCCGGCCGGGCTGTCGGGCGCGGGATCGGAAAAAGCCCGGTCCAAGGAGAGAAGGCTCGGGGGGCTAGGGGGCTAGGATCCGAGACTTTGGTTGGACCGGGCATATTGCCGAAGCCCGCGAGTATAGGGACCAATGCGGCGCGGCGGCGGTCGCTCCGTGGCGAATTGGTGGAATTTGCAAGGTATTCCGCAAGTTGCCTCTGGCTGCTCGGCGGCAACGCAAACATGGGCTGCCGCACCACCTGCGCTGCGCTTGAAATTGTCCGGTGAAGCGGAGATCATGGGCAGCAGGTCCAGCCAGGGAGGCGCCTTTGAGCGAAGCCGAGCCGATACAGTTCCGCCCGCGCAGGAGCAGCGTGGGCGCCAATGGCGGCAGCAGTTTCACGCAATCGACAATTCCCTCGACCATTTTCTTCACGCGCGCAGAGCTCAACGCGATCCTCGACCTCTATGGGCGCATGGTCGCCGCCGGCGAATGGCGCGACTACGCCATCGATTTCGGGCGGGAGAAGGCCGTGTTCTCGGTCTTCCGACACGCCAGCGAGGTGCCGCTCTACCGCATCGAGAAGAACCCGCGGCTGGCGCGCAAGCAGGGCGCCTTCAGCGTGATCGCCGCCACCGGCCTGATCCTCAAGCGCGGCCCCGAACTCGCCCGCGTGCTGGCCGTCCTGCGCACGAACCCCCGGCTTGCGACCGTGTAGACGCCGCATGCTTTCCAGGGCGTCAGCCCCCTCGCGCGGACCTGGGACTATCATCCGTGGGGGCGGCGGCGAGAGGGCTTCGCCCTTCCCCGTACTCCACGCGCACGAGATAGAGACCGCGGGCGGGCGCGACCGGGCCGCAGGCGGCACGGTCGCAGGCTTGGAGCGCGGCGGCGAGATCGCCGGGACGCCACTTGCCGTCGCCGACCAGCTTGAGCGAGCCCACCATCGAGCGCACCTGGTTGTGCAGGAACGAGCGCGCCCGGGCGGCAATGTGGATCTCGTTGCCGCTGGCGGTAACGTCGAGGCGGTCGAGCGTCTTGATCGGCGACTTGGCCTGGCATCCGGCCGCGCGGAAGGTCGTGAAGTCGTGGCGGCCGAGGAGCGCGCCGGCGGCCTCGCGCATCGGCTCCAGTCGCAGCGGATGCGGCACCCACCACACCCGGTCGCGATCGAGCACCGGCGGGGCCGGCCGCGCCAGGATGCGATAGAGGTACTGCCGCGCGGTGGCGCTGAAGCGGGCGTCGAAGCCGGCGTCGACGATTGCGCAGTCGAGCACGGCGATCGGGTCTGGCTTGAGATGAAAATTGACCGCCGCACGCACCGTGTCCGTCGGCCAGTCGCGCGCCAGGTCGAAGTGCGCCACCTGCCCGAGCGCGTGTACGCCCGCGTCCGTGCGGCCGGCGCCGCGCAGCGAGACCGTCTCGCCCGAGAACTTGGCGATCGCCTGCGTCAGCCGGCCTTGCACCGAGGCGCCCAGCGCCTGCACCTGCCAGCCGACGAACGGCGTGCCGTCGTATTCGAGGATAAGGCGGTAGCGCGGCATGGCACGGCGGCGCCTCAGCGCTCGGGAGCGCTCGCCACCAGCCCGCGGCCTTCGAGCAGCGCCTGCGTGGCCGGCAGGCGGCCGCGAAAGGCGATGTAGGCCTGGGCGGCGTCGTGGCTGCCGCCCGCCGAGTAGATGTGGTCGTGGAGACGCTTGGCGAGCTTGGGATCGAACACGTCGCCCGCCTCCTCGAAGGCATGGAAGGCGTCGGCGTCCATCACCTCGGACCACAGGTAGCTGTAGTAGCCCGCCGCATAGCCGCCCATGATGTGCTGGAAGTGCGGGATGCGATGGCGCATCACGATCTCGCGGGGCATGTCGATGCGCCCCAGCGTCTCCTTCTCGAAGCGGTCCACGTCCAGGCCCTTGGCCGATGCCAGCGTATGCAGGTCGAGATCGACGATGGCCGCGGCCAGGTACTCCATCGTCTTGAAGCCCTGATTGAAGTTGCGCGCCGCCTGCAGCCGCTTCAGCAGCGCCGGCGGCACCGGCTTGCCCGTCTTGTAGTGCTTGGCAAAGCGCGTCAGCACCTCCGGCCGCGTCAGCCAGTGCTCGTACAGCTGGGACGGCAGCTCGACGAAGTCCTTCTCCACGCTGGTGCCCGACACCGTCGGGTAGGTGACGTTCGACAGCAGGCCGTGCAGGCCGTGGCCGAACTCGTGGAACAGCGTGCGCGCATCGTCCATGCTGAGCAGCGTCGGCTCACCCGGCGCGCCCTTGGCGAAGTTCATGACGTTGACGACGATCGGCGTGATGTTGCCGGCGAGCTTCTCCTGCTTGCGCCAGCCAGACATCCACGCGCCCGAGTGCTTGGAGGGCCGGGCGAAGTAGTCGCCGAGGAACAGGCCGACGTGCTTGCCGTCGCGCTTGACCTCGAAGGCGCGCACCTCGGGGTGATAGACCGGCAGATCGGTGCGCTCCGTGAACGTCACGCCGAACAGCTTGCCCGCCACGTCGAAAGCGGCGGCGATGACGCTGTCGAGTTGCAGGTAGGGCTTGATCTCGCCGTCGTCGACGTCGAATTTGCTCTTGCGCACCTTCTCGGCATAGTAGCGCCAGTCCCACGCCGCGAGCTCGAAGTTGCCGCCTTCGGCCTGAGCGGCCTTCTGCAGCTGATCGCGCTCCTCGCCGGCGCGGGTGCGCGCGGGTCCCCACACCTCCATCAGCAGCTTGCGCACGGCCTGGGGCGTCTTCGCCATGGAGAACTCGAGCGCCGAGTCGGCTGCCGTCTTGAAGCCCAGCAGCCGCGCCCGCTCGGCCCTGAGGTTCAGGATCTCGGCCACGATCTTGCGGTTGTCGGTCTTGCCGCCGTTGGCGCCGCGCATGATCCAGGCGTTGAATGCCTTCTCGCGCAGATCGCGCCTGGCCGAATACTGCAGGAACGGCTCGATGCTGGAGCGCGACAGCGTGATGGCGTGCTTGCCCTTGTGGCCGCGCTCGTTCGCCGTCTGCGCCGCCGCGGCGCGCACCGCTTCCGGCAGGCCGGCCAGGTCCTTCTCGCCGTCGAGCACCAGCACGAAGGCCTGCTCGTCGGCCAGCAGGTTCTGGCTGAAGTGCGTGCCGAGCACCGACATGCGCGCGGCAATCGCCGCCATCCGCTTCTTGGCCTTGGGCTCGAGCCCGGCGCCCGACTTGACGAAGGCGCGGTGGTAGCGCTCCAGCACGCGCTCCTGCTCCTCGGTCAGCTTGAGCTTCTTGCGCTTCTTGAACAGGGCATCGACGCGGGCAAACAGCGTGGCGTCCTGGTAGATGCGCATGCCGTGCTTGGCAAAGCGCGGCGCCATCGCCCGCTCGATGGCCTGGATCTCCTCGTTGGTGTCGGTGCCGGCCAGGTTGAAGAACACGGTGGCGGCGCGATCAAGGATATCGCCCGAGTGCTCCATTGCCTCGATGGTGTTGGCGAACGTCGCCGGTGCGGGATTGTTGGCGATAGCCGCAATCGCCTTGCGCTCGGCGGCAAACCCCTTGTCGAACGCCGGCACGAAGTGTTCGAGCTCGATGCGATCGAACGGCGGCATCTTGAAGGGCGTGGCCCAGTCCTCCAGCAGCGGGTTCTGCCCCGGGGGCCGCATCTTGATCAGCTTGGGCTTGGCTGCCGCCTTCGTCGTCCGCTTCGCGCTCTTGCTGACCATCGCCGCACCTATTTGCCGCCTGCTCGTTGGCCGGTGCTATGGACCGCCTTTCCGGCATTGTCGAGACTTTGCGTAGGTGTCAGACCCTCCGGGTCTGACACGCTTGTTGCGACGGTGCCCTGGTGTCAGACCAGAGGGTCTGACACCTGCGCTCACGCATAGATCATCTTGCGCGTCATGCCGCCGTCGACGATCAGCTCGGCACCGGTGACGAAGCCGGCCTCGTCGGAGAGCAGGTAGGCGACCGCCGCCGCCACGTCCTCCGGACGGCCCACCCGGCCCACGGGGTGCTGGGCGTGATCGCTCGGCTTGAGGGGGCCGTGCCTGCCGGTGTCGATCCATCCCGGCGACACGCAGTTGACGCGCACGTCCGGCGCCAGGGTGATGGCGAGCGCGTGCGTCAGCGCCACCAGCCCGCCCTTGCTCGCCGAATAGGCCAGCGTGCCCGGCTCCGACATATGCGCCCGGGTCGAGGCGATCGTGACGATGGCGCCGTGTGCCGCCTTGAGGTCGGCGGCGGCGACCTTCGCCAGCAGGAAGGTGGCCGTCAGGTTGGTGGCCAGCACGCGGTTCCAGCTCTCGAGCGTCGTTTCCGGCATCGGCCCGAACACGCCGATGCCGGCATTCGACACGATCGCGTCGATGCGTCCCGTCCGGGCGCGCGCGACCGCGACCAGCCGCTCCACGTCCGCCTCGCTCCCCACGTCGCAGGCGACGGCAGCGCCACCGATCTCGGCCGCGGCCGCGCTGACGGCGTCGGCGTCCAGGTCCGCGAGCACCACCTGCCAGCCCAGCCGGACGAGACGGCTCGACACCGCGCGGCCGATGCCGTGCGCCGCCCCCGTCACGATCGCCGCCCGCTCACCCGTCATGCTGTCCTTCATGTCCTGCGCTGCACACTCGAACTGGTCCTGAGCCCGCCGCCAAAGGATCGCTACACCTGCGTTGCCGTGGTTCGACAAGCTCACCACTGGGGAGGAGGGAACCCATCCGCGCAATCTGCCTTCATCCTGAGCTTGTCGAAGGATGGCCGCAGACACCGACCATTGCTCGACGAACTCGCCGCCGAAAGAAAGACCAGAATTTACAGGCGAACGCGAGGACCGGCGTGTGGTTCGGTAAAGGGACCGCATTCCAACTTTGCCTCACCGGCCCGGAGGATTAGGGTGTGGCCGGGCAGCGGGGACGGAGACGATCGGGAAGCCATGGCAGCGGACACCTACGACTACATCATCGTCGGAGCGGGAACGGCGGGGTGCCTCTTGGCCAACCGGCTGTCCGCCGACCCGCAGTCGCGCGTGCTGCTGCTGGAGGCGGGTGGCAAGGACAACTATCACTGGATCCATATCCCCGTCGGCTACCTCTACCTGATGGGCAATCCGCGCACGGACTGGGGCTACAAGACGGCGACGGAGCCCGGCCTCAACGGCCGCAGCCTGAACTACCCGCGCGGACGCGTGCTGGGCGGATGCTCGTCCATCAACGGCATGATCTACATGCGCGGCCAGGCGCGCGACTACGATACGTGGCGGCAGATGGGCAACCCCGGCTGGGCCTGGGACGACGTGCTGCCCTACTTCAAGAAGCACCAGGACCAGTACGCGGTTGAGCCGGGCGCCTTCGATGGCCTGCATGCGCGGGGCGGCGAGTGGCGCATCGAGCACGCGCGCATCCGCTGGGAGATCCTCGACGCGTTCCGCGATGCGGCGGCGGAAGCCGGCATCCCCAAGGTGGACGACTTCAACCGCGGCGACAACGAGGGTTGCGGCTACTTCCACGTCAACCAGAAGACCGGAGTACGCTGGAACACCTCCAAGGCGTTCCTGCGCCCCGTGAGCCACCGGCGCAACCTTGTGGTCGAGACGCATGCGCAGGTCGAGCGGCTGATGCTGGAGGGCAAGCGGGTGACGGGGCTCGCCGTGCGCCAGCTCGGCGAGCCGCGCACCTTCAAGGCGAGCCGCGAAGTGATCCTGGCGGCTGGCGCGATCGGCAGCCCGCAGATCCTGCAGCTCTCGGGCATCGGCCCCGGCGCGGTGCTGCAGCCGCTCGGCATCGAGGTGAAGCACGCGCTCGACGGCGTCGGCGAGAACCTGCAGGATCACCTGCAGATCCGCTGCGCCTACAAGGTGGCGGGCGTGAAGACCATGAACGAGCGCTTCCAGAGCCTGGTGCAGCGCGCCGGCTTCGCCGCCCAGTACGCGCTCACCCGTCGCGGGCCGATGACCATGGCGCCCTCCCAGCTCGGGGCCTTCGTGAAGTCCGATCCGAGCCGCGAGACACCGAACCTGCAGTATCACATCCAGCCGCTCACGCTGCCCAAGTTCGGCGAGCCGCTCGATCCGTTCCCGGCTTTCACGGCCAGCGTCGCCAACATCCGCCCGACCAGCCGCGGCTGGGTGCGCATCACGGCGCCGGACCCTTCGGCGGCACCCGAGATCCGGCCCAACTATCTGGCCACCGTCGAGGACCGGCACGTGGCAGCGGAGTCCGTGCGCGTGACCCGCAACATCGTCTCCATGCCGGCGCTGGCGAAGTACCGCCCCGAGGAGTTCCGCCCGGGTCTGGAATTCCAGAACGACGAGGAACTGGCCAAGGCCGCCGGCGACATCTCCACCACCATCTTCCACCCCGTCGGCACCTGCAAAATGGGCAGCGACGCGGGCGCCGTGGTCGATCCTCGCCTCAAGGTGCGCGGCCTCGCCGGCCTGCGCGTCGTCGACGCCTCCGTCATGCCCACCATCACGTCAGGCAACACCAACTCGCCCACGTTGATGATCGCCGAAAAAGCCGCCGCCATGATCCTGGAGGACGCGCGCGAACCAGCGTCTCGCGCCATCGCCTAGGTTGTCATGGTCGGGCTTGCTTGCACTCGGACTGGTTCCGAGTGTCCCGACCACACGCTCCGGCGCCCGCGGAGGACTGTATCCTCGGGCCAAGCCCGAGAATGACGCCTAACTCTCTATTGCGGACCAATTGATGGGCAGTCCTGCGCCTCTCGCAGGCACCAGTTTACTGGCTTTGCAGTGGAGATTTCGTTAGATTCATAAGTACATGGTCGGCTGGCGGCTAGGAGGCGGCGCGGATGAGCCGGATACCGGATTTCACGAAGGTCGAGTACGGGGTCAGGCCGTCTGCCGACACGGCCGCGGGTCTCTCGCGCGGCCTCGAGGCAACGGGTCCGATCCCGGCCGGGCCGTCCGACGCCTGGCTCACGCCCGAAGGCATCGCCGTCAAGAAGGCCTATTCCGCCGCCGACACGGCCGGCCTCGACTTCCTCGACGGCTATCCGGGCATCGCGCCCTTCCTGCGCGGGCCCTATCCGACCATGTACGTCACGCAGCCGTGGACCATCCGCCAGTACGCCGGCTTCTCCACGGCGGAGGACTCCAACGCCTTCTACCGGCGCAACATCGCCGCCGGGCAGAAGGGCCTGTCCATCGCCTTCGATCTCGCCACCCACCGCGGCTACGACTGCGACCACCCGCGCGTGCGCGGCGACGTCGGCATGGCCGGCGTGGCGATCGATTCCATCTACGACATGCGCACGCTGTTCGACGGCATCAATCTCGCCGACATGACGGTGTCGATGACCATGAACGGCGCGGTGCTGCCGGTGCTGGCGCTGTTCATCGTCGCGGGCGAGGAGCAGGGCGTGGCGCCGGCCAAGCTGGCGGGCACCATCCAGAACGACATCCTCAAAGAGTTCATGGTGCGCAACACCTACATCTATCCGCCCGATCCCTCGATGCGCATCATCTCCGACATCTTCGCCTTCACGTCGCAGAAGATGCCGAAGTTCAACTCCATCTCCATCTCCGGCTATCACATGCAGGAAGCCGGAGCGACGGCGGACCTGGAGCTCGCCTACACGCTGGCCGACGGCGTCGAGTATGCGCGCGCCGGCGTCGCGGCGGGCCTCGACATCGACGCGTTCGCGCCGCGGCTGTCGTTCTTCTGGGCCATCGGCATGAACTACTTCATGGAGATCGCCAAGATGCGCGCCGCCCGCCTGCTGTGGGCCAAGCTCATCAAGGGCGAGTTCGCCCCGAAGGATGCCAAGTCGCTCGCGCTGCGCACGCACTGCCAGACCAGCGGCTGGAGCCTCACCGCCCAGGACGTGTTCAACAACGTCACCCGCACCGGCATCGAGGCGCTGGCGGCCACGCACGGCGGCACGCAGTCGCTGCACACCAATGCGTTGGACGAGGCGATCGCGCTTCCGACCGACTTCTCCGCGCGCATCGCCCGCAACACCCAGCTGTTCATCCAGCAGGAGACCGGCACCTGCCGCACCATCGATCCGTGGGGCGGTAGTCACTACGTCGAGCGCCTCACCTACGACCTGATCCGCAAGGCCCAGGCCCACATCGCCGAGGTGGAGGAGTTGGGCGGCATGGCCAAGGCGATTGCCGCCGGCATCCCCAAGATGCGCATCGAGGAGGCGGCCGCGCGCACCCAGGCGCGGATCGACTCCGGCACCCAGACCATCGTCGGCGTCAACAAGTTCCAGGTGACCGACGAGGCCCAGATCGAGGTGCTGAAGGTCGACAACAAGAGTGTGCGCGAGAGCCAGATCGGCAAGCTGCAGCGCCTCAAGGGCGAGCGCGATCCCGCGGCCGTGGCCGCGGCGCTGTCGGCGCTCACCGATGCGGCTCGCTCCGGCGCCGGCAACCTGCTCGAGCGGGCGGTGGCGGCGGCGCGCGCCAAGGCCACGGTCGGCGAGATCTCCGATGCGATGGAAAATGTGTGGGGCCGCCACCGCGCCGAGTCCCGCGCCGTGTCGGGCGTCTACACGGCGGAGGCGGGAGCCATGAACAAGGACGTGGATCGGGTGCGGCGCATGTGCGAGGCGTTCGCCGCCAACGACGGCCGGCGCCCGCGCATCCTGGTCGCCAAGATGGGCCAGGACGGTCACGACCGCGGGCAGAAGGTGATCGCCAGTGCGTTCGCGGATCTCGGCTTCGACGTCGACATCGGTCCGCTGTTCGCCACACCCGACGAGGCCGCGCGGCAGGCAGTGGAGAACGACGTGCACATCCTTGGTGTCTCCTCGCTGGCGGCCGGACACCTCACGCTGGTGCCGGACCTGGCGGCGGCGCTGGAGAAGGAAGGCCGCGGCGACATCATGATCGTGGTCGGCGGGGTCATCCCGCCGGCCGACTACCCTGCCCTGTTCGCCGCCGGCGCCAAGGCCGTATTCGGTCCGGGCACCAACATCCCCCGCGCCGCCGCCGACCTCCTCGGCAAGCTCAACGCCGAGCTGGGCTACAGCCCCAAGGTGGCGGCTGAGTAGTGGCACTGCGGTCGGCGCGGCTAACTGTAGGGCGTGAGCCCTGCTCGCGAAACGACATGGCCGAGCGAGGCTATCGCCGGCTGGCGGGCACGAAGATGGTCACGCCCAGGCGCGGGGTCGGTGGGCTGCCGACGGGCGCCCCGGCTGCCGTGCCGCCGGTGCGCGCGCCGGTACTGGACTGCCCCGTCCGCGGGCGGCTCCAGGCGAGATAGGCGGGTCGGCTTTGCAGGTCGCGCATGGCCGCGGCGTGGTTCACCGTCGAGCGACGCAGCACCGGTTGCACCGCCGCTCCCGAGCCGGCGTTCGCGTCCCGCCGCGCCCGGTTGCCGTCGAACCAGGCCTTGACGCAGGGATGCTCCTGCATGGCGGCGCGGTTGTCGTCGTCGATGGTGACGCTGCTGCCGTCCTCGCACACGAACGTCTCATCCGCGCGGCCCGATATGGCGCTCGACGCGAGCAGGGCGAGGCCCAGCATCACGCTCCTGTCGAACGACTTTCGGTCCAGCATTCTCATCGCTTCCGCGCGCGCCGGCGGCGTGAGCCGTCCGGACTTGAGGGAGCATGGGCGTCGGCCAGTTAAGATCTTGTTTAACTCTCGCGCTGCGCATGCCGGGCCGCGCCCGGCGAGCGGGTCCGCGGCGCGCTCCCGGACCCGCGCACCCCGCCCTCGGCTCGTCGCCGGCTTGACATCGCCAGCGTCGTTGGCTATGTGAGGCGCGGCCGCTGGCACTCTAACTTGAGAAGTGCTAACAGCCCTCCAGCCCCACCCCTCCCATAGGGCCATGCATCTTGCAAGCCCTTGAAATTAGGAGAATTTTCGTCCCATGAAGTTTCGTCCTCTGCATGATCGCGTGGTCGTCCGCCGCGTCGACAGCGAGACCAAGACAGCCGGCGGCATCATCATCCCCGATACCGCTGCCGAGAAGCCCCAGCAGGGCGAGATCATCGCCGTCGGCCCGGGCGCCCGCGACGAGAGCGGCAAGATCGTCCCCCTCGACCTGAAGCCGAAGGACAAGGTGCTGTTCGGCAAGTGGTCGGGCACCGAGGTCAAGATCGACGGCCAGGAGCTGCTGATCATGAAGGAGAGCGACATCATGGGGGTGCTCGAGAAGTAGTCGAACCGACCCCATAGGATCGGCCTGGGAGCACGCGGGGGCTCCGACAGGCTGCCGACATTCTGCTTTGCCCGCGATCGCTAGAGGCCACCTTTTTCAAGTTTCAGGAGCTTACCCGTCATGGCTGCCAAGGACGTCAAATTCTCGGTCGATGCCCGCGAGCGCATGCTGCGCGGCGTCGACATTCTCGCCAATGCCGTCAAGGTCACGCTGGGCCCGAAGGGCCGCAACGTCGTGCTCGAGAAGAGCTTCGGCGCGCCGCGCACGACCAAGGACGGCGTCACCGTCGCCAAGGAGATCGAGCTCGAGGACAAGTTCGAGAACATGGGCGCACTGATGGTGCGCGAGGCGGCGCAGAAGACCAACGACGTGGCCGGTGACGGCACCACCACGGCGTGCGTGCTCGCCCAGTCGATCGTTCGCGAAGGCATGAAGGCGGTCGCCGCCGGCATGAACCCGATGGACCTCAAGCGCGGCATCGACAAGGCCGTCATCCAGGTGATCGAGGACATCGAGAAGCGCGCCAAGAAGGTCAAGAACAGCCAGGAAGTCGCCCAGGTCGGCACCATCTCGGCCAACGGCGAGAAGGCGATCGGCGACATGATCGCCGAAGCCATGCAGAAGGTCGGCAACGAGGGCGTCATCACGGTCGAGGAGGCCAAGAGCCTCGAGAGCGAGCTCGACGTGGTCGAGGGCATGCAGTTCGACCGCGGCTATCTCTCGCCCTACTTCATCACCAACGCCGACAAGATGATCGCGGAGCTGGAGGAGCCCTACATCCTCATCCACGAGAAGAAGCTCGCCAGCCTGCAGCCGCTCCTCCCCGTTCTCGAGGCCGTGGTGCAGACCGGTAAGCCGCTGCTGATCATCGCGGAAGAGGTCGAAGGCGAGGCGCTGGCGACGCTGGTCGTCAACAAGCTGCGCGGCGGCCTGAAGGTGGCAGCCGTCAAGGCTCCGGGCTTCGGCGATCGCCGCAAGGCCATGCTGGAGGACATCGCCGTCCTGACCAACGGCCAGGTGATCAGCGAGGATCTCGGCATCAAGCTCGAGAACGTCTCCCTCGAGATGCTCGGCCGCGCCAAGCGCGCCCGCATCGAGAAGGAGAACACCACGATCATCGACGGCTCCGGTAAGAAGAAGGACATCGAGGCGCGCGTTTCCCAGATCAAGGTGCAGATCGAGGAGACGACATCCGACTACGACAAGGAGAAGCTGCAGGAGCGTCTGGCGAAGCTCGCCGGCGGCGTTGCGGTGATCAAGGTCGGCGGCGCCACCGAGGTCGAGGTGAAGGAGCGCAAGGACCGCGTCGACGACGCGCTGAACGCCACCCGCGCCGCGGTCGAGGAAGGCGTGGTCGTGGGCGGCGGCGTGGCCCTGCTCAAGGCAGCGCATGCGATCACCGTCAAGGGCGACAACGAGGACCAGGACGCCGGCATCAACATCGTTCGCAAGGCCCTGCAGTCGCCGATCCGCCAGATCGCCGAGAACGCCGGCGTGGAAGGCTCCATCGTGGTCGGCAAGGTGCTGGAAGGCCGCGCCGCCGCGTTCGGCTATGACGCCCAGAACGACGAATATGGCGACATGTTCGAGAAGGGCATCATCGATCCGGCCAAGGTCGTGCGCAACGCCCTGCAGCATGCGGCCTCGATCGCCGGCCTGATGATCACCACGGAAGCCGGCATCGCCGAGGCCCCGAAGAAGAAGGATGCGCATGCCGGCCACTCGCATGGCGGCATGGGCGACATGGGCATGTAAGGTTTCGCCCACCCGATCGACTTGCAGCATTGCGCCACCCGCTAACCCGCGGGTGGCGTTTTCATTTGCGCGCCGCCGGATGCCCTGCCGGCACGGTTAACGGCTGGTTGCCCCGCTGCCATGGCAGTGCGCGTCGCGGGGCACGGAAAATTAAGGTGCGCCCAATAAATTCGGCGCCCAGCAACCTGCCGCATCGCGTCGATCGATATGAGTCCCGGAGTTCCCATACAGCGTGTCGGCGGCCGCGCGGGCCGGCGAAATAACGCGTACGAGATGCAGAGCCTCCTGTTCGACGACAGTGGCGAAGTCTGGGATGCGAAGTCTCCCGCCCTTGGCGAAGCACTACAGGCCTCGCTGTCGGCCGACGAGCTGGCGAAATACGTCGTCAAGAACCTGGGCTTCATCGCCGCCACGGAGACCTGCGGCTCGGTGCAGATTCGCTTGCGCCCGGCGGTAGCCTCGCCGACGGCGCTGAGCGCAGTTTTGTATTGGCTCTATGACCAGACGATCGAGCGCGTGCTGATCTCATTCCTCGACGAGGAATGGACGCACGCGCTGGTGCGAACGGTCGACGAAGCCGTGAAGGCGCTGCTGGCACGGGTGAAGTTCAACGCGTCCGACCGCGAAGGCGACTTCCTGCTGCAGCCCAAGCCGCTGCACGATCTGCCCGACACCAGCCCGTTGCACGCCGTGCTCGCCGCCTGGTCCGAGTCGGGCGGGAGGTTCAACCGCGAGCGGCTGTTGCCGCTGCTGGACAGGGCTCTCAACGGCCGCTTCGTGCTGTTCGAGAACGTGGCCAACTCTCCCCACGTCCACGTCAAGGATGTCGGCCAGGGCTTCGGCAAGTCGGCCTCGTTCTGGTTGACGCGCACCAAGGGCCTGCGCGTCGAGGACCAGCCCGACTATGCTTACGGGAAATGGGTGGCCGAGGCCTATCGGCAGGTCTTGTCCAAGCGCGAGCCAAGCCTCGAGGACGTCGATGCGGTCATCACCTGGCCGCAGCAGCCGCGCATGAGCTACCGCTACCGGCGCCTGCTGGTGCCGTTCAAGGAGCGCAACTCAACCCTGATTCTGAGCGCGACGGTGATCGACCCGGACGTAAACCTGCGTCGTAAACCCGGCTAGGAAGCCGCGCAGGTCGGCCAGCAGCTCATTCGCATCCATCCATGCCAGGCAGCAGCGCGGGCTGCCGTTCTGCGCATTGCGGATCTGCAGACCCCACTCGCGGTTCGGATAGCCCAGGCTGTCGATGACGCCGCCGGCCGTCGGCCCTTCCATCATCAGGCCCATGGACCGGTCGATCTTCCAATGCGTGTAGGCGTAGGCGCGCGCGATGCGCGGCACGATCATCGTTATCTGTCGCTTGCGATAGGCCGGATGGAGCCAGACCGCGCCGTTGATCAGCAGCCTGCCCTTGATCGATTTGGCCGACGGCGCCGTCACCTCGATGCTCTCGCCCGGACATTTGGTGCGGTCGGGGTCGTCGTGATGAAGGAGCATGGCGTCGCCGAACTCCTGCATCGAGCTCTCGCCCAACTGATAGATGCGGCCCGCGTGCGTCGTCACCACCTCGCCGTTGCCGTCGCGGCCGAAAATACAGAAGGCATTCTCTGGCGACAGGCCGACCGGGCAGCAGCGATAGTCGTACATCGACGTCATGATGCCCCACGAGGCGCGGTTCTTCTCGTTGACGCGTATCAGGTCTTCGAACGTTCCAAACGAGAGCGACACGCCGCGCTCGCGCGCGGCCGTGTCGGCGAGCAGGAAGAAGCGGCCGAAGAGATCGACCGGTCCATGCTCGACCGTGATGTCCGTGACGAGATGCGGCAGCTTGCTGGGGGTCGGGATTTTGGCGCTTGTGGGGCCGGCAGAGCCGCGCTCGGCGGTTTGCGATGCTGGCATGACTTGTCTTCCTACTGGCACGCAGATGGAAAATATTTGCGCCATTCTGTGACAGACATTAACCGAATACAATCGGCTTCTGCGGTGCGGCGCGCATGGCAAATGCGCTCCAACCGATAGGTTGCAGAGGACAGTCGAAGGTGCTGCTGCGGCGCGCACGATCGAGATCGCACACCGCTGGACGAGGAACAGCTCGATGCCCAATCGCCGTCGCCTGCTGCAGATGCTGGGCACCGTCGCCGCCGCGGGTGCAGGCGGCTGGGCGCTCCTGGCCGGCAGCCGCGCCAACGCCTACTACAGCGGTCCCGCATCCGATCATTTCGACGGCGTGCGCTTCTTCAATCCGAGCGGCGTGCGCCCAAGGGGAGCCGGCGCGTTCCTCAAATGGCAGCTGGGCGAACGCGGAGAGGCGTGGCCGCGCAGCTTCCCCAGCCCGTTCCCGGCGGACCGTCCGCCGGCGCGCTTCGACGGCGAGGGGCTGCGCATCACCTACGTCGGTCACGCGACGTTCCTGATCCAGGCGCGCGGCAGAAACGTGCTGATCGATCCCGTCTGGGCCGAGCGCGCCAGCCCGGTGTCGTTCGTGGGGCCCAAGCGCGTGAACCCGCCCGGCATCGCCTTCGACGACCTGCCGCCCATCGACACCGTGATCGTCACGCACAACCACTACGACCACATGGAGGTCGATGCGATCGGGCGGCTGTGGCAGCGTTTTCGTCCGCGCGTCGTGACGCCGCTCGGCAACGACGCGATCCTGCAAAAGAGCGTGCCGGGGCTCACCGCCACCGCCGTCGACTGGGGCGACGTCGTCGACCTCGGGTCCGACCTCGAGCTGCACGTGGAGCCGACCTTGCATTGGTCGGCGCGCGGCGCCGGCGACCGCATGCACGCGCTATGGGCGAGCTTCGTCGTGAGGGCCGGCGCTCGCAAGGTCTATTGCGTCGGCGACAGCGGCTTCGGCGACGGGGCGACCTTTGCCCACGTCGGCAGGCGCCATCCGGGCCTTGCCCTCGCGCTGTTGCCGATCGGGGCCTACGAGCCGCGCTGGTTCATGCGCAACAACCACATGAACCCGGAAGAGGCCGTCGAGGCATTGCGCCTGTCGGGCGCCAGCCGCGCCTTCGGCCACCACTGGGGCACCTTCCGCCTGACCAACGAAGGCGTCGAGCAGCCGCGACTGGACCTCGCCACCGCGCTCGCCAGCCGGGACATCCCGGCCGACCGCTTTCCGGCGCTATGTCCCGGCGAGGTACGTGTCGTGACGTAGTATCAGCCACCACGAGGCGCCCGACAGAATTCCCCTCCACTTGATGGGGAGAGGGAGGACGCGCAGCCTCATCCCAGCCGATCGTCAACACCTGTCGGTGCTAACGGGACGGAGACCTGGACTGCCTACAGCCAGGGGCGCGCGGCCGCCGACTTGCTCTCGAAGGCCGCGATGGCGGCTTCCTGCTGCAGGGTGAGGCCGATGTCGTCGAGACCGTTGATCAGGCAGTGCTTGCGGAAGGGATCGATGTCGAACTTGTCGACCTTGCCGTCCGGCCCGAGCACGGTCTGGGCCGGCAGATCGATGGTGATCTCGGCGCCCGGCAGCTCCAGCAGGAAGCGCAGCAGCTCGTTGACGCGCGCCTCGGGCAGGACGATCGGCAGGATGCCGTTCTTGAACGTGTTGTTGAAGAAAATGTCCGCGAAGGACGGCGCGATCACGCAGCGGATACCGAAATCGAGCAGGGCCCACGGGGCGTGCTCGCGGCTCGACCCGCAGCCGAAATTCTCGCCGGCAACCATTATGGTCGCCTTGCGGAAGGGCCCTTGTTCAGGACGAACTCCGGGTCCTCGCGACCCGACGCGTCATAGCGCATCTCCGCGAACAGCGCCTTGCCGAGACCGGTGCGCTTGATGGTCTTGAGGTAGTTCTTGGGGATGATCCTGTCGGTATCGACATGGGTCATGTTGATGGGCGACGGCGACGCCCGTCAGCGTGGTGAACTTGTCCATTGCGTGCCGCTCCCTGAAGCGAAAGTCCAAATGCAACCGTTCCGCGGCATGCTAGCCAATGGCCAGGGCCGATCAACGGCGGCGCGGCCTGGCCACGTCTGCGTTCGCAGCGCAATACCTTGCCTCCAGGCTGCGCTATACAGCACCCGCAGATGCGTTCAAGCGGCATCTGCGTCAACAAAAAGTGTACCCGGATTCCATGAGCAGAAGAGCACCTCGAGCCTCCGGCCCCGATGCGCGGCACCCGATCAATGGCTAGTCGAGCAATGGCTAGTCGGGCAATGCCGTCGCGCAGCTATCGCATCGGCATCGACGTCGGCGGCACGTTCACCAAGGCCGTGCTGATCGACAATGCGACGCGCGAGGTGGTCGGCCGCCACTCCGTGCTGACCACGCACGCCCATGCCAGCGGGGTCGCCAGCGGCGTGGTCGAGGTATTCCGCAAGGTGCTGGCGAATACGGGCGTCCCGCCCGCAAGCGTGGTGTTCCTGGCCCACAGCACGACCCAGGCGACCAACGCGCTGCTCGAAGGCGACGTGGCGTCCGTGGGCATACTGGGCATGGCCGGCGAGAGGGCCGCCGCGCTGGCGGAGAAGCAGGCCCGCGTAGCGTCCAATCGAGCTTGGACCCGGACGCGAGCTGCCCACCGCCAATCGGTTCCTCGTCACGGACGCCATGAGCGAAGCCGACGTGCGAGCAGGCCATCGCCGAGCTCGTCGCCGAGGGCGCGCAAGTGCTGGTGGCATCCAGCGCCTTCGGCGTCGACAACACCGGCAGCGAGGAGCTGGTGCGCAAGCTGGGCTCCGAGGCCGGCCTGCTCACCACCTGCGGCCACGAGATCACGCGCCTGTATGGGCTGACGATGCGCACCCGCACGGCGGTCATCAATGCCTCCATCCTTCCGCGCATGATCGCGACGGCAACCATGACGGAAGCCAGCGTGCGCGAGGCCGGCATCGTGGCGCCTCTGATGATCATGCGCGGCGACGGCGGCGTCATGAATATCGACGAGATGCGGCGGCGGCCGGTCATGACGATGCTGTCGGGGCCGGCGGCCAGCGTCGCGGGCGCGCTCATGCATCTTCGCGTCTCCGACGGCCTCTACTTCGAGGTGGGCGGCACATCCACCAACATCGGGGTGATCCGCAACGGCCGCCCGACCGTGACCTACGCGCGCGTCGGCGGCCACGAGACATATGTCAGCTCGCTCGACGTGCGGGTGATCGGCATCGCCGGCGGCAGCCTGGTGCGCGCGACGCGGGGGCGCTCGATCGATGTCGGCCCGCGCAGCGCCCACATCGCCGGGCTGCCGTATGCGGCCTTCGCGGATGCAAGCGAGATCGTCGATCCGCGCATCGAGCTGTTCGAGCCCAAGCCCGGAGACGGCGACGACTATGTCGCGGTGCGGGTCGCGAGCGGCGCGCGCTACGCGCTCACCGTCACCTGCGCGGCCAATGCGCTCGGCTACACCAGGCCCGGCATGCACGCGCATGGCAATCCGGACGCGGCGCGGCGCGCATTCGCGGCGCTCGCGGACGCACTGGGGCAAAGCGTCGAGGAGACGGCACGCGCGGTGCTCGATGCCGCCAGCGGCAAGCTCGTTCCGGTCGTGCAGGGCCTGATCGAGGAATACGAGCTCGACCCCGACCAGCGCCTGTTGATCGGCGAGGGCGGCGGCGCGGGATCCCTGATCCCGTACATCTCCGAGCGCCTCGGCCTCAAGTGCGAGATCTCCAGGGACGCGGAGGTCATCTCGTCGATCGGGGCGGCGCTGGCCCTGGTGCGCGACGTGGTCGAGCGGGTCATCCCGCACCCGCAGCCGGAGGACCTGCAGGCCATCCGCCGCGAGGCGCTGGAGGCCGCGGTTCGTGTCGGCGCCGACGCCAGAAGCGTCGAGGTGACGGTCGAGATCGATCAGCAGACCCATCGCGTGCGCGCCATCGCAGTGGGAGCTGCCGAGATGCACGCCAAGGATCTCGGCGGCTCGATCACCGAGGGCGAGGCGCGCGCGATTGCGGCCAACTCGATGGGGGTTCCCGCCGCGACGCTGATGCCTGGCGGCGGAGACGTCGGGCATGCGCGTCTATCGTACGGCCGGCGAGCGGCTCGGCGGGGTGCGCGCAGTCGACCGCAGCGGTGCGATCCGGGTGCAGCGCAGCCGGGCGCTCGTGTGCCGCTCCACCCCGCGCAGGGCCGCCCAGGACATCGAGAGCCTCTGGCGGGAGACGTCGCCGGATGAGGACGGCCGGACGGCTGCGGCACCCGGCCTGTTCCTACTCTACGAGGGCCACGTGGCCGACCTCTCGGGCGTCGAGACGCTGGCCCAAGCCGTTGCCTTGGCGGCGAGCGAACTGGAGAGGATGGACGGCGACGCTCCAGTCGTCCTCGTCGGTGTCCCCGCAGCAAAAGCGCATTGAACTCACCGCTGTCATCCCGGGCTTTATGCCCGGGACCCACCTATCATCTGGCTCAGGCGCTCGCGGATGGCTGGATCCCGGTGACCCTCGGAACAAGTCCGAGGGCAAGCAAGTGCCGGGATGACACCGAGGTGCAAGTGTCGGCGTGCCAGCTGCAGGCCGGCTCAGCGCTACGGCGCGGCGAAACTGCCCTCGTTGACCAGCTGCGACAACGGCAGCCGCTCGCTCGGCTGCTCGCGCGCCCGCAGCGCTTCCGGCAGGATCGACTTGTCTCCAGGCCGTCCGATGGCGATGGCGGCCTCGACCTTGTAGGCGGGCGGTACACCCAGCTCGGCAGCGGTGCGGGGGATGTCGAAGCCGGCCATGCCGTGCGCCGCCCAGCCCGATCGCGCCGCCTGCAGGGCAAGGTTCGCCCAGGCGGCACCCGCATCCAGCGTATGCGTGGGCGACGGCACCTCCTTGTCGGCACCGCGCGGCAACATTGTCGTCTTCGACACGAGGATGAGGAGCGCGGCCGCGTTCTTGGCCCACGACTGGTTGTAGGTCGACAGAAGCCCGAGAAAGCGCGGCCAATGCTCGGTGTCGCGCCGGGCGTAGAGAAATCGCCAGGGCTGCGAGTTGAACGACGAGGGCGCCCAGCGCGCGGCCTCCAGCAGGGTCAGCAGATCAGGCTCGGAGATCGGCTCGTCGGTGAAGGCGCGCGGCGACCAGCGCTCGAGGAACAGCGCATCGATCGGGTAGTCGGCGGTTCGTGAATTGGCTTTGGTCATCGTCTTGCGCGCCCTTGAAAGGTCCCGTGTGCCGCCAGCATAGGGCGCGCCCGGCACGCGGACAAAGCCGGATTGTGCTCAGCCGTCGAGCTGCCAGCGGCCGTCGGCGAGACGGCAGGCGATGCCCTCCGCCCGGCCCGTCGCCGTTCCCACCGTCATGATGATCAGGATGTGGCGGCACACCCGGCCGGCCACGTCCTTGAACGAGACGGTCGGCTGTATCATGCCGTTGAGGCGGCCGTGCTGGCGGTACCAGACGTAGGTGCCGCCGTCGCCGACCTCGGTCAGCGCCACGCGGATCGCCTCCAGGGCGGCGATCTCATCGTTCTCGTCGAGGTGAGCGTTGGTCTCGGCAAATTTGGGCTTGGCCGAGACGCTCGGCGGCTTGCTAGGATTGGGCGCGGCGTTGGGGCAGCTGCACGGGGGCTGCTCGGCGGGCTTGACGTCGTGGGCGTGGGCGACCCGCGGGAAGATCGCCAGCGCCAGGCACCCGAGGACGGCGCCGCATACCAGCAGGGCAGGACGAGCGGACAGACGCGCGATCAGACGACGCACGGGGCAACTCCACGCCAATGCGAGACAACTGTTCATCAATGTGGGCGAGCAGGGTTAAAGTGACGTGAAGACGCGCTTCTCCCGTTGGGAGAATTGGACGAGGACGCAATGTCGGACAAGCCGAAAGGCGACTACTACAGTGGACCTCAGGCCGGCGACTTCGCCGAGGCCGGGGAGCCGTTCGCGCTGTTCGAGACCTGGTTCGCCGAGGCCCAGGCGCACGAGCCCAACGACCCCAATGCCATGGCGCTGGCCAGTGTCGACGCGTCGGGCCTACCCAACGTGCGCATGGTGCTGCTGAAGGGGCTCGACGCCTCCGACCATCCCGCGCGCGGGTTCGTGTTCTACACCAACCTCGAGAGCGCCAAGGGCGCGGAGCTGCTGGCCGCGCGCAAGGCCGCCCTGTGCTTCCACTGGAAATCGCTGCGCCGGCAGGTGCGGGTGCGCGGCGAGGTCTCGCGCACCAGCGACGCCGAGGCCGACGCCTATTTCGCCACGCGTGCACGCGGCAGCCGGCTGGGCGCCTGGGCCTCGCAGCAGTCGCGTCCCCTGGAGAGCCGCTTCGCGCTCGAGAAGGCCGTCGCCGCCGTCACCGCCAGGTACGCAATCGGCGAGATCCCCCGACCGCCCTACTGGTCGGGCTTTCGCATCACGCCGGTCGAGATGGAATTCTGGCACGACCGCCCCTTCCGCCTGCACGAGCGCATCGCCTTCCGGCGCGGGACCCCGAGCGAGTCGTGGCGCAAGGATCGGCTGTATCCGTAGGGTCTTTCTGGCCTTGATAGACTCTCGCCTTACGCGCCAAGCTCATCCGTTGTCATCCCGGGCTTTATGCCCGGGATCCGCCTATCAGCTCTCTCCGGCGTTCGCGGATGGATGGATCCCGGCAACAAGTGCCGGGATGACAACGGTGAGCTTGGGGAGACCGTCGAGCTTCCATCGAGGTCGGACTGACACAAGGGAGCCCGCTCCACCTCACCGCTCGCGCGCGGCGTTGCGCAGCAGGAAGGCCAGAGGAATCGCCGCCGCCGCGGTGAGCGCCATCATGTGGAAGGCGTTGACATAGCCGATCATGGCCGCCTGGCGCTGGATCTCGTTCGACAGCGTCATCAGTCCCTTGGTCGTCTCCGGGTTCCAGGGTTCCGGCAGGCCCTGCAGCATCATCGCCTTCTGGTAGGGCGTGATGAACTCCGTCATCCGGGCGTAGTTGGCGCTGGTCGACCGCACCAGCACCAGGATCGACAGCGAGATGAACAGGCTCGAGCCGAAGTTGCGCATGAGCGTGAAGACACCCGCGCCCTCCGTGATCTGATGCTTCGGCAGGGTGGCGAAGGCCAGCATCGTCATCGGCGTGAAGGAGACGCTCTGCCCGAGCCCCATCAGGAAGTTGCTCCAGAACACGCCGGAATCGGTCAGGTTGATGTCGAACTGCGACATCCAGTACCCACCGACGGCCTGGATCGCCAGTCCGGCAGCAATGGCAAAGCGCGGCGCGACGCGCGTGAGCTGCACGATGAAGAAGAAGGCCGCCCAGTTGCCGACGCCGCGCGCGGCGATCAGCGTGCCGATCACGCTATCGGGATAGCCGCGCAGATCGTGCAGCAGGGTCGGGAACAGCGTCAGGCTCGTGAAGTTCATCGTCCCCATCACGAAGGCGATCAGGGTGCCGACGGCGAAATTGCGGTCGAGCAGCAGGCGCGGGTTCAGAAAGGGCTTGTCGGCGGTCAGGCAGTGCACCGCGAAGATCCAGAACGCCAGCGTGCCGATCAGCGCGCACAGTACGATCTCGCGCGACTCGAACCAGTCGAGGCGCTGGCCGCGGTCGAAGATCAGCTGCGCCGCGAGAATGGCGACGGACAGCGCGAGGAAGCCGATCCAATCGAAGTGCAGGGGCTTGCGCTCGGTATGGTCAGCCAGCGCGAACCAGATGCAGGCCAGTGCACACATGCCGGCCGGCACGATCATGAAGAAGGCGGCCCGCCAGTTGTAGGCCTCGGTGGCGATGCTGCCGAGGATCGGCCCCAGCACCGGGCCGAACACCGCGCCGACACCCCACATCACCAGCGCCAGCGGCTGCAGGTGGCGCGGGAAGGTGCCGAGCAGGATGGCCTGGCCCATCGGCATGATCGGCGCGCCGAACAGGCCCTGGGCGACGCGGGCCAGGATCAGCCCCTCGAGGCTGCTGGCAATCCCGCACAGGAAGGAGGAGACCGTGAAGCCGAGCACGGTGAAGAACATCGTGTTGCGCCAGCCGAGCCGGTTGGCGAGCCAGCCGGTCATCGGCGTCCCGATGGCGGTGGCCACCAGGTTGAGCGTCACCACCCAGGAGATCTCGTCCTGCGTCGCCGAGAACGTGCCGCGCATCTGTGGCAGCACGAGATTGGCAAGCGTCACCGTCATGCCGAACAGCATGTTGGACAGCTGCACCATGAGCAGGATGAGCCATTGCCGGCCGCTCAAGCTCAGGAGGCCGCCTTGCGCAGCTGTGGCAGTCACCGGTGACGTTTCCTCGCTCGTCCGTCGGGGTCTGTGGCCCCTGTCGGGCGAGTCTCTATAGCAGATTTGCCGACGGGGAGGCCCTTGCCGCTTGGGAGGGCAGGGCTGCCGTCACGCGCTATCGCGATGGCGGCGCAGGAAGTTCAGCACGAGGGTGTTGAACTCGGCAGGGGCCTCCCAATATGGGGCGTGGCCGACCTCGCGCAACGTGGCCATCTCGTGCTTTCGCAGGTGCGGGGCGATCATGCGCTGCAGCGGGGGCGGAGCGTAGAGATCGGCCTCGCCCGTCAGCAGCAGCACGGGCGTCTGCAGCCGCTCCATCGCCGCCCAGTTTACCTTGACGCCCAGGGGCTGCTGCATGACCCCATTGGCCTTCGCGGCGTGCTCGAGCTCCGCGAACCGCGCGCAGCCCTCCGGGTTGAGCGCCCGGTAGGACGGCCCGAGTTCGAGGAACTCGGTCGAAACGACTTGCCGCACCGCCGCGAGGCCAAGACGACCGTAGAGCGTCCTCCACTCCTCCTCGTCGGGCGAGACGATGGTGCCGGCCAGGACCAGGGAGATGACGCGGGCAGGATGGGCCACCGCGAAGCCCATCGCCGTGATGCCGCCCGCCGCGGCGCCGAGCACGTGTGCCTTCGGCACGCCCAGAAAGTCGAGCAGCGCTGCGAGGTCGCCAACCAGCGTCCCCCCGTCCGAGCCGCGCTCGGATTTGTAGACGCCACGGCGGGAGTAGGCGATGACCCGGTATCCCGCTTCGGCAAAGACGGGCTGCTGGTACAGCCAGATCTGGCTGCTCTGGGAGGCCGGATGGCATAGCACCAGCGGCTCACCCTCCCCGCCCGTATCCCAATACCAGAGCCTCGCCCCGGGAACCGGTGCCAACCCTTCGGTGGCGGGAGCCTGCTCGGGGACGGGCGCCTGCATCGCCCCTGCTCAGCCGTGCATCAGGACGATATCGAACACGACGAGCTTCTCTTCCGCACTCATTCCCGCGACCGGCTCCCGGATCGGCATGACGATCGTCTGCGGGTTGGGCGACGATTGCAGCCAGCTATCGGTGTCGTGGTGCGGGTCGCCGGCGAAGTAGAGCTGGGTGATCAGCCGCTCGCGCTTGCCGAACACCTCGAAATGAATGTGCGAGGGGCGAATGTTGCCCCGCGGCGTCGGATAGGCGCCGGGCTTGATCGTGCGCAGGTCGTAACGGCCGTCCTCGTCCGTGTCGACGACGGCGAAGCCCTCGAAGCATTCGTCGAGCGGCGCCGAGTTGTCATCGTTGGGATGCACATAGCGGCCGAAGGTGTTGGCCTGCCAGATCTGCAGCTTGCCCCGCCTCACCGGCTCGCCGGCCCGGTCGAGAACGCGGCCGCTCAGCCGGATGATCTGCCCCTGGGCGCGGCCGGGTCGTCCGGGAACGCGCGTGAGATCGCCCCCCTTGGCCGGCTCACCCAACGGATAGAATGGGCCGAGGATCTGGTCGGATGTACGCGGCAGGAGCGTCGCTCCGGCCGGCGCTGCTGGCTTCGTCTGGCTGCTGGCTAGCATTTGGCTCCTCCACGATCGCCTGTCGCGCCCATCGGCACGCCCGTTGCCGCTCTGTCGGCGGCCTGCGCACAACTCTTTCGTTCAATGGGCGTCGACAGGAAAATCGAGCACCCGGGGATCGATATGTCCGTTCGGCGGCTACGGTTCCTCAGGATAGCAGGGGCTGCGAACCTCTCAAGGCCCGTTCTGGCATCGCCGGCTCTGACCGAGGCGGCCGTCTGCCAAGCGCCACCACGGTCGAGTTTTGTGCCCGCCGATCTGCCGTGGTGAGCCCTGTCGAACCACGCGGCCACCTCGGGTGCCCCTCATCCGCCCTTCGACAAGCTCAGGACGGCGTGGAGCAAGCACCACATGTATTGCCGCGCTAGGGACAGCTCAGCGCCCGCCCAGCTTCGCATCCAGCGCCAGCGCGGCTTCCAGCAGCACCTGGGCGCCGGCGGCGCAGTGCTCGATGGTGGCGCTTTCGGCCTCGTTGTGGCTCAAGCCGTCCTTGCAGGGCACGAAGATCATGGAAGTCGGTGTCACCTTCGAAAGGTGCACCGCATCATGGCCGGCGCCCGAGATGATATCGCGGTGCGCCAGCCCCAGCGCCTCGGCGCCGGCCCGCACCGCTGCAATGCAGTCGGGATCGAACTCGATGGCGGCCAGGTCCTGCACCTTCTCGATCGCGATCTCGACCTTCCCGTCCCGGGCGATCCTGTCGATCGCTGCATGAAGCCGCGTCTCCATGTCCTGCAGCACGCCGTCGTCGTGATGGCGCAGGTCGACCGTCATGCGCACCACGCCGGGGATCACGTTGATGGAGTTGGGCTCCACCTCGACGCGGCCGACGGTGCCGACGGCGGTTGGCGCGTGGCCCAGCGCGATCGCCTGCACCTCGACCGCCAGCTTGGCGCAGGCAACGAATGCGTCGGCGCGCCGCGGCATGGGCGTGGTGCCGGCATGGCTCTCGCGGCCCGTGATGGAGACCTCGTACCAACGCACGCCCTGCACGCCGGTGACGACGCCGATGGTCCTGTCCTCCGCCTCCAGGATCGGCCCCTGCTCGATGTGCAGCTCCAGGTAGGCCGACAGCGCCATTGCCCCCGCTTTCACCTCGCCGCGCCAGCCGATGCCGTCGAGCGCCTCGCCGAACAGCACGCCGTCGATATCGGGGGTCGCGTCGGCCTTGGCCCGGCTGTAGGCGCCGGCAAACACGCCCGAGCCCAGCATCGCCGGAGCGAAGCGGGCGCCCTCCTCGTTGGTCCAGTTCACCACCACGATCGGCGCGTTGGTCTCGTAGCCCGCGGCGACCAAGGTACGCAGCGCCTCCAGCGCGCCGAGCACGCCCAGGTTGCCGTCGAACTTGCCGCCTGTCGGCTGCGTGTCGAGGTGGCTGCCGAGCGCGATCGGGGCGAGCCCCGGCTGCCGTCCGGCACGCAGGGCAAACATGTTGCCGACCTCGTCCACGGTCACCCGGCAGCCCAGCGCCTCGGTCTCGCGCTTGAACCAGGCGCGCACCTTGCCGTCCTCGGCGGTCAGCGTCTGCCGGTTGATGCCGCCCTTGGCGGTGCCGCCGATGACGGCGGTCTCCATCAGGGTCGCCCAGAGGCGCTGGGGATCGATACGCAGGTTGCTCGGCATGGCCGCTCCGGATCTGTGTGGTCGCTCTCGGTTGCCATTGTCGCCGCGAATGCCGCCCGAGGTCTACTCCCGGCGCTGCTTAAGCTCTCGGCACGGCGCTCATTGGGCCGCATGCCGGGTCATGATACGCTTGCGGCCATGACCATCACCCCCAATGCAGAAAAGAGGACGCTGATCCTGACCGGCGCCTCGCGCGGCATCGGCCACGCCACCGTCAAGCGCTTCGCCTCGGCCGGATGGCGTATCATCACCTGCTCGCGGCACGCCTTCCCGGAGAACTGCCCCTGGGAGATGGGCCCCGAGGACCACATCCAGGTCGATCTCTCCAACCCCGAGGACACCGCCAGGTCCATCGGCGAGATGCGCGAGCGGCTGAAGGCGCAGGGCTCCCGCCTCAACGCCCTCGTCAACAATGCCGGCATCTCGCCCAAAGGCCAGGGTGGGGCGCGCCTCGGTGCCATCGAGACGCCTCTGGAGGACTGGCAGCACGTGTTCCAGGTCAATTTCTTCGCCCCCATCATGCTGGCGCGCGGCCTGATCGCAGAACTGGAGGAAGCCAAGGGCGCCGTGGTCAACGTCACCTCGATCGCCGGCCTGCGCGTCCACCCCTTCGCCGGCGCGGCCTACGCCACCTCCAAGGCCGCGCTGGCCTCGCTGACGCGCGAGATGGCCGCCGACTTCGGCCCGCGCGGCATCCGCGTCAACGCCATCTCGCCCGGCGAGATCGACACCGCCATCCTGTCGCCCGGGACCGAGAAGATCGTGCACGAGCAGATCCCGCTGCGCCGCCTGGGCGAGCCGGAGGAGGTCGCGAAGGCCATCTACTTCCTGTGCACCGAGCAGTCGAGCTACGTTAACGGAGCGGAGCTCCACATCGACGGCGGCCAGCACGTCTGATGCCGGCCCTGCTGCTTGCCGGCGCCCCGGTCCACCGCTATACACCCCCATCTCACACCGGCTCCCACGCCGGTGTGAGCTTTTCGGTCGGGCGGAGCGTAGCGCAGCCTGGTAGCGCACTTGCTTCGGGAGCAAGGGGTCGGGAGTTCGAATCTCCCCGCTCCGACCAATGAATTCAATGAGTTGCGTGTGTTCATTGCAAGCAAGCACATCTTGCAGGAACGACACATCCACGTCGGGCCACCAGTTCGCGGATAGCCGCTACTTGCCCGCAAAGGCGACTGGTGACGGGGCTGGCGATCTCGATCGTCTGGGCTCTGGGCGCGAGTTTGCCGGAAATCGCATCGACACGGAATGTCGCGACCGTGTCGCCAATGCCGTCGCCGTGCGCCTTGCGCCCGGCGGCCGTAAACGAGCCGACGTACGCGAACATTGCTGCCGTCCGCCTCCCGTTGTCATCCCGGTGCTTGTCACCGGGATCCATCTATCCGCCAGCGCCGGAGCGAGAGGCACCATGGATCCCGGGCATAAAGCCCGGGATGACGCGCGTCATCCCAGCGTCAGCTCGAACAGCGTGGTGGTCTCCATGTCGTCGCCGTACCAGGCGGTGATGGCGGCCTCGCGCTTGCCGATGTAGTGCGGCTTGCCGCCCTGCAGCACCATCGGCACGTCGTGGCCGGGCACGACGATCGAGCCGGGGCGCCGCCGCCAATGGGACCAGATCATCTCGATCGAAGCGGCGCTCACGGCCGGGTCGTAGGTCATGTCCGTGTCGCGCGATACCAGCTCGGCGCGATTTTTGGCGGCATCGCCGGTGAAGATCACGTCGTGCTCGCTGCCCCTCAGCACGTACACGAGGCATCCCGGCGTATGTCCCGGAGCGATATGCGCGGTGATGCCGGGGAACACTTCGTCGCCATCCTTGCAGGGGTGGACGGTGGGCCAGGCCTTGAGCTCCTTGACGTAGAATTCCGGCACCGGCGTCTCGCCCCAGGGCTGCTCGAGCGACCACGCCAGCTCGTCGGCGCCGATGACGATGCGCGCGTGCCGAAACAGCGGCCAGTTGACGGAATGGTCGTGGTGGGAGTGGGTGAGCAGAACGTCGGTCACGTCCTTGGGCTCCAGCCCGCGCGCGGCGAGGCGCGGCTTGAGCAAGGGACGAAGGCCGAATGAGCCGACGTCGATCAGCGCCACGCGTCCATGCCCGCGCAGCAGCACCACGCTGCTCCATCCGAGGCCGCCATGGCAGACTGCCTTGCCCGGATAACCCTGGATGACGATGTCGATGTCGTAGCCGCCGACCTGCATGGCCTTCCCTCAGCTCCCGTTCAGGTCATGCGCGTTGGGAAAGAACAGGTCCTTCCAGCTCGCGGGCTTCTTCTTGATGCGGCCGACCTTGTTCATGAACTCCACGAACGTCATGACGTTGACCGGCGTGGTCGTATACTCGACGTCGGGATCGGTCACCATCTTCTCGAGCGAATCCAGCGGCTCCTTGTCCTTCGTCGCCGCCAGGTAGATTTCCGCGGCCTGGCGCGGGTTGGCCTTGATGAAGGCGTTGGCCTCGGTGAACGCTGCCATCACGGCGGCGCTGGTCTTCGGGTTGGCGTCATAGAATTGCTTGCTCGCCACCAGCACGCCGTTGGTGTGCTTGCCGCCGACCACCTCGTAGGAATGCAGCACCCTGCGGATGCCGGGCTTGGCCAGCTCGTAGTAGTAGAACGGCGAGCTGGCGAAATGCGAGTTGATCTCGGAGATGCCCGACAGCAGAGCCGCCGCGGCATCGGCGTGCGAGCGCGAGGTCGTGAGCGCGTCGAGCTTGTCGTAGTTCTCGAAGCCCCACAGTTTCGCCGCCGCCATCTCCAGCGCCAGAGCGTGGCCGGTCAGCCGCACGGCGGGAAGGGCGATCTTGTCGCTCGATGTGAAGTCGGCAATCGTCTTGATATTCGGATTGCGGGTGACGAGCACGTAGGGCATCGACTGCAACGCCGTGAGCGCGCGCACCTCCTGCGGCGTCCCGACCGTCCGGTCCCAGATCGTCGCCAGCGTGGGCACCCCGGGACCGATGAAGTCCACCTGTCCCGCGAGCAGCGCATCGATCTGCACGTTGGGGCCCGAATGCTGCATCCACACGGTCTTGACGTCGCCGAGACCCGCAGCCGCGGCCTGCTTCTCGACGAGCTTCTGGCTCTCGATGACGATCATCGACAGGTAGCCGAGGCCGAACTGCTTGGAGAACCGAACCTCCGTGACCTCGGCGTGCGCCAGCCCCGCAAACGACGCCACGAGGCCCAGGGCCAATGCGGCGATCCTCCCAACCATGATTTTTCCTCCGGATGCTTCTTTGGTTCTCTCAGACAGCGAGATCGCGCACCTGCTTGGCGCGCTGGGTGGCCTCGGCGAGCAGGAAGGCCAGGTCCGTGCCGGTCGAGACGTAGCGGGCGCCCATCTTGACGAACTCGGCGACGAGCTTCGGCTTCGACGACAATCCGCCGACGCCCACGTGCTTGCCGTGCTTGCGGCAGGCGGCGATCGTGCGGGTGTAGGCCTCGCGCACCTTCTCGTGGTCGAACTGACCGGTGAGATCCATGTCCGCCAACAGGTCATTGGTGCCGATCAGCACCATGTCGACGCCATCGACGCCGGCAATCTCCTCGGCATTCCCGACCGCCTGCGCACTCTCGAACTGCACGATCACCATGGTCGCGGCATCGACGGCGGCGTTGGCCTCGGCGGCCGGGAACGAGCGATACTGCAAATGCGGCAGGCCGCCGGAGGCGCCCCGCTGGCCCTTCGGCGGATACTTCACCGCCGCCACCACGGCGCGGGCCTCCTCCGCCGAGCGGACGTTGGGCGCGATCACGCCCAGGGCTCCGCCATCGAGAGCGCGCTGGATGTTCTCGGCCGTGTTGGCGGGCACGCGCACGAACGGGGCGATGCCGGCCTCCAGGGCAGCCATGCAGATCTGGCCGGTGGCATCGACCGAAAGGCTCGAATGCTCGAGATCGACATAGATGGAGTTGAAGCCCGCGGTCTTGGCGATGCGCACGATCTCGATGCCGCGTGTAAGACGCACCGTGATCGAGGAGACGACCTCTCCCCGCGCCAGCTTCTCCTTCACGTTGTTGCGCAGAATATCGCTCAACTGCACCGTCATTGTTCTCGTCCCACCTTCACACTGTTCCAAGTCTAACGATGCCGCTTGGCTTGCCGTGGTTCGACAGGCTCACCACTGGGGCGGCAGTTCACCGCCGCGAGCACCAACCCCGACCTGAGCCTGTCGAAGGGCGGCCGCACACGACTTCGGTTGTGTCGAAGCCCCGGAGCGCCATCACATCACAGCTCTCGCAGGGCATTGAACTGGGCGACGTAGCCGGACGGGTCGATGCGGGCGCCGATCACGGTGGTGCGGCCGGACTTGAGCGCGGCACCAAGGGCATCGCCCAGCGCCTTCTCCGTCTCGACCACGGCCGCGTCGCAGCCGAAGGAGTGGCCGAGCTTCTCCCAGTCCACGCCGCCGATCTTCACGCCGTGGCGCGGGATGCCCTTGATCTCCTGCTTGACGCGGATGAGGCCGATCTCCTGGTCGTCGAACACCACGGCGATGAAGGGCAGCTTCTCGGTCTGCGCCGTTTGCAACTCGGCAACCGACATGAGGAAGCCGCCGTCGCCTGCGAAGGCGACGATCGGGCGGTTGGGATGGGCGAGCCGGGCACCCATCGCGCCCGGCACCGCGTATCCCATGGAGCCTAGGCCGTTGGAGCCGAGGAACTCGCGCGGGCCGTACGACTGCCACTTCTGCACGACGAGCAGGCGGCTGGCCCCGGCGTCGCAGGTGGCGATGGTGTCGCGCGGGAGGACGGAGCGCGAGATCTCCATCACGCGCTGCGGGGAAAGCCCGGTGCTCGGTGTGTCCAGCGCCTTGTTCACGTCGTCGCGGAAGGTCTTGGCGGCCTTCTCGCCCCAGTTGCCGCCGGCAGCCGCCCATTCGGCCAGTCCGGCCAGGATGGTCTTGAGGTCACCCACGACCTCGGGCTCGGCGGGCACCAGGGCGTCGAGGCTCGGCGTGCCGGACAGGGCGAGCACGGGCAGCGTGTAGGGCCACGGCTTGGGCTGCAGCTCGACGGCGTCGAGACCAACCGTGACGATGAGGTCGGCGGCATTGACGAGGTTGCGTTCGATCAGCCCGCCGATGATGCATCCGGCGCGCAAGGCGTGATCCTCGGGGATGGCGCCCTTGCACTTGGGCGTCGTGAGCACGGGCGCGCCGAGCCGCTCGGCGAGTTGCACCAGCTCCGAGGAGGCCCTGGCCCAAAGTACGCCCAACCCGACGATCAGGATCGGCCGCTTGGCGCGGGCGATCATGTCGAGCGCGGGCTTCAAGTCCGCCCGGTCGGGCCGGGAGTTGATGATCTTCGGCAGCAGCGGCGGCTCCGCCGCGTAGGTGCCGGCCTCCCGCGTCGTCTCGCTCTGCGGCAGCTCGAAGTGCACGGGACCGGGCGGCTGGGCGGTTGCCGTGCGCATGGCGCGGCGCACCTGCTGACTGACCGTCTTGGCGTCGACAGTCGTGCTCCATTTGACGAGCGGGGCGTAGACTGCGAGCTGGTTGATGCGCTGGCGCAGCCCGGTCTCGTAGGTCGGCCGCGAATAGGCGTCGGTGATGGCGATCAGCGGGGCGCGGTCGAGCAGCGCGTGGGCGACGCCGTTGACCATGTTGGCGGCGCCGGGGCCTCGCGTCGACAGGCACACGCCGGGGCTGCCGGTGATCTCGCCCCACGTGGCCGCCAGCATGGCGCCGGCGACCTCCTGCTTCATGAGGAGGAAGCGCATCTGGCGCTGGCGGCCGGCCTCCATCAGCTCAACCGACTCGCCGCCGGGATGACCGACGATGAACGGCGTGCCCGCTTCCTTGAACGCGTCTGCAAGCACCTCGACGGTCGTGGCCACGCAAAGTCCTCCGAGCCCAAGCTGTTGGATGAAATCCTATACGACATTCGCCGCCCGCGCAGCCCGCGCCCAGCGCATATCGGAGCGGCGTCGTGCGGTGCGCCGCCGACCCTATTCCCGCGCTGGCGCGTCCATGCCCACGTCGCGCCAGTTGATGATGCTCATCAGGTTGCTGTCGCTGTCGGTCCAGACCAGGTCGGGCCGGCTGCCGCGGTCGCGCCAGTGGGAGGCCGCGGCCTTGACCGGCGGCGCCTCGAAGAAGGCCTTGTCGCGCGTATACAGCGCCCAGCTGATCGCGCCTTCGCAGCCGTCGCCGCCCTTGGGGTCGAACCAGCGCACGTCCATGCCGAAGCGCTTGGCCATGCCGCGGTGCAGGGGCGCCATCTCGAACATCTCGAACTCGAAGTTGACGGCGAGGATGCCGTCCGTGGCCAGATGGGCGAGGTAGATGTCGAAGGCCTCCTTGGTCATCAGGTGCATGGGCGGTGAGGCGCCGCGGAAGGCGTTCAGCACAAGGATGTCGAAGCCTTGCGCCTCCCCCGCCCGCAGCTGTCGCTCGAGCACCAGCCGCCCGTCGCCGAGCAGGACGTCCGTGCGCGCCTTGCCCTCCTTCAGGAAGGTGAAGCGCCTGTCGACGAGATCGAGCACCGAGGGATTGAGCTCGTAATAGCGCATGACGTCGCCCGCGCGCCCATGCGCCGCGATCATGCCGGCGCCGAGCCCGACGACGCCGATGCGAACCGGGGCCGTCGGCCGCCGGCGCGGCGCCTGGCGTTGTGCGCGACGGCTAGGCCCAGCGCGCTCGCCTTGTCGAAGCCGCAGGCAGGCTCCATGCGGCGCTCGGGGCTCTGATATTGCGCGCCCTGGTCGACGCCGGCCTGCTGCATGACGAGGCTCGATTGCCTGGTGTCCTCGTCGACCTCGCGCAGAACCTTCACGACGCCGTAGAAATTGCGCACGCGCTCGACCAGAGCGCGCTCGGGCACCAGCTCGCGCCAGACTCCCACACCCAGGCCGCCCAAGAAATAGAGCGCCGCGAGGGAGGCGGCCGCTGGCGCGAGCCAGCGCACTCGGTGCGTACCGGTCTGTCGCAGCACGAGCGTGACGGCGAGCGCCGCGATCAGGCACAAGACGAGCGGGTGCTCGAAATAGTCGCTGAACGCGAGTGGGGCCACGAGCGTCACCAGCGCCCCGCCGAGAGCTCCGCCTGCCGCGATGGCGAGGTAGAACTTGGGCAGGCGCGCGGGCGTGGGCTGCAGCCTCACGATCTCGCCATGGCAGATCATGCAGCCAGCAAACAGCGTCGCCGCCTGGAGTGCCAATTGGGAGAGGAATTCCGGGGTCGACTCGGGCGGCGCGGGGAGGAAGGTGGTGCCCGCCAGCAGCAGGAAGGCCGCAACGAACGGCAGCCGGCGATAGAGGCGTTGCCGGCCGAAGGCGATGACGAAGGTCAGCAGATAGAGGCTGAGCGGCACGATCCACAGGAACGGCACCACCGCCGACCATTGCGTGATCGCATTGGTGGTCGCGAGCAACAGGGCGGACCCGAGCGCCGACAGAGCGATCCACGGCAGCAGCGGATCGCCGTTGTCGCCTGCCGCGGGAGCGATGGCCGGAGCCGATTGCTCCTCGCCCGCCGCGCGGCGCATCGTGATCAGCCCGCACAGCGCGAACATCGCCGCGTAGAGCACGTAGGTCCAGGACCACCAGCGCGTCTGCTGCTGGCTCGACAGCAGGCGCTCGAAGGCGAACGGATAGGACAGAAGCCCGGCGAAAGAGCCGAGGTTGGAGGCAGCGAAGAACCGGGCGGGGTCGAGCGACGGCTCGATGCGCGCCAGCCAGCGCGACAGAAGGGGAGTGGTGGCCGCGAGAGCGACGTAGGGCAGGCCGACGCAGGCGGCCAGCAGCGCGACGATGCGCCAGGTGGGATCGCTGACATCCTGCGGCTTCCAGCTGTCAGACGGCGTGATCGGCAGCAGCAACAGGCTGAGCACCAGGATGGCAAGCTGGATCTGCGCCTGCCTCGGCACGGCGAACGGCAGGGTCACGGCGTAGGCGTGCGCATAGCCCACGAGCAGCGCCAGCTGGAAGAACAGCAGGCACACGAGCCACGTCGACGCGCTGCCGCCGAACCAGGGCAGCAGATACTTGGCGAGCAGCGGCTGCACCTGGAACAGCAGAAACCCTGCCAGCGCCATCGTCGCCGCGAACGCGATGCTGGTCGCCCTGCGCGAGGTCATCCAGCTGCCATCCGGCGGTCTCGGCATCCAGAACCAACTCTCGCTGAGGATTGACTCTTGCGCGGCTTGTGCGCTCCCTCCCGACTGGAGCGACAGAGCACCGCCAAGCCGTATGCGAGATCGCCGAGAGTGTCACCCCAGTTCCTGACGACCGGCCCGTCCGACGCCGCGGCGCGCTTCCTATGTGCGCACGGGGCAGGCGCGGGCATGGAGACTTCGTTCCTGAAGGCGGTTGCCGAGCTGCTGGCGGAGCGGGGCGTCGCCACCTACCGGTTCGAGTTCGGCTACATGGCGGCGCGGCGGCAGGGGACGAGAAAGCCGCCACCGAAGGCCGAGCGTCTGATGGACGAGTACCGCGCCGCCGTCGCCGCCGTGCCAGCGGGTGCGCCGCTGATCATCGGCGGCAAGTCGATGGGCGGGCGCGTGGCGAGCCTGGTGGCCGACGAGTTGTACTCGGCGGGCCGCATCGCCGGGCTCGCGTGCCTGGGATATCCGTTCCATCCGCCCAAGAAGCCCGAGCAGCTGCGCACGGCGCACCTTGCCGCGCTCGCCTGCCCGGCGCTGATCGTGCAGGGCGAGCGCGATCCATTCGGCACCCGGGCCGAGGTGGAGGCCTACCGCCTGTCGCCGGCGATCCGCTTTCACTGGGCTGCCGACGGCGATCACGACCTGGGCCCGCGCGGTGCGTCCGGCTTCACGCGCAAAGGCAATCTCGCCGCCGCCGCCGATGCGGTCGCCGAATTCGCCAGGGGCGCGTAGGTTGGGTCGAGCGTCAGCGATGACCCAACACCGCTGGATATCGCGACTTGTGTTGGGTCAGCGCTACGCTTGACCCAACCTACGCCGGCACAGGCTGCGCGCGGGGCAGGCGATGCGGCAGCATGAGGACGGCGCCGAGGATGATCGCAGCCGACACGGCCAGCACGCGGAACAGCGCGTCGAAGCCCCAGTGCTCGTAGATGAAGGCGATCAGCGGCAGGGCAGCCGCCAGCACCGTGAAACTAACGACATAGCGCACGCCGTAGATTCGCGCCCGCCACTCGCCCTCGGCCAGGCGGCCGATCATGTAGTCGTTGATCGGAATCTGGCCGAATGCCGCCAGCATGAAGACCATGGCGCAGAGCAGCGCCGCCCAGTCGGCAAGACCAGGCATCATGGCGAAGAACACGACCTGCACCGTCGCGGCGGTGGCGAACACCGTGCGAGGACCGACCTTGTCGAGGTAGTGGCCGACGACGAGCTGGCCCATGGAGCCCAGCGCGAAGACGAAGAACGCGAGCCCGCCCAATGCGGTGGCCGACACGCTGATGCCGCCGAGCCGCTCCTCGAACACCTTGGGCAGCGCGAAGGTGGTCGACTGGAACACGATGCTCGACACCGCCGTGGTGAGGAAGACGATCATCGACACGCGCATGAGCATCGCCTTGACGTCGGGGGCAACCGGGGCCGCGACCGCCTTGGCTTTCGCCCGCACCTTCGGCCGCGTGATGTCCTCCCACCGCAGGCTGGCGTAGGCGATGCCGACCAGGATGGAGACGACGCCGGGAATCACGAATGCCGAGCGCCAGCCGCCGTGGTCGATCAGGTAGCCCGTGAGCAGCGCCGCGCTGGCGACTCCCAGGTTGCCCCACACGCCGTTCACGGCGATGCGCATGCCCGTATTCTTCCACTTCTCCACCACGATCGCGAGGCCGACGGGGTGGTAGATCGCCGCGAACACGCCGACCACGAACAGACCCAGTCCGATCTCGAAGGGCGTACGCGCGAAGGATGTGGCGATGGAGGCGATGCCGATGCCGACGAAGAATACGCTCATCATGCCGTCCCGGCTCCACTTGTCGGCGAGCCAGCCGGCCGGCAGCGCGAACACGCCGAAGGCGAAGAAGCCGGGGGTGGCGTATTTCAGCAGGTCGGCGTAGCCCAGCCCCCACTCGCGATAGAGCGCCAGCGCCGCCACCGTGGCGAAGATCAGCGTGAACAGATGGTCGAGAAAGTGGCCGACGTTGAGCAGCAGGAAATGCAGGCGCTCGCGCATGGAGGTGGCTCCCTGGGGCCGGCGTTATGGCCGCCGTGCCGTGGCAAACTAGCCGCTTTGCGCCCGCATGCAAACTCGGCCTCGGGCAGGGCTGCAGGCGGCCTTCCGCATAGCGGGCCGGCGGACGCAGTGCGTCATCGAGGCCGCGCCGCGAGCCCGGATTGATTCGACTGCGGCAGCATCGTGGCCCGCAACACAGAGATGGACCGTGTGGCACTTGGCGGCGCCGCTTGTGCAGGCCGTGCGGTAGGGCCATCTGTGGTGCAGAGCGTTCGCAGGTGTCCGCCATCCGCCAAGGGAGAATCACGTGAGAAGAATTGCCATTGCCGCACCCATCGTCGCCATGCTCGCAGCGACATCCGCCTTCGCCGCCGACACTCCGGCCGCCGATCCGGATCTGGCATCGTTCCGGCAGTCCTACACGACCGGGACCGGCCTCTCGTATGTCGTCGTCAAGGATGACAAGGGCGAGAGCATCTATCGGTACGGGGATGCCTCGCGCCAGGCGGCGCAGAAGGACACGCGCGGGTACATGCTGTTCACGTGCAACTCCCCGCACGTATTCGTGGTGCAGAATGCACCCGACAAGGCCACCCTGCTCAAGGCCCGCGTGGTGAAGGCCGGCGAGCCTGACTTCGCCGGCCTCGACGCCAAATACCTCTCGGGCTGCAAGAACCCGCTGGTGAAGTCGGCCGTGCCCCCGAAGACGAAGTAGCAGCAGTCCCCTCTCCCCACTCTTTGGTGGAGAGGGGACTCACACGATCTGGTTCTTCAGCGTCGTCTCGCCGCGCCAGAGGCGGTCGAGGTTCTCGACCAGCAAGTCGATCACGCCGTCCTCGTAGCGCTGGGTCTCGCCGGCGGTGTGCGGCGTGATCAGCACGTTCTGCATCTCCCAGAGCGGAGAGGCCGCAGGCAGCGGCTCCTCGCGCGTGACGTCGAGGCCGGCGGCGGCGATGCGCTTCTCCTGCAGCGCGCGGATCAGGGCGTCCTCATCGACCACGCGACCGCGCGCGACGTTGACGAGGTGCGCCGTCGGCTTCATCAGGCCGAGCGCCTTGGCGTCGATCAGGTTGGTGGTCTGGGGGGTGAGCGGGCAGGTGAGCGCGACGATGTCGGCCGCCGGGAGCAGCTCGTGCAGCTTGTCGTTGCCGTAGACGGCGTCCGCGGCGCCGCCTCCCTGACCCGGATCGCGCCGCGTCGCCACCACTTTCAGGTCGAACGCCTTGGCGAGCTTGGCCAGCCGCGCGCCGATCTTGCCCAGGCCGACGATCAGCAGGGTCTTGCCGCCGAGCTCGTCCTCGCGCGCGGGGATGTCTGAGATCATGCCGCGCCAGAACTTCTTGGCCTGGTTGTCGCGCCCGGTGTGGATGTGCCGCTTCAAGGCCAGGATCAGCGCCATCGCGTGCTCGGACACGGCGGCGGCATTGACGCCGGCGGCATTGGCAAGGCGGATGCCGCGCTCGCGGAACAGCTTCTGGTCGTATTGGTCGATACCGGCGCTGATGGACTGGACGAACTTCAGCCGCTTGGCCTGCGGCAGCAGATCGTTCTTCCACATCATGGAGGCGACCACCACGTCGGCCTCCCCTACCCGCGCGGCATACTCGTCGGGCTTCCAGGCCTGGAAGTGGGCAATGCCGGTGCCGCGCGCCGCGAAGCGGGCGGCCATCTGGTAGGCGCCGTGGGCGAAGCAGATGTTGAGCTTGTCTTTGGCTGGAAGCATGTCGAACCCTCGTAACCTGATGGCCCGAGTTCGTCATACTTTCCCGCAACCGTCAAACCGAAGCGACCAATCCATCCGTGCCGAGTGTCACCGACGCTCGGAGGCGATCCTGCGTCCGCTTCCGATGTCCTGCCGTCGTATCGTGCACCGGTTACGTCAGCGCCACCTCGACGACGCATTGCGCCATCATGTCATGGAGCGCCTGCTTTCTAGCCGTCCATCCGGCCATCATGAAGCCGACGAGCGCGGGCAACACAGAGACCAGTTTGAGCGCGTTGCGAGCCAAGGCCCGAGGCATGGTCACGCGACGGCCCTGCTCGTCCGCGACTCGAATGAACAGGGCGAGCTTGCCGGGAGTGGCCTGCATCCGGCTTGCCTCGAAGGCCGACGCGTAGAGCAGCCACAGTCCGACGAACAAAACGATGGCCATAGCGGAGGGGTAAGCGGAGAGGCTGCTGCTTGTTGAAATCGGCTGGCGCGAGGCCCCGCTTCGTTCGCTCGTCGTCCTCGTGACCACATGGTGGATGGTTTGCAGCCCGACGGTCGCGGTCGTGGTCTCGGTAGTGGTGGTCTGCGAGCCAGTACGGGTGACGACGACGCTCGGTGCTGCAAGATCGGACAGTCGAATGGTTTTTCCAGCCTTGGTAATGGTCACGGTGTCGTTAGTCTGCGATACCGAAGGTGCCAGGACTACTGCTGCTCCAATCATGAGCACCAGCAAGATGAGGCCGTCGATGAGTGCGGCCATCGAACGACGCAGGAAGCCAGCGTATTTCATCGGCATTGTCGCTGATGTTGCGACGCGCACCGGGCTGAGCGCGTGAGGTTGCGGGATGGCTGTCATGGTTCGCTCCAGGATGTAAGAATAAGGCTCATCCTAGAGTGCGGTGTGCGCTGACGATGTTCCCTAGGCAACAGAGTTGGCACCAAATGCAGGCGCTGTGGCTTCACGGCAAGCGGCAGCGACCGATCACAGGGTACTGCTGCACTTCTTGCGGATATCTCGAATTCTTCGCCAAAGACGTCTGATGCCACTTGCCGGACCTGAGTGATCCGGCGGTTTTCGGAGGAGAACGGCGGTGGGGGGCCAGCCGGCGGACGCCGATCAGAACGCGCGCAGGGGGAAATAGCGCAGCACCAGTTCCTCGTAGCGGCCGCTCTCGCGCATGCGCTTGAGTGCGGCGTTGATGAGCCCCTTGAGCTGCGGGTCCTCGCGGTTGACGGCGATCGCCACGCCGTCGCCGAAGTACTTGGGCTCGCCGAACGGTCCGCCCTTGAACTCGCAGCACGCCTTGGAGGCGGTGCCGTTGAGCCAGAAGGCGAGCGTGATGCCGTCGTCGAACAGCAGATCGGCCGCGCCGCTGATCAGCGCGTCACGCGCCAGCTCAGGTGTGTCGAAGATGCGGATCGAGCTGTCGCGGAAGAAGGTGCGCAGATAGGCCTCGTGCGCGGTGCCCTTGGTGACCGCGATCTTCTTGCCCTCGAGCCCCTCGGGCGTGGCGTCGAGGCGGCCGGTGTTGCGCTTGCCGGCAAAGCGGGCCGGCGTGTGATAGTAGCGGTCGGTGAAGTCCACCGCCTTCAGCGCCCCGGCGCTTACCGCATGCGACGCGATGACCGCATCCGCCTCGCCCCGCCTCAGCGCAGTGAGCAGCTCGGGCCACGGCCGCACCTGGATGTCGCACGCCGCCGCAAGCTCGAGGCAGACCGCGCGCGCGATGTCGACGTTGAAGCCGGTGAGGACGTTGTCCTCGTCGTAGTAGTTGAAGGGCGGGTAGTCGCTGTCGGTGAGGAAGCGGATGGCGACGCGACGCGGAATCTGCTGCGGCTCGCCCGGTTCGGCCGCCGGTGGAGCGATTGTCGGCGCCTGCGCGGCGACGCGCGAAGGCCCGCCGCCCCACGCGAGGAGGCCAACAAAAAGTAGGGCAACTGCGGTGCGCTTCGTCTGTAACATGCTCTTCCGGGTTCGGCCTTTGGCGCGCGGGCGGCATGGCCATGCAACGTCAAGGGCGGGGATTTTCCGGCCGTAACCACGGCCGCGCCCCGATTCCCGACGAGATACTAGCGCGGATGCGGCGGCTCGGACAGCCGGCAGTCGCGTCCCCCGCCCAACCCAACCCACCCGAGCACGAATACGCCTTTCTGGTCGGCACGCTGGTCGACCGCGCCACGCTGGATGAGGCCGAGGCGGAGGCGGCACAGTGTGGGGCGACGATCCATGAAGTGCTGCTGGCGGCCGGACGCATCTCGCAGCTCGACTATGCGGCCGTCCTGGCGCGCCGGCTCGGCGTGCCTGTCGTCGCCTGGAACACCGATCTCGACCCCGGCGGTACAGCGCACCGGTCGCCGGCCGAGGCCGGGATGCCGGCGCACATCGGCGGGCGGCCGTTCCGCGTGCTGTCGGCGACGGAGGCCACGCCCGCAACATTATTTCACCACGTGGCGGCGCTGCGGGCGCAGGGGACCGATGTAGCATTGGCGCCTCAGCTGCTCGTCGATGCGGCGCTCGAGGTGCAGACGCGGCCGGAGCGGCTCGACCGGGCGGTGCTTGGACTGTTGCGCGCGCAGCCGGCGAGTTCGGCCGGCAAGAAGGTTGCGACCTGGCAAACGATTGCGGGCTGGGGCACCATCGGCCTTCTCATCGGCGGTTTTACCGTGCTGCCCGACGCGACGCTCGCCGCCTTGACGGCGCTGATCGCCTTGCCGTTCCTGTGCGTGACGGCCTTGCGGCTGGTGGCCCTGCGGCAGGCGCTGGCGAGCCCGGCAAGCAAGGTGCGCGGGGGAAATCCGGAGCGCGTTCCCGACCGGCTGCTACCTGTCTATACCGTCCTGGTGCCGGTGTTCCGCGAAGCCAACGTGCTGCCCGGCCTGATCCAGTCGCTGCGGGCGCTCGACTATCCGCCGGCCAAGCTCGAGATCTTCATCGTCCTCGAGACCGTCGACATCGAGACCCAGGCGGCGGTGTCGCGACTGGCGCTACCCGGTAATTTCCGCTCCCTGGTCGTGCCGGAAGGAGGGCCGCAAACCAAGCCCAAGGCGCTGAACTATGCGCTGCAGTTCGCGCGCGGCGACTTCGTCGTGGTCTACGATGCCGAGGATCGTCCGCAACCCGGCCAGCTGCGGCGGGCGTGGGACGTATTCTCCCGGTCGCCTCCCGGCCTCGCCTGCCTGCAGGCGCAGCTCAACATCTACAATCCGCGCCAGAGCTGGTTCACCCGACAATTCACCATCGAATATTCCGCGCTGTTCGACGCCATCCTTCCGGCGTTGGAGAAGCTGCGGCTGCCGGTGCCGCTGGGAGGCACCTCGAACCATTTCCCGCGCGCCACGCTGCTCGAGATCGGCGGCTGGGACCCCTACAATGTGACGGAGGATGCCGACCTCGGCGTGCGCATCGCGCGGCTGGGCTACCAGACGGGCGTGCTGGCCTCGACGACGTGGGAGGAGGCGCCTCCCGTCTTCCGGGTGTGGTTGACGCAGCGCACCCGGTGGCTGAAGGGCTGGATGCAGACCTATCTCGTGCACACGCGCCAGCTGCGACGGCTCAACCGCGAGCTCGGGCTGAGGGCTGCAATCGGCTTCCACGCGCTGATGGGCGGGCTCATCGGCTCGGCCCTCGTGCATCCCGCGTTCTATGTTCTGCTCGCCTACTACTGGCTGTCGGGTACGCTGCTGGAGCCCGCCGAGATCGACCGCCGGCACGGTGCTGTGGGCCATCGCTCTGATCAACCTGGCCTTCGGCTATGCCGTCTCGATCCTGGTCGGCGTGATCAGCGTGTGGCGGCGGCGCCGCAAGGACCTTGCCTGGTCCGCGCTCATGATGCCGATCTATTGGCTGCTCATCTCGTTCGCCGCCTATCGCGCCCTCTACCAGTTCGCCCGCGACCCCTACCTGTGGGAGAAGACCGAGCACGGGATGGGCCCCGCCCGACGCAAGACCACATAGGCTGGTGGCGGCTCGACGATCGGCGGATTGACCGGCTGCCCCGGACGGCGTTGTCTGTTGACGGCGCTGTGCACGCGCCCCGCGCATGGAGAGCTGCCGTGACCTGGTCGATCATCGCCCGAGACGAGCCGACCGGGCGCATCGGCATCGTCGTTGCCACGCGGTTCTTTGCGGTCGGCGCGATGGTGCCGCACATCAAGACAGGCGTCGGCGCCATCGCCACGCAGGCCTTCATCAACCCGCTCTATGGGCCGCAGCGGCCTGGCGCTGATGGAGGGCGGGCTCGAGCGCCGAGGAGACGGTCGCCCGCCTGACCGCAGAGGATGCCGGCCGCGACAACCGCCAGCTGCACGTGATGGACAGGCAGGGTCGCTTCGCCGCCTACACCGGCGCGGCATGCATCGACTGGTGCGGCCATGCCAGTTCGCCCGACCTTCTCCATCGCCGGCAACATGCTGGCCGGCCCGGCGGTGCTCGCCGAGACGATCCGCGCCTACGAGGCCGCGACTTCCCTGCCGTTCGCGCGGCGGCTGATCGCGGCCATGCAGGCCGGCGAGGCGGCGGGCGGCGACAAGCGCGGCAAGCAGTCGGCGGCGCTGCTGATCCACGACGGCGAGGATTATCCGCTCTACGATCTGCGCGTGGACGACCACGCCGATCCGCTTGGCCGAGCTGGCGCGGCTGCAGCAGGTGGCGCGCGAGCGCTGGGTGCACTTCCGGCGCTGGATGCCGTCGCGCGAGAATGCCTCGGGGCTGGTCGACCGCGGCGGGCTCGAGGCGCTGGTCGCGCGCTCCATCGCGGAGGGATATGAGTGACGGGTTCGCCGCTGCTCACGGTGGAGGACCTGCGCGTCGCCTTCGAGGGCGATCGCGGCACCGTCACGGAGGCCGTAGCGGGCGTGAGCTTCTCGCTGGCGCGCGGGCGTACGCTCGGCATCGTCGGCGAGTCCGGTTGCGGCAAGAGCGTGACCGCGCTCGCCATCATGCGGCTGCTGCCCAAGGCCGGCACGCGCGTGTCGGGCTCCGTCACCTTCGAGGGGCGCGACCTGGGCTCGCTGCCCGAGCGGCAGATGCAGGATCTGCGCGGCAACCGGCTCGCCATGATCTTCCAGGAGCCGATGACCTCGCTCAACCCGAGCTTCACCGTCGGCGACCAGATCGGCGAGGCTCTGTCGCGCCATCGCGGGCTGTCGGCTTCGCGCCGCGCGGAGTGCCGCCATCGAGATGCTGGAGCGCGTGCGCATGCCGTCGCCGCACATGCGCGTCGACGAGTATCCGCACAAGCTGTCCGGCGGCATGCGCCAGCGCGTGATGATCGCCATGGCGCTCGCCTGCGCGCCGGCGCTGCTGATCGCCGACGAGCCGACGACGGCGCTCGACGTCACCATCCAGGCGCAAATCCTCGACCTGCTGCGCAAGCTGCGCGAGGAGACCGGCACGTCGGTCGTCCTCATCACCCACGACCTGGGCGTGGTGGCCGAGACCTGCGACGACGTGGCCGTGATGTATGCCGGCGAGATCGTGGAGCTGGCGCCCGCGCAGGCGCTGTTCGCCGCGCCGGAGCACCCCTACACGGTGGGGCTGCTCGGCTCCATCCCGCTCCTCAGCGCCACGCGCGAGCGCCTCACCACCATCTCCGGCAGCGTGCCGACCCTGTCGGGCCGGTTCACCGGCTGCCGCTTCGCCGGCCGCTGCCCGTTCGCCGACGCGCACTGCCGCACCCAGCCCCCGCCGCTCGCCGCGGTCGGCGCGGGGCACCTCTCGCGCTGCTGGAAAGCGCCGCTGGAGGCGCTGGTGGCATGAGGTCGCGTCGCGTCGCAGTGATCGTAGGTTGCGTCCCCGCGAAGCGCAGACCCGACACCAGCCGCGCGGCGGCGATGCGGATTTGTGTTGGGTCATCGCTGACGCTCGACCCAACCTACGATGGCGGGCCCGCATGAGCGCGGCCCGCTCCTCGCCCTCGACAACGTCACGAAGCATTTCGTCGTGCGGCGCTCGCTGCTGGGCGTGGCGACGGCGGTCGTGCGCGCGGTCGACGGGGTGTCGTTCGCCGTGGCGGCGGGAGAGACGCTGGCGCTGGTCGGCGAGTCGGGTTGCGGCAAGTCGACCGTGGGCCGCCTCGCGCTGCGCCTGATGGAGCCGACCGCGGGTACCGTGCGCTTCGATGGCCGCGACCTCGGCTCGTTGTCCGGCAGCGAGCTGCGACGCGTCCGCGCCGGCGCCCAGCTCATCTTCCAGGACCCGTACGGCTCGCTCAATCCGCGCATGACGGTGGGCGAGATGCTGGCCGAGCCGCTGCTGCTGCACACGGACCTGTCGCCGGCGAGTCGCCGCGAGCGCGTCGCCGATCTGCTGCGCACCGTCGGCCTGAGGGCGGAGCACGTGCAGCGCTATCCGCACGAGTTCTCCGGCGGCCAGCGACAGCGCATCGCCATCGCCCGCGCGCTGGCGGTCGAGCCCAAGCTCATCGTCTGCGACGAGCCGGTCTCGGCGCTCGACGTCTCGATCCGCAGCCAGATCCTGAACCTGCTCAAGGACCTGCAGCAGCGTCTCGGGCTCGCCTACATCTTCATCAGCCACGATCTCGCCGTGGTGAAGCACATCGCCGCGCGCGTGGCCGTCATGTACCTCGGCCGCATCGTCGAGAGCGCGGAAGCCGAGGAGATCTTCGCCGAGCCGCGCCATCCCTATACGCAGGCGCTGCTGTCCGCCGTGCCGGTACCGTCGACGGATCGGCGGAGGGTTCGACGCCTTCTGCCCGGAGACCCGCCCAGTCCGCTCGATCCGCCATCCGGGCTGCCATCTGCATCCGCGTTGCGCGCATGCCCAAGATGTTTGCAGACGCTCGCGCCCCGAGCTGGCGGCGGACGCCGGCGAGGCGCACGCCACGGCTTGCCATCGATGGCGTGACATAGTTTCCTCTGTGCCGCCCGCAACCGTTGCAGGATCGGAATTTTCACCGAGCCCTGCAGCGTCTATTTCGAGCGTTCGATGCCAAGGGCGGACCAGACTAGCGGGCCGAGCCAGCCGGCGGGAACGCGCAAGCTCAGGAGTGCAATCAGCATGCAAAGGCTTCGCTCTCGTCGGACTGGCTGCCGCCGTTCCTGTTTGCCGGATCCGCGGCGATGGCGCAGACGACGCTGCGCATCGGCCTGGCCGAGGACCCCGACGTGCTCGATCCGACGCTGGCGCGCACCTACGTCGGCCGCATCGTGTTCGCGTCGCTGTGCGACAAGCTGTTCGACATCGACGACAAGCTCAACATCGTGCCGCAGCTGGCACTCTCGAGCGAGACCTCCGAGGACGGCAAGACGGTCGTCATCAAGCTGAGGCCGGGCGTCAAGTTTCACGATGGCGAGGCGATGGATGCGGAAGCGGTCAAGGCCAGCCTCGAGCGGCACATGACCATGCAGGGCTCGTTCCGCAAGCCCGAGCTCGCCGCCGTCGACAAGGTCGAGGTGGCCGACGCCTCGACCGTGCGGCTGCTGTTGAAGAACCCGTTCTCGCCGCTGCTGGCCCAGCTTGCCGACCGCGCCGGCATGATCGTGAGCCCCAAGGCCGCGAAGGAAGCCGGCGACAAGTTCGGACTGAAGCCCGTCTGCGCCGGGCCCTTCAAGTTCGTGGAGCGCGTGCAGCAGGACCGCATCGTGGTCGAGAAGTTCGCCGACTACTGGAACGCGGCCAACGTGCACATCGACCGCGTCGTGTTCCGCCCGATCGTGGAATCGACCGTGCGGCTCGCCAACCTCAAGTCCGGCAGCCTCGACCTGATCGAGCGCGCGCTGGCGACCGACTTGAAGGAGATCCGCGCCGATCCCAAGCTCAAGCTCGCCACCCAGATCGAGATCGGCTACCAGGGCCTGACCCTCAATCTGGCCAACGGCGAGGCCGGCAAGAACGGCCCGTTCGGCAAGGACCCGCGCGTGCGCCTGGCACTGGAAGCCGCCATCGACCGCAAGGCGCTGTCCGACGTGGTGTTCAACGGTGAGGTGCTGCCGGGCAACCAGTGGGTGAGCCCCAAGAGCCCCTACTTCCAGCAGAAGTTCCCGGTGCCCGGCCGCGACGTGGCCAAGGCCAAGAAGCTCCTCGCCGATGCCGGGGTGGCGACGCCCGTCGCTGTCGACTTCATGGTGACCAACAACCCGGAGGCCCGGCAGGTCGCGGAAGTGCTGCAGGCCATGGCGGCGGAAGCGGGCTTCGATCTGAAGATCCGCGTCACCGAGTTCGCTACCTCGCTCACGGAGGCGGAGCAGGGCCGCTTCCAGGCCTACCTGATCGGCTGGAGCGGACGCATCGACCCCGACGGCAACAGCTACATCTTCCACAAGTGCGGCGCGCCGCAGAACAATGGGCATTTCTGCAGCAAGGACGTGGATCAGTGGCTCGACGACTCGCGCAAGGTGTCGAAGCTCGAGGATCGCAAAGCCATCTACGAGAAAATCGCCGACAAGTACCTCGCGGAAGGATCGATCATCTACCTCTATCACCGCCTGGTGATCATCGCGCACTCCACGAAGCTCGAAGGCTACACGCAGCTGCCCGATGGGCTGGTGCGCGTGGTCGGAGTCAAGCTGAAGCCGTGACCATGGCTGCCAACGTCATCCCCGCGGAGGCGGGGATCCACGCCACTGGCGACCTCTATTCGCGATAGTTGCGTGGGTGCCCGCCTCCGCGGGCATGACGGTGGCGAGGGCGGCCTTGCCCGGTCTCCTCCCGCCGACGAAACGTGAAGCCAACATGCTCCCATTCCTGGCCAAGCGCCTGCTGCAGCTCGATCCCGACGCTGTTCTTCGTGTCGGTGATCATATTCGGACTGCAGCAGCTGCTGCCGGGCGATCCGGCACTCGCCATGGCCGGCGAGGAGCGCGATCCCGCCGTGCTGGAGCAGATCCGCAAGCAGTACCGCCTCGATCAGCCTGTCTACGTGCAATACCTGCACTGGGTCGGTGGCGTGCTCTCGGGCGACCTCGGCGAGTCCATGCGCCTCAAGGAGCCCGTGCTCACGCTGATCAAGCAGAAATTTCCCGTCACGCTGCAGCTGGCGCTGATGGCCATCGTCTTTTCGCTGTCGATCGGCGTGACCGCCGGCGTGGTTTCCGCCGTGAAGAAGGACACCCCCATCGACTACGCCGTCAATCTGGTGGCGCTGTGGGGCATCTCCACGCCGAACTTCTGGCTCGGCATACTCCTGATCTTCCTGTTCGCGGTGCATCTGGGCTGGCTGCCGGCCTCGGGCTACGTGGGGCCGTTCGAGGACTTCTGGCTCTCCCTGCAGACGACGATCCTGCCGGCCTTCGTGCTCGGCAACTCGTTCGCCGCCGTGCTCATGCGCCACACCCGCAGCGCGATGCTGCAGGCGATGGGCAGCGACTACGTGCGCACCGCCCGCGCCAAGGGCCTCGCCGAGCGCATCGTCGTCCTGAAGCATGCCATGCGCAACGCGCTCACGCCCGTGGTGACGCTGGGCGCGCTCGAGCTCGGCACGCTGCTGTCGGGCGCCGTGCTCACCGAGCAGGTGTTCTCCATCCCGGGCTTCGGCAAGCTCATCGTCGACAGCGTGTTCAACCGCGACTACCAGGTCGTGCAGGGCGTCACCCTGATCACGGCGACGACCTACATCCTCCTCAACCTGCTGGCCGACATCGCCTACGTGCTGATTAACCCCAGGCTCAGGAGCTAGGATACAGTGTCAGTGGAGCGCGAACCGTGAAGCGAGCTCGACGGGATTCCCCTCCCCTTGATGGGGAGGGGTTAGGGGTGGGGTGGAAACGCGGGCTGCGTCGCGGCTTTTGCACCCCCACCCCCGACCCCTCCCCGCAAGGGGGAGGGGAGAAGGCGCACTAGCCGTGGCCGTATCCGAAACATTGGTTGTCGAGCTGCGCGAGGAGAGCCCGGGGGCGCGGGCCTGGCGGCGTCTCTGCCGACGCAAGAGCGCGGTGCTCGGTCTCGTCATCATCGTGCTGTTCGTGGCTGTAGCCGTGTTCGCGCCGCTGATCGCGCCCTACGACCCGACCCAGCAGAGCTGGACGGCGATCCGCAAGCCGCCCTCGGCCCAGCACTGGTTCGGCACCGACGAATTGGGCCGCGATCTGTTTGCGCGCGTGATCTACGGCGCGCGGGCCTCGCTGCTGGCCGGCGTCGTCTCGATCTCGATTGCCCTTTGCCTCGGCGTGCCGTTCGGCCTGCTCGCCGGCTACGGCGGCCGCTGGATCGACGCCGTCATCAGCCGCATCACGGATGCCATGCTGGCGATCCCGTTCCTGATCCTGGCGATCGCGCTGGCGGCGTTTCTCGGGCCTTCGCTGCAGAACGCCATGATCGCCATCGGCGTCACCGCCACGCCCATCTTCGTGCGCCTGACGCGCGGCCAGGTCATGACGGTCAAGGTCGAGGACTACGTGGAGGCCGCCCGCGCCGTCGGCAACCCGCCGGTGCGCATCGCCGTCAAGCATATCCTGCCCAACATCATGCCGGCGCTGATCGTGCAGGCGACGATCTCGATCGCCACGGCCATCATCGCCGAGGCCAGCCTGTCGTTCCTGGGGCTCGGCCAGCAGCCGCCGGCGCCATCGTGGGGCTCGATGCTCAACACCGCCCAGCGCTTCCTCACCAACGCGCCGTGGATGGCGGTGTGGCCGGGGCTGGCGATCTTCCTGGTGGTGCTGTCGTTCAACATCCTGGGCGACGGCCTGCGCGACGCGCTCGACCCCAGGGAGCGGTGACATCGACAGGCCGCCCCGCGTAGCGGGCTCCTCGGGAAACCGTTGGCTAACGACGCTCCGAGGTTGACCCCATCGGAGCGACCTCGCTACCATCGCTTCCGAATGCTGCGAACACTCCAACACGATCGAGGGGTGCCCGCTCGTTCCAACGACGTGCAGGCGCCAACGCATGCGCCGCCGCATCCCCGGGAGGACCGCATGGACCGACGCAGTTTCGTCGCCGGCTCGGCTGCCGTCACCGCTTCGGCGCTGGCAAACCGGCCGGTGTTCGCGCAGGACGCCTATCCCTCCCGCGCCATCACCGTGATCAACCCGTTTCCGCCGGGAGGCGCTGCCGACGTGGTGGCGCGCCCGCTCGCGGCCGTGCTCGAGCCGCTCATCAAGCAGCCGGTGGTGATCGAGACCAAGGCCGGCGCGGCAGGCCAGGTCGGCGCCCAGTTCGCGGCCAGCGCCAAGCCCGACGGCTACACGCTGCTGGTGCACATTGTGTCGATCTCGGGCTTTGCCGAGGTCGACAAGCTCTATGGCCGCCCGGTCAAGTTCACGCGCGACGACTTCGTGCCCATCGCCCGCCTGATCGCCGATCCGATGGTGCTGCTCGTCAACGACCAGCAGCCCTACAAGACGCTCGGCGAATTGGTGGATGACGTGAAGAAGAAGCCGGGCGAGCTGGTGTTCAGCTCGTCGGGCATGCACGGCGCGCTGCATCTGCCGACGGCCCTGTTCCTGCAGGCGGCGGGTCTGCAGATGAAGCATCTGCCGACCAACGGCGGCGGGCCCGCGCTGACGGCCCTGATCGGCAACAACTCGCAGATGTCGTGCTCGGCGATCGCGGCGGCCATGGGCCAGATCAAGGGCGGCAAGGCCCGCGCGCTCGCCTGCCTCGGTGCGCAGCGCGCGCCGGCACTTCCCGATGTCCCGACCCTGAAGGAGCTCGGCTACAACGTCGAGTTCTATCTGTGGGTCGGCATGTTCGCGCCCAAGGGCACGCCCGAGCCGATCGTCGCCAAGCTGCGCGAGGAGATCAGGAAGGCGGCGGCCACGGACCAGTTCCAGCAGGCGATGAAGAACCTAGGCCAGGACGTAGCCTATCTCGACCAGGCCGAGTTCAAGACCTTCTGGGACACCGACGCCAAGCGCGTGGAAGACGCCGTGCGCGCGGTCGGCAAGGTATGAGCCTGCGCCGCGACCACGTCGGCGGCGGGGCGTTCGTCGCTGTCGGCGCACTGGTGCTGGCCGTCAGCGGCGATCTCCCGTTCGGCACGCTGGCCTCGCCGGGGGCCGGCATGCTGCCCAAGCTGGTGGTCGGACTAATGATGGCGTTCGGCCTGGTCCTGCTGGTGCGCGCCGGCGAGAGCCCTCCGTTTGCCGACCTCGACTGGAGCGACTTCCCGCACGCCTTGCGCGTCGTCGCCGTCACTGCGGCGGCTACCGCTGCCTACACCTGGGCCGGGTTCCTCGTGAGCATGTCGCTGCTTTTGTTCACCCTGACTTTCGTCATCGAGCGCAAGCCGATTCTGTCCGCCGCGGCCTTCAGTGCCGGCGTGGCGGGACTGGCGTACGCCCTGTTCGGCACGCTGCTCAAATCTCCGCTCCCGCGCGGTGACTTCTGGTTCTGAGCCCTGAGGCTGTGAGTTCACGTGGAAGCCACTCTCGACAGCCTGGCTCTCGGTTTCTCGGTGGCGCTGCGGCCCGACGTGCTGCTCTACGCCTTCCTCGGCTGCCTGGTGGGCACCCTGGTCGGCATGCTGCCGGGGATCGGCCCGCTGGCCGGCATCTCCATCCTGTTGCCGGTGACGTTCGGGCTCGACGCCACCAAGGCCATCGTCATGCTGGCCGGCATATACTACGGGTCGCAATACGGCGGCTCCACCACCTCGATCCTGATGCGCATCCCCGGCGAGGCGTCCTCCGTCATGACCTGCATCGACGGCTACGCCATGGCGCAGAAGGGCCGCGCCGGGGCCGCGCTGTCGATTGCAGCGGTCGGCTCCTTCGTCGCCGGCACCTTCGGCGTGATCATGCTCACGGTGGTGGCGCCGCCGCTCGCCAACTTCGCGCTGCGCTTCGGGCCGCCGGAATACACGGCGCTGCTCCTGCTCGGCCTCGTGTTCCTGGCCTACATGTCGTCCACGTCGCTCATTCGCACGCTGCTGATGGCGTCGGTGGGGCTGCTGCTCGGCTGCATCGGCATCGACGTCATGAGCGGGCACTTCCGCTACAGCTTCGACATCAAGGAGCTGGGCGACGGCATCGGCATCGTACCGGTCGCGGTGGGACTGTTCGGGCTGGGCGAGATCCTCTCCACGCCCAGCAAGACGGTCACGCAGGCGGTCGCGAGCCCGCGCTTGCGCGAACTGCTCCCGAGCCGTGGCGAATGGCGCCAATCCGCTGCGCCGATCGCCCGCGGCTCGGTGCTGGGCTTCTTCGTCGGCATCGTGCCGGGCTCGGCGCACATCATCGCTTCCTTCCTCTCCTACGCGGTGGAGAGGCGCCTCTCGAAGACGCCGGAGGAGTTCGGCAAGGGCGCGGTGGCCGGCGTCGCGGGGCCGGAATCGGCCAACAACTCGGCTTCCACCGGCGCCTTCGTGCCGATGCTGGCGCTGGGGCTGCCGACCGGGCCGGTGACCGCCGTACTGATGGCCGCGCTGCTCATCCACGGCGTGCCGCCCGGGCCGCAGCTGGTCAGCGAGCACCCGGACGTGTTCTGGGGCTTCATCGCCTCGATGTATGTCGGCAACCTGATGCTGCTGGCGCTGAACCTGCCGCTGGTCGGCCTGTTCGTGAGCGTGCTGCGCATTCCCTACGCCTATCTCTATCCGCTCATCATCATGTTCTGCATCATCGGCGTCTACGAGGTGAGCCACTCCATCGTCGATGTGTGGATCATGCTGATCATGGGGGTGGTGGGCTACGGCTTGCGCAAGTTCGACTTCGACCCGGCGCCGCTCGTGCTCGGGCTCGTCATCGCCCCCACCTTCGAGCTCAGCCTGCGCCAGTCGCTGGTGATGTCGAGCGGCGACTGGCAGATCTTCTTCCGGCGTCCGATCTCCGCGACGCTGCTCGCCATCTGCGCCGCCCTGCTGGTGCTGTCGATCGTCTCGGCGCTCGCCCGCAGGGACTGGCGCGGCAAGCTCGCCGAAGCGGAGGCGGGCGAGAAGTAGGCGCGTAGGTTGGGTCAAGCGTAGAGCAGACCCAACACAAGCCGGATATTCGACCGGTGTTGGTCAGCGCTGACGCTCGACCCAACCTACGTGCTACGCGGTGCCGCGGAAGCCGTGCAGGTCAGCTGCGCCTTCGCGTACCTTGCCAGCAGGTCGCGCGCATCGCCATACTTCGGCCTTCCAAGACGCCGCACGCCGGCCGAAGCATCCAGGAGGAGAGAACATGCGCGCAAGGATCATGCGGGCCGCGACGCGGCCGACCAACAAGGCACCCGCCGCCAATTTCGGCGGTCTCGTATTGCACGAGGAGGTGTACGCGCCAGAGGCGCCGTCGCGCCTGCGTGCCTCGCGCGTGACCTTCACGCCGGGCGGACGCACCAACTGGCACACCCATGCCGTCGGCCAGATCCTCTACGTTCTGACCGGCGTCGGCCGCTACCAGACCCTGGGCGAGGACGTGCACATCCTGCTGCCGGGAGACACGGTCGTCATCCCGCCGGGCGTCAAGCACTGGCACGGCGCCGCACCCGACCACATGATGTCCCACCTCGCCATGTCCGAGTCCGATGACAAGGGCAATGCCACCACGTGGCTCGAGGGCGTCAGCGACGCGGACTACAAGAAGGCGCCCGTGAAGGCAGGGTGAGCCGTAGGGTGCAATATCCTCGGACCTGATCCGGGGCGTATTGCGCCCTGCCTTGCTATTCCAGACGGAAGCCCTTCTTGCGTACGAACGCGCCCCAGTCGGCGCGCTCGGGGGTGGCGTACTGGCGCACCTTGTCCTCCGACCAGCCGTAGAAGTCGGCCGTCCCGAACACGTCGGGAGAGCGCTGCTTGCGGATGGGCGCGACGGCATGGCGGCGGCGATCGTAGGCGTCGACGGCCTGCTCGATGCCGGCCTCGCTGAACCGGTCGCGATGCACCGTCGCCGACAGCGGGAGGCGCAGGCTCACGTGGTGCTTGCGCGACGGCCAGCCGAAGCCGAGCCCGGCGACGGGAAAGACGTGATCGGGCAGACCGAGCAGCGCCGACACCTCCTCGGCGTGATTGCGGATGGCGCTGATCGGCGCGCAGCCGAGCCCCACCGCCTCGGCCGCGATGACGAAGGCCGACAGCGCGATTCCGGCATCGACGGATGCATTGAAGAACGCGTCGAGGTGATCGTTGGCGAACGGCTTGCCGCGCCACGCGTGGATCTGCCGCTGGCGGCGGTTGTTGCCGCAGAACACGAGGAGCGCGGGGGCGCCCGGTATCCACTCCTGCGCCAGCGGGCCGGTCGCGAGCAGCGTGTCGATGCGCGTTCGGATAGCCCGGTCCTCGACGATGACGATGTCGCGCTGCTGCATGTCGCTCTTGGTCGGGGAGGACAGCGCCAGCGCGCACAGCGTCTCGATCAGCTCGGGGGCGACCGGACGCTCCAGGAAGTAGCGCGAGGAGCCGCGGCTCGCGAGCTTTTGCCAGGTCTCCGGGCAAGCCGACGGTCCGTCTGCCTCCGCGATCTCGGGGAGTGCTGCGCCGAACCGGTGCGCCAGCGTCTCGCGCATCTTCCTCATGGCTTCGTCCATTGCCTCACCTGTCGAATAATCGGGCGTATCGCCGGCATCTTCTCCCTCTCCCCACTCTTCAGTAGGACGAGGGGATTAGCTCAATCCGCCGTCCAGCCGCCGTCGACGACGAGCGATGTGCCGGTGACGAGTGAGGACGCGTCCGAGGCCAGGAACAGCACCGCCCCCAGCACGTCCTCCACCTTGCCCAACCGGCCGAATTTGATTTTCGCCAGCACCTCGCTCCTGAACGCCGGGTCCTGCAGGAACGGTCGCGCCAGCGGAGTGTCGAGAAAAGTCGGTCCGAGCGTATTGACGCGCACGTTGTGCGGAGCAAGCTCGATGCCCATTGCCTTGGTGAAGCCCTCCATGGCGTGCTTGGAGGCGCAGTAGACGGTGCGTCGCGCCGCACCGACGTGGCCCATCTGCGAGGAGATGTTGATGATCGAGCCCGGCTGTCCGGCCGCGACCAGGCGGCGCGCGACGGCCTGCGCGACGAAGTAGGCCGCGCGCACGTTGAGGCCCATGATGGCGTCGTAGTCGTCGATGGTGACGTCGAGCAGCAGCTTGGGCCGGTTGGTGCCGGCGTTGTTGACGAGGATGTTGAAGGGCTCCGCTTGCGCGATGGCTGCCTGCATGGCCTGCAGGTCGGTGACATCGAGCACCAGCGTGTCGGCTTTCTGTCCTCTCTCCCGGATCGCCGCCGCGGCTGCCTCGATCTCGGCGCGCGTGCGCGAAAGCAGCGTCACGTGCGCGCCCGCATCGGCCAGCGCTGCGGCTGCCGCCAATCCGATGCCGCGCCCCGCGCCCGTCACCAGCGCGCGCTTGCCATCGAGGCGGAAGGACGGGGAGGCGGGAAGGTCCACGGACGACATCTCAGCGCGACCCCAGCGTCAGTCCAGCGATGATCTCAACGGTCTTGCGCGACATGGCTCGATTCCCCTGAAGGTAAGGCGGGCGAACGTAGCATCGGCGGGACGCGCAATATAGCCGTATCGCTCAGGGCGACGGCGGGCGCGTCTCTAGTGTGATGATCGAGAAATTCGCTCCGAGGGTGCTGCACAACGAGGCGAATTTCGCGATCAGGACACTCGCGCGTGAACTCGATGCGAAATGCTTTCTCGCGTCTGCCAACGCAAACCATGCCACACTACGGCAGATGAAGCCGCAGCAACGGACGTGAGGCGGTATCGGGCCGAACGGGGCAAGGGTGCCAAGAACGGTCCTGTGCATCTGCAAACAGTGAGGCGTCTCATCTGCATCAATTGCTCGCGGACCCGCGTTGGCATAGGAGACGCCAGGCGGCGTCTTTGGATACGTGATGCTAGCTCATGCGGGTGATCGTGGCGCGGTTCGCCACTCCTGTTTCTCGATCTTACGAATTGTGGCGAGGCTAGGCAGCCAGTGCAGCTCTGAGCGTGACCAAAACTGGAGCTTTGGCACAAACTGATCACGCTGGCGGACGGTTCCAAGGCGGATGTTGTAGAACTTCGGTGCATCCCCAAAACGCGTCGCATAGATAGGTGAACCGCACCGCGGACAGAATGCCTGAGCGCTTTTTGCTCCACTCTCAGTCGTCTTCGCGTAGATCGTTGGCTCACCTGAGAGCATCCTGAATTCTTCGCTTGCGACCCGAATACCTATCCGGAACGCGGAACCTGAAAGCTCCTGGCAATCGGTACAATGACAAATAAAGGGCTTTTGTGGGTCAGCCTCGGCCTCGTAGGTGATGTAGCCGCAATGGCATCCGCCGTCGATCTTCATTGAACCGAACCTCCTCCTGTGGGGCAACAGACAGGGGTCATCCTACCGGCGGGTCAATCTGAGACCAAACAGGCATCGCTTCGGCACGTCAGTTTACCTCTCGACTGCGGAAGAACTGCTGCGGTGTCGGGAACGGTGAGTTCGTGCCATGATCTGCCGTTCTGAGACGCGGATGATCAGACGGCATGTGCTTCTTGTGTGCGGCAGCCGACAGAGTTACGGGCAAACTCTTCCTGCGCCGCAGATCGATTCGAGCGATGGCTAAAGCAGTCAGCGTGCGTCTTTGGCGCGCACCGCCGGTAGGACAAAATTGGCCAATAAGTCGAGCGTAGCTTGACCCTGTCGTCCGCTTGGATAAAGGCCCTGGGTGACCATCATCACGAGCTCATGGTCGGGAACGATAATCAATCGCTGTCCACCTAGACCCTGACCGGCAACCCACTTGATCTCTCGGTCATCGACAAGCGTGCGGCCGATCCACCACTGATAACCGTAGTAGAACAGGCCACCGAACATGTTAGTCGCTTGAAAGCGCGGTTTAACGGATTCAGTGATCCATCCGGCGGATACGATCTGGCGACCATCCCACACGCCCTTGTTGAGGACGAGCTGCCCCATTTTTGCAGCATCGCGCGGGCGCAGGCGCAGCCCGGCTGCCGTTGCCTGCTTGCCGTTGCGATATTCCTTTAGCTGCCAATCGGTGATGCCGAGCGGTCTAAACAGGACATCGTTCGCAAAGGCGTCGATCCGCACTCCCGATGCCTTTTCAATGACCTTGCCTAGCAGGTCGGTTCCCCCGCCATTGTAAGTGAAGAACGTGTCTGGCGCGAATGCAAACGGCTTTTGAAACACGTAGCGCAGTGGGTCGGGGTCATTCACCAAATGCCATTCGTCGTTCTTGTCATTCCATGGAAGGTTTTCGTCCCATTGCAGGCCGGATGCCATCTTCAACAGGTGTCGCAGAGAGATCTTGTCCCATCCGGGCGTTTTCACTTCGGCGTATTCGGGGAAGTATTTCGTCACCGGTTCGTCGAGGCTCGCGATCAACTTGCGATCTAGAGCAATACCGAGCAATAGGGATATGATGCTCTTCGTCACCGAGCGCAGGTCGTGCAGCGTGTTGGCGTCGAACTCGTAGCGTCCGGAAGAACTGCCCCAAGGTTCGTCGTAACCTGCAAAGTATTGCTCGAACACGAGCTTGCCGCTGCGTACGATTACCACGCCGTGGACGTTGGCATTGGTGGCTTTCAGCCGTTCGGCAATCGCGCACAGCCGAGTGCCATCGAGACCCGTGTCTTCCGGCTTTGCAATGGTCCAACCGTCGTCCAGCTTCGCGGGCACGCCACAATCCGGCTGCTGAGCGCGAGCCTGAAGCGCAACAAATGCAAGCGCTGCAATCAGCGCAACAACTTGTGGTCGCATGCGCTACTTCCTCCCTTCTCGCCGGACGGTTCTGGCCCTCCTGGAAAAAGCTAAAACAGAAACGGTCTCGAGTGGGAAGCAGCGTTGCAATCTGCTCGCGGCTGCATTCGCAGTGCACCACGCCAAGCGAGTTGCTGAAGGCCGCACGGCGATGCAAGTGTTGCGCACGCGCACGAAAACCGCTCAGGGTCACAATCAGTAGGTCTCTGTGTGAGAACAGCGTGTCCGATGCTCACCCGGCAACAGACCTGGGTCTCAACCGGCCCTGGCCAGCCTCGGGGCGGTCCACTCAAATTGAGTACACGACCCAGTGTGATGATCGAGAAGTCCTCTACATCGCGCTGGGCTGTGGTCGTGAGCGGACTTTCTCGATCTGAATCACTCAAGAAGCCTTGTTTTGCCAGTGGCCTTCAGATCGCGAAATTCGCTCCGAGGGTGCCGCACCAATCAGGCGAATTTCGCGATCAGGACACTAGCGCCGCAGCACGGCGACGGCTTCCACGTGGTGCGAGTAGAGGAACTGGTCGATCGGCGTGACGCTCTCCAGCGCGTAGCCGCCGTCGAGCAGGATGCGCGCGTCCCGCGCCAGCGTGCCCGGATTGCAAGAGACGAGAATCGCGGCCGGAACGCCCGATCGTGCGATCTGCCGCGCCTGGGCCTCGGCACCCGCGCGGGCGGGGTCGAGCACGACGGCGTCCAGCCCCTCGAGCTCCTTGGGCGAGAGGGGTATGCGGAAGAGATCGCGCACCTTGGTCTCGATCGGCTTTAGCCCCTGGGCGTGCCGGGCCGCCGCGGCGAGGGCGGCGATGGCTTTCTCCTCGCCGTCGATGGCGAGTACGCGCGCGCGGCGCGCGAGCGGGAACGTGAACGTGCCGACGCCGCAGAACAGGTCGGCGACGCGCTTGGCCTTGCCGGCGGCGGCGAGAATGCAACCGACCATGGCCGCCTCGGCGGGCGTCACGGCCTGCACGAAGGCGCCCGGCGGCGGCACGACGTCGACGCCCCCCATGGCAAGCGCCGGTTTCGCCCGCTCGACGATGGTCTCGCCGTCGACGCAGATGCGCACGATGCCGTGGGTTGCCGCCAGCCGCGCCAACTCGGCGGCGGCTCTCGCGTCGAGGCGGACGCCAGCGCCATCCGCGGTCACATCGAGGCCGTTGGGCGCGAGCAGCACCGTGAGCCGGATCTCGCGCTGTGCAAGCTGTGCCGCGATCGCGCGCAGGCCGGAGAGCTGGGCGACGATGGCCGGCTGCAATACCGGACATTCCTCGAGGTCGAACAGATCGTGGCTGCGGCGGCGATGGTAGCCGAGGACGATCTTGCCGCCCTCGCGCCGCGCGGTGAGCACCGCGCGCCGTCGCGTGCCAGGCGCGACCCGCAGCAGAGGCCCGACCGCCACCTCGAGGCCGCGCTGGCGCAGCGCCTCGACGACGATGCCGCGCTTCCAGCTGTCATAGAGCGGCTCGCTCATATGCTGGGCAACACAGCCGCCGCAGGTCCCGAAGTGACGGCAGCGAGGCTGCCGGCGCTCGGGGCTGGGCGCGGATAAAAGTCCGGGCAGTCCCTCACCCTCGAGGAGGACGCGCTCGCCCGGCAGCGCGAAGGCAACGAAGCGCGGGCCGTCCCCCGTCTGCGCGATGCCGTCGCCCTGGGCCCCGAGGGCGGCGATCTCCACCTCTGCCGGTCTAGTGGTCACGCATGGCTCCCAGCAGGAACTCTTCGTTGCCGGAGCCGCCGGCGATGGGCGAGGGGATGACGTCGAGCACGCGCCAGCCGGGCTGCGCGGCGAACCAGTCGCGCACAAGGTCCACCGCGCGCTGCCGTGCGGCGGGGTCGCGTACGATGCCGCCCTTGCCGACGGCCGCCCGCCCCGCCTCGAACTGCGGCTTGACCAGCGCCACGGCCCAGGCGCCGGGACCGGCCAGCGTCAGCGGCACCGGCAGCGCCTTGGTCAGGGAGATGAAGCTCACGTCGGCGACGACGGCACCGACTGGCTCCGGCACCAGCTCGCGGTCGAGATGGCGCGCATCGCGGCCTTCGAGCGAGACGACCCTGGCATCGCCTGCCAACCGCGCGTGCAGCTGACCGTGACCGACGTCGACCGCGTAGACGCGCGCCGCGCCGCGCTCGAGCAGCGCCTGCGTGAACCCGCCTGTCGACGCGCCAACATCGAGCGCCGTGACGCCGGTCACGGAAAAGCGGAAATGGTCGAGTGCGGCCATCAGCTTCACGGCTCCTCGCGAAACATAGTCGCCCGCGGATCGAGACAGGCGGATCGCGGCGCCGGCCGCAACGCCGGCGCTCGGCCTCAACTCGACCACGCCGCCGATCTCGACGAGCCCGCGGCGGATGAGGTCCTGGGCACGGGCGCGCGAGGACACCAGCCCCAGCTCGACCAAACGAGAATCGAGCCGCGTCCGGCTCTTATGCCGTGCTCGCGCCGCATCGCTCACGTACATTTGATCCTTGTTCAGCGCGTACGCCGGCATCCGGCAGCCCGGCCCTGGCGTAGTCCTGACGTCGACCCCCGACCGGCGACCTCGCCGTTCCGGGCGCACGGCAACCAGTGTACGATCACGCAGCCTACCAACGAATTCGCCGACACTCGCCCACGGAGGACGTCCATGAACCGAAGAGATACCCTGAAATTCCTGGCGGGCGCCACCGCCTTCGCCGGTACGGCCGGCGTGCTGGGGCGCGGCATGGCGTTGGCACAGGCCAAGCCGTTCGTCCTGCCGCCGCTCGGCTACGCCAACGAGGCGCTCGAGCCGCACATCGATGCCAAGACGATGCAGATTCACCACGACAATCATCACGCGGCGTACGTCAATAACCTTAACGGGCTCGTGGAGAAGTGGCCGGATCTCGCTACCAAGCCGATCGACGACATCCTCGGCAATCTCGCCGGCGTGCCCGAGGCGGTGCGCACGCCTGTGCGCAATAACCTCGGTGGCCACTGGAACCACACGTTCTTCTGGGAGCTGATGACGCCGGGCGGTGCCAAGGCGCCGACGGGCGATCTCAAGGGCGCCATCGACGGGGCGTTCGGCGACGTCGACAAGATGAAGGCCGCCATGAAGACGGCGGGCCTGGGCCGTTTCGGCTCGGGCTGGGCCTGGCTCGTCGTCGGCAAGGACAAGAAGCTCGCGGTCATCAGCAGCGCCAATCAGGATGCGCCGCAGATGGAGGGCGCCAAGGCGGTGATCGGCATCGACGTGTGGGAGCACGCCTATTACCTCAAGTACCAGTACAAGCGTGCCGACTATATCGACACCTGGTGGAACGTGGCGAACTGGGACAAGGCCGCCGCCAACTTCAAGAAGGCGACCGCATAGCCGTCATCGCGGAAGCTGCGTCAGCTCCGCCCCTCAGGCGGGCTGATACCAGCAAGCGCGACGCGCTCCAACGTCATGTCCGCGTCGTGTCGTGTCGTAGACGCGCTTCCAGCACGAAGACGCGCCTCCGGAACGAAGGCGGGCACCCACGCAGGTTTCGGGAGCGCTGGACGATAGTGGCATGGGTCCCCGCCTGCGCGGGGATGACGTCGCGGTTGTTACGTCGTGAGTCGGAGCTACTGCTCGATGGTATGAGCGCTTCGGCGAGGAGGTCGCTTGCCCCACAAAAATAGCCCTGGCGCCAACGCCAGGGCTTCTTTCCTGCTGCTGCATGGGGGATGCGAAGGCGAGCAGGAAGTAGTCTAGGGACACCTCCTGCATAGGCGCGCCCGCGGCGCCCCGCAATCGCAATTCCTCAGTCGTCGTCGCAAGGGTGCGGGATTTCTGTGGATATCCTGTGGAGAAGCCGTCAGGCGCGCTCGGCGACCCCGAAATCGCGGGCGTCGCGTCCCAGCGTCGACAGCACGGTCGCGACGATATGGCGGGCGTTCAGGCCGGCGGCGTCGTACATCTTCTCGGGCTTGTCATGGTCGATGAAGACGTCCGGCAGCACCATCGGGCGCACCTTCAATCCGCGGTCGAGCAGACCCTCGCCGGCCAGATATTGCAGCACGAACGAGCCGAAGCCGCCGACCGAGCCCTCCTCGATGGTCACCAGCACCTCGTGGTTCTGCACGAGGCGGCGGATGAGGTCGGTGTCGAGCGGCTTGGCAAAGCGCGCGTCGGCGACGGTGGTGGGAAGGCCGAGCGCGGCCAGCTGGTCCGCGGCCTTGAGGCACTCGCCAAGCCGCGTGCCCAGCGACAGCAGCGCCACCGCCGAGCCCTCGCGCACGATGCGGCCCTTGCCGACCTCCAGCGGCCGGCCCACGGCCGGCAACTCCACGCCAACGCCCTCGCCGCGCGGGTAGCGGAACGCGGATGGCCGGTCGTCGATGGCGACGGCGGTGGCCACCATATGCTTGAGCTCGGCCTCGTCGGCGGGTGCCATCAGGACGAAGCCCGGCAGGCACCCGAGATAGGCCAGATCGAAGGAGCCGGCATGCGTGGGCCCGTCGGCGCCGACGAGACCGGCGCGGTCGAGGGCGAAACGCACGGGCAGTCGCTGGATGGCGACGTCGTGCACCACCTGGTCGTAGGCGCGCTGCAGGAAGGTGGAATAGATGGTGGCGAACGGCTTGAAGCCTTCCGTGGCGAGGCCTGCAGCAAAGGTCACCCCATGCTGCTCGGCGATGCCCACGTCGAAGGTGCGGTCGGGAAACTCCTTGGCGAACAGGTCGAGGCCGGTGCCCGACGGCATCGCCGCGGTGACGGCCACGATCCGGTCGTCGTTGCGCGCCTGCTCGATCAGGCTTTGCGCGAACACCTTGGTGTAGGCGGGCGCATTGGGCTTGGCCGCGACCTGCGCGCCGGTGATGACGTTGAAGCGGTTGACGCCGTGGTACTTGTCGTCGGAGGCCTCGGCAGGGGGATAGCCCTTGCCCTTCTTGGTGACGACGTGCACGAGGATCGGCCCCTGCCGGGCATCGCGCACGTTGCGCAGCACCGGCAGCAGCACGTTGAGATCGTGGCCGTCGATGGGGCCCACGTAATAGAAGCCCAGCTCCTCGAACAGCGTGCCGCCGGTCCACAGCGTGCGCGTCATCTCCTCCGCCCGGGCCGCGCGGCGCTCCCACGACTTGGGAAGGATCTTGGCAAGCTGCTTGGCGATGTCGCGCAGGTGCAGATAGGTGCCGCTCGATGAGATGCGCGCCAGGTAGTTGGAGAGGGCGCCGACGGGCGGGGCGATCGACATGTCGTTGTCGTTGAGGATGACGATCAGACGCTCGTTGCGTCCGCCCGCGTTGTTCATGGCCTCGTAGGCCATGCCGGCACTCATGGCGCCGTCGCCGATCACGCACACCACGTTGTTGCTGCCGCCGGCGAGATCGCGCGCCACCGCCATGCCGAGGCCGGCGGAGATGGAGGTGGAGGAATGCGCCGCGCCGAACGCGTCATACTCGCTCTCGGCGCGCTTGGTGAAGCCGGAGAGGCCTCCGCCCTGGCGCAGGGTGCGGATGCGGTCCCGCCGTCCGGTGAGAATCTTGTGCGGATAGGCCTGGTGGCCGACGTCCCAGATCAGACGGTCGCGCGGGGTATCGAAGGTCCAATGCAGCGCGACCGTGAGCTCCACGACGCCGAGCCCGGCGCCCAGGTGGCCGCCGGTGACCGAGACGGCGTCGATCGTCTCCTGCCGCAGCTCGTCGACCAGCTGGCGCAGGTCCTTCTCGGGAATGGCGCGCAGGTCGGCGGGCACCTTGACCGTATCGAGCAACGGCGTCTTGGAGGCTTGGTTCATATGCACTACCTCGGCCGTATCCGGCTTGGATCGTCTCGATCCCAACTATATCGCAACGGCCGGTCCAGTTCGGAAGACGTAGCGTCGCGGTGTCTGCTCCCCGATCTCCCGGTCTTTGCGGGAAAATGGGAGAAAAATCACTCCTGCGGCTTGAACGGCTCGGTGCCGGACGGCTCGCCCGCCTGGTTGAACGTGAGCTTCTCGACCTTGGCCTCTGCCTGCTTGAGTAGGCGGTCGCAATGCTCCTTCAGAGCCTCCCCACGCTCGTAGATGTTGATGCTCTCCTCCAGCTCCACATCGCCCCGCTCGAGCCGGCCGACGATGCTTTCCAGCTCCTTGAGGGCCTTCTCGAAGGACATCTCCCTGATATCGACGTGCTTTGCGGCAGGCTTGACCATGTTGTTCATCATGTTGCCCTTGACCTGGATCGCGACGGGCGGCGAATTCACGCACCGGCTTCCATCAACGCCCTGACATGCACACCCACCGACTTGGCCAGGGCGGCGAGGTTGTAGCCGCCTTCGAGCATGGATACCAGCCGACCCTGTGCATGCTTGGCCGCGATCTCGGCGATCTCGTTGGTGGCCCAGGCGAAATCGGGCTCGAGCAGGCGCAGGTTGGCGAGCGGGTCATCCTGATGGGCGTCGAATCCGGCCGAAATCAGCACCAGATCGGGACCGAAATTGCGCAAGGCTGGGATGATGCGCGATTCGAAGGCCTCCCGGAATTTGTCGCCGCCGTCACCCGGCCGCAGCGGCGCGTTCCAGATGTTGCCGACCCCGGTCTCGGACAGCGCGCCGGTGCCGGGATAAAGTGGCATCTGATGGGTCGACCCGAGGTAGAGGTCCTTGTCGCTCCAGAAGATGTCCTGCGTGCCGTTGCCGTGGTGCACGTCGAAATCGACCACGGCGATGCGCTCGGCGCCGTGCTTCTTGCGCGCGTAGAGGCCGGCGATGGCCACGTTGGCGAAGATGCAGAAGCCCATGGCGCGCTGAGCTTCCGCGTGGTGGCCGCACGGGCGTACCTGGCAGAACACGTTGGCGATGCCGGAGCTCTTGTCCATCACCCGGTCGACAGCCTCAAGGCCGGCACCGACCGCCCGCAGCGCCGGCTCCCAGGACTTCGACGACAGCAGCGTGTCGGGATCGAGATGAGCGGGCGGCTCGCCCTCGGCGGGACGCGCGCTCTTCACCCAATCGATGTAGGCGCGCGGATGCGCGAGCGCGATGGCGTCCTCCACGTCGTCCCGGAGCGGCGCCTCTTCGCGCTTCAAGTCCTTGAACAGCTCGTGGCCGAGGACCTTGTCGATCGCCCGCATGCGGTCGGGCCGCTCGGGGTGGCCGGGGCCGGTGTCGTGCTCGACGAAGCAGGGGTGGGTGAGGAGGAGGGTGGTCATCGGCAGGGTCCGCGCGCGCAGGTGTCAGACCCTCCGGGTCTGACACCATAAGACAACCTCTCGTGGAGCCATGGTGTCAGACCCGAAGGGCCTGACACCTTATCACGCGCCTGCGCTCGCTGAAGCCTGTCGTCCGGTTAGCCGCCGCCACAGGCGCGCCGGCAGCGTCACTGCCTCCCATACCTGCCGCCAGAGGTTGAGGGGGGCGGTCACGGGGGCGGTGAGCGGCAGGAAGAGCAGAAGGAATACGCTGCCCCGCACGGCGCGGGCGGCCAGGTAACCGGCGCGGCCGGAGTATTCGCTCGCGGCTTCTGGCGGCCACAGCCGCCGCCACCACGCGCGCGAGATCGGCACGCCGAGGAGCCCCAGCAGGACGAGCATCAGATAGCCGGCCTGGAAGTCCGAGGGGATACCGGGAATGAGCCGCTGGTCGAGCTCCGTCTGCCGCTCGGCGCTGCGCACGCTGGCCTCGAGGCCCGTGGTGATGACGCGTCCCGTCACGTCGGAGAAGAAGCCGGAGAACAGGTCGCCGACGGGGCTCTGCAGGGGCCCTGGAAAGTCGGCCGCAGGCTTGATGTCGATCGCCGTGCGCCGGCCGGACGCGGTGGCGGTGACGGTCATGCGCCGGTTTGCCCCGGCGAGCGCGTTGAGGAAGTCGGCGACGCTCGGGTGCTGCATCGCCTGCTCGAGGCCGCGCACCTCCACCTTCTGCCACAGCCAGTTGCGTCCGCCGGGCTGGCGCGGGGTCGAGGCGGTGCGCAGCACGATCAGATTGACATCGCCCTCTTCCGCGGCCTTGACGAGGTCGGGCAGGAGGATGCTGCGCTCCGGTCCGCTCGATGGCTGGACGTAGAGCAGGCGGCCATCGACGCGGCCAGTCACCAGCACGGTCTGGCCACGCACCGATCCCAACGCGGCAGGCAGGCTCGCGGGGTCGATGGTGTCGACCATGGTGCGCTTGGTGGCCGGATCGGTGCGCGGCGTCGAGGCGAGACGCGGCGGACCACCCGGCTCCAGCGCCAGCACGCGCACGTTGGCCTTGTTGAGCGGACGCGCGAGCTGCCAGACGGTCTCCTCGAACGGCGCGCGGTCTGCGAGCTCGACGATGAGGCCGGGACGGACCTCCGCGAACAGCCGCTCGGCCGCGCCCTCGCCGCGCCTCAGCACGCGATAGCTCTCGTTGCGAGCGACCACGTAAAGCTCTGTGCCTTTCGGCAGGTCCTTGAGCGCGGCGCGGTGCTGGAAAACAGTATCCTCGGTGACGTAGAGAGAGAGTTTTGCGTCGGCCTTGGCCTCGGGCAGCAGCACCGCGGCCGCGCGCTTGAGCTCCTCGGGGGTGCCGGCCGTGAAGGTCTCGCCGGCCTTGTTGACGAAGCGCCAATGCCCCTCCTGGGTGGCCTGGGCCGCCAGCGCAACGCTGCCGTCCGCCTTCGTCGGCAGAGTGCGCAGATGCAGGGCGGCGCTCTCGAGGGCGCCCGCGCCAAGCCTGCCGGCAGCTCGCGGGGCAGCCTGCTCTGCCGCGCCCATCACCTTGCCGAACCAGCTGGCCTCCGCCGACCTGCCCGGAGACGGCACGATGAGGGCCGCGGCAAAGAGCAAGAGGCATGCGAGCAGGTGCCACACCGAAAACGCACCCCGCGCCGACTTGCCGACGCCGTGGTGAGCTTGTCGAACCACGGTTGGCGTGCGCGGCCCGTCCTTCGACAGGCTCAGGACTGGGGACGGATTATCGGACCCGGCTGGCGCTCGTGGCGGAAGCTTGAACATGGAACGATCCTATCGCGCCATTTTGGCGAAGATCAGCCGCAATCCTTTACCCAGACTGCTGGCTTGACGTCACGGTCGCCAGCGTTTGCGGCGCTGCCGATGCCTTAATCGAGGCCCGGTCCTGCGTTACCGTCGGATGGACCGGTGCTGGCACCTCGGCTTCTGGCATGCGATAGAAGGCCCTCGCGCCAGCCCGGTTGCACGCAGTGCGCGTTCAGCTGAGCGGAAGGCAACGAACGTCGGTCATGAAGGGCTTGCTCGGAATTTTCGCCGCACTGGTGCTTGCCGCGGGGCTCGCCGGTCCGGCGCGCGCCAACTCGGCTACCGACTGCTTCAGCGAGGACATCGAGCGGCGCATCGAAGGCTGCACGGCCCTGATCGAGCAGCGCGACGAGAGCGTCGCCGACCTGAGCCTCGCCTATGCCATGCGCGCGCTCGCCTACTCGCTGAAGGGTCGCTACGACACGGCCATCCGCGACTACGATGCCGCCATCGCCATGAAGCCGGATTTCGCGGTGGCGCTGAACAACCGCGCGTGGGCCTACTTCCGATGGGGCCGGGCGGCGACGGGCCTGCCGGACGTCGAGAGATCACTCCGGATCAGCCCCACCAGCGCGCATGCGCTCGACACGCGCGCCCACATCCGCCAGGCGCTGGGCGACCCCCAGGGCGCGCTGAGCGACTACGACAGCGCCATGCTGCATGGCGGCTCGCGGATGATCAAACTCTATCAGTGCGGGCTCACCGAGGCGCGTCTGTATACGGGCGAGATCGACGGGGCTTGGCGGCCCGAGCTGATGCAGGCGCTCGAGCAGTGTGTGCGCGACAGGGGCTGCGACCCCCTCCCGGCCGATGAGCAGTGCCGGGCCGCAACGAGCTGAGCGAGCGCCCGGCGCCCTCGCAAGGCGTGCGCGCCTGCTCCCCCTATAGGCTTGCGGCTCACGCCCAGGACCGGGTACCAGGTCCAGCCCTCAAAAGAAACTGTCATGTCCCGGGCTTCGACACGCTCAAACAACTGGCTTCGGCGCGTTCGAGAATGGGTATTGCCTTGAGATTGCACAACTAAATGGATGGGCGCCCACGGCCGTGAGGCCATAACCTCACCTTCCCACGACTTACGTGGGCACACCCTTTGGATGTTCCGTCCCCCCTCCTGATCGACGCTGCAGCGTTCAGTGCTGCCGGCCGTTCCCCTGCAGCTTGGAAAGCTCTTCCTTGACGCGGAGCTTTTCCTTCTTGAGCCGGTTGATTTGGAGGTCGTCGGCGCCCGGTCGCGCCAGTTCTTCCTGGATCCTCAACTCGAGCGTCCGGTGCTTTTCCGAAAGCTCTTGGAGATGTCCGGCAAGCGACATGCTGCCCTCCGCTGGGTTGTTGAAGGGGCTTGGAGTGTGACATGGAAGTGACGGCTTGTCCAACCGCCGTACCCGGCCTGTGCACGATTTTCTTTGCACGCTCTGGCCGTATTTCTCATTTTAATACAGTCGCTTGCCTGCTCGGACTTGCCGCCGGCCAGACGGGGCGATAGTAATACGCGCAGTGCAGGCGGCTTCCCGGTGGAGGGCCCCTAGGGCCGATGCAGCGACCGGACGAGCGCGAGCTCCGCGAAGAATTGGCACGGCTGAGAGCCGAACACCGCGATCTGGATGCACAGATCGTGGAGGAGGAGGCGTCGGCTCATGCCGATCAGCTGCTGATCAAGCGGCTGAAAAAGCGCAAGCTGACCCTGAAAGACCGCATCACGGCCATCGAGGACCAGCTCCTTCCGGACATCATTGCCTGAGTTGTTCACGGCGGCGAGCGATCCCCGGCTTGCCAGCCGCCTGTCTCTCCTCTTTAAGTGCTCGCTTCCCGCGGAGATGAGCGCAGGGCATGGCTGGCCAGGCAAAGATCGGCATCATCATGGGCAGCCTTTCGGACTGGCCGACGATGAAGTGCGCCGCCGACGTGCTGGAAGAGCTTGGCGTCGCCTTCGAGGCCAAGGTGGTCTCGGCCCACCGGACGCCCAAGCGGCTCTACGAATACGCCGAGACCGCCAGGGCGCGCGGCCTCCAGGTGATCATCGCCGGTGCCGGAGGGGCCGCGCACCTGCCCGGCATGACGGCCGCCATGACCCAGCTGCCCGTGCTGGGCGTGCCCATACCCCGCGAGACCCTGTCCGGTCAGGACAGCCTGCTGTCGATCGTGCAGATGCCGGCCGGAGTGCCCGTCGGCACGCTGGCGATCGGCAAGCCCGGCGCCACCAATGCGGGACTGCTGGCGGCCCAGATCCTCGCCCTGGCCGACAGCGACCTCGCCAAGCGGCTGGAGGCCTACCGCGCGCGGCTGTCGGCGTCCGTTCCCGAGGCACCGAAGGACGATGCCTGAGGATACCCGCCGCGCGGTGCTGCCTCCCGGCTCGACAATCGGCATTCTCGGCAGTGGACAGCTCGGCCGCATGCTGGCGATGGCTGCGGCGCGCCTGGGCCTCAAGACCCACATCTATTGCTCCGACAGCGGCCCGGCCTTCGACGTGGCGACGCGCACCACCAAGGCCGAATTCGACGATCTCGCAGCGCTTTCGACATTCGCGGGCAGCGTCGATGCGGTCACCTTCGAGTTCGAGAACGTGGCCGTCGAGACCGCGCGCCATCTCGCCCGGCTGGTGCCGGTACGGCCAAGCGCCAAGGCCCTGGAGGTGGCCCAGGACCGGCTGGTGGAGAAGGAATTCATCTCCGGGCTCGGCATTCCGGTCGCCCCCTTCCGTGCCGTGGGCGACCCGGCCGGCCTCCGTGCCGCGCTGGCCTCCCTCGCGGGACCGGCCATCCTGAAGTCGCGCCGCCTGGGCTACGACGGCAAGGGCCAGGCGCGCGTCGCCCCGGACGAGGATGCCGATGCCGCCTGGGCTGCGGTGGGCGGGGTGCCCTCGGTGCTGGAGCGCCGCATTGCCTTTGCGCTCGAGCTTTCCGCGCTGGTGGTGCGGGGCCAGGACGGCCAAGTCGCCTTCTACGACTGCCCTCACAATACGCACGAGAATGGGATCCTGCGCCGGTCGGTGGTGCCCGCCGGCCTGCCGCCGGAGGACCTCGCCCGCGCCCGCGACATCGCCGGTACCATTGCCGGTGCACTGGACTACGTCGGCGTGCTGGCGGTGGAGATGTTCCACCTCGGCGCCGCCGCGCCGCCGGCCGAGCGCCTGATGGTCAACGAGATCGCCCCGCGCGTGCACAACTCCGGCCACTGGACCATCGAGGCCTGCCCGATCAGCCAGTTCGAGAACCACATGCGCGCGGTGGCGGGCTGGCCGCTTGGCTCGACGCATCGCCACAGCGACGCCGAGATGGTCAACCTGATCGGCGCGGAGGCGCTCGACTGGCAACGGCTGGCGGCGGAACCCGGCGCCACGCTCCATCTCTACGGCAAGCGCGAGGCTCGGCCCGGGCGCAAGATGGGTCATGTCACGCGGTTGCTGGCCCCTACGCCAGCCTTGTAGGCCTGTGATCGGGTAAGGATGCCGCTGATTTCCCTTGATCGCGCAGACAATACCGGCTGCCGTGCGAACAGATGTCGATCGATCGCGGAGTTATCGCCGTGCGCAAGCACCCTCGTCTGCTGACCGCACTGACGCTGACGGCAATCACCATGTCCGCAAGCCCCGCCCCTGCCTGGGAACCCGAGGAGGTGACCATCACCTCGGCACTCGCGAGCAAAGGGCCCTTCACCGCGCAGCTGCTGCGTCCGCAGGGCCGCGGTCCCTTCCCGACCGTCATCGCGCTGCACGGCTGCGGCGGTCTGTTCAACAAAGAGGACGATCTGGCCAAGCGCGAGACGGACTGGGCCGACCGCCTGGTGGGCGCCGGCTATGCCGTGCTGCTTCCCGACAGCTTCACCGCGCGCGGATTGCGCCAGATCTGCACGGTGCACGATCGAAACATTTTTCCCAAGGATCGCGCCGACGACGTCGCAGCCGCCGTCGAATGGCTGGCGAAGAAGCCCTACATCGACAGCACGCGGCTGGCCCTGATGGGCTGGTCGCACGGGGCCATGACCACGCTTTGGGCGGTGCGGTCCGGCTTCATGACCGACGGCCCCCAGTTCAAGGCGGCAATCGCGTTCTATCCGGGTTGCCGCGAGATCGCCAAGCTCGACGACTGGCGCCCGCGCGTGCCGCTGAAGATCCTGATCGGCGCCGCCGACGACTGGACCCAGCCGGGCCCCTGCCGCGAGCTTGCACAGCGAGCCGGCTTCACGTTCATCGAATATCCCGGCGCCTATCACGGCTTCGACGCGCCCAACTCCAAGGTGCGCGTGCGCAAGGGCCTCGGCGCCGTGAAGGGCGGAGAAGCGCATGTGGGCACCGATCCGGCGGCGCGCGCCGCGGCGATCAAGGAGGTCATGGGCACGCTGGCGGCCACGCTCGGTGGGCCGTGAGGGCGCGATGTCGGCGGCTCAGGCGGGTGCTGGCTGCCGGCGAAGCGGCGCGGTAGGTTCGGGACCATGAGCAGCGAACGCACGAGCGGAGCGACGGCAGCCGGCGATACGGCCAGCTTCGGCTTCAAGGAGGTCTCGGCGCAAGCGCGCCAGGGGCTCGTCAACGACGTGTTCTCCGCCGTCGCCGGCCGCTACGACCTGATGAACGACCTGATGTCGGGCGGCCTGCACCGGCTGTGGAAGGACGACCTCGTCGCCTGGCTGGCGCCGCCGAAGTCCGCTCGCCGGTTCGATCTCATCGACGTGGCCGGCGGCACCGGCGATATCGCGCGCAAGGTGCTGGAGGCGGGCGGGCCAGGCTGCGCCGCCGTGCTCTGCGACATCAACCCGGCAATGGTGGAGATGGGCCGCAAGCGGCTGGCGGAGGCGGGCCTCACGGGGCGCATCGCTTTCGCCATCGGCAACGCGGAGGCCCTGCCGTTCCCCGACAAGTCGTTCGACGCCTACACGATCGCCTTCGGCATCCGCAACGTCACGCACATCGATCGCGCACTGGCCGAGGCCCATCGCGTGCTCAGGATCGGCGGACGCTTCCTGTGTCTGGAGTTCTCGGCCTGCGACGTGCCGCTGCTCGACCGCCTCTACGACTTCCACTCCTTCGAGGTGATCCCGCGGCTGGGCCAGCTCGCCGCCGGCTCGGCCGAGCCCTACCGCTATCTCGTCGAGAGCATCCGCAAGTTCCCGAAGCAGGAGGCGTTCGCGGCCATGATGCGCGGCGCGGGATTGGGCCGCGTGAGCTATCGCAACCTCACCGGCGGCATCGCCGCGATCCATTCGGGCTGGCGGATTTGAACTCAGGTGTCAGACCCTCCGGGTCTGACACCCTTGTGGCAACGTTGCAGTCATGGTTCAGACCCGGAGGGTCTGACACCGAAGCTCACTCCACGTAGTCGGGCTCCTTGCGGTCGAGGATGCGCTTGAGCGCGTCGAAGTGGCGCTCCTGCGGGGTGGGGCCGTCGTAGAAGCTGGAGCCGCCGATCTCCTTGCGGGTCTTCTGCACCACCGGCTCGGGCAGCTGCTTGAGGCGCTGTCCGGTCCACATGGCGTAGATCTGCACCTGCGCCGCGCGCTCGATGTAGTAGAGCCGGTCGTAGGCCTGAGCCACCGAGGAGCCCACCGTGGTGACGCCGTGGTTGGCCATGAACAGGATGCCCTTGTCGCCGAGAATGCCGGCGAGACGCTCACCCTCGGCAACGCCGAACGCGGGGCCGGTGTAGGTGTCGTCGTAGGCGATCTCGTCGAGCATGCCGACCTCGGTCTGGCCGATCTCCTTGATGCGCGGGTCCTCCAGGCGGGTGAGCGCGCTCGTGAAGGGCATGTGGGTGTGGAACACGGCGGCGGCAGTCTTGGGCTGCAGCTTGTGGATGGGCGCATGAATGCAATAGGCGGAGCGCTCGACGTCGCCGGCGCCGCGCTTCACCTTGCCGTCGTCAATGCCGACCTCCATGAACGAGCTGGCCTTCACCTCCGACCAGTGCATGCCGAAGGGGATCTGGTAGTAGCGGTCGGACCGGCCGGGCACCGCCAGCGTCAAATGATTGAAGATGCCCTCGTGGAAGCCATGCATCACCGCAAGGCGATGGGCGGCGGCCAGATCGACGCGGGCCTGCCATTCGGCGGCTGAGCATTCCTGTTGGCTGATGGGCGAAACCTTGAGCTGCATGGGCGTTCTCCTGGTGTGGCCGGGCACGGGCGAATAACGTAGCGACTGTAGCAGGGAAGGGCCGGGGCGCGGAAGCCGCACGCTTGCAGGCCTCCTCTACCCTCCGAGCGCACCCTGCGTGTTGACGTAGAGCGCGTACACGGACTGGCTCGCCGCCATGAACAGGCGGTTGCGCTTGAGGCCGCCGAAGCAGACGTTGGCCGATCGCTCGGGCAGGGCGATGCGCCCGATCGGCTTGCCGTCCGGGGCGAAAACCATCACGCCGTCGAGCTCGGGCGTGCCCATGCCCCAGCCGCACCACAGGTTGCCGTCGATGTCGCAGCGCATGCCATCCGGGGCGCCGCCGGGGCCCGCGTCGATCAGCACGCGCTTGTTGGCGAGCTTGCTGCCTCCATCGGTCACGTCGTAGGCAAGGATCTTGCGGTTGGGGGCGCCGCGGCTCTCGACGATGTAGAGCAGCTTCTCGTCGGGCGAGAAGCACAGGCCGTTGGGGCCGAGCACGCCTTCGGCCACGATGGTGGCCTTCAGCGTGTCGGGCATCGAGGCGGTAGACGTTGGCGTCGATCTCGGGCTCGGACTTGTAGCCCTCGTAGTTGGCGAGGATGCCGAAGGTGGGATCGGTGAACCAGATCGACCCGTCCGACTTGACGACGACGTCGTTGGGCGAGTTGAGTCGCTTGCCGTCGAAGCTGTCGATCAGCACCGTGATCGAGCCGTCGTACTCGGTGCGCGTGACGCATCGTCCGCCGTGCGAGCAGCCTATGAGGCGGCCCTGACGGTCGCGCGTGTGGCCGTTGGCGAAGTTGGAGGGCTTGCGATAGATGCTGACCGCGCCCGTCTCCTCCTCCCATTTGAGAATGCGGTTGTTGGGGATGTCGCTCCACAGCAAGTAGCGCCCGTCGCCGAAGTAGACCGGGCCCTCCGCCCAGCGGCAGCCGGTGTAGAGCCGCTCCACGCAGGATAGCTTCAGCCAGTATTTCTCGAAGCGCGGATCGAGCGCGACGATGGCCGGGTCGGGATAGCGCGTGGCCTGCTGCCAGCCGTTCGCGAAGGTGGGTACGGAGGGGGCTGTGGACATCGGGCGGGCTCCGGGCAATCGAACGTGACTGTCATAACGAGGCTTCGCTCACTTGCCTATGCATGAATAGCAAGACATGGCGGCGAGGGATATTTCGGCCGTTCACTGCCCGACGAATATGGTGGTGCCTTAACCGGCTTACCGTCATATGACGGCACCATGGCTTCCGCCCCCGGCAACATCTTCCGCCTGACGCGCGCCGGCATCGTGCTGGCCCAGCATGGCGTGCGCTTCGTGCCGGCCGGAACCAAGGTGCCGCTCGCGTTGCACCTGGCGCGCGTCGCGACGCTACCCATCCGGGCGCTGACCTGGCCGTTCCGCGTCGGTCAGCCCAAGCAAAGACGCGTCGCCGGGGCGCTGGCCAGTCTGGGGCCGAGCTACATCAAGCTCGGCCAGTTCCTCGCCACCCGTGCCGATCTCATCGGCCCCGAGCTTGCGCGCGATCTCGGCCACCTGCAGGACAAGCTGCCGCCGTTCTCCATGCGGGAAGCACGCAAGGCGGTCGAGGAAGCGCTGGGCGGGCGGCTCGAAGACCACTTCGCGGAGTTCGGGCCGCCTGTCGCCGCCGCCTCCATCGCCCAGGTACACAAGGCCGTCGTCATCGACAATGGTGTGCGCCGCGACGTGGCCGTCAAGATCCTGCGCCCGGGCATCGAGGGGCGCTTCCGCCGCGACCTCGACAGCTATTTCTTCGCGGCGCGCCAAATCGAGCGTTGGCATCCGCCCACGCGGCGCCTGCGTCCCACCGCCGTGGTCGACACGCTCGCCCGCAGCGTCGAGATCGAGATGGACCTGCGCCTCGAGGCCGCCGCCATCTCGGAGATGGCCGACAACATCGCGGCCGACCAGGCACTGCCGGACGGGCGCCTGCGCGTTCCTACCGTGGACTGGCGCCGTACCTCCAAGCGCGTGCTGACGTTGGAGTGGATCGACGGCATTCCGATCTCGGACCACGCCGCGCTGAAGGCCGCCGGCCACGACCTGAATGCGCTGGGCCTCACCGTGCTGCGCTCGTTCCTGCGCCACGCCATGCGCGACGGCTTCTTTCACGCCGACATGCACCAGGGCAACCTGCTGGTCGACAAGGCGGGCACCATCGTCGCGGTCGACTTCGGCATTATGGGCCGGCTCGGCGCCAAGGAGCGCCGCTTCCTCGCCGAGATCCTGCACGGTCTCATCACCCGCGACTACCGCCGCGCCGCCGTCATCCACTTCGAGGCCGGCTACGTGCCGCCGCATCAATCGGTGGAGCTGTTCGCGCAGGCCATGCGCGCCATCGGCGAGCCGATCCATGGCCGCACCGCCGCCGAGATCTCCATGGCCGACCTGCTGGGTCAGCTGTTTGCCTACACCGAGGTGTTCGACATGCAGACGCGGCCCGAGTTGCTGCTGCTGCAGAAGACCATGGTGGTGGTGGAGGGGGTGGCCCGCTCGCTCGATCCCGAGCTCAACATCTGGAGCGCGGCCGAGCCGATCGCCAAGGAGTGGATCGAGGCCAACTACGGCGTGACGGGCCGGCTGCGCGAGGCCGGCGAGGGTGCCGAGGTGCTGGGCCGGGTAATGGCCGAGGTGCCACGCCTGCTGGAGCAGGCCGAGCGCACTGCGCTGGCGCTGGGCGACATGGCGCGCGGCGGCTTCAAGCTCGACGACGACACCGTCGAGCGGCTTGCCGCTGCCCAGGCCCATCACGCGCGCTGGAGCCGGTGGGCGCTGTGGACCGGCGCCCTCGCGTTGGCCGCGCTTGCCGTGTGGCTGATCGTGCCGATCGGGTGAGCGCAGCAGGCCGACGGATCGACTGCGGGCACGACGCCCGGGCAGCCTCGAGCTGCGTCCGCCTAGAGCGAGGCGCCGACGACCAGGGTCCAGAAGGTCTTGAACTCGGTGCGCGGGTCCTGCACGAGGGCTATCCCCATGTGCTCCACGTCGGCCAGCAGCAGGTTCTTGTTATGGCCGGGGCTCAGCTGCCAGCCCTTCAGCACCTCATCCATGCTGGCCTGCCCGGTGCCGACGTTCTCCGCGGCCACCTTGGCGTTGTAGCCCGCGCGCTTCACCCGGTCCCAGGGATTGGAGCCGTCCGAGCCGTAGTGCGAAATGCGGTCCCACTTGGCGAGATCGCGCGAGTGGGCCTTGGCCGCCTCGGTCAGCGCCGCGTTGAGCTTCAGGGGCTTGAGCCCCTTCTCCTTGCGGTAGGCGTTGATCAGGTCGCGCGCCTTGTCTGGGTCGAGCTGGGTGGCGGAGTAGTTGCGGTCGGCGAGCGCGCCGGACGGCGCCTTCTCGAACGTGCCCTTGGGAATGTGGTCGTCGTTGCTGGCGGTGCGCTTGGGTGGCGCGTCGGGCACGTCGGAGGAGCTTGGGCTGCTGTTGCTGGCCAGCCGACTGGACGGAAGCGAGTTCGTCTGCTCTCCCGAGCTGGCAAATCCCGCCGACATGGACGACGAGTTCGCCATGCTGCATCCGCAGAGCAGCAGGCAGAGGAGTACGGGCATCAGGACGCGATACATATGTCTACTCTCCCCCAAACGACACACGGGGTTCACCGCAGAGAATGGCGGTTAACCGGTTAACCGCCCGTTAACGCTCTGCAGTCGGCTGCGTCGACCCGAATCGCCCGGGGTCGCAACTCGCTGGAAAAGATGGGTCCCTCGACTGCGTACGATGCCGGCCAATGTGGTCCAGCTCGGCCTTCGACGTGATCGGTGTGCCCTGCTTCCCCTGGGCTGGATGACGCAACGCAATCATGACGCTAGTTGGGCCGAACCGGGGCTTTGCGCGGCCTCGACGGTCAAATCGTCGTATCGCGGGCCCGGCATTGGGTAGTTGCGGTCGATAGATGCGCTGGGCTCCTCCCGCGAGTTGTGCGTGCTCAGCAAGCACTTGGCGTCCAAGCCTGAATTCTCCAAGATGCGCACGAAGCCTCCGGTGATTCGCGCGTCCGGCGGTCGCTGCGACGTCACCCGTCGCGCGCCTCGAACGGCGTGTGGCGTTGATCGCTACCCGTGTGGGGAGGCCGCAGAACCATGAAGTCAGCCGTCCTCGAGAAGCCGGTCGCGACCGGCGCGCTCGACGCCGATCGCCTGCGCGCGGTCGTGCTCGTGCGCATTGCCAGCGCGGCTCAAGAACTGACCAGGCAAGGTCTCTCCGCCGACCTTGCTCCGCTCGCCGCGCATCGCGTCGCGACCGTGCAATGGCGCCACCTGATCGATCGCGAGATCGAGGCCCTGGCCGACGCCGGGTTGACGAGCGTGGCGGGCGCCCAGCTGAAGCCTACCGAAGCCGGTGTCGCCCGCGCTGCCATCTTCCTGGGCGTCAAAGGCAATCCGCCGCGCTCGTGGAGCGAGATGCACGAGGTGCGTCTCGTCGCCAAGGCGCTGGGCCTGGAGCGCGAGGCAGCCAAGCGCCTGGATGCGCTGGCGACGGCGGATGGGCTCAGGGCGGCGATCGTACAGAAGGCCTTCGGTCTCAAGATCAGAGGCGTGGCCACGCCGTCGCGGCTGCGCACGGGCCTGGCAGCGGTGGCGCTGGAGCGGGCATTCGGCAACCAGATCAAGGCGGGCCTCGCGGGCAAGCTAGGGCTGTCCGCCAAGGCGGGACGGCTACTTGCCGGCCAGCTCGCCAGGAAGCCGCGCGACTTCGGCACCGACGCCCGCCTGATCGCCGCGCTCGCGGCCGAGCACCTGGGGCTGGCGCAGGCCGACCTCGCCACGCTGCGGCTCGCCGTGCTGAGGCGCTACCTCGACGGACCCGACAAGCCGGCCGCGCGGCCGCGCACGCCGGCAAAGGCACCCATGCCGCGGCCGCGGCTGGTCGAGACCGCCGCGCCGATCTCTGCGCCGGCCCAGCCCGCACGGCCGGACCTTGCGGGATTTGCCCAGGAGGTGCGCCGGCACGCCGAGGTGCGCGCCCAGGGCTGGTCCGGCGACCGCAAGGCCTACATCAGCCATGTCTGGCATCTGCTGCGCGAGAAGCGGCCCGAGTGGGGCCTCTCCGAGATCGAGTTCAAGTGCATGCTGATCGAGGCCCATCGCGCCGGCGGCCTGGCGCTCGCCAACGCCGACCTCAAGGACAGCAGCAACCTCGCGCAAGTGCAGGAATCCGCCGTCGTCTACAAGAATTCCGTGTTCCACTTCATCCGCGTCGACGGCTGATGCCCAGACCGAATTGAGTCACAGCCCCCTCCTGCCGAATTGAGGATTCATGCGCTTCGAGTTCGAAGATCGTGCCGCAGGTGGACCGTCTGTCGGCGGCCTTCGAGCATTCCATCACCTGGGAGGACGACCTCTGGCGGGCCGATCCCGTAGACGTGGAGGCGATCCACGCGCCGGCGCGCCGCAAATTCGCCGAGCTGCTCGACGCAGTCACCGCCGAGCGCGGCTCGGCGGGGCAGGCGCGCATCCTGCTGTTCCACGGCCAGTCGGGCGCCGGCAAGACGCATCTGATCAGGGCGTTGCGCACCACCGCGCACAGGGCCAGCAAGGCCTATTTCGGCTACGCGCAGATGACGCCCGACGTCGCCAACTACGCCGACTACTACCTGCGCCGTCTCGTCAACTCGCTGGAGAAACCCTACGACCCCGACCGTGGCGGCGAGAGCGGCCTGGCCCGCCTCACCAATCACATGGTCGGCGACAAGAGCGTGCTGGAGCCAGCCGCGCTCGAGAAGCTGCGTGAGGCCAAGCTCAACGAGGCGCAGCTCGCCAAGATGGTGCTGGAGCTGTCGGACGAGATCGTCGCCTCGCCCAAGCTCATGGGGCAGAACCTCGACATCAATATCGTGCGCGCGCTGCTCTACCTGCAGCGCTGCGATCCACGCATCGACCAGCGCGTGCGCCAGTATCTCTACGGCCGCCAGCTGACCGACCTGTCAGTCGAGGCCGTCGCCGCGCTCGACCCCAACACGGGTGAAGGCCGCGCCTTCGAGATCATCGAGTCGCTGGGGCGCCTGATGTGGACGGTGGACCGGGCGGCGCTGGTGTTCTGCATCGACCAGGTCGAGGACCTGCGCTTCTTCGACGACTACCAGGAGCGTTTCCAGAAGGCGGCGCGCGACCTCATCCAGCTCGCCAACCGCGTGCCGACCTCGATCGTGCTCGTCTCCTGCCTCGGCGACTTCTACGGCAAGGTGCGCGAGACGCTCACCCAGTCCTATGTCGACCGCATCGAGAAGTCGGGTCCGGTGCCGCTGATCGAGACGCGCACCGCCGAGGAGGCGCGCCAGATCATCGCCAAGCGCATGGCGCACGACGACGGCAGCGGGCCGCTGGGCGATCCCGCGCTCCATTTCGGGCCGGAGTTCTCCGAGGAGTTCGGCGGCCTTTCCACGCGGCGCATCCTGGAGCTGGCGCAGGCGCGCGTGCGCGACCAGGGCGGAGACGAGCAGGCCGCGGCTCCCCAAGAGAAGCCGTCGGGCTTCATCTCGACGCTGGCCGCGGCGCTCGGCTTCGGCGTTGCCAGCTCCGCCGATGGCGACGACACTCCCGACATCGACTTCCGCGAGCTGTGGGAGCGGTTCATGGCGCAGTCGGAGGCTGAGATCCCGCCCGACGACCAGGGGCTGCTCGACGTGCTGACCGGGGCGCTCACCCTGGCGCGCGAGGAGTGGGGACGCGCACTCGCTATCTCCATCGCGCGCCCCGAGATGGGCGAGGACCTGCCCGTCGTCGACCTGACGATGCGGCATGAGAAGGGCTTCAACTCGGAGGCCCGCATCTTCCTGTGCAATCGGCCGACCCAGGGCGGCGGCTTCAAGCGTCAGCTCGACCGGCTGCTGCCGGCCATGATGGGCAAGAACTGCTTCATGCTGCGGGCGAGCGACTTCCCGCCCAACAAGAAGAACCAGACCGGACAGGCCTTCCGCAAGTTCCGCGAGAGCGGCGGGCGCTCGCTGCTGGTGCCGATCGCCGACTGGGAGCGCATGATGATGGTGCGCGAGTTCCACACCCAGCATCGCCACGACCCGGGCTTTGCCGACTGGTTCCAGGGAGCCAAGCTGCTGACTGGCGTGCCGGCGCTCGTGCAGATGCTGCGGCTCGACCTGTTCGGGGCCGGCGCGCCCGCCGTCAAGCCGGCCGTGGTTGCGGCAGAGGTGCCCCAAGGCAAATCGCCGCCGCTCCCCGCGGCGACGCCGGAGCCGGAGGACACGGAGGTGCCGCTGGCCGTCCTGCTGGATGAGTTCGGGCGACTCGGCCGGCAGCATCCTGGCGGGCCGGCAGCTCGGCTCCAACCGCAGCATCACGCTCAACAAGGACGTGATGAAGCGCCACACCGCGGTGCTCGGCGGCTCGGGCTCCGGCAAGACCACACTGGCGTTGTGCATCATCGAGCAGCTGCTGCTGAGAGGCACGCCGGTGGTGCTGCTCGATCGCAAGGGCGACCTGTGCTCCTATGCCAACCCCGACGTTTGGCGGGCCATGGAGGGCGAGTTCAGCGAGCGGCGCGGCGAGCGCGAGAAGCTGGCCGACTCTATCGACGTTGCCGTCTACACGCCCGGTCGTCCGACGGGACGGCCGATCTCCATTACGCTGCTGCCCAACGGCATCAACGAGCTGCCCGAGCAGGAGCAGCAGCTGCTTGCCAACCTCTCCGCCGCCGCGCTCGGCGACATGCTGCACCTGAAGAACTCGGCCACCCACCAGAAGCAATCAGGCACGCTGTCGGTGGCGCTGCGCATCCTCGGCGGCCGCTTCAGCAAGGAGGTGGCACTGGCTGACCTCATCAACCTTTTGGAGGAGGAGGACCCCGAGCTCACCGAGCTCACCCAGCGCATGGATCCGTCGGGCCGCATCCGTCGCGATCTCGTGGCTCAGCTCGACAGCCTGCGGCACCGCAACTCCGCCCTGTTCGAGGGCGGCGGCGAGCCGCTGCGGATGGACTCGCTGCTGGGCAAGGGCCGCTACGGGCGCACGGACGGCCGCACGCGCCTCTCCATCATCTACACGGGCTTCCTCGGCGACAACGAGAACATCCTGTTCTGGGTCTCGCAGTTCCTGTCGGAAGCGCTGCGCTTCTGCCAGCGCAACCCCAACGACGAGCTGCAGGCGGTCGTCATGTTCGACGAGGCCGACCTCTACATTCCCGCCAACGCCAAGCCGGCCACCGCCGAGCCGCTGCAGAGCCTGCTGAAGCGGGCCCGGTCCGCCGGTCTCGGCATCATGCTGGCGACCCAGTCGCCGGGCGATCTCGACTATAAATCGCGCGACCAGATCACGTCGTGGTTCATCGGGCGCGTGCGCGAGGATACGGCGCTGCGCAAGCTGCGCGCCGCGTTCCAGAGCGAGTCGGGGCTCGACCCCGCGGTGGTGCTGCCAGGACAGACCGTCGGCGAGTTCCACTTGGTGCAGGAGGGATTGGTGCGGCCGATGCGGGCCCAGCGCTCGCTGATCAGCGCCGAGCAGGTGCCTTTTGACCGCATCGAGCAGCTGGCGCGCGAGACCAAGGGCCAGGACGAGAAGCAGCTGAAACTGTTCGGGTGAGCCTTAAGCCGCTCCGGTGCTGTCCGGGGGCGGCTTTTGCAGCTTGAGGGTCAACAGGCGGGCGCCATCTGGGGGTCTGAGGGTCGCGGCTCCAACAAAAAATCACTTGCGAGTTAAGAATGCTTGTAAAACCAGGTGCAACGGGCACTGATTTACGATACAATTTTAGGTAGCGGACCGAGAGGGACCAGGTTCGTTCCGAGCCGTTTCGTAGTGGGAGGGCCAGGCTCGGGAGATGTGGCGTGCTTGCGGGGTAGTGTTGTGATCGATAAGTCGTTTGTTATCATGGCGTTAGCGTGCGCGGCGGCGCCGCTCGTGGGTGCCGGCGTTTACATCGTGGTGTACCTCTTCTGAGGCACATGCGATAGGCGGCTAGGCTCTGACGCAAGCTAGGATTGCCTCGGCAACCAGCTGTTTGCGCTGCAATAATGCGCATTGCGCTGCACGGGCGAGCGGCGTGTTCACTAACTTGTGCACAACCCGTTGTGCGGTTTTGGGCGACACCCAAGCGGCCTCTGCGACCTTCTCCAGCCCCGCCCTTTCGCATCCCCTCGCGAGCGCCCGCGGCGCATCTCGCCCCTTGACTCAGGAAGGCTAAGGCGACCCGATAGGGACGCCTCAGGCCGGTGTCGGCGAGGCGCCCCGCACCCAGGAGGGAATCCCCCCATGAAACTCGTTCGATTTGGCGCGCCCGGCGCCGAGAAGCCGGGTCTCGTCGACGCGCAAGGCGTCGTTCGCGATCTTTCCGCGCACGTGAAGGACATCACCGGGGACACGCTGTCGCCGGCGAGCCTCGACAAGCTGCGCAAGCTCGATCCCAAGTCGCTGCCCGCTGCGCCGCAGGGCGCGCGGCTCGGTGCACCGGTCGGGGGCGTGCGCAACTTCATCGCCGTCGGCCTCAACTACGAGGACCACGCCAAGGAGACCGGCGCCGCGATCCCCAAGGAGCCGATCCTGTTCAACAAGCTGCCCAACTGCATCGTCGGCCCGACCGACGCCGTGATGGTGCCCAAGGGCTCCACCAAGCTCGACTACGAGATCGAGATCGCCTTCGTCATCGGCACGCGGGCGCGCTACGTCGAGGAGAAGAACGCGCTCTCCCACATCGCCGGCTACGCCATCTGCAACGATATCTCCGAGCGCAATTTCCAGGCCGAGCGCGGCGGGCAGTGGATGAAGGGCAAGAGCGCGGAGACATTCGGCCCGCTGGGCCCCTGGATCGCCACGCGCGACGAGGTCGAGGACGTGCAGGACCTCGCCATGTCGCTGGACGTCAACGGCGAGCGCCGCCAGACCGGCAACACCAAGACCATGATCTTCGGCATCGCCCACTGCCTGCACTACATCTCCCAGTTCATGGTGTTGGAGCCGGGCGACGTGGTGACGACGGGAACGCCACCGGGCGTCGCCCTCGGCATGAAGCCGCCGAAGTGGCTGGTGCCCGGCGACGTCATGACCCTGAAGATCGCCGGGCTCGGCGAGCAGACGAGCAAGATCGTCCCCTTCAAGGAGTGACGGCTGCGGTCTGTCCGGCTCGGATCGGAACCGGCCCCCCAAGGCAAACAAAAACCCGCGCCGACCGATGGTCGGCGCGGGTTTTCTTGTCGGGGATAGTCGGGTCGTTCAGTGCTTGGTGGGGCCAGCGCCGTCGCCGGCCAGAATGGCGGGCTGGGAGCCGATCTCGTTGAGGTGCTCGATCTGGCGGTGCACCCGGTTCCAAGCCGTCTGGTCGGACCAGTCCATCGTGTCGAGATCACCCTTCAGCCGGCGCAGGCGCTTGAGCAGGACGTCCTCGTCGCCGCTCAGGCGACCATCGGACTGAGCCTCCTCGAGCCCGTTCACGAGGCGGTCGAACAGTCCGCCTTCCGGCAGCAGGATCAGAGCCGGCAGCAGCTTGCCGACCTCGTCCGCCGTCTCGTGCAGGATGTCCGTCGCGTGCTCATCGTGCGCGTAGTGCGCCTCGAGCGCGCTCTGCTGCTGCTCCAGCGCGCGGTTGTTCTCGCTCTCGACCAGCTTCAGCTGCTCGTTGAGCCCGTGGTGCGTGGGAGCCTGGCGCCGCAGCGCCATGGCGGCGCTCACGGCCTGCCCCGCGATCGCCGGCTCCATGACCCTGCGGTAGGCGCCTGCGGTCAGTCCCAGCGCCTGCATCAGGGACTCCTCGAAATAGGCGCGCAGCTCGTTGTCGCCGGGCCCGACCGGGTCGGGTGCGGCGCGGGCGTTGGCGTTGGTCAGCAGGCGAGGATTGCCGCGGCTGTCGGCGATGGCCGCATTCCGCAAGGCGCCACCCTCGATGGGCAGGCGTGCGCGCGACTCCATCGCCAATTCGCGCGCGCGAATGCGGGCAAGCGTCGAATAGAGGTCGGCGTGCACGAAGAAGCGTGAAGGGTCGCCCTTGACCCGCTGGACCACGCGAAGGCCGGAGCCCGCTGTCAGCAGATTACGAACGGGGCGCAGATGCTGCGGATCGACCTCGTCGAGCGAGATCTCCGACGTGAAACCGTGCACCGCATCGATCGGATGCAGATGGTGCAGCACGACCTCGGACGTTTCCAGCACGTGCGGCATCAGCGCTTCGCGGATGCGCTTCTCGAGCCGGTCGAGGTCTAGCCCCTTCTCGGTCTCCTCGGGCTTCCTCTTGAGCTCCCGCTTGATCACGTCGGACAGGAAGGTGTGCAGCTCGGAGCGCACCAGGTAGTGCCCGGACCTGGCGGTCTCGCGCACGGCGCCGATGGTCGCACCGGCGTTCAGAACGTCCCTGACCTGGAAGGCGCTGTCGGGGTCCAGCTCGTCGAGCCTGACCTCGTTGGTGAAGCCGTCCACCGGCTGGCGCGGGTGCATGGCGCGCAGCGTGAGCCGCGCGTTCTTGAAAATGTCGGGCAGCAGCGCCGCCTCGATGATGGCTTCCAGCTGATGCGCGCTGCGGGCCTTGGGGCTTGGCACGTCCGACAGGGGCGAGCGCAGCGCCTGCGCGCCGAACAGGCCCGACATGAAGACCAGCGCATCCACGCCGATCGCCAGCACGAGTGAGAGATAGGCGAGCCGGTTGCCGTCGAGGAACGCGTTCCATGTGACGACGAAGCGGTGGGCCTTGTCGTCGCGGTTCATGTCGATCGCGGAAAGCCTGGCGCCGACGTCGGCCGAATCCGCGCTGATCAACCCGGAGTCCTGCAGACACTTGCGGCCGAAGCCAAGCAGCGAGTCCGTCGTCGTCAGCTTGGCGATCTTGTCGCCGCCTGCGCAATTGGTCTGGTAGGCGACGACGCCGGCATTGAGCGCGAACACGCGGCCCGCCGCCTCGGCCGCCTGCTTCGGATCGCAGTCGATAGAGCGCACCTTCTCCTTGGTGGCCGGCGTGCTCGTCATCGCCGTGACCAGGTTGGTGCACTGCAGCTGCACCGCGCCCAGCCGCTCGGTGTCGGGCTGCTGGCGGAATGACGCGCGCGCGCGTTCGAAGGCCGGCAGCACGCGAGCGGGGTCGAGCTTGGCGCCTTCGTCGTCGGCGTTGGTGGCCTGGGCGTTCTTGATGCGCTGGCCGGCCGTCTCGGCCTCGCCCTTCAGCTTGGCGAGATCGCCGTCGATGGTGGAAAGCTCGCGCTCGATCTGGGCGATGCGCGTCTCCACCGTCACGAGACGCTTCTGCGCATCCTTCGTGCGCTCCTGCTTGATCTTGTATTGGTCCTGCAGCGTCGCGAGTTCGGCTTGGCGCTGGCGATAGACCGGCCCCTTGCCCTGCTTGAGCGTGCCTTCGACGCCGCGGTCCTCTGCAAGCCCCTCTACGCGCTTGGAGTTCGATCTCCTTGGCCTTGCCGTCGAGGTCGGACTTGTGCTCGTTGTATTCGGCGGCGAGGCCCGGGCGCTCGGCCTTCAGCCGCGACAGCTCCTCGACCAGCGAGATCTTCTTGACCGCGAGGCCGGCCTGCCCGCTCTGGGAGGTGGCGATGCGCTCCTGCTGCTGGGCGATGGCGCCGCGGCGCGCCTCCATCTGCTGCACGAAATATTTCTCGATCTCGCCCTGCGCGCCTTGCGCGGACTGCGACAGGCTCGCCAGCTGCTTGTCGTAGGCCTTCCAGCCGTCGGTATCGAACAGCCGCTCGGATTCCTCGAGCTGCCGCTTCTGCGTCAGCGCGCCGATATCGGCGACGACGCCGCCGATCTGGTTGACGGTGCGGATCTCGGCGGCGCGCTTGCGCTGCTCGGCCGGGAAGATGGCATTGAAGTGCGAGTCGAAGGAGAAGAACACCGAGGCCGCCATGGAGGCCATGAACATCACCCACAGCACGGCGTTCTTGACGATCAGGCGCAGGCTCTGCACGTACGGCGTCGAGATGTCGCCGCCACGCCGGAAGCCGAAGGCGAGCATCGCCAGCAGCACCAGCGACAGCAGGAAGTAGACGGCCACGTCGGCGAACCGGCCCATGTCGGCCTTGACGCCTGTGCTGGTCAGGCTCAGCGCATTGGTCTGATGCAGCGTCCAATAGAAGACGAGCCCGACGAACGCCACGCCCAGCAGGGCGCCAACGCTGGCATCGACCAGCCGAATGCGCCGGCCATCGGTCGCGCGCTGGTTCATGCCGACGGCAAAGCTCTCGCCGATCAGCCAGGCGACGATCAGCATCACGCCCTGGATGCCGAACGAGATGAACACCGACAGCAGTGGCGCGCTGGTGAAATTGCGCAGGCCGTCGAACGTCGTGTACGCCGAGGCGAGCGACAGCGCGATGCCCGTGGAGGCGAGCAGCGTCAGCTGCCAATTATCGGTCAGCGCCTTGTGGATGCTGTCGCGGATCCGGTGGTTGCCGAACAGCAGGAGCAGCAGGAGACCGGCGAGAATGTAAGGGTAGTTCTGGCTTACGACCGCGGCGATGCCGTCAACCGCCGCCTTGATATCGAAGCCCATCTCTTACTCTCCCAGCCCGCTCTCAATCCGCCGCCCGAGGTCCACACTCACCCTAACGCGCGCTACCTGAACGCAACCTAGACGGGGCAAGATCCCTGCCGTGCCGCCCCGCCGAGGCCGCGGACGTCGGAATATCCGAGCCCGAGAATCGACAATGCCGCGCTTCGAGGGCGTTTTGTCGACGGGATTGCGGCAGACTGAGCATAACCTTCATCATGCACAGCCTCCTACCCTCTCCGCGCCTAGGTGCGGCAGTCACAAGTGCGTGCTGGCTGGGGTGAGAACAGGGGGGCACCGGCCCATTTAAGCAGGGAAAGCGCGGCTCTGGAACGGCGTTTTAGGGCGCAATATCGTTAATTGTTGGTAAGGCGCGCGCGTGGCGATGCGTCTTCACATTCGCAGCTTGCTCAGCGCCTGCTCGTGCAGGATGGCGGACTGCCTTCCGAAACAGCAGAAGACCAGGCGGGCAAAGTGGGCATCGCCGCGCAAACCGCCAACCACCGTACCAACGGCGATGTCAGCCGCCTGGTCCGCCGGGTAGCCATAGACGCCAGTCGAGATGGCGGGAAACGCGATCGAGACGAGGTCATGCGTGCGGGCAAGGGCCAGCGAGTTGGCGTAGGCGTTGGCGAGCAGCTCTGGCTCGCCGGCCCTTCCGCCCTGCCAGACCGGGCCAACGGTGTGGATCACATGTCGGGCCGGAAGCCGATAGCCGAGCGTGATCTTGGCTTGCCCCGTCTCGCAGCCACCGAGCGTGCGGCACTCGGCCAGGAGCTCCGGCCCCGCGGCGCGATGGATGGCCCCGTCGACCCCACCGCCCCCGAGCAGCGCGTTGTTCGCGGCGTTGACGATGGCGTCGACGGCCAGGGTCGTGATGTCGGCCTCGATGATCTCGATGCGGTGGGGCATAGGCGCTCTCGCCGTTCTCTCCGACGCGAGAATGTAAGCCGGCTCGATAGCCTCGGCCAATGCTGCAACGCTGCAGCGCGAAATGGTGGCGACTTTGTCCTTGCTGGGGAGCAGCTGTCGCGGCAACATCCGGCCAGCTCGCCAATGAAGCTCCATTGCGCGATCTGGTCCCGCACGCTCCTACAGTCCTCCGAGGGTTTGTCTCCATGAGCATGAGTCCTCCCGATCGCCTGCGCACCCTCCTGGCCAAGCCCGGCTTCGTCGTCATGCCGGCCGTTTGGGATGGACTGACCGCCAAGCTCTCCGCTGCTGCCGGGTTCGAGACGGCGTTCCTTTCCGGCTCCTGCGTCGCCGCCAGCCGGCTCGGCGGGCCGGATCTCGACTTGATCTCCTTCGCGGAGATGCTGGACTCCTTCAACATGGTGCGCGGTGCAGCCCCGCAGACCCTCGTGCTGGCGGACGGCGACCATGGGTTCGGCAATGCGATGAACGTGCAGCGCACGGTGCGCGCCTTCGGCCGCGCCGGCGCCGCCGCGATCCTGATCGAGGACAAGATCACGCCGCGCGCGCTGACCTCGGCCGGCAAGCCCTGCCTGCCGCGCGAGGAAGCGCGCATGAAGATCCGCGCGGCGGTCGAGGCCGCCAAGGAGTCCGGCATCCTGGTTCTCGCGCGCACCGACTGCCGGCCGACCCAGGGCATCGACGAGGCGGTGGCCCGCATAGAGATGTACGTGAAGGAAGGCGCCGACATCCTGTTCCTGGACTCGCCCGCCGACGACGGCGAGATCAAGCGCGGCGTCGATGCGGCGGCCGGGCGGCCGTCGTTCGTCGTTCTGTCTCCCGGCGCGCCGCGGGCGACGCCGTCGCAGACGCAGGCGGCGGCACTGGGCTTCAAGATCGGAACCTATCCGACCGGCATGCTCTCGCCGGCGGCGGCCGGAATGAAGGCGGGTCTCGACGCCCTGCAGGCCGGCGAGGCGGAAGCAGCGAGCGCCCTGCCGCCGCCGGAGCTGCGCAAGATTCTGGGTTATCCGGATTACGACACCCAGGCGAAGCCCTTCATCGTGCCGCGCTGAGTGCCGCCGAGGCAATCTCGCGCTCAAACAATCGGACACTCGGGAGGTTGGAAGTCATGGCGATCATCGACTCACAGGTTCACACCTATGAGCGCAACCAGCCGAGCAAGCCGTGGGCCGGCTTCCTGCACGGCCCGCCGGAGGTCACCGGCGACGACATGGTGGCGGCGATGGACGCCGCAGGTGTCGACGGCGCGCTGCTGGTGTCGCCCTACGCCATGTACAAGTTCGACGGCAGCTACGCGCTCGAGGTCTACAAGAAGCATCCCAAGCGGTTCGGCCTGATCAAGCCGTTCAACCCGCAGAGCCCGGCGGTGGCGGAGGAAATTGCGGCCTGGGCTGCCAACAAGGGAGTGGTCGGCGCGCGCATCATGCTGCCCCGCCCGGAATCCCCGGAGGATCCCGCCGATCCGGGCCTCAACAAGATCCTCGCGACGGCCGCCAAGCATTCCCTTCCCGTCAACATGCTGGTCTGGGGTCGATTGGAGCAGACCAAGGGTCTCGCCCAGCGCAACCCCGACACGATGATCGTGATCGACCACCTCGGATTGCAGCAGCCGTTCGATCCGCCGGCGCCTCAAAATCCCTTCGGCGACCTGCCCAAGGTGCTGGAGCTGGCGGCGCTGAAGAACGTCGCGATCAAGATTTCCGGAGCCTGCACGCTGTCGCACCAGCCGTTCCCCTACAAGGATATCTGGGATCCGCTGTTCCGGATATTCGACGCGTTCGGCTTCGACCGCTGCCTGTGGGGGACCGACTGGACCCGGGCGGTAAACTTGCTCACGTACAAGCAGGGCGTCGACGCGTTCCGCGTCACCGACCGACTGTCCGACGGCGATCGGGCGGCGTTGATGGGCGGGAGCCTGCAGCGCATCTACAAGTGGGCGCCGTCGAAGGCGTAATTGCCCGCGGTCGATTGCGGCCGATCGCCGACCAGGCCCAGCCGTCAGTCAGACGTTGGGCCGCACCGGGCGATGCTCGGTGTGCGACGTCCGCTTTGCGTGCGATGCAGCCGCGCCCAAGCGCGACAGTGGGGCACGGCTTGGGATCAGGCGTACGCGACCCAGCCACGGAAAGTGAAACCGACATAGAACAGGTTGATGCCGTGAAAACCGGCGTCCCGCAGAAGCTTCTCGTCGTCTTCAGGCGAGAGGATCGGCAATTGCGCTCCGATCATGGATGCCGCGTTCTCAGCTTTCGACGGCTCGACGCCGGAAGCCGTCGCGAACGCGGCGTACCGCGAGAGCCATAGTTCGCGGTCGCCGGGCCCTTGAGGAAAGCTGAGGTGGGCGACAACGAGCGGCGCACCAGGCTTCAAGCGGCGACGGACCTCTCTCAGCGTGCGACGGCGCTCTTCGGGCTCGACGAAATGCAAGGTCAGGAGACACGTCCCTGCATCGAACGGACCATCCGGCGCGCAATCGATGAGCCCATGATGGAGTCGTGTGCGCGAGGCAATTGGCTCCAATGTCATCTTTGCCAAACTGAGCATCTCGGCGGATGGATCGATCCCGTCGAAGGTCCAGCCGGGCCGAGCTTCGGCGAACGATTTGATTTCCAAGCCTCCACCTGCGCCGAGAACTAGCACCCGCGCATTGTCGGGTGACCGCTCGGCGAGGAGCAGCATGGCCATGCGTTGCAGACCGGCAAACCCGGGCACCAGGCGAGGTGGCCCTTCGGCGTAACGCGCGACCGCCTGCGGATCAGAGAACGTTGCCATCTGTCGGACGATACCACCGCTGGCGCGTCCCGTGGGCGCTGCTCCTCGATCGATGGTACGGCCGGGCCGATCAGATCGCGGCTCGAGCCCATCAAGTAGGCGGCATCCCCCTCCACAAGACCTGAGCCCGCCCGGCGAGTTGCGCACTCAACCGGCGGGAGGGAAAGCCAGCTTTGCGCAAGCTGGCTGCATTAAGAGCCTGGTCGCATGGCGGAGGTAGAATGCGCGCCAGGCAATCCGCCAAACAAGCAAGCCGCCGATGACATCGACCTACCTCTCCTTCCGGCTCTACACCCAGAACCTGCCGAGGAGCCTGTCTGTCACTGCGTCACGTGCGGACGTGGCGCGCGACACGAAGTATTACCAGGACAACATCGGCAAGATCACCTCGGTAGATCAGTTTCTCAAGGACAAGAGGCTGTTCTCCATCGCCATGAAGGCGAACGGCATGGAAGACATGACGTTCGCCACGGCCTTCATGCGCAAGGTCCTGGAAAGCGACCTGAGCGATCCCAAGAGCTTTGCCAACAAGCTGTCGGACACCCGTTACGTCGCCTTCGCCAAGCAGTTCAATTTCAGCACGACAGGAAACGTGCCCACGGGCCTAGCCTACGCGCAGGACGATAGCCACCTGGACGATACCACCGAGCTGTATTCGCAACACCGCGTCCAGCAGGGCGTCACGGCAGCCACCGAGGTGCAATACTACCAGTCCAAGATCCCCACGCTGGGCACAGTCGACGACCTGATCGCCAACCCGCGCTTGTTCTCGTTCGCGCTCACGGCGGCCGGCATCGATCCCTCGATCGCCTCGGAGAGCACGATCCGCAATGTGCTGACCAGCGACCTGTCCGATCCCGGCAGCTTCGCCAATCAGATGGTCGACAGCCGCTACCGGGATCTGGCTGCCATGTTCTCGTTCGCTGCCGACGGCAGCGTGCCGTCCGGAGCATCGGCGCAATCAGCGGAGCAGCTCAACCAGACCGTCTATCTGAACTACACCAAGTCCGGCAACGGCGACACTCCGGCGGCGGCGGCCTTCAACACGACCTACTACGGCAACTCCATCGCTGCCGTGACCTCCGTCGACGACCTGATAGGCAATGACCGGCTGCTCGACTATGCCCTCACCGCGTACGGCATCGATCCCAGCACTGCGTCGACTCCGATGCTCCGGCAGGTGCTGACCAGCGATCTTTCCGATCCCAACAGCTACGCCAATACGCTCACCGACACCCGCTACCGCAAGCTCGCCGCCGCGTTCAATTTCGCAACCGACGGGTCGGTGGCTGGAACCGACGGGGCCCAGTCCGCGTCCCAGCTCGACACCACGAAGAACCAGTACCTGGCCAACTACGACGATGCCGCACAAGCCGCCGAGAGCTCGGCCACCAAAACCTACACCAGCCGGATCAACACCTTGACGAGCGTGGACGACCTGTTCCTGTCGAGGAACAGCGCACTCTACACATACGCGCTGGAGGCCTTCGGCCTCGATCCCAGCGAGGAGTCGAAGACCAAGATCAGGCAGGTTCTGACGAGCGATCTCTCCAACCCTGCCAGCTTCGCCAACACCCAGGGAGACTCGCGCTACCGCAAGCTGGCGGCGGCATTCAATTTCGGCACGGACGGGAAGCCTCAGCAGACCCACCGCGCCGAGACCGAGAATGACGAATTGGCGACCATCCGGCTCTACGGGTCGAGGCTAGGCGCGTCGCCCACGGACGCCCAAACGGCGGCATCCAAGGCCGAGGGGACCTACTACCACAACACCATCGCGTCCGTGGCGTCGGTGGGCGACCTGCTCAAGGACAAGCGCCTCGTCGCCTACATCACGAAAGCCTACGGCCTGGACGGCGCCAATCTGTCCAACGATACCCTGCGCAAGATTTTGACCAGCGATCCCACGGACAGCAAGAGCTACGTGAACCAGAAGGGTCAGGATCCGCGCTATCGGGACATGGCAGCCGCGTTCAACTTCGCGGCCGACGGCGCCGCCAAGCGCGTGCCCGCGCAATCCGCGCAGACGCGAAGCAACGTGCTGCAAACCACCGATTTCGTATGTTCGCCAGGTCATGGAGACCGACGCCGGAACCCAGAACGAGGGGGTGCGACTGGGACTGTACTTCCAGCGCAAGGCCGCGACCGTGAAGTCCCCGCTCGACATCCTGGCGGACAAGGCGATCTACCAGGTGGTGCGGACGGCCTTGGGCCTGCCCGACACGGTCGCGCAGGCCAGTCTCGACACGCAGGAGGCGATGATCAAGAAGGGCATCGACGTGGCGGATTTCCAGGATCCCAAGAAGGTCGAAAAATTCCTCGCACGGTTCGCGGCGATGTACGACGCCGGCAACAACGCCGCGACCGCATCTTCGCCAGCGCTGGCCGTGCTGGGCCTCGGTGACGATACGACAACCGCGGGAACGGATCAGGGGCTGCTCGCCAGCATGCAGCGCCTCAACTTCCGCAACTAATCGCGTAATCTCGCGGAACGCCTTCCCCGGAGTGGCGTCGAGCCGTCTCAGATCCAGCTTCTCCCGCGGTCTCGACTGACGCACGTCACTGATACAATTGCCCACACTCGCCCTGGACAGCCCCTCCCCGACCACCTATAAAGCGCCCGCCTCACGAGCCTTGACGGGCTGTCTGCGGCTGCCCAGGTAGCTCAGTTGGTAGAGCACGTGACTGAAAATCACGGTGTCGGTGGTTCGATTCCGCCCCTGGGCACCATTCTTTTCAAGACCTTAGCCATAGACGCGTTGACGCCGGAGGCCCCCTTGCGGGAGTTTTGCGGGACCCCCTCTCGCAGGGAGCCGCGCAAGACCACCAGCTCGGGCCGTCCACTGTCTCCCTCGCACACCCGATTGGCAGCCTCGATGAGACGAGACAGCTCGGCCGCCGAATAGTGTGTCGTGATCCGCCCGGAGCGATGACCGAGCAGGTCCTGGCGATCCTCGAAGCTCACGCCGGCCGCTCGCAGGCGGCGGCCGAAGGTGTGCTTCAAGTCGTGGACCCTCACCTGTGACAGGTCCGCCCGGTCTCGAGCCCGAATCCAACTGGATGTGAGCATCCGAACGATCGGTCGACCGTTGCAGGTGAACACGAACGCCGGATCGATGCCACGGCGCGCCTCGATCACCGAGAGCGCCACGCGGTTCAGAACAACCAGGCGGTCGTCACCGTTCTTTACGCTTGAGCCAGGAATGATGAAGACAGTCGTTCCAAGTTGTGGAACAGCCACCTCCCAATCCCAGCGCAGGCCGCACACCTCGCCATCCCGACACCCCGTGTTCACGGCGAAGAGGACCATCTCAGCGAGATGGTCAGGCAGCTCTCGAAACAATCGCTGCTGCTCCTCCCAATTGAGCGGATAGGGCGCTCTCTTGTTAGCATCCGGCAAGCAGCTTGATCTTCGGCGCCGTCAGCAACCACGTCAGACCATGTTCGTCGACCCATTCCGAAGCCGCCAGATTGAGGATCCGGCGAACGATCTTGAGCCCATGGTTGATGGTGCCAACGGCCTTGCCCTCTGCCCACCGCTTCTCCACCCACGGCTGAAGGACACCGTGGTGAAGCCGATCGAGGGGAACGTGACCGAAGCTCGGCATCAGAAGCTTGCAGCTGCACGATATCGCTCGACAGGCTCCGTTTGTGCTGGTTCTCAAGCACAAACTTCGCCGCCGCCTGCTCGAAGGTTCGAGAGGGCCTCACGCCGTAGATCTGAGCTTGTCGGGTCTCTTCCATCACTCTCGCGAGGTGCGTTTCCGCTTCGTCGAGCTGAGCCCTGCCAGTGCTCTGGCAAACTCTCCGCCCGAGGATGCGCTTGTCGATATGCCAAACCCCGGCTCGCATGATGAGGCCGGGTACTCGTTTGCGTCCCATGACTTGTCTCCTTTCCGAGCGGGACGCCCGTTGCGGGACTTATAGTCGTCCACCCACGCGTCGAGTTCAAGGCGGTCGAAGCCGATGCCCTGCTTGCCGATGGGGATCTCGGTGACATAGCGGGCGCACCTCCGCATTGAAGCGGTTGCGGTCCATGCCGAGGTAGCGAGGCGCATCACGGAAGCGGAGAATGCGAGGCGGCCCGGCATCACGAGGGCATTTGCCATCCGTCATGTCGCATCGCCCCCACCAAGGATTGTCACCAGTGGAGAGCGACCCAGTTTGCGCGCTACGCGTACGAGGTTGGCTTCCTCAAGCCAGCCGAGCGCCCGGTATTTGGCATTACGGGTGAGTCCGAATTCCTGGCAGACTAAGTTGCTCAGCTCTACTTGCCTCGTGCTCTGTGACCTCGCAAGAGATTGCAGCACAGTGGCCAAGTGCAGCGACTTGCCAGGCAACCTTGCGGCTTCGACCAGCCAGGCCTCATGAACATCTGGGTGGTGGCGGGCACCTTTGTTGGCTCCACGTTCATTGCCGTTAGCATCGAAAGGCTCCGTCAACTTCGTCATTGCGTACTCCACCTGCCTGCACGCTAGCGTGGCAGGCAAGAAGCAGAGGCTCCATGCGCGAGGAGGAGCGCAATTGTGAGCGCAAAAGCAACCCAACTCATTGAAATACCCAGGTTAGATTCGGCAATTGTGAGTGCCGTGGTCTTCAATTGTGATGGCGGCTCTAAGCGAGCTCGGCAGGGTCGATGAGAACTACATCCGGGTTCAGGCGGCAGCCGGCGCGGTATTTGCTCTCAATGACTGCGTTGCGACCGAGCGCTAGACCCCAACGCTCGTCGGCCAGTTGCGCGACCCTCTTTCTGAATTCGCTGATGCTCTGGCGCAGAGCCTCCGCACTGTCGATACCCAGTACGTCCAACAAGCTAGCCATCGGTACGAAGCGGTGATTATCGGGTTTGCGCCCCCCATCACGATCCGCACGATATTGATTGGCCAACTCTGATAACAATGCGAAGTGCGACTTAGTGCCGACAAGACCGAGCCCGTCGATCACTAGCTGTTCTCGAACCACGTCGATTGCGAGTTCAATTCTGGCAGGGTGTGCAAAATCCCTGTCCTCCTGCTGCGGTTTCTCGGACCGACGCGGACTTTCCAGCGCGGTCCGCTCGACCTCGTACTTTTGGTCCGCGATGACCGCCCGCAGAAGGCAACCGGACGCCAGCGTATGTTCGCGAATGTTCGGCGCATAATTTCGTATCGCATCGTCAATCACCTTGCGGATTTCGATGCCGTAGCGGCAGTGCAAGTCGTACGTTCGCTGCACGGCTGCATCGATACCCTCGTCGCGAAACGCCCTGGCCGCGCTCAAGACCTCGCCGGCATACCTGTTCATGAAGCCTTCGGCGGAAAGGCGTGGATACTCGAGTGCGCTCGAGACGAGGCCCAGCGCCATGCTGCGCTCTGGACCGTCCCTACGATCGTCGGCCAACAGCTCCACCTCGTAACCTGCAAGAGGATCCTTGTCCGCAAGGTCTGCCGCCAAGGTTCCAAACCTTCGGTGCAGGCATTGCGCGCACTCCCCGCAATGGGCACGTGGCCCCCTCTTCCGGATGTGAGTGCAGCTTATGGAGCGCGCAATCAGTTTCGCTTGGCCGTGCTCCTCGAGCAGACGAACGACCTCCGCCTTCGTTTGCCAGACAAAGGGGTTGGCGACCTCGAAGGAGCGGCCAAGCACGGTGGTGGCGAAAGCGGTCATTTGTGACAGCGCCAGTGGATGCGTCGAGCGCGTTGCTCGGCTGCCAACGACTTGTGGAGCGATTGGAAGGTTGAAGCTCATGATGCCGTTCTCGAAAAAGCGGATACGCGCGCACCCCATCATCTCCGCTACAACGCTACCGATGGCGAAGAAGAGAAAGGTTCGCGTCCGCTGCGTGTATTCGGCGTCGTGCAGCTGGTTTGTCATCGTGACGTCGACGGGAATATGTAACACTCGACCACGGAAGCTCTCTGACAAGGCAGTTGCGAGACTCCGCTGTCGGCTGAATACCCTGTCCGAGGATCGATGGCTGACGAGTACGAGCCGATCATTGGTCCGTGACAGTTCCTGCGCTGCGCCGGCAAGCAAATCGAGGCCCCCGGAGAACATCACCACCTGGTCGTAGCGGCTTGGCGCTGTGCCGGTTTCCGCTAGAGGGAGGCGGCTTGGGAACGGGGTTGATTGATCAGATTTGAAGAAGTCGAAACGAAAGTGGTCGCCGGACAGGAACCCGAGCAGGTCTTCAAGCGCGGCCTTGACATCTGGCGTGTTCCAGCGCTCGAGGTCCCGCACCGCAATCGAAAAACGAAAGCGGCGGTGCCAGTCACTTCCCATGTTCGGAAAAGTTGTGCCCCCGCGGCCGACCATGCGATCCGCGATGAATACGTAGGTCGCGATATCCAACAGGTCGCGCAGATGATCAGGTACGTCGGCGACCATCCGTTTTTCGATGTCTTCGATCTTGCGATTTATGTTCGGCTTGCTTCCCGACAACATTAGTTGCGTGGCACGGTTGGCGTCCCGAGATGGAGGGGCCCTGCCGCAGTAGAAGAGCCGCTCAGACACCGGCGGTTCTCCGACGCAGCTCTTCGCGGAGCTTCTTGAAGGCAACGTTTACAAAGCCGGCAGCCTTCGCCGGCGTTACTCCTCCTTGCCAATTCGCTTTCGAGTACCATTGCCGCGAGAACGTCTCGACAATGAGCGCCGCCTCATAGCAATGCTGGGTTAACGCCCGGCGAAAGACTTCTTGGTCATCGAGCGATCGGAATCCGCGACCCGGGCCAGTGTGATCGGCGATAGCGCGGCTGATGAAGTATTCGAGGTTGCGATTGATGAGGCGAGCGAAGAATTCGCGAGAAAGTTTCGCGAAGCGATCTGGCGCTGCCAGTTTGCCGAGTGCGTAGCGAACTTCCTCTTTGGTCGTCCCGAATAGCGCGGGCAAATCGGCCGTCAGAAGTGCGGTGAAAGCCTCCGTGGCGGCGAGTTGCGCCATGTCTCCGAGATCGGTCTTGACTTTGGCATGCAGCGAATGCGCGGCGATCGACGCTTGAAACGCGGCCGCAAGGGACAGAACGGACGATGCGGCCCCCGCATCGAACTTGAGCTCCAAGAGGCGGCCGGCAAAGTCCGTCGACCGCGCCGCCAAAGGCAACTGCGTTAGGAGCCAGAAGGCATGACGCAGGGCCGGATCGGACGCCGCGGGTGCCAGCGAGTTCTCGGCTGCTTTGGCAGTGGCCTTCGCGACATCCGCAGTTGAGGCGCCGACGCGCAGTAAGTCGACTACGGCATTCCAGGGTCTTGTCTTCGGAAGTCGCCCTAGATGGATATGCCCCATCACACGCTCACGGATGATCCAACGCACCGGTAGATGGATTGCTCGAACTCATAACCCCAGTCCCTGCCTGGTAACTCAATCGTTGCGATGACGTGCGCATTGGTGAGCAGGCACCAGCAAATAACCCACCCCAACATATCCTGCCCATCCCCGCACAGCTGACAAGACTTCTTTCTCGCGTAGACTTCCGCGATCGTTGAATGAAGCGGGGGCGACATGCGCAAGCGGACACGACCTATTGGGTTCATCCATGCCAATTGCGTCCGTCAATTGCCGGCCTACCGGTGAAGCGGCTCAATCCGCGGCGCGTGAAGATCCACCGGAGCTACACGGTGGAGGAGGTTGCGATGTTGTTCCGGGTACACAAGAACACGGTGCGGGCCTGGCTGAAGACGGGCCTCCAGCAGATCGACGGTCGACGCCCATCCTGATCCTTGGGCGGCAGCTCGCGAGCTTTCTCCATGCGCGCCGCGAGCACAAGCGACAGCGCTGCCGGGCCGGCGAGCTCTACTGTTTCCGCTGCCGGGCGCCCAGGACCTCGGCAGCCCGAACGGCCGAATACCTGCCGATCACGGCGAGTTCCGGCAATCTGAGGGCTATGTGCGCCGAGTGCGGCACCCGCATGTACCGACGGGTCTCATTCCGGAAGCTGGCGACGGCAGTCGGCGATCTTCAGGTCGCGTTGCCGCAGGCACAGCAACGCATAGTGGAAGGTCTCGAACCCTCCGTAAACTGTGACTTGGAGCGGGTGCCGGATGCACAACCCGGAAAATGAGCGAATCAAGCGCGCCTACTTCGTCTACCTCAAAGAGGCGAGGCGCCTTGGTGAGCATTCCATCGACAGTGCTGCAGCCGCGCTCGCCAGGTTCGAAGAGTACACCAAATATCGCGACTTCAAAAGGTTTCACATCCAGCAGGCGATCGGTTTCAAGAGCCGGCTTTCCGAGCAGGTCAGTCCACGCACGGGCCAGCGACTAAGCCGGGCCACCGTGTTCTCCATACTGAATGCCTTGCGTGCGTTCTTCCAGTGGCTCAGCACGCAACCCGGCTACCGATCGCATCTGACCTCCGCCGACGCGGAGTTCTTCGGACTGTCCGACAAGGAAGCCAGGATCGCCAAGGCCATCGCCGAGCGGCCCGTGCCGACCATCGACCAGATCCGGCATGTGCTGCAGACCATGCCTGCCGTCACCGATATCGAGCTGCGCAATCGAGCCGTCGTGGCCTTCACCCTGCTCACCGGCGCACGCGATGGTGCCATCGCCTCGCTCAAACGCAAGCACGTCGATGTCGTGGACGGCAAGGTCGTCCAGGACGCGCGCGAAGTGCGCACCAAGTTCTCGAAGACATTCACGACGTGGTTCTTCCCCGTGGGCGAGGATATTCGCCGGATCGTTGTCGACTGGGTGCATTATCTCGACACCCTGCAACTGTTTGGCCCGACCGATCCCCTGTTTCCTGCAACCCGGATCATGCAGGACCAGTATCACCTGTTCCAGACGGGCGGCCTCTCGCGCGCGCATTGGTCCAATGCTACGCCGATCAGGGGTATCTTCAAGGACGCGTTCACCAGCGCCGGACTGCCCTACGCCAATCCACACTCTTTTCGCAAGACGGTGGCCCAGCTCGGCGAGCGCGTATGCCGGACACCGGAGGAGTTCAAGGCCTGGAGTCAAAATCTAGGACACGAGCAGGTTTCGACGACGTTTACGAGTTATGGCCAGGTCGGCGCAGATCGACAGGCCGAACTGATCCGGCACCTCGCGCAGCGGCGCGAGACCGGTACCCCCAAGAAGGAGATGATCGACCGTATGATCCAGGCCTTGCAGGAGGGAAGGCACATCCTGGAATGACCCTGGCGTGGAGCTAGGTGGAGGTCGCTTTGTTGAGGCTCACAGGGCACACCTGTCCCCTTCCGCACAGCTGACAGAAGCAACACGGCGAGTAGAGTCTGGGGCACGCGATCGTCAAACGCCGCACCCTCATGGGAGCTGCGATCCGCCAGCGTTGTTGTCGTTGAGTTGCGTCCGAACACACTTTTGGAATAGCAACCCACCGCACGGGCGCCATGGCAGACGACAAGAGACAGCAATCGCCGGATGTTGAGCCGCGTCACCGCATTCTCAGGATGTCGGGCTATGCGGCCGCGGCCGCCTTCTGCGCGGTGAGCGTGGGCGCGAACCTGCAGTACGGTCTGTCCCTGGGCAAGAACCCGATAGACAAGGCCACCTATGCGGCTGCCAGTGTCGCTGCCGACGTCTTCAAAATGGCAGCGCCACTGTTGGCGCTGAGCCTCTGGAGCAAGCGCTTCCACATCCTCGCGATAACCGGCCTGGCGTTGTGGCTTGGCTGCGTCGGCTGGTCGATGGCATCAGCCGTTGGCTTTGTACTGTCGAGTCGTGGCGAGGTGATTGCTGAGCGTGTGGCTGAGGCGGCAACCCGCCACGGGTGGGAAGCCAAAGTGGAGCGTGCCGAAAGTCAACTCGCCACACTTGGCCGGCACCGCCCGGTTGACGTGATCAGGGTGGAACTGGTCGCCGCTACTGTTCCTCTGCACATCTGGAGACGTAGCCGCCAATGCGTTGATCTGACCGTGGAGGAGAGCCGCTTGGCGTGTGTGCCGGTGCTGGGTTTGCGGAAGGAGCTGGCAGCGGCCGAGGCGGCGGAGCGCCTAGAAGCTCAGCTGGTGGCGGGTCGCACCCAACTCGCCACCGTATCCGTGGCGGGTTCTGTCGCAGATCCGCAGGCCAGCGCACTGGCCCGGCTCATCGGTGTTGACGAAGGTACGGTCCGCAGCGGCATAGCCATATTGTTAGCGGTCCTCATCGAGGCGGGTTCTGCGCTGGGTTTCACACTCGTGTCTGTGGCGACTGCACGTAACCCACCACCATCGACGTTGCCTCGGCAAGCACCTCATCAGCCGCCCAACGCGGCGAGTCTTCGTGGGCATCCGCCTCGTTCCCCCACGACCAACGCGGTCCAGCGCCGGGTTCGAACCCAACACACGGAGGATAGGCCCGCTGGTAACCGGGCACCTAAGACGTGTGCACATGTGTGCCCCCTGGCGGGTTCCGGGGACATCCCTCCACTGCCAGCGCCGCGATCCGCGCCGGGTTTGCAGCACACGGGCGCGCTATCGTCCCGGGCGGGCCTGTTTGAACGCTGGCTTGAGACCAGCCTCAGGGCGGATACGGCCGGCAGTATCCCAGCACGTGAGGCATACACCGACTTCTGCTGCTGGGCGCGCGCTGCGGGCATCGAGCCCTGCACCGAGACGCGCTTCGGTCGGGATTTTTCCGCACGCATCATCGATCTGGGCGGGATGAAGGTGAAACGGCGGGACCGCTCATATTATCAGGGCGTGATGTTCAAGATGCCAATTGGGCAGACATCCGCCGCGCTTAGGGTTGCGGCCTAACTGTTCACGGCGAGCACTTGCTTCGGGAGCAAGGGGTCGGGAGTTCGAATCTCCCCGCTCCGACCAATAAAATCAAATACTTAGTGATTCAGAAGAACATTTTGGCCCCAGATATGCCCCAGATTGATAAGGGGCCGACGCCACCGACCGATCGCCCGGCCGGCAGCTTGGCCAGCTCGGCCTTGGCACCGTCGATAAGGGACTGCAGGTCGCTCGCCGGCTTGGCGGCCGCTAGGGTGTCCAGTTCGGTCTTGGCGGCATCATAGGCCGCTTGCGCCTTGGTCCGGGCGTCCGTCGTTGCCGTCTCTGTTGCCGTGGCATTGGCGCGGCCGCCCGACGCGCTGCCCAGGGCTGCGGTGACCGAGTAGGTACCGGATAGCAGCATGGCCACCAGTGCGATCAGAGCGGCGCTATAGCGCTTAGCATCTACGCTGCGAAGGAGTGCGGGCCACGACAACGCGAAGACGATCACGACGGCACCGGCGACACCAGCCCATACGAGCGAAGTCGCAAGGTCGGTGCCTTTCGACCAACCGCCGACCGGCAGGCATTCACCTGCGTGCGCAATCACCATCGCACCAACTCGGGTGCCTCTGCGCGCAGCCCGACGCGCACATGATCCACGTCGACGACCGGTGACGACGAGACCAGCTCAAGCTGTGCGCGGGGTTTCTCCACCATCCAGACGCAGCTAGCCGCGCTGAAGGCCGCGCGCGACAACGCAAGCCCGATCACTAATTCGTAGACGACATGCAAGTCGGCGACATGTGCAACAATCGGGAAAACGAGTAGCCAAAAGCTCGCAAATCATGTCAGCGGTGGCGTGAAGGAACACGCCCGTGCTTGATGCAATATTGATGATAGCCGCAACCGGCCTCGGCTACGCTCATGCACCGTGGTGGTGGGCGGTGGCTATCGGGCTTCTGCTCACTGCGCTGTCATCGCCGAAGCAGGTCGCCAGAGGTCGGCGATACGTCGAACTTGGGCCTGCGCCGAGTAGTCGCGATCAGCGTCGGCGCTACCATCGCCAACAACATCGCATTCGCGTTCATGGCATGGGTGCTGGGGCGCGCAGGCTCTTGGCTACTCTCTCCATGAGAAAGGTGGCGAAGCCCGCCACGAGCCGAGAGAGAAAAGTTTCTTCCGGTTGCAGCCGCCAGAGCTTGCTGTGGAGCCGCTGAACGTTGTCACGATCGTCAATGGTCTGGTAGTTCTGAAGGCTTGCCTCATAGGCCGCTGCGGCATCACGCATCTCGCCCGCGCGCTTATACGCATCGCCGAGGAGGTCGTGGCTAAGGGCGATCCCCTTAATATCGCGCCGCGCGGTTTCGATCTCCATGCTCTTGTCGAGCGCTACGCATGCGGCGGCGGTATCACCGTCTTCGGTCAAGACCTCTGCCTGCAACCTGAACGCCTCGGCAGCGAGTGCCTTGTCCCGTTTGGCGGCCGTCAGCCCGTTCAATTCCTTGAACTCGCGTAGCGCGGCGGCTCGATTTCCTACTTCCCGATACTGCTGGCCGATGAACTTCCGTGCGTCATAGTCGGTGTCCCTGATCTCAATCACGCGCCGAAATGCCTCGATCGTGGATTCGCTGTCCTTGTCGAGCGCCGCAACTCTACCGGCGAAGATCAGCGCGTTGATCGCCTCCCGTCGTTTGAGTGCCGCCTGCTTGCGATAGCTTTTGGCCGCTTCGAGGAGGTTGTCGGCTACGTCCAAAAATTCCTTATGCGCCGGCCCGGAGCGCCCGCCATCGAATAAGAGCATCGCATGCCATGCGGAAGGGCGGCGCCTGAACTCGAACTTCGCGAGGCGCCATACGAACCAGAGGACGCGGAGGAGGCTGGATAGGCAGAGCCGCGCAAGCCGCGAGATCATCCAAGTCGTTGCGACGGCCGAGAAGTGAGCCAGATACGTTTGACGCTGCTCGTCGACGCTCTTGCTCTTGTCGCTGAAGTGGCGCTCGAGGTACTTGTCGACATTGGCTTCGTTGATCCGCCGTCGCTGGATCAGCTGATAGAGGATCCAGCCAATCGAGAAGACCGCCGCCCAATCCTTGAGATCCATGGTGTCGAGAGATGTGCAGGTTCACATAACGCTCAACAACTAATGGCCACTACTTGCGCTCGATCCACCTTCAGGACCGCAAGCGTCGTCTTGCATATCTGGTGGAGAGGGCGGCGATCGGTCGCCTCCTGCACTCGGAGACGTTCGAGCAGGGCGAGAGGCTGCTGGAGGAATGCGGCGCGCGAGGACTGGAGGGATTCGACAAAACCTCAAGAATTGCGGCGCTGAGTAGCGACGCGAAGCAGTGGAGCAACTCCTCGACGTGATGGCTCGGGCCTCGGAATTCCTTGAGAACTAGCGTCACTAAGGTCCTCTACCTTCCTATAGTGTCGCTGTAGGTCCGTGATGTAGTCGCGCGTGATCGGAACCGCATCCCGCTTGCGAGCAAGCTGCATCTGGAAGACCAGCTGGCTGCCGGTCCTGAACATCATTTCGGCGCTGATGAGATAGAACTCCCACATCCGGCAGAAGCGATCGTCGTACATCTCAGCTATCTTGGCCCGATTGGCTTCGAAGCGCTGGCACCAGTGATTTAGCGTCTTCGCGTAGTGCAGACGTAGGAATTCCAAGTCCGTCGCCCATAGGCTTGCCCGCTCGACCTCGGCGAAGACCTCCGACAACGCCGGCGAATACGCGCCAGGGAAAATGTACTTTCGCAGCCATGGGCTTGCCGTGCCTGGCGGGCTCATGTGGCCGATAGAATGCAGCACCATGAGGCCATCATCATGCATCAGCTCATTGATCTTGGCGAAGAACTCCCCGTAGTGATGCACGCCAACGTGCTCAAACATGCCGACTGAAACGATTCGGTCGAACCGTTCGGGGACGTCGCGGTAGTCCCTCAGCTGGAAGCGCACACGGTCGGAAATTCCAAGCCGCCGCGCCTTCTCATTGGAGAGTGCATATTGTTCTTTGGACAACGTCACGCCCGTAACGTCGACGTCTTCGAGGCCAGCGAGGTAGAATGCAAGATCACCCCAACCGCTGCCGATATCGAGGATCCGCAACCCAGGTTTGAGATGCAGCTTGGCTGCGATCAAGCCGGAGCTTATTTCGTTGCGCCTGCTCGAGGGTCTCATCGTCATCGAGGAAGTAGGCGCATGAGTAATTCATTCCCTCGTCGAGGAACAGCTTGTAGAAGTCGTTGCCCAGATCGTAGTGATGCGACGACGTTCTTCCGTGCCTTGCCGATCGAGTTCGCCTGCTGGAAGCGCCTTAATCCGCGGGATACGGTCCGCAGCACTCTCTGCAAAGGATAAGAGCCGAGGGACAAGCGATTGATCGAAAAAAGCGTAAGAAAGTCCCTGAGTGTGGAGTCCTCGAACCGCATGCGACCGTCCATATAGGCCTCGCCTGCATGCAGCTCAGGGTTGAGGAAGAGCTTGTGGTAGAGTGAACGATCCGTAAGGCGCATCGTAACCCTTCGGTCCAGGCGCGCCGACAAAAGCATGGCTCTGGCCATCGGCATCGATCACCTTCAACGTACCAATGCGGACGAACGACTTGAGCATATGCGACAAGGGAAACATAGTTGCCCCTTCTCTCCCGCTCCGCTGCCGAGATGTTGCGCTACGCGATGATCCGAGGATGTACCGTGATCGGTCTCTGTCGAAGGCTACTGCGCTATGAGGACCACTCTCGATCCTGCTGTACACCTTCTTTGCGGCAGCTCAAGCCTTGGCGGCGCCCTGCGAGGTGTTTGAACACAAGAATTTTTCAGGTCAATTCATAGCCCTCGAGCGCAACCAATCTATGCCGCGTCTGGGCGCACTGAACGATCGCGTCTCCTCTATCAAAGTCGATTCGCAGTGCCTGGTCGTGGCGTTCGCGGACGAAGAGTACCGTGGCGGCACGACAACGTTTGGCCCTGGAGAGCATCCAACAATGCCAGAGGGCTGGGACGATCAAATCTCCTCTCTGCGATGTAATTGCCAATGAGCATTGACTAACCCTGATCCAGCACACAATCGCCGCCGCCTTCCCCTTGGGACATCGGAGCGGCCCGTGCCCCGGCTCGTGTCCAGCTCTAGCGACGCGCCGGCCGTGAGCCTGACTAGCTTCGCGGCGGCCGCGCTCGAGCGGCACACCAGCTCCAAGATCGAGTTTGGCGAGTTCTATCTCGCATACCACGACCACGCGCGCGCCATCGGTGGGCGGCCGCTCAGCCCCACAGAAGCAATCGAGCCGACGACCAAGCTGTGCGAGGAATGCGGCATCGCAATCCGCAAGCGTGGCAAGGACCGCTATCTATGCGGCGTGCGGCTTAGGGCGCGGATCGAGCGCCGGGCCGCTGTAGAAGCGTGAAGCTCGTCCCCTCGTGAAGGAGGAACCCCAATGGCCCCAGATTCCGGTTTCAAGGCGACCCAGGAGATCCTTGTGCTCGTCGGGCGAGCGATTGACGGCTTGATCTCTGTTCGGAAACCAAACGGCATTGACGCCGATGGCGTGCTTATCAACCCGCGTCTGAAGCTCGCATCCTTGAAGGCCGCGCGCCACCAGATCGACCAGGCCATTGCGATCATCGAACGGAGGTGGCCGCCCACGTTTTCTCGGCCACCGAGGAAGGGGCTGGCATGACCGAACAGATCACATGCGACTGTTGCAAGCAGCCCGTCGAGGTGGTCAGCGATGACGAACTCTGCTTCGCGTGCGAGACTTTCCACTCATTCATCACGGCCATCAACGAAGAGACTGACCTGAGTAACGAAGACGTTCTCGACCTCGCCAGCGAGCTTTCTGGAATGGTCCTCTCCGCAATCGTAGTGCGCTTGCAATCGGACGGGCGTTCGCTGCTCAAAGACCTGCTTCAGACGATGGAGCGGCGAGAGAAACCCAATTGAGCCGGTCAACTTCGATGGGACACACCATGCCAACCGAGAGCGATGAGCGCATGGCGAAGCTGAAAGCAGCGATCAATCAATGCCGCGATGGCGATCTGAGCGCGTTGCTCGGCATTGAGATGGGGGTCGCGGATCTGGTCACGATCAGCGCACTCGCCAAGGCTACCGGCGACGCCTTCACGTATCGCCTGACACAACGGCTGCTGGCCACAGGGTACAAGGCCAAGGACTAGTAGCAGTGCGTGGGAAATGAAGCGGCCCCAGCCGCGCACGACCACAGCCGGGGCCTAACCCTGACCACGAAAGGAGAATGAAAATGGCCGAGGCTACAGCAAAGACTACACGGGCTCGCAAGGTCCGCAAGGCGAGACCATCAAGCGGCCCTGGAGCAATCTGGGGCCATTTTCTTTTGCCTTGCGACTGACAGCACCTG
>CAVZEC010000014.1:0-342806 GCA_963774165.1 uncultured Alphaproteobacteria bacterium | reverse complement strand
GCGCATCCGCCTCTTCTTCCAGGACGAGGCCCGCATCGGGCAGAAGGGGCGCACGTGCCACATCTGGTGGAGGCGGGGCGAGCGTCCGCCGGGGCTCTGCGACAAGCGCTTCACGTTCGCCTACATCTTCGCAGCCGTCGAGCCGGGAACCGACAACGCCTTTGCGCTCGTCATGCCGTACGTGAATACCGAGGCGATGCAGGTGTTCCTCGACCGCTTCGCTGCGACCATCGGCGATGACGAGCACGTCGCGATGGTGCTCGATCAAGCCGGCTGGCACGCCTCCGGCGCGCTGCGCATTGGAGCCAACCGCGAGGACCGCTCGCTTCCACTACGCCGTCGGTCACGACCTTAAAGGGGTCAAGCGGGTTTACAATCTGCACCGCTATATTCCGCAAATGCGCGATGCGCTGGAAAAAATGGAATGCTCGCTTCGCGCAAATAGTCGGTGCGGGGTCAGTTTGACATTCTTCTGCATGCCATGAGTTACTGAGGCTGGGAAGATGGCCAATCCTGCATGGCCGTCAGGGTTCCCCCACGAAGTCCCCCGGTGCCCGCCCATAAGCGCCGGGGGTTTCGGCCCCCTTCGCTCCCTAACCCTATGAGGCTCGCCAGCGTCGGCAGGGTCGCAGGCTACCCCAAAACTGCTAAACATCGTTCGCAGGGCCACATAGGTGCCTCTGGCGAGCGGCAAACGGGCATCGGTCGGGGTAGGCCTGGTGCGGCGACTGGGCTCGGCAGCGCCCATGGCGAGCTGGGCCGGCATAAATGGAAATTTACTTGCGACAGGGTGACCCGGGGCTTCCCTCAAAGGCGGGTCGCGCGATCCTCCCAGGTTAAGTGGCCTATTGTGTCGTTCCCGGTCTCCAGGCGCCGAGGTTTCTTCCTGCCCGGCGCCTTTTTCTTTGCCCAATCGCATAGGCCCCACGATGACTGACCAACCGCCGCCGGCCCGCAAAGAGGACAGCACGGCCACACTCGCAGTCACGTTCATCATCGTGGTCCCAGCCACCGTCGCTTTGTTGTGGGCATCGGAAACCATCTACATTCCTGGCTTTCCCCACTGAACCGCGCAATCTTGGGCGCCTCACTTTGAAATTCTGAACATCGCGAGGGCTAGCAGTTCGATTTGACCGTGGATCGTGCTCATGCCATCGCGCGTAACGGCCAACACGCACTCCGCCAGCTTCAAGTCGAGCCTTCTCGGCTGCGTGCGCATCAACGGCGTACTGATCAACCATCGTTGCCCAAGCGCTGTTTAGGGCCTGCTTCATAGCCGCCATGGTCGCGGCGGAGAAGCCAACGCCGGAACCGTCTAACAGGTTGCGCGCCCTCATATCGCTGTGGCCCCCGAAGACCACAACCGCTTCTCTATGCCGCCCCGAGGCGATTTCCTCAACCCTAATTAGTGCCTTATCCGGTCGCGTCTCTTCTATAGGCCCCACACCGCATTCGAGGGAGGGCGCATGGGTCACGCGGGGCGACTGTGGCGGGATCGTGCGCAATCGGCCCGCAAGCAAGCAGCGCAAGTGTCTGATCCTGACACCAAGCGGCAAATGCTCGACATCGCGGCGGGCTATGACCAGCTGGCGTGTTACCTCGACGAACAGGCGGGGAGAAGCGCCCTCTCAACCCGGTTTATCGGTAGGCGGGCCCGGAGCCTCACCACTGCCGAGCCTACCAATGGAGGCCCGGTCAACCTAGGCCGGCCCCTTTCCAATAGGGTTGCCTGCCGTCGGAGTGAACGAAGCCTGTCTTGAATTTCTGACTCACGAATGAACGACGCGCTCTGCAACCTCTTCCGCAATATCCAGCTCGGCAAGGTGAGTGGTCACGACGCGGCGAAAGTCGTGCATCGTCCAGCGTGGCAACTTCACTTTCTCAGGCTTGTCACCGTACTGCCTCGCTCGCTCGCGCAACGTGTCGAGCATGTACGCATCCAGCCCCTTCTTGATCGTGCTGAGCGACCCGGTTAGCTCAGCCTCACCCGTATTCGAGAACACCAACGAATCTTCATCGCGCAACGGTAGCGTGGCCAGCACGTCAAGCATGGTATCGGTGAGGGGCACTATGTGGGTCTGTTCTGACTTGTGACGTTCCTCCGGCACCGTCCACCGTCGGGCTTCTTCGGGTAGCGAAGCCCAATCACGTTTGCCTTGGCGTAGGTGCTGCCTCAGTTCACGCGGGAACTCGCGCCATCGCGCACCAGTGCCGCCGCTGACCCGACTGCCGGTGAGCAACAGCCATTGCGTCAAGGAACCACCTGGATAACCGGCTGCAATCGTTGCGGGCCATAGCGCTGCAAGCTCTTCGTTGCTGAGCATTCGCTTGCGCGGCCCGAGCTTGTGCATGTACGGCTTGAACAGCAACTTCTTGTCGATTGATGCGCAAGGCGATGCTTGGATCAATTTTTCCTCAAACGCCCATTTGAACATCGTGGCCGCGTGCGACCATGCGTGCCAAGCCTCGAATGGTGCTCGCCTCGCAGTCGTGTGGATTAGCTCGCGCACCATGTCAGCCGATATGTCGGCAATCGGTACGTCGTCCCAGGCTTTGATGAGCACTCGCCTGATTTCGCGTGCCGAGTTCTTCGCCTGTCGCTGGTTTTCGTTTTGCGTGATGTACGCCACTGCCACCTTGCCGAACGTGTTGCCGGCTGAGACTGCGGACTCCACCTTGGCTTTGTCGCGCTCACGTTCGGCAGCGGCCTCCCGTTCGGCAGCAACCTCCTTGGGGTCGCGCTTGTGTTCGCGCACCTGATCACGCCACTCTCTGGCTTTGATCCGAGCATCGGCTATCGACAAGCCGGGGTACTCACCAAGCGTGCGGCGGGTTTGCGTGCGATGCCCAGGGAAGATCAGCTTGAGTATCCAAACGTACTTGCCCTTGGGCGTGACCCGCAGCCCGAGGCCACGGGCATGGGCATCCCAGGTGGTTGTGCCGGGTCGGCATTTGCGCACGACCTTGTTGTCCACCTTCTCCGTGGCCTTCTTGATGTAGGTGTCGGTGAGGGCTTCGGTCATGGCAGTACGCAGCCCCGCAAATTTGGCCCTAATTTGGCCCTACGACGACTGCGATCTAATAGGTCTGGCTGCAGCATCATGCAACAGAGAACTTCGCTGTAAACCATTGATCAACTAAGAAGAAATTGGGGAAAACCCATATAAACAGGACATAAGTTGCGGGTCACAGTGACGCCGAGTAGCCGTCGATGCAGCGGAATACGAGCACGGCACCCTCGGCCCCCCAGCGATCGGCCTCCGGCCATGCCTTGCGCACCAGGTCGGCGAGACGGTGGCCGGGATAGCGCTTGGATCTCTTGTAGATGGGATCCTCGATGGCGACCGTGATTGCCGCAACGGTTCCGCCAGTCAACGCCGCAATGTCCACCGGCTTGCCCACGGGTTCGGCGGCCACGTTCGGTGCGGCCACGAGCACCGCGATCGTTGCGAAGGCGACGAGCGCGCGCATGACCCTCGCGGAGACCCCCACGGCGCTTCTCCATTTCTAGCCGGCGGCGGATCGACGATGTCCTGCCCCATCCGGCCAGCCGCGTCGCCGATCGCCTCACTCGCCCCGGAACATGCCGGCGCGACCCTCCACGACGAAGACCGACAGCAAAGCACAGAACCCAAGCACCGCAAATCCGATGTAGAGGGGAAGGATCGTGCCGTCGAACCGGCCGGCGATCAGCGTCCCGAGCAACGCGCCCGCCGCCGTCGAGTAGCTGCCGGTGAACGATGCCGCCATGCCGGCAGTCTGCCCCATCGGCTGCATGGCGATCGCGTTGAAGTTCGACATGATCAGGCCGTACAGGAAGAAGCAGGCGGCCATGCCGCCGAGCCCCAACCACAGCGGCAGCGAGATGACGGTGCCGAGCAGGGCCAGTGCCGCGCTGACTCCGAGATGCGCGACGAGCGCGGTGTGGGACAGCCTCCGCATGCCGTGACGCCGGACCAGCCGGGAGTTGGTGAAAGAGGCGAGCGCGATGGCGCAGCCGACGCTGCCGAAGGCGAACGGAAACAGCTTGCCGAGCCCATAGCCGGTGCCGAAGACCTGCTGTGCGCTCGCGATGTAGGCGACAAGCAGGCCAAGGATGAAGCCGGACGCGATGCCGTAGCCGAATGTCACGCGGTTCGAGAGCACGAGCACCAAGGCCTCGCCGAGGGTCGGGCGGCGGTCGCCCGCCGCCAGTGGCGGCTGCGTCTCGGGCAAGCGGAACCACGCCCAGGTCAGCGACGTCAGGCCGGCGGAGAGAAGCACCACGAAGAGCCAGCGCCAGGTGCCGACGAGAATGATGGTCTGGCCGACCGACGGCGCCAGGATCGGCACCAGGATGAACACCATCATCACCATCGACATCACGCGGGCCATCTGCCGGCCAACGAACAGGTCGCGTATGATCGTGGTGACGATGATCCGCCCGACCGACCCGCCGATCCCCTGCAGGAAGCGGGCGGCGAGCAGCTGCGAGAAGCTTTGCGTCGTCACCGCCACGATCGTCGCGAGCACGAAAAGCGTGATGCCGATCAAGAGCGACCGGCGCCGCCCCAAGAGATCGGCGAGCGGACCCCAGACGAGTTGCCCGATCGCCATTCCAAGCATGAACACGGTCACCACGAGCGGCAGGTTGCTCGCATCCTGCAGTCCGAGCGTCGCGCCGATATCGGGCAGCGCCGGCAGCATGATGTCGATCGACATCGCGGTCATCGACATCAGCAGCGCCATCAGCGCGAGGAACTCGCGGAACGGCAGCGGCAAACGTGCTCCGGCCTCGTTCGACGTTTGGGTGTCGGATTGGTTCAAGGGCGCCTACGTGCAGAAAAGCCGCGGGGCGAGCGCCTCCCCATGCGGCGGGCCGGCAATCCCATGCGTGCGGTGAGGGATATAGCGCGGGGGCGCGCCCCACGATGCGACAAGTCGATCCGGCGCCTAGTATCCTCGACGCCAACAAGAGCGGTGTTGCGGCCCGGCAGGCCGGCAATGGCCATCAGCGGCTGCATCGAATACGCTCTTGTTCCGGCCGCGGTGACGCGGCTCCCGCCTCCGGCCCAGATCGAGGAAACTGTGTCCATGACCGTGAAGCCTACTCCGACGCCTGCCGCCCGCGACAAGGTTCGCGCCACCGTCCCCAAGCTCATCGACCTCACCGAGAAGGTCGTCTACGGCGATGTCTGGGAGCGGCCGGAGCTGTCGAAGCGCGACCGCAGCCTGATCACCTGCGCGGCCCTGGTTGCGCTCAACCGCTCCGAGCAGCTCAAGGGCCACCTCGAGCGTGCGCTCAACAACGGTGTCACGCCCGAGGAGATCGGCGAGTTGATCACCCACCTCGCCTTCTACGGCGGCTGGCCGGTGGCCATGAGCAGCGCGATGGTCGCCAAGGAGGTGCTCGAGAAGCACAAGAAGTAGGGCTGGCGGCGGCGCGGCGCCCTCCGTGGGGTCGATCAAAGAAGGTCCGGCACGCGCACGAGGTCGCGGTAGGCATGCCAGGTGGCGTGGCCGATCAGCGGGAAGGCGACGATCAGGCCGATGTAGAGCGTGGCGATGCCGAGGATCATGAATCCCGCGATCAGTGCCGCCCAGAGCGCCATCGGCTTGGGGTTGAGCAGCACGGCGGCGAGGCTGGCGGCAATCGCCGTCACCGCGTCGGCGCGCCGCGTGAGCAGCAACGGCACCGAGATGACGGAGATAGCGAAGGCCGTGGCGGCAAGCAGGCTGCCCACGGCCGTGCCGGCCACCAGCAGGCCCAGGCCATGCGCGGTGAAAAGCAGGGTCGGCACGAACTCGCTCGGCGGCGGCAGTCCGCGGCTGCCCAGGAACAGCATGAACAGCAGGAAGGCCAGCTGCAGCCATACGCAGAACAGGAAGGCCAGGATGGCGCCGAAGAACCCGAGCTGGCCCGGCGCATCGCAGACCGGCGCGCACGACCTCGCCGAACTCGACACCCCGGCCGGCCTCGAGCCGGTGGCTCGCCTCGTAGAGACCGACGGCGGCGATGGGACCGATCAGCAGGAAGCCGCCGGCCAGCGCCAGCACCAGCGACGGCAACCCGGTCAGCAGCAGCCCCAGCGTCAAGCCGATCGAAAGCGCCGCGAACATCACGCCATAGGTCAGGCTGACATGGGGCACGGCCCACATGTCGCGCCAGCCGGCCGACAGCCAGCTCCAGGGCGCGTCGAAGGGAACCTGCTCCACCGTCACCCCGGAAATGGTCGACGGCGCGCTGTCCCTGACGTTGCGGGTCGCGATGCTGCCCATGCGGCGGGCCTCCCTCTGCGGCAATTCGCAGCCTGACGGTCCCGGGCCAATCCTTCCTTGATCTCGATCAAACGATGACGGTTGCGGCCGGGCTCGCGGGCTCAGGACGGCTTTGTCGACCCCCTTCGACCACAGCTTGACGGCCGAGATAGCGAGGATCGCGGACAGGGCAAGGCGCAGTGCATCGGTCGGTGCCCACGCCGCCAGATAGCCGCCGACCGATGCGCCTATCAGCGATCCGATGCTCATGGGCAGCACCAGGTACGCCAGCATCGATTGCGAGCGGTAGTGACCGGTGAGCCAGTGCCGCGTCACGCCTGTGGGCACGACGGTGTCTGTCGGGGCGTGACCCTCCCCCCACGCGATGCCGCCAGCGACTCACGCCCATGTGCGCGTGGACAGGTCGGCGATGGACCGAACCAAGCCGCGGACGCATCGCCCTCCCCCCTCTTCACGCGAAGGCGGCCTTCGTCGCAGGGGGAGGCGAAGTCAATGCACCTAACTCGGCACCTCGGCGATCCCTAGCCTCGCTGCGCCGCGGTCTCCTCCGCGCGGATGCGCTCGATCGCCCACTCGCGCTGCTTCAGCCACCAGCCGTACGCCAGCGGCCAATTGTCCATCGCCTCGACCGGCTTGGCGCCGAGCGCGATCTCCGCCATCTGCGGCCAGTTGGCGTTGGCGAGTGCCTCGCGGCCGATGGCGATCAGGTCGGCCTGGCCCTTCTGCAGGATGGACTCGGCGAAGGCCGGATCGATGATGAGCCCGACCGCCATCGACATGACGCCGGCCTCGCGGCGCACGCGCTCGGCGTAGGGCACCTGGAAGCCCCATGTGCGCTTGACGCGCGCGGCCGTCGCCGAGCCGAACAGGCCGCCGGAGGAGCAGTCGATCACGTCGATGCCGCGGGCCTTGAGCTCCCGCGCGTAGGCGACGGTGTCGTCGAGGCTCCAGCCGCCATCGAGGCCGTCGACGGCGGAGACGCGCAGGAACAACGGCTTGTCCTTCGGCCACGCCGCGCGCACCGCCTCGGCCACCTCCAGCGGAAAGCGGGTGCGGCCGGCGAAGTCGCCGCCGTAGGCATCGTTGCGCTTGTTGGAGATGGGCGAGAGGAACTCGTGGATGAGATAGCCGTGGGCGTTGTGGATCTCGAGGGCCTCGAAACCGGCCTCCAGCGCGCGCTTGGCGGCGTCGGCCCACTGGCCCCGCAACACCGCGAGATCGCCGACGGAGAGCTGGCGCGGCACGATGAAGCCCTCCGCCATCGGCTCGGCGCGTTGGCGCGACGGTCTCCCACGTCTTGTCGCCGCGCGCGAGATCCGCAGCCGTGAGCGCCCCGTTGCCGTGCCAGGGCCGCTGCGTGGCGCCCTTGCGGCCGGAATGGGCGATCTGGATGCCGGGCACCACGTTCTGCGACCTCATGAAGGCGGCGATACGCTTCAAGGGCGGGATGTGCGCGGACGACCACAGCCCGATGTCGCCGTTGGTGATGCGGCCCTGGTCCGTCACCGCCGTGGCCTCGACGAACACGCAGCCGGCGCCGCCGAGCGCCAGACGGCCGAGGTGTGCAAGGTGCCAGTCCTGGGCGATGCCGTCGATCGCCGCATAGGTGGCCATGGGCGGAATGACGACGCGGTTCTTGAACGTGACGCCGGCGATGGCGAGGGGCGTGAAGAGAAGCGGCTTGGTCATGGGGCGGGGGCTCGGGATCGGGACGCTGGCAGGAGCCGCAAGCGCAGCAGCTCGGGTGCCGCCCTGTCAAGCCGGTGGCGTGTCGCGTTGTCCCATACCCGCGAAGCGAGGCGCTGAGCCGGCATCCACAGCGCATTGGGCGACCCGTGCGCTTCCCGATCAGCCTGAGGTCAGGCTGCGATGCCAAAGTCGGCGGGGGCTCGAGAAGGCGAGTGATTTGCATGTCGATGCACATACGGCTGACCTCGAAGCGGTCGGAGGTATCGCAAGCACTCGCCTCCTGGCGTCCGCAGTATCCCAGATTCGGCATATTGCTCGACGAGGGCGCTCCGCTGCTCAAGGCGTTGCGGTATCTCGGGCTGGCCTTGTGGCAGGACGGCCGCCTGGACGACGCGGCGCACGTCCTGCAGATGGCCGTGGACTGGGCGCCCGATCAACCCCAGATCCTGACCGATCTCGGAAGCGTGCTTTGTGCCTTGGGCCGACGCGCCGAGGCGCTGCGCTGCCTGACGGCATCCCTGCAGCTCGATGCCAGGCAGCTGCATGTCTGGATCAATCTCGCTGGCCTCCACCAGGAGCAGAATGAGACGGACAAGGCAGAGCACGCGTTTCGCATGGCGCTCGAGCTCAATCCCCGGTCGGCGGAAGCGGCCGCTGGGTTGGGATTGCTCTATGCCGAGCAGCGCTCTTACGACCAGGCCGCACGCCTGCTGACGGCAGCCGTCGAGCACGGCTCAACCGCCCCCGCGGTGCACGCCTGCCTTGGACAGGCGCGCTACCAGCTCGGCGACTACGCCAATGCGGCTGCGGCGCTGGAAACGGCCGCGCGAGAATTGCCCGACATCCCGCAAATCGCGCGCAGATACGCAGAAGCCCGCCTCATCGAAATTACGATCGCGGGCTCGGTCGAGAAGGGCGTGGAAGCCTACGCTTCCCTGGCGGGCCGTCACGCCGAGAACCTCGATGCGGTCTGCAGAAAGGCCTTCCAGACGCTGTGCGTCTATGGACCGGGAGAGGCCGCAGTCCGCATGGGCGAAAGCATCCGCGCACGCGCGCCGGACGACCCCATCATCGGCTACCACCTGGACGCGCTTCAGGGCAAAAATCATGCGCGTGCGCCCAGCCACTATCTCACCACCTGCTTCGACAACTTCGCTCCGATCTTCGAGCACCACCTGGTCGACGTGCTGAACTATCGCATCCCGGAAAAGGCGTTCCCGCTCCTCGTGGAGACCGGCACGGCCTTCGAGCGCATCCTGGACCTCGGCTGCGGCACCGGGCTGGCGGCACCCCATCTGTCGACGTTTGGCGGGCATCTGGTCGGGGTCGACATATCTCCGCGCATGCTGGAGAAGGCGCGGGAGCGCAAGGTCTACAACCGGCTGATCGAGAGCGAAGCCGTCGCGTATCTCGCCAAATGCGACGAGCAATTCGATCTAGTCGCCTCGTTCGACGTGGTTGTCTACTTCGGCGACCTGGCCTGCCTGTTCGAAGCGGTAGCATCCCGCCTGCAGCATGGCGGCGTCTTCGCCTTCAGCTTCGAGACGGGGCAAGGCGACGACTATACGCTGCTCCCCTCGGGGCGCTTTTCGCATGATGCGCGCTATGTCGAGCGGGAGTACCGAAAGCACTTCACGCACGTCGCCACCCTGTCGACCATGGTGCGCCTCGAAGCCAATCGACCGGTGGCGGGCCAGCTCGTCCTTGTGCGAAGGGCGTAGGTTTGCTGACTCTTTCTCGTTCAATTTGACGCGATGGATCCCGGGCACGAAGGCCCGGGATGACAATCGTCACCCGTGCGGCCGCCGCTTGCGCGCGCGCAGGTCGATGATGCCGGGAGCGGTACGGGGGTCGGTGCCGCCGGGATAGATGGTGTGCTTCTGGATTTTCTGGGTGCCGGTGGTGGGAAGGCTGTCCACGATGTGGATCCAGCCGGGTGCCTTGTAGTAGGCGAGGCGCTCGTAGCAGTGCCGGAACAGGGCGTCGGACGCTTCGCCGGCGGGCAGGCGGCGCTTCAGCACGACGCAGGCCAGAACCTCCTCCTCGCGCAGCTCGTCCTTGACCGCCATCACCGCGGCCTGCTGCACGTCGGGGTGGGTGAGCAGCATCGCCTCGATCTCGGCGGCGGCGATGTTCTCTCCGGACCGGCGGATGATGTTCTTCTTGCGGTCGACGAAATGCAGCATGCCGCCGGGCGCGCGATGCACCGTGTCGCCGGTGTGGAACCAGCCGCCGCGCCAGGCGGCCTCGGTTGCCGGCTCGTCGGCGAGATAGCCCGAGAAGAAGCCGCGCCGCGGCGTTGCCGCCGAGTGGCGTATCAGCATCTCGCCTGGCTGGCCGTCCGGCACGTCGCGGTCCTGATCGTCGACGACACGCACCTCGACGCCGGGAAAGGCGCGCCCGAATGCCCGCGTGCCGACCTGGCGCGGCTCGATGGTATCCCCCAGCACGCGCACCATCTCCGTCATGCCCCACAGCTCGACCAGCGGGAAACCGAAGCGCCTCTCGAAGATCGCATGCAGCTGCGGCTCCACCCCGGCACCCAGCCCCATGCGCACGCCGTGGCGGCGGTCGTCCTCGCCGGGCGGCTGGGCCAGCAGCAGCGGTGCGATGATCCCCAGATAGTGGACGACGGTCGCGCGGCTGGCGGCAATCTCGCGCCACCAGTGCTGCGGATGAAATCGCTCGGGCTGGATCTGGCAGTTGCGCGTCCAGATCGCGCCCATCAAGGACACCACGGCGGCGTTGGCGTGATAGAGCGGTAGCGGATTGTAGATGCGCTCCTCCGCCACGCGCAGGGTCGCCACGCCGCCGAGCGCCGCGTAGCGGGACCCGCATGACACCTCGTAGCCATGCGAGAGGATGCAGCCCTTCGGCCGCCCTGTCGTGCCCGAGGTATAGAGGATGCACGAGGGGGTCTCGGGGGTCGGTGATCCGCTCTGCGCCGGTCGCGGCGGCTTGACGAGCGTATCCGCGGCGAAGTCGTCCGAGACTGCGGCCGGCGGCTTGTGGCTGCTCTGCGCGAGGGCCTCGCCGAGCTGGTTCGCGCGCGAGGCCAGCGTCAGCACGAGATCGGGCCGGCTGTGCTCTAGCAGGTAGGCCGTCTCGCCCGCCCGGTAGTCGGGGTTGATCGGCACGCAGCACACGCCGACGGCGTTGAGCGCGAGCTTGTGCAGGACGTATTCGGGGCGGTTCTCCAGCAGCGTCGCCACGCGGTGACCCAGGCCGTAGCCGGCGGCGCGGTAGATGGCGGCCAGCTCCGCGATGCGCTCGGCGGCCTCGCTGTAGGTGATCTCGATGCCGTCCGGCAGATAGCTGCGGCTCGCGTTGGGCGGCACGGCCAGGAACGGACGGCCGCCATGAGACGCCACTGCGGCAGCGAAGATGGCCCCGATGGTCAGCCCATCCTGCACCTCGTCCATGGCGTCCTCCCATGCAAGGCTGCTTTGCAGCTCTTGTTGTCGCCCGATTGTAGTCCGCGGCCGGAAGTCCAGGAAGCGCAGCGAAGACGGGTTCAGGCTGTTTTTTCGAACACGTAGAGCTCGGTCACATAGGGGAACGCGACGACGTCCCTGCCGCGAAGCTCGGGCTCGCCCTCGACGATGCGCGTGATTTTGCTCCGGACCACGTCCTGCTCCTCGCGCGGCAGCACGGCGATGAAGCTGGTGGACAGCGCGCGATCGACGATGCCGCTCACCGGCATCGGCTGGGTGAACGCGTAGGACTTGCTCGCCCGATGCACGAAGCGGGGATCGTCGAAGATGACGCGCCACTTGCCCGTCGATTGTCGCGGCGTGTCGCCGGCGTAGCTGTCCATCACCCCGGAGAACGCGGCGACCCAGGGCACGCGGTCATCGCGCACGTTCCAGACCAGGGCCAGGGCACCACCGGGCTTCAGGACGCGCACGATCTCGCGCGTCGCCTTCGCGTAGTCGAACCAGTGAAACGCCGTCGCGCAGCACACGAGGCCGGCCATGCCGTCGGCGGCGGGAATGGCCTCCGCGCTGCCGATCGCCACCTCGACGTTTGCATGGGCGTCGGCGGAGATGCGAGCCGCCATCTTCTCCACTGGCTCAACGGCCAGGACGCGCTTGCCCGTCAGCGCCAGGAGCCGGGTGAACTTGCCGGTCCCGGCGCCGAGATCGATGATCGTCTCGGCCGGCGGCAGGTCGGCGAGCAGAGCCGCGGGGTACTCGGGGCGCCCCGCGACGTACTCGCTCACCTTCTCGGCATAGCCTGCTGCGATCGGGGACGCCATGGCGCGATCACCGTCCTTTGTAGTCGGGCGCGCGCTTCTCGGCGAAGGCCTTGCGGCCTTCCTCCCAGTCCTGGCTGGCGAAGATGGTGTCGGTCTGGGCACGGGCGATGCCGGCGATCTCGGTCGGGCCCTTGGGCAGGGCCTCGGCGACGAAGCGCTTGAGCGCCCGGGAGGGCATCGGCGCGCTGGCGGCGATGCGGCGCGCGTAGTCCAGCGCCGCCGGCATCAGCTCGGCGACGGGTACGATCTTGTTGACGTAGCCCACCTCGTAGGCGCGCCTGGCATCGATCGGCTCGCCGACGAGCAGCAACTCCATGGCGATCTTGTGCGGAATGCGCGAGGCGAGGTTGGTGATGAGGCCGCCGGTGAATCCCACCTTCACCTCGGGATAGGAGAAGCGGGTGTTGTCGGCGGCGACCAGGATATCGCACATGGTGGTGAGCACCATGGCGCCGCCCACCACCCATCCGGCCACCGCCCCGACCACCGGCTTGTCGACGGGCACGCCGACGCCCTGGGATCGCGCGATAGAGATTGTTGGGCGGCGCCCTGAGGTCGGCGCCGGCCGAGAAGGCCTTGTCGCCCGTGCCGGTCAGCACGGCCACGCGGTCCTCCTCGCTCGCCATGAAGCGATGCCACGCCGCGTGCAGGCCCTCCACCACATCGGCATCGATGCGGTTCATGCGCTCGGGCTTGTTGATGGTGATGACGGCGATGTGGTCCTGCGACCGGTAGGTGATGGCGTCGTTGGGCATCGGGGTCCTCGCTAACGTCGAACGAGTGTGTGAAGAAATCCGCAGAGGCTTGATGTATCAAGCGAGCGCCGCGTGGACTCCCCTCCCCATCAAGGGGAGAGGAAACCATATGTTGCGTCGCTTTCGTCCGCTTCGCGCTTCATTTTATTCGCGGCCATGACGGTTACTCCTTCCACGGCACGCCGCCGGCGTAGGTGCGGTAGCTGACGGCGGCGAGCCAGCCGGCGTCGACGGGGAGAAGTACGCCGGTGATGGCCTTGGCCTCGTCGGAGCACAGGAAGGCGATTGCGGCGGCGATGTCGGCGGGCTCGGGCAGGCGGTCCAGGGCATGCACGCCCATGATCTTGCCGAGATCGCGCTGGCCGGCCTCCACCTTGGCGCGCAGCGGCGGCGTCATCACGTAGGTAGGGGCGACGCTGTTGACGCGGATGCCGTGGCGGCCGAGCTCGACGGCGAGCAGCTGGGTGAGGCGCTCTATCGCCGCCTTGCCGGGGTTGTAGGCCGGGAGCGGCAGCGGCAGGCGGCTGTTGATGGAGCCCATCGTTACGATGGCGCCGCGCTTGCTCGCGATCATCTGCCGGCCGAAGGCGCGACAGGCGTGGATGGTGCCGTTGTAGTTGATGGCCCACATGCGGTCGTGCGCGGCCATGTCCATCTCCATGATGGACTCGCTGTTGGGGATGAGGGCCGCCGAGGTGACGAGGATGTCGGCGGGACCCAGGTCCTCCTCGATCCTTCGCGGCGGTGGCATCGACGGCCTTCGCGTCCGCCACGTCGCAGGCGTAGAAGCGCCCCGAGAGCGACTTGGCGACGGCCTCGCCTCCCGCCTTGTTGACGTCGAGGATCGCCACCGCGCAGCCATCGGCGGCGAGCCGGCGGGCGGTCGCCTCGCCGATCCCGCTCGATCCGCCTGTGATCACCGCAACACGCCTGGCCGCCATGGCATTCCTCCGAATTCGGGTTTGTTGAACGTTGGGATCACATTCAGGCACCCGCGCCAGCAGATCAAGGGGCGGCTCAGATCGCGGCGGCCACCACCCCACAGTCCTGAGCCTGTCGAAGGACGGGCCGAGCACTCCAACTCCGTGCTTCGACCCTCGGAACAAGTCCGAGGGCAGGCAAGCTCAGCACGGAGTTGGAGTCCCTTGTCCTTGCAAGATGAGCGGCGGCGCACGACACTGCCGCAAAGCTCGCCCGCGACCTGGGAGGACCACATGAAGAAGCCCGCCGGAGAACCGACCGCCATCCGCGCCGAGGACATCGACCCGCGCTACAACTGGGGGCGCGCCCTGCCGGCGTTCGGCGCCATGGCGGTCGACTTCGAGGAGCGGGTGGACTACCGCCGCCTGCACCGCTACCGGCTCGCACGTGCGCGCCAGGCGCTGGAGAAGTCCGACCTCGGCGCGCTGCTGGTGATGGACGTCAACAACATCCGCTACCTCACCTCCACCAAGATCGGCGAGTGGGAGCGCGACAAGATCTGCCGCTGGGCGCTGCTGACGCGCGGCAGCGCCGACCCGATCCTGTGGGACTTCGGCTCGGCTGCCGTGCACCACAAGCTGTATGCGCCCTGGCTCAAGCCGGAGAACTGCAAGGCGGGCCTGCTCGGCCTGCGCGGCACGGTCAGCCCGTCGTTCGGGCTCATGGAGCGGCACGCCAAGGAGATCGCGGCGCTGGTCAAGGACGCGGGCGTGGGCAAGATGCCGGTCGGCGTCGACATCATCGAGCCGCCGATGCTGTTCGAGCTGGAGAAGGCGGGCCTCAAGATCGCCGACGGCCAGCAGACCATGCTGGAGGCGCGCGAGATCAAGAACATCGACGAGATCGCGCTGCTCAACCGCGCCGCGGCCATGGTGGACGGCGCCTATCACCTGGTGCACGAGCAGCTCAAGCCCGGCGTGCGCGAGAACGACATCGTGGCGATGGTGAACGAGTTCCTCTACCGCCACGGCTCAGACGACGTCGAGGCGGTCAACGCCATCTCGGGCGAGCGCTGCAATCCGCACCCGCACAACTTCACCGACCGCATGCTGCGTCCCGGCGACCAGGCGTTCTTCGACATCCTGCAGTCGTTCATGGGCTACCGCACCTGCTACTACCGCACCTTCAACGTCGGCCGCGCCACGCCCGTGCAGCACGACGCCTATAAGAAGGCGCGCGAGTGGCTCGACAAGGCGATCGCGCTGATCAAGCCGGGCGTGTCGCACCGACAAGGTGTGCAGCGTGTGGCCGAAGGCCGAGGAGTTCGGCTTCCCCGACGAGACCAGCGCCTTCGGCCTGCAGTTCGGCCACGGCATCGGCTGCGCCATCCACGAGCGCCCGATCATCTCCCGCGTCGTGTCGCTGGATCACCCCACCGAGATCAAGGAGGGCATGGTGTTCGCGCTGGAGACCTACTGCCCGGCCAAGGACGGCTTCTCCGCCGCCCGCATCGAGGAGGAGGTGGTGGTCACCGACAAGGGCTGCCGCGTCATCACGCTGTTCCCGGCGGAGGAACTGCCGATCGCGAACAGGTATTGAGCGCTCTCCCTCATCCAATCGGTAGATTGGATGCGCGTGGTCCAGGCGTCGCCATGGCCATAACGCATGCGAAATTGCTTTGCATCGTCCTGCTCGCCGGTCTGTTGCTTGCGGGTTGCAACGATCCCGAGCCGACGTCAATTCCGAGCTACGGACCGTCGCTTCCTGACGACGCGATATTCGTCTCGGCTCGTCGCCTCAAGACGCAAGGGCTACGTTGGCTGGCGAATTCGCCTGATGGGATCGTGCGGCAGGCGACGCCACCGGATGGCATTCTGCAGCAGCCGGAGGTGACGATCCTGGTTCACGGTTACAACTCGCCCGCCGCCAAGATCGCGCGCTATTTCGAAGGTCTGGTATCGCATTTGCGCACGACGAAAAATACGATCACCCGATTATCGTGTTCGATTGGCCGAGTGAGGCGCGGCACTGGCAAGAGCTGACGGTTGCAGAGCGCGAAGCCTACGTAGAAATGTTGCTCGGCACCGTGGGGGAGCGCACCGGCGGGATTCCGGGACTGCCACCGGGCCTGCGATGGGAGCTCGCCGCATATGGCTTCGACCGACACCGCGCAACGCGCAACGGTGCAGATGGATTGATCGAACTCGTGGGGATGCTCGAAAAGGCTAACAGCTCCGTGAGAATAAACATCATCGCCCACAGCATGGGATGTTACGTCGTGAACGAGGCGTTGAAGCGCAACGGCAAGGCACTTTCGCGACTGCGGCGCGTCCTCTTGCTGGCGCCGGACATTGACAAGGCGGCACTGCAGGACGAAGTGTTCAACAGAATTTCGTCACTTGAATCCCTGCACGTGTTCTTTTCAAACAACGACGAGGTGCTGAAGTACTATTCCACCTCGGCAAACTTCGGATTTGCACGGTTAGGATGGTTTGGTCCCGCAAATGCGGAGCGACTGCCCAAATACATGCGCGTCCATGATGTCTCTGACGCGCTCGGGACAGAGGGCGTGCACGGAAAGTACGTCACACGGTATGGCGCCGCCGCCATCGGGATCATAGGCGCCTTGCGAAACCCGTAGTGCGAAAGGCCAATAGCACCGGCTGGCGCGGGACATCGATGTCAATCCGGTGAGGCGCGTCAACGACATCGTGCATGGACGGCCGACGAGGATGGCGCTGTGGCTGAACCTGCAGGCGGACTACGACCTGCGGCGCGCGCGTCGCTGACGCGCGCGGGATTGACGGGGCGCAAGTCGGCGAGCTGGCGGCGGAGTAAGTGCAGGTGTCAGATCCTCCGGGTCTGACACCATGCGCCTACGTTGGTTGGAGGAATGGTATCTGACCCGGAGAGTCAGACACCTCTAGCGCGCGCCGGCTTGACGGGCACGAGTAATCGCCCTCGAGCGCGTACGGTTGCAGCTGGCCGGCGCGAAGTCGATGCGAAGTTGGGCTGCTCCCTACGTGATCGGCTCGCGCCGATCTCGGGACTAGACCCGATGGCACGCCGGGCGATCGGGATGCTCCCTCGGCATGAACCAAGGGCGTTGGCCATCGGAGATGCGGATCATGCGGAAGTCGCTCAAAGTCGTCGTCTGTGCGCTGCTGGGCGTGGCGGGTATGCTCGTCTTGCTGTCATTGCCCGCTGATGCCAGGCGCGGCGGGGAGGAGGAGGCGCGCGGATGCATGCACACGCTGGGCGGTGTCGCCCGCGGCCGGCACGTCAGCGTCAACCGAAGCTACGCGCGCAACGTGAATCGCAACGTCAACCGGAATGTCACGCGCGTCAACGTGAACCCGAACGTCAACGTCAACAGGAACGTCAATCGGCGATACGTGCAGCGCAACGGACGATGGGGCTACTGGCGCAACGGCGTCTGGGTCGCCGCGCCACTGGCCGCGGGCGCCGGCTACGTGGCAGCTACGTGCACCTACGAGTACAATCGATGGAAGAGCACGGGCAGCAGCTACTGGCGTGACCGCTACTACCAATGTGCCGGCTGAAACAGGCCGGACCTCGCCGGAAGGCGACCGCTCGATCGACGGCCGTCCGGTCGGATGGAAGCGCTCTGCAAGCACGACGTCCAGCCCGGGGCTTGCCCGCCCTCGGCCACCGGCATCCATCCGTGAACGATGGAGTGAGCTGCCCGCTGGATCCCGGGATTAAATCCCGGGATGACAACCTTGCCGCCGTCCAGCCATCACGTCGCCTGAGCGCCATTTGCGCGCGGGCCGCACGATCGTCTAGGTTGCGTCATGGTGCAGCGGGCATTCCTGGAACGGGCGATCGATCAGGGCTTGGGACGATCGGCGGCTGATCTCGTCGTCAAGAACGTCCGGTTGCTCGACGTCATCACCGGAGCAGTGACCGAGACCGATATTGCCGTCTGCGGCGACCGCATCGTCGGCACTCACGACAGCTACCGGGGCGCGCGCGAGATCGACGGGCGCGGCCTGATCGCGGTTCCGGGCTTCATCGACACGCATCTGCATGTCGAAATCCTCGCTGGTGACGCCGCTCGAGTTCGACCGCTGCGTGCTGCCGCACGGCGTCACGACCGCAATCTGCGACCCGCACGAGATCGCCAACGTGCTGGGCGTCGAGGGTGTGCGCTATTTCCTCAACTCCTCATGCGCGACGGTGATGGACCTCAGGGTGCAGCTCTCCTCGTGCGTGCCCGCGACGCGGTTCGAGACCTCCGGCGCGCGGCTCGAGGCGGTCGACCTCGTGGCGCTGCGCGGCCATCCACAAGTGATCGGCCTGGCCGAATTCATGAATTTTCCGGGCGTGCTAGCGAAGGAGCCTGATGCGCTCGACAAGCTCGCGGCCTTCGCCGGCGGCCACATCGACGGGCACGCGCCGCTGCTCTCGGGCCGCAAGTCTCAACGCCTACATCGCCGCCGGCGTCCACACCGAGCACGAGGCGACGACGCTCGCCGAGGCGCGCGAGAAGCTGGCCAAGGGCATGACCATCCTGATCCGCGAAGGCTCGGTCTCGAAGGACCTGCGCGCGCTCGTGCCGATCCTGGATGCGAACACATCGGCTTTCGTCGCCTTCTGCACCGACGACCGCAATCCGCTCGACATCGCCGAGGAGGGTCATCTCGACCATTCCATCCGCACTGCCATCGAGCTCGGGGCGCCGCTGCACCACGTCTATCGCGCCGCCAGCTGGTCGGCCGCCAACGCCTTCGGCCTGCGCGACCGCGGCCTGATCGCGCCAGGCAAGCGCGCCGACATCGTGCTGGTCGAAGACCTCGCCCACTGCGCCGTGCGCCAAGTGATCGCCGCCGGACGCCCCGTCGAGCCGTCGCTGTTCGCCACCCGCCCGGCCGTGGCGCCGGTGGGGCTGCGTTCGGTCAAGGCCGCGCCGGTGACGGCGGAGGACTTCCGCGTGCCGACATCGGGACCGTCGACGCAGGTCATCGGCGTCGTCCCCGGACGCATCATCACCGAGAGGGTGGTGCTCGATCTACCAGTGCGCGCCGGACACAAGCTCGGCGATCCCGCGCGCGACGTCATCAAGGTCGCCGTGGTGGCGCGGCATGGCAAGAACCGCAACATCGGGCGCGCCTTCGTCACCGGCTTCGGACTGAAGCGAGGGGCCATCGCCTCCTCGGTCGGCCACGACAGCCACAACATCTGCGTGGTCGGCGCGGACGACGCGGACATGGCCGTGGCCGTCAACCGGCTGATCGCCCTGCAGGGTGGGTTCGTCGTCGTTGCGGACGGTGCCGTGCGAGCCGAGCTGGCGCTGCCGGTTGCCGGATTGATGGCTGCGACGCCGTTCGAGGCGGTGCGCGACGCCCTGATCCTGCTGCGCGCGGCGGCCAGGGAGATCGGCTGCACGCTGGCCGAGCCGTTCCTGCAGGTCGCGTTCCTGCCGCTGCCCGTGATCCCGCATCTCAAGGTCACGGACTTCGGGCTGTTCGACGTCGACCGGTTCGAGCTGGTGCAGGCGTAGGTTGCGTCGAGCGTCAGCGATGACGCAACACCCCTCGAGCAATTCGTGTTGGGTCTGCGCTTCGCTTGACCCGACATCTCAGCGACCGGCGTCACTCCAATCCCGTGGGGACGGGCTTGTTCTCGCTCTCGAGCGTCATGCCGGCGGCGCGCGCCATGGTCTCGGCGAGGGCGGCGAAGTCGGCGGCGAGCACCTTGTCGGCATCGGGGCGCAGGCGGGCGGCACCGATGTGGGACTGCAGCATCTCGCGGGCCGCCGCCGTCACGGGCATCGGCACCTCCTGCTCGCGGCCGAGCTCCAGGCCGAGGTCGAGGTCCTTGCGCAGCAGCTCGGGCGTGAAGGTGGTGGTCCAGTCGAGGTTGACGAGGGCCGGCGACTTGTAGCGCGTGAACATCGAGCCCATCGCGCTGTTGTTGAGGAAGGCCAGGAAGGCGTGGCGCGGCACGCCCATCTTGTTGCACAGCAGCGTGATCTCGATCAGGTTCTCGATCACCACGCCCAGCATGACGTTGTGGGCGATCTTGCATACGCGCGCCAACTCGCCCTCACCGACATAGGACACGCCGCCGGGCGCGAACGCCTTGATCAGCGGCTCGACGCGGCGGAACGCGGCCTCGGGTCCGGAAGCGACGGAGGAGAGCTTGCGAGCGCGGATCACCCGTGCGTTGCCGCTGACGGGCGCGGCGATGTACGCGGCGCCCGCCTCGGTCAGGCGCTTGCGCACGAGCGCGGACTCCTCCACGCCGATGGTCGAGCAGTCGACGAAGATGGCGGGCAGCCCGCCCTTGCCGGAGGTCACGCCGCCGGGGCCAAGATAGACCTCCTCCAGGTCCTTGCCGGTCGAGACGATGGAGAACACGATGTCGAGGCCCGAGAGATCGGCGGCGCTCTTGACTATCCTTGCGCCGAGCTTCGCGAGCGGCTCCGCCTTGGCGACCGTACGGTTCCAGACGGTGACGTCGTTGCCGGCCTGCAGGAGCAGCTCTGCCATGGGGAGCCCCATGCGGCCGGCGCCGATCCAGCCTATGCGCGGCGCGTTTGCAGCCATGCTCTCTCCCTCCAGCGTTGGAATATCCGCCCAATAGGCCTGCACCACATGCGGCCTGTCAACGCCGCGGCCCTCCGTTACTCACGTCCGCGAGTTACGACGGCGCCCCGACGAAAAGTCGGCGCTCGGGACATCGCGGAGGAGGCAGCCCCGGATCGTCAGCCGGCGCGCAGCTGAACCGTGGCGCGCGGGGCGGCGGTGGCCGTGCTCTCGGCCGCCACCACTGCCAGGTTGGTGACGCCGGGAATCCCGGTGCCGTTCTTGGCGTCGCGGAACCAGTCGGCCAGGAAGTCGAGCAGCGCCCGCATGCGCGGCAGCAGGTGCTTGGCACTCGGATAGAGCGCCCACAGCGCCGCGTTGGTGGCGACCTCGTAGTCGGCCAGCACCTGCACGAGCTTGCCCGAGCGCAGCTCGCACAGCACCTCGAGCTCGGACGCGCGGATCAGGCCCAGCCCGTCCACGGCGGCGCGGCAGAGCAGCTCGCCGTTGTTGGATCGCAGTGCGCCGTTGACCCGCACCGCGCTGGCGACGCCATCCTTGTCGAACGACCACTGCCGGGTCTCGCCCAGCACGAGGCATTGATGGCGGGCGAGATCATCCGGCACGAGCGGGCGGCCGGCGCGAGCCAGATAGGCGGTGGAGGCGGCGATCACGTGGCGGTCGGGCGCCAGGCGCTTGGCGATCAGCGAGGAGTCCGACAGCGCCCCGGTGCGAATGGCGAGGTCGTAGCCGTCCTCCTGCAGGTTGACTTGCCGGTCATGCAGATCCACCTGCACGTCGATCTCGGGGAAGGTACGCACGAATTCGCACAGCGCCGGGGCCACGTAGCGCCGTCCGAGACAGGCGGGCGCCGCGATCTTGAGCTTGCCCTTCGGCTTGCTCACCTTGTCGTCGACGCTGGCGCGTGCCGCCTCGATCTCCGACAGGATGCGCTCGACATGGGCGAGAAAGGCCGCGCCCTCCTCGGTGATGCGGATCGACCGCGTCGTGCGATCGAACAATCGAGCTGAAAGCTCGTCCTCAAGAGATTGGATCCGCTTGGAGATCGTTCCCGGCGTCAGGCCGAGCTCGGTGCCCACGGCGGACAGGTTTTGCACCGCTGCAACGCGTGCAAAAATACGCATATCCTGAATGTCCATTCCCGCTCCCCCAACGCCACTAACGCCCTCTTCTTGCTCCCCGCTGCATTCCTGGGCCCTTGGGCGATTGCCCCGGCAACATAGTTATTCTCAATTGTTATATGTTGCAGGAGATACAGTAGCTGCGATTGAGCGCCCGATCCAACAAGAATCGAGACGACATGTCTCACGTACCGAGACCATGCCTCGGCACGCAAAGGATCATTCGATTTCAAGTTGTTGAAAATGCTATGAATTACGGACCGCCGTCGGCGGCCGTGTGCCGGCACCGTTAAGCTTGTCGGAAGATTCCTAGAAACGCTTGAGCAGGCGCTCGAGGTATTCGAGCTCCTGCGGCTGCCGCGTCGGCTCGCCGAGACGGCGACGCAGCTCCTCCAGGATCTCGCGCGCCCGCTGGATGTCGATCTGGTCGGGCACCTTGACGCCCACGCCCGGATCGGGACCGTCGGTGCGCTGGGGCGGACGGCCCATCGGGTCGAGCTCGCCCTGCGAATCGTTCATCCCGTAGCGCGACGGCATCTGGCGCAGCATCTGCTGCGCCATCTCGCGCGCGCCCTGCCGCAACTGCTCGAGCGCGCGCGTCTCCTCCTGGCTCGCGCCGTCGAGGTCGCCCTCGCGCAGCGCGCGTTCGGCGCGTTCCATGGCCTCGCCCGCGCCGCCGAGCTGACCGGGGGCCTGGAGGCCGAACTCGCGCAATCCCCTTTGCAACCGGCCGAGCATATCGCGCAGCTCGCGCTGGCGGTCGCCGAGCCCGCCCATCTGATCGCCCTCGCCCTGACCCTGGCCCTGGCCTTCGCCCTGCTGACCCTGGCCCTGCTGGCCTTGCTGACCGCGCTGACCCTGCTGCCCGCGCTGGCCTTGACCGCGCTGTCCGCGCTCGCCCTGGCGGCGCTGCTGTCCGAAGGTGTCGTCGAGCAACTGCTGCTGCTTGCCGAGCAGGTTGCCGAACTCGTCCATCATCTGGCCGAAGCGCTGGTTCTGGCCCTGGTCGGCCATGCGTCCGGACTGCAGCCGGTCGAGCAGGTCGCGCAGCTGGCTGAGCATCTGCTGCGCCATATCCGGTTGCCCGAGCGCGCCATGTTCTCCAGGTTCTTGAGCATCTGCTCGATGTCCTGGGGCGTCATGAACTGACTGTTGCGGTCCATGCCCTGCATCGGCGGCTGGTTCTGCGCCTGCTTGGAGAGCTGCTCCAGGAACTGCGCCAGGGCCTGACGCAGCTCCTGCATGAGCTTCTGGATCTCCTCGTCCGAGGCGCCGTCCTCCAGGGCCTTCGACAGGCGCTCCTGGGCGGCACGCAAGGCCCGCTCGGCGTCGGTGAGATTGCCGTCCTCGATGCGCAGCGCGATGTTCCACAGCTGCGCCGACACGCTGTTGCGCGCGCTGCGCGTTGCCTCGCGCTGCAGCCTCCAGTAGGCCGACCGCAGGCCCAGATACACCTGCAGGTCCTCGATGAAATCCTCCGGCTCCAGCGTCAGCGCGTCGAGCGCGCGGGCGACCTGGAGGCGATCGCGCGGGTCCTCGGCCAGCCGGCGCCGCTGCTCGACGACGGCGCGCGCGAGAGGCTTGGTGAAGCGCCGCTCGGGCAGCACGATCTCGCGCGGCTCGCTGCGGCCGGACTGGCCGGCGAGGTCCTTGGCGACCAGCGTCAGCTCGACCTTCATGCCGGCCCAGAGGTGGTCGCCGATCTCGTGGAAGCTCTGGCCCTCGGCCTGCTTGGGATAGGCGCGCGGCAGCCGCAGCGCCAGCGCCGGCGGGCGCTCGTAGGGCGGACGCGCTCCCTTCTTGGCGCCGGCCCGGGCCCAGGCGGTGGAGGACTTGTCCTCCTTGGGACGGATGCGGCGGATGCGGCCCTCGGCCGAGACGACGCCGTAGTCGTCCTCGACCTTGAAGTAGAGCTTGAGGGCACCGCGCGGGGTGCGCTCGGGCTCCTTGGTGAGGGCGATCTTGGGCGGGTTGTCGGGCGTCACCACGAACGGCCAGCTCAGCAGCGGGGTGCCGCCGCCGTAGACCGATACGGTGCCCGACTTGCGGACTTCCAGCTTGAGCTCGGTCACGTCGGTGGCGCCGGCCGGTGCCGGTGCCTCGAGCCGCTGCGCCGTCCCGTCGATGCCGGGGGATTCCAGCGAGAGCGCGCCGAGGGCGGCGCCGGAGCCGCGCACGACCAGCACGCTTCTGTCGGGGATCTCCATCGGACCGACCGGCTTCTCCGGGGGCCGCAAGCCGCTGAAGCCGCCGTCGGCCAGCATGATGGGCGGCTTGCCCGTGTAGGCGGGCGGGGTCACCCAGGCATCGATGCGGGCCTCGGCTCCCTTGGCCAGCGCACCGAACCGGAATGCCGAGCGCAGGCGGTCGGACGCGCTGTCGCCGACGACGACCAGCAACACGAATACGCTGAGCAGCAGCAGCGCGCGCAAGGCGAAGGGGTCGTAACGGTCCGTCCGCGGAGAGGGATGACCGACCCGCATCTTCTGCAGGAGGGCGGCGAGGCGCTGGCGGTGCACGCGCCACAGGGCGGCGGTGCGGGCATCGGAGGCACCCAGCGTCAGCGTATCCTCGTAGGAGGATGCCGGACGATGCTTGATGCCGGACACGGCCTCGACGCGGCGGATGGCCTGCTCGCGGGAAGGCCAGCGCACCCGCATCAGCGCCAGCAGGGCAATGGCGAACGCCAGTCCGAACAGGGCGAGGACGATCTTGTGCGTCAGCTCCGGCAGCCTGGGCCACAGTCCCGCCAGCGAGGCGCCGACGAAAAGGCCGGCCAACCCGAGGACCAGCCATGCGCGGGGCCACAGGTGCTCGAACAGAAGCGCCCATTTGCCGAGGCGCACCTTGCGCTCGAAAGCCCGCTCGAGGGCCGTTGCCGGCACCCGTGCGCCTGATGGAGGTGTCTGCTGTGCTGCCATCCAAGCCACCTTAGCACGCCTTGTTGCAGTGCGGCCAACACATTAACGGTTTTGTTCGCGGGAAGGTTGCTGGCGCAATGGGGCGGCAAAGCGGCGGCCGCCCGAGTGTCGGCAATGGCGTCGGTGGATAGTGTCCACGCGTCGATCTCGACACTCGCCCCGATCAACGCCTTTTCCGTCGCGGCGGCGGATCCGCCCGAGGCTCCTGACGAAGGGGCTGCGGGGCGATGCGTCGCCGCAGTTGATTTGTCTATTGAAGCGGCTCCGACCGCCCCGCGCAGGATTTTTGGCTTGAGCGCCGCGTTTAAGCTCACTGGGCATCCGGGAGTTTCACCCGAGACCGCGACGGGGAGCCCCGCCGGCGCGGGTGCGTTCCCGCGCCTCGGCTGCAGCCCGTCCTCGCCATCCGGACGCCTCCTAGGTAGCGACCCCTCGGTGGAACGGGATGGCGGCACCATCCCACGCGCCGGGAATGCGGGGATTGGCGTCATGCCCGGCTCGACGGCTCCTTCTGTTGTCAAAGTTAATCGCTGTGGGGGTGCGTCGTGGAATCCCCGACGCATGGGCCTTTGCGGGAAAGGCATTCTAGCCCCGGCACCGTGAGAGTGGCCGCGCATCGCGCCAAAGCGAGCGGAGAAGTGAGATATTTCTCTCATATTGGGAATTCAGAGCGATTGTTGCTTATTCCCCGGCGCATCTTGCCGTTTTTGAGAAAATAATTCTATTTAACGCAAGAGCTCGCGCGCTGTCCTGGCCGGTCTCCCCTCCCCCCTGCCGGTCGGGGCCGCCGCGGGCCGCTTGCTTGGCGCGAAGGATCAGACGGCGATGCGATTCGACACGATCAACACGACTTCGCCGGGAGCCTGACAGCCCATGCGCTATTTCCCCCTCTTTGCCGATCTCGAGCAAGCGGATGTGCTTGTCGTCGGCGGCGGCGAGCAGGCCGCGCAGAAGGTGCGCCTGCTGCGCAAGACCGGCGCGCGCGTTACGGTTGTCGCCGAAAGCGTCGTCGACGAGCTGGCTGAGCTCGCGGAGATCGGCGGACTTTGGATCCTGCTGCGGCCCTTCCAGTCCCGCGATCTCGAGGGCCAGCGCCTCGTCTACGCGGCAACCGGTGACCGCCTGCTCGATGCCGCCGTGTCGCGCGCGGCCAGGGCACGCGGCGTTCCCGTCAACGTCGTAGACGCGCCCGCGCTCTCCACCTTCATCACGCCCGCGATCGTCGACCGCGATCCCGTCACCGTGGCGATCGGCACGGAAGGCGCGGCCCCGGTGCTGGCGCGCGAGATCAAGACCCTTCTGGAGACGCTGCTTCCGGCCAATCTCGGCGTGCTCGCCAGGCGCGCCCAAGGGCTGCGCGACACCGTCGCCAAGACTGTCGCCGACCCCCGCGCCCGGCGCCGCCTCTGGGAGCGGCTGCTGCAAGGACCCTTCCGCCGCGCCATCCTCCGTGGCGCGGAGGACGAGGCCGGCCGCATCCTCGCCGCCGAGCTCCATGGCGCGGATCGGCCGGCCCAGGCTCGCGCCCTCGGCAGAGTGGCGCTGATCGGCTGCGGCCCGGGCGATCCCGACCTCCTCACGCTCAAGGCGGTGCAGCGCCTGCAGGAAGCCGACGTGCTCGTCGTCGACCGCCTGGTGAACCCCAAGGTGCTGGAATACGCCCGGCGCGATGCCGAGCGCATCTTCGTCGGCAAGACCCCCGGCGGACCCACGACCTCGCAGGCCGATATCAACCGCATCCTGGTGCGCGAGGCGAAGGCCGGCAAGATGGTGGCCCGCCTCAAGGGCGGCGATCCCTTCATCTTCGGCCGCGCCGCCGAGGAGATGGGCGCCTGCCAGGCCGCCGGCATCGCGGTCGAGGTGGTGCCCGGCATCACCGCCGCGCATGCCTGCGCCGCGCGCGTCGGCCTGCCCGTGACGCTGCGCGAGCGGGTGCGGCACTTCGCGGTCGCCACCGGCGCCACGGCAGAGGGCGAGCCCGATCTCGACTGGCCGGCGCTCGCCGCGGAGGGCGCGGCGTTCGCGATCTACATGGGCGTCGGCAACGCGCCCCTCCTGCGCCGCAATCTGCTGGCCGCCGGCGCCGATGCCGATGCGCCCGTGGTGATCGTCGAGAACGGCACCCTGGAAACCGAGCGCGCCATCGCCACCACGCTTGGCCGACCTCACCGACGCCGTCGCGCAGCACGCCGTCGCTTCCCCCGCCGTGATCTTCGTCGGCCTCGACTGGGCCGACGCCGGTCTGGAGCGGCCGCAATCCGTCATCGTCCACCGCCGCCGCCACCCGGTTAGCCAAGACCCAAGCCTTCGACGACATCACCGCCAACGCAGAGGCCGCCCTATGAGCAAGTCCGCCGAAATCTCCGTGCTCACCGCCAACCGCCTCGGCGACGGCATCGTCGTGTTCCTCGATTTCGAGGGTGCCTGGAGCGAGAACCTCGCCGAGGCCGTGGTCGCGCGCTCCCCCGACGAGGTCCGTGCGCTGCAGGATCGCGGCAGCTACGACGCCGAGCACAACCTCGTGGTCGAGCCCTACCTCGTCGAGGTGCGCGAGACCGCCGGCGGCCTCGTTCCCATCCGCTACCGCGAGCGCGTGCGCGTTGCGGGCCCCAGCATCCTCGACGACGTGCCGGGCTACGTCGCGCCTCCGGTCGCGCCCGCGGCCGTGGTTCGGCAGGCTCACCACGAGGTCGGCGATCGCGGTCCGCGTACTCAACCTCGTCCTGAGCTTGTCGAAGTACGCGCCGCAGACTCCGCCCACGCCCAGGCCGCGTAATTCCATGTACCGCTACGACGAATTCGATGCGGAGTTCGTGCGCCAGCGCGTGGCGCAGTTCCGCGACCAGGTGGAGCGCCGGCTCTCCGGCGAGCTGACCGAGGACGAGTTCAAGCCGCTGCGGCTGATGAACGGAGTCTACCTGCAGCTGCACGCCTACATGCTGCGCATCGCCGTCCCCTACGGCACGCTGTCCTCGCGCCAGATGCGCAAGCTCGCCCACATCGCGCGGGTCTACGACCGCGGCACCGGCCACTTCACCACGCGCCAGAACCTGCAATTCAACTGGCCGAAGCTCTCCGACATCCCCGCCATCCTGGACGAGTTGGCACAGGTCGAGATGCACGCCATCCAGACCTCCGGCAACTGCATCCGCAACGTCACGGCCGACCACTTCGCCGGCGCGGCCGCCGACGAGGTGGCCGATCCGCGGCCCTACGCGGAGATCATCCGCCAGTGGTCGTCGCTGCACCCGGAGTTCAGCTTCCTGCCGCGCAAGTTCAAGGTCGCGGTGACGGCCGCCGAGCACGACCGCGCGGCGATCCAGGTGCACGACATCGGGCTGCAGGTGAAGCGCCTCGCCGACGGCGGCCTCGGCTTTGCCGTCTATGTCGGCGGCGGCCAGGGACGGACACCCATCATCGCCAAGCTGATCCGCGACGAGCTGCCCGAGGCCGACCTGCTGAGCTACCTGGAAGCCGTCCTGCGCGTCTACAATCTGCAGGGCCGGCGCGACAACAAGTACAAGGCGCGCATCAAGATCCTGGTGCACGAGATCGGCGCCGCCGCCTTCAGCGCGCAGGTGGAGGAAGAGTGGCAGCGCATCCGCGAGGGCGCGCTGAAACTGCCGGAGGAGGAGATCCGCCGCATCCAGGCCTACTTCGCGCCGCCCGCGTTCGAGCGTCGGCCCGCCAAGGCGTCGCTGCGTCCCGCCGACCGCGCCTTCGAGCGCTGGGTGACGCGCAACACGCACACCCACAAGCAGCCGGGCTACGCCCTCGTCACAATCTCGCTCAAGCCCGTCGGCGGCATTCCCGGCGACGCCAGCGCCGAGCAGATGGACGCGGTCGCCGACCTCGCCGAGCGCTATTCCTTCGACGAGGTGCGCGTCACGCACGAGCAGAACCTGGTACTGCCGCACGTGCGCATCGAGGACCTGCGCGCCGTCTACGCCGCGCTGCAGGACATCGGCCTCGCGGAGGCCAACGCCGGGCTCGTCACCGACATCATCGCCTGCCCGGGCCTCGACTACTGCGCGCTGGCCAACGCCCGCTCGATCCCCATCGCCCAGCGCATCTCCGAGCGGCTCGCCGCCCGCCAGGACGAGATCGGCGATCTCAAGATCAAGATCTCCGGCTGCATCAACGCCTGCGGCCACCACCACGTCGGCCACATCGGCATCCTCGGCGTGGAGAAGCGCGGCGAGGAGCACTACCAGCTCCTGCTCGGCGGCTCCGGCGCCGAGGACGCGGCGCTCGCCTCCATCACCGGCCCCGGCTTCGGCCCCGACGGCATCGTCGACGCCGTGGAGAAGGTGGTCGATCGCTACCTCGAGCTGCGCACCAGCGCGAGCGAGCCCTTCCTCGCCGCCTACGGCCGCCTCGGCCCCGCCCCCTTCAAGGAGGCCCTCTATGCCACCGCCGCCGCTGCTTGAAGAAGCGAGTTCAGCCGCAGACGCGATCGCTTCCCCCTCTCCCCGTAGTTCACGGGGAGAGGGTCACGGTGCAGCCGTGCCTCCGGCACAAGGTGAGGGGCAACCGCTCGCGCCGACAATTGTTGCCACGCGCGATGCACTTGCCCTGGCGCGCGTCTGTGACGCACGCGATCCCGAGGGCGCGATCTGGCGAGATGGCGCCTTCCGGCGCGACGCGTGGGTGAGGGCGGTGGAGGGCGAGGCGCTGCCCGATGCTCCCGCCATCGTGTCGCGCAAGCGCTGGCTTGCGGAGCGTGACGCACTGGCCGGGCGCAATGCGCCGCTCGGCCTGCACCTCGACGCCGGCGAGCGCATAGACGACATCGTCGCCGACCTCGCGCATTTTTCCCTGATTGCGCTGGCGTTCCCCAAGTTCTCCGACGGCCGCGCCTTCTCCACCGCGCGGCTGCTGCGCGACAAGCACGGCTACGCGGGCGAGTTGCGGGCGGTCGGCAACGTGTTGTCGGACCAGATCCCTCTCATGCGCCGCGTCGGCTTCGACAGCTTCGAGGTGGCGCACGCCCCGACCCGCCGCGCGCTCGCGCAAGGGCGCATCGCCGAGGTCACCCTGCACTACCAGCCGGCCCGCGCCGACGAGCCGCCCGCCGGCACCCGCCCCTGGCATCGGCGCACCGGCGCGTGACCGCCGAGCCGGCGTTCCTCGCGTTCATCGGATCAGGAGCGAGACGGCGCTCGCCGACGAGATGACCAGGATTGCGACCCGCAACGTTGCCTGGTCGATGAACTGCGAGATCGCTGGTGCCGCGAGGTACCCGATGGCGACGCCCGGTAACAACAGGAGACCGAGCATCAGCTCCTGGGCGCCGAACAGACCGGCGACGGCGCGTAGCGCGACCGCAATGACATAGCCAACCGCAAAGAATGCGCCGAGCGTGGCACGCGCTTGCATCGGTTTGGAGTTCTGCAGCACCAGCGCGATGGCTGGCCCGTGAATGCCGACCATGGCCCCCATGATCCCGGCGGCGGTCGAGCCGACCAGCAGGGTTCCCGGTGTCGCGACAACCTTCGGGCTGGCGATGCTGATCAGGACGGCAAGCAATATCAGCCCGCCGAAGACCTTGGGCAGAAAGGGGCCGCTGATGTAGCCGAGGGCGACGACGCCGGCGACGGTGCCGGCTCCCAACCCCAGCAGCGACGAACGCAATACTGCACGATCGACGGCAGCTCGATCCCTGAAGGCCGTTGCCGAGGCCAGCGCGATGCCCGCGAGCATGACCGGGCCGGGAACGAATTGGGTGTCGATGATCGCCAGCACCGGCACGACCAGCAGCGCCATCCCGAGCCCGACGGACGCCTGCAGCGCCGAGCCGACCGCCATGACGAGGCTGGCGAGCACAATCTCCGGTGGTGATGGCATCAGGACCTGGTTTTCCCTGGGGGTAGCGGCGACCCGCTGACAATTTCGCGGCCTCGTGCTAATAGGCGGCCGTCACCGTATTACCAGATGCTTGCCACCGGCAGGCTCCAGCCTCGTTCGCATCGAGGTATTCGCCATGGGACACTCCACGAAGGAAGAGGCGGTGCTCGCGCTGCACCGTTTTGGCATGGGTCCGCGCCCGGGATCGATCGCGGCCATCGAATCGGATCCACGGGGCGCGCTTCTCGCCGAGCTCGACAAGCCACGCGCCAGCGAGATTGCGGCAGGGTCGTTGCCTACCAGCTCGCAGGCCTTCCGCACCGTCGCAGACGCGAATGCCGAGCGGCAGGCCCGGCAGATCGTGGCGGCTCGCCAGCAAAAGGAGGCGCGCGCGGCGGCGGGACAGTCCACTGCCGAGGGCGAGCAGGCGGCCAACGACATGGCCATGCAGGCTGCGGCCCAGGCGATCCCCGACCCCGGCCGGCAGATCTACCTGAACGAGGCGAAGACGCGTATCGAGGCCGCTCTCGTCGCCGAGATCGGGCTGACCGAGCGGCTGGTTTGGTTCTGGTCGAACCACTTCTGCATCTCCGCCGACAAGATCCAGAGCATGTCCGGTGCCTACGAGCGCGAGGCGATCCGCCCGCACGTCCTGGGACGCTTCGGCGACATGCTGCAGGCCGTCGAGAGCCATCCGGCGATGCTGTTCTACCTCGACCAGGCAGCGTCGATGGGTCCGAACTCGATCGCCGGCATCAATCGCACGCGCGGCCTCAACGAGAACCTCGCGCGCGAAATCCTGGAGCTGCATACCCTCGGCGTGCGCACCGTCTACACCCAGGACGATGTCATCCGCTTCGCCAACGTGCTCACCGGCTGGACCTTCCTCCCGGCCGGCGACAATCCCGAGCACGGCGGCGAGTTCACGTTCAACCGGCGCCTGCACGAGCCCGGGCCGCAGAAGGTCGTGGACAAGGTCTACGAGGATACGGGCGTCGAGCAGGGCCGCGCCGTGCTGCGCGATCTGGCCGTGCATCCCTCGACCGCCATGCACGTGGCGACCAAGCTGGCGCGCTACTTCATTGCCGACGAGCCGCCGCCGGCGCTGGTCGAGAAGCTGGCGCAGGTCTTCCGCGATACCGGCGGCGACCTGAAGGAGGTGACCAGGGCACTCGTCAACTCCTCCGAGGCGTGGACCCTGCCGCGCACCAAGCTCAAGCGGCCGAGCGAGTGGGTCGTGTCGCATGGTTCGCGCTACCGGGGTCTCCCAGGTGGACGCGGCCCGCTTCACCGGCGGCCAGGGCCTTCTCGGCGAGCCCTTGTGGCGCCCGCCCTCGCCCAAGGGCTACGCCGATGACGAGGCGACCTGGATCGACGGCATGGGCCGGCGGCTGGACGTCGCCAACAACTACGCGGAGCGCGTGAGCCGCATCGATCCCCAGTACGTGATGGACACGGTGCTGGGGTCGACCGTGTCGCCCGACGTGAGACAGGCGGTCGCGCGCGCGGAGAGCCGGCAGCAGGCGCTCGCCCTGCTGTTCATGTCGCCCGAATTCCAGAGGAGGTGATCCATGACCTCTCGCATCCATTTGCCCAGCCGCCGCGAGGCGCTGATCGGCTCCGGCGCCCTGTTCGCCTGGACCCAGATGCCGAAGCTGGCACGCGCGGAAGGCCGCGACCCGCGCATGCTCGTCATCGTGCTGCGGGGCGCGCTCGACGGGCTCGGCGCCGTCGCGCCGGTCGGCGACCCCGACTGGATCGGCCTGCGCGGCGACCGGGCCCTGGTGCTCGACGGCCGGACGCCGGCCCTGCCGCTCGATTCCTTCTTCGCGCTCAATCCGGCGATGCCGAACCTGCATCGGCTGTTCAAGGCACAGCAGGCCGCCATCGTGCACGCCACCGCGACGCCCTATCGCGAGCGCTCCCACTTCGACGGCCAGGACGTGCTCGAGAGCGGCATCGCCAGGCCGGGCGCGGTGGATACGGGCTGGCTCAATCGCGCGCTTCTTGCGCTGGCGTCCGATGGCCGCGTCGATCCCAGGGGCGGCCGCGCCATCGGCGTAGGTCCGGTCACTCCGCTGGTGGTTCGCGGGCAGGCACCGGTGATGTCGTGGGCTCCGCAACAATTGCTGCCGGCGAGCGACGACACGCAGGCTCGCCTGCTGGATCTCTACCGGCACACCGACATGAAGCTCGCCAACGCGCTCGAAGGGCGGATCCGCCTCGCAGCACTCGGGCGGGCAGGCGGCATCGACGGCACGGCCAACAACGCCCAGCTGCCGCCTCCCGGCATCGCGCGCTTGCGCGCTTTCTTCGCGGACGCCGCCGGCACCGCCGCCCGCTACCTCGCCCGGCCGGACGGTCCGCGCGTCGGCGCGCTCGGCTTCGTCGGCTGGGATACGCACATCAACGAAGGCGCGGCCATGGGTCAGCTCGCCAACCTGCTGGGCGCGCTCGACGGCGCGCTGGCGGCGGTCGAGACCAACATGGGCGACTCCTGGCGCGAGACGGTGGTCGCGGTCGTCACCGAATTCGGGCGCACTGCCCGCATCAACGGCACCGACGGCACCGACCACGGCACCGGCACCGTCGCGTTCCTTGCCGGCGGCGCGCTCAAGGGCGGACGCGTGATCGCCGACTGGCCGGGACTGAAGCCGGCGAACCTGTTCGAGGGCCGCGACCTGGCGCCGACGACCGATCTGCGCGCCGTGCTCAAGGGCCTGCTCAAGGACCACTTGCGGGTCGAGGAGAGTGCGCTCGCGACCACGGTTTTCCCGGGCAGCGCCGACGTCAAGCCGACGACCGGCCTTGTCGGCTGACGGGCAGACCCGAGACGCGCCCGCGTCCGACGCGGCGGCATCGTTCGACGAGAGGCACTTCGCTGGCACGCTCGTCATCGGGTCGGTCTAGCGACTGCCAGCGCTGCGCAAACTGCTTCAGTTCTGGGCCTGCTGAGAGGTCAGCATACGCGCCACGGCTGCGACGAGCTTGCCAGGAGCCGCGGGCTTCGGGATCAGCACGCCAGCGTGGCAGGATTCGTTCAGGTGGTCGTAGCCGGTATGCAGGACGAAGGGGACGCGTCGCTTCGTCAACAGCTCGCAAAGAGTGGTCCCCTCTCCATCGCTCAGCCCGAAATCGAGGACCGCGGCCGACAAATCCGGATGGCCGGCAAGTCGCAGACCGTCTTGCAGTCTTTGCGCCGTGATGACCGAAGCTCCCGCGCTGCGAAATTCCTCGGCGATGCCGAGAGCAATCAGCGGCTCGTCCTCGACGATGAGAATCGAGCGGCCGGCAAGGCATGCATTTTCCACCAATTCCACCACTCGGACTCCCGCCAAACCTAGCTATTCAACGACAGGTAGGTGCCGCTTGATCGCTTCTCCAAACCTTTGCGATCGACGATGCGAATGCCGCCACGGCGGGCGACGATCAGGCCCTCTCTCTCCAGCACCTGAATGGCCTTCGTCACACCAGGCCGGTAGGTCCCGAGCATCAGGCTCAGAAACTCGTGGGTGAGCGGCACCTCATCATCCTCGAGCCGGTCTTGTGCCATGAGCAGCCAGCGGGCCAGCCGCTCCTCCATATTGCTTCGGCCATTGGCGAGCGCGGTACTGGTGGTCTGGAGAAGGTATGACAGCGCATAGCGCAGCATGGCGCGATGCAACGAGATGCTGCGGCTGTCCGCATCCCTGAGGTTCTTGGCACTGATCCGCAACCCCGTCCCGGCAGCCTGGATGAATGTCTCATGCGCCGCACGGTCACTGCCGAGGACTACGGACAAACCGGTCATGCCCTCGCGGCCGATGAGGCCGATCTCGATGCTGGGTTTGCTGCCTCCTTCCGCGACCACGGAGGCAAAGCCGAACTCGATGAAATAGACGTGGTCGATTTTTCGTTTGCGCGTCTCGAGCATCTTCTTCACTGGAAGGTCGAGGGCTTCCAGGCTTGGCTCCAACAGGTCGAAGTCCTCGCGCGGAAGGCGCGCAAGGATGCGATTTGCGGTCCGATTTGCGGAGGGATTTTCCGGCATCGCTCTTCCCCAGAAGGGCAAGAGCACCAGCCGTCTCTCAAGCGTCCGCGCCCGAAAACTCGGCAGACGATGGCGCGAACCTACTCCCGTTGCGAGCAATCCGCTAATGCTAATACTGTACGATTTAATACGATCAAGACGGAACTACTGGGCTCGGCTACTGTTCCTCCCATAGCTCGAATGACTTTGGGGCATCCCAAGCCCTCGCGATACTCCCTTCGATGTCTGGAAAGGCTGGCCCATGGCCACTGGCGACACACTGGTCGTGCTTGTCGCCGAGGACGAGTGGCTGCTGCGGGATGTCATCGCGGCCCATTTCCGCTCGCTTAAGTGCCATGTTCTCGAAGTGCGCACGGGTGAGGCTGCGGTTGCGCTCTTGCAAGCCGGAGAGCGGATCGACATCGTCTTCACCGATGTCGGGCTGGCCGGCAAGCTGACAGGCTGGGACGTCGGCGCTCGCTTCCGCCAAGTAAACCCGCGGATGCCTATCGTCTATGCAACCGGCGAACCGGAACGGCCGGAGCTTGTGGATCCAAGGAGCCTTTTCCTGCCGAAGCCGTATGATCCGCGAGCAGCCGTGCAGACGTGTCTAACGCTCGCCCACTGGACTGCCTGAGTCTCCAGCGCGGGATTTATCGCGCGTTGCGCGGCGACGGTTGCCGCCGCTTGTGGCCCAGGCGGTCCTGCAGGGTCATCCACGCGTAGACGGCCGGCAGGAACCAGGGGTTGCCGTTGAACAGAGGAATGGTCGGCGGCGGGCGGAAGTCGAGCGCGGAGATGCCGCGCTCGTCGCCGAGCACCTGCCAAGCTGCCTTCTGTCCGGCCCAGCGCGCCCACACCACGCCCGAGCCGCAGTAGCCGGCGGCGTAGCGCATGCCGTCGCGCGAGAAGATGCGCGGAATCATGTCGCGGTTCATGGCGACGTAGCCGTACCAGCTGTGCGTGATGTCGACGCCGTCGAGCACGGGGAAGATGTCGGCGAGCGCGCGGCGAAGGCTGTCTGTCGGCCAGTCGGGCTCCCCGGCGATGGTGCCGTCGCGGCCGCCGAACAGGATGCGCGTGCCGTCGGGAGAAGGCCGGTAGTAGTAATGCAGCTTGCGCGTCTCCGAGCACATCACGCGCTTGGGCATCAGCTCGGACATCAGATTGTTGGAGAGCGGCGCGGTGGCGATGATGCGGCTGCGCACCGGCACCATTCGGCGGCGCAGCCAGGGGTCGACACCATCGGTGTAGCCGTTGGTGCCGACGATGACATGGTCGGCCTGGACGCTGCCGCGCGCCGTCTCGACGGCGAAGCCGCCGTTCCTGGCGGCGAAGCCGTGCACCGCCGTCTCGCCGTGGATGACCGCGCCGGCCTTCTCGGCCAGCGCCAGCATGCCACGATGGAACTTGGCCGGATGCAGGCCGCCGATGTCGTTGCGCACCATGCCGCCGTGATAGAATTCGGTCCCCAGCACGCTGCGTTGCTCGGCCAGCGGTACCGCATAGGCCTCGATGCCGAACGTCTTGGCGAGCAGCTCGGCCTCGCGCGCGAGCCCCTCGTATTCGGCGGGCTTGGCCGCCCCGGTGAAACGGCCGGTGAGCCGGAACTCGCAGTCGATCGCCTCGCGCCCGATGAACGCGGCCAGGTCCTCGCGCGCGGCCTTGGCCTCGGCCTGGATCGCCTTGGCGCGGGACTCGCCGAACTTGCGGATCATCTTGCCGAGGCTGGGCCGCAGATTGCCGCTGGCGATGCCGCCGTTGCGACTGGAAGCCCCCTCGCCGGGCCGCTGCCGGTCGAAGATCTGGACGCTGCGGCCGGCGCGAGCCAGCGTGAGCCCGGCACTGAGCCCGGTGTAGCCGGCCCCGATGACGACGACGTCGCACTTTGGCTGCACGTCGACCAGGCGCGAGGCGGCCGGCGGCGCCTCCTCCCACCAGTAAGGCGTGGATGACACCATGGATGACCGCCCCTCCCCGTTTGCATCGTCGGCGCGAGGATAGCGCCTGGCCGCTGCATGCGGAAAGGGCCGCCGCGACGCATCGGTCGCGGCGGCCCTCGGTCCGGTCAGGCGTTCAGCAGGCTCAGTTGGTCAGGCGCAGCGAGGAGATCTTCAGCGCGATGTCGCGGAAGGCCGCCTGCAGCGCCACCTCGGTGGTGGCGTCGTAGTAGTGGCTGGCATCGGTGGCGCAACCCGTCAGGAACGTCTTGGCCGCCGCACTCACCTGGAAGCCGACCGTGAACACCTCGATCTTGCCGCCGCTGACCGGCGCCTTCATGGCGGTGCACAGGGAGGTGGCCTGGGCCAGCGACTTGCCGTTCTCGGAGTTGCAGTTGATGTCGGGCGTCTGGTCGGAGTTCTTGGCCTCGACACCCTTGCAGTAGTTGATGTTGTAGTCGCCGTCCGTCATCAGCACCGCGATCTTGCGCAGCTTGGGCTGGCCCTTCGCGTTCAGCACCGTGAGGTCGGTGTAGGGCGCCGCCGGGCTCGACGACGGGGAGGCCTGCTGCAACACGGTGTTCCACTTCGGCGAGAGCAGGTACCAGGCCCAAGCCGTGCCGAGCTGACCGGCGGTAGAGCCTCCGGTCTGCAGCTTGTCGATGCGCCGCTTGAGCATGGCCGTATCGTTGGTAAGCGGCTGGATGGTGTTGATCTCGGGGTCCGTGTAGCTCGAGGCAACGCTGCACGACGTGTCGTTGTTGCCGAAATAACCCTTGCCGACATACGTCGATGTCCCGGTCGGGGCAGTGTCGGTATAGGCGTCGTTGCCGATGCGCTCGGTCACGCACTTGGTCGATATTTGCCAGGTGTAGGTGCCGCTGCCGCTCGCTTTGGGGAAAGTGATCGTCTGCTTGGTCGGCTGGATCGCCGTGTTGGTCATCTGCGCGGAGGTGATCGTCTGCGTGCCCGAGGTCACAGTTCCGCGGACGAGCGGCGCCAGGGTCGTTCCCGCGTTGACGGCGTCGGCGAACGGCGCCAGCGCCACGCGAGAGTAGAAATTGCTCTGGTCGGGCCACACGACGATGTCGATCAGATCCTTGGCAGCGTCCTTGACCGCATCGATCTTGGTGCAGGGCTGGCACATAGAACCGGTTACGTCGAGCATCAGGGAGATCTCGACGTTGCTGCCACCGCCGCCGCTGCCGGTGCAGGCGACGCTCGGGCACAGCGCGGACGTCGCAGTCGCCGTGACCATGACGCAGCCGAAGCCGTTGGTCGAGCAGCCCGCGGGTGCCGTGACCGAGGCGTTCTTGTGGACCAGAGAGTTGAGGACGCTCAGGAACGGCGTCTTCACCCACGAGGTGGCGGTGACCGTGAACTGCGTATTGGAGCTGTTGGGGGAGAACTGCAGCGTCGAGCTGACGACATCCGTGGGCTTGGCCTGATTGAAGTAAGCGCTCGCGGCCGCCGACGCCTGGGTGACGGTATTGGTCGAATTGAGCTGAGCGGCGCGGCCGGCCGCCAGCGCCGCGGCGTCGAGCGCGACCTGGGTGTGCGACGTGACCTTGTAGACGTGGCCGAAATCGACAGCCAACCCGATCATTGCCACCAGGGGAATGAGCAGCAGGCTGAACAGCATGGCCACGTTGCCGGACCGGTCGCGGCGCAACCGGTCGACCAGAGGCGCCATTTGCCAGCGAGTCCGTTTAGCCGCCGCAGCGGCGCGTGACGCGAACATCATTCCCCTCCACTTCCTATTCGGGTAGCATTTCCAGAATAGATGCTCGGTTATTTCCAATTTGTAAAAAAACGATGAGCTGGCGTCTTTTTTTGATTTCGTTTTTATTCGAAATATCTCCGAATTATCTTAAAATATGTCCAGGTATTTTAATCGCTCGCAAACCATGATTTACCCATCAGGCCGAAATCCATGCGATAGTTGTCGATGGAGGACATGAAACCGGACTGCGTGCAGCGGGCGCGGATCCCGGCGGACGCAGACGGCGCGGCCTCGTGAGCCTGCGCTACGGCCAGCGGATCTCGAAGGGCGTCAGCATGACCCTGGCGTCGGCGGGTGCACGGCCAGATGCGTCCTCCCCGTTGTAGAAGAGGTCGGCAGCGACGCCGGACACGGCAATGTCAGGCTTGACCCGATAGGCGATGTCGGCCTTGTCGACGGCCAGGGCGCCGTCGATCCACAGGCGCAGGATGCCGTTCTCCTGCTCCGCCGCGTTGAGGATGACCTCCTGGTCGATTTGCACCCACCGTCCCCGGGGGAGCGTGACGCCCTCGGCATCGGCAGTCTGCCGGAACTTCTTGCCGTCGAGCGTCACGAAATTCGTGGCGCTGACCGTGCCGCCCTGGTGCCACGAAGGCCGCGCCAGGAAGCGGTCGTTGGATTGGTCGGCCTGCCCGACCAGGCCCGGCAGCGCACCGCCGAGATTGAAATCGAAGTCGGAGGGGAGAAAGACCTGATAGCTCAGGCAGACCGTCGACTTGTCCTTGAGCGACCGCGGCTGCCAGGCGAAGCTGATGCCCCCCTTGGGAACGACCGACGAGGTCGGCGCGGCGGAGCCCTTGGGCAACTCCACGCTCATCGCGACCGGAGCGGGGCCCTTCTTGAGACGGACGATGTTCAGGTTCTCGAGCAGGCCCGCATCCTTGCCGCCCGTGCGCGCCTGGATATCGGTCGCCGTCAGCACGACGCCGTCGCGCTCGAGCGGGAATGCCATGCTCGTCGCATGGCGCTCGCTGCAAGGCCGCAGTTCTGCCGGGGCCAGCCAGGTCCGGACGACGCCGACGATCGCTCCGATCGCCACCAGGGTGGCTGCGGCATTGAGCATCAGGACTTTGGTCGTAGGCATCGCCATGGCGGTCTCCGGGCATCCGAGACCTGCAATCTTCACCTTCCGTCTTAAAGGCGGATTAAACAAATGCGTTAGCGATATGTGGACGAGTCGCGCACGACCGAGAATTAGCTCGCGGCGCCCATCGCAGGCGGACTTATCTCGGGAAAACCGTGGCCGGCGGCATCCCGCGGATGTCCGGATAGGGTAAACTCAGGGATAACGCCCCTTGATTAACACCATTAGTGGATTGTTTGGTATGATTTCAGTCTTGGCGCTCAATCGGCCGATATTAACGCTCGCATAATCAACCCGAGATAGGTTCTGCCCAGTTCAGCCGCGCTGGGTCAATGCCCCACGGAGAACTACTGCGCTAGCGTAACGAGTAACTTGGGAGAGTAGTCATGCAGAAGCATATCGAGCGTTTTGTGAAGGACGAGTCGGGCGCCACGGCCATCGAGTACGGCCTGATCGCCGCCCTGATCGCAGTTGGCATCATCGCCGCGGCCCGTGGCCTCGGTTCGCAGATCGGCGCCACCTTCAACACCGTCACCACCACGATGAAGTCCGCGTAAGCGACTTCACTGACCATCTGGAGGCCGCCTGGAGCACTCGCTCCGGCGGCCTTCTCGTTTTTTGGGCACGACTGATTGTCGCACGTCGCTGCAGCGGGACGCAGCGCCAGCGCTCGGCTTGCCTAAGAATTTCCTAACGCCGCGATTTGCCAGCTCGGCTCTAAGCCCGACGCCGGCCGATCGGGAGCCTCAGGCTCCCGTCATGTCCCGCCCGAGCCGCCGCATCCGCTCGCGACCCTCCGCAGACTGGGCGACGCGCCGGCTCCTCTTGGTTTGCCGGGCCGCGGCCTTGCGGCTCTCGAGGAAGGCGTTGAAACGCGCGTCCAGCATGCCGCGGCGATCGGCCAGCTGGGTCATGAAGAAATCGGGCGTGAAGTTCGGCTCGACGATGAGGGCGCCGCCCTCGACGGCAGCCATGTCCCAGCCGATCAGCGGCACTTCGGCCAGCGCGGAGGCCGCATCCAGCGCGGTGCCTACGATCTCGCTCCAGTTCGGCACCTCGATGCCGACCAGCTCCGCCCCGGTATCGGGGTGATGCGTCACTTCCTCCAGCGCCAGCCCGGTGCCGCGCACCACGCGGATCACCCGGCCGGTGTCGAGGTCGAGGGTCGCGAGCAGGTTGCCCGAGCGCCAGTAGTTGTCGGCGACGTTGTCGCCGGCGGGGATCTTCCACAGCGCGCGGAGCAGCTGCGGTCCCTGCTCGGTCAGGATGGTGATGGCGCGCACGGTGGCTAGGCGGTTGCCGGCGACCGCGCGCACGCCGGCGTGGGGCGCGATGCGGCGCTGGAGGATGTAGCCGCCCTTGTAGTGCTCGGCCACCGCGGCAGCGAACTCGCCGACGGGGACCTTGCGGTCTGGGCCCGTGAGCAGGCTGTCCGTGTCGCGGTCGTAGGCTTCGAGGCCGATCGAGCCCAGGCTGCGCTGCGAATCCATCGGCTTGCCGAACAGCGGATAGTCGCTCGACCCGCGCAGGTAGTCCGCCAGGGCCGCCGGCTCGCGCAGGATCGGGATGCCGCGCATGCAAATGGAGTCGGAATAGAGCGCCGTCGTCGGGATGACGGGGAAGCCGTAGCCGCCCAGCAGCGTGGTGACGGCAAGCTTGTTGCGCATCAAACCCCACCATTCGCTGTTGTTGTTGGCGGCCATCCAGAGGCGTCGTTCCGCATCCAGGCCGACGAAGGCCGTTATGTCGGCTCCGGCGACCCATGCGTCGTCGAACAGGCGCAGGCCGATGAACTCGTCGTAGGACAGCCGGCCCGGGCCGAACGACGCCTTTGCGAGGTCGAGCAGGAGACGCTGGTAGGTCTTGCCGTGCCGGGTGGTGATGGCGCGCAGCGTCGTGGCGAGGTCGAGGCCCGGTTCGACGACATCGGTCTCGAACACGGCCCGCTTCGGCTCGGTTTCGGCGACGACCTCAGGGGTACGGCGAAGGGCTGATGCTGACATCTGGCTTCCTGGCTCCCGACCAACAGGGCAAACCATCGGTCAAAATTTCAAAGATTGCATGAAGCAGTCGCTAACCGGTCCTTAAGCATGCCAGGCGCACCGCCCGCGCTCGCCCCGCGGGCCGGCACCTCATCCCCACCAGCCCAATTTTTTTACGCGCAGGCCGCACAATCGCCTTTCGCCCGTATGCAACGACGCATGCACCATACGAACGCATGAGCAGCCCCATGGTCGGAATGGGAGGAACCGCGCAGCTCGCGCACGATGCCGACCCCGAGTGGGCCGATCGCTTCGGCGCGCCGGATGCGATGGACATCGAGCCGCGCGAGAATGGCCTCGAGTTGCGGCTGCGCCTGCTGCTCGCGTCCGGCGGCGACGAGCGCATCTGGCCCGATCCCCACACCGGTCGCAACCGGTACGGCACCACCATACCGCCAGCCCCGGACGAGACCTGGTTCTCGTCCTCCACGGCCACCACGATCAGCGAGCGCGGCTACCGCGCGGCTCTGGCCGATCTCAACGCTCTGCACGACCGGGGCGTGCGCTCCCACGTTCAAGTCCACGACTGGCTGTCCCGGCTCAGGGCCGAGCTGGTCGCGCTGTTCGGGTGCAGGGGCGCCGACGCCGTGCTCGCGGCCTCCGGCACCGACGCCGAGCTGATCGCGCTCGCCATCGCCGAGCGGCTCATGGCGCGTCCGATCACCAATATCGTCGTGGCCCCCAACGAGACGGGCAGCGGTGTCGCCAAGGCGGCGGCCGGACTGAATTTCCTCGCGACCTCCTGCCTGGGCGGCCCGGTGCCGGCCGGGCAGCGCCTCGCCGGCTGGTCCGATGCCGACATCGACGTCAATTGCGTCGACATCCGAACTGCCGACGGGGCGCCACGCGACCCGCGTGCGATAGACCACGACGTCGTCAAGCACGCCGAGCGCGCCCTGCGACTGGGCCGCGGCGTGCTGCTGCACGTCCTCGACACCTCCAAGACGGGCCTCGCGGGTCCGTCGCGCAAGATAGCTGCGCAGATTGCGGCGTCGGCGCCCGATCGGGTGCTCGTCATGGTCGACGCCTGCCAGCTGCGCTGCCCGGCGCACCGTCTGCGGGCGGACCTCGGCCACGGCTTCATGGTGCTGATCACCGGCTCCAAGTTCGGTGCCGGACCGCCGCTTTCCGCCGGGCTGCTGTTGCCCGAGGCGATCGCGACGCGCTTGCGCGATGCGCCGCTGCCACCCGACGGGCTCGCCGACTACAGCGCACGCCAGGATTGGCCCGATAGCCTACAGACGACGTTTGCCCGGAACATGACGACGGCGGCCAACCTCGGCGCCGGCCTGCGATGGTCCGCGGCCCTGGCGGAGCTCAGGCCCTTCGCCAAGGTCGATCGTCGACTTCAGGAGAGGTTCTTCGACAGGTTCGAGCGGGAGGTCCGGCTGCGCGCCGGCATGACGCCGCGGGTCGCTCCCCTGGACGATAGGCAGCACGGCATCGTTCCCAACCCGACCATCGTGCCTCTTGTCGTGAGGCGGGTGGATGGAAGCTCCATGTCCTCCGCGGAGCTGGCCAAGGTCCAAGCCGAACTGCGCAGAGCGGTCGGCGCGACCACGAAGGCTCGCACGTCGCCGAGACTGCGGCGCACCTTCCATGTGGGCCAGCCGGTGCAGCTCGGGCCGCGCACGGTCCTGCGCGTGTGCGCCAGCGCCCCGCAAGTCAATGCCGTGGCTGAGCGGGTCGCGCGCGGAGCCGCCTTCGAGGACGCGTTCGCGCCGATCAGCGCCGATCTGCAGGACCTGTTCGGAAAATTGGGCGACGTCCTCACTGGGGAATGCAGGTGACCAGACGCAATCGTGCTGGCGCGGCAGTTTCGAGCCTGCGCAAGGCCAGGATCGTCGACTCTGTTCCCTCCGAGGGCGATGTCGCGGTGGCAGACCGCAATCTGGACCCCGGCGACTGGCAGCGCTTTCGCGAGCTCAGCCACCAGGCGCTCGATGAGATCATCACCCATCTCTCCACCATCGAGGACCGGCCCGTCTGGCAGCCGGCACCCGAGGCAACGCGCGCGCGCTTCCGGCAGCCGCTGCCCCGCAAGGGCCGGGACCTCGAGCGCGTGCTCGCCGACTTCTCGCGCCACATCAAGCCGTACGCCACGGGCAACACGCACCCGCTGTTCCTGGGCTGGGTGCACGGCGCGGGCACGCCCGTCGGCATGCTGGCCGAGATGCTGGCTGCCGGGCTCAACGCCAACTGCGGCGGCCGCAACCACATCGGCATCGACGTCGAGCGCCAGATGGCGCGCTGGTTCGCGGAGGTATTCGCCTTCCCGCCCGACGCCTCCGGCGTGTTCGTCACGGGCACCTCGATGGCCAACTTCCTGGGCCTGCTGGTCGCCCGCAACGAGGCGCTGGGCCAATCCGTGCGCGCCGAGGGGCTGCGGGCGTCGACAGCGCAGCTGACGGCGTACACCTCCGCCCAGGCGCACGGCTGCATCGCCCAGGCGCTCGAGCTCTCGGGCATCGGCTCGCGCCATCTGCGCAAGGTGCCGGTCGACGCCTCGGGTGCAATGCGGCTCGACCGGCTGCAAGCCGCGATCGCCAAGGACCGCCGCCAAGGGCATCTGCCGTTCCTGGTCGTGGGCACCGCGGGGACGGTCAACACCGGCGCCATGGACGATCTCGATGCAATTGCCGACATCGCCGAGGCGCAGAAGCTCTGGTTCCACGTCGACGGGGCGTTCGGCGCGCTGGCTGCCCTCTCCAGGCGCCTGCGCCCGCTGGTGGCCGGCATCGGGCGCGCCCAGTCGATCGCGTTCGACCTGCACAAGTGGGCGCATGTTCCCTACGACGCGGGCTTCCTCCTGGTCCGGGACCCGGAGGCGCACCGGCGCACCTTCGCCAACCAGGCGGCCTACCTGCAGAGGGCTCCTCGGGGGCTCGGCGCCGGCGAGATATGGCCGTGCGACCTCGGACCGGACCTGTCGCGCGGGTTTCGCGCGCTCAAGGCGTGGTTCACCTTCGAGACGCTCGGCGCGGACCGGATCGCCGCCTCCATCGAGCGCTGTTGCCGTGTCGCCAAGCACCTGGAGCAGCGCCTGCGCAAGCTGCCGATGTTCGAGGTCGTGGCTCCCGTGGCGCTCAACATCGTCTGCTTCAGGGTGCGCGGCGCCGGCGACAAGGTGCAGGAAGCCGTCGTCATGGACCTGCAGGAGCGAGGAGTCGCCGCCCCGTCGCTGACGGTGCTCGACGGACGGACGGTCATCCGGGCCGCCATCGTCAATCATCGCACCACGGCGCGGCACGCGGACCGGCTCGTCGAGCACCTGATGGCCAGCACGCTCGCGCAGCTGCAGGCCGACCCGGCGGCGGCGGACTGAGCAGTCCCGTTTCCTGTCAATTTGTTCAGCAAAAATCGCGCGCTGCTCGCCGCGCCGACATCTCGCCGCCCCTAGCTCGCCGGAAACAGGTGCGGTAGGTTTGCTCCGGAAGGACGCTTGTCCGCCGGCGGGCCACAGGGTGCTGTTTCTTGCATCTGCGGCGGACGCGCCTTCGCAGTTTCAATGCCGACTACGCGACCGACAGTGCGGGCTGCCGGTCGCCTGGGCGGAATGGGGAGCACCCCTCCTTCAGGCGGAAAACAGGGAGCAACTGAAATGAGAACGACCATGGTGGTGTCGGCTGTGGTGGCCGCTGTCGTGGCCCTCACGCTGTTCGATGCGACGCCGAGCGACGCAGCCGTCAAGGGCCGGTCCGTGTCACGAAGCGTGCAGCGCGCGCCGTCTCGCGCCGCGCAGCCGCGCGTCCACAAGCCGGCCGGCAATGCCAACAAGTTTGTGAAGAAGGGCCCCTCGACCACGTTCGTCAAGAAGGGCCCGTCGACTCCGCTCGTCAAGAAAGGCGCGTCGACTACCTTCGTGAAGAAGGGCACCTCGCCCAACTTCGTCAAGAAGAGCACCATTGGCGCGGGGACGCTGAACCTGCGCCGGTTGCCCGTGCAGAAGGCGGCCGTGGGGAGTGGCTTCCTCAAAGGCAGGATGGCGGTGCCGCATAACATGAAGCCCAAGCTCACGCTCACGCATGCGCCGGGCAAGAAATTCCATCACAATTTCTCGCCGTTCGTACAGCGGCACTGGAAGAAGGCGTTCTTCTGGGTTGCCGTTGCCGGCATCGGTTATGTGACGATCCCGCAGCTCTACTACGACCGCTTCTACACCTGCGTGAACGTCGACGATCCCATCTGGGACGACTGCAGCTATATTCTGTCCTCCGCCGCCCTCGAGGAAGAGGAGGTCGTCCGCGTCAGCATGCCGGCGTCCGCCAAGTATCGTTATACGGCCAAGGCCGCGCCGCAGTCGGACTGCCCCTCCTGCCAGTGGAACCGCTTCGTCGAGCGCAAGTGGAACCAGAGCTTCGCCTGGGTGAAGATGCCGGAGGTCGGCAACGTCACCGTGCCGGAAGCCTACTACGACCGCTTCTACACATACGCCGGCGCCAATCCGCCGAACTATCCGCAAGCCTGCCAGGTGCTGCAGGATGCGGCCGCGGTAACTGACGAGAAGGGCGCCGTGCGCATCAGCATGCCGTCGGACGCCAGCTATCGCTATGAAGCCGATACGGCACCCGCGCAGGAGTGCAAGTCCTGCACGCTGCAGCCGTTCGTCGAGCGCAAGTGGAACAAGGAATACGTGTGGGTGCAGGTGCCGCAGACCGGCAACGTCACCGTGCCCGAGGACTCCTACGACCGCTTCTACGGCTACGCCAGCGCCGAGCCTCCGAACTATCCGGCGGCGTGCAAGGTGCTGGTAGAGGCGGCCGCGGCCGACACGGTGATGACCACCGCCCTCGACACGAGCCGCGGCGAAGACCAGTAGACGCCGCACCCCTCCTAGGCATCAGGGTGCTCGAGGCCGTCCTCGGACGGTCTCGGGCCGATCAGACCAGGTCGGCGACGGCATCGCGGTATTGCTTCATTGCCGCCAGGTGGTCGCTTACCTTGCGGCCGGCGATGCGCTTGTGCGGCCCGCGCGCGTAGCAGCTGTTCACCGTGACGTGGGTGACGCCCACGTCCTTCCAGGCCTTGAACTGCTTGCGCCAGTCCTCCGGGCCGCCGTCACCGGTCGACACCCAAACCTCCAGGCCGACGGCCGCGGGGTCCCGCCCCGCTTCCTTGACGTATCCGCGCAGCTTCGCGAACTCCGCGCTGGCGACGCTGCCGGCCGGGTGGGCAAGCATGATCCAACCGTCGCCGTACTTGGCAATGCGCCGCAACGTGGCGTCCTCGTGGCCACCGAACCAGAGCGGGATCGCCCGCTTGACCGGCAAGGGATTGATGCCGGCATCCTCGATGGTGTGCCATTCGCCCTTGAAGGTGACGTGCGGCTCGGCCCAAAGCGCGCGCATCACCCGCACCTGCTCCTCCGAGCGCTTGCCGCGGTTCTTGAAGTCCTCGTTCAAGCCGACGTACTCGACCGGGTTCCAGCCGATGCCGATGCCGAAGCGGAAGCGCCCGCCCGACAGCACGTCGAGCGAGGCCGCCTGCTTGGCGACCAGCGCTGTCTGCCGCTGCGGCAGGATCATCACCTGCGTCGAGAATTCGATCGTCTTCGTGCAGGCGGCGAGGAAGCCGAACATGACGAAGGGATCGTGGAAGAAGTCCTTCGAGGTGTTGCGTGCACCCCAGTCGGGCCGGCTCGCGACGTTGACGCCCAGCACATGATCCGGCGCGCCCAGATGGTGATAACCCATCCCCTCTGCCGCCTGCGCGAAGTCGCGAACCGTCGCGGGGTCGCCCTGGATATCGACCAGCGGCAGCGTGATGCCGAGCTTCATCGTCCGTCTCCTAATGGCTAGCTGTCACAGCTCACCTTGGGTCGCAGGAAACCGCTCTGCGCCCACCATCCTCGTCCTGAGCTTGTCGAAGGACGGGCCGTGCGCTCCGCCTTGCCGTGGTTCGACAGGCTCACCACTGGGCTGGAGGTAGCCGCACGGCGCCCGCCCCCCTCGTCATGAGCCCTGGTCATGAGCCTGGCACCGCGATGACAAGCTGGTCCATTTGCTGGCGCTTCACTTCGGGAATGGCTGCAGCTCGGCCTTGGCACCCTTGGGCAGCGCGGTGCGGGCCACGTTCAGGATCATGGCGTTGAAGCTGTAGTAGCCGTTGACGGCCGTCAGGTCGATGATGCCCTGCTCGCCGAACTTCTCCAGCGCGCGCTGGTAGGTGGCATCGCTGACGCTCCTGTTGGCGTGCAGCTCGCTGCAGAAGTCGAACACGACCTCCTCGTCCGCCGCCATGCCGGCGGGGTGGCGGCCGTCAGCCACGGCCTGCGCGATCTCGGGCTTCAGCCCGGCCTTCTCGGCAATCGGGCGGTGCGCCTGCCATTCGTAGTTCTGGCCCCACTGGCGCGCCGTGATGAGAATGGCGAACTCGTTGAGGCGCGGCGGGATCGTGCTCTTGTAGCGCAGGTAATCTCCCATCGCCTTGGCGCGCAGCATCACCTCGGGGCTGCGCAGCATCGCCGCGAAGGGCCCGCGCACGGCATAGCCGCGACCCTCGGCGAAGTCGGCGGCCGCCTTCTTCTGGGCATCAGTCATCTTGTCGGCCGGAATCTCCGGCATGCGGTCCTGGGCCATGGCGTTCATACCTCCCATCGAGAGCAGTGTTGCGACCACGAGTTGCTTAAACACGTGGGCACCTCCTCGTTGCATCCGCCTCAAGACGACAGCGTCCTGCGCAACAGGTTCCACAGGCTGATCACGGAGAACTCGCGCATGCGGCGGCGATCCGGCGGCTGCTGGATCTTCTCGGTGTGATGCGCGCCATCGACGTCGGCGGCGAAAAATACGGTGCCCGGGCCGAAGCCCTCCGCCGCCCCCGGAGCGATGGCCGCAAGGCCGACCCGGGTGCCGAACTCCGCGCGCACTTGCGAGGCGGCGGCGGCCGCACGCTTGTCCGGCGGCCCGCCGGCGGCGCCCTTGTCGGCGAGGATCCTGGCGCCGCGGAATGTCTCCATCGCCGCGTCGGCCGACGTCATGCGCGCCGACAGGATGCCGCCGGTGATGGTCTCGGCCGCCGCGACCGTCAGGCCCTTGCGGCGCAGCAGGTCGAGCGCCACGGTCTCCATCGACTGATCGTCGATGCCGAACACCACGTCGCCCAGCAGGTCGCGGACCAGCTTCTCCTCGGCGTCCAGCAGGCGCACCGCGGCTGCCTCGTCGTCGCACTTGGCGACCAGGCGCACCTTGATGCCGTCGATGCCGCTGGCCTGAAAGGCGATGGTGGGGTTGCCGAGCTTGTCGAGCTCGCCGAAGCGCTTCTCCAGCACCTCGGCGATGCCGGACTCGCTCATGCCCCAGGTGCGCAGCACCCGGCTCTTGATCACGGATGTCTGTCCCGCGCGGCGCTGCAGGTCCGGCAGGATGGTGCCGAGGAACATCTCGCGCATCTCGCTCGGCACGCCGGGCACCGCGTAGATCACCTTGTTGCCGATGGGACAGACGAGCCCCGGCGCCGTGCCCGGCATCTGCGCGATCGGGCTGGCGCCTACGGGGATATTGGCCTGCAGCAGGTTGTTGGCCGACATGACGCGGCCGCGCGACTCGAAGATGTGGCGGATCTTGTCGGCGATCGCCTGGTCGCGCCGCATCTCGACGCCCATCACGCGGGCGATGACGTCGCGGGTGATGTCATCCTGCGTGGGGCCCAACCCGCCGCAGCAGATGACGGCGTCGCTGCGCTCAAGGCCCTGGCGGATGCAGGCCTCGATGCGCGCGAAGTTGTCGCCCACCTTGACCTGGTAGTAGGAGTCGATGCCGGCCAGCGCCAGCTGCTCCCCGAGCCACGCCGAGTTGCTGTCGACGATGATGCCGAGCAGCAGCTCGGTGCCGATGGCAACAATCTCGCAACGCATGTTTCCCCCTGGTGCTCATGCCGGTGCTGCACCCTCCAACACCGTGGTGAGCTTGTCGAACCACGGCTTGGAGGATGCCGCCCGTCCTTCGACAGGCTCAGGACTGCGGATGGAGAGCCTCTACTTGATCGGCGAGAACGGCGCCGCCAGCACGATCTTGTTCTCCTGCTTGATCGCGGGCTTGCCGCCGGGCGGGGGCCAGATGCCGCTCTCGACGGCCTTCTTGCGCACCGCTGACCCGCTCATCGAGGCTCTTGTAGGCCCAGATGTGCAGCCACTGGTTGAGCCCGCCCACATCCGAAGTGAACACGCCCGTCAGCGGCGACAGCTTGATGCGCCCCGGCAGGTGCTCCTTCCAGCGCTCGGCCATGTCGGGGATGCTGCCGGCCGGCAGGGTGTAGCTGCGCATCTCGAAGTAGGGGCCGTCGTTGGAGGGCAGCATGGGCGGCGAGTAGGGCAGCGGCTCGAAAATCTCGGACTTCATCTCGGCGATGAAATCGGAGGTCGGGGGCGGCCACACCTTGTCCTTGACCACGGCCGCGCGGATCTTGCTGCGCTCGAGCGCATTCTCGTAGGGCCACACGTGGATGACCTGGTTGAGCGGTCCGATCTCGGTGTACCAGAAGGCGGCGAGCTTGGAGTACGTCTGGCGCTTCTCGATCATGGGGACCCAGCGCTTGATGAACTCGGGCATCGTGCGCGGGTGCAACGTGTAGGTGCGGAACTCGTAAATCATGGGGAGGGACCTTTCTCGGTGCCGAACGAGGGATGTTCGCACTCCCGGCGCGGATCGGCAATGCTTGCTGCCGCGCAATTGTGCAACCCACCCATCGCAGGCGCGTCCCCCGCCCCCATGACTGTTGCGTCAAGCGGTCGACGCGCTGGCAGGGATGACCGCGGTCGCCTCGATCTCGACCTTGGCGCGGTCCTCCACCAGCGCCACCACCTGCACCAGCGTCATGGTCGGGAAGTGCCGGCCGATCACGCGCCGGTAGGCCTGGCCGACATCGCCCAGCCGGGAGACATACTCGCGCTTGTCGGTGACGTACCAGGTGAGCCGCACGATGTGCTCCGGCCGCGCGCCGGCCTCGGCCAGCACCTCGACGATGTTGACGAGGGCCTGCTCGACCTGGGCGGCGAAATCGTCGCTGGCGAACTTCTGCTCGGCGTTCCAGCCGACCTGGCCCGCCACGAACACCTGCCGGCCCTCCGCAACGATGCCGTTCGAGAACCCTTTGGCTCGGGCCCAATGCTTGGGGTGAAGGACCTGCATATGTTTCCTCCCTGATGCCGTTGTCATCCCGGGCCTCGTGCCCGGGATCCACCTATCGCCGGGCCGGGGCGCCAGCGACGAGATGGATCCAGTGACAAGCACCGCGATGACACCGTTGCATTTGTTGCAGCCGGATCACGCCTCTTGCTTCAGCTTGAAGCGCTGGATCTTGCCGGTTTGGGTTTTGGGCAGCGCGGCGACGAACTTGACGGAGCGCGGATACTTGTAGGGAGCGATGGCCGCCTTGACGTGGTCCTGCAGGCGCTTGACGCAGGCTTCGTCACCGGCGATGCCCTCGCGCAGCACCACGTGCGCCTCGACGATCTGCCCGCGCGCCTCGTCGGGTGCGCCGACCACGGCGCATTCGGCGACCTCGGGATGGGCGAGGAGGGCCGCCTCCACCTCGGGTCCGGCGATGTTGTAGCCCGAGGAAATGATCATGTCGTCGGCGCGGGCGGCGAAATGGAACACGCCGTCCTTGTCGCGGAGGAAATCGTCGCCGGTCAGGTTCCACCCGTCGCGCACGTATTTCGCCTGCCGCGCGTCGGCCAGATAGCGGCAGCCGGTGGGCCCGCGCACGGCCAGGTGCCCGATGGTGCCGTCGGTCACCTCGTTCATGTCGTCGTCGACGATCCTGGCCTCGTAGCCGGCAACGGGCTTGCCAGTGGCACCGCCCTTGGCATCGCCCAGGCGGTTGGTGATGAAGATATGCAGCAGCTCGGTGGAGCCGATACCGTCGAGGATCGGCTTGCCGGTCTTCCGGGTCCACTCCTCGAAGACGGGCGCCGGCAGCGTCTCGCCGGCCGACACGGCCATCCGCAGCGAGGAGAGGTCGGCGCCCGCATCCATGGCGGCCATCATGGCGCGATAGGCGGTGGGCGAGGTGAAGCTGATGGTCGCCTTGTAGGTCTCGATGATGCCGACCATGTTGGCGGGCGAGGCGTTCTCGAGCAGCGTCGCGGTGGCACCGAAGCGCAACGGGAACACGGCGAGCCCGCCGAGGCCGAACGTGAAGGCCAGCGGCGGCGAGCCGACGAACACGTCGTCGGGCGTCACGGCCAGCACCTCCCTGGCGTAGCCGTCGGCCACGATCAGCAGGTCGCGGTGGAAGTGCATGGTGGCCTTGGGCTCGCCCGTGGTGCCCGAGGTGAAACCCAGCAGGGCCACATCGTCCCGCCCGGTCTGCACCGCCGCGAACTTGACGGACTTGCTCAAGGCGACGCGGTCGAGCTCGGCGTCGTGATTGGCGGTGCCGTCGAAATTGATCACCTTCTTCAGGAAGCGGCTGTCCTTGGCGCACGCCACCAGCTCGTCGGCGATGCGGCTGTCGCAGAGCGCCAGGCTGACCTCGGCCTTGTCGACGATCTTGGTGAGCTCGCCGGCGCGCAGCATCGGCATGGTGTTGACGGCCACCGCGCCGGCCTTGGTCACCGCCAGCCACGCCGCAACCATCGCGGGGTTGTTGCCCGACCGGACCAGCACGCGGTTGCCCGGCTTGACGCCGAAGTCCTCCACCAGCGCGTGCGCCAGCCGGTTGCTCCAGTCGGCCAGCTCCTTGTAGGTGCGGCGGCGGCCGTTGCCGATCAGCGCGGTGTTGTCGCCGAAGCCCTTCTCCACCATCCGGTCGGTCAGCTCGACGGCGGCATTGAGGCGTTCGGGATATTGGAACTCCGGCCGGTCCAGCAGCAGGTCGGGCCATTGCTCGGCCGGCGGCAGGCTGTCGCGCGTGAAGGTATCGACATGCGCGCTGGGACCGAGAGCCGCGGCGCCCTTCGGCGCGACCTGGCGCGGCGTCGCCGCCGCACGTGCGAACATTTTGCCGAACATCTCTGCTCCTATCTCCCTCACCCCGTCCTTACGGGGAGAGGGTCGGGGTGAGGGGCGGCGGCAGACACCAACGCCGGAGCTGCCGCCCCACCTACCCTCTCCCCTTCGAAGAAGAATGGGGAGAGGGAATCCCAAAGCGTCATCGCTCCCGCGGTTTGCTCAGCTGATAGGTGAGGTGCGATTTCACGGTCGGCCATTCGCTGGCGATGATGCTGTAGACGCACGTGTCGCGCAGCGTGCCGTCGGATGCGCGCTGATGGCTGCGCAGGATGCCGTCGAGCTTGGCGCCCAGCCGCTCGATGCCGCGCCGGCTCGCGTGATTGAAGAAGTGCGTGCGGAACTCGACGGCGATGCAATCCAGGTGCTCGAAGGCGTGCGTCAGCAGAAGCAACTTGCACTGGGTGTTGAGGTCGGTGCGCTGCACGCTGCGGCGATACCAGGTGGCGCCGATCTCGACGCGCCTGTTGGCCGCATCCACGTTCATGTAAGTCGTCATGCCGACGGCCTTGCCCGTGGCGATGTCGATGACCGCGAACGGCAGCATCGATCCGGCCGCATGCAGGCGCAAGCGCCGGTCGATATCGGCGCCCATCTTCTCCGGCGCCGCGATCGTCGTGTACCAGAGGCGCCAGAGCTCGCCGTCCTTGACGGCCTCGATCAGGTCGGCCTCGTGGCAATGGTCGAGCAGCTCCAGGCGAACGCGCGAGCTGCTGAGCGTCACCGGCTCGGGCCACTTCATGGGATTTTCCTTCCGCTGCGCGCCGGCGCCCTGAGCAGGCCGAGCAGGGCGACGAGCGTATCGGTATCCTCGCGGCCGACCGTCCCGAGCAGCTCGCCGATCCAGCCCTCGTGCGCCCTGGCCATGGCCTGGAACTGCTGCGCGCCTTTGGGCGTCAGGCGCACGAAGGTGGCACGCCGGTCGCCTTCGTGCGCGAGGCGTACGACCATTCCCTCGGCAACCAGCCGGTCGACGAGCCCCGTCACGTTGCCGTTGGAGACCATCAGGAAGCGCGAGACCTCGGTCATGGTCATGCCGGCGCCCTTGCGCGCGAGCGCTGCCATGACGTCGAACTTCGGCAGCGTCGTGCCGAACTCGACGCGCAGGCGCGCGCGCAGCTCGGCCTCGATGCCCCGCGAGGCGCGCAGCAACCGCAACCATAGCCGCAGCTTCTGCTTGGCCGCCGGCTCCGGCCTGGTTCTCGGGCGACGCTGGACGGTCATGTTGGCATGCCCACCCGATGCGTCCAGCGGCTTAGCCCGCAGTCGAGTGTGCGGAGCGGTTGGCGATGGCCGGGCTAAACCGCGGATGCATCGCCCTCCCCCGACACGCGAGGCCCTGCCTTCGCCGCAGGGCAAGAATGCGGCGCTCTCGTCGCATCTCCTCTGCTGTGTCACACTTCGCCTCCCGACACCGAGATGGCCTGGCCGGTGATGGATTGCGCGGCCGGCGTGCACAGCCACAGCACCGTCTCCGCCACTTCGTCCGGCGTGATGAAGCGGCCTTGCGGATTGAGACGCTTCAGGTCGGCTTGCCGCCTGTTCCAGCGACCGACCCGTCTTGGCCGTGATGTTGGCGAGCGAGGCTTGCAGCAGCGGCGTCTCCGTGAAGCCGGGGCATACGGCGTTGACCGTCACCCCGCGTGGCGCCAGCTCCGCCGCCAGCGCTCGGGCGAGCCCGACGACACCGTGTTTGGCTGCGCAGTAGGCCGCGACGTAGGCGTAGCCCTTCAGGCCCGCGGTGGAGGCGATGAAGACGATCCGTCGCCCCGCGGCGTCGCCGCGCGTGATATCCGGCAGCGCCGCCTTCGCCGACAGGAAGGCGCCTGTCAGATTGACGTCGAGCATGCGTTGCCAGTGCGCCAGATCGAACTTGGCCGCGGGCGCGCTCTCGGCCACGCCGGCGTTGGCGACCAGGATGTCGATCGGCCCGTGCGCCGCCCGCGCCGCGGCCACCATCGCGTCGCAATCCGCCTCGCTCGTCACGTCGGCGACGATGGCTTTGGCGCGCGGCAGCTGCGCCGCGACCTCTTCGAGCGGCCCGGCGCGCCGGCCGGCGATGGAGACCGCGGCGCCCGCCTGCGCCAGCGTCCGCGCGATGGCGGCACCGATGCCGCTGCCGCCGCCGGTGATCAGCGCGTGCCTGCCTTCCAGCACATGTGCGGGATCGGGCATCACACCTTCTCCGCGGCGGGTTCGGTGCGCACGGCGAGGCGGTGCAGCTGATCGCGGCCCGCCAGGTACGGCTTGGGCCACGTCTCGCCCATGTGGCCGAGCCGCGCTGCGGCGTGCAGTGTCCAGTAGGGATCGGCCAGATGCGGCCGCGCCAGGCAGCACAGGTCCGCGCGCCCCGCCATCAGGATCGAATTCACGTGATCGGGCTCGTAGATGTTGCCGACCGCCATGGTGGCGATGCCGGTCTCGTTGCGGATGCGGTCGGAGAACGGCGTCTGGAACATGCGGCCGTAGACGGGGCGCGCGTCCTGCGAGGTCTGGCCCGCCGACACGTCGATGATGTCGACGCCCGCCGCCTGCAGCATGCGTGCGATGGCGACGGCGTCCTCGGGCGTCACGCCGTCGGCGCCCACCCAGTCGTTGGCCGAGATGCGCACCGAGATCGGCTTGCCCGCCGGCCATGCCGCACGCACGGCGGCGTAGACCTCGAGCGGAAAGCGCATGCGGTTCACGAGGCTGCCGCCCCAGGCGTCCGTGCGCCGGTTGGTGAGCGGCGTGATGAAAGCCGACATGAGGTAACCGTGCGCGTAGTGCAGCTCCAGCAGATCGAAGCCGGCGCGCTCGGCCATCTCGGTCGCACGCACGAACTCGTCGCGCACTCTATCCATGTCGGCGCGCGTCATAGCGCGCGGCACCTGGTTCATCGCCGACCATGCCACCGGCGAGGGCCCCATCACCGGCCAGTTCCCCTCCGCGAGCGGCGCGTCCATCGTCTCCCAGCCGAGCTGGGTCGAACCCTTCGGCCCCGAATGCCCGAGCTGGATCGCGACCTTCGCGTCCGTCTCGGCGTGGATGAAATCGACGATGCGCTTCCAGGCCGTCTCGTGAGCGGGCGCGTACAGGCCGGTGCAGCCGGGGGTGATGCGTCCCTCCGGCGATACGCAGGTCATCTCCGTGTAGACGAGCCCGGCGCCGCCCTTGGCGCGCTCGGCGTAGTGCACGAGGTGCCAGTCCGTCGGCGTGCCGTCCACAGCGCGATATTGCGCCATGGGCGAGACCACCACGCGGTTCTTGAGGGTGAGGTCGCGCAGACGGAACGGCGTGAACATCGGCGGCCGCGCGCGGTTGGGCTTCTCGCCCGTCGCCTGCTCCTCGAACCAGATCTCCGCGCTCTCGAGCCACGCCTTGTCGCGCTCGCGCAGGTTCTCGTGGCTGATGCGCTGCGAGCGCGTCAGCAGCGAATAGCTGAACTGCACGGGATCGAGATGCAGATAGCGCTCGACCTGCTCGAACCATTCGGTGGAGTTGCGCGCCGCGCTCTGCAGCCGCAGCACCTCGGTGCGGCGCTCGTCCTCGTAGCGGCGGAAGGCCGATTGCAGGGTGGGTTCGGTGTGCAGGTACTGGCTGAGCGCGATGGCGCTTTCCAGCGCCAGCTTGGTGCCCGATCCGACCGAGAAGTGCGCGGTGGCCGCCGCGTCGCCCATCAGCACGATATTCTCGTGCGACCACGTCTGGCACAGCACGCGATTGAAGTTGAGCCAGGCCGAGCCGCGAAGATGGCGCGCGTTCGTCATCAGCCCGTGTCCGCCGAGATTGCGGGCGAAGATTTTCTCGCAGGCCGCGATCATCTCCTCCTGGTCCATGCGGTCGAAGCCTGCCCGGCGCCAGGTCGCCTCGGAGCACTCGACGATGAAGGTCGCCGTGTCCGCGTCGAACTGGTAGGCGTGCGCCCAGATCCAGCCGTGCTCGGTCTGCTCGAAGGCGAAGGTGAAGGCATCGTCGAACTTGGCGTGCGTACCGAGCCAGATGTACTTGCAGGCGCGCACGTCGATGTCGGGCTTGAAGATGTGCGCCAGGGAGCCGCGAATCTTGGAATTGATGCCGTCCGCCGCCACGATCAGGTCGTAGCCGCGATAGGGCTCTAGGCCGTCGATCTCGGTTTCGAAACGCAGCTCGACGCCGAGCTTCTGGGCGCGATCCTGCAGGATATTGAGCAGCCGCTTGCGGCCGATGCCGCAGAAGCCGTGCCCAGACGAGCGCGTCACCGTGCCCCGATGGAAGACGGCGATGTCGTCCCAATACACGAACTCGCGGCGGATGGTCTCCGCGCTCTCGGGATCGGCAGCGGCGAGGTTGGCCAGCGTCTCGTCGGAGAGCACGACGCCCCAGCCGAACGTATCGTACGGCCGGTTGCGTTCGACCACGACGATCTCGTGGCCGGGATCGCGCCGCTTCATGGCGATCGCGAAGTACAGCCCAGCCGGTCCGCCGCCAAGACATGCGATGCGCATGTCTCACGCCTCCATCATTGCGCGTCGCGAGAAAGCCAGCCTGCGTCAGATCGCCAGATGTTTCAAGCATGAAATTTCATGCTTGAAACTCCATGGATGAATTTCCGAACGGGCGCGGCGACCCCTTCTCCCCTTGGGGAGAAGGTGGCCGTCGAGCCGGAGGCTCGCCTTCGGCGAGACGGCCGGATGAGGGGGCCTTACTTCGCGCAAAGAAGGAAGGCGCCCCTCACCAGTTCGGCCAGATGACTTACGACCGCGCCGTCGAGGATGTGCATGTGGATAGCCGGGAGGACGCGGCCGTAAGTCATGGCCTCACGTCCTCTCCCCCGAGGGGAGAGGCAATGCTGAGCGAGCGTTTGTAAGATCAAATTCGGGTCGGGCGTGCTGATGCGAAGAGCGGCAGCGTCTGCCTGCATGGCCAGCAGATCGGTGTGCGCCATCGGCACCGTTGCTCCGGTGGCGCGGCGCCCGTAAGTTGCAGAAAGAGCGAGCCGGGGTCGGCTTCGAAGGGGAGTAGCGACATGACGATGAGATTGAGGCAGGCGCTCGCCAGCGTCGGCGTACTGGCGGCGAGCGTGCTCGGGTCCGGCCTCGCGCAGGCGCAGGAGCTCAAGATCGGAATAATGACCGTGCTCTCGGGTCCGCAGGCGGTGCTGGGCGGCCAGCTCAGGGACGGCTTCATGCTGGGCCTCAAGCACGCCGGCGGCAAGCTCGGCGGGCTCACCACCACGATCACGGTGCAGGACGACGAGCTGAAGCCCGACGTGGCGGTCGGCAAGGCCAAGCAGCTGATCGAGCGCGACAAGGTCGACTTCGTGGTCGGCCCCGTGTTCTCCAACATCCTGATGGCGATCTCCAAGCCGATCACGGAGGCCAATACCTTCCTGATCAGCCCGAACGCCGGCCCGTCGCCGCTCGCGGGCAAGGGCTGCAGCCCGTTCTTCTTCTCCACCTCCTACCAGAATGATCAGCCGCCGGAGGTGCTCGGCAAGTACGCGCAGGACAAGGGTTTCAAGAAGGCCTTCCTGCTGGCGCCCAACTACCAGGCCGGCAAGGACATGATCGGCGGCTTCAAGAAGCACTTCAAAGGCGAGATCGCCGACGAGGTCTACACGCCGCTGGGCCAGCTCGACTTCTCCGCCGAGCTCGCCAAGATCGCCGCCGCCAAGCCGGACGCCTTCTTCGTGTTCATGCCGGGCGGCATGGGCGTCAACCTCGTCAAGCAGTACCGCCAGGCCGGCCTCGAGAACATTCCATTCCTGTCGGTGTTCACCGTCGACGAGGCGACGCTGCCGGCGCAACAGGACGCCGCTGTCGGCTTCTTCTCCGGCATGACCTGGGCGCCCAATACCGACACGCCCGAGAACAAGAAGTTCGTGGCCGACTTCGAGAAGGAGTACGGCTACGTGCCCGGCAGCTACGCGATGCAGGCCTACGACGCCGCGGCGCTGATCGACAGCGCCGTGAAGGCGGTCGGCGGCAAGCTCGACAACAAGGACGCGCTGCGCGCCGCCATCAAGAAGGCCGACTTCAAGTCGGTGCGGGGGCCGTTCAAGTTCAACTCCAACGGCTTCCCGGTGCAGGACTTCTATCTGGTGAAGGTGGCCAAGCGGGCCGACGGCAAGTTCGAGACCCAGATCGTGCAGAAGGTCTTCGACAGCCAGGCCGACGGCTACGCCAAGGACTGCGAGCTGAAATGATTTCGGGTTCCACATAAACAACGCTGTCATACCGGGGCTTGTCCCCGGTATGACAGCCATCCGCAGGCTCCGGCGTCAGCGGCACGATGGATCCCGGTGACAAGCACCGGGATGACATGCCGGAGCCCAGAGCGACCCCATGTCCACCTCGCTGTTCGTCGTCCAGTGCTTCAACGGGCTGCAGCTCGGCGTGCTGCTGTTCCTGGTGGCGGCGGGGCTGACGCTGGTGTTCGGCGTGATGGACTTCATCAATCTCGCCCACGGCGTGCAGTACATGCTGGGCGCCTACCTGTCGGTGGCGTTCTATCGCCTGACCGGCAACTTCTTCGCCGCCGTGGCCCTGGCGCTGCCGGCCTCGCTGCTGTTCGGGCTGGTGCTGGAGGTGCTGGTATTCCGCCATCTCTACCAGCGCGATCACCTGGAGCAGGTGCTGGCCACATTCGGCGTGATCCTGTTCCTGAACCAGGGCGTGAAGCTGGTGTGGGGCGCGGCGCCGCTGAACATGGCCGTGCCGGACCTGCTCTCGGGCTCCGTGCAGCTGATGGACGGCCTGCGCTATCCCGTTTATCGCTTCGCCATCATCGGCGCGGGCCTCGCGGTGGCGGCCGGACTCTACCTGTTCGTCAACCACACCCGCGTCGGCATGCTGGTGCGCGCGGGCGCCTCCAACGCGGCGATGATCTCGGCGCTCGGCGTCGACATCAAGCGGCTGTTCATGATCGTGTTCGGCTTCGGGGCAATGCTCGCGGGCTTCGCCGGCATCATGGTGGCGCCGATATTGTCCGTTGAGCCCGGCATGGGCGACCAGATCCTGATCCTCGCCTTCGTCGTGATCGTGATCGGCGGCATCGGCTCGATCCGCGGCGCCTTCGTCGCGGCCCTGCTGGTCGGCGTCATCGACACGCTCGGCCGATCGTTCATGACCGATGCGCTGCGCCTGTTCCTGCCGCCCTCGCCGGCGCGTGCCATCGGGCCGGCGCTCGCCTCCATGGCGATCTACGTGCTGATGGCGGTGGTTCTCGCGCTGCGCCCGGCCGGACTGTTCCCGGCCAAGGGACGCGCGTGATGCCGACAGCGGCGCGGATCGGCGGAATCTTGGCCGCGGGTTTCGGCAAGCTCTCCTTCGACCAGCGCGTCGCTGCGGGCCTGTTCGCCCTCATGGCCCTGCTGCCCGTGGCCATCTCGGTGCTCGGCGGCGGCTACCTGCTGTCGCTCGGCGAGCGGATGATGATCTTCGCCATCGCTGCGCTCTCGCTCGAGTTGCTGATCGGGATAGCCGGCCTCGTCTCCTTCGGGCATGCGGCATTCCTGGGCGTCGGCGCCTACGCCGCCGGCATCCTCGCCAGCCATGGTCATGGCACCCTGATCCTGCAGCTGCCCGCGGCGATTGCGGCCTCGGCGCTGTTCGCGCTGCTCACCGGCGCCATCGCGGTGCGCACGCGCGGCGTCTACTTCATCATGATCACGCTGGCGTTCGGGCAGATGGCGTTCTTCGTCGCCACCTCGCTCGCGCCCTACGGAGGCGACGACGGACTCACCTGGCCGACGCGCACGCTGGTTCTCGGCACGCGCGTGCTCAAGAGCGAGACGGCGTTCTACTATGTGATCCTCGCCTGCCTGGCCGCCGCCTACGTGCTTGCCGGCCGGCTGATCGCGTCGCGCTTCGGTCGCGTGCTGCGCGGCATCACCGACAACGAGCGGCGCATGGAGGCGATCGGCTTTGCGCCCTATCCCTACCGATTGACCGCCTATGTGATAGCCGGGGCCGTGTGCGGGCTGGCGGGCTTCCTGCTCGGCAACCAGGTGGAGTTCGTCAGCCCCGCCTACATGCATTGGCAGCGCTCCGGCGAGCTGATCATGATGGTGCTGCTGGGCGGCAGCGGGACACTCTACGGGCCGATCCTCGGCGCGCTCGCCTATCTGCTGCTGGAGGAGGGCCTCTCCCGTCTCACCGAGCACTGGAAGGTGATCCTGGGGCCCCTGCTCGTGCTGCTGGTGCTGTTCGGCCGGGGCGGGATTGCCGGCGCAATCGAGCGCTGGCGGCTGGGCGATCTGAGCGCGGCGCGGCTGCGCACGGCCGTGGACAGGCTCGCCAGCACAGGGCGCACCCACGCCATCAGGGAATGGAGCGCAGTGGTCGCGATTTGCCAGCGGCTGGTCGACAAGGGCCGGCCGCTCGCGGGCCGAGGCTTGGCGCGCATTGCCGCCCGCTGGCGGCGATGGAATATGGCGCTCGGCGAGGCACTGGTGTCGCTGGTGCTGTTCGTCGATCGCCGCATCTCCGGAGCGGTCGCGCGCTGGAGGCGGCGATGAGCGATCCGGTCCTGCGCCTGGAGCAGATCGAGAAGTCGTTCGGCGCGCTCCGGGTCACCGATTGCCTGAGCCTCGACGTCCTGCAGGGCGAGACGCACGCCATCATCGGCCCGAACGGCGCCGGCAAGACCACGCTGATCCACCAGATCTCCGGCGCGCTCGCGCCCGACGCGGGACAGATCCGTTTCGACGGCCGCGACGTGACTGCGCTGCCGATGCCGGCCCGCGCGCGGCTAGGTCTCGCGCGCTCGTTCCAGATCACGCACGTGCTGCCGCGCTTCACGGCGCTGGAGAACGTGGCGCTGGCCGTGCAGGCCCGGTCCGGCTCGAGCTTCCGCTTCTGGCGGCCTGTCGCGGCCGAGGAGACGCTGAACGCGCCAGCCCTGGAAGCGCTCGCCACCTTGGGGATCGCCGAGCGGGCGCACGTGCGCGCCGGCATCCTGTCGCATGGCGAGAAGCGCCTGCTCGAGATCGCCATCGCGCTGGCGCAGGCGCCCAAACTGCTGCTGCTCGACGAGCCGATGGCCGGTGCCGGACCCGAGGAGACGCGCCGGCTGGTCGAGACGCTCAGGCACCTCAAGCGCCGCTACACGATCGTGCTCGTGGAGCACGACATGCACGCGGTGTTCGCGCTGGCCGACCGCGTCTCGGTGCTGGTCGAGGGCCGCATCCTCGCCACCGGCACTCCCGATGCCGTGCGCAACGACGCCGCCGTGCGCGCGGCCTACCTGGGCGACGCCGCATGAGCCAGACCTTGCTGTCCGTCAGGGGGCTGGAGGCCGGCTACGGCGGATCGCAGGTGCTGTTCGGCGTCGATCTCGCTGTTGGCGCGAGCGAGGTAGTGAGCCTGATGGGCCGCAACGGCATGGGCAAGACGACCACCGTGTCCGCCATCATGGGCCTGCTGCGGGCGCGCGCCGGCGAGATCCGCTTCGAGGGCCGGCCGATGACGGCCGCGCCGCCGTTCCGCATCGCCCAGGCGGGCATCGGGCTGGTGCCGGAGGGGCGCCAGATCTTCCCGACTCTGACGGTGGAGGAGAACCTCATCGCCACGGCGGCGAACCGCACCTCGCGTGCAAACGGCTGGACGCTGGAGCGCGTCTACGGCTTCTTCCCGCGCCTGGCCGAGCGCCGCCGCAACTTCGGCGACCAGATCTCGGGCGGCGAGCAGCAGATGCTGGCGATCGGCCGCGCCCTGATGACCAACCCCAAGCTGCTGATCCTGGACGAAGCCACCGAGGGACTGGCGCCCCTGATCCGGCAGGAGATCTGGGATCGCCTCGCAACCTTGAAGCGGGAGGGCCTGTCGATCCTGATCATCGACAAGAACGTCGAGGCCCTGCTGCGGCTGTCCGACCGGCACCTCATCCTGGAGAAGGGGCGCATCGTGTGGTCCGGCACCTCGCGCGCGCTGGCCGCCGACCCCCTGACGCGCGATCGCTACCTCTCGGTGTAGGGTCTTTCCGGCGCAGGCGGAACCGCCCCACGAGCACAGCGGTCATCCCGGCACTTGTTGCCGGGATCTATCCCTCGGCTCGCTCCGCCGTTCGCGGATCGCTGGATCCCGGTGACAAGCACCGGGATGACAACGGCGAGCGCGGAACGCTGGTCGCGGTACCGCAGAGTTGGACCCTAGCGCCCACTCTCACTCAGAACGCGCGCGCCTCCATGCCGGTGGCGTAGCGCTTGAGGTACTGGCCGATGAAATCGTGGCCGACGAAGCGCTGGTAGCTCTCGGCGAGCCGCTGCGTCACCGGTCCCCACACCTGCCCCTTGGGGCCGATCTCCACCCCGTTCACCTTCGTCACCGGGCAGATGCAGAGGGAGGTCGAGGTGAGGAACACCTCGTCTGCGCTGTAGGCGTCGTAGAGGTCGATGTCGGTCTCGTGCACCGGCATGCCGTCCTCGCGCGCGAGATCGATGACGGTCTGGCGGCTCACGCCCGGCAGGACGAACTTCTCCCGCGGCGTGCGGATCTCGCCGTCGCGCACCGTGAAGATGTTGGAGCCCATGCCTTCGCAGAGGTTGCCGTTGACGTCGAGCAGGATCGCCCAGGCCTCCGGGTCGACGCTGTTCACCTCCTGGTTGGCGACGATCAGGTTCAGGTAGTTGTGGGTCTTGGCGCGGGGCGTCAGCGAATCCGGCGGCACGCGGCGGTGCGAGGGAATGACGACGCGGATGCCCTCCTTGAACAGCTTGGCGCGCTGCACGAACGGCAGGGGCGAGCATTCGAGCACGACGTTGGGGCCGTGGTAGTCGATGTTGTCGCCCTCGACCTTCTTGACGCCGCGGCTGATGCGCTGGCCGAGCCAGTAGTCGTCGTCCGGGCCGAGCAGGTGGCGGTTGCGCGCGAACACCTCCTCGCTCAGCGCGCACATCTTCTCCGGGCCGAAGCCGGGGTCGATGCGCAGGTACTTGAGCGAGCGATAGAGCCGGTCGACGTGCTCCTTCACCTTGAACAGCCGATGGCCGAAGCTGCGCGTCATGTCGAAGCCGCCGTCGCCATAGACCCAGCTCGAGTCGCGGAACGGAATTCGCACCTGGCTTTCGGGCACGAACTCGCCGTTGAACCAGGCGACCCGCTCATTGGCACGTACCGGCATCTCAGGCTCCTCGGGTGGAGAAAAACCACGGGCAGAACTCTACACGGCAACCCGCGGGCTCGCCAGCTTGGTGGCCGCTACAGGCGCTGCGGGAGGTAGCGCGACAGCCCGGCCATGCCCAGCGTCAGCAGCCCACCGACGGCGAATACGCCCCACAGCGGCAGCACCCACAGCACCACCGCGAGGACACCCGGAATGAGGAGCGAGCCGATTTGGCGAAAGGTCATGAACACGGAGGTCATGGCCGCGCGCTCGTAGTGGTGCACGGCGCGCAGGAACGGCACGTTGCCGGCGCCGTCGATCACGGTGGCGGAGAACGCGGCGAGGCAGATCAGGGTCATGCACACGAGCGGGGCTCCGGCCGCGGCCGCCCCGGCGGCGGCCAGGCTGGCGATGCCGGTGACGCCGTAGCCGAGGCTCAGCAGATTGCGGATGCCTATGACCTGGCCGAGCCGGCCCCATACGCGCACCAGCAGCATCGGCGCCAGTCCGAGCGACACCAGCGCTCCGCCCGTCTCCGGGGCGTAACCGGCGTTGGCGACATAGATCGGCGTGTAGATGAAGTTGGTGACCCACCAGCCGTTGCGTCCGAGCGCCAGCACCCAGGACAGCACCAGCCGCGGCTGGGCAACGAACCGCGACACGAAACGGAGCGGGTTCGGCGGTGGCGCCACGGCGGCCTGCAGACTGGGGTTGTCGGCCAGCCGCAATGTCCAGAAATACGTGAGCAGCGTCAGCGTCGAGAGCGCGGCGACGATGAAGGGGAGGCTCTCTGCCACGTTGCGATTGAGATAGACGCCGATCCACGGGCCCAGCGCGAAGGCGCCGCCGGCGAACAGGAGCCGGCGCGGCTCAAAGTGATTGAGCCCGCGGCGCGGGATGTGATCGAGCATGTAGAGGTTGATGACGACGTCGAGCATCGCCATAGCCAGCACCTGCAGCGCGAGGCCCGCGACCAGCGACACCTTGGTCCCCAGCGCAAACAGGAGCGCGCTTCCCATCTGCGCGGCGGCACCGATCGTCAGCACCCAGCGGCGCCTGATCCGGTGCAGGATGACGGGAACGGTCAGGTTGACGGCAAGGCCCAGAATGCCGACCAGGAAGTAGATGACGCTGACGAGCTGTGCGGCGCCCAGCAGGTCGTACGCCTGCAGCGGGACGAGCGAGATCAGGACGGAGCGGGCGAACGCATCGCAGGCGAAGAGCACCACGAAGGCGCGCGCTTTCGCGTCCTCGACGTTGGCGAGCAGAACGGGCGAGTGGATCCGCCTCATGGGGAGGAGAGCGTCCAATGGGCTCTGAGGCGAGCGCCGGGGCGGCATCGCCGTTGCAATTGCGAGAGGCGCAGACGGTGTCCGGTGGTCGGGCCGAGTGGGCAAAAACGCAGCGGCGGCACCGTGGCCGCCGCCATTGCCTCATGGCCGTGGAAGATCTCCGATCAGGCGCGGTCGACTTCGGCAGACGCGTAGCTCGCCACCTCGAGACCGACCTCCTCCTCGACGACTTCCGGCTCGTGCCATTCGAGCTCCATGGAGTTCCTCCGGATCTCTTGCGGTCTGTTGCGATACCGCTTTGCGACAAACGGGCAAAGCCCAGCTGTGTTCCGGGATCACTCTGCAGGGGGCCTCCCTGGGCGTCAACATCCCGTCCTTCGCAGCGGACGATTTCAGCTCGCCGCCGGCTCGGCGGGTGCCCGGGCCAGGATCGTGCGAGCCTGCTCGCAATCGCGGTCCATCTGCGCCTGCAGGGCAGCGGCACCGTCGAAGCGGCGGTCGCCGCGGATGAAGCCGATGAACTCGATCTCGATCTCTCGTCCGTAAAGGTCGCCGTGGAAGTCGAACAGGAAGGTCTCGAGGACAGGCGCGCCGTCGTCGAAGGTCGGGCGCGTGCCCAGATAGGCGGCGCCGTCGTGATGGAGGCCCTCGGCATGCACCCGCACCGCGTAGATACCGTGCGCGAGCGCCGTGCCCGGTGTTAGCCCGATGTTGGCGGTGGGATAGCCGAGGCCGGTGCCGCGCTTGGCCCCTCCGCGCACCACGCCCGCCACGCGCCACCACCAGCCCAGCATCTTGGCCGCGCCCTTGACGTCGCCTTGGCCCAGATCGGCGCGGATGGCGCTCGAGGAGAACACCTCGCCGGCTTCCGCGACCTGGCCGATCACGGTCACGCCGAACCCCAACGCATTGCCGGCCCGCTGCATGCCGTCGGGGTCGCCGCCGCGGCCCTTGCCGAAACGGAAATCGTAGCCGACCACGACCTGGCGCGCGGCGAGTGCCTCGACGAGGACGCGGGCGACGAACTCGTCGGCGGTCAGTCCTGCGAGGGCCGCATCGAAGGGCAGCACGACCGCGACATCGAGCCCGAACTGCTCCAGCAGCCGCAGCTTCAACGGCAGCGACGTCAGGCGGAAGTGCGGCTTGTCGGGCTGGAAGTATTCGCGCGGATGCGGCTCGAACACCACGGCGCCCGCCTGGACGCCGAGCCTGCGGGCTTCCTCGCGCGTGGCCTTGATGAGCGCCTGGTGCCCGCGATGCACGCCATCGAAGTTGCCGATGGCGAGTGCCGCGCCGCGCGCGGATTGAGAGACGTTGCCGGTGCCGTGAACGATGCGCATGGGGCGAGGCATCGCCCATTGCACCGGGCGCGGTCAAGCGGTTCGCGATGAGACTATCGGCAGCGGCAACCGCCTGAGGGCGTCAGGCCGCCTTGGTCGCCACCGGCCGTGTCGGCACCATCAGCACCGCCTCGCCTTCCAGCACCGGCTTGCCGCCGACCGAGCAGATGCTCTCGAAGCGCGCGCGCCGCTTGGCGGGGTAGAGTTCCATGACCCGCACCTTGGCCACAACCCGGTCGCCGACCTTGACGGGCCCGCGAAAGTTCAGCGTCTGGGAGACGTAGATGGCGCCCGGGCCCGGCAGCTCCATGCCGAACACGGCCGAGATGTAGCCGGCGGTCAGCATGCCGTGGGCGATGGGCTCCTTGAAGATCGTCTTGGCGGCATAGTCGTCATCGAGATGCACGGGGTTCTTGTCACCCGTCACTTCGGCGAAGGAGGCGATGTCGGACTTGCTTACGGTCTTGGCGAAGCTCGCTTCCATGCCGACTTCCAGGTCCTCGAAGTAGTATACCTGCCGGGTCGTGAGGTTCATTGGCTTGCTGTGCCTTCATTTCGTTCATGCCGCGCCGCAAAAATAGTCGCCTCGAGTTTGCGCCGCAACAAGTCCTGGTCTGTCGCGATGGATAACGCTGGGGGCCGGGAAAAGATTGCGTCGGGGCGGTGATTTGCGGCCACAGTCCGATATTTCGGGCGAATCTTGCTGCGCACGCGCCTCATCTGGCGGTCCGATGCTTCCTGGCTGGCATGCGGCGCTGCAGTGCAGCTTTTTTGGGCAGTGCCGGCATGGCTGTTGCATGCGCGTGCTGGCCCGGAGTATAAGCCCGTAATCCAGCGCAACTTTGTGCTTGTCTTGGCCTACTCGGGCAATGCCCGCTGTCGGTCTTGGAAAGGGTTTCCTATGAGTGACCGCAAACTCCTGATGCCGAAAGCAACTGCCGTGTGGCTGGTCGAGAACACCTCGCTGGCCTTCGAGCAGATCGCCGAGCTGTGCGGCCTTCACGTGCTCGAGGTGAAGGGCATCGCCGACGGCGACGTGGCGCAGGGCATCAAGGGCATGGACCCGATTTCGACCGGCCAGCTCACGCGCGAAGAGATCGCTCAAGGCGAGGAGGACCACGGCTACGTCCTCAAGCTGGCAGCTTCGAAGATCGAGATCCCCGACGTCAAGAGCAAGAAGGGCCCGCGCTATACGCCCGTGTCGCGCCGCCAGGACCGGCCGAACGCGGTGCTGTGGCTGATGCGCAGCCACCCCGAGCTCAAGGACAGCCAGATCATGCGGCTGGTCGGCACCACCAAGCCGACGATTGCCGCCATCCGCGAGCGCACGCACTGGAACTCGCCCAACCTGCAGCCGCAGGACCCCGTGACGCTCGGCCTGTGCACGCAGATCGATCTCGACAACGAGGTGCTGAAGGCCGCGCGGCGCCTCGAGCGGGAGAGGAAGGAATCCGGCAGGCCGCTGGAGAAGGCCGGCACGCTGCTGCCGACATCGCAGACCATCCCGGGCATGGGGCCGCAGCCGGAGGTCGAGATCATGGTGCCGAAGCCCGCCGAGGAGAAGCCCGCCGAGACCGAGGCGGAGGAAGAGGCGCGCGTGTTCGCCAGGCTCCGCGAGATGGGCGGCGGCACCAAGACGGACGAAGATCCGCCGGCGTGACGCGGTTTCCGCGCGACGCCGATCCGATCGCGCAAAAAGAAAAGGGCTCGCGGGAAGCCATCCACCGCGAGCCCCAAGACGTCCGGCCCTCTGCGGGTCGCCGGACCACTTTCAAACTCGCTTATAGAACGTGCGCGCGACGGGTTTGTTCCCGACGCCGGCCGGCGATCGCGCGACTGCCCGCGCTCGAGCTGCAGGCGGCGCAAACGCGCGGAAATCCATCTCCCGCCCTTCATCTTCCGTTAAGGCTGGCCACACGCCGGCCGCGAGCCGGACAAACTTGACCGGGATCAACGCGGGTGGGCATGCGATCGTCTCGAATGGACGGTGAGCCGTCATGACGATCCGTAACTTTCAGTTCCTGCTGCAGCCCCGCTCGGTGGCACTGATCGGTGCCAGCGCGAGGCCCGGCAGCGTCGGGCTGATCACGGCGCGCAATCTGCTGGCCGGCGGTTTTGCCGGACCGATCTGGCTCGTCAACCCGAAGCACGGCTCGATCGAGGGCCGCGACTGCTATCCTTCCGTGGCGGCACTTCCGGCCGCACCCGATCTCGCCGTCATCGTCACGCCGCCCGCCACGCTCCCCGCGCTCATTGCCGAGCTCGGGGCACGAGGCACGCGCGCCGCGGTCGTCATCACGGCCGGCATCCGCGACGAGCTGCGGCGCGCGATGCTGGAGGCGGCGCGGCCGCATCTGCTGCGCATCGAGGGGCCCAACTGCCTGGGCCTGATGCTCCCCCGCATCGGCCTCAACGCCAGCTTCTCGCATCTGCCGCCGCTGGCCGGCGACCTCGCGTTTCTCTCCCAGTCGGGCGCGCTGATCACGGGCATCGTCGATTGGGCGCGCGGCCGCGACATCGGCTTCTCGCACGTGGTCTCGCTGGGCGACATGGCGGACGCCGACTTCGGCGACTTCCTCGACTATCTCGCGACCGATGCGGCGAGCCGAGCCATCCTGCTCTACATGGAATCCGTCACCAACGCGCCGAAGTTCATGTCCGCCGCACGACGGGCCGCGCGAGCAAAGCCGGTGATCGTGGTCAAGGCGGGACGCGGCGCCGCCGGTGCCAAGGCCGCGCTCTCGCACACCGGCGCGCTGGCGGGCGCAGATGCGGCCTACGAGGCCGCGTTCCGGCGGGCAGGCGTGCTGCGCGTGCGCGAGCTCGACGACCTGTTCAGCGCCGCCGAGATCCTGGCGCGGCATCCACACGTCGTCGGCGACCGGCTGGCCATCCTGACCAACGGTGGCGGGGCCGGCGTGCTGGCGGCGGACCGGCTCGGCGACTACAACGGCCGGCTCGCGAGCCTCTCCGAGGCGACGCGATCGGCGCTCGACGCCGTCCTGCCGCCGACCTGGTCGCACGGCAATCCGGTCGACATCATCGGCGATGCCGATCCGGCGAGGTACGCGCGCGCCCTGGACGCGCTGCTGCGCGACGACGGCGCAGATGCCATCCTGGTCATGAATTGCCCGACCGCGCTCGCCTCCGGCACGGCTGTCGCGCATGAGGTCGTGGCGGTGCTGCAGGGCCACGCGGATGGCGGCGCGCAGGCCAAGCCCGTCGTTGCGTGCTGGCTCGGCGACGAGGCGAGCCGAGATGCCCGCAGGCACTTTGCCGCCAACGGCATCGCGAGCTTTGCCACGCCCGCCGAGGCCATCGACGGGTTCACGCAGCTCGTTCGCTACTCGCGCGCGCAGGAAGAGCTGATGCGCACGCCGCCGTCCCTGCCCGAGGACCTGGGCCTCGACCGCGAGGCGGCAAGCCGCACGATCAGCGATGCGATCGCCGCGGGACGCTCCGTCCTGTCGGAGGTGGAGGCCAAGGGGCTGATGGCAGCCTATGGCATCCCCGTGGTGCCGACCGAGGTCGCGCGCGATCCCGCGCAGGTCGAAGTCCTGGCGGAGCGCTGGATCGCGCAGCACGGCGCCTGCGTGATCAAGATCCTGTCCGACGACATCTCGCACAAGTCCGACGTCGGCGGCGTCAGGCTCGGGCTGGAGCACGCCGACGAGGCCCGCCGGGCAGCCGAGGACATGCTGCAGCGTGTTGCACGCCTGAAGCCGGCGGCGCGCATCAAGGGCTTCACGGTGCAACCGATGATCCGCCGCCCCGATGCCCACGAGTTGATCCTCGGCATGTCGGTCGACGCGACGTTCGGGCCGCTGATGATGTTCGGGGCGGGCGGCACGGCCGTCGAGGTGCTGCGCGACACGGCGCATGCGCTGCCGCCGCTCGATCTCAATCTCGCGCGCGACCTGATGCGGCAAACCCGCGTGTGGCGGCTGCTGCAGGGCTACCGCAATTGCCCGCCGGTCGACATCGACCGGGTGGCCGTAGTCCTCGTCCGGCTCAGCTACCTCGTGGCGCGCCACCCAGAGATCCGCGAAATCGACATCAATCCGCTGCTTGCCGACGACAAGGACGTGATCGCCCTCGACGCCAGGGTGCGGGTTGCGGACGCGGCGGCGGGCCCGCGCGCGCCGATGGCGATCAGGCCCTACCCCTCCGAGTGGGAGGCAGAAGCGCACGATCGAGAGGGTGGGGCCGATCGCCATCCGCCCGATCCGGCCGCAGGACGAGCAGCTCTACGCCGACTTCTTCGCCAACGTGACGCCGGACGACCAGCGGCTTCGCTTCTTCGCCGCCGCGCCGCGGCCTTCGCACCGGTATCTCGCGACGCTCACCCAGATCGACTACGCGCGCGAGATGGCGTTCGTGGCGATCGCCCGGCAGACGGGCGCCCTCCTGGGCGTCGCTCGCTTCGTCGCCGATCCCGACTACACGCAGGGCGAGTACGCGATCCTGCTGCGGTCCGACCTGAAGGGCCTCGGCCTCGGCTGGCGGCTGATGCAGCACCTGATCGCCTACGCGAGGTCGGAGAGGCTGGAGCGGCTGCACGGCTCGGTCCTGGCGGACAACACGACCATGCTGCAGATGTGCCGCGAGCTCGGATTTTCCGTCGAGCCGGACCCGGGCGGCGACGCCGGCGTGCGCCGCGTCGTCCTGCCGCTGACCGCGCCCTGCTGACCGCCGCACGGCTGCCCCGCTCGCGTCCGTTCCCCCGGGTCCCGGCGTTGATCTGGCTCAAGCGCAAGGAGGCATCCGCCGGGTAGGGTTCCTCGATTCGCGACGGCTTCGCTGACCACGGGGGATCGGATATGCAGCGCCGCCACATGACGAGCACCATCAGGATCGCGCTCTGCCTGGCGCTCGGGATCGCCGTCGCCCAGATCGGTGTCGGGCCCGGCGCCGGCCAGTCGCCTACCCCGCCGCCTCCGGCCAAGGAGCCCAGCGTCGACTATTGGCAGCCGCTGTGGATGCAGCGCGAGCTGTGGGGACCGGGGAATATGCCGCCCGGCATGCGCGCCAGGCTGCTGCGCCAATCGACCTACATGCAGTACGGCGTCCAGAAGGACTACCAGGGCGCCAAGTCCACGGTCGGCAACAGCAGGGAGACCATCGAGGCCGGCGGCAAGCTCTACGGCGAAAGGTGCGCGTCGTGCCACGGCAAGGAGGGCTTGGGCGACGGCGAGGCGCCGAGATCGCTGCTTCCCTCGCCCGCGCTGCTGGCCTTCATGATCCAGCGCCCGATCTCCGTCGACGAGTACCTGCTCTGGAGCATCGCCGAGGGCGGCAAGCAATTCGACACGGAGATGCCCGCGTTCAAGGGCACGCTCTCGCGCGACGACATCTGGAGGATCATCGCCTACATGCGGGCGGGCTTTCCCGGCGCCGGCACCGTTCCTCCGGCGAAGTGACCGGGCAGCATCCTGGACGCAGGCGCCGCGCTGTCGTACGTCCTGACGACGCGCCGCCTGCGGCGCGGACGGCCACGATATTCGGACCCTCGATGCCCGACGCAGACAAGCCCGGCGCAGACCAGGAGCTCGGCTCGCAGATGCTGGAGGCCGCGCTGCGGACGGCCGTCGGCGCCATCGTCATCATCGACGAGCGTGGGCTGATCCGCTCGGTCAACCCGGCCACGCAGACGCTTTTCGGCTACGCGGAGGCCGAGCTGACCGGCCAGAACGTGAGCTTGCTGATGCCGGAGCCGTTCCACAGCCGGCATGACGGCTACATCCGCCGCCATCTGGAGACAGGCGAGCGCAAGATCATCGGCATCGGCCGGCAGGTGATGGGACGCCGCAAGTCGGGGGCCATCTTCCCGATGCATCTGTCGGTCAGCGCATTCACGGCCGAGGGAAAGCGCTATTTCACCGGCATCGTGCACGATCTGTCGGTGCAGCGCGGCACCGGTACGCTGCGCGAGCAGGCCCTGTTCGAGGCGATCTTCAACCATCTGCCGGACGCGGTCCTCGTGACCGACGCCGCAAGCAGGATCGTCCTGTGCAATCCCTCCGTGGTGCGCGTTTTCGGCCACGCCCCCGAGGTGATCATCGGGCAAGAAACCAGTGTTCTCTACGACACTCCCGCCGAGCAGGAGCGATTTCGAAAGATGGAGATACCACTGCGCGAGCAGGGCCTGATCGAGCCCGTCACCGTACGCTACCGCCGCAAGTCGGGCGAGAGCTTCCCCGCCGAGACGGTCGCCTCCGCGCTGCGCGACCAGAACGGCCAGTTCATCGGCCTCATCAAGCTTGTTCGCGACATCAGCAAACAAGTGGTGCAGGACGAGGCCCTGCGCAAGTCGCAGCGCATGGAGGCGATCGGCCAGCTGTCGGGAGGCATCGCGCACGATTTCAACAACCTGCTGACCATCATCACCGGCAATCACGAGCTGCTCGAGATGGAGCTGCGGGATGCCGAGCACCTCGACCTGCTCGCCCGCGCCAACAACGCCGCGCTGATGGGCGCGCGCCTGACCAACCGCCTCCTCACGTTCGCGCGCCGGCGGCGTCTCGAGCCGGTCGCCCTCGATCTCAACGAGCAGGTGCTGGGAATGGCGGAGCTGCTGCGGCGCACGCTGGGCGAAACGATCGCGCTCGGCACGCTGCTGGCGCCGCGCCTGTGGCTGGTCCAGGCCGACCCGAGCGAGGTCGAGAACGCCGTGCTCAATCTCGCCATCAACTCGCGCGACGCCATGCCGGCCGGCGGCAAGCTCGTGATCGAGACCGCCAACGTCGAGCTCGAGGAGAGCGATGTGGCAAGCGAGGTCGGGGGCAAGCCCGGCGAATACGTGCGCCTTTCCGTCTCCGACACCGGCTCGGGCATGAGCAAGGAGGTGCTGGCCCGCGTGTTCGAGCCCTTCTTCACCACCAAGGAGCCCGGCAAGGGCACGGGATTGGGCTTGAGCGTGATCTACGGCTTCGTCAAGCAGTCGGGCGGCCACGTGACGGTGTACAGCGAGGTCGACCGGGGCACGACGGTCAATCTGTACCTGCCGCGCATCGCGACGGAGCGGGAGCGGGCGGCGAGCCCCAGGCAGCCGACGCCCGCGACGCAGCGCACGGGCGAGACCATTCTGCTCGTGGAGGATAATCCCGATGTCCGCAACGTCACGACGAAGCGCCTGCAGAACCTCGGCTACGTCGTGGTCGAGGCCTCCAGCGGCGCGCAAGCGGTGGAGGCACTGCGGTCGGGCGCGGCTATCGATCTCGTATTCAGCGACGTGGTGATGCCGGGCGGCATGTCGGGCTTCGATCTGGCGCACTGGATGCAGCAGAACGCTCGCGCAGTGCCGGTCCTGCTCACGTCCGGGTTTGCCGAGGACGTGGCGCGCACGGGCGAGATGCCGGCGGCGGAGCTGGAGATCCTGCGCAAGCCCTATACCGGCGCGGAGCTGGCGCGGGCCCTGCGCAAGACACTGGACGCCGCCGGACCGCGTCGATAGCCCGTCGATCGCTGCTACGCGTGGGCTGGCAGCGGCTCAGCGTAATGGCCGAAGCCGGCGTCCTCCCCGATGTTGAGCCACTGACGCAAGATCGGCGGCGGCGCGGCCCGGAGGGGCGTCCGGACGCGGGCCTTCCCTGGCTTCGTCCATGTTGACGATCGCCGATATCACCTCATCGGGGACCGCGTGATGGACCATGTGCCCGCAGCCGGGCACCACGCGAAGCGTGCTGGTCGGCAGCTCCCGGTGCAGCCGCGCGGAGTGCCGCTCGGTTTCGACGATGCCGTCGTCCGACCCGGCGATGAGGCGAACGGGCGTGCTCAGCTCCTTGTAGAGCGTGCCGAAGTTATCGACGGCCTCCGCCAGCATCGCCGCCTCCTCCGCGACCGCCCTCATCTGCGAGGGACGGAGAGCGTCGGGGATCGAATAGAGCTGCTTGAAGCGCTCGGGAACAGCGCACGGCGCGAAAATCCGCTTCACCGCCCCCGGAGCCGCCAGGCGCCAGACGAGCGGCATCATGGCTTGACGGAAGACGTCGTCCACTAGCGAGAAAGAGGTCACCGGCGCGGCCTTCGGACGGGGCGGGCGCCCCGTCGGATAGTAGTAGCCCGACAGCAGCACCAGGCCGGCGACGTCCTGTCCGCTCTCGAGCGCCAGGGCCAAGGCGACCAGCGTGCCCCACGAATGGCCGACGAGGATCGGCCGCTCGATATCGAGCAGCGCGAATGCGCGCAGCAGGAGCCTGGCCTGCTCGAACGGCCCCCAATTGCGCCCGCGCGGGCGCTCGCTGTAGCCGAAGCCGGGCCGGTCGAAGGCGACCACGCGATAGCCGGCCTGGGAGCAAGCGGTGATCCCGCTGGAGACGAAATCGCCGATCGTGCTGCCGTTGCCGTGCAGCAGGACCACGGGCGTCCCGGCGCCGCGATCGATGTAGTGCAGTCGCGTCCCGTCGACCGTGATGAAACGGCCGACCACAGGATCGTCGGCGTGTTCCGTAAGCGCCAGCACCATGATTCGCCCCCGAACTTCCGCGATGTACGGCCATCCTGACGGGTCCGCGTAAACCTTCGGTAAACCAAGAACCTTCAGGTCCGATTAACCGATCGCGGCGTGGCGGATGGGGGCTCGACAGGAACGGAAGCCTGCTGGGGGAGAGATCTGCGGCGTCGGCACGCCGCCGGAGCCTATGCTCCGGGGCGCCCAATCACACCCGCTTGGTGTCGGCGGTGAAGGCGTAGCCGACGCCGCGCACGGTCTTGATGAGGCGCGGGTGATCGGGGTCCGGCTCGACCTTCTTGCGCAGACGGCCGACCAGGGCGTCGATCGAGCGGTCGACAGGCGACCACTCGTGGCCCTTCAGCAGGTCCATGATGTTGTCGCGCGACAGCACGCGATGCGGCCGCCTGACGAAGATCTCGAGCAGGTTGAACTCCGCCGTGGTCAGCTCCTGGAGCTTGCCGGCGGGGCCGCGGACCAGCTCCCGGCCGGTGACGTCGAGCACCATGTCGTCGAAGGCATAGCGCTCGTGTGCAGAGGCAACCCGACCGCCCGGCGCCTCGGCAGGCGCGTAGCGCCGCAGCACCGCCCGCACCCGGGCCAACACCTCGCGCAGCTGGAAGGGCTTGGAGATGTAGTCGTCCGCGCCCAGCTCAAGCCCGACGACGCGGTCGATCGTATCGCCCTTGCCGCTGATCATGACGATCGGAACATTGCACCCGGCGCGGATCTCGCGCGCCAGCTCCAGGCCGTCCTCTCCGCCCAGGGTGAGGTCGAGAGTGATGAGGCTGATCGGGTTCTGGTCGATACAGGCGCGCAGCTCCGCGCCATCCTTGGCTTCCAGGACCTGGAAGCCTTCGCGCTCGAAACACTTGCGCAGCAGGGCGCGGACCTCGGCCTCGTCGTCGACCACCAGGATCTGCACGTTTGCGCCTGCCATCCGCAACCCGCCGAAGTCGGGCCTGCTCCGAAGATCCGAAGCCTCTGCGGCTGGTATATCCTCCGCGCACTTTGTTTGTCGATGGATGTCGACGATACCGTGCATGCGGCCGCCTCGGCACAGGCAGCCGGACGCGTCACGATGATGTCACGCGAGGCTCAGCGGCAGATCAGCACCGGCACGGTGCTCATCGTCAGCACTCGCATCGCCTGGCTGCCGAGCAGGACCCTGGCAAGGCCGCGCCGGCCGTGCGAGGCCATGACGATGAGGTCGCATCCCCTCGCCTTGGCGGTCTCGATGATGCCTTCCGCGGCAAAATCGTTCACGCGCACGGTCTCGACGGCGACGTCCTGGCCCTTGGCCGCGGTGGTGACCTCGGCGAGGATCCGCGCGGCATTCTCGGCAGCCCCCTTCTCGTATTCCTCCACCGGGAAGGCGAACCCGGCCTCGCCTGTCGCCATGGCCGTCCACGGCTCGGTGGCGGTGACGGCCGTGACCTTCGACTTGAGCTGCTTGGCAAGGGCGAGGCCGGCGGCGACGGCCTTGCCCGCCAGCTCCGACCCATCGGTGGCGATCAGGATGTGCTTGTACATGGCAATCTCCTTGTGTCGCGCAGACGATGGCCGGTCCGGGGTCATGCGGCGTTGACACACATCAAACCGCGCGCCGGCGGGTGATTGATCTGGCTCAAGGCGTCCCTGCCGGGCTCCTCGATACTGGCGGCGGGAAGCCCGCGAGGAAGCGCTTTGGTTGAGCAGAAGCAGACAACGACGCTGCAGTCGACCGAGGCCTACCGGCTGGCAGTCGGGGTGTTCGATATGCCGCACGACCTCGGAAACGCGGTAGCCGAGCTGCGCTCCAGTGGCTTCACGGACCGCGAGATCTGCCTTGCCGGCAAGCGCGACGTGCTGGACCGCGCCTTGCGCGGTCCGTCGCAGACCGGCTTGCAGATCGAGAATTGGCTGACATCGCAGCGTGCTTTCAGCCTGCGCCGGCTGGGCATCCAAGGCGAGGATGGGGAGTTCGTCGCAACCTCGCGGGGAATACTGAGGACGCTGCTCGACCAGTCGAAGGCAAGGGCCATGGCAGGGCCCTCGGCGTCCTTCTGGCCCGACCTCTGCCACCGGCTGGCGGACCATATGCGGCGGGACGCGCTCGTGCTGCTCGTCAGCGCGAAGGATGCGCCGCTGCAGAGCCGGAGCTCGCGCATCCTGCTCCGCCACTCCACGCAGAGCGTCCAGACGTACGAGTTTACGCCGTTGCGTTGAAGCTCCGTTCCCGCAAGAGCCACTCCAAGACCGCCGATGTGAGGCAGCATGAACGTCATTCCGTTTCGATTCCTCATTGGCTTGTCCGTGCTGCTCAGCACCTCACCCTTGCCGGCGAGCGCCGCCTCCTCGCCGTTGGAGCGCGGCCGTGGAATCGCTGAGAAAAACTGCGCACGCTGCCATGCCACGGGTCCGACTGGGGAAAGTCCGTTGAAGCCGGCGCCGCCGTTCCGTGTCCTGCCGGAACGCTATCCTGTAGAGAACCTGGCCGAGGCCCTGGCCGAAGGTATTGTCACTGGACATTCGGCCATGCCCGAGTTCACCTTCACGCCGGACGAGATCGATGCGCTGCTGACGTACATCGCGAGCCTGGGGCGCGGGGTGCCTGCGAAGGCGAAGCCCTGAGCCCGGCCCGCCTTACGCAACCGGCGCTGCAGGATCGCGACGATGCGAGGCGGCAAGAGGCCGGGTGAGGACGACGACGCGCGGCGTCTGAGCGGCTTGGCGCGCGCCGAGCGGGGCCGGCTCCGGTTCGCCTCCATCCTCACGGCCGTGGCGAGCGCGCTGTGGATCGCGCAGGCCTTCGTTCTGGCGCAGGCGGTGGGAGGCCTGCTCGGGGCTGATGCCGAGACCGCCAGCCTCGCGCCTGCCGCCATCGCGTTCGCGCTGCTAGCCGTCTCGAGGATCGCGCTCGATGCGCTGGCGGGCCATCTGGCGGCACAAGCCGCGGAGCGGGTGCAGCTGCGTGCGCGGTCTCGCCTGCTCGACGCTGCCGCGCGCTCCTCGCCGTTCGACGCGCGACGGCCGCATTCCGGCGAGATCGCCGCAGTCCTTACGCATCACGTCGAGGCGCTGGCGCCGTATCTGAGGCGCTACGAGCCGGCCCGGGTCCGCATCGCGCTCGTGCCCGTCGCGATCCTGCTGGCGACGTTGCCGGTCTCCTGGGTGGCGGCGGCGATCCTGTGCGTGGCCGGCCCGCTCATTCCCGTCTTCATGGGGCTCATCGGCCAGCAGGTCCGCGCGGCCAGCGAGCGCCAGCTTGGCGAGATCGGCAGCATGAACGGCTTCCTGCTCGACCGGCTGCAGGGCCTGACGACGCTGCGCATCTTCGACGGCGTCGAGCGCGCGGCAGCGGCGCTGCGGACCGCGACGGCAGGCATCCACCGCAGCACGATGGCCGTGCTCAGGCTCGCGTTCCTGTCGTCCGCCGTGCTGGAGCTGTTCTCCGCGCTGGGCGTGGCGCTGGTCGCCGTCTACGTCGGGTTCAATCTGCTGGGATATTTCAGCTTCGGCACCTACGGGGTGCCGCTCACGCTGGCCGGCGGGCTGTACGTGCTGCTGCTCGCGCCGGAGTTCTTCCAGCCGCTGCGGGACTTCGCCGCCGCCTATCACGACCGGGCCGCGGCGCTGGCCGCCAGCCGGGAGATCGGCCGCATCCTCGAGGCGGACCGGCCGACCTTGCTGGGCGACGCCGCTCCCTCTTCTCCCTCTCCCCATTCTTTTTCAGAATGGGGAGAGGGGACACGCGCGGCGCCGGGCGCGATGGGCATTCGCCTCCGCAACGTCTCTCTGTGCTTCATCGGGATGCAGCAGCCGGCGTTGCGGGATGTCTCGCTCGCCATCCGGCGTGGCGAGCATGTCGCTCTGGTGGGACCGAGCGGCAGCGGCAAGTCGATGCTGCTCGGCGTGATGGCGGGCCTGGTGCGGCCGACGGCAGGCGAGGTGCTCGTCGATGGCGTGCTCCTCACCGATGCGAACGCGGACGGCTGGAGACGGCAAATCGCCTGGCTCGGGCAGCGGCCGAGCTTCGTGCGAGCGAGCGTGCTGGCAAACCTCACGCTCGGTCGCGTGGCACCGGGCGCACACGACCTCGCGGACCTGGCCGTGCGGCTCGGCGCGCAAGGCGTGATCGACAAGCTTCCGCGCGGGCTGGCGACGGTGCTCGGCGAGAACGGCGAGGGCATCTCAGGAGGCGAGGCGCAGCGTCTGGCCCTGGTGCGGGCGGCACTCGCCGATGCCGAGGTCATCCTCGCGGACGAGCCGACGGAGCATCTGGACGCAGAGACGGCGGATGTCGTGATCGACGGGCTCCTGCGGATCGCCGAGGGCCGCACGCTCGTGGTCGCCACCCACGACCGGCGGCTCGCGGATCGCATGCATCGCGTCGTGAACGTCGGCGCGCTCAATGCGCCGACGCCGACGCGCAGCACCACTCTCGAGGCCGCCGAATGAGGGAGATCGGGGCCATCGCGAGGCTGTTCTGGCGCGCGGAGCGAGGCTGGTTTCTCGCCGGCATCGCGGCCAGCGCGGCGACCGTCCTGGCCGGGATCGCGCTCCTCGGCGTGGCCGGGTGGTTCATAACGGCGTCCGCGCTCGCCGGCGTCGCGGGGCTGGGCCTGTCGTTCAATTTCTTCCAGCCCAGCGCGGCCATCCGCTTCCTGGCGATCGCGCGCACGGGGAGCCGGTACGCGGAGCGTCTCGTCACGCACGACGCGTCGCTGCGATTCCTGGCCGTACTGCGCGTCGACCTGTTTCGCGGACTGTCGACGCTCGAGAGCGCTGCTCTCGCGCGGTGGCGCGGCGCGGAGATGCTGCAGCGCCTGACGTCCGATGTGGATGCGCTCGACAATCTCTATCTGCGGCTCGTGCTGCCCGTAGCCGTGCTCGCCCTGGTCGGGACCGTGCTGGTGGCAGCGCTGCTGCAGATCGGCTGGAGCGTGGCCATCGTGATCGCGGCGCTGCTGCTCGGCGGCCTGGCGACAGCCGTCGCTGCCGGAGCGTGGACGCGCAAGGACGCGAGGCGGCGGGCTGCGGCGCTCGAGGCGTTGCGGGTTCGCTCCGTCGACCTCGTGCGCTGCCAGATCGAATTCGCCGTCGCGGGCCGCCTGGCGGCCCAGCAGCAATCGGCTTTGAAGGCGGCGCGTCGCATGGCGGACGCCGGCAGGCGCCTCGATGCCGCCGACCTCGCATCGGGCGCCATTCTGGGCTTGCTCGGCTCGGCGGCGCTGCTGGCGGCATTCCTGCTTGCAGCCGGAGAGGTCCGGGCGGGACGCGTGAGCGGGCCGATACTGGTCCTCGTCACGCTGGTGACGCTGGCGGCCGTGGAGGCCGTCGCTCCGTTGCGGCGCGGCGCGCTCGAATTCGGCCGCACGCTGCTCGCGGCGCGGAGGGTGGCGCCGCTACTGGCAGCGCGGAGCGCCGACGCGCTTCCGGCGGCCAGGGGTGGGAATACCCCGCCGATGCACGCGCCGGTGCTGTCGCTCCACGACGTCGCGTTTCGCTATGCCACGGACCGCGCGGACGTTCTCGCCGGCCTCGACCTGACGGTCGCCCCGGGCGAGCGCGTCGCGCTGACGGGCGCGAGCGGATCGGGCAAGTCGACGCTGCTGGCCATGGTCGCCGGCCTCGTCGAGCCAACGTCCGGACGCCTATGGATGGGCGGCAGGCCGTTGTGCGAGATCCCGGACTCGGAGCGACGGGCGTGCATCGGCCTGATGACCCAGCGCACGGAGCTGTTCGCAGACAGCATCGCTGAGAACCTGCGCGTGGCCGTGCCCGAGGCGACGGATGAGGAGATGTGGTCCGCGCTTGCCGCGGTCGAGCTCGATGTCAAGGTGCGCGGGCTGCCCGGCGGCCTGGAGGCGCGCCTGGGCGAAGGCGGCGTCGGGCTCTCGGGCGGCGAGGCGCGGCGCCTGGCGTTGGCGCGCATCGTACTCAAGTCGCCGCCCGTGTGGCTGCTGGACGAGCCCACCGCCGGCCTGGACGAGGCACTCGCGGCCCGGGTGATGGCCAACCTGATGCGCCGCGCCGGCAATGCGACCGTCATCGTCGCGGCCCACCACGGCCGCGAGGCCGCTTTCGCGGACCGTGTGGTGCGACTGGCTGCGGCGGGAGCAGGAATCGATAGTGCGCGTTGGCGACGTGGGTCGCAGGAAAATTAAGGGGCTGGGTCATGGAACTCGACATCGTCGCACTGTCGCGGCTGCAGTTCGCGCTGACGGCGCTGTACCACTTCCTGTTCGTGCCGCTGACGCTCGGGCTCTCCGTGCTGCTCGCCATCATGGAGACGGTCTACGTCATGACCGGCCGCGGCCGATCTGGCGGCGACATGACGAAGTTCTGGGGCATGCTGTTCGGCATCAACTTCGCCCTCGGCGTCGCCACCGGCATCACCATGGAATTCCAGTTCGGCATGAACTGGACCTACTTTCAGCCACTACGTCGGCGACATCTTCGGCGCGCCGCTCGCCATCGAGGGGCTGATGGCCTTCTTCCTGGAGGCGACCTTCGTCGGCCTGTTCTTCTTCGGCTGGGACAGGCTGTCGCCGCGCCAGCACCTGGTCGACGACCTGGCTGGTGGCGATCGGCTCCAACTTCTCGGCGCTGTGGATCCTGATCGCCAACGGCTGGATGCAGAACCCGGTCGGCGCGGCCTTCAATCCCGCAGACCATGCGCATGGAGGTCGACCGACTTCTTCGAGGTGCTCTTCAACCCGGTGGCGCAGGCCAAGTTCGTGCACACCGTGTCGGCGGGCTACGTGACGGCCTCGATGTTCGTGCTGGGCGTCTGCGCCTGGTACCTGCTGCAGGGGCGGCACATCGGCCATCGCCAGGCGCTCGATGACGGTCGCCGCCAGCTTCGGCCTCGCCTCGGCGCTCGTCGGTCGTCGTGCTCGGCGACGAGAGCGGCTACACCGCCGGCGAGCACCAGAAGATGAAGATCGCCGCGCATCGAGGCGATGTGGCACACCGAGCCGGCGCCGGCCGGCGTTCACGGTGTTCGGCTTCCCCGACCAGGCGGCACGCGAGACGCACTACGCCATCCACATCCCCTGGGTGCTGGGCCTGATCGCGACGCGCTCGCTGACGACCGAGATGCCCGGCATCTTCGAGCTGGTGGAGCAGCGCGAAGGGCCACATCGCGCAGCGGCATCAAGGCCTACGACGCGCTGGTGAAGATACGCGCCGCGCAAGGACAGGCCGTGCCGACGCGGTCAGGCGCGGCGACTTCGAGGACCACGGCCGCGATCTCGGCTACGCCTGCTGCTCAAGCGCTACGTCGACGATCCGCGGCAGGCGACGCCCGAGCAGATCGAGCAAGGCGGCCTGGGACACGGTGCCGACGGTGTGGCCGCTGTTCTGGTCGTTCCGCATCATGGTGGGCCTCGGCTTCTACTTCATCGCGCTGATCGCGGCGACGTTCTTCTGGCTCGCCTCGCACGCGGCAGCTGCGAGCGCTATCCCTGGCTGCTGAAGGTGGCCTTCTATTCGCATCCCGCTGCCGTGGATCGCCGCCGAGCTCGGCTGGTTCGTCGCCGAGTTCGGCCGCCAGCCCTGGATCATCGAAGGCGTGCTGCCGACGGCCGTCGGCGTCTCCGACCTCGGCATCGGCCAGGTGGCGCTGACCATCTGTCGGCTTCGTCGCTGTTCTACTCGGTGCTGGCGGTGATCGAGGTGGCACTGATGGTCAAGTACATCAGGCTCGGCCCGCAGCCGGAGCAAGCAACGCGGCCGGCAGGCTCCGACGCCGGTCGCCGCGGAGTAGGCCCATGATCCTCTACCAACTCATCGACTACGAAACCCTGCAGCTCATCTGGTGGGTGCTGCTGGGCGTCCTGCTGATCGGCTTCGCCGTCACCGACGGCTTCGACCTGGGCGTCGCGGCGCTGCTGCCGTTCGTCGGCCGGACCGACATCGAGCGGCGCGTCGTCATCAACACCGTCGGCCCGGTGTGGGAGGGCAACCAGGTGTGGTTCATCCTCGGCGGCGGCGCGATCTTCGCCGCCTGGCCGCCGCTCTACGCGCGTCAGCTTCTCGGGCTTCTATCTCGCCATGTTCGTGGTGCTGGTGGCGCTGATCCTGCGGCCGGTCGGCTTCAAGTATCGCTCCAAGCGGCCAGATCCGCGCTGGCGCGACGACCTGGGACTGGGCGCTGTTCGTCGGCGGCTTCGTGCCGTCGCTGATCTTCGGCGTGGCCGTCGGCAACGTGCTGCAGGGCGTGCCCTTCCGCCTCACCGACGAGATGCGCATCATCTACGAGGGCAGCTTCTTCGGCCTGCTCAATCCGTTCGCGCTGCTGTGCGGCCTGTTCAGCGTCGCCATGCTGGTGATGCACGGCGGCGCCTGGCTCGGCCTGAAGGCGACCGGCGACGGTCGCCGAGCGCGGCCGCCGCTACGGCTCCTACGCGGCGATCGCGGCGATCGTGCTGTTCGCGCGTGGCGGGCTTTGCGCTGTGGCTCACGGTGCGCGGCTATCCGGATCACCAGCGTCATCGATCCGCACGTGCCGTGCGATCCGCTCCTCAAGACGGTGAGCGCGCGAGGGCGCCGGCTGGTTCGCCAACTATGCCCGGCATCCCTGGATGGTGATCGCTCCCGCGCTCGGCTTCGCCGGCGCGGCGGCCGCGTTCGTGGGGCTGCAGGCAGGCGCGGGAGGTGGCGACGTTCCTCGCCAGCAAGCTGGCGGTGGTCGGCATCATCTCGACGGTCGGCCTGTCGATGTTCCCGTTCATCCTGCCGAGCTCGATCGATCCGAGATCCAGCCTCACGGTGTGGGATTCGTCGTCGAGCCACTCGACGCTGTTCATCATGCTGGTCGTCACCGTGATCTTCCTGCCGATCGTCCTGGCCTACACGGCCTGGGTCTACCGCGTGCTGTGGGGCAAGGTCGACGAGGCCGCCATCAGGCGGGATGACGAGTCGCATTATTGAGTTGGGCAACGGAGATTAGACGATGTGGTACTTCGCCTGGATGCTGGGCCTGCCGCTGGCCTGCGCCTTCGCCGTTCTCAACGCCATGTGGCTCGAGCTGCGCGAGAGCGACGAGGAGCGCGAAGCGCAGCAGCGCCGCAAGTGACAGCGCTCATCCCGCGCTGGGCGGGATGACGATCCCTCGCGGCGACACTCCGCGGACTGCCACTGCAGCTGCTATGATTTGACGTTCGCCTCGTGAGCCCGCGGCTGGGTGGGTAGCGAATGTCAAATCCGCTCCACTAGGCCAACTCTTGCGAAGGGTACCGCATGTTCTTCCCGGATTTCACGCTCGAGCATGTCGCCGTCGCCGACGGCAGGATCAGGCTGCGCCGCGGGGGCTCGGGTCCGCCGCTGCTGCTGCTGCACGGCAACCCGCAGACGCATGCCATGTGGCACGCGGTGGCGCCGGTGCTGGCGAAGCGCTTCACGGTGATCTGCCCGGACCTGCGCGGCTACGGCGAATCCCTCAAACCCGAGGCCACGGAAACCCATGCGCCCTACGCCAAGAAGGCGATGGCGCGCGACATGGTCGAGGTGATGGAGCATTTCGGCCACCGCCGATTCCTGGTCGGCAGCCACGACCGCGGCGCACGGGTGGCGCATCGCCTCGCTATCGACTACCCCGACCGGATCGAGAAGCTCGCCGTGCTCGACATCGTGCCCACCATCGAGCACTTCGAGCGCGCCGACATGGCCTTCGGCCTCGGCTACTACCACTGGTTCTGGTTCGCCCAGCCGCACCCGTTCCCGGAGTTCCTCATCAATGCGGCACCGGAGGCCTGGTTCACCAAGCACACCTCGCGCGAGCCCAAGCCCTCCACCTTCTTCCATCCGGACGCACTCGCCGACTACCTCGCCTGCGTGCGCAACCCGGAGATGATCCGCGGCATGTGCGAGGATTACCGCGCCGCCACGACCATCGACCTGGAGCACGATCGCGCCAGCCGAGCCTCCGGCGCCAAGGTGCAGTGTCCGATGCTGGTGCTGTGGGGCTCCCAGGGCAAGATCGGCCAATGGTACGACGCGCTCGCCATCTGGCGGCAGTACTGCTCCGCCGAGGTCACCGGCGGTGCCGTCGACAGCGGCCACTACCTCGCCGAGGAAGCGCCGCAGGCGGTGGTCGAGCGGTTCCTGGCGTTCTTCGGTTGACGCAGCCTCGCCGATAGTGAGCGACGTGCGTTGGATCGCTGGCGTCATCGACGCCAGCTATCCTGCGGACTTCCGCCGGAGCCCAAACTCTCGAGCGTAGGCTTCCGCCCCCCATGGTGGGCGGCTACAGCGCGACCTTCGTGACGAATTGCGGCCGCAATCGTCTACGCGGGCGGTATCGGGTGTCAGAAGTGGACGACGCCGACGAGCATCAGGACAACGACGATGCTCAGGGGCACGCCGAGCAGCCACAGGAGGACAGGCATGGATTGTTTCCTTCATTGCGACTCATGATCGCGATGAAAACCATGCAGACGGCGGAAAGTTCCCGTTGCGGGAACCGCGTCAAATCCGCTTGGCCACCTCGTCCAGCATCACCTCGGTGGCGCCGCCGCCGATCGACTGCACGCGGGCGTCGCGGGTCATGCGCTCGATTGCACTCTCGCGCATGTAGCCCATGCCGCCGTGGAACTGCAGGCAGTCGTACATCACCTCGTTGACGAGCGTGCCGGCCAGCGCCTTGAGCATCGACACCTCCTTGACGACGTTCTCGTTGCGCGTGTCGCGCCAAGCCGTGTTGAACAGCAGCGCGCGGGCCGACTCGACCTGCGCCAGCCGCATGGAGAGGCGCTGCCGGATCACCTGCTTGTCCCACAGCGGGGCACCGAAGGCACGGCGCTGCTTGACCCAGTCGAGCGTCAGCTCGATCGCCTTCATGGCTTCCCCGAGCGCCTGGGCGGAGAGAACGATGCGCTCGTTCTGCAGGTTCTTGACCAGCGCGTAGAAGCCCTGGCCTTCCTGCCCGATCACGTTCTCCTCGGGCACGAGGCAGTCCTCGAACACCAGCTCCGCCGTGTCGCTGGAGAGCCAGCCGTGCTTCTTCAGGGAGCGGGCGACACGGAAGCCCGGCGTTCCCTTCTCGACCGCGAACATCGTCATCTGCCGGTTGCGGCCGGCCTCGCCGGACTTGGCGGCGACGAACACGAGATCGCCGTGCACGCCATTGGTGATGAACATCTTGGCGCCGTTGAGCACGTAGCCGCCGGCGGTCCGTCGCGCGGTCGTGCGCATGGAGGCGAGGTCCGAGCCGGCGTCGGCTTCCGTCATGGCGACGGCGGCGATTCTGCGGCCGGCGGTGATGTCCGGCATCCAGCGCTGCAGCTGCTCGCGCGTGCCGGCGTTGTTGAGGTGCGGCGAAGCCATGTCGGTGTGCACCAGCACTGTGACGGCGAACCCGCCGTAGGTGGAGCGGCCGAGTTCCTCCGCCAGCACGGCGTTGGCGAGCGTATCGAGTCCCGAGCCGCCGAACTCCGGCGCGTAGCGCATGCCGAGCAAGCCGAGCGCCCCCATCTCGCGCAACGTCTCGCGCGGCACGTAGCCCTGCTCCTCCCAGGCATCGGCGAAGGGCGTCACGCGATCGGCGATGAAGCGCCGGATCGTCGAGCGCAGCATCGTGTGCTCCTCGCCGAAGTAGGGGAAACTGTCGCTGGCGATGGGTTCGGTCATGTTCCGATCTCGCATTCCCCTCCCCATCATGCCGAAGGCGTGTCTTCGACACGACGCGGGGCTACGGGATACACGCCTCTTCTTCGCACGGAAGGCGACCGTGAGCGAGGGCATGGCCGACTGGCTCCGGTTCGCATTCCGTCGTCTGCCACAGGTTTCTGAAGCCACAGCTCGCGGACTTTTCAACAGGCAAAGAGCGCAGAGGCCCGACGGCTGTTGGCGGCGCGGCGCGCCCGACCATAGATTGCCGCGCGGGAATTGCTCGAGAATTCCTTGTCAGGGTATCGTGGGGGGTGCGGATGTCCCAGCGCTGGCTCATTCTTGCCATTCTGACGTTTGCACGAGCCTCCATCGGCTTCCAGTTCCAATCGGCGGCCACGCTTTCTCCGTTTCTTCTCGACCAGTTCGAGATGAGCTACTCGGCTCTCGGCACGCTGATCGGCATTTATCTCTTTCCCGGAATCGCGGTGGCGCTGCCCGGCGGCGTCTTCGGTCACCGCTACGGCGACAAGACCATCGCCTGCGTGGGCTTGGCCGCAATGACCATGGGTGCCCAGCTGATGGCCCAGGCCGAGGGCACGACGCTGCTCATGATCGGCCGGGTGCTCTCGGGAACCGGGGCGATATTCTTCAACGTGCTGGTGACGAAGATGGTCACCGACTGGTTCAAGGGCCGCGAGGTCGTGACCGCCCTCGGCATCCTCGTCACGAGCTGGCCATTGGGGATCGCGCTCGCGCTGCTGACCCTGCCAACCATCGCCGCGGACTATTCGTGGGCGGTGGCGATGTACGCGACGGCAGCGTTCAGCGGCGTCGCGCTGCTGCTCACGGTCTTCGCCTATCACGCGCCCAGCGCCGACGCAGCCACGCCCGCCGGCAAATTCGAGTTCGACCTCAGCCCGCGCGAGTTCGGCCTCACCGCGCTCGCAGGGCTGGTGTGGACCTTCTACAACGTCGGCTTCATCGTCATCATGGCGTTCGGGTCGGACTTCATCGTCGCGTCGGGATGGAGCGCGAGCACGGCCAATGCCATGATCAGCACGGTGAGCTGGGTGGTGATCCCGGCGCTGCCGCTCGGGGCCATGCTGGCGGAGCGCATCAACCGCCCCTATCGCACGATGATCCGGTGCTTCCTTGCCGCCGCGCTCGCCATCTGGTTCGTGCCCATCCTGAGCCCTTCCGTGCCGCTCTTCACGCTGATCGGCCTCCTGCTGGCGCTGCCGGCCGGCCTGATCATGGCGCTGCCGGGCAAGTCCGTCCGGCCCGAGCGGCTGGCGATCGCCATGGGCGTCTATTTCACGTGCCATTACGGCGGCATCGGCCTGCTGTCGGCGCTTGCCGGCTACACGCGCGACCTCACGGGGAGCCCCGCTGCGCCGCTCTGGTTCGCCGGGGCGATGCTGATCTTCGCCACGCTCATGCTGGTGCAATACCGCTCCGTCTACTCGCGGGTGCCGGACGCGGCGCGCGTATAGCGGCTCGGCTGCCGGCGAGCCTGCGTCAGCCGCCGCGGCCTGGCCGTCAGGGAAAGACGGACACGGATCACGGTCGCGTGATCTTTGTCCGCGCAGGGGCCGCGGCGTGGCCAGTTTTCACTTGCGGCTGCGGCCCGGGCGGCCCATATACGGCCCTGCAAATCCCGTGTCGGAAGCCTGTTTGCGGCCGCGGCCTGCTCGCGCGCGTGGCATCCCCTGGCAACGAGCCCTCACAAGAGCTCACCGGCGCGACCCCAAGCGAGGAGAGTGCATGGCCAAGGAAGAGATGCTGGAGTTCGAGGGCGTCGTGGACGAAGTCCTCCCCGACGCGCGCTGCCGCGTGAAGCTCGACAACGGGCACATCGTCATCGCCTACACATCGGGGCGGATGAAGAAGAACCGCATCCGCATCCTGGCCGGCGACCGCGTGACCGTGGAGATGACGCCGTACGACCTCGACAAGGGCCGCATCAACTTCCGCCACAAGGACACGCGCGCTCCCGTATCCAGCGGCCAGCGCCGCCCGCCACAACGCCGCTTCCGGTGAAATGAGCCAGTAGGCAGTAGCTTTCCACGCGTGATCGCCAGCTGCTCATTTGCTACTGCCTTCTTGCCGCCTCCCGAATCAGTCCATCGTGGCGCCCATGGTCGAGCGGGTGAGCAGTCGCCGCAAGGATGGCGAGGACGAGGACGCGGCTAGGGTCGCCGACAGCCGTCGCGCGCAGGCGCCCAAGTTCGACAAGAAGACGATCGCGCTGGTCTACGACTTCGACGGCACCCTCAGCCCGAAGCCGATGCAGGAATATGCCTTCCTGCCCAAGATCAACACCGATCCGGAAGCCTTCTGGGCGGAGAGCAACCGGCTGGCCAAGCAGCACGCCGCCGACCCGCTCATCACCTACATGCACCTGCTCTACAAGAAGGCCAAGGAGCGCAACATCCGCATCGACCGCAGCGACCTCGTGGCCCAGGGCAAGCACGTCGAGCTGTTTCCCGGTGTCGAGGATTGGTTCGATTGCGTCGGCGACTACGTCAAGAGCCACTCCCAGAGCCACGGCGTGGCGCTGCGCCACTATCTGATCTCGTCCGGCCTGACCGAGATCATCGAGGGCACCTCGATCCGCAAGCGCTTCCACAACGTGTTCGCCTCCGAATACTGGTTCGAGGCCTACGATTTGCCCTACCCCAAGCGCGTCATCACCGACACCGGCAAGACGCAGTACCTGTTCCGCATCAACAAGGGCGTGGAGGACTTGGGGCAAAGCATCAACCAGCACATGCCCGAGACGTCGCGGCCGATCCCGTTCGCCAACATGATCTACTTCGGCGACGGCGACACCGACGTGCCGTCGATGGCAGTGACCCGCAAGAACGGCGGGCACGCGGTGGCCGTCTATCCCGCGGGCCAGGCCAAGGGGAAGGCCAAGTGCGTGGACCTGTTCAAGGCCGGGCGCTGCGATTTCTTCGCCTCCGCCGACTATCGCGCCGGCTCCGACCTGTTCAAGCGCACCTGCCTGCTGCTCGACCGCATCCTGGCCGACATCCGCGTGCAGGAGGAGATGTGGCGGCTCGGGCGCGGGGTCGGGAAGGGCAAGTGACCGCCCGCTCGCACCGGCATGGTCCGGCGCGCGGGGGATAGGGGCCCTGCCCATGTTGCGATGCGGCCGAACACTCCTATCGGTCCGACGCCTCGGACGTCGATCCGCATGCTGTGGCCGGGGCGCCCTAGACAATCCACAATGGGGTGAGCTTCTAGTAGTACCTGCGCGGATCCATCCGCCGCGCGAATAGTGGGTGCAGGTAGTCGCCGATGACGAAGTCCGTTGCGTTGCTCTCGCTGGTGTCGGTCCTCGCCTTGGCCGGGTCGGAGGTTGCGTCGGCGCAGACGGCCAACTGCAATTGGTACGCGGAGACCGCGCTCAAGCAGCAGCAGCGCAACGAGCAGGGCAAGTGTGGTTTCGCGGGCTCCGAGTGGAGCATGAACCGGCAGGCGCACCTCACCTGGTGCGCCACACAGAACCCTGACCGCTGGAAAGCCGAGGCGCAGAAGCGCGAGCAGATGCTGGCCGGCTGTAAGCGTTAGCTCAGTTCACCCGCTCCTCGAGGCCGAACTCGCGCATCTTGCGGTAGAGGGTGGACCGGCCGATGCCGAGGCGCTTGGCGACCTCCGTCATGTGCCCGCGGTAGCGGCCGAGCGCCAGGCGGATCATGTCGGCCTCCATGGCCTCCAGCGAGCGGATCTCGCCCTGGTCGGTGACGGCCTGGATGCCGAGCGAGCCCTTGGTGCCCGCGGAAGCCCCGACCTCGACCGTGTTGGGCACCGTGTTCTCTGCGCCCAGCATGGCCGGCCCGGTGATGACCGGCCGGCTGTCGACCTGTGCCGGTGCCGGCGGGATGGCCGCGCGGAAGCCTTCAACGTGAGCCGCGATCTGCGGGAACTCGGCCACCGTGAGCTGCGGCCCATCGGCCAGTACCACGGCGCGGAACATCGCGTTCTCGAGCTGGCGCACGTTGCCAGGCCACGTGTAGCCGGTAAGCAGCTCCAGCGCCTCCTTGCCGATGCCGTTGACGCGCCGGCCCTCCTCGGCGGCGAACCGCGCCAGGAAGTGCAGCGCCAGCTCGGGCACGTCCTCCAGGCGCTCGCGCAGCGGCGGCACCCAGATCGGGAACACGTTCAGCCGGTAGTAGAGATCCTCGCGGAACTTGCCGTCCTTGACCAGCCGGATCATGTCGCGGTTGGTGGCCGAGATCAGGCGGAAGTCGACCTTGACCGGCTTCTTGGCGCCGACGGGATCGATCTCGCCCTCCTGCAGCGCGCGCAGCAGCTTCACCTGGGCTTCGAGCGGCAGCTCGCCGATCTCGTCGAGGAACAGCGTGCCGCCATCGGCTTCCTGGAACTTGCCGATGCGCCTGTCGACGGCGCCGGTGAAGGATCCCTTCTCATGGCCGAACAGGATGCTCTCGACCAGGTTCTCGGGAATCGCGCCGCAGTTGACGGTGACGAAGGGGCGAGCCTTGCGCTCGCTCTCGCCCTGGATGGCACGGGCAATCAGCTCCTTGCCGACACCGCTCTCGCCTTCGATCAGCACCGGGATGTTGGAGGCCGCGGCCCGGTGGCCGAGCGAGACGACGCGCTGCATGGCCTGGCCGCGCACGATCAGGTCGCCGAACGCGAGGGTGCCTTCGGCCTTCTTCTTGATGCGGGCGATCTCGCCCTGCAGCGCCTCGATCTTGAGCGCGCTGTTGATCGACACCTCGAGGCGCTCGGGCGATGTCGGCTTGACCACGAAGTCGGCCGCGCCGGCGCGCATGGCGTTGATGGCGGCATCGATCGAGCCGTGCGCCGTCTGCATGATGATCGGCGGGGTGCCCTGCTTGGGCGCGACGCGCCGCAGCACCTCCATGCCGTCGACGCCGGGCATGACGTGGTCGAGCAGGACCAGGGAGATGGCGGCGCGATCGGGCCCCTCGATGATCTGCAGGGCCTGCTCGCCGCCCTGGGCGGTCCGGGTCTCGAAACCGAGACGCCTGATTGTTTCTTCGAGGATGCGACGCTGGGCGGGATCGTCGTCGACGATCAGGACAAGCTTGGGCATGTGGCGGGAACTCGACTCAACTCAACAGGTTACAGACGCCGCAGCGGGACCGACCCAACATCGAACAGCCGGCCATGCAAGACTTACTGGGCAGAGTGAAGACTGCCCGATATGGGTAAATGCATCGTTTCGTTTCGGCCTGCCTTGATGCTTTATTGTGCGGTGTTGAACGGCGGCCATAGTTGCGCCCTCGCCGGAAGGGCATCTGCGCCGAGATGCCGGCCTTGCGGTCTCCGCCGAGAGACCGCAGATTCACGGACACAGCGCCAACCTCGAAGAACGGGATCGGGAGCGGGACATGAGCGAACCAAATCGGGGTGGGAACCTCGCGCGGGCGGCGGTCGAGCAGGCGGCAGGCCGGACGCAAGACCTCGGGCGCATGCCGGCCTGGAACCTGGCCGACCTCTACCCGAGCCCCACCTCCAAGGCCGTGCAAGCGGACTTGAAGAAGGCCGCGGAGTTGGCCCTCGCCATCAAGCAGCGCTACCAGGGCAAGCTTGGCGAGCTGGCCACGGACGGCACCCGGCTGGCGGAGGCCGTCGCAGCCTACGAGAGCCTGAGCGACACCATCGGCAGGCTCGGATCGTATGCCGGCCTGCTGTACGCCGCCGACACGTCCAATCGCGAGAACGCCAAGTTCTACGGCGACATCCAGGAGAAGATCACCGCCATCACGACTGACCTGATCTTCTTCGAGCTCGAGCTCAACAAGGTCGACGAGGCCCTGCTCGCGCGCGCGCTGCAGGTCCCGGCGCTCGCGCGCTACAAGCCGTGGATCGACGACCTGCGCAAGGAGAAGCCTTATCAGCTGGACGAGCAGCTGGAGCGCCTGTTCCACGAGAAGTCGATCACCGCGCACGCCGCCTGGAGCCGGCTCTTCAACGAGACCATGACCGGGCTGCGCTTCAATCTGGAGGGAGAGGCCGAGCCGCTCGCGCTCGAGCCGACGCTCAATTTCCTCATGCATCCCGACGGCCGCAAGCGACAGGCGGCGGCCGAGGCGCTGGCCAAGGTGTTCAAGGAGAACGCGCGCCTCTTCTCCCTGATCACCAACACGCTCGCCAAGGACAAGGAGATCTCCGACCGCTGGCGCGGCTTCAAGGACGTGGCCGACAGCCGGCATCTGGCCAACCGGGTCGAGCGCGAGGTCGTGGAGGCCCTGGTCGGGGCGGTGCGCGAAGCCTATCCGCGCACCGCGCATCGCTACTACGCGATGAAGGCCAGATGGCTGGGCCGGGACAAGCTCGCCTACTGGGACCGCAACGCTCCGTTGCCCGAGAAACCGGAGCGGGTCGTGCCGTGGGCCGACGCGCAGGCGATGGTGCTCAAGGCCTACGGCGGCTTCGCCCCCGACATGGCGGCCATCGCCAAGCGGTTCTTCGACGGCTCCTGGATCGATGCCCCGGTGCGCGAGGGCAAGGCGCCGGGTGCCTTCTCGCATCCGACGGTGCCGTCGGCGCACCCCTACATCCTGCTGAACTATCAGGGCAAGCTGCGCGACGTGATGACCCTGGCGCACGAGCTGGGCCACGGCGTGCACCAGGTTCTGGCGGCGCCGCAGGGCCCCCTGCTCGCGCCGACACCGCTCACGCTGGCCGAGACCGCATCCGTGTTCGGCGAGATGCTGACCTTCCGGGCTCTCATCGACACGGCAACGGACGCGAAGGAGCGCAAGGCGCTGCTGGCCCAGAAGGTCGAGGACATGATCAACACGGTCATGCGCCAGATCGCCTTCTACAGCTTCGAGCGCAAGGTGCACGAGGAGCGCAGGTCGGGCGAGCTGACGCCGGATCGGCTCGGGCAGATCTGGCTGGAGGTGCAGAGCGAGAGCCTGGGGCCGGCCATCGATCTCAAGGAGGGCTACGAGACCTACTGGTCCTACATCCCCCACTTCATCCATTCGCCGTTCTACGTCTATGCCTATGCCTTCGGGGATTGCCTGGTGAACTCGCTCTACGGGCTCTACCAGGATGCCCATCCCGGGTTCGTGACCAAGTACTTCGACATGTTGAAAGCCGGCGGCTCCAAGCACCACTCCGAGCTGCTGGCCCCCTTCGGCCTCGATGCCTCCAAGCGCGAGTTCTGGCAGAAGGGGCTGAGCGTGATCGAGGGCATGATCGACGAGCTCGAAGGGATGGAGGAGACGGCTGTACCCTCTCCCCGCTCTTCCGCGGGGAGAGGGCCAGGGTGAGGGGCGGCGGCGGCAGACTCCGGCGTATGTGTCCGACCCTCTCCCCGCAAGGACGGGGAAAGGGAGAGGTCCGGCGGCGGTTCGCACCCGACCGAAAACGGGCTAGCCTGCGTGCATGGGCCGGTGCGGCTCGACGTTCGCAGGGGGACTGAATGAGCGACAATCCGATCTCGCTGACCGCCACGGCGCTGCTGGAGGCCTACCGCCGCAAAACGCTGTCGCCGGTCGAGGCGACCAAGGCTGTGCTGGCGCGCATCGCCGCGCTGCAGTCCTCGCTCAATGCCTTCCTGCTGGTCGACGAGGAGGCGGCGCTGGCCGCCGCGCGGGCGTCGGAGGCGCGCTGGATGAAGGGCGCGCCGCAGGGCGCCATCGACGGCGTGCCGGCGACGGTGAAGGACGTGATGATCGCGCGCGGCTGGCCGACGCTGCGCGGGTCCAGATCCGTGCGCCGCGACCAGCCCTGGGACGAGGACTCACCCATGGTGGCGCGCCTGCGCGAGCAGGGCGCCGTGCTGCTCGGCAAGACCACGACCCCCGAGTTCGGCTGGAAGGCGATCGGCGACAGTCCGCTCACCGGCATCACCCGCAATCCCTGGAACCGGGAGCGCACGCCGGGCGGCAGCAGCGCCGGCGCGGCGGTGGCGGCGGCGACCGGCATGGGGCCGTTGCATCTGGGCAGCGACGGGGGCGGCTCGATCCGCATCCCGTCCTCCTTTACCGGCGTGTTCGGCATCAAGCCGACCTACGGCCTCGTCGCGGCCTCGCCGCCGAGCCCGTTCGCGGTGGTCTCGCACACCGGACCCATGACGCGCACGGTGGAAGACGCCGCGCTGATGCTTTCGATCATAGCCGCCTGGGACGCGCGCGACCCCTATGCGCTGCCGCCCGCCAAGCGAGATTTCCGCGGCGGACTCGATGCCGGCGTGAAGGGCCTGCGCATCGCCTATAGCCCGACACTCGGCTACGCCAAGGTAGATCCGGAGGTGGCGCGCCTGGTGGAGGCCGCAGTGCGGGCGCTCGAAGCGCAGGGCGCAATCGTCGAGCAGGCCGACCCGGGCTTCTCCTCGCCGCGCGATGCGTTCTGGGCCTTGTGGTGCGCCGGCTGCGCCAAGGTCGCCGCCGGCATGAGCGCCGCACAGCGCGCCGAGCTCGATGCCGGCCTGCAGGTGGCGGCCGAGCGTGGTTCGCGCCTGAGCGCCGTCGACCTGATCAACGCCGAGGGCGAGCGCGCCCTGTTGATGCAGAAGACCAACGCCTTACTCGCCCGCTACGACGTGCTGCTCACACCGGCCGTTGCCGTCCCCGCGCTACCCGTCGGACAGGACCTCAACGATCCCAAGACCGAGGAGATCTGGATCGATTGGACGCCCTTCAGCTATCCCTTCAACATGTCGCGCCAGCCTGCCGCCAGTATCCCGTGCGGCTTCACGACTGCCGGCTTGCCCGTCGGCCTGCAGGCCGTCGCGGCCCTCGACCGCGATGCCCTCGTCCTGCGCGTCGCCCGTGCCTACGAGACGGCCCACCCCTTCAAGATGCCTTTGGTCGCGTGAGAGGCGACGATGTCGCTGCTCACGTTCCGACACTCGGCTGAGGCGCGGCGGCCGGCCAGCTCCGCTTCGCGGGTGCCCCGACCAGCTTGAACGCGTCGGGACGGACGAACAGGAAGCGGGCCGGCGTGTTGCGCACGAGCCAGAACAGCGAGAGCGCTCCGAGCACGCCTGCGGCGGTCACCGCCAGTGCCGTGGCGTCCGCGAGCCCGAGAGGCGCAAGCTTCAGCAGCAGTACGCGGGTTGGACCCATGAACACCGCGAAGGCGAGGTAGATGACGATCGAGTTGCGGCCGCAATAGGCGAGCGCGCCGCCCAATCCGCTGCGGGCGAGCAGCACGCTGAAGGCGATTACGGCCAGCACACCGGCGTAGGCGAACGGCAGGTCGGACCAGGCGGTGACCGCGAGGCCGGAGTCCACCGCCAGCCAATTGAGCCATCCCCACGACACCAGGGCCGGGACCAACAGCAGGCTGGGATAGGTCCAGATGCGCGCCGCCAGCGCCAGCACCAACGGGGCCGCGGCATAGCCCGTATAGAAGAACACGAAGCGGTCGGCGAACTCGTCGATCACGAGCCAGCCGGTGTGCGGCGCCAGCACATGCAACAGGGCGGCGCCGGCCAGAACGACCGGTTTCGGTACATCGCGCAGCAGCTTGGTGGCGACGAAGAACACCGCCAGCAGGTAGATGAACCACAGGGTCCCGAACGGCTGGATGTAGCTCATGAGGTACTGGGCCGCGACGCCGTTGATCCCCGCCTCCTGCACCATTCCGGGCGCCTTCATGGCGAACTGGATGTTGACCCACAGCACGTAGAAATAGGCGAAGTGGACGACCTTGGTGTCGAGGTAGGCGCGCCACGGCCGATCGATGCGCGCGGCCAAAAACAAGCCGGAGATGAGGAAGAAGTCCGGCATGCGGAACGGCCGGGCCCACTCGATGAAGGCATGCAGGCCCGTCTCGGTGCCGATGGCCTTCTCGACCCCCAGCGTTGAATGCATCATGACGACCAGAATGATGCAGATGCCCTTGGCGACATCCACCCAGTCCAAACGGCCCTGATCGAGACTTTGCGCCATCTTGCTGCACCATTATGAGACACGGCGCGCCCCGGATGAGCGCGCGTGCACAGACAGGAGCAAGATGCGTTCCAGCGCCAACCCGCGTCGGCCGCGCGGAGCTACTTCAGCCGGATGGTGACGCGATCGGCACGCCCCTTGGCGTCGATCACCGAGAGCTTGTGGAAGCCGCGAATTGCGGCCGGCAGCTCGGCCTCGCGGCGGACGGGATCGGACTCGATCGGCACGCCGTCGACGAGCCACGTCAGAGGCAGGGCGCCGCCCTCTGCCTTGACCACCACGCTGGCGCCTTCGCCGTCCTCGACGTCGAGCTCGGAGCGGTCGGGTGGGAAGGCGATCTGCACGGCGGGCTCCAGATAGGCGCCGGGAATGAACTCGTCTTTCGTCTCGCGGAAGCGCTTGAGCGGCGGCGGGAGATCGGTGCCGGCGACGACCAGCGCGCCGGAGGGTGCCGGGGCGAGCGGGGTTCGCCGCGTGGATAGGCGGGCGAAGGCGTCGAACAGCAGCGGCGCGGCGGCGGTGCGGCCAGCGAGGCCCGGCGTGGCGGCGCCGTCGGGCCGGCCGACCCACACGGCGATGGTGTGGCGGCCGTCATAGCCCGCGGCCCAGGCGTCACGGAAGCCGTAGGAGGTGCCGGTCTTGTAGGCGATCTGTCCGGGCTTGGCGTTGGCCGGCGCCGGCGCGTTGCGCAGGATGTCGGACACGTACCAGGCAGCCACCGGCGACAGGAGCCTGGGGCCTGCCGCCGCGGTGGGCTTGGCGGCCTCGGCCTGGTCGCGTCGGTATCGGAGCGCGATCGGCTCGCCGCCGCGGGCGAGGCCGGTGTAGAGGGTCGCGAGATCGCTGAGCCTGAGACCAAGTCCGCCGAGTGCTATGGCGAGCGACGGCTCGGCGCCCTTGGGCAGCACCGGCGCGACGCCGACCTGGGCGAAGCGGCCGAACAGCTTCTGCGGGCCCATCGCATCCAGCACCTTGACGGCCGGAATGTTGAGCGACTGCGCCAAGGCCATGCGGATCGTCACGGTGCCGTGCCAGTCCTGGTCGAAGTTCTTGGGAACATAGACGCCAAAGCGCGTCGGGCGGTCCTCGATCAGCGTCTCGGGGTGGGCCAGCCCGGCCTCGAAGGCCAAGCCGTAGATGATCGGCTTGAGGGTGGAGCCCGGCGAGCGCACCGCGCTCGTCATGTCGACGGCGCCGAAGCGGCCCTCGTCCAGGTATCCGGGCGAGCCGACGTGAGCGATCACCTCGCCGGTCGCGTGGTCGACGACGATCAGGGCGGCGGAGAGGCGGCCGCCGAGCGCGTTGCTGTGCTCGCGGGTGAGCTGCTCCAGGCTCGCCTGCGCGGGACCATCGATGGTGAGGCGGTGCACGAGCCGGGTCTTGTTCTGCTCGATCTCCGTGTCGGCGAGGTGCGGAGCGAGCATGGGGAACTCGCGGCGCGTCGTCGGCATGCGCTCGCCCATGGCACGTGTCGCCTCATCGCGCGGGATGACGCCTTGCGAGGCGGCATGGGCGAGCACACGGTTGCGGGCGCGCCGGGCCGCCTCGGGGAAGCGGTCCGGCCGGCGCAGCGCGGGAGATTGCGGCAGCGCCACCAGGAGAGCTGCCTCCGCCAGCGACAGGCGCCGCGGCTCCTTGCCGAAGTAGGCGAGCGAGGCCGCGCGCACGCCCTCCAGGTTGCCACCGAAGGGCGCGAGGCGGAGGTAGAGGCGCAGGATGGCGTCTTTGGAGAGCTTGCGCTCAAGGGCCAACGCCCGCAGGGCCTGCCGCAGCTTGCCGGCGCCGGAGCGCTCGTGCTCGCCCTGCAGCAGCCGCGCCACCTGCATGGTCAGCGTCGAGCCGCCCGAGACGATGCGCCCATGCCGGACGAGCAGCCATGTGGCTCGCCCCAGCGCGTAGGGGTCGACGCCGCGGTGGGAACGGAAGCGCTTGTCCTCGAACGCCAGCAGCATGGCAAGGTAGCGAGCGTCGACGTCCTTGGCCTCGACCGGCAGCCGCCAGCGGCCGTCGGGCGTGGTGTAGGCGCGCAGCAGGCGGTCGTTGCGATCGAGCACGGTGACGGAAAGGGCCTCGGCGCGGGCGAGCTGCAGCGGCTCCATCCGCTGCCAGAACACACCGAGCGCGGCGGCCCCCGCAACGACCAGGAGCGCCACCACCAACGCCGTTCTCCGAACGGCGCGCCACGTATCGGCGCCGCAAGGTTCAGTCGATGGGTCCGCTCCTGCGCCATGCTCAACCCTGCAACCGCATCTGCGCGCGGGTATTCCCCTCCCCTTGATGGGGAGGGGTTAGGGGTGGGGTGAAAACACAAGGAAAAGAGGACGTGAGGAACGACAACAAAGCCGCGAAGTCGGTGTGCTTGGGTTACCCCCACCCCCAACCCCTCCCCGCAAGGGGGAGGGGAGTCCGTCGATGTGCGTGGGAACCTCTGCACGACGCCTCACTCCTTGGCTTTGACGTCGAGGTGGCCGGTGGCGGTGCGGGCGAAGCGGTCGGGGCGGTACATGTCCTCGACCGTCGCCGCCGGATGGACGAACGAGCCGGGCGTCACCGCGCGCACGAGGTAGGCGACCGTGGCCGAGCTGACCGGCGAGCGGCTCTCCTCGTCACCGTCGGAGTTGCGGCGGTTGCGCCGCCCGTCGCCCGACCCGAAGAAGTCGAAGCCGGCAACGAAGCGGTCGTCGCGGAAGTCGGTGTGCTCCGGCTTCAGCGTGGTCTTCAACCAGCCGAGAGTCTTGATGTCGCCGGAGTCGACGAGGCGCGGGTTCTCGATCTCGAGGCCGGCCGGCAGACGATCGACCACCAGGATGCGGCCGCCGGTCTCGGGCGACTCCACCTTGAGCACGACGACCAGGCGGTCGTTCTGCTTGAGCTCGGAGTTTCCGCCTGTGGCGCTCGCGAGGTCCACCTTCTTGCCGTCGAGCGTGTAGTAAGTGCGCTCGATGGTGAAGCCCTTGGACACCGCAGGCTCCGGCGTCAGCGCCGCGCCCACCACCGACACCACCGCGTCGACCGCGGCGTCACTCTCGTTGGAGATGACCAGCGATCCGTCCTTGACCTCGGCGGGCGACAGCGGGCGGACCAGCTGTCCCTTGTGGGCAGCTGCCGTTGACCGACAGCGTCGCGTTGCCAGCCTCCTCCGCCAGAGCGCGCGCGGCCAGCAGCATCCACGCTTGCTCCTGGGTCGAGGTGTAGGACTTGGCCCGATAGGCCTTGGCCACCACGTCGACCAGGCGCGGCACCTCGGTCTTGGCGAGGCCCGTCTCCGCGGCCAGCGTGATCAGCGCCGCTCCGTCGCGCACGCCGGTGCCGTAGTCGCGGCGCGTGATGCCATCGTCCTTGTCGGCGATGGTCTTGAGCGCCGCCTGCAGGGCCTTCTCGGCACGAGCCTTGTCACCCAGCATCGACAGCGCGGCACCAAGCTGGGCCTGGGCCAGCGGCGTCGAGAAACTGTCGAGCTTGGTATCCACGTAGTAGCGCAGCTCGCCGATCGGCGCACGGCCGTTGCGGGCAAGCACGTAGAGGGCGTAGGCACGGCCCTCGCCGCCCGAACTCGAAGTCCTGAGCGTAGCTGATGTAGTTCTGCAGCCGGTCGAGCGCCTGGCTGAAAGCTTGCTGGCGCACGTTGTAGCCGGCTTCCTTGGCTCGCGTCAGGAAGTCGGTCACGTAGCTCGTCAGCCACATGTCACCGTCCGACGGACCCCAGATGCCGAAGGCTCCGGAGCTGTCCTGCATCGAGAACACGCGCTCGATGGCGCCGTCGATGCGCTCGCGCAGCACCGCGTCGGTGGCGAGCCCCATGCGCTTGGCCACGTCGTTGACGTAGAGCAGCGGCAGGGCGCGGCTGGTGGTCTGCTCGGCGCAGCCGTAGGGGTAGCGATCGAGCGCGGCCAGGATGCCCGGCACGTCCAGCGAGGCGGTGGGCCCGACCGTGACGGTCGCCCGCGACCGGCGCGCGATCAGGTCCTGGAACAGGTCCTTGCCGAGCGTGATCTTCCCGCCCTTGGCCTTGAGCTGGCTCACCGTGAGGCGGCGGATGTCGCCCGCCGGCACCTTCACGTCGAAGGTGAGGCGTCGACGCACGTCGATGCCGTTGGGACCGGTGACGCGCACGGCGAGCGTGGTCTGCCCGACCTCGCCCGAGCTCAGCTCGAAGGCCTCGCGCTTGCGCTCGCCGGCGTTGAGCGCAACCGCGCGCTCGAAGCCCGGCTGCGACTGGGCGCCCGCCTCCGACTCGTACTGGCCTGTAACCGTGTAGGAGCCGGCGATGCCCTCGACATTGTGAACGGCAACCTCGAGCCGCGCCTTGTCGCCCAGCGTCAGGAAGCGCGGGGCCGACACCGTGAGCGCGACGGGATCGCGCACGATCACGTCCTTGGTGGCGGAACCCATCCTGTCGGCGCTCCAGGCCACGGCCGTAAGGCGCACGGTGCCGTTGAAGTCGGGCATCTGGAACTCGACTTGCGCGCTGCCGTCACCGCCGACCTTCACGATGCCGGAGAACAAGGCCAGCGTCGCCTCCACCGGCGGGCTGCCCTGCACGGCCATGCCGCCGGCCGAGCCGTCGCCGCCGGAGCGCAGCTTGCCACGTTCCGCGCGCATGCCGTCGATCAGGCGTCCGTAGACGTCGCGGATCTCGGTGCCGAGCCGGCGCTGGCCGAAGAACCAGTCCTGCGGCTTGGGCGCCTCGAAGCGCGTGAGATTGAGGATGCCGACGTCGGTGGCGGCAACCGTGATGCGCGCCTCCTCGCCTGCTGCGAGCCCCGCGACCTTCACGGGCACGGCCAGCATCGCGCCGGACTTCACCTTCTCGGGCGCATCGAGGCGCACGTTGAGCATGCGCGGCGCCTGGTCGATGGCGAGCCACCTCAGGCCCAGCGCGCGCGAGGGCATGCGCTTGGCCTTCTCGTCCATGGGCCGGTAGAGCAGGACCGTGACGTAGGCGCCGGGGTTCCAGTCGTCGCTGACGCGGATCGCGACCTCGCCGCCGCCCGCCGGCACATCGACCTCCTGCGTGCTGGCAAGCCCCGAGCTCATCACGGCGACCAGCGCGCGCCCGGCCATGCGCGAGGCGATCTTCAGGCGCGCCGTGTCACCCGCCTTGTAGGTTGGCTTGTCGAGGGCGACGTCGAGCACCTCGGGACTGTCGGCGGCTTCGTCGGCGTAGTAGCCGGAGCTGAACACCATGCTGGAGATGACGAGGCCCGTACTGTCGGGCGTGCTGACCTCCAGGCGATAACGGCCCCAGTCGACCTTGGCCTCGATCTTGGCGGGCGCGCCGGGAGCGGCATCGGCGCTGCCGGTCGCGACGCGGCGGGTGCTGGTCTGCGACTCGAAGTTCCACGAGCCGTCGCGGCTGTACCACTGCCAGCGGTTCTCGAGGCGCACCAGCTCCCACTTGAGGCCCTTGGCCTCGACCGGCTTGCCATCGGCGCCGATCAGGATGGCCTCGAAGCGTGCGGCCTCGCCTTCCTCGGCCTGGCCGCCCTTGAACAGAGGCCGGATGCCGATCCGCGGCGCCTTCAGGTCGACAGGCAGCGTGACGGTGCGCTCGATGGTGCGGCCGCCGGACTCCCGCAGCTTCAGGATCACGTCCGCTTCCAGCGGGCGGCTGGTCTTCGGCAGGGGCGGAAGCTGCACGGCGATGTCGGCCTTGCCCTCGGCGTCAGTGGCCGGCAGGCCTTCGAGCGGCTTGCGCACGGGCGCCACCTGCTCGTCGGCGAGCCCGAACTTGTAGCCGGCGAAGCCCGGCAGGTCGCCCTTGGCGAGCTTCACCGCGATCTCGCCCTCGACGGCAAGGGCCGCGGCCGGAGGACCGTAGAGGTAGCGGCCGGCGAGCTTGATGGTGCCGGCCTCCTGCGGCGACAGTGCCTGCACGGCGGGCTCGAGCTTCAGGTCGAGCCGCTCCGGCACGAAGTCCTCGACCAGGAACGAGGCCTGGGCGATGGCGGCGGCCTTCGGGTCGGTGTGGATCTTGGCGCGCCAGGTACCGGTCATGGCGGAGCCCGCCAGCGCCAGCGTCATGGCGCGGCCGCCCTGGCCCTGGTCGATGAGCGTGGTGCGCGAATGCTCGACGCCGTCGGGGCGCGAGAAGATGACCGTGATCGGCAGGCCCGATGCCTTGCCGGCGCGGTCGCGCGCCAGCGTCGTCAGGTGCACCTGCTCGCCGGCGCGGTAGACGCCACGATCGGTGTAGGCGAAGGCGTCGATGGGCCCCGGGGGATTGCGGCCCTTGACGCCGCGGTCGGTCAGATCGAACGCGCCGGTCGACAGATCGAGGAAGGCGTAGTCGCCGTCGGGCGTCTCCGCCACCAGCGCGGTCGGCGCCAACCCGCCCTCGCCGCGCTTCAGGCCCGCATCGAAGCGGGCATAGCCGCGGCTGTCCGTCTTGACCGTGCCCAGCACCTCGTTGTTGCGCGCGACCAGGCGCACGTTTGCATTGACCACCGGCGTGGCCGCGGCCAGCGAGCGCACGAAGGTGTGCATGCCGTCGTCGCCGTTGATGGCGGTGAGGCCGAGGTCGGAGACGATGAACCACTGCGTGGCGGCGGTGCGATAGCCCTCGTCTTCCTTCTTGCCCGACGCATAGGCGGCAAGCACGTAGATGCCGGGCTGCAGCTTGGGAATGGCCTCGGCGATGGGAAAGGCGGTGGTCACATCCTCGTTGAGGCGCGTCGCCACGGCCAGCTCGCCGGCGTAGACCTGGGCGCCGGTGCGCTCCTTCAGCGCGGCGATGTCGTAGGAGGAGACCTGCTTGGCGAAGTCGCCGCCCTGCAGCGTCTGCGCCAGGCTGCGGTCGCCGATCCGGTAGATCTCGACGCTGACCTTGTCGGTGTTGACGCTGACGAGCGGGATGCCCTGCTGGCCGCGGTTGGGCAGCACGTAGCCGCGCCCGGTGGCGCGCACGGACGGCGCGCGGTCCTTCACGTAGACGGCGATCTCGGCCGTCTTCGCCAGCTTCTCGCCGACGGCCGAGGGCAGCCCTTCGCGCACCTGCACCTCGTAGCGCTTGCCGTGGGCGAGGCCTTCGAGGCAGATCTGGCGCGCTTCGGCGCTGACCGACTGCGGGTCCTTGCCGTCCACCGTGAAGTACTGCGACCAGTCGATCTGGCCCGACGCCAGGCGCTCGGAGAACTGGATGCACAGGCGCGGCAGGGCAGCCTCGGCCTCGACCTTGTATTCGGCGATGCGGAAGCCGTGCTCGGCCACCAGCGCGTCGTAGGCCTCGCGCACCTTCGCGTCCTCGACCAGAGTGAGGCTGGATTTCAACGCGTCGATGGCCGGGCGCCAGTACGAGCGGCGCTTCAGGGTCTCGTGCAGGACCACCAGGGCAACCGCCTTGGCTGCCGGCGTGCGTGCGCGCTCGTAGGCATTCAGTGCGGCGCCGGAAGCATTGACCGGCAGCTCGTAGCGTTCGCTGCCCTGATCGGGCTTGATGGCGAGGAGGGCGCGGGCAAGCCCGGTCCAGGAGTCCGCGTCGTTGGCATCGGACACGACAGCCTGTGCATACGCACGGGCGGCGGCCCTGGGATCGGCGCCGGCGGCCAGCTGCCTGTCGCCTTCCGCCCTGAGGTCCTTGCCGCTGCCTTTTGGCTGCCAGTTGGCCTTCAGGTAGGTCTCGTAACGCTTGGCGTCGCTTGCGACACCCGTGTGGGTGAAGCGGGCCTCCTGGGCCTGGGCGAGGCTGACGATGCAGAGCGCTGCGAGGAGAGCGATGGTGACGCGAAGAGCGAGGGCGAGGGGCATGGCGCGTTGGTTCCCTGGCGTGCCAACGGCGAACTGCGATTCGCCGGCTGCGGGCTGGAGCCCACCTGATCGACAATGGATCAGGGGTCGGTGACTGAACAGTGGCGGATGGAGGGCACTTCTCCCCCGTTGCAACGCGTTGCGCCTATTTCCGCTTAAATTCCGTTTACCTCTCCGCCTTGCGAAAGCCCCAGGCTTCGGCGATGGTCGCGCCCGCAATCCTTCTGTGAGTTAACGAATGTCCTCCGCGGCCGCAGCACCCAAGACCAGCGAATCAATCCGCTCCGGCATCGACGCCGTCGATCGCTACCTGGCGGCCGGCTACGCGACGGTGCCCGGCATGTCGTCGCGATTTGCAGCGGCCATCTGTTGCGGACTGCTGCGCATGCAGACGGAGATGGGCGTCGCCGGCCCGGTGGCCGAGATCGGTCCCTTCGAGGGGCGTTTCTTCATCGCCTTGGCGCATTCCCTGGCCGCCGGAGAGATGGCCCTCGGCATCGACCTGTTCGACTGGCCCAACCCCGGCATCATCGACCGCTTCGAGGCCAACTGCGCCAAGCACGGAGTGGCCTCGGATCGCCGCATCACCTGGAAGGCCGACAGCCGCAGCATGGCGCCGGCCGATCTGCTGGCGAAGCTCGGCGGCCGGCGCCCGCGCTTCATCCACATCGATGGCGAGCACTCGCGCGCGGCGCTGACCCGGGACCTGGAACTCGCCACCGCCGTGCTCGCGCCCGAGGGCGTGATCGTGCTCGACGACATGCTGCACCCCGGCTACCCGACGCTGATGGTGGCCGTGCACGAGTACCTCGGCCGCCACCCGGAGATGTGCGTGTTGTGCGTCATCGACCGGGAGACGGTGGTCGCCGCCACCAAGTTCGTGCTGTGCCACGCCGACTGGTTCAAGCGCTACGAGGAAAGGCTGCTCGAGACCTACAAGGACAACGTCTGGCCGCTCGGTGCCGACTTCGAGCCGCACTGGTGCCTCGTGCTCTCGCTCGACACCAGGCTCGCCGAGATCGTGTAACCGCTCGGGCTGCTATCCCGCGGAGGCGACCCTGGCGCGGCGACCGATGCCGAGCACGGCAAGCTGGTCGACACCGCGCTCTTGCGCCTCCTCGGATGCCAGCAGCCACACGAGACGGGCCGCGAAGGCGGCGAGTACCGGCAGCGCGAGCGGGATGTGGATCGCCCCGGCCAGCATCATCGTCAGGGGCAGGGTCCACACCGCGACGATGAGGTAGTGATCGACCGGCTCGTTCGCCTGGCGCTGCCGCAGCAGGGCAGCGGCCCAGGCCAGGACGACCATGTCGTAGTTCATCGAGTACGGCGTGAAGAGAAACGTGGCGGTAATCAGCAGGGCCGCCGACAGCACGGGATCGCGCCGGCGCCGGAACGTCCAGATCACCGCGGCGACCGTCGCCGCGGATACGATCGCCTGCAACGCCCAGTCCGCGGCGACCGGCAGGCCCAGAAGGCGACCGGCGTAGAAGGCGGAGGGGATTTGCAGCAGCAGCATGCCGAGACCGTGCTCCTGCAGGTGGTGCTGCACCGGCACGACGTTCTTGAGATAGGCCATCCAGATGTCGGCGCCGTAGAGCCATGACGTCGCCGCCACCAGCGCGGCGGTGGTTGCCGCCGCCGAGGCCATCGTGCGCCAGCGCCCGGATACCGCGAGCATCACCGGCAGCAGCAGCCCGAGCTGCGGCTTGATGGTGAGGATGCCGAACAGCACGCCGGAGAGCACGGGCCGCCGGTCGAGATTGACGAGGCCTGCGATCAGCAGCGCGGCCGTGAAGAAGCCGTTCTGGCCGATGAAGACGTTGAGGGCGACGGCCGGAGCAACGGCGAGGAACAGCAGATGCCGCCGCTCGATCCCGCCGTGTGCGGCTGCATAGAGGAAGAGGGCGAAGCCGCCGAGCGTCCACAGCACGAAGGCCGGAAAATAGGGCATGAGCCCGAGCGGCCAGATGAAGAGCAGAACGTGCGGCGGGTAGGACCAGTAGTATCTTTCGGTGATGCCGACGATGGAGCGCAGCACGTCGTTGTAAACGGTGTAGTCGAACCAGGCGGCCGGCCCCCCCGCCAGCGCCGAGCGTCCCCCCATCCAGGTATTGAGGAAATCGCGGCCGATGGCAGTCCCGCCGAAGCCGTCAACCGATGGCAAGTAGAACGAGGGTGCGGGCGAGAACAGGAAGTAGGCGATCTCGGCCGAGGCGAAAAGCGCGAGGCCAGCGACGGTGAACCTCGCGTAGAAGTCCGGTCCAGGCGCAGGCAGGACGAGTTTGCGCGCCGCGCCGTCGCACATCGCGCGCAAGCGCAAGCGGAGTTGGCCGCGATCGTTGGCGACGCCGCCAGGTGCGCCGCGTGTCGCGAACACCACGCCGCGACGCAGGGCGAACACGATGAGGAAGCTTACGCCGGCAGCCAGCACCTTGGCGGGCAAGGCCGACAAGCCCGCGAGATCCGTCGCCGCCGCGATAACAACGGCCGTCGCGGCCATGCCGCTCACGCCGGTGACGGCAAACTCGCCGAACAGGCGCGCATGCGCCTTGTCGGTGGCGCGGGCGTCGAACACGAAACGGACCGAGAGCAGGTAGTGCAGCACCGTTCCGACCGCATAACCCACCACGCCCGCCAGCGCCGGCCACACGGCCAGGCGCGTCAAGGCGAGAAAGACGGCGAAGTCGCACACCAGCGCAATGGCGCTCACCAGGGCATAGCGCGATAGCTGCGGCGCGACGGCCGAGAGCCGATGCAGACGTGTCGGCACCAATTGCGCCACTGCAAGGCGCACCCGGTCGAAACCACCGTGCACGCTATACGCCATCCCATGCATCATCGGCTCAGCGTGCGCCGACGCGGGTCGGCACCAGACGCACGCTCGAGAGCGCCTCGCGTTCGCCTGCCGCGCCGGACTCGTGGTACTCGGCGTCCTCGTTGACGTTCCAGACGTCGTAGACGGTCTCGCCTGCCACGATGTTCTTGACGGTCAGCATCGCCGTCATCATGGCGTGGTCCTGGTTGTTGTACTTGTGCATGCCGTTGCGGCCGACCAGATGCAGCGTCGGGAATTTCCCGGCCAGCTCCGTGCGGATGGTCTCGACGTTGTCCTTGTAGCTCTCGTCGTAGACCGGATAGGCCTTCTTCTGGCGCACGACGCAGCCGTCCTTGACCTCGTCCTCGGTCGCGAGCCCGATGATGGCGAGCTCCTTCTTGGCGAGCGCGATCAGCTCTTCGTCGGAGGCGTTCCAGAGCCCGTCGCCCTCGAAGCAGAAGTATTCCAGGCCCAGGCAGGCGAGCTTGGCATCGGGCACCATCTCCGGCGACCAGGAGCGGAAGTTCTGGATGCGGCCGACCTTGACGCTGGGCTCGTGGATGTAGATCCAGTTGTCGGGGAACAGGTCGGGCTTGTCGACGATCAACGCCACGGTGATGAAGTCGCGGTAGCGGAGATTCTCGGCCGCCGCCTTGCAAGCGGGCTGCGGGCGGATGCTCGACACCAGCTCGCGGATCGGCGCCGAGGAAATCACGTGGCGCGCCGTGAACGGCTTCCATTCACCCGCCGGCGTGATGACACCGACGGTCCACATGCCCAGCCGCTCGTTCCAGCGCAGGCTCTCGAGGCGCGTGCCCATGTGGATGTGGCCGCCGCGCTCCTTGATCTTGGTTGCCGCCGCGTCCCACATCATGCCCGGGCCCTTGCGGGGGTACTGGAACAACTCGATCAGCGTCTTGATCTGCTGTCCGCCCTTTTTCGGCGCGGCCGCGCGCGGCAGCGAATTGCGCAGCGCGTTCGACATCGCGCTCCACAAATCGAGGCCCTTGATGCGCTGGGCCGCCCAGTCGGCCGAGATCTCGTCGCAGCTCATGCCCCACACCTTCTCGGTGTAGGTCTTGAAGAAGATGTTGAACAGGCGCTCACCGAACTGGTTGGCGACCCAGTCGTGGAAGTTCTCGGGGTTGGCCGTGGGGAACGCCTGCTTCTGCAGGAACGACAGCACGCACAGCGCCGACTCCACGTAGCCGAGGTTGTTCAGCGCCTCGAAAGCCTTCAGCGGATAGGAGAAGTACTGGCCGTTGTAGTAGATGCGCGACAGGCGCGGACGCTCGATGAAGTCGTCGGGCAGGATCTCCTTCCAGAGGTCGACGACCTCCTTGGACTTGGAGAAAAAGCGGTGCCCGCCGATGTCGAACAGGAAGTCCTTGTAGCTGGCGGTGCGGCTGATGCCGCCGACGTAGGTCGGGTCAGCCTCGATCACCGTGGTGGAGACGCCCTGCTTGGTGAGCAGGTAGGCGGCGGTCAGGCCCGCAGGCCCCGCGCCGATGACAAAGACGTCCGAATGGGACATGGGGCCAACCTCGACTAACTACCAGCGCCGCCACGTTCCGGACGATGCATTTGCCGCGATGACGCAGCCGCTCCCCACCGTCCCCAACGCGAGGCCGACGATAGGGAGAAAGGCTGAAGAATCCCTTGCGGGCGCCGGGGCCCGAGGATTGGCGCTGGATGGAGCGGACGGAGGCCTCGCCTCGCTTCGTTTACGCACCCCTAATGCCGCGGGCCTATGCTCGACCGGTGGTTTCGAGCTTCGGGCGGCGGCGATGTCGGTGCTGGTTTCGCGAATGGTGCTGCCGCGTTGGGCGGCGCTCGGCCAGTGGGCCACGGCTCCGCTCGCGCTGGCGCTGCTGGCGACTGCGTTTCTCGTCATCGCCACCCTCGCGGGTCCCGGGCCGTCCCTTTCCGATTGGCTGGGCGACACCGACGATGCCGTACGCCTCGTCACGGTGCGCGAGCTGATCGGCGGCGCGCCCTGGTTCGACACGACGCTGCCGCGCATCGGGGCACCGCAGCCGCTCGTATCGCACTGGTCGCGGCTGATCGACCTGCCGCTGGCGGCGCTGGTCGTCACGCTGACGCCGCTGCTGGGGCCGGAGCCGGCGGAGCTGGCGACGCGCATTGTCTGGCCGGCGCTGCTGTTCTTCGCCCTTGCGCTGATCGTCGCGCGCGAGGCGCATCGGCGCGCCGGCGCCGTGGGCGCAGCGTTCGCGGTGATGCTGGTCGCGACATCGGCGGTGGCGCTGGCGCAGTTCAGGCCGGGCCGCGTCGATCACCACAACGCGCAGATCCTGTGTGCTGTCGCGGGGCTTCTCTTTCTCCCCCGCAGCCTCGATGAGAAGCGTGCCGGCTGGCTCGCCGGATGCCTGCTGGGTCTCGGTCTTGCCATCGGCTACGAGGCGATCGCGCTGGTGGTGCCAGCTCTGGGGCTCGCCGCCTTGGTGGCCGCGTGGCAATCGCGGTCCGAAACGAGCCCGCGCGGCAACGGCGTAGCGTGCGCGGCAGCCGGCGCGGCGGCGACGCTGCTCGCGGCCTTCATCGCAACCGTTCCGCCAGCGCGCTGGCTCGACGTGCACTGCGATGCGCTCTCGCTCAACCTCGTACTGCTCGCCGTCTGCGGCGCCGGCGGGCTATGGGCGGCCACGGCCGTGAGCGCGAGGCTATCGATCCGCGCGGGGCTTCTGGGCGTGGGCCTTGCCGTCGGTGCCGGCCTCTACACGGGACTGGAGCCCGCCTGTCTCGCCGGACCGTTCGGACAGTCGAGCCCGGCCCTCAAGTCGCTTTGGCTCGACCATGTCATGGAGACCAAGAGCATCTTCTGGCTCGGCGCCAGCCATCCGGCGGCGGCGCTGGCGACCGCCGGCTTCGTGCTGGCCGGCGCCGCGGCGCAGATCGCGCTATGGCGACAGCGGCCGGACGCGCGCACCGCGCTCGCGGCCGCATTCGTTGCGCTGGCAGCCGTGCTCGGCTGCTGGCAGATCAAGCTGATGCCCTACGCTGCCTGGCTCGCCGCGGTGCCGCTGGCCGTGTGGGCCGCCGGCCTCGGCGGAACGGCCTCGCTGTCGCCGGCGGTGATGCGCCTCGCGGCCGTCGTCCTGCTGAGCCAGGCGACGCTCGATGCAGCCTTTGGCGCACTGCTGACGCCGTTGCAGCGCTCGACCGAACCCGCGGTCGCCGCGGCCGAGACGGGCGATCCGCGGCGGCCTTGCTTCCGGTCGGCCAATGTCCGCGCCCTCGCCGCGTTGCCGCCCGGGCTGGTCGCTGGCGACATCGATCTGGGCCCCTATGTCGTCGCGCTGTCGCCCCACCGCGTCGTGGCGGCGCCCTACCACCGTCTCGAGCTGGGCATCCTTGCCGGCAATGCCATCACGCACGGCACGCCGCAGCAGGCGCTGCGCCTGCTGGAGGCGCTGCGCGTCGACTACCTCGCCCTGTGCGCGGACCGGCCAGACGACAAGAACCCGACGCGCGAAGACGCGGCGCCATCGCTGGGCGCGCGGCTGCTCCATGGCGACCGGTTCGCCTTCCTGCGCGAGCTGGACCTGCCGGCCGATGGCGCCATCCGGGTCTGGAAGGTCGTGCCGACGCGCTGAGCCGTCGCTCGTCGATCAGCTGCGCGGCGCGCCGGTCCGCTGCTGGCGCGGCAGGCGCTTGGCTGGCACGGCCGGGGGCTCCGGCGCGATCTCGGGCTCGGCCCTGGGCCAAGCGAAATCGTCCGCCCTGCCCGGCTTGGTGGCCAGGCGCTCGCCCTTGATCAGCACCTGGTAATAGGGGCTGAGGCTGGGAGCGAGCCGGCGGCTGGGACCCGAGCCCGTGGTCGTGGCCGGCGTGATGGAGCTGAGCACCACCAGGCCATCGCCGACATCGTCTGCAACCACGTCGCCCATCTGAGAAGGCCGGTCGCTCAATTCCTTGCGCGTCATCAGGGCGACGACTGCAGACGGGATAGCGGGCCGCGGGATGTCGACCGTCACGGACTCCTCCCGCCCGCCCGCGCCGATGCTCCTCAACGTTATGCGGCCATTGTCGGCTTTCTGGTCGTTGGAGGTGTCGGCAACCGGCGCATCGCGGGCGTTGGCGGCGGCCTTCGGCTGCCCGGCCTTGCCGTCGTTGGACGCCGTCACGGTGCCCTTCCAGGCCGCAGAGTTGTCGGCCTGCGGGCGAGGCCGCATCGCGGCAACACGCTTCTGCTCGGCCTCGTTGCCGGCCAGCGGGATCGCCCGCTCGTTCTTGGCCTGGTTGAGGTCGCGCTTGATCTCCTGCTCCACGAACAGCGCGAGCTTGCGGTTGCCGGCGGCCGTGAACAGCATGCCGTCCGCCTCCCGCAGCAGCCGCTGCTTGCCCGTGATGTCGGGTCCATAGGGCGCGTAGTTGCCGCCCTCGTCGGCAAAGTGGGCCTGGATGTCGATGAACTTGATGCCGTTGAGATAGGCCTTCTCGCGGGCCACGTCGTTCATCATCAGCGCCGCCTCGTTGACCTCGTAGCGGCGCATGATCGGCAGGCCCACCCAGTAGACCGCGATTCCCTTGCGCTTGAGCGTCTTCATGAAGCGATCGACGCGCCTGCTGTATTCGTCGCGCCATTCGCTCGAGCCGAGCGCGATGCGGTCCCTGGACGTGACGCGCATGTGGATGCGGTCCCAGAAGCCGATCATCACGACGCCAATGTGAAAGGTCTCCTTGTTGGCTTCCTCGGCCTTCATCTCGTCGTCGAACTCGGCGCGGGCGAGGCCGGCCAGGGGTCGATGCTTGCGCGAGATCTGCAGCCGGGTGTCGCCCGCGAAGGACTTCGGCGAGGCCACCGAGCAGTCCTTCGGCAAAGGGATCACCGTAGGCCTGCAGCTTGTAGACGTCGCCTTCCGGGAAAGGTGTCATGTAGCTGGTGCCGGTCGGCTCCTCCTGCGCAGCCGCAGGCAACGCCAGCCCGAAGACCAGCAGCATCAGAATTGCCCTGAGCGCTGCGCCGATTGCGCGCATATCCCTGCCGCCCGCCGAAACTTTGCTGCCTTGAACCCGGAGGTCCCGGCGCTCCCTCGCCTCGACCCTCTCCCTGCGTCCGGCCAGCCGATGACCAGCAGGTCGATTGTGACGCTGGCCCTCCCATTCCCGCGTACTTTGCTGCTTGAACGCCGGTAGCCGGCGCTCCCTCGCCTCGACCCCGTGCCCGCGGTACGCCGACGCGCCCCTGAATCGGAGCACCGCACCATGCGGCACTTTCCCTGCCAGGGCAAGGCGTTGAGATGATGGCAGGGTGCACCCGTCCGTGGATCGGCGCGCGTGTTGCCCCGCAGTGCCGACCAACGCCAGCCATTGCCGTCGAAGGGACTTTGGCAACGGTGTGAAGCCGCCTCAGCGCGCCCCCGGCTGGCGGCGGCGTGGTGCCGTCGCGGCCGGCATCCGCGCCCTTGACGGGTGGCGTCTTCGCTGGCGCCTTGGCGCGCACGTGAGTCAGCACGGCCTCGGTGGGCCAGCAGTCGACCTTCAGGCCGTTGGCCTTCTGGTAGGCGCCGATCAGCGAGCGCGTGTTCATGCCGGCTTTGCCGTCGATCTTGGCGACGGCGTAACCCAGCGCCTGCAGGCCCTCCTGGATGCCCTCGGTACCCTTGGCGGAGAGCTGCTGGACATCGGCCCACGGCGTCACGAAGGCGGTGCCGCCGGCGATGCGATCGCCGAGATTGCCGACGAACAGCGCGTAGAGGTCGGACATGTTGTAGCGCTTGATGACGAGGAAGTTTTCCAGCGCCAGGAACGCTGGGCCATAGGCGCCGGCAGGCGTCAGCACGAAGGCCTGCTGGTCGAGCGCATGGGCCGGGAAATCGCCGCCCACCCGGGCGACGCCGAGCTTCACCCACTCGCTGAGCGGCTTGGCGTTGTCGGCGCCTTCCTGCAGGCAGGAGACATCCTTTGGGAGACGCACCTCGTAGCCCCAGGTCTGGTTCGGGACCCAGCCCTTCGCGCGCAGCTGGTTGGCCGCCGATCCCAGTGCATCCGGCACCGAGCCCCAGATGTCCTTGCGGCCGTCGCCGTCGAGGTCGTAGGCGACGGTGTAGAACTCGGACGGCATGAACTGGGTGAGGCCCATGGCGCCGGCCCACGATCCCGTCAAGGTCTCGCGCGTGCGCACGCCGTCCTGCAGCATCTTCAGGGCGTGGAGCAGCTCGTTGCGGAACAGGTCCTTGCGGCGGCCGAGATAGGCCTGCGTGGCGAGCGCCTTGATCACGTAGTAGCTCGACTTATGCGCGCCGAACGCCGTCTCGCGGCCCCAGATCGCCAGCACGAACTGGCGCTGCACGCCAAGCTCGCGCTCGATCTTGGCAAGCCACGGGGCGTGCTCCGTCTGCAGGGTCCTGCCCTGCTCGCCGAGCTTGGCGAGGAATGTCGCGCTCAGGTACTGCGCCGGCGTCCGCGTGAACTCGGCCTGACCCTTCACCTCGCTTTTCCCCGGCAGCACGAGATCGGGCAGCGCCAGGTCGGGCTCGACCCCGCGCAGCGCCGCATCGAACGTCGGCCGTGACACGCCCATCGCCTGCGCCTCGGGCCAGAGGCCATCGAGGAACTTGCGGAACGAGTCCGCCGACTGGGCGGTGGCGTCACCCACCATCAGCGACAGGAGGATTGGCGCCAGCAAAGCCGCCAAGCGTGAGCAGAGCTTTGCCTTCCGCAGTCCACGACCGATATCGGACATGCAGCCCTCCCTGGCAGCCGGCAGGGCTCGATGCTGGTTGCCCTGGCGCGCGATCCTACTCCAAATCGAGGCCTTTCTGGGCCTGCCGAGCATAACCTGCCTGCGACCTGCAGCAGTGCTGCGACAGGACGACCGCAATTTCACGGGATCCGGGATCTCGCGGTGCTGGGCAGAGCGGCGGCCTAGTTCTGCAGCCGGGCGAGGCGCTTCTCCCAGCCGAGCGCGTGGCCGACGATGGTGTCGAGGTTGTCCTGCTCGGGCATCCAGGCCAGGGTCTGGCGTATGCGCTCGGAGGCGGCCACGACACGGGCGGGATCGCCGGGGCGCTGGGGGCCCATGCGCACCTCGAAGTCGTGTCCCGCCGCGCGCTTGACCGCGTCGATCACCTCCAGCACCGAGAACCCGCGGCCATAGCCGCAGTTGAAGATCTCGCTCGTGCCACCCGCACGCAGGTGGCGCAGAGCCGCCAAATGGGCACGCGTGAGGTCGGTGACATGGATGTAGTCGCGCAGGCAGGTGCCGTCGGGCGTCGGGTAATCGGTGCCGAACACCTGCATGTGGCTGCGCTTGCCGAGCGCGGTCTCGCAAGCGACCTTGATGAGGTGGGTGGCGCGCGGCGTCGACTGGCCGGAGCGGCCCTTCGGGTCGGCGCCCGCCACGTTGAAGTAGCGCAGCGCCACGTAGCGCAGATCGTGCGCGCGCGCCGTGTCGGCGAGCATGATCTCGGTCATGCGCTTGGACGAGCCGTATGGCGAGATGGGCGCGAGCGGCGCATCCTCGGAGACCGGCGCATCGCCCGTCATGCCGTAAACGGCGGCGGTAGAGGAGAAGATGAAGTGGGGCACGCCGCACTTCACGGCCATCTCCAGCAGGGCTCGCGATTTGACCGTGTTGTTGAGGTAGTAGCCGAGCGGGTCCGCAACCGAATCGGGCACCACGATGGAGCCGGCGAAATGGATGATGGCATCCACCCGCTCGCTCTCGAGAACCCGGCGCACGAGGTCTTGGTCGCCCACGTCGCCTTCGACGAGGGTGACGCCCTTCGGCACAGCCCAGGACAGGCCTGTGGATAAGTTGTCGAGGACGACCACGGCCTCGCCGGTGTCCAGCAGCTCAAGCACCATGTGGCTGCCTATGTAACCGGCGCCTCCGGTCACCAGAACGCTCATTCCGTTATCCTTACTCGCATGTGCGTTGTCGGCTATGCTGCAGTGCAGTTGCAGATTGGGCAGGCATCGGGCATTTCTACCACCGTCAATGCCTATGCTCGGTTAATTCCTTGCTTCAGTCTTGCGCCGCGGTCGCTGGAAACCGAAATCATGACGATGCAGAAGCAAACAAAGCGTGTTCGCAAGGCCGTGTTTCCCGTAGCGGGGCTCGGCACCCGGTTCCTCCCCGCAACCAAGGCGGTGCCCAAGGAGATGCTGACGGTGGTCGACCGTCCCGTGATCCAGCACGTGGTCGAGGAGGCCAAGGCTGCCGGCATCGAGCATTTCATCTTCGTCACCGGCCGCAACAAGGGGGCGATCGAGGACCACTTCGACAGCCAGTTCGAGCTGGAGCGCACCCTGGCCGATCGAGGCAAGCGGCACGAGCTGGAGCAGCTCATGGCCGAGCTGCCGCGGCCCGGCCAGACCAGCTTCACGCGCCAGCAGGCGCCGCACGGCCTTGGCCACGCGGTGTGGTGTGCGCGCGAGATCGTCGGCGACGAGCCCTTCGCCCTGCTGCTGCCGGACATGCTGCACCTGGGGCCCAGTCCCTGCCTGGCCGAGATGATCGAGGCCTACGAGACCCACGGCGGCAATCACATCGCCGTCTCGCCGGTGCCGGAGGACCAGACTCACCTCTACGGCATCGTCGGCGTCGAGGACAGGAACGCGAAGATCTCCCGCATCACCGGCATGGTCGAGAAGCCGAAGCCGGCCGCGGCGCCGTCAAACCTGCACATAACCGGGCGCTATATCCTGCAGCCCGATATCTTCGCCATCCTGGAGCGCGGCGAGCGCGGCGCCGGCGGAGAGATCCAGGTGACCGACGCAATGGTGGAGCTTGCTCGCAGCCAGCCGTTCTTCGCGGTGCGTTTCGACGGCTCGATCTACGACTGCGGCGCCAAGATCGGGTTCCTGCTGGCCAACGTCGCCTACGCCCTGCAGCGCGACGATCTGGCGCCCACTCTTCGTGCCGAGCTCGCCAGGCTGCTGCAGGCCTGAGCGAGGCACCCGTAGATACGGGCGACGGTCAGGTTGCGGCCTTGCGCCGGACCGGCTTGGCGCGCGGCGGAGGGGCTGCATTCGGGTCCTCCACGGGGCGCCGCAAGTAGGCAACGTTGTTGGCGGTGATGCTGACCAGCTCCCAGCCGTCCTTGCCGGCGTCGTCGAGCGCGTCGAGATCACTCAATTTCGCCGACACGTTGTTGAGGTCGATCTTGCGGTATTCCCATTGAGGCATCATCGGTCTCCTTGGAGCAGCACTTCGGCTCCGCGATCAGGGTGGGGCTGCAGGTGCGGGGTTTGCGGTTGTTCTCGGCCTGTCCGATTCGCGGTTGCTCAGCTTCAGGCCAGCCCCAGGAGCCTTACCAGGGCACCCACGATCGAAGCCACGTCCGGCTGCGCGAAGGGCAGATGCGGTACCTTTCTCGTCGCCGCCGCTGCCGCGTTCTCGTCGCCGTAGAGCAGGATTGCAAGGTGGCTCAGGTCGCCGATGAGCGCACACAGCGCATCGGAGGCATGGTCGTAGCTTAGAACGCCAGCGGAGAAACGAAATTCCCTTATCCGCTCAAATGCCCTAACCGGCTCGTGCACGATCAGCGTCTCCGCGCCGCGTCGCTCGAGGGCAGCCTGCAGATCCAGCACGAATCGGTCGACCTGGGGGTCGACGATAAGGATCACGTGTCCGGTCAGGGCATTACCCATAACGACAAACAGCGTCTCGCGCGGGAATTGGAGGACAGGGCGGAGGAAGAGGCAGGCTGGCAGGGTTGCCGCCGCCGGTCTCGAGAGCAAGCATCCGGGGCTAGAAAAACTCCCGGTAAAGGCGAGCCGCCCGCCGTTCTTCAGCCTTCGGAGTGGACTTGCTGGCGAGCGGGCGCGGTGCCTGCTACAGCAGGAATCGTTTCTGGCTCCAGGAGAATGCTGGACACGGGCTTGGCCACCATGAGGACGACGATCATCGACGGGCGAGGGCGGATGCGGAACGGCTCCGCATGGGCCGATGTCGCGATCGAGGACAGGGGATGTGTGGCGCTTCGCAGCCACGGAGACCGCGCGATCGAGATCCGCTATCGGCCGGGCGCCGTCAAGCCGCGAGCGCTCCTGAGAACGGTGCAGTTGCTGGACGGCACGCGCAAGTGGGATCGCCACGTTCTGATGGCCTGGATCGAGGACTGGCAGACCACCTTGATCGGCAGCCGGACCGCCGCCATCGAGCACCTGATGGGCCTGGTGACGGATACCCAGAGCACGCGAAAGCGAGATTTCCTTTCGCAGCGGCATGCGGCGAGCGCTGCCATGAGGGATCCGGCCTTCGCACGCCTGCAGGACGCATGGCAGTCGGCCCGTGGCCGCAAGCGTCAAGGGCTGATGCAAGCGGTGCGCGAGGCCTCCCGCGGGCGATACCTCGAGGTCGCCCCGCAACAGGGCGCCTCGAGGCTCGTCCTGGACGCTGTCGGCGACGCCTATAGCCTCTACGGCAATGGCTGGAAGTCGATGGCAGTCGGAGGCCGATTCGAGGACATGCCGGATTTCGAGTACGCCCGGTGGGCCGCGCAAGCCTATCGCGAGGCGTTCCGGACCGGGCAGCCGGTATTCGAGGACGTGTCCGCCGTCGTTCGGCTGCTGCGCACCGGCCGGCTGCTCCTGACGTACAAGCGCGTGATCCTGCCGGTGGGCAGAGGCGAGCATCCAACCATGCTTCTAGGCGCGACGCTCGATCAGCGCGTCACGCACCTCCCGCTCGGAGCGGACGACGAATTTGGCGACGTCCTCCAGTAGCTGGGGCGGCTCCATCCACATGAATGCGAACCGCACGTCGCCCAAGGGCGAGTTCGTGACCCGGATGTCCCAGTCGATATTGGTGTATCCCGTGCGCAGCGTCATCCCGCCGCTCACCACGCCTTCGGACATCATCGCGACGAGGTAGTCGATGTTCCAGTGCGTGAAAGCGTAGGCGCGCGACAGGATCGGCACGATGGTCGACAGCTGCCTGCCGCGATAGTCGGGGTGATACCAGGCCGCGCCCGAGAACACGACGCGACCCTTGATCGAGCGGGCCGCCTTCGCCGTCACCTCGCAAGTCTCGTCCGGCCGCCTGGACCGCTCCGGGTCCTGGTACATGAGGCGCAGGCTCTGGGCCAGGTCGTGGAAATTGCCGAAGGTAAGGTTGAAGAGGCGACCGGCGTGCGCCGCTACCACTTTGCCGTGCCGGTCGCGCCCCAGGATGCAGAACGCCTCGTCGGGACCGATCGCGTTGTGGCGAACGTCGTAGGTCGGGAACAGGGGCAGCCAGCTGTCGCGATTGAGCTGGTTAACCTCGATGAGATCGGCCATGCTGGCAAAAGACAACGTGACACCCCGCGCGCGGGCGGCCGAGTTGGCGCGCAGGAAGAATCTGCCGAGCAGGTCGGTCGGTCCATGGTCGACCGTCAGCTGGCTGAGTAGAGGCGTAGCATTGCGTTCGACTGCGTTCATGGCGTGGACCTCTAGCTAAGGTTGAGAGATCCACTATGGCTTTAGGCACGTCGACGAGGAAGGGTTGCCGGCGCATCCGTGGGCTGGCATAAGCCCCGGCAACATGAGGACTGCGCCGGAGAAGCCATGCGCTCGACGTTCAGAAGATCAGGCTGGTTGTGAGCGAGGCACGCGGCATGCGCAGGTCCGAGGCGATGGCGACTCGCAGGTCGTCAGCTGAAACGCGAAGCCCGCGCGGCAGCCGCCGCGAGGTTTCGCCCCGCAAGCCGACCGCCGTCGACAAGCATGTGGGCAAGCGCCTCAGGCTATTGCGGCAGATCAACGAGGTGAGCCTGGAGAAGCTCGCCGAGATCGTCGACGTGGCACCCCAGCAGATCCAGAAATACGAGATCGGGGAGACCCGGATCAGCGCCTCGCGGATCTACGAGCTGTCGAAAATCTTCCGCGTGCCGGTCGCCTGGTTCTACCACGATCTCGAGGCGGCGACGTCGGCCGAGATGCAAGCCCGTATCGGTACCGGCTTCAGTGCCCCGGAGCGGGCCGGGACCGAAGGGTCGCAGGAAGCCCTGCTCGCCACCTACTATGCGCAGCTGCCGCCCGACATGAAGCAAAAGCTGGTCGATCTGGCGCGCATGCTGTCGGAGATGGCGGCCGGACAGGCCAAGTGAGTGGGCCGCACCGGCGGCGCGGCTGACGCCGCACCGATCTATTCGGTTGCCGCGATGATCTCCAGCGGCACGACCTGGACCTTGCCGCCCGCGACCGACCGAACGCCCCCTCCGTCTAGCGCGCCGGCGTGATCGACGGCATCATCAGAGGCGCGGCCGCGGGCGTGAGATCGCGGGCGATCTCGGCCGCCACGCAGTTCGCCCTGTTGATGTAGGAGTTGGCCAGCGCGGCGTGGCTCTCGAGCGACCGGTCGAGCTGGGTCTGGTCGCACTTCTCGGGACTGCCCCTGAACAGGTCGATGTAGCTGCGCGACAGGCTCGAGAGCTGCCAGCCGAGCGGAAGCGGCATGAAGTTGTAGTAGACGCCGGCCTCCACGATCTTGAAGCCGGGCTTCGGGTCGGCGGCGAGGTCGTACTGCGTCGTGTATCCGCGCCCTTGCCAGGTCGCCAGCGCAGCGACGAACGGCGTGGCCAGATCGCTCATCGAGCGGTTGTCGGGCGCATCCATCCAGAAGCGCTCGAAGGGGATCCAGGCCGCCGAGATCATGACGAGCTTGATCTCCACCGCCGGCGCGCCGGGGTCCTTGGAGATAAGCTCGCTCAGCGACTGGGCCAATTTGGACGCCGTCGCCACGCCGGAATTGTCGACATAGCCGCCGTCGACGAAGCTCATGCGGCGCTTGCGTGCCTTCTCGCCCTGGGCTTTGTCGTTGGGATCGGCGAACGCGTACCAGCCCGCCGGCGAGATCCAGGGAAAGCGGGCGCTCAGCCCGACCGCCGTGCTCACCGGCATGTCCACGGGATCGACGCCGGTGGAGAAGAAGTCGAACACCTTGGCCGAGCTGGTCCACGGTGGCCCGATGGAGGTGAAGTCGAGCGGGCTCAGCACCATCTGCATGCCAGTCTCGATGTTGCTCACGTTGAAGGCGAGCGCCGGCGTCGCCCCCGTCTGGCACGATGACACTCCCGATCCGCACAGATCGAACAGCAGTCCGCTCAGCGGATTGCTCCCCTTGTCGCCGCCATAGCGCCAGCTCTCCTCGAAGCCGTACTCCAGGGCGCGCGCGCGGTCGAAGGCGGGTAGGGGCCAGGGCACGAACCGCTGCAGGAAGTCGGGGAACAGGCCGCCCCACACCGCCGGCGCGAGCAGGTCGCGCGACAGAATGGCGTCGGCGCGCGTCTCGAAGTTGCCTCGGTCTGCCAACCGGTCGAGGCAGGGCTTGGCATCGTCGTTGGCAGCCCCCGTACGGGTCAGCCCCGCGAACACCGCCGCGCCGAGGCTGCCGCCGGAAACCGAGCTGATCGCGAACACATGCTGGGCGAAGTTGGGACAGAGGTCCTGCATGCGGGTGAGGAACTTGGCGGTCTGGTAGGCCGCATAGAGCCCGCCGCCTTCCGCCGCAACGACATAGACGGGATAGGGCTTGGCAGCGTTGCGATAGGCCGGGGCGTCCTTGCGCGCGGCGAGCCAGGACTTGAACGCGGTCTCTATCGTCGGGCGCTGGATATCCGCCTGCTTGTATCGGAACTGGTGGTTATCGGTGAGGCCGAACACCTCGAAGCAGATGAGCATGATGACCAGCGCGCCCAGGATCGGCACGCCGAAGATGCGGTAGTAGCGCGCGAACAATCCGGTCAGCACGGCGAGATTGACCATCCACAGCGCGAACAGCGGGATCGATCCGAGCGCCTGCGGCAGGTGCACGGGATCGCGCACCAGCAACACGATCGAAGCCAGGATGATCAGCGGAAACAGCATCCAGTTGCTGAAGATGGCGAGCTTGCGTGCCCGGCTGCTGCCGTGCGGGGTCAGACTGCGCTCGAACACGGTGATGACGATGAAGGCGACAGCCGCCAGGGCGATGCAGATCAGGCTGCCAATCACGAAGTCCGTCTTGAGCTGGGCGATGATCTTCAAGGGGCCCGCCAGGGATGCCGGCATGTCGGCGCCATCGAGATTGGGCAGACGGCTCAGCCAGATGCCGAGCGCGGCGCCCAGGAGCGGCAGCGTGGCGACCAGGCGCGGTCCCCACCTCAGCACCCAGGTGCACAACGGGTGGGACACCACGTGCTCGCCCGGAACGTCCTCGGCGGCGAATTCGGCGTGCTGGCGCGCCATCTGCCAGAGCACCAGGGACAGCGCGGCGAGAGATGCCTGCGCGAGCAGCCAGTGCACATTGAAGACGTCCTGCGCCCGCTCCTGGGTGAGGACGCGATGCACCTCCAGGACCTGGTCGGAGAGCGTCAGCACCAGCAGCGAGAGGATGCCCATCGCCAGCGGGATGCGGATGATGAAGATGCCCCGCAGCAGCCCGTCGATCAGGCGCTCGGTGCGCAGCTCCGGCGTCTCAGGCGCGTGCGACTGGTCGGTCATGATCATCCCCCGGAACGGATAAGGCGGCTCGAAGCGCGTCGGGCGTGCCATCGCGCCCGCGTTGCCATGGTCGCAACAGGAGCTCCGCCAGCTAGCGCGCGTTCTTGTTTCCGCAGCGCTGTTGCAGCTCGCGCTTGCGGGCGCCGTATTCCATGGATCGCGTCGCAGGGCCCTCGCAGGCATCGACGCAGCGCTTCACGCAGTCGACCTCGCAGGAGGGCGGACACGATCTGCGGCCGCAGCATTGGAACGAGCAGGCCTGCCGCTTGTCCGCCGCGGCGCAGACGTTCTCCTGGGCCGCACCAACCGACGACCACGCGAACATGCACGTGCCGGCGATCAGGGCGATCCGCAGCAACCTCGAGCCGATCATTGGGACGCTCCATCGCAGCCTTGCCACGCACGCCAACAGACCCTGGAATCCAGCCGGCAGATCCAATGTTGCGCGGCGATCATGCCAAGGTTAGGGCAGCTGCGATCGACAGATAAAGGACGATGAGACGAGGGGCCGGTCCCGGCCTGCCGGGACCGCCCGATCGCCGGATCAGATCCTCGTGGGGAACTTGATGCCGGGCACCATCTGCTGCAGAGGCGTTGGGTAGTAGTTCCAGAACACGAGCACCGCGACGAAAACGATGACGCTGAGAATTGAGCCGACGAGCGCATTCTTGACCAGCGAATTGCCGATCAGAGACGACACGAAGGCGAGTGCGGCCAAGAGGCCGACGGCCGGCCACGGAATGTCTGCCAAGTTTGGCATTGCGATGCTCCTGTCGGTTGCTTCAGCACGTCCCGCGCTGGTCCCCACTACACTAGAGAAGGGGCAAAGCCGGCGATGGCGTCAAGCCGCATTGCAGAGTCGCCACGCAAGGCTGGCCCGCACGGGCGCGCCGTCATGAAACCGCATGAGCATCCAATCGGTTAGACGAATGCGGCAGTCGGCGGCCCGCAATGGCCGCAGAGCAACAGCACGCAGCGGCATCCACGATTTCGACGCAATTGCGGGCGGCCGCGCCCTGCGCACCAGCGAATTGGGCGCCGCGGAGCGGGAGGATATTGCGCGCGGTGAGCGACTGTGGATAGGTGCCACTTCCTCAGGCAACCGCGCACCTCCGCCAGCCAGCGACGACCGCACGCCATGGATCTGTTCGTCTTCCTGGCCGTGTTGACGGCTGCCGCCTGCCACGCCGGCTGGAATGCCCTCCTGAAGCTCAAACTCGAGCCGATCATCGCCACCTCGCTGGTGGCGGCCGCGTCCGGCGTGGTGGCCCTACCGTTCACGGCCTTCGTCGGCATGCCGAGCCCGGCGTCCTGGCCCTACGTGCTGGCGTCGGTGGCGATCCACATCGTCTACTATCTCACGCTGGCGCAGGCCTACCGCTTCGGCGACCTCGGGCAGGTCTATCCGATCGCGCGCGGGACGGCGCCGCTGATGACCGCGATCCTGGCCACGGTGTGGCTGGGAGAAGGGCTGGGCGGCTACGGCTGGCTCGGCGTGATCGTACTGGCAGCCGGCATATTGCTGCTGGCCGTGCGCGGCCAGCGTGCGCTCGAGCAGTTCGATGCGCGCTCGGTCGGCTTTGCGCTCCTGACCTCGCTCACCATCACCTCGTACACGCTGGTGGACGGCATCGGTGCGCGCCTGTCGGGCTCCGCCCTGCAATACACGGTGTGGCTGTTCGTGCTGAGCGGCGGCGCCATGGCCATCTACGGCTTCGCCCGGGTCGGTCGGCGGCTGCTGGGCGATTTCGCCGCCAACTGGCAGCTGGCGCTATCCGGCGCCGCGCTGTCGACGGCAGCGTATGGGATCGCCATCTGGGCCATGACGGTGGCACCGATCGCTCTGGTGGCTGCGTTGCGCGAGACCAGCGTGCTGTTCGCAGCGCTGCTCGGCATGGTGCTGCTGCGCGAGCCCGTGCTGCCCGCGCGCATCGGCGCGGCACTGCTCGTGATGGCGGGCGTCGTGCTGTTGCGCCTGCGGTAGCCGCGGCCTGGATGCCGGGGATCACGCGCGGTATGATGGGGCGGACAGAGGAGCACGCCATGCTCGACCACGTCGGCATCCCGGTATCCGATTACACCCGCTCGAAGGGGTTCTATCTGCAGGCCCTTCGCCCGCTGGGCTACGACCTGGTGATGGAGGTGTCCTCCGAAGAGACTGGCGGAAATAGCCAAGCCGGTTTCGGCGCCAAGGGCCGGCCGCAATTCTGGATCGGCGCCGGCCATCCCATCACGGGTCGCGTGCACTTCGCATTCGAGGCGAAGGATCGCGCGGCCGTCGACGCATTTTATGCTGCCGCGTTGAAGGCCGGCGGCGAGGACAACGGCGCGCCCGGACTGCGGCCGCACTATCACGCCAACTACTACGGCGCATTCGTGCTCGACCCCGACGGCCACAACATCGAGGCCGTCTGCCGTCTAGCGGCGTGATGGGGTCCCGAAGATTTGGCGGCACGTGTTTTGGACGATTCTGACAGCTTGGGTTGAACGACCTAACCGCGCACGCCATCCTCGTCCTGAGCCTGTCGAAGGACGGCCGCGCCCGCCGCGCCGTGGTTCGACAAGCTCACCACTGGGGCGAGATCTCTCGCCGCGCGAGCGCGCGACTGCGCTATACTCGTTTCACGACCTGAGACGGCCTATCACAATTTGAAACGATGGAGCGGACGCCATGGCGCGCATGAAGGGTGCCGAGCTGATCACGGAGTACCTGATCAAGAACAAGATCCCCTACGTGTTCGGCATCTGCGGCCACGGCAACGTCGGCATGCTCGATCCGCTCTATCACGCCCGCGACCGCATCAAGATGATCTCGCCGCGCCACGAGCAGGTGGCGGCGCACATGGCGGATGCCTACTTCCGAGTCCGCCACGAGCCGGTCGCCACGCTGACCTCGTGCGGCCCGGGTTCGTGCAACATCGTCATGCCGCTGCAGGTGGCGATGTCGGACAGCTCCGCAGTGTTCGCCATCACCGCCAACGTGCCGACGCAGCAGTTCAACCGCAGCCCGTTCCAGGAGATCAACCGCCACTACCAGGCGGACTTCCCCAACATCATCCGCCCCGTGGTGAAGCGCAGCTTCCAGCCGACCCGGGTCGACATGCTGCCCCTGATCCTGCGCCAGGCGATGACGACGATGCTGTCGGGGCGTCCTGGGCCCGTGAACGTCGATGTGCCCTTCAACGTGTTCCAGGAGGAGGACGACGTCGAGATGCCGCCCGCCGCGCCGGCGCACGGCGCCAAGCGCAGCGGCGCCTCGCCGGAGGAGATCAGCACGGCGCTCGACATGGTGCAGAATGCCCAGCGGCCCGTGATCTTCATCGGCCATGGCGTGACGCTGGCGGAGGCCGGCAAGGAGCTGACCGCGTTCGTGCACAAGACGGGCATCCCCGTCATCTCCTCGCCCAACGGCATGGGCTGCCTCGACATGACCGACCCGCTATCGCTCGGCTTCATCGGCCGCAACGGCGCCTATCCGGCCAACCAGGCCGGCCGCCACGCCGACGTGGTGCTGACCATCGGCGCGCGCTTCGACGACCGCTCGGCCTCGTCGTGGATCTCCGGCTACTCCTGGAATTTCCCGACGTCCAAGCTGATCCACGTCGACGTCGACCACGACGAGCTCGGCCGCAACTATCCGCCCGATCTGGCCATCCTCGCCGATGCGCGCACCTTCCTGCGCCAGATGCTTGCCGAGCTGGATCGCCGCTCGCCCAAGCACGGCGATGCATTGAAGGCGTGGCATGCCGAGATCGAGCAGTGGGGTGCGGCGTGGGACAAGTTCACGGCTCCCAACTTCGATATCCACGCCACGCCGATCCGGCCCGAGCGCGTGGTGGCGGACTGCCAGGCGGTACTGCCCGAGGATGCGATCCTCGCCTGCGACGTGGGTGTCAACCACAACTGGTACATGCAGTTCTGGAAGGCGCGCCGGCCGCAGACGATGCTCAACTCGTGGGGCTTCTCCGGCATGGGCTTCGGCGCCGCCGGCGTGCTCGGCGCCAAGCTCGCCGCGCCCGACCGTCCGTGCGTGGCCATTGCCGGCGACGGCTGCTTCTCGATGGTGCCGCACGTGCTGTGCACGGCGGTGGAGTACAACATCCCCGTGGTCTGGGTGATCTGGAACAACTTCGGCTGGGTCTCGATCCGCGACATCCAGCTCGGCATGTTCGGCGGCCGCGAGCACGGCACCATGTTCCACTCAGGGCGCCAACAAGACGCCCTACAATCCCGACTTCGCCGGCTGGGCCAAGGCCAGCGGCGTCGATGCCATGACCATCACCAAGTCGGAGGACTTCAAGGGCGCGCTGGAGCACGCGGTCAAGTCCAACAAGCCGTTCCTGCTCGACGTGCACGTCGACGCCGACGTGCGGCCGCCGCGCCACCGGCACCTGGCACCTGCCGCCGACACCGTACAAGGAGCCGGCCTTCGGCGAGCGATGGTTGCCCGGCGAGCCGGCGAGGTGAAGTGAGATCGATGCGACGTCGGGAGGAGACGCAATGAACCAAGACACGCGCAAGCCGTTCATCCGCAACATCGCGGAGGTGCCGTGGCGGGAGTTTCCGAATCACTTCGGGGGCGCGCTGTCGAAGCCGCTGGTGATGCCGGAGACGGCGGGCTCGCGCCATCTCGACTACCGCATCTCGATGTACCAGCCGATGGCGCGCGTCGCTTTGCACAAGCACGCGGTGCAGGAGCAGGTCTACCACGTGCTCGAGGGCGAGGGGCTGATGCAGATCGGCGGCAAGGCCCACGTGGTGCGCAAGCACGACGTGATCTTCCTGCCGCCCGGCATCGAGCACGACATCGCCAACACCGGGCTGGTGGACCTGGTGTTCCTGGTGATCACCTCGCCCGTCGACGGACGACGTGACGTAGAGGTGGGGGTCAGTGCAGCACCGGGCCCTTGAGGAACCGGCGGCGGTCGCCCGAGCGCACGCGCACCTCGAAGGTCTTGCCCTCGCGATTGATCAGCAGCGGCACCTCGACCCCGGCCTGGCCGAGCGCCCACACGCGGCGGAACAGTCCGGCGAGATCGCTCACGTCGGAGCCGGCGACGCGGAGGACAACGTCACCGGCGCGCAAGTCCGAGCGCTGTGCAGGGCCGCGGCTGGCCAACCCCAGAATCGCGACGTTGCTGCCGACCTCGGTGGCGTAGATGCCGAGCCATGGGCGCGGCGGGCGGTTGGCGCGGCCGATGGTGAGGAGGTCGTCCAGGATCGGCTTCAGCAGGTCGATCGGAACCACCATATTGACGTCCTCGAGACGCTTCTGCGACGCGGCCTGCTGGATCTGCAGCGAGCCGATACCGATCAGATCGCCGGCCGGACCGATCACCGCCGTGCCGCCCCAATTGGGATGCGCGGGGCCGGTGAAGATCGCCTCGTCGAGCACATACTCCCAGTAGCCCGCGAACTCCTGCTTGGCGATGATGCGCGCGGCCACCGAGCGCTGCCGGCCGCCGGCGCCGCCCACGACGACGCGCTCGCCGATCTCCGCGTCCTTCGAGCTGCCCAGCGACAGGGCCGGCAGATCGAGGCGGGCCAGCGCCTGCACGAGGCCCAGGCCCGTCTCCTGGTCGTAGCCCAGCACGTGGCCCGGGACGGCCGGTCCGCTGCTGGGACTGATCCACACCGTCTCGGCCTCGGTGATGAGGTAGCCGATGGTAAGCACCAGACCGTCGCCGCGGATGAGCACGCCGTTGCCGGCCCGTTCCGTGCCGAGCGTCTCGGCGGTGAAGGCGTCGGCGGGGACGATCGACTTGATGCCGACCACCGCGGCCAGCGCGTCATCCAGCTCGTAGTCGTAGTCGTCCGACTTCGGTTGCACGGTGCCCAACCTCTCCGGCTGCGAACACTGAAAAAAGCATGCTGAGTTTAGCGCGGCCCGAGGACGGCTGCGAGCCCGTTCGTGGGCCACGCCGGCCGTCCCGCGTGGCCCACCTCGGGCGTCTGCGAACCGTACACCGACAAGTCAGCGGCGACCGAGCCGATCACCTATCTCCGCGCACCGGCACGAGGAGGCTCGGTCGGCAGGGATCGAGCGAAACGCGTTAGCCTGATTCTCTGAATACGTCCCGGCGCCGCTCCCTCCGATCGAGCCGAGCGGCAGCTCTGCCGTGAGCCGGAGCACGCCAACGAGCGACGCGAACTTTTCCGTCTCTTCGCCTCAAGATTGTCCAAATTGCGTTGCCAGTTTGGCTTCGCGCTCACTGTTCGTGCTCACGAAAGTCCAAGGGGGCAGCACACGACGGAACCGGAATTCGCCGCAGGGGTGCGAGCGGATCTCGGTCAGCGGGGCGGCGGCGCGCACTCTATTCCTTGGCATCGTTGACGGCGCAGGGCCCCAAGAGGCTGCCTGCATCCGGAAACGAAGTATTGCGTTCGCCGGAGCAGACTGCGCCGGCCCGACGAACGTTGTCGATTGGTGCCTTCTGACCTGGAGACCGTAATGAACTCGAGCCGCCTGAGCCGTATCGCCCTCGCCGGTGCCGCCGCCACGCTTGCGGGCCTTCTGCTCGCACCCGGTGCGGAGGCCCAGACCGTCAAGCAGGCGGCGCAGGCGAAGCCCGCCAAGGCTTCCGCAGAGGCGACGCACAAGGTCGCCATCCAGGTCAATCAGAACGACAAGGCCGTGATGGACCTGGCGCTCAACAACGCCAAGAACGTGATCGACTACTACAAGGAGAAGGGCGAGACCGTGGCCATCGAGATCGTGACCTACGGTCCCGGCCTGCACATGCTTCGTGCCGATACCAGCCCGGTGAAGGACCGCATCGCGCCGATGTCGCTCGAGAACCCCAATCTCAAGTTCATCGCCTGCGCCAACACCCAGGCCAACCAGGCCAAGGCCGAGGGCAAGCCCGTGACGCTGATCAGCGAGGCCAAGCTCATGCCCTCCGGGGTCGTGCGCCTCATGGAGCTGCAGAAGCAGGGTTACGCCTACATCAGACCCTGATTTCGGCGCGTGCGGGTGGCCGTGGATAGATATCCCCGAGGGAGAGTCCCATGCGTTGCGTAACCAGTATCGTCACCGCTTTCGCGCTCCTGTTTTCCGCCGGCCCGCTCGCGGCGCAATCGGGAGCACCGCCGCAACGCGTGGGCGCGCCCGTCACGCAGGCGCCAGTTCCCCAGCCGATCGATATCGCGCAGGCGAGCAAGGCCAAGGCCGCTCGCCCGACCGACCCCGACCACTCCGGCAGCTCTCCGAGCAGGCCAACAAGGACCGCATCAACGCCTGGACCGTCGGCCTCGCCGCCGGGCGGCTCGAGGGCGCGCCTTTGCAGTTTGCCTCCGAGCTGGCCCGCGTCCTCGACGACGGCGACAACATGCGCGTCCTGCCGATCGTCACGCGCGGCCCCTTCGACAACGTCTACGACCTGCTCTATCTGCGCGGCGTCGATGCGGCCATCGTCTATGGCGACGTGCTCGACCACTTCAAGTCGAAGCCCGAGTTTGCCGGCGCGTGGAAGCGGATCAACTACCTGCTGAACCTGTTTCCCTCGGAAGTGCACATGTTCGTGCGCCCCGAGATCAACTCGATGCAGGACCTCGCCGGCAAGGTGGTGAACTTCAATTCCCAGGGCACGGCTGCCGCGTATTCGGGCCCGATCATCTTCAAGCAGCTCGGCATCGACATCAAGGCCACGTTCATCCCGCACAATGTCGCCATGGAGAAGATGAAGGCGGGCAACGAGGTCGCCGGCACCTTCTGGATCTCGTCCAAGCCGCTCGCTCCATTCCTGAAGGGCAAGTGGCCGGAGGGTTTCAAGTTCATCCCCATCGAGTATTCCGACAAGCTCGAATACTACGCGCCGGCCTATCTGGAGAACGCCGACTACCCGGCGCTGATCCCGCAGGGCCAGCAGGTGGCGACGATCTCGGTTCCCGCGGTGCTCGCCGTCTACGACTGGCAGAAGGACACCGACCGCTACCAGCGCCTCGTGCGCGTCGTCGACTACCTGTTCGACCGCTTCGAGAAGCTGCAGAAGGAGCCGGGCTATCACGAGAAATGGAAGGACGTGAACCTCGCCGCCAGGGTGCCCGGATGGCAGCGGTTCAAGCCCTTGCAGGACCGGCTCGACAAGGTCGCGACGGCCACGGCGCCGCGCGCCATCGATCCGGTGCAGCTGCGCGCCCAGGCAATGCGCGCGGCGCCGAACGATCCCAACGAGCAGGAGCGCCTGTTCAAGCAATTCCTCGAGTGGAGCAAGAAGCAGAGCCGGCAGTGACGGCCGGAGCGTTGTGCGTCGCCAACCCTTCGAGGAAGCCGCAAGGGGGCGATTGATGGGGGACGGATGGGGACCTGCACGCCTCGATGCGTGCGGGCAAGCGAGCAGCCGGGATGGTCGACCGCGGCAGGGGCTGACCTTGGCCGTGCTCGCCGTAGCGGCGGCTGCCTGGATGACGGCGGGGCCGGGCCACGGCCAGGGGCTCGAGGGGAACCTGCAACTGCATCTCGTGCAGGGCAGCGCCGCGGACGTGCTGCAGGTCAGCGTGCCGCCGACCATCGCCACAGGCCCGGCGTCTCAGGCGGCCCTGCCGATCAAGATCAATCCGCTCGATGCGCTGCCGAAGAACAGCTTCGTGCGCGTGCGCGGCCTGCCGCCCACGGTCTCCCTCTCGGAGGGCTACGTGACGGCGCCCGGCGCGTGGTCGGTGCCGATCCACGCGCTCGCCACCCTGCAGATGATCGTGCCGGCGGGCGTTGCGGGCCGTGCCGATCTCAGCATCAGCCTGGTGTCCGAGGACGGCGGGCAGCTGGCGCAGGCGCAGGCCGTGCTGATCGTCCAGCCCCCGCCGGAGCCGCCGCCTCCGCCGCCCAAGGAGACCCGGGCCGAGCCGCCGAAGCTGGTGGCTCCTCCCACGCCTGCCGCGCCGCGCGCACCCATCCTGTCGCCCGCGGACCGTGAGGCGGGCGAGCGGCTGATCGTGCGCGGCGAGCGCGAGACCGAGCAGGGCAACATCGCCGTGGCACGCCAGTTCTACCTGCGCGCCGCGCAGATGGGCCTGGCGCGCGGGGCCATGCTGCTGGCCGCCACCTACGACCCCCGCGAGCTCACCCGCTCCGGCGTGCAGGGCGTGCAGCCCAACCTCGCCGAGGCGCGCAAATGGTACGAGCGCGCCCGCGAACTCGGGGCGCCGGAGGCGGAGGAGCGGCTGGCGCGGCTGGGAGGCGGGTAACGAGGCATCTGACAACACCTGTCGGCGCCTCACTCTTGCAACCGCTCCACGAACGTCACGAACTCCGTCACCGGCATCCGCGACGGCGTATAGTCGTTCACCTTCTCATCGGGGTCCGGGTAGCCGAGAGCCATGCCGCAGACCACGGTCTGGTCGGGCGGGATGCCGATGCGGCGCTGCAAGATGTCGTGGTAGCTGAGCCAGGCGGCCTGCGGGCAGGTCTCGAGGCCGAACTCGCGCGCGCCCACCATGATCGCCTGCAGAAACATGCCGTAGTCGAGCCAGGAACCCCGCTCCAGGTCGCGGTCGATCGAGAAGATCAGCCCCACCGGCGCGTCGAAGAATGCGTAGTTGCGCGCGTGCTGGGCGTGCATCTTGTCCTTCTCCTCGCGGCCGATGCCGAGCGTGCCGTAGAGGCCCCAGCCGCACGCGCGCCGCCGCGCCAGATAGGGCTCGCGCCACTTCACGGGATAGTAGTTGTACTCCCGGTGGCTCACCTGGTTGCGGTCGTAGCGCGCCACGCACTCGCTCACGATCGCGTCCCGCTCCGCGCCCTGCAGCACCCACACCCGCCACGGCTGCACATTGCTGCCCGAGGGTGCACGACCGGCGATCAGCAGCACGCGCTCGATCAGCTCGCGCGGCACGGGCTTGGGCAGAAAGGCACGGATGCTGCGGCGGCCGGTGATGGCCTCCTCGACGGTCATCATGTCTGGGGATCCCTGGGAGAAGGTCGCAAGCTTGCTGCGCGACCATGGCACGGCCTCGTTTCCAGGGTCAATCGAGCGGCCCTGGTACCGCGGTCGCGGCGCGAGTGGTAGACTGCGCGGCTGAACAGCTCAGGTGGCGCGCATGTCTCTTCCAACACGCAAGCTCGGCAGAAGCGGTCTCGACGTCACGGTGCTCGGCTTCGGGGCGGCGCCGCTGGGCGACATCTACGAGGTGCTGGACGACGCCACGGCGATTGCCACCGTGGAGGCGGCGGCCGCAGCCGGCATCACGCTGTTCGATGCCGCGCCACTGTACGGGCAGGGGAGCGCGGAGCATCGCGTCGGCACGGCGCTGCGACGCCAGCCGCCCGGCAGCTTCGTCATGTCCACCAAGGTCGGCCGACTGCTGACGCCGGCGCCCGCGGGCCGCACCAAGACCACGCGCTACGTCGGCGGTCTCTCGTTCAACGTGGTGCACGACTACTCCTACGACGGCGCCATGCGCTCGCACGAGCAGTCGCTGCATCGCCTCGGCCTGCCGAAGGTGGACATCCTGCTGATCCACGATGCCGACGCCTGGTCGCACGGGCCGGAGGAGGGCCCCAAACGCTACCGCGAAGCCATGAGCGGGGCCTACAAGGCGCTGGAGAAGCTGCGCTCCGAGGGCGTCGTCAAGGCGATCGGCATCGGCGTCAACGATCCCGTCTACGCGGCGCGCTATCTGCGCGAGGGCGACTTCGACTGCCTGCTGCTCGCCGGCCGCTACACCTTGCTCGAGCAGCCGGCCCTGCAAGAGGTGCTCCCCATCGCGGTCGAGAAGAACATCGGCGTGATGCTGGGCGGCGTGTTCAACTCGGGGATTCTCGCCCGGGGTGCGGCCGCCGGCGCCAAGTACAATTACACGGATGCGCCACCCGAGATCCTGGAGCGCGTCCGCAAAATTGAGCGCGTGTGCGCCGACCACCGCGTGCCGTTGCCGGTCGCGGCGCTGCACTTCGCGCTGGCGGGACCCGCCGTGTCGAGCCTGGTCCTCGGCGCCGTCACCCCCGACGAGGTCAAGCGCAACGTCGCGGCGATCTCGGCAAAGGTGCCCGCCGGCCTGTGGGCCGATCTCAAGTCCGCAAGCCTGCTCGAGGCGTCCGTGCCTACGCCCGCTTAGCGCGCTGACGAGCCGGGCCGGTCGACGATCAGAGCATCGATGGTCGGCGCATTGAGGCAATAGCTGCCCATGCCGACCTGGACGTCGCCCCGGGAGAGGTCTCGCGCGCAGCGCCGCCAGGCTTTGCAGGTCGCGCAAACCCGTTCCAGATCCCGGTAGGTGGCGGTGCGGGCGTGCTTCATATAGGCGGGGTCGAGCCCCAGCTGCTCCAGGCGTCGCGGCATCAGCTCGCTCGGCCCCGGGTGGCTGCAGTTGAGCGATTGCAGATCGGCGTCGCTCAGGCCGACGTCCTGTGCGATGCGATGTCAGCTCACTCGGCGGGCATGCTTCCAGCTCCGCCCGTGACCTGCGGTTGTCCAGCACCCGCTCAAGGCGGCTGCGGAGCCTGGAGAGCGCTGCGTAGGCGCCTTGACCGGTCATGGTGTGCCTCCGTCGATACTGGGTGAAGGTGAGAGCGAAAGGGAGCAGCTCTTGTCGGGACGGGCCATGAGACAGCGGCGAAAGAAGTCTCCGTTGGGACATGACGGCGGCGGCCCCGGCAATGGTCCGGGACGCTCGAGCCAAGCCCGACATTGCCGCTCCTCGCAGCAGCCGATGCATTTGGTGCGGGCTTCGTACCAGGCCGTACCCCGATCGAGGCGGGCAGCGGTCGACGGATCGACGCCGACGCGCTCCATGACGGCGTCCATCAGCTCGGCTTGACGGAAAATCCGCTCCAACATCGGGCGGCCGTAGCAGAAATCGCTCACGGTAGGCCTCCTTGCTCGCGAATTGGACGGAGCAGGATTCACGCTTCAGCCGCCACGCTGCGACTGAGGCTGGGTGATTCAGTCTGAAGCGATCGTGCGCCAGTGTGCAGGGAAGCGGATCCGCGCGCTTGATCCAGATCAAATCCGGCTGCGGCGAATTGCGCTGACAGTGCAGGCTCAGCCGATGCGCAGTGATCCGGAGCGATCGATCCATGGCCAGACGCAATCTCTGCTCCGAATGTGCGGTCAGGACGAGGGCATTGTGTTGCGCCCTGTCGCCGGAGCAGCTGGCATCGCTCAACCGGATCTCCTATCGCAGGCGCTATGCGGCCGGCCGGACGATCTCGGGGCCAGACGCGGAGGACTGGTTCGCCAACGTCCTCTCCGGCGTGGTCAAGCTCACCAAGACGCTCGCCGACGGCCGCCAGCAGATCGTCGAGCTGCTGTTCCCGTCCGACTTCCTGGGACGGCCGTTCAAGGCGGGCAGCGGCTTTGTCGCGGAGGCGGCCACGCCCGTCGAGCTGTGCTGCTTCAACCGGCAGCCGTTCGAGGCGCTCATGCACGAATGGCCATCGCTGAAGCAGCTCTTCCTGGAGCGCACGCTCGACGAGGTGGAGGCCGCGCGCGAGTGGATGCTCCTGCTCGGCCGCAAGAGTGCGGAGGAGAAGGTCGCCGCCCTCATCCTGCTCGTGCTCAGACGGATGCGGGAGCCCGGATGCGGTGCGGCCATGCCGTCGACAACCTGCCGCTTCGACCTGCCCCTGTCGCGCACCGAGATGGCCGACTTCCTGGGCCTGCGCATCGAAACGGTCAGCCGGCAGCTCGCGCATCTGCGCGACACAGGCGTGATCGAGACCGCTCGGGGCCGCGCTATCGTCGTGCGCGACGTTGCCGCGCTCGAGCGGATGACCGAGTCCGACCACTCGAGCCTGACGTCGCGCAATGCTCCGACTGCGAAGTTTTTGCGGCCGCGCGAATAACGTCTTGAGTTCGCACGGCAGATCCCAGTTCGGCTGCCGCTCGACATCCGCTACTCCGGACCGAGCACCCCGTGGCAAGTTCGCTACACCGCTTCGCGGACGTCGAATCTCGCACCGCGAAACTTGACTCTCCAAGTCAGGAATAGGTAGCGTTCCTCGTCTCGCGGCAGCCAGGCCAACCCCAGCCAGCCACGAGAGTTCGTCTTCGACTTTGGTTCTGTACGCGTGTGCGTGCGTTGGGGGGATGTATGAGTTCGGTTCGAGTTCCTGGATCTCTGCGCAGTCCGCTGGGCAAGCCGGCCAGCGCCGGATCGCCCAAGAAAGAAGTGTCGACCACGAGCCTGCTGACGGCCGCGTGCTTTGCCGCCGCCAGTCCCGCCAGCATCGCGCTGGCTCAAACAGCCGCGCCCCAAGGCGCCGCTTGCCGCCGCTCAACGTCGAAGCCAAGCAGCCGAAGAAGAAGGCGACCGCCGCTCCCGCCAAGAAAGCGGGCGCCGCTCCTGTCGCACCGGCAGCGGCTGCGGCGCCAACACCCACGCCCGGCGCCAACCCCTATGCCAATCCAAACGCACCCTACAAGGTGGAGCAATCCGCTTCGGGCAAGCTGACCGAACCGCTTGTCAACACGCCGCGCACCGTCACTGCCGTTCCCGAGACGGTCATCGAGGACAAAGGCGCACGCGATCTGCGCGAACTCGCCCGTTCGGTTCCAGGATTGACCATCGGCTCGGCCGAAGGCGGAAACTCCTATGGAGCCTTCGCAATTCGCGGCTTCAAGTCCAGCAACGATATTTTCGTCGATAGCATCCGCAATCCGGGCAACGTCATCCCCGACGTATTTTCCGTCCAGCAGGTGGAGATCTACAAGGGTCCGAGCGGAGGCATAGCCGGGCGCAGCACGATCGGCGGTGCGGTCAATATCATCAGCAAGGAACCGGATCTGCGTTCGAGCTTTTACGAAGTCACGACCACGCTCGGCACGGACAAGATGTTCCGCACGACGGTCGATGCCAACCAGAAGGTGTCGCCGGATTTTGCGGTGCGCGCCAATCTAATGTACGACACGCACGGCATTGCCGGACGCGACATTACCGAAAGCGAGCGCTGGGGCGGGCTCATCTCGGCGACCGGGCGGCTCAATGATTCCGTGAAGATAACGCTCGACTACTATCGGTATCGCAACGATGCGACGCCCGATTGGGGCGTGCCGGCTCGCGACATCGACAACGTGCCGATCACCGAGCGTGGCGCCTCTCGCAACATGTGGGTCGGCATGGTTGGCCTCGACTTCTTCAAGGAGAAGGCGGACATCGTCACGGGAACGGCGGTTGTCAAATTGATGCCTGGCGTGACGGTGACCAACAGGTCCAGAGTTGGAGAGAGCAGTCTCGATTACGTTGCCACGTCGATGGAAGGCATACCCGACGTGCACCATCCAAACCGCGATCAGATTGCCAGGATCTATGCCAACCAGACCGAGCTGAACGTAAAGTTCAGCACCGGCACCTTCCATCATACTGTTGTAGCGGGCGTGGAGGTCACTCGCGAGACAATCGACAGGTACGGCTATAATGTGACCAACAACTTCGATATCTTGCGGCCGTTCCCTCCCAATCCATACGCCCAGATCGACAAGGTCATTGGCAAAGGAAAGGTCTACGACGCTACCATCGACACGATCGGAACGTACCTGTCCGATACGGTCCACTTGTCCAAGCAATGGATATTCAACGCCGGCATCCGGCTCGACGACTTCACTCGCGACCAGATTGGCGGGCCGGGCATCAATGCGCCGGGCTCTGCGGCGGCAAACACGGCCATTGCCACGAACACAGCGAGTGTTCATGCCAACCTTCTGAGCTGGAATGCGGGCTTGGTCTACAAGCCGATTCCGATTTCGAGCTTCTATGTCGCATACGCGACAGCGGAGAGCCCGATCGGAAGCGAGCTCGACTCGACTGGCGCACAGTACAACGGCATCAGCGCCACGCTCGTCAACGTGCCGCCGCAACAGGCGCGCAGCGTGGAGATCGGGACCAAGTGGGAACTGTTCGACAAGCGCCTGCTTGCGACAGCGGCCTTGTTCCAGACCGATGTCGATCACGCGCGCACCAATGACAATGTGACGGCTGCGAATCCAACGAATGCCTTCAAGGGCCAGTATCGCGTGCGGGGCATCGAGCTCTCGGCCGCCGGCAACATCACCAGGGACTTGAGGGTGTTCGGCGGGCTCGTTCTCCTCGACACCGAAGTGCTCGGGTCCAGCAATCCCCAGGATATCGGACGGCGCCTGGCCAACATCCCGCTGACGCAGTTCTCGCTGCTGACCAGATATCAATTGACCGACCAGTTGGCGATTGCCGGCTCCGCGACGTACGGCGGCGAGGTCTATGGCGGACATCTCGCGGCCAACGCCTTCAATAACCATACAGTCGATTGGTGGCGCTTCGACGCTTTTGCGGAGTACAAGCTTACGAACAACATCGAGCTGAAGGTTTCGGGGCTCAACCTCACGAACGAGCTCTACTATGACGCCATATACCAGGCGCAGGACACCTTTGCCTTCGTGGCCCCTGGCCGCGCCGGGTATCTCACGGTGAAAGTGAAATACTGATCCGGTTACCCGCGTCCGCAACCTTGGTCTCCGGGCGATGCATCGCCCGGAGACCAGGATCCGCGGAGTTGCTTGCTCTCCATCGTGGGCCGGACGGGCGGCTTTTCGCGGCTCCGGACCGGGCCCGATACCTGACGCCGAGCCAGCAATACCGACGCTCTCCCAAGCGATCTGTCGGTCGATCGAGATGACGGGCCTCCCGCGAGCATTGGCGCTTGGGGGCCAGCCGCGCAGGATACTTGACGGCGAATTTCAAGTATTGAATGGTGTCCGCGATCAGATAGTCCCCTGATCAGGACGCTGGGCCTCCGAGCGAGCCGTCTGCTCGGGGGCCCTCACTGCTACAAGGGAGCGCGCGGTTGCTGATCTGCATTCCAGAGGTGCTGACGAAGGAGCAGGTGGCGCACTGCCGCAAGGTCATGGACAGCGCCGAGTGGGTCGATGGCCGGGTCACGGCGGGCGCTCAATCGGGCTCGGTCAAGCACAACAACCAGCTCCCGGAGGGATCGCCGGCCTCCAACCAGCTGGGCGACATGGTGATCGAGGCGCTTTCGCGCGCGCCCCTCTTCATCTCGGCCGCGATCCCGCTCAAGATCTTCCCGCCCCTGTTCAACCGCTATGGCGTCGGCCAGCATTTCGGTACTCACGTGGACGGCGCCATCCGCGCGGTGCCGGGCACGACCGTGCGCATCCGCACCGACCTGTCGGTCACGCTGTTCCTGGCGGAGCCCGAGGAGTACGACGGCGGCGAGCTGACAGTGGAAGACAACTACGGGACGCATGAGGTGAAGCTGCCGGCCGGCGACATGGTGCTCTACCCCTCGACCAGCCTGCACCACGTCAAGCCGATCACGCGGGGGGCGCGGGTCGCGTCGTTCTTCTGGCTGCAAAGCATGGTGCGCCAGGACAGCGCCCGCTCGCTCCTGTTCGACCTCGACCAGACGATTCAGGAGCTCTCGGCCGAGCGGGGCATCGAGGACCCCGCTTGCGTTCGGCTGACGGGCATTTATCACAATCTCATTCGTTACTGGGCGGACGCCTAGGGCGCTGGTTGAAAGCCACGCGGCTGCCGCATGAGCATGCAAAAAGGCCTCCCCATCGCCGCGAGGAGGGTGGGACGCAAGCGGCCATAGTGGGATGATGCCGGCCCGCGGCATCGGGCCTGGTTGGGTGGGGACGCGGACTTCGGTACGCTGGGGAATCATGAGCATCGAAATGCCGAATGTTTGCGCTCGAGTCCGGAGGTTGCGTTTCTCCGGCACGGCACCGCGAGGCGTCGCGCTGCTCGGGCGGCTTGCCGTTCTCGCACTGGTGGCGCTGCCCGCCGCGGCCCTCGGCCAGGGGACCGCATCGCCGCCGGCCGACCCGGTGCCCTCGACAGCATCGGAACGTCCCGCAGCGCCTCCCTCGGCAGCGCCGCCGCCCGCTGCACCAGCTCCGGCCGCGGCGGCTACCGGTCAGCCTCCTGCTCCCTCCTCGCCGCCCGCGTCCGCTCAACCGGCGACGCCGGCGCCACCTGCCGCGTCGAGCGAGACAGCGGCACCGACACCGCCGACCGCATCCGGTCAGCCCGCCCCCGCGCCCTCGGCAGGCGCGCCGGTCCAGCCTGCATCGTCTCCGACGGCCAGCCCGGCACCGGCCGATGCGCCGTCCTCGCCGGGGATCGGCAGCCTCCAGCTGCCGCGCGATCTTTCACCCTGGTCGATGTTCATGTCGGCCGACAAGCTCGTGCAAGGCGTCATGATCGGCCTGGTGTTCGCCTCGGTCGTGACGTGGACCGTTTGGCTCGCCAAGAACATCGAGCTGTGGGCGGCGCTCCGCCGGCTGCGTTCGGCGCTTGCCGCGATCAGTACCGAGCGGTCCCTGTACGACGCCCATGCCAGCGTAGGGTCGCGGCGCGGCATCCTGCCGACGCTGATCGATGCGGCCATGCTCGAGCTGGAGCTTTCCTCCGACGTTACCGACAAGGCCGGCATCAAGGAGCGTATCGCCACGCGGCTCGCGCGCCTGGAGGTCGCGGCCAGCCGCGACATGAACAAGGGCACCGGCGTGCTGGCCACCATCGGCGCCACGGCGCCTTTCGTCGGCCTGTTCGGGACCGTGTGGGGCATCATGAACAGCTTCATCGGCATCTCCAAGGCGCAGACCACCAACCTCGCAGTGGTCGCACCCGGGATCGCCGAGGCGCTGCTGGCGACCGCCATCGGGCTGTTCGCTGCGATCCCCGCCGTCGTCATCTACAACCAGTTCACGCGCTCGATCGCGCGCTACCGGGCGCTGGTCGGCGACGCTTCGGCCGAGGTGATGCGTCTCGTGTCCCGCGATCTCGACCGCGCCGAAGGGAAGATCCGGCTGCCGAAAGCGGCGGAGTGACCGATGGCGGCGCGGCTCGACAACGGCGACGACGACGGCGCGGAGCTGCACGAGATCAACGTCACGCCGTTCATCGACGTCATGCTGGTGCTGCTGATCATCTTCATGGTAGCTGCGCCGCTCTCGACCGTGGACGTGGCCGTGGACCTGCCGGTGTCGACGGCACGGCCGCAGCCAAGGCCCGACAAGCCGCTGTTCCTGACCATCAAGGCGGACCTGTCGCTGGCGCTCGGTAACGATCCCATTCCCGCCGGGCAGCTCGCCAACGCCATCGATGCCGCGACCGAGCGCGACCGCCAGAAGCGCATCTTCCTGCGCGCCGACAAGACCGTGCCCTACAGCGAGCTGATGCGCGTGATGAACCTGTTGCGGTCCGGCGGCTACCTCAAGCTGGCGCTGGTCGGCCTGGAGGATGCGAACCCGCAGCCGGTCTCGGCTCCCGGCGACACACCCGCAGCCGCCGCACCAGCCCCGCAGGCGCCGCGGCCATGATGTTCAGCGCCGACCTGCTCGAGCCGCGACGCCTCCGTCTCAAGCGCTGGGCGGCGGCAGGCCTGTTCGTAGTCGTGGCGCACGTGGGCTGCACGGCGGTGGCGCTCTGGCACTGGCCGGACGACGACGCCGAGGACTCCACCGCCAGCCCGGTGGTCGTGGAGATGGTGCCGGCGCCGGCCGTCACGCCCGTCGATTCACCCGACGTCGCACACGGACCGCTGATGGAGGAGGCCATGCTCACTCCTCAGGCGTCCAAGGAGACCAAGGAGGAGGTGGAGAAGGAGATGCCGATGGTGGAGCCCTCGCCGGCTCCCGATCCGGAGGTCGTACTCCCGACGCCGCATCCCGTCACCGACAAGAAGCCCGACGAGGAAAAGCCGCAAGAGGACAAGCCCAAGCAGCAGAGCGCCGACCAGGTGGTGGCAGCGCCCCTGACCATGGCGCCTCCGCGCGTCGAGGCGACGGAGCAGCCGGTGGCCGTGGCGCCATCGCCCGGCTCGGCGGCAGCCGCTGCCCGGGCCAAGGCCGCCTGGGAGAGGGCCCTCGTCTCGCACCTCAATCGCTTCAAGCGCTATCCCGACGCGGCTCGGGCACGCAGCAGCCAGGGCGACGTCGCCGTGCAGTTCACCATCGACCGCACGGGCGGCTTGATCACCTCGCGCGTGGTGCGCAGCTCCGGCTCGTCGGCGCTGGACGAGGAAGCACTCGCCGTGCTGCGGCGCGCGAACCCGCTCCCGGCCCCGCCGGGCCATGTCGACGGCGCCACGTTCGACCTGACGCTGCCGATCCAGTTCCGCATCAAGTGAGACGCCGCTACTCGCGGGTGCCGGATACCCATGCGCCCAGCACCTCCCGCTCCTCCGCGGTGATGTCCGTCACGTTGGACGGCGGCATGGCGCTCGACCACGCGGCGGCGATGGCGATCTCGCGCGCATTGGCCCGGATACGGGCGGCGGTATCGAGCAGCACGCCCTTGGGCGGCACGGTGATCCCCATCCACACCGGCTCGGCCGCGTGGCACATGCTGCAGCGGCTGGTGACGATGTCCTCGACCTGGGCGAACTTCACCGGCGTCGCGGCTGCCACCGCATCGGCGCGCTTGCGCGGCCGCTCGCTCTGCGCCGGCCCCAGCGTCGACAGCCACACGATCGCGAGGCCGCACGCGACCGCCAGCCCCCAGGTCCACCAGGGACTCGGCTGGCGCATGTGACGCATGTTGTAGAAGTGGCGGATGACGGCGCCCATGACGAGCACCAGAGCCAGGATCACCCAGCTGAAGCGCGTCGCGTACGCCAGGGGATAGTGGTTCGAGATCATCACGAACACGACCGGCAGCGTCAGGTAGTTGTTGTGGGTCGAGCGCTGCTTGCCGCGCTGGCCGTGCACGGGATCGGGCGTGCGCCCGGCGATCAGGTCTGCCACCACCTTGCGCTGGCCGGGGATGATCACCATCAGCACGTTGGCGGCCATGATGGTGCCGATCAGCGCGCCGATCTGCATGAAGGCGCCGCGCGCGCTGAACACCTTCGTGAAGGCGAACGACAGCGTGACGATGAAGACGAAGCCGACGGCTGCCAGCACGGTGTCGTTGCGGCCGAGCGGCGACCGGCACAGTCCGTCGTAGACGGCCCAGCCGAGCACGATCGCCGTCAGGCTGATGACGATGCCGGTGGAAGGCTGGATGGCCATCACGGCGGGATCGACGAGATAGAGGCTGGCGCCAGCGTAGTAGATGGCGACGATCAGCGCGAAGCCGGAGATCCAGGTGGCGTAGGCCTCCCACTTGAACCAGGTGAGCTCGTCGGGCATGCGCGCGGGCGCGACGAGGTACTTCACCATGTTGTAGAAGCCGCCGCCGTGCACCTGCCAGGCCTCGCCGTAGGCCTGCGCGGGCAGCCCCTCGCGTTTCTGCAGGCTGTAGTCGAGGTGGATGAAATAGAACGACGAGCCGATCCAGCCGATGGCTGCGATCACGTGCAGCCAGCGCAGGAACGTCTCACCCCAGACCCACAGGATTTCCCACACTGCCGCCCCCAATGCGCTATTCGCTCGGCGGACAGCGTGCGCCACAACTCGGCCGGAAGGCAAGCTGGCTGCGTCGGCGGAGGTGTGGTGCTCGGCGTCAGCGAGGGCAGAGCCGCGGATCTGGTTCCTTGAGGTCCAGCACGACCATGAACTTGTTCTTCTGCAAGGTCTGCTTCATGCCCTGGACGGCATCGGGCGGCACCTTCGGGCACGATTCGAGTGAAATCATCTTGACCCCGGATCGGCCTGCATTCCGAGCGGATAGGTGCGCGACGACGTCGTTGGTCGGCATGCGTTTGGCGTCGACCGCTGCCTTGTCCTGGCTCAACAACGTCACCGTCGTCATGGGAGGTTGCTGCGCCTGGGCCGCGGTAGCCGCAGCGATACCCGCCAAGAGGGCACTCAAAGCCAGGATGCCCTTGCCGGTTGTAATTCTGGAGCGCCCGGCGAAGAGGGTAGTGTGGAACGGCTTGAACATCGCCACCTCCGAGCATTGGGATCGGCAAGCAGAGATAGGCGGTCGAGCCGCGCTTGTAAGTTTCGTGTGAAACAGAAGGCGAAATAGCGCGCCACGCGGACGTCTCCGACGCCCGCGGAGAGATCGCACCCCGCTGGTCTCGCCGGAAGTCAGTGTCAGGTAGACAGCAAATCCGACAACACCCACGCAACGACGATGGTCGCGCGCTTCAGGTCCTCGAGCACGAGGTTTTCGTCCGCCCGCTTGGCGTTGGCCTCGAGGATGGTGCGCGGGCCGGCGCCGTAGAGCACGATCGGCACGCCGGCTTCGGCATAAAGGCGCGCATCCGTGTAGAGCGGCGTCGCTGTTGCTTCGACGGACTCGCCGAGCACAGCGGAGGCGCGTGCCCGGAACGCATCGGCCAGCCGCTCATGGCCGGGCAGGGGTTCAAGCGCGCGGGCCAGCAGGAGCCGTCGCACGTCCACCTTGATGCCCGACAAGCCCTTGGTCGCCCCGCGGATCACGGCCTTCAACCGCTGCTCGACAGCCTTGGGGTCCTCCTCGGGGATCATGCGCCGGTCGAGGCGGAGGGTCACCCGGTCCGGCACGACGTTGGTGTTGATGCCGCCCTCGATGCGGCCGACGGTCAGGGTCGGATTGTCGATGCCGGCGACGCGCGATTTGACGCCGGCGTAGGTCTCGCGCTCGGCGTACAGCGCATTGAGGATGCGCACGGCCGCCTGCAGCGCGTCGTGCCCTGTCTCGGGCATCGCCGCATGCGCCGATTTCCCGTGCACCGTCACCTCGAGCTGCAGGCAGCCGTTGTGGGCGGTGACGACGGCGTAGGAGAAGCCAGCGCCGATGGCGAGATCGGGCTTCGTGGCGCCGGTGCGCAGCAGATAGCCGGGACCCAGCAAGCCGCCGAACTCCTCGTCGTAGGTGAAGTGCAGCTCCACCGTGCCGGCGAGCGGCCGCCCCAGGGCCTCGAGCGCACGCAGCGCGAAGGTATAGGTGGCGAAGTCGGATTTGGAGACGGCGACGCCGCGTCCGTACATGCGCCCCTTCTCGATCACGCCCTCATAGGGCGGCTTGCTCCATCCGTCACCGGGCGGCACGACGTCGCCGTGGGCGTTGAGGGCGATCGTCGGACCAGGGCCGAAGCGCCGCCGCACGATCAGGTTGGTGAGCGAGACCAGGCCAGCCGCCCGCACCTGCCTGGCAGGAATGGAAAATCGCTCGACAGTGAAACCCATCGCCTCCAGCAGACCAGCGGTGCGCTCGGCGTGGGGAGCGTTGTCTCCCGGCGGCGTATCGGTCGGCACGCGCACCAGCTCGCGCAGGAACGCCACCTCCTCCTCGAAGCGGGACTCGACCAGCCTGGCAATCTTTGCTTGCGTGACGGGTGCCATCTCAGCTTTGCCCTAGTGTCCTGATCGCGAAATTCGCCTCATTGTGCCGCGATCGAGAAGCCCGCTCACGAACCTAGCAGGCGCTTGTCCAGACGCCTCACCGTCTCCAGCAGCAGGCGGACGCCGATGTCGGCATCCTCCACCGTGATCAACTCGGCGGGATTGTGGCTGATGCCGTCCTTGCAGCGCAGGAAGATCATGCCGGACGGGCACAGCTTGGCCATCATCATGGCATCGTGGCCGGCGCCGGAGGAAAGCTCCAGCACCTCCATGCCGCAGGCGGCGAGGGACTCGCGCACGGCCTCGGTGATGCGCGCATCGAGCGCGGTCGCGGGTATCTCCTGGTAGATTTTCGTCTCCATCTCGACTCGGCGTCGCGTGGCGATGTCGCGCAGCAGAGCCAGCAGCTCCCGCTGCGCGAGGTGGCGCACGGCGTCGGACGGACTGCGCATGTCGACCGTGAATTCCGCGCGTCCGGGGATCACGTTGGGCGCGCCGGGCCTGGCATCCACGCGGCCGACCGTGGCGACCAGGTTGCCCTGGGACGCGCCCAGGCGCTCGATCGCCACGATCATCTCGGCCGCGGCCGCCAGCGCGTCGCGGCGAAAACCCATGGGCACCGTGCCTGCGTGGCCGGCGAACCCGCGCACCGTGACGATCAGGCGAATGGCGCCGTCGATGGCCGTGACGGCCGCGGCCGCATGGCCCTTGTCGTACAGCACCGGCCCCTGCTCGATATGCAGCTCCAGGTAGGCGGCGGTGGCTGTGCGCGCGCGCGCGCAGCTGCCGTAGGCGTCGGCGTTGCCGCCGGCGGCGGCCAGTGCCGCTCGCACGCTGACGCCGCCGCCGTCGCTGGCGTCGAATACGGAGGGCTCCAACGTGCCAACCAGCGCGCTGGAGGTGAGGAGGTGGGTGGGAAAGCGCACGCCCTCCTCCTCGCCGAATGCCACCACCTCGATGGCGTGGCCGAGCCGCTCGCCGCGGTCGCTCATGTCCGCCACCGCCGCGATGGCGGCCAATACGCCGAGGTTGCCGTCATACTTGCCCGCATCGACCACGGTGTCGATGTGCGAGCCGAGCAGGATGGCGGGCGCGCCGGGCGACTTGCCCTCGTAGCGGCCGATGACGTTGCAGACGGCGTCGGTCCGCGACTGCATGCCGGCCTGCTCCATCCAGGCCTGCACCTGACCCATGGCGGCGACGTGGGCGGGCGTCAGGTAGCGGCGCGTGAGCTGGCCCGGCACCTCGGTGAATGCCGCCAGGGTGTCCAGCCGTGCCATCAGCGTCGGTCCGAAACCAAACGCCTTGTCGGCTTTCCCAGCCTGTGATTTCCGGGCTCTTGCCCGCTTTTCGATCATGGTTCGGATCGTAGGTTGTGCAGTCGCCGATGGGAAGCTTGGCAGAGCAGGATCGCTTCGGCTCAATCACGTGCACTCGAATGCGACGTCGTGTGCCGAAGCGTGAAGCCTGCCTACTTTAGAGCCTCGCCTAGGAAGAGAACCTGTGCGAGATGTACGGTGAGCATGCGGAGCCCGATGGATGGTCCAGGCTAGCACCGAACTCGCTGCGCTGAATGCGGCAGATCGCGACGCGTTCGTCGCCGCGCTCGGGGGCGTGTTCGAGAACGCGCCCTGGGTGGCGGAGCGGGCCAGCGCCCAGCGGCCGTTCGCCACCGTCGCCGACCTGCACAGTGCCCTGATGGCGGCGGTCTCGGGTGCCGGCGAGGCCGAGCAGATGGCCTTCATCCGCGGTCATCCGGAGCTCGGCGGCAAGGTCGCCCGCGCCGGGGCCATGACGGCCGAGTCGCGCCAGGAGCAGGGCAGTCTCGGCCTCGACCGCCTGAGCGAGGCGGAGTTCACGCGCTTCGAGCGATTGAACGGCGACTATCGCGCCCGCTTCGGCATTCCCTTCATCATCTGCGTACGCCGCCACACGCGCGATTCGATCCTCGACAATTTCGAGCGGCGGCTTGGCAACGCTCCGCTGGCCGAGCGCGGCGCGGCACTGGAGGAGATCGGCCACATCACGCGCCTGCGCCTCGTCGAGGCCGTCCAGGGACCCGGCAAGCCCAAGACGGAGGGGCGGCTCTCCACCCACGTGCTGGACACCGTGTCCGGCAAGCCGGCGGCGGGCGTCAAGGTGACCCTCAAGGAGCTCGGGAGCAGCGCGGACGGCCTGCTGAAGGAGACGATCACCAATGCCGACGGCCGCACCGACGCTCCCCTGCTCGGCGGCGGCCCGCTGCGCATCGGCACCTATGAGATCGCCTTCCACATCGGCGCCTATTTCGCCGCGCACGCGGTGGCGGCAAGCCGTCCGCCGTTCCTCGACGTGGTGCCGATCCGCTTCGGCATCGCCGAGCCCGAGGGCCACTACCACGTCCCCCTCCTCGCCTCCCCCTGGGCCTACTCCACCTACCGCGGGAGCTGAGCGTGTCTAGCATCGGTCGGCCAAAGCTCCAGCGGTCATCCCGGGCCTTGTGCCCGGGATCCATCAAGCAATTAGCTTCTGCGCACGTGGATTGCCTGGATAGCGGGGACGAGCCCCGGTATGACAACGTCTGCATCTGCGGAATGGGTGAGGCATGAGCAAGCTCGATACCATCATTCGCGGCGGACGGGTGGCGAACGCCAGCGACACGGTCGCGTGCGACGTGGGCATCCGCGGCGGCAGGATCGTGGCGCTGGGGGAGGACCTGGGCACGGCCGAGGAGGTGATCGATGCGCGCGGGCGGCTGGTGCTGCCGGGCGGCATCGACAGCCACGTCCATCTGTCCCAGCCGAGCGGGCCCGGCATCGTCATGGCCGACGACTTCGAGAGCGGCACGCGCGCGGCAGCGTTCGGCGGCAACACGCTGGTGATGCCGTTCTGCATGCAGCAGAAAGGGCAAAGCCTGCGCCAGGCGGTGAAGGACTATCACGCGATCGCCGAGGGCCGCTGCCACATCGACGTCAGCTTCCACCTGATCATCTCCGATCCCAGCCCCCAGGTGCTGGGCCAGGAGCTGCCGGCGCTGGTCGGCGACGGCTACACCTCGTTCAAGGTGTTCATGACCTACGCGGACCTCGCGCTCAACGACATGCAGATGCTGGAGGTGTTCTCGACCGCGCGCGAGACCGGCGCGCTGGTGATGGTGCACGCGGAGAACTACGATGCCATCCGCTTCCTCACCGAGCGGCTCGAGCGTGCGGGCAATACCGCGCCCAAGTTCCACGGCACGTCGCGGCCCATTCCCGTGGAGCGCGAGGCCACGCACCGGGCGATCAGCCTGGCTCAGCTCGTCGACGTGCCGATCATGATCGTGCACGTCTCCAACGGCGAATCCATGGAGCAGATCCGCTGGGCGCAGAGCCGGGGCCTCAAGGTGTTCGGCGAGACCTGCCCGCAGTATCTGGTGCTGACCGAGAAGGACATGGACGGCCTCAACATGGAGGGCGCCAAGTACGTGTGCAGCCCGCCGCCGCGCGACGAGGCGAGCCAGAAGGCGTGCTGGCTGGGGCTGGAGACGGGCGTGTTCCAGCTCTACTCGTCCGACCACTGCCCGTTCCGCTACGACAGTCCGCAAGGCAAGCTCAATCCGAAGGGCCGCACCAGCTTCCAATGGGTGCCGAACGGCATTCCCGGGCATCGAGACCCGGCTGCCGATCCTGTTCTCCGAAGGCGTGGTGAAGGGGCGCATCACGCTGAACGAGTTCGTGGCCCTGAGCGCGACCAACCACGCCAAGATGTACGGCCTGCACCCCAGGAAGGGTACCATCGCCGTGGGTGCCGATGCCGACATCGCCATCTGGGATCCCGAGCGGAAGGAGACGATCCGGCAGGAGATCCTGCACCACGGCTCCGACTACACGCCCTACGAAGGCATCGAGGTGACGGGCTGGCCGGTCACCACCATCGTGCGCGGCGAGACCATCGTGCGCGACGGCGCGCTCGTCGGCAGCCGCAGCGCCGGCCGGCATGTCGCGCGCGACCGCTCGCCGTATGCCGCGCCCGCCGGGGCCCGTGCGTCGTCGGCCCAGGGCTAGCCAGGACGGACCGGCGCGCTCTTGCCCGCCGGCCCGGGTAATGGGTTCGCGTGCGATCCTAGAAGTCGGTCAACGACGGCCACCGCTTCCACGAGTTCTGGCCGGCGGAGGCATCTTCCGGCGCGGTTGTCCCGTCGCGCTCCACGGATTGCGCGGGCTTCGCATCCGCGGTGCTCGCCTTCACGACCACCTCGGCAGGCTTGTGTGAGTGCCCCTTCGACAGCGCCTGCGCGCCCAGGACGACGGCGGCGCCGCAAAACGCGCCGACAAGCAGGACCGGCAGATGAGCCTTTCTGGAAAGCCGTATGCGCATGTGCTCCTCCTTCGCGTGCCTTATGGCACCCGTTGACGATGAGCGCCCGGCGGAGTGCCGTCGGAGCGCCGGTGGACTTGCGACTGGGTCGTCAGGACCGCCAGCGCCGACGCGCCTGCGGTCGCAATGTGCCCAACATTACCGAACCCGACACCGCCGGCTGTTCCCTACGTCACAGCGGACGCGGCGGTCGCTCTTACCAGCAAGCGAAAATATTGACCCTTCACCGCGTTCCAACGTCATGCCCGCGCAGGCGGGCACCCACGCAAGCAGACATGAGATCACTTTGCGTGGAGCCCCGCCTTCGCGGGGATGACGTCGCGCTTGTTGCTTCGTGAGTCAGAGTTGCTGCCCGATGGTATGACGTCTTGGCGCCATCCTCCGGCAATGGCTGGATCACAGGAATCCGTACAGCCGCTGGCCCAGGCTCTTGCGGTTGGCTGGATACCGGGGACAAGCCCCGGTATGACAAGCCGAGCCACTCCACCGGCTGTGGGGTTTCCAGCGAGGGAGGCGCACTGCGATGGATTACGACAAGTCGGATATCGCCGGCGTCTACGACGCTGCGCGGCGCCTGAGCCCGGAAGGCCTCGACCAGTGGCTCGGCCTGCTCGCCAAGCATATCCCGGCCGATGCGCCGCATATCGTCGACCTCGGCTGCGGCACCGGACGGTTCACGCAGGCGCTCGCGGATCGCTTCGCCGCGCGAGTCACGGCAATCGACCCGTCGGAGAAGATGCTCGACCAGGCGCGCAAGCAGGTCAGCTCGCCGCGCGTCTCGTTCGCGCAAGCGCCCGGAGAGACGCTACCGCTGGCCGACGGATCGGCGGACGTCGTCTTCATGTCGATGGTGCTGCATCACTTCGCCGACATGGCGGCCGTGGCGCGGGAATGCCGCCGCGTGCTGCGCGCCAGCGGCCACGTGTGCATCCGCAGCAGCACGCGCGAGACCCATTTCGTGCACGAGGAGTTCTTCGCGGGCTTCCGTCCGCTGGTCGACCAGGTGCTGCCCCCGCGCGGCCTAGTCGTGAGCACGTTCGAGGCGGCGGGACTGCAGCCGGTCGTGCAGCAGCTGGTGCCGGCCGTGCTGGCCCCCGACTGGGAAACATTCGCCGACAGGATCGCGCTGCGCGGCAACTCGATCATCGTGCGCCTGGCCGACAGCGACTTCGAGGCCGGCATGGCAAAGCTGCGCCAGCGGGCGCGTCAAGGCTCGGCGCAACCCATCGTCGAAGAGCTCGACTGGCTCGTCTTTCGCAAGTAGCCGTGTCCCCTCGCCTCCCCTTCAGGCGTCGAGCGGCAGCGACCAGCTCACCTGCTCGTGGCCGGGCGCGAAGTGTCGGTTGCTCTGCTCGGGATTGCGATTGACCTGCGGCCGCGCGTAGAGCGGATGGCGCATGCTGCGCACCTCGTGCTCGATCTGGAACAGCACCTTGTTGCTGTCGAGATCGACGATGTCTACGAAGCGATACTGGTGCTGGTCGCTTTCCTCGCTGACGAGGCCTCTCTCCAGCAGCCGCTTATAGGGTCCCGAGAAGTCGGCGAGGTAGACGGCGATATGGTGCCCGTCATAGGGCGGCTGAGCCTCGTCCGTCTCGCGGAAGATGAGCTGCTGGCCGGGGCCGACCGAGGCACGGGCGAATTGTCCATCCGCGTCCTCGCCCACATCCGCCGGCGCGCGCATGATCTCGCGGTAGAAGCGGGCGATGCCGCCCGTGGTGCCGCGACCAACGTTGAGCTCCACATAGGGCATGCCGAGCATCATGCGGCCGAAGCGCGCGCCGGGCTCGAAGCACCGCACCCTGTTGCCCCATGGGCAGGTCGCCTCGACGAACTCGTTGTGCTCCTTGAAGGAGAACCGCGTGCCTTCCAGCGGCTTCTTCACCGCAGCCAGCCGGCGCACCAGGGCCTCGCGGTTCGGCATCACCAGTCCCGTGTGACCGCGCAGCACCTCCGCCTTGCCCCCGGGCAGATGGAACTGGCTGCGGCCGACGTTGATCCACATGTTGGTCACGCCGGTCATCAGGTAGGGGTCGCGCGTGAGCCCGAGTCCGGAGGCATAGAACAGCGTCGCCAGCTGCTGATCGGGGATGCGCGTATTGACGTGCTCGAGGCTGACGATGTTGCCGAGGTCCTCGACGGTGCGGTCATACTGTGTCACGGCGTGTCTCCCTCCCTGGCATCGACACTTTCCTCCCTCTGCCCGTCCTTGCGGGGAGAGGGGGCTGGTCTGCATGCAAGATGCTAGCTCAGCCCGCACTCGTCCGCCACAAGTGCGGAGCTGCAGGTTACCGACGCGGGGCAGTGCGTGCCGGTGTCAGCAGGCGAGCGATGGCTGCGCGATCGGTCGGAAAGTGGCGCAGCCGCGGAGCGGCAACGGAACCAGCGTAAGCAACGGCGCCATGCAGGCCAGGGGGCAGTTTCACGTCGCGGACTTCGAAGCCCACCGCGCTCGCGCGCTGCCGCGTGGCGCTCTCGATATCGGCAATTGCCAGCTGCCGGCCGCGCGTCTCGCGCAACCCAAGTTCGGTCAGCACACGTGAGATTCCGAGCCCCCTAGCCTTCGCGTAGGCCTCCAGGCGGCACCAGGCCTGCAGCACCGCCGCATGGCTGTCGGCATCCCCCGCGGGCCGGACCGCGAGCCCCGACCCGACCGCCAGGATCTCATCGCGGCGCCGCTGCGACATGGCGAGAACGCGGCTCTCCTCGAGATCCACGCCGATGGCCGCCAATCTGGCGACGCCGACCAGCGCCAACCTTTCGGTGTGCGAAAAGCTGAAGGCCGGCCCATCGTGCAGGCTGGGCTTCCCGCGAGCGGAGCGGATGAAACGCTGTCCGCGCACTGCGGGACCCGAGACACGCTCAAGGACGACACGCAGCGCCGTATATGCCGCCATGCGACAGCGCCGCTCGCCGGGATCGCTCAGGCGCCCGGCACGTTCGCAATCGTCGGTTGATAGGCGTGGGGCGTCGCGCTCCAGCGCCTCCAGCGCCGGCGCTACCGCATTCAGGTCGACGAGCCACAGCTCCATCAATTCGCGCTCACGTTGCCGCGGGCGCAATAGGCAACGGGCAATAGGCAGTGGGCAATAGGCAATCTCGACTGCCTACTGCCGATTGCCTACTGCCCCTGTTTTATCCTCGATCATGCGCGCAGCCGGTCGACGGGCAGGTCCCAGAACGAGCGACCGGATTCGGCATATGCATCGCCGCGATTGAAGCCGATGTCCTTGAGGGTCCGCTCGTCGAGCTCGGAAAGCGATTGCCGCTCGCTGCGGACGCGAAGCGCAAGCTCGAGGCTGGCGAAGAAACTCCGGACCTGGACGCCGATCCGGCCTGGGCTGAGCCAGGCACGCGCGGAAGAGTGAGCGATGTTCAGCATTGTTCTGCTCCTTGGTTCGACCCCGATTCGGGCCGTCTGAGAGCTTGAACTAAGCTTTCCTCTTGCATAATGAAAACGAATGTTCTTTATGTCCTGCAGTAGGGTTCCTTATTCAAGGATCGGCCATGCGGCGCAATATCGACATCGGCCTCCTGCGCGCCTTCGTTGCCGTCGTCGAGACGGGCAGCGTGACGGGCGCAGCGGGGCTTCTCAACCTCACTCAGGCTGCCGTCAGCCAGCAGGTGAAGCGTCTGGAGGAGCTGTTCGGCACGGAGCTGTTCGAGCGTCACCACAAGCGGCTCGTGCTCAAGCCCAACGGGGAGCGCCTCGTCGCCCACGCCCACCGGCTGATCGCCCATAACGACGAGGTGTGGGGAGCGATGAGCGCCCCGGCATACGCCGGCGAGGTCCGCCTCGGCGTGCCGCACGATATCGTCGGCCCCTATCTGCCGCCGATTTTGAGACGCTTCGACAAGGCCTGGCCGCGCGTGCGCGTGGCACTGAAGTGCACGAACACGCCGCTGCTGCGGGAGCTCATGCGCGAGGGTGCCCTGGACCTTACGCTGACGACCGAGCAGCGCTGCGGGCACGGCGGCGAGGTGCTGCTGGAGGACGACCTCGTCTGGGCCGGCGCACCGAACGGGACGGCGCACCGGCGCGACCCGCTGCCGGTATCGCTCGGCGACGAGAAATGCGAGTTCCGCGCCTGCGTGCTCGAGGCGTTGGCCACCACCGGGCGCGACTGGCGGCCGGTGTGCGAGGTCTCCAGCATGGAGCCGCTGCTGGCCTCTCTCGAAGCGGACCTGGCCGTGGGCCCGTTCCTGCGCCGCTCGATCCCCGACTATCTGGTCGTGGTGGAGGACCGCCGCCTTCCGAAGCTGCCGAAGTTCCTGATCAACATGTACCTGCCGCCGGCTCGGCAGAACGAGATTGCCGTGGAGCTGGCACGGCACATCACCCAGGAGTTCGCCGCCCACTTCCGCCGTCAGTCCGGACCGGAGCTCGCCGTCCGCTATCGTCGCAAGCCAATGCCATCGGCGATGGCCAGCTGAGCTTCGATATTTCATCGAGATCGGAAGGACGCTAGCCGCCCGTCGGGATCGGCGCGCGCCCGGCGGCGAGAGCGGCTATAAGCGCCTGATGCAAACCCTGCTCCAGGCATGGCGGCGGCGCTGGTGGCGGCCGGACACGGCTGCGCTGGCGGCCTACGACGGCCTCAAGCCGATGACGGTCGTGACGGGAGCGTCGGAGGGCATCGGCTACGCCCTGGCATGCCGCTTTGCCGCAGCGGGGAGCGACCTGATCCTGGTCGCCCGCCGGCCCGACCCGCTCGAGGCGGCTGCAGAGCGTATCCGCGCCGAATACAAGGTGGAGACCGTCGCCCTGCCTGCCGACGTCACCCGCCCCGAGACGATTGCCGCCATCGAGGCGGCGCTGACGGCGCGTCGGGCCTACGCGGACGTGCTGGTCAACAGCGCCGGCATGGGCCTGGCTGGCGCATTCCTCAGCCAATCGCCGGAGGCGGTGCAGCGGCTTCTCGATCTCAATGTCAGCGCGCTGACCGAGCTCTTGCGGCATTTTCTGCCGGGCATGCGCGTGCGCGGCCGCGGCGGCGTGCTCAACCTGGCGTCATTGGGCGCCTACGCGCCCGGCCCCTACCAGGCGGTCTACTACGCAAGCAAGGCCTACGTGCTGTCCCTGACCGAGGCAGTGGCTTCCGAGACGGCCGGCGAGGGCGTGCGGATCAGCGCGCTGGCGCCGGGGCCGGTCAACACCGGCTTCCATAAGCGCATGGGCAGCGGGCGCGCCTTCTATCGCCATCTGGTCTTGCCGGCGTCCCCCGAGAGCGTGGCCGCGGCCGGTTATCGCGGATTCGCATTCGGCTGGCGCGTCATCGTGCCGGGCATCCTCAATCCCGCGCTCGCGGTAGCCATGCGCATCCTGCCTCACCGAATAGTGATCCCGATCGTCGGGTGGCTGTTGAAACGCAGAGTATCACCGAAAGCGGCGCAATTCGGCGCGTAACTGTGCGGTTTCGCGTCGGCATGCCCGTCCTGGTCTTGAACGCCTGGCGGAGACTCAGCGCCATCAACAGCGGGTTTAGGGTTCCCCCTTGTTGCACCGCCGCAACGGCACGAGCTAGCGTCGCGCCGGCAGCGGTGATCCCATGCGATGGTTGCCACTCCCCAAAGAGGCGGATTGTCACTTGGATCACCGCTGCTCTCGAACGGGCGGAGCCCTGACGTTGCCCGAGCAGTCACGCCCCTGACCGAACCGGCTTCAGGGCATTCGATCCGAGCGTTCCCCGTTGATCCGCCGCTACATCGCCCTTCTCGAGCAGGAAGCCGAGCGCCGCTACCACTTGGCGTTGTCGGCGCGCGTTGCAGCCGATATTCGCGCCGACGACGGCACCGACCGCGATCCGGCAGAGAGCAGCCGGCTCACATGGAATCTCGCCCATGCCGCGCGGCGCTGGGAGCGTACCCTTGTTGCGCTCGACCGCCCGCTGCCGCCTGGATTGCTGGCCATGATGACCAGCGTGGCCCCTCCTGCTTGAGCCGGCGGAGCTGCCACCGTGGCGACAGGACGCGCAATCCAGCCCTGGAAACCGCCCCTTTTCCGTCCTAACCATACTCCGCGCCGGTGCCCACGAACTGGCAAGAATTGTGCATTGCATGGGCGGCATGGGTTGAGTTGTCGGCTGCAAGCGCCGCAAAATGGTGCGGTCCGCCGCTGACGCTAAGGGGAGCCCGGGGAAGCGATGCTCGAGGCCAAATCAGAGATTAGCTCGGACGAGCCGGCATTCATCTATTCCACGCCTGAGCGTCGCTCCGCGCCCGAGGCGAAGAAGCCCGTCTGCATCGTCCTGCATCAGGAGCAGTCCAATCCAGGCCACATCGGCCAATGGTTCCGCCGCAACGGCCACGCTCTGGATATCCGCAAGCCGCGCTACGGCGATCCGCTGCCCGAGACGCTGGCGCATCACTGCGGCGCGGTCATCTTCGGCGGGCCGATGAGCGCCAACGACAAGGACGAGTTCGTCTGCCGCGAGACCGAATGGATCGGCGTCGCGCTGAAGGAGGAGAAGCCGTTCCTGGGCATCTGCCTCGGCGCGCAAATGCTCGCCAACCATCTCGGCGCCAAGGTGGGCTTCCACGCCGACGAGCTGGCCGAGATCGGCTACTATCCTCTCCTCACCACCTCCGATGGCCTGGCGCTGGGGCGTTTTCCGGAGCACGTCTACCAGTGGCATCGCGAGGGCTTCGAGCTGGCGCGCGGCGCGCGGCTCCTTGCCACATCCACCGGCGCCTACCCCAACCAGGCGTTCGGCTACGGCTCCGGCATCGGCTTCCAGTTCCATCCCGAGATCACCTACGCCCAGGTGCACCGCTGGACCGGCCACGCCAACACGCGTCTGGGCATGAAGGGCGCGCGCGAGCGGCACGAGCACATCGACGGCCACCTTCACCACGCGCCGAAGGTGCACGCGTGGCTCGACCGCTTCCTCGGCCGCTGGACCAAGGCCGAGCTCACCATCGATTGAAGCGCTGTTGGCGGTTTGGTAACGGCTTGCGGGCCTTATAGACGCGAGGCGCCCGGGCCATGTTGCGCGTACCGGCGCCGGCGGTGTGGCCGGGTTGCGTAGCACGCCCGGCCGCACCGGCGTTCTCTCCGGCTCGGCTGGCGGCTCGATTCGTCCCGTATCGATCGGCGCATGGCGCGACAAGATCGGGCGCCCGGACGGGGGAGGAGTGTCCAGGCGCCCGTAAATCGATCCGGCGGACAGACAGGTGGCACGCCATCCACCGGATCGATACTACAACGGGCCCAACCCGCCCGCTCCGTCGGTCGCGAGCTAGCGCCGTTCCGGCTGCCCGTCAGGCGCGCCGGGGCCGCCGCGCGGGCGCTCCATCGCCCATCGCCGGCCACGTCCGCCCATGCCTCCACGCTCCCGCAGAACGATGCCGGCAACCGCCTTCTGGTCCTCGCTGAGCGAGGCGTAGAACGGCTTGAAGGCGTCGGTGAACGCCTGCATGCGTTGCGCGCGCTCGGTCATGCGCTTGCTGGCGCGATCGAGCCGATCGGTGAGCGAGGGACGCGCACCGGCGCCCTGCTGGCGGCGCTGCTCCATGCGCTGCGCGAAGTCCTGCCGCGCCTGCTGGCGGGCCGCAGATCTCGCGCGCAGCTGCTGCTCCACGGGACCCCACAGCTTGAGCTGCGCATCGTCGAGCTTGAGCGCCTGCTTCATCTCGGTGATGCGGCCTTCCAGGCGGCCCTCCTGCAGCCGCTTGCGGGCGTCGGGCGACAAGCGCGGTCGATCGGGCCGCTCGCGCTTCTGTTGCGGCTCGGGCTGAGGCCCTTGCGGGGCCTGCTGGGCAAACACCACCGTGGCCGGAACGGCGGCTGCCAGCAGCGCCGGGATCAGATATCGGGATATTCGGGCTTTCATGCAGGATCTCCTGTGAGGGTTACCTCCGACGCGTGTCCTGCAATGAGAACGGCCAGCCGCAGCGAACCCGGCGGCAAGACGGGTTACGTTTTGCTAATGCGCGGCTCGATCGCGCCACGTGCGTGCTCGTGGCGCTTCGACCCTCGGAACAAGTCCGAGGGCAGGCAAGCCGAGACGGCGCGCCTATCTCGGCAGGTCGCTGCGGCCCATCAGGAAGCGGTCGATGGCGTGCGCGGCCTGCCGGCCCTCGCGGATCGCCCACACGACCAGGCTCTGCCCGCGCCGGATGTCGCCGGCCGCGAACACTTTCGGCCGGGCCTTGACGCGATAGTCGCGCTCGTTGGCGTCGAGCCCCTTGAAGCGCCCGCGCGGCACGACGGGCAGCTCCAGCTCCTTGATGACATCGCCCTCGATCGGGCCGGAGAAGCCCATGGCGAACAGCACCAGGTCGGCCGGCAGCTCGCCCTCGCTGCCCGGCACCGGCTTGAGGGACTTGTCGACGCGCGTGTAGAGGAGCTTCTCGACCTTGCCGTTCGAGCCGGCAAAGCCGGTGGTGGAGATGGAATACTCCACCTGCGCGCCCTCGGCCTGGCTCGAGGAGACGCGCAGCTTCAAGGGCCAGTGCGGCCAGGAGAGCGACTTGTTCTCCTTCTCGGGCGGCATCGGCATGATCTCGAGCTGGGTCACCGACTTGGCGCCCTGGCGGAACGAGGTGCCGATGCAGTCACTGCCCGTGTCGCCGCCGCCGATGACGATGACATGCTTGTCCTTGGCCGTGATCTGCTGCTCGTTGCGCTGGGGCTCGCCCGCGACGCGCCGGTTCTGCTGCGGCAGAAATGCCATGGCGTAGTGGATGCCGTCGAGGTCGCGCCCCGGCGACTTGGCGAAGAAATCGAACGGCTGCTCCGAGCCGCCGGCCAGCAGCACGGCGTCGTGCGCGCCCTCCAGCTCTGCTGCGGCGACGTCCTTGCCGACGTGAACGCCGCAGTGGAAGACGACGCCTTCCGCCTCCATCTGCTTCACGCGCCGGTCGATGATGCCCTTCTCCATCTTGAAGTCGGGGATGCCGTAGACCAGCAGCCCGCCGGGCTTGGCGCTCTTCTCGTAGACGTGCACCTCGTGGCCGACGCGGGCCAGTTGCTGGGCGGCGGCCAGGCCCGCCGGCCCCGAACCGACAATGGCGATCTTCTTGCCCGTCTTGCTGTCGGGCGGCTCGGGCGCGATCCAGCCCTCCTGGAAGGCCTTGTCGGCGATGGCGCATTCGATGGTCTTGATGGTGACCGGCTTGTCGTCGATGTTGAGCGTGCAGGACGCCTCACACGGCGCCGGGCACACGCGCCCCGTAACCTCGGGGAAGTTGTTGGTGGAGTGCAGGTTGAGCGCCGCCGTCTTCCACTGGTCGCGATAGACCAGATCGTTCCAATCGGGGATCTGGTTGTTCACCGGGCAGCCGTTGTGACAATAGGGAATGCCGCAGTCCATGCAGCGGGCAGCCTGGCTCTTCACCTCGGCCGACGGCAGCGGCTCGACGAACTCGTGCCAGTGCTTCAGCCGCTCCTCGACCGGGCGGTAGCCGCGGTCGTGGCGCTCGAATTCCATGAAGCCGGTGATCTTGCCCATATTTGTCAGCCTGCCTGCCGTCCCACCGATGCGGTGTCCGGCTTCCGACCCTTCTCTGTCATACCGGGGCCTGTCCCCGGTATCCATTCATCCGCCTGCTCTGGCGCCCGCCCGAGGTTAAATCCCGGACACGAGGCCGGGATGACACCTAGACTTTCGCCGGCCTCAATCCGATCTCGATCACCTCGAGCCCGGTACCATCGACGGCCTGATGCTTGGCGATCTCGGCCAGGGCGCGGGCGTACTCGACCGGCATCACCTTCTTGAACTTGGTCTGCCAGGTGGTCCAGTTCTCGAGGATCGTCTTGGCCTTGGCCGAATTGGTGTAGTGCGCATGGCGCGCGATGATCTGATGCAGCCGCTCGGCGTCCTGGCTCGTCATGTCGCGCATGACGTCGACCAGGCCGTGGCTTTCCAGATCGCCGCCCTGGTTGGCGAGCCGGCGCATGACCTCCTCCTCGGCTTCCACGGGAGCGAGCTCGATCATGGAGAGATTGCAGCGGCGCTCGAAGGTGCCGTCCTCGTCGAGCACGTAGGCGATGCCGCCCGACATGCCGGCCGCGAAATTGCGGCCCGTCGGACCGAGCACCACCACGACCCCTCCCGTCATGTATTCGCAGCCGTGGTCGCCTGTGCCCTCGACCACCGCCACCGCGCCCGAGTTGCGCACGGCGAAGCGCTCGCCGGCGATGCCGCGGAAGTAGCATTCGCCGGTGATGGCGCCGTACAGCACGGTGTTGCCGACGATGATGCTCTCCTCCGGCACGATGCCGGAGTTCGGGTCCGGCCGCACGATCAGCTTGCCGCCGGAGAGGCCCTTGCCGACGTAGTCGTTGCCCTCGCCGACGAGATCGAGCGTGACGCCGTGCGCCAGCCAGGCGCCGAAGCTCTGCCCGGCCGTGCCCTTGAGCGACAGCCAGATGGTGTCCTCGGCAAGCCCGGAGTGGCCATGGCGCCTGGCGACCTCGCCCGACAGCATGGCGCCCGCGGCGCGGTCGCGGTTGGAGATCGCGACCTCGTGCTTCACCCTCGCCTTGCCCTCCAGCGCCGGCATGGCAAGCGCGATCAGCTTGTTGTCGAGCACCTTGTCGAGGCCGTGGTCCTGCCGTTCGCAATGGTGGATGGCCACGCCCTCGGGCACCTGCGGCTTGTGGAAAAGCTTCTCGAAGTCGAGCCCGCGCGCCTTCCAGTGGCCGATCGCGCGCTCGGTGTCGAGGCACTGCGACTGGCCGACCAGCTCGTTGAAGGTGCGGCAGCCGAGCGCGGCCATGATCTCGCGCACCTCCTCGGCGACGAAGAAGAAGAAGTTGATGGCGTGCTCGGGCTGGCCCTTGAACTTTGCGCGCAGCACCGGGTCCTGCGTGGCGACGCCCACCGGGCATGTGTTGAGATGGCACTTGCGCATCATGATGCAGCCGAGCGCGATCAGCGGCGCGGTCGAGAAGCCGAACTCGTCGGCGCCGAGCAGGGCCCCGATCACCACGTCGCGGCCGCTGCGGATGCCGCCATCGACCTGCACGGCGATGCGGCCGCGCAGGCGGTTCCCCACCAGCGTCTGGTGCGTCTCGGCAAGGCCGATCTCCCAGGGCGAGCCCGCATGCTTGAGCGAGGTCAGCGGAGAGGCGCCGGTGCCGCCCTCGAAGCCCGAGATCGTCACGTGATCGGCGCGCGCCTTGGCGACGCCCGCCGCCACCGTGCCGACACCGACCTCGGACACCAGCTTGACCGAGACGTCTGCTTGAGGATTGACGTTCTTCAAATCGAAGATCAGCTGCGCCAGGTCCTCGATCGAATAGATGTCGTGATGCGGCGGAGGGGAGATGAGCCCCACGCCGGGCGTCGAATGGCGCACCTTGGCGATGGTGGCATCGACCTTGTGGCCGGGCAGCTGGCCGCCTTCGCCGGGCTTTGCACCCTGCGCCATCTTGATCTGCATCATGCTCGAATTGATCAGATACTCCGCCGTCACGCCGAAGCGCCCCGACGCCACCTGCTTGATGGCCGAGCGCATCGAATCGCCGTTGGGCATCGGCTTGAAGCGGTCCTGCTCCTCGCCGCCCTCGCCCGTGTTCGACTTGCCGCCGATACGGTTCATGGCGATGGCGAGCGTCGTGTGGGCCTCGCGCGAGATCGAGCCGTAGCTCATGGCCCCTGTCGAGAAGCGGCGCACGATGTTGGCGGCGGGCTCCACCTCCTCGAGCGGCACGGGCTTGCGCCCCAGCTCCTGCGCCGACTTCAGCCGGAAGAGGCCGCGCAGCGTCATCAGCTGCTCGGACTGGTCGTTGATCTGCTGCGCATAGGCGCGATACTTGTCGGGCAGGTTGCCGCGCACCGCGTGCTGCAGGTCCGCGACCACCGACGGCCGCCACACGTGCGCCTCGCCGCGGATGCGGTAGGCGTACTCTCCGCCCACGTCGAGCGCGTTCTCCAGGATCGGCACGTCGCCGAAGGCCTGCCGGTGACGCTCGGCGGTCTCGCGCGCGACCTGGCGCAGGCCGGCGCCTTCCACCTGCGTGTGCGTGCCGGTGAAGTACTTGCGCACGAAGCTCGACTTGAGCCCGACGGCGTCGAAGATCTGCGCGCCGCAATACGACTGATAGGTCGAGATGCCCATCTTGGCCATGACCTTCAGCATGCCCTTGTCGACCGCCTTGATGTAGCGCTTCTGCGCCTCCTTCAAGGTCAGCTTCTCGTCGAGCTCGGGCAGCAGCTGCTCCAGCGTATCGAACGCCAGATACGGGTTGATCGCCTCGGCGCCGTAGCCTGCCAGCACGCAGAACTGGTGCACCTCGTGCGCCTCGCCCGTCTCCACCACCAGGCCGACCGAGGTGCGCAGCCCCTGCTTGATGAGGTGATGGTGCACGGCCGACGTGGCGAGCAGCGAGGGGATCGGGATGCGGTCGGGGCCGGTGGCGCGGTCCGACAGGATGATGATGTTGTACTCCTGGGAGCGCACGGCCTCCTCGGCCTCGGCGCACACGACGTCGAGCGCGGCCGACATGCCGGCTGCGCCCTTCTCGGCGGCGTAGGTGATGTCGATCGTGACCGAGGAGAACTGGTTGTCCTTGACGAGACCGATCTGGCGGATGCGCTCCAGGTCCTCGTTGGTCAGGATCGGCTGATACACCTCGAGCCGCTTGATCTTGGCGGTGCCCTCGAGGTCGAGCAGGTTCGGCCGCGGCCCGATGAAGGACACGAGGCTCATCACGAGCTCCTCGCGGATCGAGTCGATCGGCGGGTTCGTCACCTGCGCGAAGTTCTGCTTGAAGTAGGTGTGCAGCAGCTTGGGCTTGTTGGACAGCACCGAGACCGGCGTGTCGTTGCCCATGGAGCCGACCGCCTCCTGGCCGGTGTGGGCCATCGGCGTCATCAAGAACTTCAGGCTCTCCTGCGTGTAGCCGAACGCCTGCTGCAGATCGAGCAGCGCCACGTTGGTCTTCTTGCGCGGCATCTTCTTGGGCAGCGGCAGGTCGCCCACCTGCACCTGCGTGCGCTTCAGCCACTGCTCGTAGGGGTAGCGCGATGCAAGATCGGCCTTGAGGTCGTCATCGGAGATGATGCGGCCCTCTTCCAGGTCGATCAGCAGCATCTTGCCGGGCTGCAGGCGCCACTTGCGCGCGACGTTCTCCTCCGCGACCGGCAGCACGCCGGCCTCCGAGGACATGATCACCCGGTCGTCCTTGGTGACGAGATAGCGGGCGGGGCGCAAGCCGTTGCGGTCGAGCGTGGCGCCGACCTGGCGCCCGTCCGTGAAGGCCATGGCGGCCGGCCCGTCCCACGGCTCCATCAGGCAGGCGTGATACTCGTAGAATGCGCGGCGCTTGCCATCCATCAGCGGATTGCCGGCCCACGCCTCGGGGATCAGCATCATGGCCGCATGCGCCAGGCTGTAGCCGCCCATCACCAGGAACTCGAGCGCATTGTCGAAGCAGGCGGTGTCGGACTGGCCCTCGAAGGAGATCGGCCACAGCTTGGTGATGTCGGAGCCGAACAGCGGCGTCGATACGGAAGCCTGACGCGCCGCCATCCAGTTGACGTTGCCGCGCAGGGTGTTGATCTCGCCGTTGTGCGCAACCATGCGGTAGGGATGCGCGAGCTTCCACGACGGGAAGGTGTTGGTGGAGAAGCGCTGATGCACCAGCGCCATCGCGGACACGACACGCGGGTCGGTCACGTCCTTGTAGTACTTGGCCACCTGGTAGGACAGGAACATGCCCTTGTAGACCAGCGTGCGGCTCGACAGCGACACGGTGTAGTGGCCGATGTCCTTGCCCTTGTAGGCGTAGTAGAGCGCGTTGGAGACGACCTTGCGGATGACGTAGAGCCGGCGTTCGAACTCCAGCTGATCCTTCATGCCCTTCGGCCGGCCGATGAAGATCTGCCGGTGCTCCGGCTCTACGGCCTTGACCATCTCGGACAGGCAGCTGTTGTCGACCGGCACCGAACGCCAGCCCAGGAACTCCAGGCCCTCCTCGCGGATGATGCGCATCCACACCCGCTCGCAGTGCGCGCGCAGCCGCTCGTCCTGCGGCATGAAGAGATGGCCGACGGCGTAGTGGCCGGGCTTGGGCAGCTTGATCTTGAGGTGGGCGCACTCCTCGGCCAGGAACGCGTGCGGGATCTGGATCAGGATGCCAGCGCCGTCGCCGGCGATCGGGTCCGCGCCGACCGCGCCGCGATGCTCGAGGTTCTCGAGAATATAAAGCGCGTCCTTGAGGATCTGGTGCGAGGTGGCGCCCTTGAGGTTGGCAATGAAGCCGACGCCGCAAGCGTCATACTCGCGCTTGGGATCGAACAGGCCGCTCGCTTCGGGAACGAGGTGCGCGCTGTCGGGTTGCCGCGCGCTGCTGGTGGACTTCGATTCCAATGTCATTGGCCCATGCCTTCCGGCTCGTCAGTCGCCTGCAATCGGGGTCATCGTCCCGCGCGCATCCCGGGCTTCCTCACCCCCACGCGAATGCGGGGGCGGAAACGAGCCCGGTATCGTGCGGAGCCGAACGCCGCCGCTCCATGGCCCGCCTCCGGTCTGCCCAGCGTCGCCCCTTGTCTTCCGGATCGGACGGGGGTTGCGCTGCAGCACCAGGCGGGGCGTACCTTGCGGCTGATCACCCCAGTTTTGCGAGCACCTTCATGGCCGGGGCGCCCCCAGTCGGTTCCCCGGGGCGCCGCGTCCGCGCGGCCTCTCGCTGTTAAAGGACAGCATAGCTGACCTAATTGCCGCTGGAAAGGTTGATTTGCGGTGCAGCGTGATCGCTGTGATCTGGCCGGATTTTGCGAGATTGGAGCGCGCTCGTATCCCCTTACCCGCAACGAGCGCGAGCTGCTGCTGGACCGAGCCGTGGGCTGCGAGCGACCTCGAGCGATTCGATAGTCAATTGACGCGTGTCACCGCGTCGGGATGGGTTTCTCGCCGCGGTAGTCGTAGAAGCCGCGCTGCGTTTTGCGGCCGAGCCAGCCGGCCTCGACATACTTCACCAGCAGCGGGCAGGGCCGGTACTTGGAGTCGGCGAGGCCTTCGTACAGCACCTGCATGACCGAGAGGCAGGTGTCGAGGCCGATGAAGTCCGCGAGCTCGAGGGGTCCCATGGGATGGTTGGCGCCCATGCGCATGGCCTTGTCGATCGACTCCACCGTGCCCACGCCTTCATAGAGCGTGTAGACCGCCTCGTTGATCATCGGCAGCAGGATGCGGTTGACGATGAAGGCGGGGAAATCCTCCGACACCGCGATGCTCTTGCCGAGGCTCTCGATGAAGCTCCTGGCGAGGCCGAAGGTCTCGTCCTCGGTGGCGATGCCGCGGATCAGCTCGACCAGCTGCATCATCGGCACCGGGTTCATGAAATGGATGCCGATGAAGCGCTCGGGACGGTCGGTGACGGAGGCGAGACGAGTGATGGAGATCGACGAGGTGTTGGTGGCGAGGATCGCGGTCTTCTTCAGCTTGGGACAGAGATCGGTGAAGATCTTGCGCTTCACGCCCTCGTCCTCGACGGCCGCCTCGATCGCCAGGTCGACCTCGCCGATGGCGTCGAGGTCGGAGGCGACCCGGATGCGCTTCAAGGCGCCCTGCATCTCGGCGTCGGTGATGATGCCGCGCGACACCTGGCGCGCCATGTTGCGCTCGATGGTGGAGCGCGCCTTGTCGATCGTCTCCTTCTTGACGTCGAAGAGCGTCACCTCGTAGCCCGCCAGCGCCACCACATGGGCGATGCCGTTGCCCATCTGGCCCGCGCCGATGATACCGACCGACTTGATGGCGACTTGCGCGTTGGTCTCGCCCTTGCGCGCGCGTTCCAACGGAGTGCCGGGTTTCTTCGTCTTGACGCCTGCGTCCATGACGCCTTGCTCCTTCACAAACCCCGGTTCAACGTCTGCTTGCTGGCGTCCGGTCTACTTGCCGGCCTTCTCCAGCTCTGCTTTCAGCTCCGGCAACACCTGGAACAGATCCCCGACCAGCCCGAAGTCGGCGACCTGGAAGATCGGCGCCTCGCCATCCTTGTTGATGGCGACGATCACCTTGCTGTCCTTCATGCCGGCGAGATGCTGGATGGCCCCCGAGATGCCCACCGCGATGTAGAGCTCCGGCGCCACCACCTTGCCGGTCTGTCCGACCTGGTAGTCGTTGGGCATGTAGCCGGCGTCCACGGCGGCGCGACTCGCGCCCACGGCGGCACCCAGCTTGTCGGCGACCGGCTCGATGTACTTCTTGAAGTTCTCGCCCGACTGCAGGCCGCGGCCGCCCGAGACGATGATCTTGGCCGCCGTCAGCTCCGGCCGGTCCGATTTCTGAATCTCGGCCTTCTCGAAACTAGAGAGGCCGACGGGCGCTGACGCCGCGACGGCCTCGATGGGAGCCGATCCGCTGTTGCCGACCGCCGGGAACGCGGTGGTGCGGACGGTGATGACTTTTTTCTTGTCGCCCGATTGCACCGTCTGGATGGCGTTGCCTGCGTAGATCGGGCGCTCGAACGTGTCGGGCGACACCACCTTGATGATGTCGGAGATCTGCATCACGTCGAGTGTTGCCGCCACGCGGGGCAGGATGTTCTTGCCGGACGCCGTGGAGGCGGCGAGCACGGCGTCGTAGTTGCCCATCAGGGAGACGACCAGCGCCGACAGCTCCTCAGCCAGCTGATGGCCAAGCTGGGGTGCGTCCGCCAGCAGCACCTTGGCGGCGCCGTCGAGCTTGGCGGCCTGCTCGGCGACACCCTTGCAGTCGCCGCCGGCCACCAGCACGTGCACGTCCTGGCCTATGGCCTTGGCGGCGGTCATGGCCTTGGCGACGTTGGCGCTCAGCGTCTTGTTGTCGTGGTCGGCGAGGAGCAGAACCGTCATGACAGCGTCCCCACCTCTTTGAGCTTGGCGATCAGCTCGGCAGCATTGGCGACCTTGACGCCGGCCTTGCGGCCCGGCGGCTCGACCGTCTTCAACACCTTGAGGCGCGGTGCGATGTCGACGCCGTAGTCCGCCGGCTTCTTGATCTCGAGCGGCTTCTTCTTCGCCTTCATGATGTTGGGCAGCGAAGGATAGCGCGGCTCGTTCAGGCGCAAGTCGGTGGTGACGACGAGCGGCATCTTGAGCTTGAGGGTCTCGAGGCCGCCGTCGACCTCGCGCGTCACGAGCGCCGCGTCGCCCTCGATCACCACCTTGGAAGCGAACGTGGCCTGCGCCCAGCCGAGCAATGCCGACAGCATCTGGCCCGTCTGATTGCAATCATCGTCGATCGCCTGCTTGCCGAGGATGATGAAGCCCGGCTTCTCTGCTTCAGCGACACCCTTTAGGATTTTGGCAACCGACAGCGGCTCGATCGCTTGTCCCTCGGGCGTTTCTATGAGAAGGCCGCGATCGGCGCCCATCGACAGCGCGGTGCGGATCGTCTCCTGCGACTTGGCGGGACCGATGGAGACGGCGACGATCTCCTTGACCGTGCCTTTCTCCTTGAGCCGCACCACCTCCTCGACGGCGATCTCGTCGAAGGGGTTCATCGACATCTTGACATTTGCCAGCTCGACGCCGGATCCGTCGGACTTGACGCGGATCTTGACGTTGAAGTCGACCACGCGCTTTACAGCGACCAGAACTTTCATTCCGCCAGAGGCTCCATCTGATGCACGACGCGCCAATCCCCGGGCGGCCGTGCTGCACCGCGATTTCTCCTTGGGCCCCTGCCTTTTTGTGTCTCGTTTATGACGGCAGGTTGTGACGCTTCGCAAGTGCGAAAAGGAGCGTAGGGCGGCGACAATTGGGTGTCAATTGGGCAACCGGCGCGGCACTTTGGACAACACTTGGGCAGCCGCCATTGTGGCGCAAAGGCCTCACCGGACCCGTATGGGACCCTGAATAGCCGGAAATTCAAGCTGCGGTGCGCCAGCGGTCGAACAATGGAACGCCCGGCCGGCGCATGAATACGACCAGGACGGCGCCGGTAACCACGCCGCCAATATGCGCCCACCAAGCCACCTGATCGGACTGGTTGACCAGCACCATGATCAGCTGGGTCGCGACCCAGACCCCCAGCACCCACGCCGCCGCAATCTTGAGCGGGATGAACCGGAAGGCCAGCACCCACACCAGCACGCGCGGGTGCAGCACGAGATAGGCGCCGATCACGCCGGCCACCGCGCCGCTCGCGCCGATCAGCGGCAGCTTGGAAGCCGGCAGCATGTAGGCGTGCACGAGCCCGGCAGCGACACCGCAGATCAGATAGAAGGCCAGATACTTGAGGTGGCCCATGGCGTCCTCGACGTTGTCGCCGAACACCCAGAGGAAAAGCATGTTGGAGCTGAGGTGGAAGATGTCGCCGTGCAGGAACATGTAGGTGAGGAGCGTGTAGCCCTCGGGCACGGCCAGCGCATCCAGAGGTCCGCGCGCGGGTCCGCCGAACACCTTCACCTGGAACAGCTCGTTGGGTATCAGCGCGAAGCTCGCGGCAGCCGTCTCGCCGAGCCCGCCGCACTGCCAGATGAAGACCAGCGCGTTGGCCGCGATGAGGCCGACCGTGACCCACTGGAAGCGGATCGAGCGCAGCGGGTTGTCGTCTGAGAGAGGGATGAAGACCACGGGATTGCACCCTTCGACCAATGCATTTCGGGTTCGCGGGACCGCTAGCGGTTTTGCCCCGGCACCCACAAGACGTCGCCATCGCCCAGCGCGTTGACGTAACGGCTGGCGACGAACAGATGATCCGACAACCGATTGATGTACTTGAGCGCGGCCGCCTCGACGGGCTCGTCGGGCAGCCCGGCAAGCTCGACGATGCAGCGCTCCGCGCGCCGGCTCACCGTGCGAGCGACGTGCAGCGCCGCCGCCGCGGGCGAGCCGCCCGGCAGCACGAAGGAGCGCAGCGGCTTGAGCTGAGCATTCATCGCGTCGATCTCGTCTTCCAGCCGCTTGACCTGTGCATCGCTCACGCGCAACGGCGCTCGCGCACGCTTCTCGACGTTGCCACGCTCCGGCATGGTGAGGTCGGCGCCGAGGTCGAACAGGTCGTTCTGGATGCGCGCCAGCATGGCGTCGACGTCGGGATGCGTCTCGCGCACGCTGAGGCGGGCCACGCCGATCTGGGCATTGGTCTCGTCCACGGTCCCGTAGGCGGCGATGCGCGCCGAGTGCTTGGGCACGCGCTCGCCGCTGCCGAGCGCGGTCAGGCCGGCATCGCCGGTACGCGTGTAGATCTTGTTGAGAACGACCATCTGGGCATCCTGCCCGCCTTGCTGGCGAGCGCTCCCTTTGCAGCGTAGCGGGCTGACGGCAGCCTGCACAGGCTAGTACGCGCCCTTCACGAGCGCAGTAGATACACCAGGATCATGGCGATGATGATGGCAAGAAACTGCAGCCCCACCCGCCAGCGCATGAGCTTCTGGCTGAGGTTCGGATTCGAGCCGCGCATCATGTTCCAAAGGCCCGCCAGCAGCACCAGGAAGACGGCGGCCACCAGCAGCATCGTCAGGTAGTTCAGGGCAGAGGGCATCGCTCAGGCCTGTTTTGCGTGCACGGCGGCGGGATCGTAGGCAATCGATGCATGGCTGGTTGCTTTCGGCAACACCTCGATCGTCGCAGTGCATGCCAACTCATCCATGCCATAATTGGCGTGATCTTTTATAGAGAATTACGGCATATCCTGACCGGGGCGATTCGCTGGCCCTGGTCGTTCGGCTTCCACGCACCGAGGGCGGATTGGGCAAGGATTTAGCGCACGCGCCGAGGCTCCTGATCTGCGGATGCATTGCCGCCGTCTGCATCGCCGCATTTCCGCTGCTCGCGGGTGCGCAGGGCAGCCCGAAGCCGGACGAAGCCCGCAAGCGCCTCGAGGCCGACCGCATCCAGAAGGAGGCCGAGAAGGTAGCCAAGGAGCGGAGCGAGAAGGCTCTGCAGTCCGAGGTCGACAAGATCGCCGCCGAGCGCGAGCGCATCAACGCGCGTCTCGTGGAGACGGCCAAGCTCGTGCAGCAGAGCGAGGGCCAGCTCAACCTGATTGAATCCCGCCTCGGCGAGCTGGACGTGCAGGAGAAGCATCTGCGCGACAAGCTGGAGGCTCGGCACGGCTCGATCTCCGCGCTGCTGGCGGCCATGCTGCGCATGGGAAGGAACCCGCCGCCGGTGATGGTGGCGAGCCGCAAGGATGTGCTGTCCGCATTCCGCAGCGGCACCCTGCTGACGCCGGTCCTGCACGGCCTCGGGGACGAGGCCAAGCAGCTCTCCGAGCAGCTGACCGACCTCATGCGCGTGATGACCAGCATCCGCACGGAGGGGGAAAAGCTGCGCGCGGAAACCAGCCGGCTCAACGACGCACGCATGCGCCTCGCCGGACTGCAGGAGACCAAGCGTCAGTCCCTGGCCGAGCGGCAGGCCGAGCTGGCCAAGGTACGCCAGGCAGCCGCGGAGATCTCGAAAAGCGTTTCCGACTTGAGCGACCTGATCTCCAAGCTCGACAAGGAGGTGGCGGAGAAGACCGGGCTCGGCTCCTACGAGCAGGAGATCGCCGCGGTGGCCCCGCAGCCTACCGCCGGGGCGCCACCGGCCGATCCGAAAACCACCGGCAGCCTGCCGCCCGGCACGCTCGGCCCCGACGACCGCGGGTCCTCGGTGGTGCTGGCGCCGAGCAGCGAACGCGTGGCGATGCTGACGCCGGGACGCATCAAACCTGCGTTACCGTTTCCCGACGCCAGAGGCCTGCTGCCCCTTCCGGCGCAAGGGCGCCGCGTCCTGACGTTCGGGGAGAAGACCCAATACGGCAGCCAATCCAGGGGCCTCGTGCTGGAGACACGCCACGGCGGCCAAGTTGTGTCTCCCAGCGATGGCTGGATCGTCTACGCTGGGGAGTTCCGCAGCTACGGCCAGCTCTTGATCATTAACGCAGGCGGTGGTTATCATATTCTTCTTGCAGGCTTATCTCAAATCGACGTGCAACTGGGCCAATTCGTGCTTGCCGGGGAGCCGGTGGGCGTGATGAGTGCAGCTGCGAAGTCGCCTCAGGCCAAGACCCAGGACAATGCCCCAATCCTGTACATCGAATTTCGCAAGGACCAGCGGCCAATAGATCCCGATCCCTGGTGGTCGGATGCCTCTCGAAAGGTGCAAGGATGACGCGCAAATCGGACTTCGCATTCTGGACTTTCGTGATGCTGGCGTGCCTCGCCGGCGGCACGACGGTCCTCAATGTCACCCGGACCTACTCCGCCACCTCGACCAACTCCGAAATCTACAAGCAGCTGGATCTGTTCGGCGACGTTCTCGAGCGCGTCCGCAGCGACTATGTCGACAAGCCCGACGACTCCATGCTGATCGACTCGGCCATCAACGGCATGCTGGCCGCCCTCGACCCGCACTCGGCCTACCTGAACCCGAAGAACTACCGCGACATGCAGGTGCAGACGCGCGGCGAGTTCGGCGGCCTCGGCATCGAGGTGACGATGGAGCAGGGCTCGGGTGTCGTGAAGGTCGTCTCCCCCATCGACGACACGCCCGCCGCCAAGGCCGGCCTGCAGACCAACGACATGATCACGCACCTGGACGGCGAGCAGATCGTCGGCCTCACGCTCGAGCAGGCGGTCGACAAGATGCGCGGCCCGGTCAATACGCCGATCACGCTCACCATCGTGCGCAAGGGCAAGGACGATCCCTTCGACGTCAAGATCGTGCGCGACGTGATCCGCATCAACGCGGTGAAGTCGCGGGCGGAAGGCGACGTGATCTACGTCAAGATCTCCACCTTCAACGAGCAGACGCACGCCAACCTGGTGAAGCAGGTCGACGCCTTGAAGAAGTCGATCAAGAACCTCAGGGGCTACGTGATCGACCTGCGCGGCAATCCCGGCGGACTGCTCGACCAGGCGATCGCGGTGTCCGACGATTTCCTCGACAAGGGCGCGATCGTGCTGACCAAGGGCCGCGGCCTGGAGGAGACGCAGCGGGCCAATGCACGCCCCGGCGATCTCGCCGACGGCAAGCAGGTGATCGTGCTGATCAACGGCGGATCGGCGTCGGCCTCCGAGATCGTGGCCGGCGCCCTGCAGGACCACAAGCGGGCCACCATCATCGGCACGCGCTCGTTCGGCAAGGGCTCCGTGCAGACCATCATCCCGCTCGGCGGCGGTGCCAGCAACGGTGCCATCCGCCTCACCACGGCGCGCTACTACACACCCTCCGGCCGCTCCATCCAGGCCAAGGGCATCGAGCCGGACGTGCTGGTCGAGCAGGAGCTGCCGCCGGAGCTGCAGTCCAAGGCCACCAACCGCATGCCGAGCGAGGCGAGCCTCCGGGGCCACCTGAAGGGCGAAACCAAGGACGGCAAGGGTGAAGGCGGGGGTTCTTCGAACTATGTGCCGAAGGAGCCCGAGAAGGACGCGCAGTTGCAGTACGCGCTGAAGATGCTGCGCGGCGAGCCGCTGCCGCCGACGCAGAAGGCCGAGGCGCCGAAGACCGATCCGGCCCCCGCACCTGCCCCGGTCCCCGCGCAGAAGAAGTAGCGCAGATTGCCCGGCGATAAGGTGCGCCGGGGTGACATCGATGGTTTGGCTTCGGGCGCCCTCGTGGCGCCCGAAGCATCTTGGGAGGCCGGCCGTTGCCGACCAGCGAAGCCCAGCCCGCCGAGAGGCCCGTCGAGCCGCTCTATCGACCCTGCGTCGGCATCATGGTGCTGAACCGCGACGGCCTGGTGTGGGCGGGCCACCGCATCAGCAGGTCGCGGCGCGACCCCGAGGGCCAGGATCGCTGGTGGCAGATGCCGCAGGGCGGCATCGACGCCAGCGAGGACCCCGCCAAGGCCGCATTGCGCGAGCTCGAGGAAGAGACCGGCATCCGCAGCGTGACGCCGCTGGCCGTGTCGCGCGACTGGCGCAGCTACGACTTCCCACCCGAGCACGTCGGCCTCCAGCGGGCGCTGGTCTATCGCGGCCAAACGCAGAGATGGATCGCGGTCCGGTTCACCGGCAAGGACGAGGAAGTCGATATTGGCGCCAAGCCCGGCATTGCGCCCGAGTTCACCCAATGGCGCTGGCTGCCGATGCGGGAGCTGCCGTCGCTGGTGGCGCCGTTCAAGCGCGCAGTCTATACCGAGGTCGTCCGCGAGTTCGCGCATCTGCAGGGATCGCGCGCGGAAGGGCGTTTCCCCAGCGACTCCCCAGGTAACGCATGAGCCAGAACCCCGACCAGTCCCACGCCTACCGCCCCTGCGTCGGCATCATGGTGCTGAACCGCGACGGACTGGTGTGGATCGGCCGGCGCCCCGACGCGCCTGCCGAGCCGGAGGGGCCGGGCGCGTGGTGGCAGATGCCGCAGGGCGGCATCGATGCCAGTGAGGACCCGGCGAAGGCGGCGCTGCGCGAGCTCGAGGAGGAGACCGGCATCCGCTCGGTCGAGATCATCGCCGAGAGCCCCGGCTGGTACACCTACGACCTGCCGGCCGAGCTGAGGCCGAAGGCCTGGGGCGGACGGTATCGCGGCCAGACGCAGAAGTGGTTCGCGGCGCGCTTCACGGGTGCCGACGAGGAGGTCGCGCTGGTTCGCCCCGGGCACGACCAGGAATTCGATCGATGGCGCTGGGCCCGCATCGATGAGCTGGTGGCGCTGATCGTGCCCTTCAAGCGCGCCGTCTACGAGCAGGTGGTGCGCGACTTCGCCGCCCTCGCCCGGCCGCAGCGCCGGCCTTAACCGCCCGGCCGCAATCTCGCGGCTGCGGGAACGGTTTGTCGTGACAAATCGGGCAAATCACTGAACTATCGGTGCTGTCTGCATTTTCGCACGGGGGTGCCTCATCGCAATGCTCGCCACGAGACCGCTCGACCTGCCCTATCGTCCCTGCGTCGGGATCATGCTGATCAACCGCGACGGTCGCGTGTGGGTGGGGCGAAGGCGGCCGAAGTGGGCGGCAGGCGGATCGGGCTACATCTGGCAGATGCCGCAGGGCGGGATCACGTCCGGCGAGGCCGAGCAGGCGGCGGCGCTGCGCGAGCTCGAGGAAGAGACGGGCGTGACCAGCATCGAGCTGCTGGCGGAGGCCCCGGGCTGGCTCAGCTACGACCTGCCCGACGAGCTCCTCGGCGTCGCTCTCAAGGGCCGCTATCGCGGCCAGAGGCAGAAGTGGTTCGCCATGCGCTTCACCGGGCGCGACTCGGAGATCGATATCGCCGCGCGCGGCGGCCACAAGGCCGAGTTCGAAGACTGGCGCTGGGCCAACGTGTCCGAGCTGCCGAGCCTCACCGTCCCCTTCAAGCGGCAGGTCTACCGCGACGTAGTGCGCGAATTCCGCCGATTCGTGGGGTAGGGCGTCCAGCGCGGCTGCGATCGCGGATGTCCGGAAAAGCGCCTCGATTTGATTCATACGAAATGTTGGATTACGCTTCCTCTCGCTGCGCGCACGAAGGTTGCGCCTGCCACGGGGGACGCGCGTGTGGGAAATTGCGGGGGAGATCCCTGAAGAGTTGCAAGGCGTCATCGTCTCGCATCTCAAGCACAACTGCCAGTTCACGCTCGAGGGGGCTTACCGGCTAACGGGAGAGCCCGCGCCATTCTACGGCGCGGCTCTGCTTTGCCAGCTGGTTCTTCCGGCAGGATCTTCCTACAAGAACGCACGCAAAACAAAGGTACTCGACTCGCCAGCAAGCTTCTATTTCCTTTTCCGAGTCGTAGACGATGACGAGGTCCTCATTCCGCTGACGGGAGGAGAGGGCGACATTCTCCTCGCTAAGCGTTGGCTTGGCTTGAGCCTGCGCGATGATGCGGACCGATTGGACTATGCGCGATTCTATTGCGGCTTCGCCCGCACCGGGAAGCCTTCGGGTTTTCACAACATCCCGCGCAGGGTAGCAGAGCTCCGCTTCGCGGATCGGTCTGAAGAAAAGCAGATTTGGGGTGTCTACGGCGCGATGTGGCGCTTCGTTGCCGACACGCCGACGTTGGAGGTGCGCGTCCACTTCGAACCGCGTGGATCGTTTTGGCGCGCACGCCATCGCGCTCATCTGCCCATACAATTCGGCACCGATCTGTTCGACGTCGACCTCAAGATCTGGAACCGCGACGGGCGCATCTCCTACAACAAGACGGGATTGATGTACCGGGACTCAGCGCTGGCGGAGGAACCATCCGAGCGCGTCGGCAAGATTGGGCGCCCACGCTACGTTGCGCGGAAGGAATGGCTACTAACGCTGTATCAGAACCTCAAGGGCGCCATCAACCAGGCCGCGTACCTCGTGGCCATTGCTCTCTTTGTGATTGCGAGTGCAGTAGGCTTGGCCTTTCCGATCGAGATTTTCGGATACCCAATAGTCAGCGCCCCGCTCGAGGTTGTGGCGGGTGTGACTGGGATCGGCGATTGGACGACTTGGCTGACGATCGCAAGCTTCTATTGCGTGACCTACTTCGTGCTTACCACTCTATTGATTTTGGACGTTGAGACGTTGCGCAACGCACTGCTTACGTGGAGTCCACGCTTCAGAAATTCGAGCCTCAATGAGTTCCTCTACGGAATAATCGTCAAGCGTCATCTCGTCGAGAACGGGTATCAGCGCAGCTTCATGAGGCGGGTCCGCGGTGCCATCTCATGGCTCATCGTCTGGACCGTCTACCTGATCTGCGTCTTCGCATCGCTGCAAACCAGCTTTCGGCCGCGGCTGGCGGCCGATCCTAAGGCATTGAGCGATGTGGTGCAGGTCTTCGCGGAACAGGCAGTGCTCTACGTTCCAGTCGTCTTCTACTACGTCGGTCGGAAGTCTCTCGATCCGGCGAAGGTGGCGCTCGTCTCGTTTTGGATCCTGGTGGCATTCCAGTTGATCATGGGCCTGCTGGTAATCCGGCGCATTCACAGATTCTGGGCCAGCAGCCGCACCGTCCAAGTGGAGCAGCAGGGACAAACCCGACCCTGACTCCCTGGGAACGCCGAGTAGACGGCGGGCTCTTCAAAGTTAGAGCCTAGCGCCCCATCGCGCGCAGGCGCTCGACGGCGGAGGCCGCGGCCAATCGGCCGGCGTCGTCGGTGGCGGAGGCGAGGTCCGCCTCCGCCTTCTCGAGCTCGGCGGCGATTGTCGCCGCGTCCATCGCGTCGACGTCGATCGCGCGCTCCGCCAGCACCGTGAGATGGGCGCCGTCGATCTCGGCGAAGCCGCCCCTGACGTAGATGCGCGTCTTGCTGGCATCCGGGAGCGTCACGTCGATGATGCCCGGCCGCAGCACCGAGATGACGGGCGCGTGCCCGGCCAGCACCGTGAAATCGCCCTCGACGCCGGGCACCACCACCTGGCCCACGTCCTCCGAGAGCGCCATGCGCTCGGGCGTCACCAGCTCGAACTTGAACGTGCCTGCCATCTACTCCGCCCGCTCCCGCACTGCGCTCAGGACTTGGCCTTGGCGTCGACCGCCTCCGGCGTCTGCAGCTTGGTGCCGCAGAACGGGCAGAAGAACACCGGATGGTCGACCATGTTGGGGTCGTCCTCCTTCTCGGGGTCCACCATGCCGATCGACATGTAGAGGATGCCGTCGTCGTCCTCGGCGATCAGCGGCTCGAACTCATCGCTCTCCAGCACATCCTTGAGAACTTCGCAGCAACCGCCGAACTTGCCCGTGCCATCTGCCGACATGCCCTCTTTCTCCCTTTTGTTATGCCGCCTCGGCCAGCTTCTCGGCTTTGGCGACGGCCTCGTCAATGGTGCCGACCATGTAGAACGCCTGCTCCGGCAGATGGTCGTAGTCGCCGGCGCACAGTCCCTTGAAGCCCTTGATCGTGTCCTCGATCGCCACGAGCTTGCCGGGCGATCCCGTGAACACCTCCGCCACGTGGAACGGCTGCGACAGGAAGCGCTCGATCTTGCGCGCGCGCGCGACGGCCACCTTGTCGTCCTCGGAGAGCTCGTCCATGCCCAGGATGGCGATGATGTCCTGCAGCGACTTGTAGCGCTGGAGGACCTGCTGCACCTGGCGCGCGACCCGGTAGTGCTCCTCGCCGACGACGCGCGGCTCGAGAATGCGCGACGTCGAGCCCAGCGGATCCACCGCCGGATAGATGCCCTTGGCTGCGATGTCGCGGTCGAGCACGGTCGTGGCATCGAGATGCGCGAAGGAGGTCGCAGGCGCCGGGTCGGTCAGGTCGTCGGCGGGGACGTAGATCGCCTGCACCGAGGTGATCGAGCCCTTCTGCGTCGTGGTGATGCGCTCCTGCAGCGCGCCCATGTCGGTGGCAAGTGTCGGCTGATAGCCGACCGCCGACGGGATGCGGCCCAGCAGCGCCGACACCTCAGAGCCCGCCTGCGTGAAGCGGAAGATGTTGTCGACGAAGAACAGCACGTCCTGGCCCTGGTCGCGGAAGTGCTCGGCGACCGTGAGGCCGGACAGGCCGACGCGCGCGCGCGCGCCGGGCGGCTCGTTCATCTGGCCGTAGACCAGCGCGCATTTGGAGCCCTTGGTGGAGCCGCCGTGCTCCTTCGGGTCCATGTTGACCTTGGACTCGATCATCTCGTGATAGAGGTCGTTGCCCTCGCGCGTGCGCTCGCCGACGCCGGCGAACACCGAGTAGCCGCCGTGCGCCTTGGCGACGTTGTTGATCAGCTCCATGATCAGCACCGTCTTGCCGACGCCGGCGCCGCCGAACAGGCCGATCTTGCCGCCCTTGGCGTAGGGGGCGAGCAGGTCCACGACCTTGATGCCCGTGACCAGCATCTGCGCTTCCGTCGACTGGTCGGCGAAGGACGGGGCGGGCTGGTGGATCGCGCGCCTGGTCTGGGTCGGGATCGGCCCCGCCTCGTCGACCGGCTCGCCGATGACGTTCATGATGCGCCCGAGCGTCTCGTCTCCGACGGGGACCGAGATCGGTTGGCCGGTGTCGGTCACCTCCTGGCCGCGCACCAGGCCTTCCGAGGAGTCCATCGCCACCGTTCGCACGGTGTTCTCGCCCAGATGCTGGGCGACCTCGAGCACCAGGCGCCCGCCCTGGTTGGTGGTCTCCAGGGCGTTCAGGATCTCGGGGAGATGCCCGTCGAACTGCACGTCGATGACGGCACCCATCACTTGGCGAATCTTACCGACTTTGTTGGTGGCCATGGTCTCTTCCTGCGTCCTCGTCCTTCGTTGCGTTGTCATCCCGGGCCTAGTGCCCCGGATCCAGCCATCCTCGAACGCCGGAGCGTGCGGTTGGATGGACGCCGGGGACAAGCCCCGGCATGACACAGTTCCTAGAGCGCCTCGGCGCCGGAGATGATCTCGATCAGCTCCTTGGTGATGTTGGCCTGGCGCTGGCGATTGTAGCGGATGGTGAGCTTGTTGATCATGTCGCCGGCGTTGCGGGTGGCGTTGTCCATCGCCGACATGCGCGCGCCCTGCTCGCTGGCGGCGTTCTCGAGCAAGCCGCGGAAGATCTGCGTCGTGATGTTGCGCGCGATCAGCGGACCGAGAATCTCCTCCTCGCTCGGCTCGTACTCGTAGACGGCCTGCGATCGCGCCGGCTCCTTGCCCGACTGGGTGGGCATGTGCGCGGGGATCAGCTGGAGCGCGGTCGGCTTCTGCGCGATCACCGACTTGAACTCGGAGAAGTAGAGCGTGCAGACGTCGAACTCGCCGGCTTGGAACAGGGCGAAGACCTTGTCGGCGATGGCCTGCGCGTTGGGGAAGCTCAGCTGCTTCACGCCCTTGAGGTCGACGCGGTCGACGATATTGCGGCTCCAGTCGCGACGCAGTGCATCCGACCCCTTGCGGCCGACGGCCAGGATCTTGACCGTCTTGCCGGCCGCCGCCAGCCGCACCGCATCGCCGCGCGCGAGCCGGGCGATGTTGGAGTTGAAGCCGCCGCACAGGCCGCGCTCGGCCGTCATCACCACCAGCAGGTGGACCTGATCCTTGCCGGTGCCGACCAGCAGCGGCGAGGCGCCGGAGCGGTTGGAGACGCTGGCGTTGACGTTTGCCAGCACGCGCGCCATGCGCTCGGCATAGGGCCGTGCCGCCGTCGCCGCCTCCTGCGCGCGGCGCAGCTTGGCGGCCGCCACCATCTGCATGGCCTTGGTAATCTTGCGCGTCGCCTTCACGGAGGCGATGCGGTTGCGCATGTCTTTGAGGGAGGCCATCGGCACCCTTGCGGTTTGTGACGAGCGGAGGGTCTACTCCGCCCGGAGGAGTCTTCAGGCGAACTGCTTGGCGACTTGCTCCACCACGCCCTTGAGCTTGGCGGCGGTGCCGTCGGACAGATCCTTGCTGTCGCGGATATCGTCGAGGATGCCGGTATTATGGCTGCGCAGATCGAGCAGCAGGGCCTCCTCGAAGGGCTTGACCTTGTCGAGCGGCATCGGATCGCAATAGCCGTTCACGCCGGCGTAGATGACGCAGACCTGCTCCTCCATCTTCAACGGAGAGAACTGGGCCTGCTTCAACAGCTCGGTCAGGCGCGCGCCGCGGTTGAGCAGGCGCTGGGTGGTGGAGTCGAGATCGGAGCCGAACTGCGCGAACGCAGCCATCTCGCGGTACTGCGCCAGCTCGCCCTTGATGCGGCCGGCAACCTTCTTCATGGCCTTGGTCTGGGCCGCGGAGCCCACGCGCGACACCGACAGGCCGACGTTCACGGCGGGACGGATGCCCTGGTAGAACAGATCCGTCTCGAGGAAGATCTGGCCGTCGGTGATGGAGATGACGTTGGTGGGGATGTAGGCCGAAACGTCGTTGGCCTGGGTCTCGATGATGGGCAGCGCGGTGAGCGAGCCCTTGCCGGCGGCGTCGCCCATCTTGGCGGCACGCTCGAGCAGCCGCGAGTGCAGGTAGAAGACGTCACCCGGGTAGGCCTCGCGGCCCGGCGGGCGGCGCAGCAGCAGGGACATCTGGCGGTAGGCGACGGCCTGCTTGGAAAGGTCGTCGTAGATGATCACGGCGTGCATGCCGTTGTCGCGGAAGTACTCGCCCATGGTGCAGCCGGCGAACGGCGCCAGGTACTGCATCGGCGCGGGGTCGGACGCGGTGGCGGCGACGATGATGGAGTAGTCGAGCGCGCCGTTCTCCTCCAGCGATTTGACGAACTGGGCAACCGTCGAGCGCTTCTGGCCGACGGCCACATACACGCAATAGAGCTTCTGGCTCTCGTCGGTGCCCTGGTTGAGGGGCTTCTGGTTGAGGATGGTGTCGAGGGCGACGGCGGTCTTGCCGGTCTGGCGGTCGCCGATGATCAGCTCGCGCTGGCCGCGGCCGATCGGGATCAGTGCGTCGATGGCCTTGAGGCCCGTAGCCATCGGCTCGTGCACCGACTTGCGGGGGATGATGCCGGGGGCCTTGATGTCGACGCGCTTGCGCGCGTCGGCCTTGATCGGGCCCTTGCCGTCGATGGGGTTGCCGAGCGCGTCCACCACGCGGCCGAGCAAGCCCTTGCCGATCGGCACCTCGACGATGGCGCCCGTCCGCTTGACGGTGTCGCCTTCCTTGATGCTGCGGTCGTCGCCGAAGATCACGATGCCGACGTTGTCGGCCTCCAGGTTCAGCGCCATGCCGCGGATGCCGCCGGGAAACTCCACCGTCTCGCCGGCCTGCACCTTGTCGAGGCCGTAGACGCGGGCGATGCCGTCACCCACCGACAGCACCTGGCCGATTTCGGAGACCTCGGCCTCCTTGCCGAAGTTCTTGATCTGCTCTTTCAGGATCGCGGAGATCTCTGAGGCGCGGATGTCCATCAACCGATACCTTTCATGACGACTTTCAGATTGTTGAGCTTGGTACGCAGCGAGCTGTCGATCATCCGGCTGCCGATTTTCACGACCAAGCCGCCCAGCAGGTTGGGATCGACGCGCGTATCGATGCGAACGTTCTTGCCGATCGACGCGCGCAACGTGTCGGAGAGTTGTTGCAGCTGCGCCTCCGTAAGCGGGTGCGCGGAGGCCACGTCGGCGCTGACCTCGCCACGCTCGCGGGCGAGAAGCGCCCGGAACGACTTCATCATATCCGAGGCCGCGAACAGTCGCCTGTTGCGGGCGATCAGCTTGAGGAAGTTGGCCGTGAGGCCCGAGACGCCGGCCATCTGCAGGATCGAGGCCAGCGCCTTGGCTTGATCGTCCGCGCTTATCACCGGGCTGAGCACAAGGCGGCGCATGTCCGCGCTGCCGTCGAGCATCGCCCGGAAGGTGGCAAGATCGCGCTCCACCTGCTCGAGTTGCTGCTGGTCCTTGGCAAGCTCGAACAGCGCGACGGCATAGCGTCCCGCCATGCTCGCCATCATGGGATCGTCGCTCGCCACGTGATTGCTCTCGCCCAGGAACAAATGGGGAAAGCCCGTCTGCATCGCGTCAGCCGGGCCAATCAAAAAGCGCCTGCGCACGATGCTGGCGGCATCCCCTTCAGCCCCGCGCATACCATGCGCCGCCGGGCACATCAACCACGGGCACGTGTATGGAATGCCGCATGGAAAGAAGTGCCTCGCCGCGGCCCTGCCCCAGCTCGGCCGAACCTTCGCCATAGGCCTCGGATAAGCGGATCGAAATAGGCGACGGAGCGTTCACCATCGCGACGTTCCCACGCCAGGTGCTCCTTGCACCTCCAGGATCCGGGTACCGGGGGAAGTTGCCAGGAAAAAAGTGCTCCCAGCAAAACGGAGTGTGCTCATGTCGACATGGAAGAAGCTGTTGCCCATAGGGGCGTTGGCGTGTGCGTTCGCGTTCACACCGGCTGAAGCCGCACCCACGGCGCCGATGACCGCGGCTGCGATCGCGGTCAAGGCCGATACAAGCGCGGTCACCAATGTGCAGTGGTGGGGTGGCCGCCGCTATCCCTACAGGGGTGGCTATGGCTACCGTCGCGGGTGGGGACCGGGGCCCTGGCTCGGTCTCGGCGCCGGCGTGGTGATCGGCAGCATCATTGCCAACGAGGCCTATCGGCCGCGGCGCGGCTACTACTACGACGACTATGCCTACGACGGCCCGTACTACTACCCGTCGGCGTATTCGGGCGATCCCCGGGCGGTCTGCGCCCAGAACTTCCGCTCGTTCGAGTGGAATACGGGGCTCTACACCACCTACGGCGGCGAGCGTCGTCTCTGCCCCTACCTGAAGTAGCGCCGAGTCGAGTTGCTGACGTTATTGCGCGAGTCGCGGCCCCCGCTGCGGCTCGCGCAACGCTTTGGGCGCGTCTCATGGGGGCGGAGACGGGCCGCGACTGTGCCCTCGGCGCTCTGGCTATGCGCCGCCAGGCTCCGCATAATCGTTAATGATTCGTTAACGACGGTCTTCGCGCTCGAGGCTTTGTGTCTCGCGTAGGCGCTTTTGCGTGTCGGCCCAATCGATCGGACCCGATGCGGTTGACAAGCACGAACGGCAAGCACGTCAGGTTGCGGGGCGAGGTCGCCCTGCTCTTGCTGCTGAGCTCCCTGGTCGTGGCGGCGCTCGTCGTCGCCATCGTCGACAATGGGACCATGCCGCTGTCGGGCGCATCGAGAGCCATGCTGCTGGTCGTGCTGGCGATGGGCGCCGCGGGCCTCGCCGGGCTCACCGCATACCGCCTCGTGCGGCCACGGCGCGGGGCCGGCGAGAGCAGCGCGCAGGAGACGGCGGAGCTGCGCAAGAACCTGCTGACCGCCGAGGCCATCATCAAGGCCGAGCCGCAGGTGCTGGTGTTCTGGGAGCAGGGCCAGGGCGTGCGGGTGATGGCGCACACGCTGATGGCAATCCCGGGCCTGCCGCAGCAGGACGCCGAGCTGCTCAAGTTCGGCCAATGGCTCGATCTCGCCTCCGCCCAGGAGCTGAAGAAAGGCCTCGACGCCCTGTTCGCCGACGGCCGGCCGTTCACCTCGCTGCTCAAGACGGTAGCCGGCGGCCATGTCGAGGCGGACGGGCGAGCGGCGGGCGGGCGGGCCATCCTGCGGCTGCGCGACGTCGCCGGGCGCAAGCGCGACCTCGCCAGGATCCTCGACCAGCACCGCCAGCTCGTGCGCGACACCCTTGCTGGGCGGACCCTGCTCGACGCGCTCCCGATGCCGGCTTGGCTGTGCGGTGCCGACGGCCGCCTGCAATGGGTCAACGAGGCGTACGTCAAAGCCGTGGAGGCCGGCAGCGAGACGGAAGTGCGCGAGCGCCAGATCGAGCTGCTCGAGATGCGCCAGCGCGAGGCCGTCGGAGCGGCGCTGGCCAAGGGCATCCCCTATCGCGAGCGCGTGCACATCATCAGCGGCGGAGCGCGCAAGGCCCACGACGTGGTGGTCATCCCGCTCGAGGGCGCCAGTGTCGGCGCGGCCATCGACGTCGCCGCGCTGGAGACGGCGCAGGGCGAGCTGGTGCGCCATGTCGCCGCCTACGAGCGCACGCTCGACCGCGTCGCCACCGGTGTCGCGATCTTCGGGCCCGACCAGCGGCTGACGTTCTTCAACGAGGCCTACCGCGCGCTGTGGCAGCTCGACGCCGACTGGCTCGCCACCAAGCCGTCCGACGGCGAGCTGCTCGACCGCCTGCGCGAGCTGTCGCGGCTGCCCGAGGTGCTGAACTACCGCGACTGGAAGGCCAAGATCCTGGCCGGCTACAAGACCGGCACGGAATACGAGGACTGGTGGCACCTGCTCGACGGCCGCACCATCCACGTGGTCTCGGCGCAGCGCCCCGACGGCGGCCTCACCTACCTCTACGACGACGCCACCGAGCGCTTCGCGCTCGAGAGCCGCTACAATGCGCTGATCGACGTGCAGCGCGAGACCCTCGACAGCCTCAAGGAGGGCGTCGCCGTGTTTGCCACGGACGGACGCCTGAAGCTGTTCAACTCGGCCGTGCTGCAGATATGGCGCCTGCCGCGCAGTGCCCTGAACGAAGGGCCGCATATCGACAAGATCATCACGCTCGCCAGCAACCTTTACGACGACATGGCCACGTGGGCGCGCATCAGCCGGGCCGTCACCGGCATCTCCGACCGGCGCCAGCAGGTGGCGGGACAGATGCTGCGCCCCGACCAGAGCGTCATCGACTTCGCCGTCTCCCCGCTGCCCGACGGTGCCACGCTCATCACCTTCGTCGACGTGACCGACAGCAAGCGCTACGAGCAGACCCTGATCGAGCGCAACGAGGCCCTGGTGGCGGCCGACCGGCTCAAGAGCCAGTTCATCAGCCACGTCTCCTACGAGCTGAGGACGCCGCTCACCAACATCATCGGCTTCAGCGAGCTGCTGTCGAGCCCGCGCACGGGCGAGTTGAACAGCAAGCAGCGCGAATACCTGAACGACATCTCCGCCTCCTCGCGCACGCTGCTTGCCATCATCAACGACATCCTCGATCTCGCCACCATCGACGCCGGCGCACTCGAGCTGAAGCTGGCCCCGGTCAAGGTCACCGACGTGGTCGATACCGCCGTGCTCGGCGTGCGCGACCGCGCCGGCCGCGCTCGCCTCAATCTCGACATCCGCATTGCCGAGGATGCGGTCGAATTCATCGCCGACGAGGCGCGGGTCCGGCAGGTGCTGTACAATCTGCTCGCCAATGCCATCGGGTTCTCCAAGCCGTCCGACACCATCATCGTGACTGTGCGGCGCGAGGCCGGCATGATGGCGTTCACGGTCGAGGACAGGGGCGTGGGCATTCCCAAGGACCAGCAGCAGCGCGTGTTCGAGCGGTTCGAGAGCCGCAGCCAGGGCTCCAAGCACCGTGGCGCCGGCCTCGGGCTGGCGATCGTCAAGAGCCTGGTCGAGCTGCACGGGGGCGCCATGTCGCTCGAGTCCGAGCCCGGCCATGGTACGCGTGTCATCGTGCGCTTTCCCGAGCACGGCGTGCACCAGGAGTCGGCACCCGAGGCCGCCCGTGCATGAACGCGCAGTGGACGCGCGACCTCGATGAAGCCGGCGTCGTCCGGCTGGCCGACCTGCTGGCGCTGAAGGTCCGACGCGGCGACGTCATCGCTCTGCAGGGCGAGGTAGGTGCCGGCAAGACCACGCTGGCGCGCGCGCTGATCGCCGCCCTGCTGGGCGATCCTGCCGCCGAGGTGCCGAGCCCGACCTTCTCGCTGAGCCAGGTCTACGAGACGCCGCGGCTCATCGTTACGCACTTCGACTTCTACCGCCTCGCCTCCGCCGAGGAAGCGCGCGAGGTGGGCTTCGACGAGGCGATCGCGAGCGGCGCGGCGATCGTCGAATGGCCCGAGCGCGCGCCGGGGCTGCTGCCCGGACGCCGCATCGAGATCGCGCTCGCCGAGACCGCCGATGCAGCAACGCGGCGCATCACGGTGCGCGGCCTCGGCAGCGCCGGCGCCAACGTTGCGCGCATCGACGAGCTGCTGGCCTTCCTCGAAGACCAGGTGCGCTGGCGCGGGGCCCGGATCGCCTATCTGCAGGGCGACGCCTCGACGCGCGGCTACGCACGCCTGCAGGGCGACGATGGCGGCACGGTGCTGCTGATGGATGCGCCGATCCAGCCCGATGGCCCGCCGATCCGCGACGGGCTGTCCTACAGCCGCATCGCCCGCCTCGCCGAGAACATGGTGCGCCCGTTCGTCGCCATCGGCGCCGTGCTGAGGAACGCCGGCTTGAGCGCGCCTGCGATCGAGGCGTCCGATCTCGACAAGGGCTTGCTGCTGATCGAGGACCTCGGCAATCGGACGTTCACCGCCGAGATCGCGGCCGGGGCACCGCAGGCCGAGCTGTGGCGAGCGGCCGTCGATGTGCTGATCCGGCTGCGCGGCGTGCCGGTGCCGTCTGACCTGCCGCTTCCGGACGGCAGCAGCTGCGTGCTGCCGCGACGCGACCGTGCTGCCTTCGAAATCGAGACGGAGCTGCTGCTGGACTGGTACTGGCCAGGCCTCAAGGGCGCGCCGGCGCCGCAGGGTGTGCGCGCAGAGTTCGCGGCGTTGTGGACGCCCGTGCTCGACCGCCTGCTGGCGCTGCCGGGCGGCTGGTTTCTGCGCGACTATCACTCGCCCAACCTGATCTGGGTGCCGGAGCGCGAGGGCATTGCCAGGGTCGGCATCATCGACTTCCAGGACGCTCTCAACGAGCACGCGGCCTTCGATCTGGTATCGCTGCTGCAGGACGCGCGCACCACCGTGCCGCCGGATCTGGAAGGCGAGCTGCTCGACTACTACTGCGCCGAGGTCGCGGCCCGCGAGCCGGCCTTCGATCGTATCGCGTTCGCGGCTGCCTATGCCGACTTCGGCGCCCAGCGCAACACACGCCTGCTCGGGCTTTGGCTGCGCCTGCTGAGGCGGGACGGCAAGCCGCAGTACATCCAGAATATTCCGCGCACCTGGGGATATCTCGAGCGCAACCTTCGGGCGCCGGCGCTCGGCGAGCTGGCAGCGTGGTACGATCGGCATTTCCCGATAGAGTTGCGAAGCGGGAAGCTGCCGGGCTGAGAACGGGGAAGGGGTCGCGGGGATGGCCGTTACGCTGAACACGGCGATGGTTCTGTGCGCCGGCCTCGGCACGCGCATGGCCTCGCCCGCCACCAACGGTCTGCCCAAGCCGCTGGTGCAGCTGCAGGGCAAGGCACTGATCGACCACGTGCTCGACCGCATCGCTGCATCCGGCATCGGGCGCGCCGTCGTCAACGTGCACCACAAGGCCGATCAGATCGAACGGCACCTGGCGGCGCGCCGCGCGCCGCGCATCCAGATCTCCGACGAGCGCTCGGCCCTGCTCGACACCGGCGGCGGCGTGAAGAAGGCGCTGCCGCTGCTCGGATCGGGTGCCTTCCTGATCCACAACGCCGACTCGGTCTGGGTCGAGGGCGTCGGCTCCAGCCTGGCGCGGCTGGCGGCCGCCTGGGACGACGGCGCCATGGACTGCCTGCTGCTGCTGGCGCTCTCCTCTACGAGCCACGGCTACCAGGGTCGCGGCGATTTCGCGCTCGAGAGCGACGGGCGCATTCGCCGCAAGCGCGTCGAGCAGGAGATCGTTCCGTTCGCCTTCACCGGTGTGTCGATCGCCCATCCTCGCCTCCTCGACGACACCCCGGAAGGCGCCTTCTCGCTCAACCGGGTGTGGAGCCGGGCGATCGCCGCCGGCCGGGCCTACGGCGTGCGCATGGACGGCGTGTGGATGCATGTCGGAACGCCCGCCGCGCTATCGGAAGCCGAGCAGCGCCTGAGCGGCGCACAGCCGGTCTGAGCGCGAAAGGGGGCCAACGCCTTGGCACACGCCCGCCGCATCTACACCGTCCCTCCCGGCCGGCCGTTTCTGAGGGCGCTCGCCGAGGCGTTGCTGACGGGCGAGCTGCCAGTTCCGGGCGGCGCGCGGCCCGGCCCGCTGCAGCTCGCCGACACCACACTCATGCTGCCGACCCGACGCGCCACGCGCGCGCTGCAGGAGGCGTTCCTCCAGGCCGCGGGCGGCGCAGCGGTGCTGCTGCCCAGGATCAAGCCCATCATCGGCGGCTCGGAAGAGGACCTGGGCGCGCTGGCGAGCGTGGACGACTTCGCCACCGACGCCACGGGCGAGCTGCGGCCGGCAATCGGCGACATGGGGCGTCAGCTCGCACTCGCCAGCCTCATCATTCGCTGGTCCGAGGCGGAGGGCGGGACGCGCACCCCGGCGCAGGCGGCCAAGCTCGCGCGCGAGCTCGCCCGGCTGATGGACGCCATGGAGATCGAGGACGTCGATCCCGCGCGCATGCAGTCGCTGGTGCCCGAGACGTTCGCGGACCACTGGGAACGGACGCTCCGGTTCTTGACGATCGTGACCCAGCATTGGCCGGCGCACCTCGCAGAGCACCGGCTGGTCTCGAAGATGCAGCATGACAAGCAGCTGGTGCTGGCGCAGGCACGGCGATTGCGCGACGCGCGCCCTGGCGCGCCCGTGATCGTTGCCGGCGTCATGAGCAGCGCGCCGGTGGTGACGGAGCTGCTCAGCGTGGTTGCCGGGCTGCCGAACGGCGCCCTGGTGCTGCCGGGCCTCGACCAGTCGCTCGACGAGGAGAGCTGGAATGCGATCGGGCCTGACCATCCCGAGCATCCGCAGTTCGGCCTCAAGAAGCTGCTCGATGCGCTGGGCGTGCGGCGCGAGGACGTGCTGCCGCTGCCGGGACCCACGCCCGACGCGGCGCAGCAGGCCCGGGCGGCGCTGGTGAGCGAGGCGATGCGGCCGGCGCGAACGACCGAGCGCTGGCACCAGTTCATGGTCAAGTTCGGGGCCAAGTTCGGGACCGGCGCCAGCAGCAGGGAGATGACGCAGGCGCTGGCCGGCGTCGCCGTACTGGAAGCGCCCGGCGCCGAGGACGAGGCCGAGGCGGTTGCGCTGATCCTGCGCGAGGCGGTCGAGACGCCCGGCAGGACGGCGGCGCTCGTGTCGCCCGACCGTGAGCTGGCGCGCCGGGTGGCCGCTCGGCTCGCGACCTGGGGACTGCGCGTGGAGGACTTGGCCGGTCAGCCGCTCGGCAAGACGCCCGTCGGTGCGTTCCTCGATCTCGTCATCGAGGCCGCCGCGACGCGCGCAGAGCCGATCGCGCTGATGACGCTGCTGAAGCACCCGCTGTGCCGGCTGGGCATGGCGGCCGAGGCGCGGCGCCGGGGGTGGCGCACGCTGGAGCTTGCCGCCTTCCGCACGCCCTACTTCGGCGAGGGGCTGGACGGCGTCGTCGCGGCGCTGGAGCGGGCACAGGCCGACATGCGGGACGGCAAACGTCGCCATCACGGGGTCCGCCGCCTCCGCCCGGAGGATTGGAAGGCCGCGCGAGAGCTGCTGCACCGTCTCGGCGAGGCGTTCGCGCCGTTGGAGGAGCTGTTTGCCTCCTCGGCCAAGGTGGGCCTGGGCATCCTCGTCGAGGCTCATATCGCGACCGTCGAAGCGCTGGGCAAGCTCGAGGCGGGTTCAGACGGCGCATCCGTCTTCCAGGACGACGCCGGCGAGGACGCGTCCAAGTTCCTCACCTCCCTCGTTGCGGAGGAGACGGGCGCGCCGGACATGCGGGCGGCCGACTATCCTGCCTTCTATCGCAGCCTCGCCGAGGAGGTGACGGTCAGGCTGCGCGTCCCCACGCATCCGCGCATCTTCATCTGGGAGCCCTACGAGTTCGCGCCTGCAGCACCCCGACGTAGTGATCCTCGGCTCGCTCAACGAGGCGACCTGGCCGCAAGCCGCCGATCCCGGGCCCTGGCTCAACCGGCCCATGCGGCAGGCGTTGGGCTTGCCGGCACCGGAGGAGCGCATCGGCGACGCGGCACACATCTTCAGCTCGCTGCTCGGCGTCGACAAAGTCTACCTCACGCGCGCCGCCAAGATCGATGGCGTGCCGACAGTGCCCTCGCGCTGGCTGCTGAGGCTGCAGGCCCTGCTGGCGGGAGTCGGTCATGCGCCGCAGGCCGGCCAACCGTGGCTCGCCTGGGCACGCGAGCGCAACGCGCTGGCCGGCCCGGCGCGACCCGTGAAGGCACCCGAGCCGAGACCCGCGCTTGCCCTGCGCCCGCGCCAGCTCAGCGCCACCACGATCGAGAAATGGATCGCCAACCCCTACGCGGTATTCGCCGAGCGCATCCTGGGTCTCGAGGTTCTGCCCGCGCTTGGCCGCCAGCCCGACGCGGCACTGCGCGGCCAGATCGTGCACGACGCGCTAGGCCGCTTTGCGCAGCGCTTCCCGGATCAGCTGCCGGAAGACATCCGCGCCGAGCTCGTCGCCCTCGCCAAAGCGGGGTTGGAGGAGCTTGCCGCCGCGCCGCGGGTCGCGGCCTTCTGGACGCCGCGCTTTGCCCGCTTCGCCGAATGGTTCGCCGACACCGAGCGCGCGCGGCGCGCCGGCGTGAAGCAAACGCTCGCCGAAGTGGAGGGGGCGATGGTGTTGCCCGGACCCGCCGGCCCCTTCACGCTCAAGGCCCGGGCCGACCGCATCGACGTCGGCGACGGCGGCCTCATCATCACCGACTACAAGACGGGCAACGTCGAAACGCTTGCCGGCAAGGCCAAGCAGGGCCGTGCGCCGCAGCTCCCGCTGGAAGCGGCCATCGCTATTGCGGGCGGCTTTTCGGGGCTCTCCTCGCGCAATGTCACGGGCCTGCGCTACATCTCGGCTTCCGGCGGCGAGCCGCCCGGCCAGGACTGCGCGCTGCCCGACGTCGACCACCTCGCACGCGAGGCGCGCGACGGCCTCATGCGCCTGATAACCGTCTTCGACGACGAGGCCATGCCCTATCGCGCGCTGCGTCGAGCCCGCTTCGACTATCGCTACGACGGCTACGCCCATCTGGCCCGCGTGGCCGAATGGTCGGCCGAGACGATCGAGGAGGCCTGAGATGGGCATCTTCTTCGCCTCCAAGGCCGAGAAGGAGCGCGACGCGCGTCTGGCGCAAACGCAGCGCAGCCAGGCGGCAGCGGCCGACCCCGGCGCCTCGGCCTGGGTGAGCGCCAACGCCGGCACGGGCAAGACCCACGTGCTGACCATGCGCGTGCTGCGGCTGCTGCTGGGCGGCACGCCGCCCGAGCGCATCCTGGCGCTGACCTACACGAAGGCTGCCGCCGCCGAGATGTCGAAGCGGGTGTTCACCCGGCTCGCGGAGTGGGTGACCGCCGACGAAGCGAGCCTGAAGGGCAAGCTCGCCCAGCTGCTCGACCGCTCCCCTACGCCGGCCGAGCTGCTGTGGGCACGGCAGCTGTTCGCCATCGCCATCGAGACCCCGGGCGGCCTCAAGGTGCAGACCATTCACGCCTTCTGCGAGCGGCTGCTGCAGCGGTTTCCGCTGGAGGCCGGCGTGCCGCCGGGGTTCGTCATCCTCGATGAGCACGAGCGCGACGTCCTGCTGCGGCAGGCGACCGACGAGATGTTGGCGGAGGCGACGGGCCGGAGCGGCAGCCCGCTGTGGCCGGCGCTGGAGAGAGCCATCGCCTATGCGGTCAACGAGGGCTTCGACGGCATCCTGCAGCAGGCCCTGGCCGATCGCGACGGCGCCTTGCGCCCGCTCGACGAGGAAGAGCTGGCCGCCCTCGAGGCGCGGCTGCGCGCGACGTTCGGCGTCCGGCCCGGCATCACCGGCGAGGCTCTCCTCTCGGAGCTGTCGGAGACCTTCGCCGAGGAGCTCTTGCCCATGCTCGCGTCGGCGCTGCGCAGCGGCAGCAAGCGCGACCAGAACCAGGCCGAATGCCTGCAACTGGCCATTGCTGCTGGCTCACCCAGCCGTCGCGTCGAAGCGCTCGCCGACTTCTTTCTGACAGACAAGGGGCCGCGCAAGGACCTGGCGACGAAGAAGGTCGCGGATGCCGCTCGCAATCTCGTCGAGCTGGCGCAGAAGGCACAGACGCGGTTCGTCGCCCTGCACAGCGAGCACAAAGGCCTGATGGTCGTCGAGGCAACCATGGCTCTGCTGCGGCTGGGCAGCGATGTGCTTGCCCGCTACAGCGACGCCAAGGCGCGCAACGCCGCGCTCGACTTCGAGGACCTGGTCGGCAGGGCCGCCGGCCTTCTCGGCTCGTCGGAGGCGGTGGACTGGGTGCTGTACAAGCTCGACGGCGGCCTCGACCACATTCTGGTCGACGAGGCGCAGGACACGAGCCCGGCGCAGTGGGCCGTGATCCGCGCGCTTGCCGAGGAGTTCTTCTCCGGCAGCAGCGCACGGGACGTGGCGCGCACCCTGTTCGCCGTCGGCGACGAGAAGCAGTCGATCTACAGCTTCCAGGGTGCCGCGCCCACCATGTTCGCGCGCATGGGCGAGGCGTTCGAGCAGCAGGCGTCGCGGGCGGGACTGCAATTGCGCCGCGTGCCGCTGACCCTGTCGTTTCGTTCCGTCGAGCCGCTGCTGGCTGCGGTCGACGGGGTGTTCGCCGACCGCGCGCGCACGCCGGGACTCACTGCCCTGGCGACGCCGATCCAGCATATCGCCCATCGCGTCGGGCACGCCGGGCTGATCGAGATCTGGGAGACCGAGAAGGCGGAGGACATCACGCCGGTCGAGCCCTGGTCGCCGCTGGCCGAGGCAACGGCATCCTCGCCGGTGGTGCGGCTGGCTGCGCGGATCGCCCAGACCATCGATGGCTGGCTGAAGTCCGGCGAGATGCTCGCCTCCGAGAACCGCCCGATCCGGGCCGGCGACGTGCTGGTGCTGGTGCGCAAGCGCACGCCGTTCGCGCCTGCCATGATCTCCGCCCTCAAGGCGCGCGGCATCAAGGTCGCGGGCGCCGACCGGCTCATCCTGACCGATCAGATCGCCGTGCAGGACCTGATGGCGCTCGGCGATTTTCTCTGCCTGCCCGAGGACGACCTGGCGCTTGCCAGCGTACTCAAGTCGCCGCTGTTCGGCTTCGACGACGACGACCTGCTGGCGCTGGCGCCGAAGCGGCAGGGGTCGCTGTGGCAGGCGCTGGTCGCGCGCGGCGGCAGCGATCCGCGCTTTGCCTGCGCGGCCGAGACCCTGAAGCGCTGGCGGGCGCGGGCCGATCTGGCGCCGCCGTTCGAGTTCTTCTCCGCCCTGCTGGACGCGGACGGCATGCGCGCCCGGATGCTGGAGCGCCTCGGCGCCGAGGCCGCCGACGCCATGGACGAGCTGCTCAACCTGGCGATCGCCTACGACGAGAAGGCCGCGCCGTCCCTGCAGGGCTTCCTGGCCTGGCTGCGCGAGGGCACCCGGGTCATCAAGCGCGACATGGAGCAGGGGCTCGACGAGGTGCGGGTCATGACGGTGCACGGCGCCAAGGGCCTGGAGGCGCCGATCGTGTTCCTGCCCGACACCTGCTCGACGCGCTCCGGGCGGCAGCCCGTCAGTCTCCTCAAGCTCGACGCCGCACAGGGGCAGGCCGGCGATCCGGCGCCGTCCGTGTGGCCGGTCAAGGGCACCAGCGACCTCGCGGCGGTGCAGCAGGCGAAGGCGGTGATCGCAAGGTCGGAGGCGGAGGAGCGCAACCGGCTGCTCTACGTGGCGCTGACGCGCGCGCGCGACCGGCTCTACGTGGCAGGGTTCGAGGGCACCAACGCGCCGCCCGCGGACTGCTGGTACAATCTCATCAAGGAAGGACTAGCCGACCGGCTGGAACAGGTGGCAATCGGCGAGGGACGCCTCGTGTGGCGCATCGCCAGCGGGCAGACCGCCAAGCACGAGGCAGGCAAGATGCATGCGCCGGCCTCGGCAGGCTCCGCGCCGCTGCCGGACTGGGCCAGACGGCCCGCGCCGCCGGAGCCGCTGATCACGGTCCCGCTGGCTCCCTCGAGGCTCGCGCCGCTCGAGAGCGATGCGGACGGGGAGCGGATGGAGCGGTCTGCCGGCCACCGTGCCGAGCCGGCGATCCTGCCGCCCTCGGTGCTGGCGGAGGATGCGCGCTTCCTGCGCGGCACCCTCACCCACGCACTGCTCGAGCATCTGCCGGCCCTGCCAAGGGAGCGCTGGGCCGCCGCCGCGGAAGCCTTCATCGCCGGCCGGGCCATGCAGCTGCCGGGCGCCGTGCGCAAGGGCATCGTGGCCGAGACGCTGGCGATCCTGCGTGAGCCGGCATTCACAGCCCTGTTCGGCCCCGAGGCGCGTGCAGAGGTGACGATCGTCGCCGAGGTCCCCCATCCATCGGGGCGCGGGCCGGCACTGCGGCTTGCCGGCAAGATCGACCGGCTGGTGCGCGACCTGGATTCGATCCTGATCGTCGACTACAAGACCAACCGCCCGCCGCCGAAGGATGTGGCCCAGGTTGCCGAGGCCTACCTGCTGCAGCTCGCGGCCTACCGGCTGGCCGTCGGCCACATTTTCTCACATCAACGTGTCAGGGCGGCCATTCTTTGGACTGACGGCCCGAGAATCATGGAAATTCCGGCCGAGATGCTGGAGGCCGCCGAGCAGCGGCTATGGCAACCCAGCCCTGCCGATCCTTGACGCCCATGGGACCCCTCCCTACGTTCCCCGCGAGCGATTCCCCTGCCACCATGTGTGCCGCGCGACAGGTGCCCGCATGGGGCTACCTAAAGGAGACTGACCCAATGCCAGGAGTAGCGACGCACTCGGTGTCGGATGCAAACTTCGACCAGGAAGTGCTGAAGTCCTCGGAGCCGGTCGTCGTCGATTTCTTCGCCGAGTGGTGCGGGCCATGCAAGGCGATGGCGCCGGCACTCGAAGCCGTGGCCGCCGACATGAAGGGCAAGGTCAAGATCGCCAAGATCGACGTCGACCAGAGCCCGGCCGTGACGCAGAAATATGGCATCCAGGCCATGCCGACGATGATGATCTTCAAGGACGGCAAGAAGGTCGCCGAGCGCGTCGGTGCGCTGACCCAGAAGAAGCAGTTGCAGGACTGGATCAACGGCTCGATCTGAGCCGGAGACGCCGTCATCCATGGACGGCCCCGGGCCTGCCCTCCGCTGGTTGGAATCATCACCGGCCAGCTTGGCGCGAGCGATGCCGCGAGGGTGCCTGACGCCTTCAGCGATGGACCGTCAGGACGGTCCATCCGGCACGGCGGCTGCGTGACACGAGGTGGAAGCCCACGGCGCGATAGCGTGCGCCGACCTCGCGTGCCTGGTGGTCGAGCAGGCCCGACAGCACGGCGACACCGCGTGGGCGGAGTGCCCGTCGCATGGCGGGCGCGAGCGCGATCAGCGGACCCGGAAGCAGGTTGGCGAGCACGAGATCGAAAGCGGCCGCCGGCCGCAGCAGCGGGTGCGCGAACCCCGCCGCGTCGAGCACCCGAACTCGTCCACCCGCGCCGTTGAGGCGTGCGTTCTCCCGCGCTATCGCGGTCGCCAGCGGATCGTTGTCGACGGCGAGCACGCGGGCGCCGGGCAGCACGCGCGCGGCGGCGATGGCCAGCACGCCGCTGCCGCAGCCCAGATCGAGCGCGTTCTCGAAGCGGCGGCGGCGCGTCAGGCCGTCGAGTGCCTCCAGACAGAGCGCGGTCGTGGCGTTGTGGCCCGTGCCGAAGGCCTCGCCGGCCTCGATCTCGATCGCGGTGCGCCGCGCACCCACGCGGGCGCGGTCATGGCGGCCGTGCACCAGGAACCGGCCGGCGGCGACGGGCGGCAGGGCCGCCTGCGACAGTGCCACCCAGTTCTGGTCGGGGACGGCCTCCAGCGCCGCTTCGCCGAGGCCGTCGACCAGCGCCGACAGCGTCTTCGTCACCGCTGCGAGCGAAGGCCGCGCGTCGTAGTAGGCTTCCACGACGAAGCGAGCTGGCCCGCTCTCGAACAGCGTCACCGCCAGCGCTCTCGGCGCCTCGAGCTCGGTCAGCAGATTGGCGGCGGCGCCTCCCGCCTCGAGATCATCGGCGGGGATACGGAGCTTGAACAGCGGCATGGCGCCGTTGGAGCACGACGGCCGGCCGCGCGCAATTGCGGCACGCGGGGATGGCAGTCGCCGCCGTCGGTGTCAGCGTCAATGCTTGTGGGGCGCCTCCGTCTCGGCCTCCTCGACCGCCACGTCCACCACCATGCGCCCGGCCTTCTCGAACACGAGCGTGAGCTTGAAGCTGTCATAGGCGTCGAGCCGCTTCTTGAGCCCGGTCAGCACCACATGCGGCCCGTCCGCCGAGAGGAGTGCGTCCTTGCCTGGTGCGATGGCGACCGCCGCCACCGGCTTGCTCGTATCGCCTGAAGTCTCCAGCAGCTCCGTCTTGGCGGCCTCGACTGTTGACGCGCCGACCAGCCGATCCGGCGCCCCGCCGAGGTTCTTGATCTTCATGAACACCCGGGTCGTGCCGTCAGCTTTGGCGGTAGCGGCCGTCCACGGATGCACGACCTCCACTCCCTTCTTCTTGTGGCTGTGCGCCAGGGCTGCCTGCGGCGCGAACGCCACCGCGAGCAGCAATGCAGATGACGCGAGGACGAGGGCGGCCACAGCCGCAAGAGGAGGACTGCCGTACATGAATGCTCTCCGCGATGAAGCAAAGCCGCGCCCATTGCGGGGCGCATGACAGGCGATGTTTCAGGCGAAGAGCGGTGGCGCGCGGCTGCCGATGCCGCCGAGACTGAGACGAGGAGCGAGCCGACGCGAGCGTATCGGCACCGGCCGGGGCGCAACCGGTAGCGGGAAGGCGATGACGGCCAGGAGAATGAGCGCCGTGGCAAGCGCCACCTTCGCCAGCATCACGCAGGCCGGACAATGGTCCGCCGGGTTGTGGATCGGCGATCCGCCGCCGTGGCTCGCATCCTGGGTGCCATCGGCGGTGCAGATGACGAGCACGCCGAGGATTTCGTCGACCACCGGCGCTATCTTTTTCGCGGGCACATAGCCGAAAGTCCCGGCCATCACGTTGCCCAAGAGGGCGATGATGCCGAGCCACGCCGCGTAGCGCTTGAGTTTCCGAAGCAAGCTCACGCCTGGACGCTAGTTGCCGCCCGCACGGCCGTCAATCGGCAGCGACTATCGCAACTCAGATCGCCGCGAACGTGAGCGGATTGCGCGCGGTCACCTTGGAAGCCGCGTCCGTCCCTGCTAAATCCGGTCCGTCATGTGCGGACGCATCACGCAGAAGAGCAATCCCAAGGTTCTCGGTCTCAGGATCACGAACCTGGTCGAGCCGCTTTACACGGACAATACGCCGCCGCGCTACAACGGCGCACCGGGGCAGGAGCACTGGGTCATCCGCCAGCATCCCGAGACGGCCGAGCGGCGGCTCGACCGGCTGTGGTGGGGGCTGATCCCGAACTGGGTCAAGGAACCGTCGCCGAAGCTGAAGCCGATCAATGCCACCGCCGAGCGCGTGGCCTCGGCGCCGATGTTCCGCGCGGCCTATGCCAGGCGCCGCTGCCTTTTGCCGGTCGATAGCTTCTTCGAGTGGGCCAAGGTCGCGGCCAAGGGACCGAAACAAGCCTACGCCATCGGCATGAAGAGCGGCGAGCCGTTCGCGCTGGCAGCCATCTGGGAGAGCTGGCGCCGCCCCGAGACGGAAGACATCGTGCGCACGTTCTGCGTCATCACGACCAGCGCCAATCCGCTGCTTGCCGCCGTCCACGACCGCATGCCGGTGATCCTGGCGCCGGAGGCATACGATCGCTGGCTGTCGCCGATCGAGCCCGACCCGCGCGACCTGCTCGCCCCCTATCCCGACGCGCTCATGACCCTGTGGCCGGTCTCGGCGCGCGTGAACAGCGTTGTCAACGACGACGCCTCGATCCTGGAGCGGGTACCCTAGTGGAGCGGACCCAGGGGGTGCCTGCATGCGGCCGGTGTTCGCAACTGCGAAGAGCGGTATCCAGGACCGGCCGTAGCGCCTATAAGGGGCGCCGCGCGCGGGCACCCGGGTGGGTCGCATCGCGCAAGCCGGAGCAGGCTCTCCGCCGGAGTGACGCAAGATGGCGAACGTCGTGGTGATCGGCGCCCAGTGGGGCGACGAGGGCAAGGGCAAGATCGTCGATTGGCTGTCGGAGCGCGCCGACATCGTGGTGCGCTTCCAGGGCGGCCACAACGCCGGCCACACCCTCGTCATCGGCAACGAGACCTACAAGCTGGCGCTGCTGCCCTCCGGCGTCGTGCGCCCCGGCAAGCTCAGCGTGATCGGCAACGGCGTGGTGCTCGACCCCTGGCACCTGATCGTCGAGATCGACGCCCTGAAGAAGCGCGGCATCGACATCAATGCCACCAATCTCAAGGTCGCAGAGAACGCCACGTTGATCCTGCCGCTGCATCGCGAGCTCGATCAGTTGCGCGAGTCGGCAGCGGGCGAGCAGAAGATCGGGACCACCGGGCGCGGCATCGGGCCGGCCTACGAGGACAAGGCAGGGCGCCGCGCCATTCGCGCCCAGGATCTCAAGAACCTCGGCACGCTCGGCCCCAAGGTCGATCGCCTGCTCGTGCACCACAACGCGCTGCGGCGCGGACTGGGAGTCGCCGAGATCGGCAAGGACGTGCTGCTGCGCGAGCTCACCGAGATCGCGCCAAAGGTGCTCCCCTACGTCGACAACGTTTGGTCCCTTCTCGACAGCGAGCGCCGCGCGGGCAAGCGCATCCTGTTCGAGGGAGCGCAGGGCGCGCTGCTCGACGTGGATCACGGCACCTATCCCTACGTCACCTCCTCCAACACGGTGGCGGCGCAGGCGGCGACCGGCTCCGGCATGGGGCCGGGCGCCATCGGGTACGTGCTGGGCCTCGCCAAGGCCTACACCACGCGCGTGGGCTCCGGTCCGTTTCCCACCGAGCTCACCGACGAGGTCGGCGAGCGGCTCGGCCAGCGCGGCCAGGAGTTCGGTGTCAACACGGGCCGGAAGCGCCGCTGCGGCTGGTTCGATGCCTGCCTGGTGCGGCAGGTGACGAAGGTCTCCGGGATAGACGGCATCGCGCTGACCAAGCTCGATGTGCTCGACGGTTTTCCCGAGATCAAGGTGAGCGTCGGCTACGAGCTCGACGGGCAGCGCATCAACAGCCTGCCGGCCGGCACCAACGCGCAGGCGCGCGTCAAGCCGATCTACGAGACCTTCGAGGGCTGGTCGCAGTCGACGCGGGGCGCGCGCAGCTGGGCGGACCTGCCGGCGCAAGCCGTGAAGTATGTGCGCCACATCGAGGAGCTGATCGAGTGCCCGGTGACGCTGCTCTCCACCAGCCCCGAGCGCGACGACACCATCCTGGTGAAGGACCCCTTCCAGGATTGACGCTGCCCATGAATCCCGCTCCTACCGATTGGCCAGCATCCCGCTCACGTTTCCGCCGCGCCATGCTCCCTGAGAAGGCGCACGATTTCTGCTTGCTGCTCCTTTGCCTCTGCTGAGCCGCTGTCGCTGCGGCCCGTGTTCCAGGTCGCCAGAAGCCATGGAGACGAGCCGTTCTTGTTCGTAAGGTGTGCATCGGCGCCGCCATCGAGGAGTGCCTTCACCGCGGCGGCGCTGCGCGTGCGCACGGCGCGATGCACCGGCGCCACTCCGCTCTTGTCGAGGGCATTGGGATCGGCTCCCGCGTCCAAGAGGCACGTCACGGTGGCCGCTTGCGCATCCGGGTCCCAGTGGGCGCAACCGGGCGCTCCGTCAGCCGCATAATGCAACGGTTGGGCACCGCGACGGTTCTGTGCGCGGATGTCAGCCCCATTGGCCAAAAGTTCCATAGCGATCGATCGGCGATAGGCTGCGGCGGCGACGTGCAGGGCGGTGTCGCCGGCATACAGATAGTGCCTGATTGCAACGAGGAAGTATGGACTGGCACTCAGCCGGGTTGCGCCCCGACGGATGCGGGCGCGGGCCAGCCCCGGCGATGCGGCGAGCGCCGCGGAAACGGCTAGAGCATCGTCGGCGACGATCGCCCGCGCGAGCCGCATCAATGTGGCATCAGGGTCGCCAGCGTCGACCATCGACATTCTCTCGTGACCGCCTCGTCTGGGCAAAATACAAGATTGTGGACATCATCGCAGCAATGTGAACCCGGCACTGCCCGACGACCAAGAGCGCGGCATTCTCCGATTGACGGCGGGCGCCGCGTCGTCGCGAGATGCAACCTCACCGGCCAGGGAGGAACGCCCCATGAAGATCACCAAGGTCACCGCCATTCCCATGTCGGCGCCGGTTCCATTGGAGAAGCGGCACCGCACGGACCTCGGGACCAAGGTCAAGAGCGACGCGACGCTCATTCGCGTCGAGACCGACAGTGGGCTCACCGGCATCGGTGCGGCGCTCGGCAGCCCGCCGATCGTCGCGGCCATCGTCAGGCACGAGCTTTCCCCGGAGGTCGTCGGCGAGGACCCGATGTTCTCCGAGCGCATCTACGAGAAGATGTACAACGGCTCGCGGAGTGCGCCGGCGCTGGCGCGCGGCGTGACCCAGGCCGACGAGAGCCGCCGCCGCGGCGTCATCATGGAAGCGATCTCCGGCGTCGACATCGCGGTGTGGGACGTGAAGGCGCAGGCGCTCGGCATTCCGCTCTACCAGGCGCTCGGCGCGGTGCGCAGCTCGGTTCGCGGCTACGCCAGCGGCGGCTGGGCGCCGGGCGAGGAGGCCGAGGCGGAGCTGGCGGGCTATGCGGCCAAGGGCTTCACCGCCGCCAAGATGCGCGTGGTCGGCCGCGACGGGTTTTCCATTGCCAACTGCGTGCGTCGGGTGAAGGCGGCCCGGCGCGGGCTCGGGCCCGACGTCGAGCTGATGGTCGACGCGCACGGCTCGCTCGAGGTCGCGGTCGCCATCAAGCTGGCGAGGGAGCTCGAGCCCTACGACATCGCCTGGTTCGAGGAGCCGGTGTCGCCGGACGACCATGCCGGCCAGGCAGAGGTGCGCCGCTCGACGATCATTCCGATCGCATCGGGCGAGCGCGAGTTCACGCGCTTCGACTTCCAGGATCTGCTCGAGCGCCGGGCGCTGGATATCGCCCAGCCGGACGTCGCTCGCGCAGGCGGCATGACGGAGATCCGGCGCATCGCCGCGCTGACGTCGGCGCACGGCGTTCGTCTTGCGCCGCACGCCTGGGGCAGCGGAGTGCTGTTTGCGGCGAGCCTGCACGTGGCAATGTCGGCCGCCAACTGCCACATCCTCGAGGTCACGCAAGGCTACATGCCGATGATGTGGGAGCTCTTCAACGAGCCGTTCGACATCCGCGCCGACGGGACGGTGCATGCGCCGGACCGGCCGGGCCTCGGCTATACGCTGCGCGCAGACGCGCTGGACCGGTTCCGCTATGTCGATGGGCCGGAGTTCGAGTTTTAGGTGACGCGGACGCATCGATGCGGTCGTAGCGTAGCGCCGCTACGAACGTCAGCGCCTCCAATGACCGTTCAGCTAGGCTTGGTTGGCTGCAAAGGGCCGTTGCGTGCTGCCTTGATGCTGGCGCTCCCAGTCGGCCGCAGCTTTGACTATTCGGGAGGCTTGCGCCAGCCGCGCGGCCGTCTCCATCGCCGCCCGCAAGCCGTGCTCTTCCGCGTCGCATCCCGCGGCCATCGCTTGCTCGGACTGCCGATGCAGCCACGCTGCAAGCGAAACGAGGCTGATATCCTCAGTCATGGAGGCCTCCTCACGGACAACATCGCCACTACGCGGTCCCCGCTGCGGAGTTTCGCGAGAAAGATTTAAGGAGCAGTGTACTCATTCGACCCCGCACCCGCTGGCGCCTACTCCGTGCCATTATTCTGGCTCGTGTGGTCGTTGTAGAGGGTCACGGGTGCTGCGGGGCTACAATGAGCGATAGCGCGAAGGCGGAGGGTGCGCCCGCAAAGGGCGTCTTCGCACCGCTGCGGCATGCGGTGTTCCGGCGCATCTGGACGGCGAGCCTGCTGTCCAATCTCGGCCTGTTGATCATGGGCGTAGGCGCGGCCTGGGCGATGACACAGATGACGTCGTCGGCGGACAAAGTGGCGCTGGTGCAGACGGCGCTGATGCTGCCCGTGGCGCTGTTGTCCACCGTCGCTGGCGCGATCGCCGACATGTTCGATCGGCGCATCGTCGGCCTTGTTGCCCTGTCGATCTCCTTCACGGGAGCCGTCTGCCTGACGCTGTTCGCGTGGCTCGGCGTCATGACCCCGGCGCTCCTGCTCATCTTCTGCTTCACGGTCGGCAGCGGCATGGCGCTTTTCGGGCCCGCCTGGCAGGCATCCGTGAGCGAGCAGGTGCCGACGGAAGCGCTTCCCTCCGCGGTGGCGCTCAACGGCATCAGCTACAACATCGCCCGCAGCTTCGGTCCCGCCATCGGCGGCATCATCGTGGCCGCGGCGGGCAGCGTGACCGCCTTCGGCACCAATGCCGTCTTCTACCTGCCGCTTCTGATCGCGCTGTATCTGTGGCGCCGGACGAGCGAGCCCTCGCGGCTGCCGCCCGAGCGGCTGGCTCGGGCCGTCATCTCGGGCGTGCGCTACATCATCAACTCTCCGTCCATCCGCATCGTCCTGGGGCGTACGCTGGCCACCGGCATCGCCGGAGGGTCGGTTGCGGCGCTGATGCCGCTGGTCGCGCGCGATCTCCTGCACGGTGGCGCCCAGACCTACGGCATCATGCTTGGCGCCTTCGGCATGGGCGCCGTCATCGGGGCTCTCAACCTGCAGCGGCTCCGCGCGCGCTTCAGCGGCGAGGCGTCGGTCAGGCTCTGCGCCCTGGTGATGGGCGCCGGCGTTGCGGTCGTCGCGTTGAGCAGTTGGCCCGTGGTCACTGGATGCGCGCTGCTATTCGTGGGTGCGTGCTGGACGTCCTCGGTCACCCTGTTCAACGTCGGCGTCCAGCTGTCCGCGCCGAGATGGGTGGCAGGCCGGGCGCTGGCGGCGTTCCAGGCGGCGATTGCCGGCGGCATCGCCGTGGGCAGCTGGGGCTGGGGCTATCTCGCCAACCACATCGGAGTCGAGAACACGCTGCTCATCTCCGGGGCGATCATGATGGCCTCTCCGCTCCTTGCCCGCTGGATGCGGATGCCGCCCGTGGGCGGCCGCAACGAGCAGTCACTGGAGGTGATCGCCGACCCCGAGGTGCGTCTATCCCTGAGCGCGCGCAGCGGTCCGATCGTGGTCGAGATCGAGTACCGGGTCGACCCGGGCAGGGCCAGGCTGTTCTACGCCATCATGCAGCGAGTCCAGCTCAACCGTCAGCGCAACGGCGCCTACGGCTGGTCGATCGCGCGCGACATCGCCGATCCCGAGCTGTGGACGGAGCGGTACCACTGTCCGACATGGCACGATTATTTGCGGCAGCGGAACCGATCGACCCAGGCAGAGCGCGCCCTGCAGACCCGCGCATTGGAATTTCACCTCGGCCCGGGCCCAGTCCGCATCCGTCGAATGCTCGAGCGTCCGGTGGGATCGGTGCGCTGGAAGGAAGCCACGCCCGACCGACCCACAACCGACGTCGAACCGATCACGGGCATGGCGAGCGGACCGTAGCTGCCTTGAAATGTCGGTCCTACGCGCCCGCCGGCGTCGGCTCGCTCGGGGCGAAGTCGATCTCGACGCGCGCGTTGTTGGGATCGAGGAAGAACAGCTGCCACACGCCGGCGGCGGCTCCGCCCTCGGGCACCCGGCGCAGGTCGTACTTCAATCCCCGTGACTTGAGCTTGGCGAGATAGCCTGACAGATCCGTCCCCCAGAACGCCATGTGGTCCAACACGCCGCTTTCCGCCGGCACCTCGGGCTTCTGGACGACGTGGAGGATCGGCTTGCCCTCGTTGTAAAGCCACACGCCGGGGAAGGCGAAGTTCGGCCGGGGCCCAGGCTCGAAGCCGAGCATGTCGCCGTAGAACTTCTGCGTGGCCGCGGCATCCTTGGTCACGATGGTGAAATGATCCATCCTTGCGATCGGCATCGCGTTGCCTCCTTGGCGGGCTCAGCTCATCGTTCCCCAAGCGTCTCACGCGAAGCGGCCTGTTTGCAAGTAGCCACACACTCGTAGCGCGAGCGCCGCAGGATGACATTTGTGATCAAGGACCTCCACCGCGATCGGTCGGCCCGGACGGCGCTCTTGGCTCTCAACAACGCCAACGCGCGCGAGACATCGTTGTTGGAGGGTGACCAGCTCGATCGCATGATTGCGGCTGCTCGCGTCGCAACCTTCATCGAGCCGGCCGCGGCCTTGCTCTTGGCGTTCGAGCAAAGTGACACCTACGACGGCGGCCATTTTCTCTGGTTCCGCCGCCGGTTCGAGAAGTTTCTGTATGTCGATCGCGTCGTCGTTGCTGAATGCTTCCGCCGGAACGGCCTCGGGCGAATGCTGTATGCTGATCTGTTCGAGAGGGCACTGAGATTGGGCCACTCGACCATCGCATGCGAGGTGAATGCGCAGCCGCCGAATCCCACTTCCGATGCATTTCACGAGGCGCAAGGCTTCGTGCAGGTCGGCACAGCCACATTCAATGATGGCGCCAAGACCGTCCGCTATCTCGTCAGGCAACGATAGAGCCGATATCCAACCCTAGGCGAGCGCTGCCAGCGCGGCGCGCATCTCGGGCACGGTGGCAGGCTCGGCGCCATTGGCGCGGACGAGCCGCACGGCCTCCTCGACCAGCGCGCGGTTGGTCATGGGACAGCCAAACGGGGCGTCCTCCAGGCCGACGCGGATGTGGCCGCCGCGCCGGACTGTGTCCGGGATCAATGGGCGAATGTCCACGCCGAGCCCGGCGATCATCCACGGCGCGCCCGGCGCCTCGTCATCGAGCAGCGCGACGTGAGCCGCGAGTGCATAGGGCTTGGGCGGAAAGCCATAGGCGAAGGTCTCCGAGAACATCAGCCGGTAGATCGGCGCCTTGCTGCGGGTTGCACGCGCCAGCGCTGCACCTGCGCGCGTGAAGCCGGGTTCGTAGATGGCGTAGGCCGGATGGAAGCCATAGCGTACGGCGAAGGCCAGAGCGTGCCGCACGTGCGCTTCCGGATTGAGGTAGGTCAGTGCTGGCGGCGTGTCGGCACCGATCGCGAGCTCGGTGAAATTGACGCTGCCCGGGTCGACCACGGCGAACTCCAGGAGCCCGCGTGCGGCCAGCGCCTCGACATGCGCAAATCGCGCGGCCGCCTCGGTGGGCAGCGGGCCGGTGCCGATCCCCGCCGAGGGAATGGACGGGTAGACCGGCACGTCGACCTTGGCGCGGATGCCCTCGATGATGCGCGCATACACCTGCCAGTCGAAGGTCTGTGGTCCACCTCCATCGTAAGCGTGCACGTGAACGATGCAGGCGCCGGCAGCCGCGCAGTCGATCCCATCAGCGATGATTGCGTCCACCGTGTCGGGAATGCCCGGCTGACGGCTGCGACTCCAGGGCCCGTTCAGGGCGGCCTCGATCCAGACCTTGTGCATAGGCGTCGCATCCGTGGCGAATTGGCGTCGCCACTATATCGGCTCCGACGCCTCGAGCCACTCCGTCTGGCCTGCGGGCGCCGCTCAATCGCTCTGCTTCACTTCCACGTGAGAGGGCGGACGGTCCGCGGCCCAGCAACGTTCACCTTTCTGGACGGGCAACGAGCCCGCGGTTGAACCTCGAAGGATCCGGATCATGAAAATCATCGCCTCCGCGCTTATCGCCCTTTCGGTCCTCGCAGGCGCCGCGACCTCGGCGAGCGCGTTCGACGAGAAGGGCTTCTTCGAGCAGCAGCAGCGCTGGTCGGGACACTGAGCCAGACCCCATACCCGTGTGGCTGCAAGAGACCCGCGAGCTTCCGACTCGCGGGTTTCTTGCTAGGGATCTGCGCATCCATCCGCGGAATATCGATATCGCAGCAGCTACGGACTGCTCGCATGCCGATTTTGTTGCGATGCAGCAATCGGATTGATTTGTTCCCTCAAACGAGAGTCTCGCGGCGGCGACCGCGTGGCGCCGCTCATGTCACACGGAGCCGCGGCATACCTGTCCAGCTATTGCCGATGGCAGCCTCCAAGGCTCTTCCGCCCGCCGACCGGTGAGGTAGACTTGGGATCTCGCGGCGCGGACGGGAGATGCTTCCATGAAGTTCCTGTGGTTTCACTTGATGCCCTACAAGGAGCTGCCGGACGACTTCAAGGACAAGCACCCCTCGGTCTGGGTCGACATCCACTCGTCGCTGTTCGACCCCAAGCGCGCACACCACATGTACAACGAGTTCCTCGACGAGCTCGAGCATGCGGCCGCCTGCGGCTTCGATGCCATCTGCTGCAACGAGCATCACTCGAACGGCTACGGCCTGATGCCGTCGCCCAACCTGATCGCCTCGGCGCTGGCCAGGCGGACGACGAATACGGCCATCTGCGTGCTCGGCAACAGCCTCGCCCTCTACAATCCGCCGACGCGGGTGGCCGAGGAGTTCGCCATGATCGACTGCATCTCGGGCGGGCGGCTGATCGCCGGCTTCCCGGTCGGCACGCCGATGGACACGACCTACGCGTACGGCACCAATCCGAGCCAGTTGCGCGACCGCTACTACGAGGCCCACGACCTCGTCCTGCGCGCGTGGACCGAGAAGGAAACGTTCGCCTTCAACGGGCGCTATAACCAGCAGCGCTACGTCAACATCTGGCCGCGCCCGATCCAGCAGCCGCATCCCCCGATCTGGATTCCCGGCGCCGGCTCGGTCGAGACGTGGCGCTGGGCGGCCGAGATGGACTACGTGTTCTGCTACCTGTCCTACTACGGCTACAAGATGGCCCAGAGCGTCATGAAGGGCTTCTGGGAGGAGATGGCGCGGCTCGGCAAGGACCGCAACCCCTATCGGGCGGGCTTCGCGCAGGTGGTCGGCGTGGCCGAGAGCCGGCAGCAGGCGCTCGATCTCTACTCCGAGGCCGCCGAATATTTCTACGGCCGCTGCCTGCACGTCGATCCGCGCTTTGCCGGACCACCCGGCTACGTCACCGAGGCGACCCAGCGCGCCGGCATCGAGAGCCAGGTCAAGATGGCAGCGGAAGGCAAGGCGGGCGGCGGGCCGTCCACCAATGCCGCCTCGGCGCAGAAGATGCAGTCGCTCGCCCGCGACATGAAGAGCATCGTCGACAACGGCTATGTCATTATCGGCTCGCCCGACGAGGTGGCGGAGCAGCTGCGCGAGCTCGCCAACACGCTGAATGTCGGCCAGCTCATGCTGATGATGCAGTTCGGCAACCTGTCGACCGACGTCACGAAATACAACACGCGGCTGTTCGCCGAGAAGGTGATGCCGAAGCTCAAGGGCCTGTTCTCGGAGTGGGACAACCGCTGGTGGCCGCAGCCGATGGACCGGGGGCAGCGCGCGTCCCTGCCCGCGTTCATGCCGGCCACCGCGGCCGAGTGAGCCTCGCGCACCGCATTTTGCCCGAGGGGAGCCGGCAACGTGAAAGAGCCTGACACGTCGATCGTCGACATCAACGGATTTGCCACCCGCGTCTGGCGCAAGGGTTCCGGGCCCAAGATCGGGTTCCTCGCCGGCTACGGCGGGCTGCCGCGATGGGTGCCGTTCCTCGATCGCCTGGCCGAGGCTCGCACCGTGATCGTCCCTTCCCTGCCGGGCTTCCCCGGCGGCGATCGCGGCCACACCGTGCTCGACACCCATCTCGATTGGGTGCTGGCCGTCCGCGACACGATCGACAAGGCGGACCTCGCGGGTGCCGACCTCGTCGGCAGCTCGATCGGCGGCTCTTTCGCAGCCGAGCTGGCGGCGATCTGGCCGGAGAAGGTCAAGCGCCTGGCGCTGATCGCGCCCTTCGGCCTGTTCGACGACAAAGACCCCGCGACCGATCCATGGGCCCAGAAGCAGGACGAGATTCCGGGCCTCATGACAGCGAGCGCCGACATCTACAAGAAGCTGAAGGAGATGCCGGCGGGCGCCAACTCGATCGAATGGCCGATCGAGCAGTCGCGCGCGGCCGAGGCCGCGGCCCGCATCTTCTGGCCGCTGGGCAACACCAAGCTCGAGAAGCGCCTGCCGTTCATCAAGGCGCCTACGCTCCTCCTCTGGGGCGAGCAGGATCGATTGATGCCCAGGAGCTATGCCGACACTATCGCCAAAGCCATCAAGGCCAGGACCGAGACCAGGATCATTGCCGGAGCGGGGCACTTGGCGGAGCTCGACAAGCCCGACGACGTCGCCGCCGCGATCCTGGGCTTCATGAGCTGAGACGACAGCAGCGGATCCAATCGGTCCGCGACGCAGTTGGGAAAGACATCGACAAGGCCGCATGTGCGGCCGGAGGGAGCGTCCGCCTATGAACCTTTCGCCTGACAAGCAGCGCGAGATGCTGCGCCAGATGCTGACCATCCGCACCTTCGAGGAGCGGGCATCGGCCGACTATCACGCCGGCAAGATCTACGGCGTCGTGCACTGCTACATCGGCGAGGAGGCCGTTGCGACGGGCGTCTGCACCGCGCTCGAGCAGGGCGACCAGATCATCTCGACGCATCGCGGTCACGGCCACTGCATCGCCAAGGGCGCCGACCTCAAGCGCATGATGGCCGAGCTCTATGGCCGGCAGACCGGCTACTGCAAGGGCAAGGGCGGCTCCATGCACATCGCCGATTTCGGCATCGGCATGCTCGGCGCGAACGGGATCGTCGCGGGCGGCATCTCGATCGTCACCGGCGCGGGGCTCGCGGCGCAGATGGACGGCAAAGGCCGCGTCGCCGTCTCCTTCTTCGGCGACGGCGCCTCCAACGCGGGCCCGTTCCACGAGTGCCTCAACATCGCGGCCACCTGGAAGCTGCCGATGCTCTACATCTGCGAGAACAACATGTACGCGGCGCAGACCGCGGCGGCGCAAACGCACGCCATGCCGGATGTGGCCGGCCGCGCCGCCGGCTACGGCATCCCAGGCGTGATCGTCGACGGCAACGACATCTTCGCCATCTATCAGGCGGCCGCCCGCGCCGTCGAACGCGCCAGGGCCGGCGAGGGCCCGACGCTGATCGAGTGCAAGACCTACCGCTGGCGCGCCCACACCGAGCGCGTCGGCCAGCCGGACTTCCGCACCGCCGAGGAGATCGACGTCTGGAAGCGGAAGGACCCGATCGCCCGGCTGCTCGGGCAGCTCAAGGCCCAGGGAGCCCTCACCGACGCCGACTGGCAGGCGATGGGCAAGGAGGTGTCGGCGACGATCGAGTCCGCCGTCGCGTTCGCAGAGGCGAGCCCCTTCCCGACGCCGGAGCAGGCGTTGGAAGACATGTACGCGGCCTGAGTGAGGGAGGACACCATGCGAGAGCTGACCTACGCCCAGGCTGGCGTCGAGGCCGTCGCCGAGGAGATGCGCAAGGACCCCCGCATCTTCTACATGTCGACCGATCCGATCACGCCGCTCGTCAAGGAGTTCGGCGACAAGCGCGTCAAGGCCACTCCGATCGCGGAGGGAGCCCTGACCGGCATCGCCATCGGTGCGGCCGGCTCGGGCTACCGTCCGATCATGGACTGGCGGCAGGTGACGTTCTCGTTCGTCGCCATGGACCAGATCGTCAACCAGGCCGCCAAGATCCACTACATGTTCGGGGGCCAGCGCACCTTCCCGATCCTCTACCGCGCTAACGTCGGCGGCGGCACGCGGCTGGCGGCGCAGCACTGCCAGTGCCCGTACTCGATGTTCATGAACCTGTCGGGGCTGAAGATGTTCCTGCCCTCGACCCCTGCCGACCTGAAAGGCCTGCTCAAGACCGCGATCCGCGACAACAACCCCGTCATCTCCTTCGAGTTCGAATCGGCTGCTGGGAACCAAGGGTCCGGTGCCCGACGGGGACCATGCGATCCCGCTCGGAGTTGCCGATGTGAAACGTCAGGGCACCGATGTGACGGTAGTGGCCGTCGCCTGGCTCGTGCACGAGGCGCTGGCCGCGGCCGAGGAACTCGCCAAGTCCGGCATCTCGGTCGAGGTGGTGGATCCGCGCACGTTGGTGCCGCTCGACTCCGAGACGATCCGCGCTTCCGTGCGCAAAACCCGCAGGCTCGTCATCGCCGACGAAGCAGGGCCGACCGCCGGCTTCTCGGCGGAGGTGGCGGCGGTCGTGACCGAGGACCCCTCGACGTTCGCCAGGCTGAATGCGCCCGTGAAGCGCGTCTGCGCGCTGAACGTGCCGATCCCCTACAGCCCCGTGCTCGAGGACCACGTCTTCCCGGACCGCAAGCGCATCATCGCCGGCATCCGCCAGGTGCTGGAAGGGAGCCCGTCCAGGGACCAATAGCTCCGAAGGCGCCGTGCGGCGACTTCAGAGGGCGGCTTCGTCCACCTCGCCGGTGCGGATGCGCACGGCGTGATCGATCGGCGAGACGAAGATCTTGCCGTCGCCGATCCGGCCCATGGCGGCGGCCGTGCGAATGGCCGACACGATCTTGTCCTGATCCGCGTCGCCGACAACGACGTCTACCCTCACCTTCGGCACGTACAGCACCGCGTACTCCGCGCCACGATAGATCTCGGTATGGCCCTTCTGGCGGCCGAAGCCCTTGACCGGTGTGACCGTCATCCCCTGGACACCGAGCGCGCTCAAGGCGTCGCGCACGTCCTCCAGCTTGAACGGCTTCACGATGGCACTCACCAGCTTCATTGGAAGATCTCCCCGGAATAAAATCTAGGCGGTGGCAACGTAGCCGTCGCGCCGCGGATCGCAGGCGCCGGTCATCAGCCCGGTGGCCGTATCGATGGCGACGCCCTGCATGCCGCCGACCCGCATGGTCCAGGCCGCACCGCGCTGGATCGTATGGCCGCGCCCGGCAAGCTTGTCGAGCACTGCCGGCTCGAAGCGCGACTTGGGTTCGATCAGGCGGCCGTCCCATAGCCGCGCGCGCGGCTGCTCGATCGCGTCCTGCAGGGGCGAGCCGAAATCGAGATGCTGCACCAGGGCCTGCACCTGCGTCTGCAGGATGCCGTAGCTGCCGGGTGTGCCCAGCGCCAGCACCGGCGCGCCCTCGCGCAGCGACACGCTGGGCGCCATGCAGACGGGAAGCGCACCGCCCGGCTTGGTGCGGTTCGGGCTCGCGGGATTGATATCGGCCCAGTAGAGGAAGTTGTTGAGGCACAGCCCCGTCCCCGGCACGACCACGCCCGAGCCGAAGGGGCTGCCCAGGCTCTGCGTCACGCACACGACGTTGCCTTCCCGGTCCGCGATCGAGAACGAGGTGGTGTGGTGCTCCTTCTGGCCTGCCCCGGCGGGCGGCGGCGTCCATTGCTCGGTCGGCCCGTCGATCGGCTTGCCGTCGCGGACACGCGCCCTCAGGCGCTCGACATGCGCCTCCGACAGGAGTCGGGCGAGGGTGGCGTCGGTCGGAAAATTGTTGGCGATGCGCTCGCCGGCCGCGACCCGGATGGCGCGCCAGACCGTGTCGAGATGCTCGACCCCGTTGCGCTCCAGCCGGGCGAGATCGAAGCCATCGAGGATGCGCAGGGTCAGCAGGAACTGAAATGCCTCGCTGGGCGGCGGCAGGCTGTTGACGGTCAGCCCGCGGTAGCTCGCGGTCAACGGCTCTTTCCACTCCGGCTTGACCGCCTGCAGGTCGGCCAGCGTGAGGCAACCGCCGAGCTTTGCCAGATGCGCGACGATCGTCTCGCCGAGCGCGCCGCCGTAGAGGTAGCCCGGGCCCTGGTTCGCCAGCGCTTCCAACGTGCGCGCAAGGTCCGGCTGGCGGATGATCTGGCCCAGCGGGACCGAGGCCGCTCCCCCGGTGTAGTTCCTGGCCCAGCCGTCGTAGAGCGCGACCTGGGCCCGCAGCAGCGGGATCTGCTCGTTGAATTCGGCCACGCCGAACTCTGCCAGCGCGAAGCCGTCACGGGCCAGCCCGATCGCCGGCTGCAGCGCATCCTTCAGCGGCTTCTTGCCGTGCGCGCGCACCAACTCGGCCCAGCCCGCCAGGTTGCCCGGCGTGCCGACCGAAAGAGCGCCGCGCTGAAGGTCCTCGCGCCTCGTGAAACGCTCCACAGGCAGCCTGGAGGGCACCGGCGGCACGAAGTCGAGCACGCGCACGCGCTTCTGCGCCGCAACGTAGCAGGTCGCGTAGCCGAGGCCCGCGAGGCTCGACATGAAGGGCTCGACGACGTTGAGGGCTGCCGCCGTCGCCGCTGCCGCATCGAACGCATTGCCGCCGGCCGCCAGCAGCCTCGCGCCGGCCTGCGCGGCCTGCGGATGGGCGGCCGCGACGACGCCGTGCAGGGAGGAGATTGTCGGACGCTTGCCGTTCATGTGGATCTTCTCCTCGCTGGACCGGTGGCCCAGTGTAGCAGAAGCGGCGCCCGAGTAACCTGCATCGGCCGGCCTGGCGACAGCGGGGTGCCGGCTCGTCAGCCCCTGGATCGCCGACCGGCCTGGGGAGCGAGGCGCACGGCAAGGGGATCGGTAACCGGCGATCCACGGCTGGTGGAACGACCGGACCGTCGGGCACCGGGATCTATCTCTCCACTGGCTCAGGCGCTTGCCGCCGGCTGGATGCCGGGGGACACCGGCATCCACTGATCGAGCAGCATCACTCGTCGTGCCGAAGGCACTGCCTTCGATGCTACAGGCGCAAGGAGGCGGCGGCGTGCACTCGCCGCGTCAGCGGCTGCGGAAAAGGCCGCTAAAAATGCCGCCGGATTTCTTGGGCTCGGCGGCGGCGACCGCTGCAGCGGCCATCTCCGGCGGCGGGGCGCCGTAGGGCTTGGTGTCCTCGCCGTTCGACGCGGTGACCGCGGCCGGATCGGCGCCAACGCGGCCGGCGCGCCGGTCGGCCTCGCTCTCGCGCGCCAGGTTGAAATCGAATTGGATGCTCGGCAATCCCTTGATCGGGCAGGCGGGGTCGCCATCCTTGACGTGGGCCACGAGGTCGGCCGAGGCGCCGAACACGACATCGTCGTCGAGATGCGCGTCGCCGGCCAGATAAAGCGCCGTCACCAGCTCGCGATAGCCCGGCGCGCTGATCAGGAAGTGAATGTGCGCGGGCCGCATGCCGTGCCGCTTCTGGCTCATGACCATCTGTCCGACCGGACCGTCCAGCGGGATGAAGTAGCCGAGCGGGCGCACCGTGCGCAGGAGATAGTTGCCCTTGTCGTCGGCCTGGAAGATGCCGCGGCAATCGATCTCCTCGATGCCGTTCTGGATGTCGTAGCGGCCGTCGGCGGCGGTCTGCCACACCGTCACCTGGGCGTTCGGGATCGGCGCGCCCTGGGCGTTGGCGATGCGTCCGTACATGACGACTTCCGCGCCGTCGGGCTTCTTGGCGATCTGCGCGCCGGTTGCGAACTTCGGCGTGTTCTCGCGGAAGAAGGGACCGAGCAGGCTGGCGCTGGTCGCCTCCTCCATCTTGGTCTTGTCGTGCATGATGTTGACCAGTGCCGAGAGCCCCATGGTATCCGACAGCAGGATGAATTCCTGGCGGGCCGGCGTGCACGCCTGGCCGACCTTGGTCATGAACTCGATCCCCTTGATCCATTCCGCCGGCGTGAGGTTGACCTCGCGCGCGAAGGCGTGCAGGTGCCGAACGGCCGCCTCCATGACCTCCTTCATGCGCGCGTCCGGCGTCTCCGCCATCTGCTCCAGCACGGCATCGGTGATCGTCAGCGGCGTATATTCGCGCATCGGCGTACTCCCTTGGGTCTGACTTGGGCCGAACTGGCGGCCGAAACGGTCTCTTGACTGGCCGGTCGGATGCCGGCGCCTGCGGCGCACCAAGCTCCGTGCATATCAGCACGCCAGCGTCTTCCAAGGCCCATGCCGTGTCAAGCAAAGCGGCCCCGGCAATGGGCAATAGCCCACCGGCCCGGTCACTCGTTTCGGCTGCGGGAGACGAGAGCGCGATTACTTGAACAGGGAGGACAGCGAGAATGAGGACACCCTGACGATCGGAGCAGCCTCGGCGATCTGCGGATAGGGCTCATCGATGTAGACGCTGACGCCCGTGGCGCGGCCTTCCTTGATCAGCGAGGAGACGTAGGCCCAGCCGTTTTCCCCCAACCCCAGGCACGCCTCGGACATCTCGCCTTTCAAGCGCACGTGGATGGCGATGTTTCCGCGGGCCAGGATGGCAGCGGTTTGCGCGGGAGTGTACCGCTCCCTGTTCCACAGCTTCGTCAGATAGATGCCGGAGACCATGCGCTTGCTGGTCGGTCCCCAGCTTACGCGCCGCTCCTTGTCGGCCGCGAAGGAATACTCGCCGGGGGGCAAGGGGCCGACGGCCCTGGCCGCCAGGCAATCGGGATCGGGATTGTTCCGGCACGCCTCCCGGCCGGAGATCGCCCATGCAATCGTCTTGCCGGTGTCCGCCGAGTCATTGGCGATGATGAAGAGGCGGCCGGTCGTAATCGCGTAGCCGAGCCGGAAGCTTTTCAGCGATTCTGGAACAGCACGAACGACGTCTTCGAACGGGTTGCAGATCTCCCCGTCCGTCAGTTTTCGCTCGTACCCCTTGTGCTGGATGCTGACGTAGTCCACGCCCGGCGCACAATCCCATTGCGGCAATACCGGCTTGCTCGCGAGGTGAGCCGACGGCACGGGCGACCCCACCGGAGCCTTGGGCAAGGCCGCGACAACTGGCGGCTTCTTCTCCGCCGAGGGCGTCGAGACCACGGTCCAGGGAGTGTCCTTCGACTGATTTTTGATCTGCGCACATTTCTCGGACAGCTTGGGAGGGCGAATTTGCTTCACCGCGAGCTGCCGCGCCAGCGAGCTGGGGGCTCCCTGCTTTATGTAGGCCTGTATCAGGGCGTGCTGGACCTCGAGCTGCTCCTGCGACAGCTCGAAAATGCAGTCCTCGTAGATCTGATCTCCGACCTGCCTGAAGAAATCGGCCATCTCGCTCGCGGCCGCTGCCGACCCTGCGTTGGGCGTCTTGGGCTGCTGCGCCGCGCCATGCGTCGACGGCAGCAATCCGGCGATCGCCACCGACGCGAACAGCAACCTTCTGAGGTGACCGGTGTTCATCCTCTCGTGACACCCACGACGTCGAGCCTGTTCACGACCGTGACCCAGCCCCAGCGGGCGGCGCAGCAGGTGCCTCCTTGTCCAAGACCTGCCATTCCTGGGTGGTGTTGCATCGGGTTCCACGTTGTCCAACGCGCTATGACAGCTCGCCTCCACGACACGCATTTTCCGCGATTCGAGAGGAAAAATTGCGGCAGCGTCGATTTCTCTTCGTTCTCGGGGTTCACGCAGCGAAGGGGGCGAGCCTACCGGTACTCGGAGATCTCCGCATCGGTCGCGGCAAGCTCGCGCTCGAGGTCGACCGGCGGGCACCCCTTGCTGATGAGCGTACGATGCAGTGATCGCACGTGGGCACGCTCGCGATCGTACTCCTCGAGGGAGGCGAGCCCTTTGGTCGAGCCTCCGAACCAGCGCCCGAAGGCCTGGGCCGCGGTCGGCGCTGCGGCAGCCCGCTCTCCCTTGGCCTTGGCAGGCAAGGATTTCAGCACCTGAAGCCGCCCCCAAATGTTGTTGGACAGTCGCTGGCAGTCCATCGCCTGCTCGCCGCTGTCGAGATTGTAGGTGCCGTCCTTCTGCAATCCCAGCGACGGCGTGGAGCAGCCGGCGCCGAGCGTGCAGGCGAACAGCGCCGCGATATGCGGCGGGCCTCGCAGCAGCCAGCGCGCAACACCGCGATCCGATGGGCACACGACGGGCACGGGGCGGAAGCCTTCAGTTGTGACTGCGCCACCTTCAGTGGACCGACCAGATGACCCCAATTCATCAACTCAGCATGTCGGAATTTCGACCGCATCGAGCCCGCCCTTTGCCATGATTCGCAGGCTCCTACCCAGGTGTGTCACCCGCGCCACGATCCGGCCCGCTCAGCGGCGATTGAGTGCGCGCACCTCCTCGTCGTCGAGCTGCCGCGCCTCCTCCTCCAGCATGATCGGTATCCCGTCGCGGATTGGATAGGCCAGGCTCGCAGCCCGGCTGATCAGCTCCTGCCGGGCTTCGTCGTAGACGAGGGCCGTCTTGGTGCGCGGGCAAACCAGGATTTCGAGCAGGCGCGGGTCGGGCCGGTTGCCCCTGTCGTCCTTGTTTGGCTCGTCGGCCACGCCACCGTCCCCTTTTGTCAGGCCTACTGCAGCGTCGTCCCCGAGCCACCGGTGCCGGCCGCCAATTCCATCTCCGCCAGCGCGATCAGCGTCTCGGCGCGGACCTTGAGCGTAGGGGCCTCGAGCAACGCCTGCTTCTCCATCGGTCCGTAGGGACTGGCGATGGCCAGCATATTGACCAGCGATTCGCTGGAAGACTTGGAGATCGCCGACCAATCAGCGCGCTGGTGGCGGGCCTCCAGGTAGGTCTTGAGGGCGGCGAGAAGGGCTTGACGGTCGACGTCATCCTCGCCACTGCCGGCGATGAAGTCTTGCGCGAAGCGGTCGAAGCCGACCGTGAAGATGCGGTAGGGCTTGCTGCTCGTCACCTCGTCCGCCAACGTGCAGCGAGCGATGCCGGTCAGCCCGATGGCGATGCGCCCGTCGTCGAGCTCCTGATAGGCCGTGACCCGCCCAGCGCAGCCGACCTGGCGCAGATCGGTCGACTTGCCGGCCGGCGATTCGTCGTCGTCGCCCGACGCCGGCTGCACGATGCCCAGCACCCGCGAGCCCGACATCACGTCCTCGATCATCGCCAGATAGCGCGGCTCGAAGACGTTGAGCGGCAACCCGGCGCGCGGCAGCAGAATGGCCCGGCGCAAGGGGAACACGGGAATGCGCTGCGGCAGGTCCGCGGGTCCACGATAGCGCTCTGCGAGGGTCGGCAAAGTGTGCGTCCAGCTTTCAGGAAAAGAGGATCGACGAAAGGCGGCGCCGGCCATCCAGCGTGGCGGGGTCCTTGGGGCCCCAGGCGTCGAAGAACTGCACCAGCTGCTTGCGCGCGGCCTCCTCGTTCCACTTGCGGTCGCGCCGGAAGCTTTCGAGCAGCTGATCCACGGCCTCCGCCTTCTTGCCGCCGGCCGCCAGGGCCGTGGCGTAGTCGATGCGCGCCTGGTGGTTGGCAGGCTCGGCCTTCACCGCGGCCTCGAGCTTGGAGGTGTCACCCGCCTTGGAGGCCATCTTCGCCAGGTCGAGGGCGGCGCGCACACTTGCGACGGCGGCGCTGTCGCGCTTGTCGGGCGGCACCAGGGCGATGGTCTGCTCGGCGCGCTCCAGGTCGCCACTGCTCAGGTAGCACTTGGCGAGACCCGCCAGGGCGGCGGTGTTCTGCGGGTCTTCTTGCAGGACGGCGGCATAGATTTCCGCCGCGCCCTGCAGATCGCCGCCTTCCAGGGCCTTGTCGGCGGCCTCGATGGCGGCAGCCGCGTCGGTCGCCGCCTCCTCGCCCAGCAGCCTGTCGACGAACGCCTTGATCGCGCTTTCGGGCTGCGCGCCCATGAAGCCGTCGAGCGGCCGCCCGTCACGGAAGGCATAGACGGTGGGGAGCGACTGCACGCGCAGCTGGCCGGCGATTGCCTGATTCTCGTCGACGTTGACCTTGACGAGACGCACCTTGCCGTTGTGGGCACGTACGACTTTCTCGAGCATGGGTGTGAGCTGCTTGCAGGGACCACACCAGGGCGCCCAGAAATCGACCAGCACCGGCACCTGGCGCGAGGCCTCGATCACGTCCTTTGCGAAGGACGCCGTGGTCGCGTTCTTGATCACCTCACCGCCGGCCGGCTGAGCCGCATCGCCCGACTTGCCAAATCCCAAAACCATGTCCGTCTCCAGACCGCTGCCCGATGTGGGCGTGAATGCTTCCCGCAGCTCGCCTCCCGGCCGCGGGCTCCAAGACCTGGACGCGTCACGGCGTCCGGGCTTCTCCCGCCACCGCCAGGATGCGCGGCTCGTGCCCGCACGCGCGGATGAACCCGAGCAGGTCCTCGCGCGCGATGTTGGTCGTCGCCGTGTTCTCCAGCGGGTGGTAGTTGAGCCGCTCGTGGCGCATCATATCCGCATCGAGAATGACCGTCACGCGCCGGGCCTTGTCGTTGATCAGGGCGAATGGGGTGACGGACCCGGCAGGGACGCCCAGCACCTCCATCAGCAGCTCCGGCCGCCCGAAGCTCAGGCGGTCGGCACCCAACGTCTTGTGCAGCGTCTTGAGGTCGATATGGGCGTGGCCCAGCGCCACGACAAGGAACAGCCGGTCCTTCTTGTCCTTGAGGAACAGATTCTTGGTGTGGCCGCCGGGAAGCTCCCGCTCGAGCCGCGAGCTCTCGGCCACCGTGAACACCGCCTCGTGGTCCAGCGTCCGCGTGGCGATGCCGAGCTCATCGAGCCGGGCAAGCAGGTCCTGTCGGGTGGCGGGCACGGGTGTGGGCGTCCAGGGGAGGCGGCGCGGGAGCCACACTCCTATCCGAGCCGCCACCCGCAGCGCAACAGGCGGGGCGCGCGGACGGCCCCTCCCCTAACCCCGGCGAAACGCGCGGCCCGCCGTCACCGTTGGCCGACCGCCAGGGCTGGCCGGCGGCGCATGTCGCGATCCGCCACCCGGCCGCCGTCACCCCGTACCCGCCAGCGCGCCGCCGCGCTTGCCAATGGGTCCCATATTGCTGCATAAGACCGCCCATCGCCGGCCCGTGCCCCGTATGGGCCACGACCGGCATGGACGCGGGTGTAGCTCAGGGGTAGAGCATCACGTTGCCAACGTGAGGGTCGAGGGTTCAAATCCCTTCGCCCGCTCCAATTTTCTCACTTCAGGCGGCACGTAAGCGCGGTCGAGCGCGGCCTTTGCCGCCGCCGCGCGGCTCGGGTCAGCACCGACCGCGCAGGGAACCCCAGGCGAAAAATCGCTTCGCGCATCTGCGGCTCGCTGGCAATCCTATTGGGTATCGTTGCTATGATCTTTGGCGCGCCGGCCATCGTCGCGCGGAGCACGGGCAGTACTTATGGCGGTATGATCGAGAAGCCGGCCGCCTTACCTGCCGCCTGGTGCTGCTTCTCAGCAGCCTTGGAGAGGGATAGATTGGCACCAACGAAATACCAACGGAATTGAGGTCAAGTCCCATGGCCAAGTACATCCCGAGCCCCCGAGACTGGGTGCGCGAGCAGGTGGAGCTGTATGAGAGCAGCGGCGGCACCAAAGGCACAACCCTGCGCGACACTGGCCTACCCGTGATCCTGTTCACGCACACCGGCAACAAGACCGGCGCCATCCGCAAGACGCCGCTGATGCGCGTGAAGGACGGCAACAGCTACGTTCTCGTCGGGTCGCAGGGCGGAGCGCCGGAAGACCCGGTGTGGGTGCACAACCTGCGCGCCAAACCGCAGATCGAGCTGCGCGACGAGACCGTGGTACAGCCGATGCGCGTGCGCGAGGTGACGGACAAGGCGGAGCGGGATCGCCTGTGGGTGCTCGCAGTGGCGGCTTTCCCGCCTTACGCAGAGTACCAGAAGAAGACGACCCGGCTGATCCCCGTGTTCGTCGCGTCGCCGTAGCGCAGCGAGCGCAGGGTCACGTACGCCCATAGAGCCGTGCGGCTGCGGCTGGGCTGACATAGCCCTGCGTGACGTCGTCGGCGACGAGGCGCGGATCGCGCTCTGCAGCGGGGCCGTAGCCGCCGCCGCCCGACGAATAGAGCGTCAGGATGTCGCCGGCTCTCAGATCGACGCGATCCTTGCTCTTGAGCTTGATCACCTGGCCATCGCGCTCGATCTCGATGCGCGTGCGGCTGCCGTCGCCACCGCCGAACAGTCCGTAGGGCGCAAGCCGGACACGGTCGGTGTAGGTGGCGAAGTTGGTGCCGTCCTTCAGGATGAGGAAGCGGCGGAACAGGCCCAGGCCGCCCCTGTGCTTTCCGGGTCCGCCCGTGTCGGGCAGCAGGCCGTAGCCGATGACGCGGAAATGCTCGAAGTCCATGTCGGTCGCCTCGACCGGCGTGTTGGTGCAGTTGGAGAGGGGGCTGTCGACGCCGTCGCAACCGTCGTGCCGCGGCCCGCCGCCAAATCCGCCGCCATAGATTTCCAGGTAGACCCGGTAGCCCGCGGGCCCGAGATGCGAGATGGCGAGCGCATGGGTGGAGTCGTTGCCGCCCGCGATCACCTGGTCGGGCACCACCTGCGCCAGCGCCTTGAGCACCGCATTGAAGCAGCGGTAGGCCGCCAGCAGGCGGGCGCGCACGGGTGCGGGATAGTTGGGATTGACCAGCGTGCCCTTCGGCGCGGTCACGGCAATCGGCCGCTTGAAGCCCTCGTTGAAAGGAATGTCGGGGCTGGTCAGTGCCGACTTGATGGCGGCGAGCGAGGCCGACACGGTCGAGGCCCACGGGCAGTTGAGGTTGCGTCGCACCTGGCCGCAGGTGCCTGCGTAGTCGACCGCGATCCGGTCGCCTTCGATGGTGACGGCCGCCTTGACCACCAGCGGGGTGTCGTCGAGCCCGTCGTCGTCGACGGCGTCCTCGCCGTAGTAGGTGCCGTCGGGGATGGCGCGCAGGGCGGCCTGGAAGCGGCGCTCCGAGTAGTTCATCAGCTCGCTCATGGCCGCCAGCACGCTCGCGGCACCGTAGCGGGCGCTCAACTCCTGCATGCGTGCCGTCCCGATCGCGTTGGCGGCGAACTGGGCATAGAAATCGCCGATGGTCTGCGAGGGCACGCGCACATTGGCCGCGACCAGCCGCTCGAGCGGCCCCCCGTTCCAGTCGCGGTCGTAGGCGTAGCGCGAGGGCGGGATGATGATGCCCTCGGCATGCACGTCGACCGCGTCCGGCGTCATGCCGGGATTGCCGCCGCCGAGATCGAGATGGTGCGCCACCGTGCCGGCGAAGGCGATGATGCGACCGTCGGCGAAGATCGGCGTGAAGATGAACACGTCCTGCAGATGCTGCCCGCCGCCGTAAGGATCGTTGTTGATGTAGAAGTCGCCGGGCTCGAGTTTTTCGATCGGGCACTGGCGCACGCAGGCAAGGAAGATCTCCGACATCGAGCCCAGGTGCATCGGGATCAGCTCGGCCTGCGCGACGACGTTGCCCTGCGCATCGAACAGCGCCGCGGACGCGTCCTGGGCCTCGCGTACGATGTTGGAATAGGACGAGCGGATGAGCTTGGTGCCCATCTCGCGGGCAATCGCGATCAGCGCCTGCGAGATGACGGCATAGTCGACGGGATCGAGCGTCGGGGGTTGCGTGCTGGCGCCGGCGGGCTCGGTTGCGCTGTCCTGCATGGTCACTGCCGCTCCAGGATGGTGTTGTCGTTGGCGTCAAACCGGGCCGTCCAGCCAGCGGGCACATAAAGGGTCGAGGTCGGGTCCTCGATCAAGGCCGGGCCCGATATGGGTTTCTCCCGGGAGAGCGCGCCACGGCGCAAGAGGCGGGCGTCGTGCCAGGCCTTGCCGTCGAAGATGCGGATCGGACGCGCGGGGCTCGCGGCCGCCTTCGCCTCCGCCAGCAACGGCAACTCCCGCAGGGGCGCCACGACGCCGAGTCGGAACGACACGAATTCGATGGGCTTTGCCGCCTCCCCGCCGAAGAAATAGACGCGCTGGTGCGCCTCGCCGAACCTCTGCCGTACGCCCTCAGTGTTCAGCGTCTCGAGCTCGGCCTCCTCGAACGGCACCGGCACCTCGAAGGCCTGGCCGACGAAGCGCATCTCGGCCGTCAGCGAGAAGACGAGCCGCCCCTCCAGCCCGCTCGCCTTTGCCCGCTCGAGGGCCCGGCCGCGCATCACGCCAAAGATCTCGCGCAGCGCGTCGGCGGCCCGTTCGTCAACGACAGCACGACGGGTCATGCTCTCGAACAGCACGAAGTCCGAGGCGATCAGCCCGTAGGCCGAGATGATGCCGGCCGACGGCGGAACAACGATCGTCGCGATGCCGAGCTCCTCGGCGACCTTGGCGGCATGCAGCGGGCCGGCGCCGCCATAGGGCACCAGCACGTAGTCGCGCGGATCGTGGCCGCGTTCGGTCGAGATGAGCTGGATGGCGCGCACGATATTGGCGTTGGCCAGCGCCACTGCGCTGTCGGCTGCAGCCTCGAGCGTGAGGCCGAAACGCTGGGCGATCGGCTCCAGCGCCCGCGCCGCCGCGTCGGCATCGATCTGCATGCGCCCGCCCAGGAATGCCTCGGGGCGCACCGTGCCGCGCACGACATGCGCGTCGGTGAGGGTGGGCTCGGTGCCGCCGCGGCCGTAGCAGGCGGGCCCCGGATCGGCGCCCGCCGAGCGAGGACCGACGCGCAGCATGCCGCCCTCGTCGACCCATACGATCGAGCCGCCGCCGGCGCCGATCGTATTGATGTCGAGCAGGGGAATGCGGATCGGCAGCCCGTCGAGCTGAAACTCCTGCGTCAGCTGCGGCACGCCGCCCGTCACCACGCTTACGTCCGTCGAGGTGCCGCCGATGTCGAGCGTGACGAGATTGCCGTAACCCGAGCGGCCTGCCTGGCGCACGGCGCCGACCACGCCCGCCGCGGGCCCCGACAGCAGCGCATTGATGGCGTTGGCGCGCATCGCTTCCGCCGGCAGGCGGCCACCGTTCGATTGCATTACCGAGAAACGGCCGCGGAAGCCGGCTGCGTCGAGCCGCTGCCGGAAGCGGGCGATGTAGCGGTCGATCACCGGCTGGACGTAGGCCGACAGCGTGGTCGTCGAGGCGCGCTCGTATTCGCGGAACTCGCGGGTGATGTCGGAGGAAATCGTGACGTGCAGATCGGGCAGGGCCTCGCCCAGCAACTCGCGCAGCGCCGTCTCGTGCGACGGATTGACGAAGGCATTGAGGAGACAGATGGCGACGGCCTCGTAGGCGCCGGCTTTCAGTGCCGGCACCAGGCGCCGCCGGATGTCCTCGACATCGAGCGGCGTTTCGACAGTGCCATCGGCGAGGATGCGTTCGGCAACCTCGAAGCTCGCCGCGCGCGTCACGACGGGCTTGGGCTTCTGGTATTCGAGATCGTAGATGCGCGAGCGGCCATGCCGCTGCAGAGCCAGGATGTCGCGGAACCCCTGGGTGGTGACGAATGCGGTGGGGAAGCCCTTGCGCTCGAGCACGGCGTTGGTTGCAACCGTGGAGCCGTGCGCGAGGTCCTCGATCGATGCAATGGCGATCCCGCTGGCGAGGAGCGCATTGAAGGCGCCCTCGTCCGGCGCGCGCGGCACGCTCGGCACCTTGGTGACGTGGATGCCGTCGGGTCCGATGGCGACCAGGTCCGTGAACGTACCGCCGACCTCGATGCCAACTCGCATTGCAAACCGTCTCCCCCGTATCGGCCGTGCACTCCTGGCGCCCTCCAGCGAGTAAGGGGCCGTTTGATGCGCGCGTCAAACGTGAAGATGGTCGCGGATTGGCGGGTGCTCGAGCGGCATCGCGTCCTTGATCTGGGTCAAGTGGTGCGGCGGGGTTGCGCCTAACCTCGGCGCAGCGGGGAAGCTTCCCCGCGAAGTCACAAGCGCTGGAAGGAGGACGCTGGCATGGCGATCCAGAAGATGGACCACTTCACCATCCTCACCAAGGACTGGAAATCGACCGCCAAGTTCTACGAGGACATCCTGGGCTTCAGGGTCGGCGAGCGGCCGAACTTCGCGTTCCCCGGCTGCTGGCTGCACAATGACGGCAAGCCGGTCCTGCATGTGATCGAGCGCTCCGATATTCCCAAGGAGGCAGGCGTCCTCGATCATATGGCCTACGCCGCGACCGGCCTGGCCGACTACATCGCCAAGCTCAAGGCACGCGACATCAAATACGACCTGCGGCGGATCCCCGAGGGCGGCTACGCGGCGGGGATGTGGCAGGTCTTCTTCAACGACCCGAACGGCGCCAAGGTCGAGCTCGACTTCGCCAAGGGAAGAAGCGGCGCCGGTCGGCGCCTGATCGCGCCGGACGCGTTCCAGGGCAGGATCGCCCGAGGGCACGTTTCCGATCGAAGCGAAACCTTCGATCAGAAACGATCTTGCTCGACGTGGCCGGCGGTATGGCCGCGCACTATCCCCGGCGGCGGGGACGGTGCTCGCGGTCGCCGCGCGGCGGACGGCTCTCGAAGCGCTCCTCGGGCTCGCCTTCGGCGCGCGGGATCTCCTTGCCGGTCGTCTGGTCGACGATCTTCATGGAGAGGCGCACCTTGCCGCGGTCGTCGAAGCCCAGGAGCTTGACGAACACCTCCTGGCCCTCCTTGACGACGTCGTCGACGCGCTCGGGCCGGCCGGGGGCCAGCTGGGAGACGTGCACGAGCCCGTCCTTGGCGCCGAAGAAGTTCACGAAGGCGCCGAACTCCATGATCTTGACCACCTTGCCCTTGTAGATCAGGCCGACCTCGGGCTCCTGCGTGATGGCCTTGATGCGGTTGAGCGCCGCCTCGATCGCCTCGCGCTTGGCGGCGGCGATCTTGATGGTGCCGTCGTCCTCGATGTCGACCTTGGCGCCGCTGGTTGCGACGATGTCGCGGATCACCGAGCCGCCCGTGCCGATCACCTCGCGGATCTTGTCGACCGGGATCTTGATGGTCTCGATGCGCGGAGCGTGCTCGCCGAGCTCGGTGCGCGCACCCGTCAGAGCCTTGGACATCTCGCCCAGGATGTGCAGGCGGCCGGCATTGGCCTGGTCGAGGGCGACCCGCATGATCTCCTCGGTGATGCCCGCGATCTTGATGTCCATCTGCAGCGAGGTGACGCCGTTCTCGGTGCCGGCCACCTTGAAGTCCATGTCGCCCAGGTGGTCCTCGTCGCCGAGGATGTCGGAGAGGACGGCGAAGCTGTTGCCCTCCTTGATCAGACCCATGGCGATGCCCGCGACGGGGCGCTTCAGTGGTACGCCCGCATCCATCAGGGCGAGCGACGTGCCGCAAACGGTGGCCATCGACGAGGATCCGTTGGACTCGGTGATCTCGGAGACGACGCGTACCGTGTAGGGGAACTCCTCGGGAGTCGGCAGAAGCGGGTGCACGGCGCGCCATGCGAGCTTGCCGTGGCCGATCTCGCGACGGCCGGGCGAGCCCATGCGGCCGGTCTCGCCGACGGAGAAGGGCGGGAAGTTATAATGGAGCATGAAGCGCTCCTTGCGGGTGCCCTCGAGCGCGTCGATGAACTGCTCGTCCTCGCCGGTGCCGAGCGTGGCGACCACGATCGCCTGCGTCTCGCCGCGGGTGAAGAGGGCTGAGCCGTGTGTGCGCGGCAGCACGTGCACCTCGGAGCGGATCGGGCGCACGGTCTTGAGGTCGCGGCCATCGATGCGCTTCTCGGTCTTGATGATGTCGCCGCGCACGATGTCCTGCTCGAGACCCTTGAACACCGAGCCGAGCAGCACCTTCTCGGAGCTGTCGGCGCCTTCGGGCAGCAGGTCCTTCATGACCCGCGACCGCGCGGCTTCGACCAAGTCGTGGCGCTTCTGCTTCTCGGGCGTGCCGAAAGCCTTGCGCAGGTCGGCCTCGACCAGGTCCTTCACCTTGTCGACATACTTGGACTTGTCGGCGGGCTTGAAATCCCACGGCTCCTTGGCGGCCTTCTCGGCGAGCTTGATGATCGCCTGGATGACCGGCTGGAAGCCGCGATGGCCGAACATGACGGCCTCGAGCATCTGCTTCTCGCTGAGCTCCTTGGCCTCCAACTCCACCATCATGACGGCATCGCCCGTGCCGGCGACGACCAGGTCGAGGTCGCTGCTCGACATCTCGTCGACCATCGGATTTAGGACGTACTGGCCGCCGATGAAGCCGACGCGCGCGGCGCCGATGGGGCCGAGGAAAGGCACGCCCGACAGCGTCAATGCGGCCGAGGCCGCCACCATGCCGACGATGTCGGGGTCATTCTCCATGTCGTGGGACAGCACGGTGATGACCACCTGGGTCTCGTGCTTGAAGCCATCGACGAACAGCGGGCGGATCGGCCGGTCGATGAGGCGCGAGGTCAACGTCTCCTTCTCGCTCGGACGGCCTTCGCGCTTGAAAAAGCCGCCGGGAATCTTGCCGGCGGCGTAGGTCTTCTCCTGGTAGTTGACGGTCAGCGGAAAGAAATCGATGCCGGGTCTGGCCTCCTTCTCGAAGACCACGGTGGCGAGCACGCTGGTCTCGCCGTATTGCGCCAGCACCGCGGCATCGGCCTGCCGTGCGACGCGTCCCGTCTCGAGGCTCAGCTTGCGGCCGCCCCATTCGATTTCCACGCGTTGTGTTTCGAACATCTGTTTCGTCTCGTTTCTAGTTGTTCATTGCATCGGTTCATTGCATCGTTGCAGGCGCCGAGCGCCGCGCCTCTCGAAGGAAGCCGGCCCACATGTCCGTCTTGTTCGAGGCAACGTGAGCTTGCTTCCCGCGCCGGACGACCGTCCGCTAGCGGCGAATTCCCAAACGCTCGATGATCTTCTGGTAACGCCCCTCGTCCTTGCCTTTGACGTGGTCGAGGAGACGCCGGCGGAGGCTCACCATCTTGAGCAGGCCGCGCCGCGAATGATTGTCGCTCTTGTGCAGCTTGAAGTGATCCGTGAGGCTATTGATACGCTCGGTGAGGAGGGCAATCTGCACCTCCGGCGAGCCGGTATCGTTCTTCTTGGTTGCGTATTCCTTGACAACTTGCAGCTTGCGTTCTGCGCTCAGCGACATCGGGGACCTTTCCATCTAGCGGGAGGATTTGGAGCGGCGGCGGCCGGGATGTCGTCCAGCCGGGTCGCGCGAAACTCGCAGAAAACCATGCAGGCCCAGCGAGATGGGCTGCGTTATACACCAATCCACGGCGATTGCGAGGGAGAAATTCACCCGTAGATCCAAGCTGTTACAGATGCTCAGCCGGCGCCGGAGAAATTGAACACGCGCAGCGGGCGCAACTCGCCCTTGTCGATCTGGCCCACCGCAATCAGCTGTCCCTTGCAGGTTGCATACGTCGGGCCGGTGCCGATCGGAGCGTCGCGGCCGCGGATCAGCACGGCCTGCCCGCGCAGCAGGCGCGCGGCATCGTTCTGGCCGACGCTGACCGTCGCGAGATCCTGAAGCGCGGCCTCGATGGGACGCAGCAGGGCGTGCAGCGCGTCCTCGCCCTGCTCCGCGGCGGCTTCGAGGGCGGCGAGGCTCACGGCGTCCGGCTCGTCGAAGGGTGCGACGCGGGTGCGACGCAGGGCGATCAGATAGCCGAGGCAGCCGAGCTCCGTCCCCATGTCGCGGGCGAGCGCGCGCACGTACGTCCCCTTGCCGCAGCGGGCCTCGAAGATGCTCGTATCGGCGTCCGGCATGTCGACGAGCGTCAGCGAGTCGATTTGCACCGCTCTCGCCGCCAGCTCCACGATCTCGCCCGCGCGCGCCAGGTCATAGGCGCGGTTGCCGTCGATCTTGATGGCGGAGAACGCGGGCGGAGTCTGCATGATCGCGCCCGTGAAGCGCGGCAGCAGGCCCTCGATGGCCTCGCGGGATGGGCGCAGCTCGCGGGTCTCGGTGATCTCGCCCTCGGCATCGTCGGTATTCGTGCCGGCCCCCCAGCGCACGGTGAAGCGGTAGTGCTTGGTGCCGTCGACGGCATAGGGCACGGTCTTGGTGGCCTCGCCGAGCGCGATGGGGAGCACGCCGGTCGCCAGCGGATCCAGCGTGCCGGCGTGGCCGGCCTTGCGCGCATCGAACAGCCTGCGCACGGCGCTGACCGCCTGCGTCGACGTCATGCCGACCGGCTTGTCCAGCACCAGCCAGCCGTGGATCGCCCTGCCCTTCTTGCGGCGTGCCATACGCGAGACTTCGCTTTCTTGTTTGTTCAGCAGCTAATGGCCGAGCTGCTCGGCATAGGCAACGAGGCCGCCCTCCTCGCGAACGTAGCGCTCGCGCGTGCCGTAGTCGGTCTCGACCTCGCCCAGGACGACGCCCGAGGGCACGATCTCATCCAGGCTGTCGACCCAGATGTAGAGGCCGGCGCCCTTGCGCAGCTCCGCCACCGCGCCCGGCGGGATCGATCTCGCGGCGTAGCCGGCCCCGAGCACCATCAGCCCGGTACGCGTGGCCTCCGCCATCAACCCGACGCACTCGGGCTCGTCCGACGCAAAAGCCTGCATGCCCTGCTGCTCGAAACGAGCGACGGTCGCGGCAACATCGTCCACCAGAAGCATCGAGGTCACTCTTTTGGCAGCCATCGGCGTTTCTCCGTTCGGTGCAGGCGCCGATGGGCGGCTCAGGGCTTCTTCAGGTCCTGCGCCACCTTCGGGGAACGGAGTATTTGGTCGATTCGCTGCGATTCGTCGAACGTCTCGTCGGCCAGGAAGCGGATGTCGGGCGCGAACTTCAAGTTGATGGCGTGCGCGACCTCGCCGCGGATGTAGCGCTTGTTGCTGTCGAGCGCCGACAGCACCTGCGCCACGTCCTTGCCGCCCAGCGGCATCACGTAGACGGTGGCGAGCTTCAGGTCGGGCGACATGCGCACCTCGGGCACGGTGACGACGTGCCTTGCCAGCACGTCGTCGTGAATGTCCCCGCGCGTCAGCATCTCGGCCAGCGCATGCCGGATCAGCTCGCCCACGCGCAGCTGCCGTTGCGAGGGACCGGTGCCTTTCTCGGATTTTCGGTTGGCCATTTTGGTGTCAGGACCCTCTGGGTCTGACACCATGGCGCCGACCCTGGGACGGTTGGAGCGACAGTGTCAGACCCAGCGGGTCTGACACCACACTCAGAGCGAGCGCGCGATGGTCTCGACGTTGAAGCACTCGATGACGTCGCCCTTGCGGATGTCCTGGTAGTTGGCGAACGCCATGCCGCACTCCTGGCCGGCCGGCACCTCGCGCACTTCGTCCTTGAAGCGCTTGAGCGTCGACAGCGTGCCTTCGTGGATCACGACGTTGTCGCGGATCAGGCGCACCTTGGCGCCGCGCTCGACCTTGCCGTCCGTGACGCGGCAGCCGGCGATCTTGCCGACCTTGGAGATGTTGAACACCTCCAGGATCTCGGCGTTGCCGAGGAAGATCTCGCGGATGGTGGGCGAGAGGAGGCCGGACATGGCCTTCTTCACGTCGTCGACCAGATCGTAGATGATATTGTAATAGCGGATCTCGACGCCGATCTGGTCGGCCGCGAGCTTGGCCTGGGCGTTGGCGCGCACATTGAAGCCCACCACCACCGCGCGGGAAGCGTTGGCCAGCGCCACGTCGGACTCGGTGATGCCGCCGACGCCCGAATGTACCATGCGCGCCTCGACCTCGTCGGTGCCGAGCTTGCGCAGCGCGCCGCCGATCGCCTCGACCGAGCCTTGCACGTCGCCCTTGACGACGAGCGGAAACTCCTTTCGGCCGGCCTCCTTGAGCTGCTGCATCATCTGCTCGAGGGTGCGTGCGGTGCCGGCGGAGCCAAGCGTCTGGCGGCGCTTGCGCACGCGATAGTCGGTGATCTCGCGCGCGCGGCTGTCGCTCTCGACCACGGCGAACGGATCGCCCGCCTCGGGCGCGGAGTCGAAGCCCAGGATCTCGACCGGCACGGACGGGCCGGCCTCCGGGACCGTCTCGCCGCGATCGTCGATGAGGGCGCGCACGCGTCCCCACGCCGCGCCCGCGACGACGATGTCGCCGACGCGCAGGGTGCCGCGCTGGACCAGCACGGTGCCGACCGGACCGCGGCCGCGTTCGAGCTTGGCCTCGATGACCACGCCTTCGGCGGAGCGATCCGGGTTGGCCCGCAAATCCAGCAGCTCGGCCTGCAGGCTGATGGCCTCGAGCAGCTTGTCGATGCCGGTCCGCTTCAAGGCCGAAACCTCGACCTCGAGCGTCTCGCCCGACATGGTCTCGACGACGATCTCGTGCTGCAGCAGCGCCGTGCGCACCCGGTTGGGGTCGGCGCCCGGCATGTCGATCTTGTTGATGGCCACGATCAGGGGAACGCCGGCGGCCTTGGCGTGGTTGATCGCCTCCACCGTCTGCGGCATCACGCCGTCGTCGGCGGCGACGACCAGCACGACGATGTCGGTGACCTTGGCGCCACGCTGGCGCATGGCGGTGAACGCCTCGTGGCCGGGCGTGTCGATGAAGGTGACCTTCTGGCCGAGGGGCGTCACCACCTGATAGGCACCGATGTGCTGGGTGATGCCGCCGGCCTCGCCGGCTACGACATTGGTGTGGCGGATGGCGTCGAGCAGCGACGTCTTGCCGTGGTCGACGTGGCCCATGATGGTGACGACGGGCGCGCGCGACTGCTGGTTCTCCTCCTCGTCGGTCTGGCCGATGAAGCCCTCCTCGACGTCGGCCTCCGACACGCGCTTGGGCGTGTGGCCGAACTCGCGCACGATCAGCTCGGCCGTGTCGGCGTCGATCACGTCGTTGATCTTGTGCATCGCGCCCTGGCCCATCAGGAGCTTGATGACGTCCACGGAACGCTCGGTCATGCGGTTGGCGAGTTCCTGGATGGTGATCACCTCGGGGATGATCACCTCGCGCATGACCTTGTCGCGCGGCTGCACGACGCCCGCTTGACGCAGCTTCTCGCGCTCGCGCCGCCGCTTCAGCGAGGCGAGCGAACGCTCCCGCTGCGCCTCGTCGAAGGCGTTGTTGATGGTGAGCTTGATGCGCTCGCGCTTCTCGTCGCCGATCTTGACGGGGCTCTTGGCCGGCTTGGCGCCCTTCTTCTTGTTGCGCGCGTCCTCCTCGACCTCCGGCTCGAGCTCGAGAGCACGGCCGCTGCGCTTGGCAATCTGCTCGACGCGCTTGGCCGGCTCGGCAACCTTGGGCTTCTCGCCCGGGTGCGCCTTGGCCTCCGCGGCCGCCTTCTGCGCGTCCTGCGGCTCGGCTTTCTCGGCCGTCTCGACTTGCGGCTCCGCTACCGGGGGAGCAACCGGCTCCTCCTGCACGGGCTTCGGCTCGGGCTTGGGCTGCAGCGCCTCCAGGCGGGCGCGCTCCCGCTCCTCGGCCTCGGCGCGCTCCTTGGCCAGTTCGAGCGCGCGACGGCGCGCATCGAGCTCGTCGGCGGACAGGCCGCCGGGCCGCTGGATCGCCTCGGCCAGCAGGCGCTCCGCCTCGGCCTGCGTCGCCGCCTCCGCGCCCTCGCCGCCGGCACCGGAGATGGTACGCTTCTTCTTCTTCTCGACGACGACCGACTTCGAGCGGCCATGGCTGAAGTTCTGCCGGACATGCCCGGATTCAACCGTCCGCTTCAAGCTCAACGGCTTGCGGGGCGCATCGCCGCGCAAAGTCTTCTCGGTCGTCTCTTTCGTCTCAGTCATGCACGTCCTGTGTACGGTTGACTTGCGGCGGCACGCCACCGCCCGGTTCCTGGCCCAGCCGGTAACGCTTCAGACGCCGTGCCTCTTCGATGAGCCGATGGGTCGCGCCGCCCTCGGCCGCTGCAGCATGTATCACATTTGGCCGCCCCATGGCCAAGCTCATTTCCGCACCGGTCAACTCGCGAATAATCGCCGGCGGGCTTTCGTCCGACCCTGCTAGAGCCTTGAATTTACGGTCTAGTTTCGCCACCCCGTCGGCGGCGGCGTCGGTGGCGTGAAGAAGCACCGCCGACTTCTCCCCCGCGACCATCTCCTCCACCTTGGTGAAGCCGGTAACGACGAGCCCTGCCTTGTTGGCGATGCTGAGCGCCTCCGCCAGCCGACGCGCCATCAGCCTCTCGACCAGCGCCGGCAGCTCCGCCGGCGCCGAGACCTGGCGTTTCAGGCTCTTGGCGAACGCCTTCTGGCGCACGGCAGCCGCAACGGCTTCCTTGGTCGCGTCCACCCATACGCCGCGGCCGGGCAGACGCCGCGCCAAGTCGGGAACGATCGCCCCGTCGGGGCCGGCAACGAAACGGATCAGCTCCTCAGGCGGCTTGTGCGCACGCGACACGGCGCATTGACGGAGCGGACCGCTGTCCGCCTCGCCCTCGCAACCGCAATCCTTCGCTCGTGCGCCGCCCATCATCCCTGCTGCCGTTCCGCACCATGGCCGCTTAAACCCTGGCCGTGGCCGCCACAGGCGCTGCCGCCTGCTCGGCTTTGGCCGCCTCGGCCGCCGCTGCCGCGGCTTCCTGGTCGGCGCGCATCTTGTCGAGCGCCTCCTGGGTGACCCAGCCCGCGGCGATGCGCGCGGCCATGATCATGTCCTCGACGTCCTTGCGGCTCAGCTCGAAGGCCTCGAGCACGCCCTTGTGGCGGACGGGCTCGGCGTCCTTCTCCTTCTTGCGCTCGGTCCAGCCCGACAGGTCGTCCGTCTCGGCGCCGGCCAGATCCTCCAGCGTCTTGATCTCGTTCTCGCCGAAGGCAACCAGCATGGCCGTGGTCACGCCCGCGACCTTGGCCAGATCGTCGGAGACGCCCAGCTCCTTGCGCTTGGCCTCGCGCTCGGCTTCCTGCCGCTCCAGATAATCGCGCGCGCGCGTCTGGATCTCCGTCGCGGTATCCTCGTCGAAGCCTTCGATGTGGGCGATCTCGGTGGCATCGACGTAGGCCACCTCCTGCACGGTCTCGAACCCTTCCGTGGCGAGCAGCTGGGCGATCACCTCGTCGACGTCGAGCGCCTCCATGAAGCGCTGCGTGCGCTCGGTGAACTCTTTCTGCCGCCGCTCCGATTCTTCCTGCTCGGTGAGGATGTCGATGTCCCAGCCGGTGAGCTGCGAGGCGAGCCGCACGTTCTGTCCGCGCCGGCCGATGGCGAGCGAGAGCTGGCTCTCGGGCACCACCACCTCGATGCGGTTGGAGTCTTCGTCCAGCACCACCTTGGTGACCTCGGCAGGTGCCAACGCGTTGACGATGAAGGTCGCCGCATCCGGGTTCCACTGGATGATGTCGACCTTCTCGCCCTGCAGCTCGCCGACCACGGCCTGCACGCGCTGGCCGCGCATGCCGACGCAGGCGCCGACGGGATCGATCGAGCTGTCCTTGGAGATCACGGCGATCTTGGCCCGGGAGCCCGGATCGCGCGCCACCGACTTGATCTGCACGATGCCGTCGTAGATCTCGGGCACCTCCTGGGCGAACAGCTTGGACATGAACTCGGGCCGCGCGCGCGACAGGAAGATCTGGGGCCCGCGCTGCTCGCGGCGCACGTCGTAGATGTAGGCGCGGACGCGGTCGCCGAGCCGCACGTTCTCGCGCGGGATCATCTCGTCGCGGCGGATGATGCCCTCCGCGCGGCCGAGGTCGACGATGACGTTGCCGTATTCGACGCGCTTGACCGTGCCGTTGCCGATCTCGCCCATGCGGTCCTTGTATTCGTTGAACTGGCGCTCGCGCTCGGCCTCGCGCACCTTCTGCACGATGACCTGCTTGGCGTTCTGGGCCGACACCCGGCCGAAGTCGAGCGGGGGGAGCGACTCGGCGATCAGGTCGCCCACCTTGGCTTCGGGGTTGCGGCGCTGGGCGTCGGCGAGCGTGACCTGCGTCGACTCGTTCTCGACCGCCTCCACCACCTGTGTCACGCGGGTGAGCTTGGTCTCCCCGGTCTTCGGATCGATCTCGCAGCGGATGTCGTTCTCGCTGCCGTAGCGCGCCTTGGCCGCCTTCTGGATCGCGTCCTCCATCGCGGCGATGACGATCTTGCGGTCGATCGACTTCTCGCGCGCCACGGCATCGGCGATTTGCAACAGCTCCAGCCTGTTTGCGCTGATCCCTGCCTGCGCCATTCGTACAAACCCTCCACATCAACCCTGATCAGTCCGCAGCGTCCGTAGCCGCCGCCTGATCGCTATCTTCCTTCTCGGCGCCGTTCTTGACGACCTTCTTGGTGCGTCGCAACGTTTCGCGAATGAGCTCTTCCGTCAGCACCAGATGCGCCTCGGCGACGAGCCGGATCGGCAGGCCGATGACCTGGCGGCCCAGCTGATCGAGCTCGACCTCGATGCGGACCTCCTCGCCTTCCACGCCTTCGAGCACGCCGCGGAACCTCTTGCGCCCCGCCAGCAGCTCCTTGAGCTCGACCTTGGCCTCGTAGCCCGCCCAGTCCTCGAAATCGGACGGCCGGACCAGGGGCCGGTCGATGCCGGGCGAGGACACCTCGAGATTGTACTGCCCCGGCATGGGGTCGTGCGCGTCGAGCGCCGGCGAAAGGCGGCGCGAGATCTCCGCGCATTCCGCCACCGTGATGGTACCATCCGGGCGCTCGGCCATGATCTGCACGGTAGACCCGTTGCGTCCCGATAGAACCACTCTAACCAAGCGAAAGCCGAGATCCGCGAGCACCGGCTCGGCGATGGCCGCGATCTGGGCGGCCAAGCCGGTCTCGCCAATGAAGCGCGCGTCGGACGCTACGCCGCTAACCGTTTCTTGGTCTTGCAAGGCTCGAGTTTCGCGTCTTTTGAGAAGCTCAGCCGACCGCTCAAAACAAAAAGAGCGGACCCAGAGGGCCCACTCTCAAGAGTTGAGATGATCATGAGCGCTGAGATCGTAGGCAAAATTTGCGCGGTTTGCAAGCGGGAAGTGTAAGGTTTGTCGCAGGGGGCGGATCACGTGCGGCGAAAGCGAAAATAGGCGCACCTGCGGCCTTCGCCCAGAGCCTTCTGTTCATAGCGCGTCGAAGGCCAGTCGGCAGGGCGCTCGCGCCAGTCGCGCGGACCCTGCGCGGTCCAGCTGAAACTGCGCTGCTCGTGGACGGCCAGCAGGATCCAGCGCGCATACTCGCCGATGTCGGTGCCAATGCGCAGCTCGGCGCCGGGACACATGACGCGGGCGAGTTCGCGTAGCGTCGCCACCGACACGAGGCGGCGCTTGTGGTGGCGTTTCTTGGGCCAGGGGTCGGGAAACAGGATGAACGCCCTGGCGATCGAGGCCTCGCGGCAGCCAGCGCAGGAGCGGGCGGGCGTCGTCGGCGTGCAGGCGGATGTTGGCGAGCTTCTCCTGCTCGATCGCGCTCAGCGCCTTGACGATGCCGTCCTCGAAGGGCTCGCAGCCGATCAGGCCGACGTTCGGGTTGGCCCGAGCCTGCCACAGAAGGTGCTCGGCTCCGCCGAAGCCGATCTCCAGCCACACCTCCGCGACGGCGGGCGCGAACAGATCTTCCAGCCGGGCGGGCGGAGGATCGGAGATGTTCAGCGCGACGCGTGGCAGCTCGTGTGCGAGCAGCGCCGCCTGCCGCGGGCTCGGCTTGCGCCCGCGCCGCCGCCCGTAGCTGCGCAGATCGTGGTCGCCTACGCTCTCCCCGCCCTTCGCGGGGTCATTGCCGGTCATCGCTGCTTCTTGCGCGTGGGGCGAGGATCGTTGGCCGGTTGCCGGCGCAGGCTTTCCTTCAGCGCCTGCTTCAAAGTGACGGGCCGGCCGTGCTTCTTCAGCAGATCGGCGAAGGCTTCCTCGGCCAGCTCCTGCAGCGACTTCATGCTGCCGCTCGCGAGCAGGCGCAGCGCGTGCCACGTCTCGGCGTCGAACGCGATGCGCTTGCGGACTACGCCATCGCCGACTTCAGCTTGTCGGCGAGGTCGGTTTTCTCCCACGAGAAGCCGCCTTCCTTGTCCGGCTCGCGCCCGAAGTGCCCGTAGGCTGACGTGCGCGCGTAGATCGGCTTGTTGAGGTCGAGATGCTTGCGGATGCCGCGCGGCGTCAGGTCCATCAGCTCGCCCAGCACGTTCTCGAGCTTGGCGACGTCGATCTTGTTGGGGTTGCCGCCGAGGTCGACGTAGATCGACAGCGGCTTGGCCACGCCGATGGCATAGGCGAGCTGGATGGTGCAGTAGTCCGACGAGGCCCGCCGCCACCACGTTCTTGGCGAGATAGCGCGCCGCGTAGGCGGCCGAGCGGTCGACCTTGGTCGGGTCCTTGCCGGAGAAGGCGCCGCCGCCGTGCGGGGCTGCGCCGCCATAGGTGTCGACGATGATCTTGCGTCCGGTCAGGCCGCAGTCGCCGTCGGGCCCGCCGATATAGAACTTTCCGGTCGGATTGATATGCCAGACGGTGTCCTTGCTGATCCAGCCGGAGGGCAGCGCCTTCTTGACGTAGGGCTCGACCAGCTCGCGCACCTGCGCCGAGGTCATGGACTCCACAAGATGCTGGTGCGAAACGACGATCTGGGTGGCGCCGGCCGGCTTGCCGTTCTCGTAGCGCACGGTGACCTGGCTCTTGGAGTCGGGACCCAGCACGGCTTCCTTGCCGCTGTGGCGCGCTTCCGAGATCAGCCGCAGGATCTTGTGGCTGTAGTGGATCGGGGCAGGCATCAGCTCGGGCGTGTCGCGGCAGGCGTGGCCGAACATGATGCCCTGGTCGCCTGCGCCTTCCTCCTTGTTGCCGCCGCTGTCGACGCCTTGTGCGATATCAGCCGACTGCGGGTGCAGGAGGACCTTGATGTCGGCCTTGTCCCAGTGGAAGCCTTCCTGCTCGTAGCCGATGCTCTTGATGGCCATGCGGGCAACGTGGCTGACCCAATCGCGCGTGATGATGCTGGGGCCGCGCGTCTCGCCGGCGATCACGACCTGGTTGGTGGTCGCCAGCGTCTCGCAGGCCACTCGCAGCTGCCAGGGATCGATGCCCGCCTTCGGGCCCTCGCGGAAGAACAGGTCGACCACCTCGTCGGAGATGCGATCGCAAACCTTGTCCGGATGCCCCTCAGAAACGGACTCGCTCGTGAACAGGTAGGACTTGCGCGACACGGTGCTCCCCATTGCTGAATTGCGTGCCAAAACGCGGGACTTGTTGCAGTGTTTAGCCCGGGGGTCAAGCCAGCGCTGGCCGGTCAAACGGCGTGCGCATCATCGTTCTGCGCTGCCTAGATTTCGGGCCTTTGCCCCGCTCTCAGCCCACCGTGTTGTCGTTGGTGTCTTCGTTGGCGAGGCTGCGCACGAGATCGACGATTGCGCGCCGCGCCTTGACATCGGAGATGCGGACGAACGCCTTGTTGAGCTCCAGGCCATCGCGGCTGCGCAGGAACTCGACGATGGAGTTCTCGGCCGGCTTCTCGGCAAACCCGTCGGCCATGAGCGGCGGCGGCTCCGTCGAGGGAGCTTCCTCGTAGAAGAACTGCACCGGCACGCCCAGCACCTGCGCAAGATCGAACAGCCGGCTGGCGCCGATGCGGTTGATGCCCTTCTCGTACTTCTGGATTTGTTGGAACGTGAGACCCAGCCTCTCGCCGAGCTTTTCCTGGCTCATGCCGAGCAGCATGCGGCGAAAGCGGACACGGCTGCCGACATGCACGTCGATGGGATTGGGCCGCCGCGAGCCCTTGTCGTCGCCTTCCCCCCCGTCGACGAAACCGGGTGTTCTCGACATGACGGCCCCGTACGCGTTGCTCTCGACGGCACAATTGGTAGGTGCAGAAGTGAATGCCGTCAACCTCAAGGCGCCCTATCCGATATCGGACAGTCTACTGCGCTGCGGGAATTAATTGGGCCCTACGCGTCGCCAGATTGCGACTGCAGCGGCTCCCATCAGCCACAGCACGAGAAAGATCGCATCTCCCAGGCGGGCATAAGGCGGAGGCGACAACGCCGCAGGCAGCGCCACGTCGATCGTGCCGCGGGCGTCGAGATCGAGACGCGCCAGGATGCGGCCGTAGCCGTCCACGGCGGCCGAAATGCCGTTATTGGCGGCGCGCAGCGAGCGGGAGTCCCTCCTCGACGGCGCGAACACGGGCCTGATGCAGGTGCTGGCGCGGCCCCGTGGTATCGCCGAACCAGCCGTCGTTGGTGACGTTGAGGATCAGGCCGGGCCGCTCGGCGCCTTCCACGACGGCGCCGGGAAAGATCGCCTCGTAGCAGATGAGCGGCGCCGCGGCTGGAAGGCGCGGCACGTGCAGCAGGGGTCGCGGCGACACGCCGACGTCGAAGCCGCCGCGCAAGCGGGTGAGCTGCTGCAGGCCGATCGACTCCAGAAGCGATTGCAGCGGCAGATATTCGCCGAACGGCACCAGGTGGATCTTGTCGTAGCGGGTCACGAGGGATCCACCCTCGCCGAACACGAGGATGCTGTTGAAGATGCGCCGCGGCCGAGGCGCGCCTGGGGCCGCGGGTTCCGCCCGCAGCGCGCCGGTGATGAGGAATGTGCCGGGCGGCAGGGCGCGGCCGATGGCCGCGCGCACGTCGGGGTGGTCGAGCGGCAGGAACGGCATCGCGGCTTCCGGCCAGATCACGTGCGTGATGCCGGCGAGGTTGTCGGTTTCGCCGGCTGGGCTGGTAGCGGACAGCGCCAGGTGATCGAAGAAGATGCGGGCTTGGTTCTCCGGGCGCCACTTCTCGCGCTGCGGCACGCTCGGCTGCACGATGCGGATCTTGATGTCCGGCGCGGCCGTCTGCATCCCGAGTGAGACGCGCACCTGGCCCAGCAGCGCCATCGCGGCGAGCGGCACCAGGGCCAAGGCGAGCGCGGCCGCCTTGGCGCGCCGGCCGTCCATGCCGGGGGGCGCTTCGCTCCACAGCACCGGCGGGAGGGCGAAGATGAGGACGGTCGCGAGCGTCAGCCCGTAGATGCCGACGACGGCGGCGCTCTGCATCAGCGGCAGGGGATAGGTGAGCGCGTAGCCCAGCACATTCCAGGGAAGGCCGGTGAGAATGTGCCCGCGCAGCCATTCCGCGGCCGACAGCGCCAGGGCCAGCACGAGGACGCGACGGGCGCCGGCCGTCCAGTAGCGCGCGGCGAGCCCTGTGGCCGCCGCATAGAAGAGCGCGAGGCCGGCGGGAAGCAGGGTGACCGCGAAGGGCAGCAGAACGGCGAACGTCTCCGCCTCGACCAGGAAGGCCTCGCCGATCCAGAACAGGCCCAGGACGAAATAGCCGAAGCCGAACCACCAGCCGATCTCCGCAGCTGCGAGCTCGGGTCGTCGGTACCAGCGCCCACCGTCATGCCCGCGCAGGCCGGCATCCACGCCAGATGACGCGTTGCGAGCGGATGGTTGCGTGGGTCCCCGCCTTCGGGCCGCAGGCGCGTCTTCGACGCGACACGGGGATGACGGACCTTGCGGAGATAACGCCCCGTCGATCAGCCACACCAGCGCCGGCAGCGTGATCCACAGCACCGGCCAGGCGAAGAACGGCGCCATGGCCAGCACGGAGACGGCTCCCGCCGCGAACGCGGCCGCACGCCGGCGCCACCCGCGCAAGCCCCGCACGCGCCCGGCAAGCGCTATGACCGACACATTCGCGAGCATGGGCTCCCTGACGGATGGGCGCCGCAGGCCGGGCGCCTGCCCCGTCTAGAGCATTTCGCAGCCCCTATGAAGGCAGGACAGGCCGCGCCGGCGCTGCGGATGACCGGCCTCAAGAAGACCGCGCGTCAGCGCTCCAGCCAAACGTCCGACAGGTCCTGTCCGAGATAGTGGCTGGGCATGGCGTACCAGCCCCTGACCTGCTTCGGCATGACGACGATGCGCTGAAACCACAGGAACGGCACGACGTTGGCTGCCGTGATCGTGTAGGCATCGAGCTCGTTGACGATCCGCCTGCGCTCGGCGGGATCGACCGCGCGCCGCTGGGCCTCGTACAGCTGGTCGATCTTTCCGTCCTCGTGATTGGAATAGCCCACGGCAGACGCCTTTCGCGACAACAGCTTGGTGAATTGCGCCGTGGGGTCGTCCGTGTAGTCGGAGATGAACTCGATTGCGACATCGAACCCGCCATTCGACAGGGCCGACTGGTACTGCGCGGTCTCGAACTGCTCGTGCTGCGCCGTGACGCCGATCCGCCGCCATTGATCGACGAGATAGACACCGGCCGACGTGTAGGGGTCGGTTCCGGAACGGTTGTGGAGCTTGAACGTGAGCTGCTCGATACCGGCCTCCTTGAGGAGCTTGTTGCCTCCGCGCGTGCCGCAGCGGGACCCTTGCCGTAACCCGGCAGCTTGACGAGCTCGCTCTCGGACAGCGCCATCTCGTAGCCCGGGCGCACGGCCCCGCCGATGTACCGGATGGCGGAGATCTTGCCGAGCGCCTCGCCGGCCGTCCAGCGATCGACCGCGAGGGACAGCGCCTGCCGCACGCGCTGGTGATGCAGTTGAACGGTGACGCCAGCAGCGGCAGCACGCCGGCAACCGGCGTCTTGAGCTTGAAGACGACGGTGGCCGCGTCGGGCGTCTCGATCGGGCCGAAGTCGGCATAGTAGGCCTGGCGTGCCGAAACGATGCCCTCCGGTGGGCGCATGATGCGCTCGTAGCTCGCCTTCACGTCGGCGGATGTCAGCGGCGAACCGTCGTGGAATTTGACCCAGGAAACAGCTTGAACGTGTAGCTCAGGCCGTCCGGGCTAGCGCTCCAGGAATTCCGCGAGATCGCCGACCACGTCGGGGTAGGTCTTGCCGTGGAACTTCAGCAGGGTCGAATAGTGAGGCGCGACCGCGTGCGTGTGGCCGAAGGTCGTGTTCGCGTGGCAATCATATTGCGGAGGCTCGGCGACGATCGCAAAATTCAAGGTGCCGCCGCGCACCGGCGCCTGCGCTGCGCCCTGACCGGCCCACAGCAGGCCAGCAGCCATCGCGAGCCCGAATGCTTCAAGTCTGCCCATGCGCGCTTCTTTCCTTAGGTCCAACTTTGCGTTCGTCCCGTGCCGCACGGAAGCGGACACCGGCGCGCGGGCAGCAGCCCAGCCCGGTCACCGGGCTTCTTATGATGCCCAGCGTCGGAACGGTCGTGCGAATTTCAGCTGAGTGGTATGCAGCCCCGCCCCGATCCGGCGGCGGTTCCAGAGTAAGTAAAGACGCCCGTCAGCCCTTGGCCGGCGCGGCGCCTTCTTTCGAGCCCGCGGCGGGACGCGGCGGGTGGATGCGCAGCTTCTTGACGCGGCGGGGGTCGGCGTCGAGCACCTCGAACTCGAGGCCGGCGGGATGGCGGATCAGCTCGCCGCGCGCTGGCACGCGGCCCAGCAGGGCGAACACCAGGCCGCCGAGCGTGTCGATATCCTCCTCCTCCTCGGGCTTGAGCAGCTTGATGCCAAGGTGACTCTCAAGCTCCTTGACCGGAGTGCGCGCCGCCGTCACGAGCCCGAGCTTGGGGTCGGCCACGATGTTGGCCGCCTCCGCCTCGTCGTGCTCGTCCTCGATATCGCCGACGATCTGCTCGACCAGGTCCTCGATGGTGACGAGGCCATCGGTGCCGCCGTACTCGTCCACCACCAGCGCCATGTGAATGTGTGTCGATTGCATGCGGATGAGCAGATTGGCGGCCGGCATCGACGGCGGCACGAAGATCATGGGGCGGCGCAGCTTGGTGGAGGCGATCGGCTTCGACAGGTTCGCGCGTCCAAGCTCCGGCGCGGTAGCCCGGACCTCCCCGGCTGCGAGCGACTGCCGGTCGATCGTGCCGGCGCGTCCCTGCACCGACTGCACATGTCCCTCGCTTGCCGGCCGGCCAAGGGCCTCGCCGATGAGCCAGCGCATCACGTCCTTGACGTGCACCATGCCGCGCGGGTCGTCGAGCGTCTCGCGGAAGAGGGGCAAGCGCGAGACGCCGGCGGCATCGAACGTCTTCAGCAGCTCCCAGACCGGCTCGTTCTCGTCGACGGCAATGATGTCGGCGCGCGGCACCATCACGTCGACCACGCGCAATGCGCCGAAGCGGAGGATGCGCAGCAGCATCTCCCGCTCCTCGGTGGAGAAGGCGCGGCCGTCGCCGGCCCCCTTGAGCGCGTCCTCGAGCATGGCCCGCAGCGTCGGCGCTCCGGGCAGGCCGAGCCTGGCCCGCAGGGCGGCGAGCCAACTGTGCGACGGCTCGGTAGCTGGCTCCGTGGCCCCGGCGGGGGCACCATCGGCACTATCGTTCATGTGTCTGACGCTTCTGACGCTCATGGCCATGGCAAAGTCACGTTAGCAGGCAAGATCCAAAACCTTCAGGGCACCGCGGGGGCGACATGCGGATCGGCGACGCCGATGGTCGCCAGTATGTCGGTCTCCAGGCGCTCCATCTTCTCCGCCTCGATGTCGGTCTGATGATCGAAGCCCAGCAGATGCAGCAGCCCATGGATGACGAGATGCTGGAGATGATGACGTGGCTCGATCCCGCGCTCTCGGGCCTCCAGCCGCACCGTCTCGGCCGCGAGCACCACGTCTCCCAGCTCGGCCTGGCCCTCCGGGCCCGCGCCGGGCGGCCGCTGAAACGGAAAAGAGAGGACGTTGGTGGGCATGTCCTTGCCGCGATAGGTGCGATTCAGCCGGCGCACCAGAGCGTCGCTGCCGAGCACGACGTTGGCGTCGCTGCCGGGCGCGATCGGCACTTGTCCGTGTCTGGAGAGCGCGGCGACAGCCTGCGCCACGGCATCGCCGATCCTGCCGAAGCCGTTCCAGTCTCCGTCCTCCTCCACCAGCGTGACGGAGAGACGATCGGGTGGCTCCGGCTCCGTCGGGGCATCGGCCGCCGACGGCACAGGCGAGCCGTCAGCGGGAGCGCGCGCGTGGGGATGGGCTTCAGCCGGCATTGTCGTAGGCTTCGACGATGCGAGCCACCAGATCGCGGCGCACCACATCGGCGGACGTGAACCGGATCGCCTCGATCCCACGCACGCCCGCCAGCAGGCCCACCGCCTCCTCGAGCCCAGACCGCTGGCCGGAGGGGAGGTCGATCTGGCTCGGGTCGCCCGTGACCACCATCTTGGAGCCTTCGCCGATGCGGGTCAGGAACATCTTCATCTGCATGCTTGTCGTGTTCTGCGCTTCGTCGAGGATGACGAAGGAGTGCGCCAGGGTGCGACCGCGCATGAAGGCGAGCGGAGCGATCTCGATCACGCCGGTGTCGAGGTCGCGTTCCACCTTGGCTTGCGGCAGAACGTCGTAGAGCGCGTCATAGAGCGGGCGCAGGTAAGGGTCGACCTTCTCGCGCATGTCCCCCGGCAGGAAGCCGAGCCGCTCGCCCGCTTCCACGGCCGGGCGCGACAGCACGATGCGGTCGACCAGCCCGCGCTCCAGGCATTGCGCGGCGTAGGCCACGGCCAGATACGTCTTGCCGGTGCCAGCGGGTCCAACGCCGAACACCAGATCGATGCGCTGCAACGCCTGGATGTAGGCGCTCTGCATCGGCGTGCGTGCGGTGACGAGGCGCCGGCGCGTGCGGATCTGGGCCAGCCCGTCGACGGGTGTGGCGTCGTCGCCAGCATGGCGCAGCAGGCCATCCACGTCGCCGGGTCCGATATCCTCGCCCTGGCGGATGCGCGCGTAGAGCTTTTCGAGGACGTCGCGCGCCGTCTCGCAGGCCGCCGTCGGCCCGGTCAGCGTCACCACGTTGCCATGAGCCTGCGCCCCGATCCCGAGCCGCTCCTCCAGCAACGCCAGATGTCCGTCGTATTCGCCGAGCAGCCGGTTCAAATGCCGGTTGTCCTCGAAGGGCACGACCACGCGCGCCTGCGCAGCGCGAAGCTGCTTGCCCAAGCCTGTCGCCGCTGGCCCTCGAGCGCCAGTCAAGTAGCCGGCCTCCTGGAGAATTCCATCATTCCGAGAATCTACAGCTCCACAGTAGCACAAACGCCTGTCGCCAGCATCAGGTCGAGATCGACCCTGTTGGCTCGAGCACGCCTGAGAGACTATTGGGTCCCGCGCCGGCAATTGCAACCTCCGCAACGCGCCCGAGCAGGGAGGGATCGGCCGTAGCATGAACGGGCTGCAGGTACGGCGAGCGCCCCACGAGCTGGCCCGGATGGCGGCCCTCGCGCTCGAACAGCACGGGCACGACCCTGCCGACGCACGCAGAATTGAACGCCGTTTGCTGCCGATCGAGCAGATCCTGCAGGCGGTGCAGCCGGTCGATCTTCACGTTTTCCGCGACCTGATTGCCCATGCTGGCGCCGGGCGTGCCGGGCCGCGGGCTGTACTTGAACGAGTAGGCTTGGGCGAAGCCCACGCGCTCGACCACCTCGAGCGTGGCCTCGAAATCGGCGTCCGTCTCGCCTGGAAAGCCGACGATGATATCGGTGGATAATGCCAGATCGGGGCGCACGGCGCGGATCGCGCGCGACGATCGCGAGATAGTCGGCCGTGGTGTGCTTGCGGTTCATGGCGGTCAGGATGCGGTCGGCGCCGGCCTGCAACGGCAGGTGCAGGTAGGGCATCAGCTTGGGCTGGTCGCGGTGCGCCGCGATCAGGTCGTCGGTCATGTCGCGGGGATGGCTGGTGGTGTAGCGGATGCGCTCGATGCCGCCGATGCCGGCAAGCCGCGCAATGAGCTGTGCCAGCGTCCATGGCCGTCCGTCCGGCCCCTGCCCATGATAGGCGTTGACGTTCTGGCCGAGCAGCGTGATCTCGCGCACGCCATGGTCTGCCAGGCGCCGGGCCTCCGTTTCCACCTCGGCGATGGGGCGGGAGAACTCCGCGCCTCGCGTGTAGGGCACCACGCAGAAGGTGCAGAACTTGTCGCAGCCCTCCTGCACGGTCAGGAACGCGCTCACGGCCTTGGTCGGCGCACGCTTCGGCAGGGTCGCGAACTTGTCCTCCTCGGGGAAGCCGGTCTCGACGATCTGGCGGCCTTCGGATCGGGCGCGGGCAACGAGGTCGCCGAGGCGATGGTAGCTCTGCGGCCCGACCACGAGATCGACGAAGGGCGCGCGGCGCAGCATCTCCGCGCCCTCCGCCTGAGCGACGCAGCCGGCAACCGCGATGATCGTTGCCTGCCCCGCACTCGTCCGCGCGTCCTTCACCTGGCGGATGCGGCCGAGGTCGGAATAGACCTTCTCGGCAGCCTTCTCGCGGATATGGCAGGTGTTGAGGAGGACGACGTCGGCCTCCTCGATCGCCGTCGTCTCGGCGAAGCCGTCGGCGCCCAGCAGCTCCGTCATGCGCTCGGAGTCGTAGACGTTCATCTGGCAACCAAACGTCTTGACGAAGATCTTCTTCGGGCCGGTCATCCGATTTCCGTGTTCACTTCCTGGCGCGCTTGATCGGCACGCCGTAGAGCTCGAGCTTGTGGCCGACCAGGTTGAACCCCAGATCGCGGGCCACCCGTTCCTGCAGGCGCTCGATCTCCTCGTTGCGGAACTCGATCACGCGCCCGCTTTCGATGTCGATCAGGTGGTCATGGTGGCGGGTCGCGGTCTCCTCGTAGCGGCCGCGGCTGGCCCCGAAATTGTGGCGCTCCAGGAAGCCGTTGGCCTCGAACAGCTTGATGGTGCGGTACACCGTCGACAGCGATATGCGCGAATCCACGCTGTGGGAGCGCCGGTAGACCTCCTCGACGTCGGGGTGATCCCTGGCGGCAGACAGCACGCGGGCGATCACGCGCCTCTGGCCCGTCATCCGCAGCCGCTTTTGCGCGCACAGCTGCTCTATGCGTGTCGTCGACGGTTCTGGCAAGGCGGGCATGGGCGCCAACGTGCGCGAATCTCTTGTTCGCAGTCAGGCGCGGTTATAGGTGAGGTGTGGGGCCACCGCAACGAGGGCCGTGAGGCTCTCGTTGGGCCTCAAAGCGCGAGCGCAAGCACCAGCGCATCCTCGGCCGATGCCCCGGCGCGCTCGTAATAGCCCTTGCGCTGCCCGACCTGCTGGAACCCGAGCCCCTGGTAGAGCCCGAGCGCGGCGGCGTTGCTTTGGCCCACCTCGAGGAAAAGCCGGCGCACCTCGGCCTTCCTGGCGGCGCGAGCCATCGCCTCCACCAGCCGGCGGGCGATGCCGTTGCGCTGGCAGTCCTTGCGTACTCCGAGAGTGAGGATCTCCGCCTCGTCGGCGGCCAGCTGGCTCACGATGAAGCCGGCGATCTGGGGCGGCGTCCCCACCCGGGCCAGGAACGAGGTGGAGCCCGGATGCATGAGAAGGCGCGAGAAGCTGTCGGCGTCCCAGGGCTTCTCGAACAGGCCCGCGTGCAGCTGGGCAAGATCGTTGGCATGCTCGGGCGAGGCCCAGAGAATGCTGACGTGGCGATAGTCGGTTCCACCATTCATGAAGCGGCTCGCGGCAAGGAGCGGTCGGCCTGAGGTTTGACATCGGGCGGCCGGAGATAGAGCGGCCGCAGTGGGTGGGAGGGGACGAGGTCGGCCGCCATCGAGGCCAGCGCGCGCGCATCCGGCTGCAGATCGACGAGCGTCGCCTCCGCTCGTCCGCCCGCCGCGTTGACTGCGGTCGCGACCGGCTCCGCGCCCGAGCCGACGATCATCACCGGCAGCGGGCCGATGCGGCGGGCCGCCTCTTCGGGGGAAAGCACGAGAGGCGGCTCGGCTGCATCGTCGTGCGCGCCCGGGAAGATCTGGAGATATACGGCGTCCCGGCGGGCATCCACGGCCACCACCAGTAGGCGGCCACCGCGCGACGCCCCGACCCGCTCCTCGGCCTGATGGGCCATGACGGCGAGGCTGGTGGCACCAACAGTGGTCACGCCTGATGCCAGCGCCAGCCCGCGGGCCGCCGCCACGCCGCCGCGCACGCCGGTGAACGTGCCGGGGCCGATGGTCGCCGCTATGCGACCGATGTCGGAGAAGGCAAGCCCAGCCTCCCGCATCGTCTCGGCAATCATGGGCATGAGCCGCTCTGCGTGTCCGCGCTCACGCACCTCGTGCGCGTGGCGCATCAGCCATTCGCCGCCGGCGCCGCGCCAGCGCACGGCGACGGAAACCGCGCCGAGACAGGTATCGAACGCCAGGATATTCATGCCACGGCCGTTGGGCCTGCTCTAGAGAATCTGCGCCATATCCTCGAAGGCGAAGCGCGGGCCGCGCGGGCGCAGCGCCGCCGGATCGCCGTATCCCACATTGCACAGAAAGTTCGATTTGACGTCGGAGCCGGAGAAAAACTCCTTGTCCACGCCGGCATTGTCGAAGCCCGACATCGGCCCGCAGTCGAGCCCGAGCGCGCGTGCCGCGACGATGAAGTAGGCGCCCTGCAGCGAGGAGTTGCGCATCGCGTACGTCAGCGCGGCCTCCGGCTTGCCCTCGAATGACTTCAGCGGGTCCTGCCCTTTCGGCGGGTGCGCATGGAAGGAGAGGTCGTAGCCGATGATGGCGCAGGCCGGCGCCTTCATGGTCTTCTCGCGGTTGCCCTCGCTCAGATGCGGCATCAGCCGCTCCTTGGCGGCATTCGATCTCACGAATACGACGCGTGCCGGGAGGCCGTTGTTGGCGGTCGGACCCATTTTCATGAGGTCGACCAGCTCCTTCAGCACGCCGTCGGGCACCTCGCGCGGCAGCCAGGCCCGGTGCGTGCGCGCGGCCAGGAACAGCTGCTGCAGCGCCTTGTCGTCCAATCGCATTGTGTCATTCCTTCTGGGATCGCCGACTTTCAAGGATTGTCAGCGCTTCATCGATAGCGAAAACCCCGCTCGTTGCCGAGCGGGGTCGCAAATGCGCGGCTCTGGAGCGCAGCCCTCATACGGGCCGCACCTCCTGCACGTCCGGGCAGAAATGCTTGAGCAGGTTCTCGATGCCGTGCCGCAGCGTGGCGGTCGAGCTCGGGCAGCCCGAGCAGGCGCCGCGCATGTGCAGGAACACGACGCCATCCTTGAAGCCTTGGAAGACGATGTCGCCGCCGTCGTTGGCCACCGCCGGCCGCACGCGCGTGTCGAGCAGCTCCTTGATGGTCTTCACGGTATCCTCGTCCTTGGCGTCGTACTGGCCGGGCAGCTCCTCGCCGGTCGTCTCACCATCGTCGATGGTGGGCGCGCCAGACATGTAGTGCTCCATGATGGCGCCGAGGATGGCGGGCTTGATGTGCTGCCACTCGTCGCCCTCGCTCTTGGTCACGGAGATGAAGTCGGAGCCAAGGAACACGCCCGTGACGCCGTCGACGCCGAACAGGCGCTGCGCCAGCGGCGACGTGGTGGCTTCCGACTTGTCGCGGAAGTCCACCGTGCCGTCGCCCAGCACGGTCTTGCCCGGGATGAACTTGAGGGTGGCGGGGTTCGGGGTCGGCTCAGTCTGGATGAACATGGGTGCGCCTTTTGCGGTCCGATCTCGCGTGTCTTGGAATCATTCTAGTAGATGGGGCAGCGTCGGTCAAAATACCAGACTACGGCACTCGTGTATTGGGTGATCACCGACCAGAGAACCGGGAGTGGACGAAATGACGGACGATGAGCGCGCCATTCGCTCGCTGGTCGACACCTGGCTTCAAGCCAGCAAGGCCGGAGATCTCGCGACGGTATTGAGCCTCATGACCGATGACGTCGTGTTCATGGTCCCGGGCCGGGAGCCGTTCGGCAAGGACGCCTTCGCGGCCGCTTCCAAGGCGATGAGCGACGTCCGCATCGAGGGCACCAGCGACATCAGGGAGATCGAGATTTTGGGCGATTGGGCCTACCTGCGCAACCACATCCGGATGACGGTCACTCCACCCAAGGCGTCACCGGTGCGCCGTTCCGGCTACACGCTGACGATCCTGCGCAAAGGCGCGGATGGCCGATGGCGCATCGCCCGCGATGCCAACCTGCTGACGGTGGAGAGTTGAGGCTGTCGGCGGTGCGCGATCCCGCGTCACTTCACGCCAGGGCCTTGATGTCCTCCAAGGCCAGATCGCCGGGCACGATGGTGATGGGGATCGGGAACTTGCCCGCATTGGCGCCGACGGCCAGCGACGATACGAGCGGACCCGGCCCGGCAGCTTCCTTGGAGGCGCCCAGCACGAGGACGGCGATGTCCTCGTCCTCGTCGATCTGCTTGAGGATCTCCTCGGGGCTCTTGCCTTCCCGGATCACCTCCTCGGTCGGCACGGCATCGTAGCCGTCATTGTTGAGCTTGCGCCGCAACAGGCGGAAGATAGCCCGCGCCTTGTTGGTCTCCTCCTCGAGCTGGACCTGGCGCACGCCTTCCCAGAACTGGTTCTCGGGCTCGATGACGTAGAGCAGCAGCACGGACCCGCCCGCGTGCAGCACGCGCCCGGCGGCGTAGAAGAGCGCCAGCTCCACCTCCGGCGACTTATCCACGATCACCATCAGCTTGCGGCCGTGGCCTTCCTCGAAGACGCGTCGTTTCCTAGCCATGCCTCATGCTGCCACGGGATTCTGCCGACAACAATAGAGGGCCGTGGCGCGCCTTCGCGCCGTCGCTGCGATGGTCTTAAGCAGAACTCGTACGAAAGTCGGCTAAGAGCGCAGGAAACCCACGATATCCTTGACCGTTGTCACGATCGGCGCGGCCAGGGCCTGGGCCTTGCGCGCGCCCTCGGCCAGGATGCGGTCGATCTCGGCCGGGTCGGCCAGGAGACGGTTCATCTCGGCGTTGACGGGGGTCAGCTTCTCGACGGCAACCTCAATCAGCGCCTTCTTGAAGGCGGAGAACTGCCCACCGCCGAATTCGGCAAGGACCGCGCCCTTGCCCTTGTCGGCAAGCGCCGCGTAGATGCCGATGAGATTGTCGGCCTCGGGGCGCTGCTCCGAGCTCCGCCTCGGTGGTGGGGAGCGGATGCGGGTCGGTCTTGGCCCGGCCGATCTTCTTGGCGATGGTGTCGGCGTCGTCGGTCATGTTGATGCGCGACATGTCGGAGGGCTCCGACTTCGACATCTTCTTGGTGCCGTCGCGCAAGGACATGACGCGCGTCGCCGGACCCATGATGACGGGCTCGGGCAGGGGAAAGAACGTGCCGTCCGCGAATCCAGCCTCGCGGATGGAATCGCCGAAGTCGTTGTTGAACTTCTGGGCGATGTCGCGGGCGAGCTCCAGGTGCTGCTTCTGGTCCTCGCCGACGGGCACGTGCGTGGCGCGATAGGCCAGGATGTCCGCGGCCATCAGCACCGGATAGGCGTAGAGGCCGACGGAGGCGTTCTCGCGATCCTTGCCGGCCTTCTCCTTGAATTGCGTCATGCGGTTGAGCCAGCCGAGCCGGGCGACGCAGTTGAACACCCAGGCGAGCTCGGCATGCTCGTGCACCTGGCTCTGGTTGAAGAGAATGCTCTTCTTCGGATCGAGCCCCGCGGCCATGTAGGCGGCGGTGACCGAGCGGATCGCGGCCTTCAGCTCCTTGGGGTCCTGCCACATGGTGATCGCGTGCATGTCGACCACGCAATAGATGCACTCGTGGCTCTTCTGCATCTCGACCCAGCGCACCATGGCGCCCAGGTAGTTGCCGAGGTGCAGGTTGCCCGTCGGCTGCATGCCGGAGAAGACGCGCGGAGTTGGCTTTTGCGGAAGCGACATGGGGTTGTCCTTGGGTATCGGCGCGGGTTATGGCGCGGGGCGTGCGCAGAGGCAAGGGCCGGCCGCCGCCGGCGCGCCCCCGGTCAGGCGGAACCGGGCGACGGGTTGCGGCGCAGGAGATTGCGCAGCTGGCGCCGGTCGAAGACGCCCAGCACGAGGACTGCAACGGCGTAGACCAGCAGGCCGGCACTCACCAGCACCGCCAGGGCGCAGAGCCGGACGACGGTCCCGCTTGGTGGCGCGAACCAGGGCTCGAGCGTCGCCGCCACGATCAGGAGGGCGGCACCCATGGCAAGGGTCGCCAGCCCGATGCGCGGGAGTGTGCGCCGCAGCCGCGCGTCGCCCGCGAACTCGCCGCGCTTGACCAGCGTGCCATAGAGCAGGCCGGCGTTGAGCCAGCCGCCGAGCGTCGTCGCCACGGCGATCCCCAGGTGCGGCATCAGCCCCATGGCGCGGAAGAGGAAGAACAGCGCGATCGATCCCAGCGTATTGGCGGTGAGGCTGAGCGCCGCGTAGCGCATCGGCGTCGTCGTGTCCTCGCGCGCGAAATAGGCCGGCTGGAACACCTTGATCAGCACGAACGACGGCAGCCCGAGCGCGAAGATGGCGAGCGCGTAGGCCGTCGGCCGCGTGTCGGCCGCGGTGAAGGCGCCGCGCTCGAACAGGCCCATCACGATCTCGGTCGGCACCAAGGCCAGGGCGGCCGCCGCCGGCACGGTCAGCAGCATCGCCAGCTCGAGCGAGCGGTTCTGGCTGTCCATGATGGCCGCGTGATCGCCGGCGCGCAGGTGGCGCGACACGTCCGGCAGCAGCACCACGCCGATGGCGACGCCGACGATGGCAAGAGGGAGCTCGTAGATGCGATCGGCGTAGTAGAGGTGCGAGACCGCGCCGTCCTGCAGGGAAGCGACGACCGTGCCGATGACGATGTTGAGCTGGGTGACGCCGCCGGCAATGATGCCGGGGATGCCCAGCCGGATCAGGCGGCGCATGTCGTCCGTCATGCGCGGCCACCTGAGCCTGACGCGCAGCTCGTGGCGCCGCACGCCGTCGACCAGCAGCCACAGCTGCAGGATCCCCGCCGCGAACACGCCCCACGCCTGCACGACGCCGGCGAGCGGCTCGTTCCTGAGCCCCAGCCCCAGTGCCACGAGAGTCGCGGCCATCATGGTGAGGTTCAGGACGATGGAGACGGCCGAGCTCTCGACGAACTTGCCGACCGAGTTGAGCATTCCCGACAGCAGCGCAACCATCGACATGCACAGCAGGTAGGGCATGGTGATGCGCGTGAGCAGCACCGCGAGGTCGAACTTCTCGGGATTGGTGCTGAAGCCGGGGGCGAGGCCGTACATCAGGAACGGCATGGCGATCTCTGCCACGATCGTGAGCACCAGGATCACGAACACGAGGCCGGCCATCGCCTCCTCGGCGAAGGCGCGCGCCGCGTCCTTGCCCTCGCCCTCCAGCCGCTTGGCGAACAAAGGCACGAAAGCGGAGTTGAACGCCCCTTCGCCGAACAGCCGCCGGAACAGATTGGGGAAGCGGAAGGCGATGAAGAACGCGTCCGCCACCGCACCCGAGCCCAGCGTCGCCGCGATCAGGATGTCGCGCAAAAAGCCGAAGACGCGGCTGACCATGGTCAGGCCGCCGACGGTGGCGAACGCGCGGTAGAGTTTCATGGGCTGGCAGGGGTAGCCGAGCCGGCGGGTCAGGGCAAGCCGAGGCTCGAGGCAGCGCGGTTATTGTCCCCGCCCGTGTCAGCGTCGCATTCCGGATGCCGTCCCCGCCCGTGCGCGGGGCGGTCGACCCCGGGTTGGCTGTCTCAGGCTCAGCGGAAGGCGTTGGGATAGTCCTTCACGCTGCGCTCGCAGGCCGCGCGCCATTCGCTCTTGGACATGTGGGTCTGCGCATCCCAGCTCTCGAGGCACAACGCCATCCGTTGCTGCCTCGCCAAGCCGCCGCTCGTGGTCTTCTCGGTCGGGATCACTTCCGTCTCGGCGCCGGCCCCTCTCTCCTTGGCCTTTTTCAGGATCGGCGCTGCCGGCGTCGCGCCCTGCGCGGACACGGGCGTACCCGCGGGCAGGAAGGACATGGCGCAAGCAACGATCGCTGCTGTGAGCATCCTCGAGATCGGCACGGATACATTCTCCAGAGGCGGATTGGCATCCACTTCTAGGGATTATCTGACGCCGCCGACATCGCGGGCTCCGGAAATAGTAAAAAATGAGCTTCCCTTGTCGGCACCCTGACTATTCCGCCGCCACGGCCCGCTGCCAGGTGAGCTGATACATCAAGGCCCGCAACGCCGCCGCCTTGAGCGGCTTGCGCAGCATGCCGTAGCCGCGCAGACGCACCTCGCGCTGCACCTCGGCGGAGTGATCGGCCGTGATGACGATCACGGGCGGCTGCGATCCCGCCGCCGCGCGCACCATCGTCACGGCGTCCACGCCGGTGCCGTCGTCGAGGTGGTAATCGGCGAGGATGATGTCCGGGCGAGCGCCTCTCTCGCTCAGCTGCGCGATGGCGTCCGCCGCATTCTTGGCGGTAATGGCGATGCATCCCCAGCCCTCGAGCAGGACCTGCATGCCGCGCAGGCCGGCGGGCTCGTTGTCGATGCACAGCACGGTCAGCCCGGCGATGCGTCCGGCCGACGGCGCCGCCATCACGATCGCGGGCTCCGCCAGGGCCCTGGGCTCCGCTTGCGGCAACTCGACCGAGAACGTCGAGCCGCGGTCGAGCTCCGACTGCAACTCGACCCGGTGGTCCAGCACCTTGCCGATACGCTCGACGATCGACAGCCCGAGGCCGAGGCCCCGCACCGTGCTGGCGGTCTCCGCCAGCCGCTCGAACTCCTTGAAGACGAGCGCGTGCTTGGATCGCGGGATGCCGGGGCCGGTGTCGCACACGAGCACGGCCAGCCGGTCGCCGCGCCTGCGCACGCCCAGCAGAACCTTGCCGGCCGCAGTATACTTGATGGCATTGGACAGGAGGTTCTGCAGGACGCGGCGCAGCAGCCGCCGGTCCGAGCGGACCCACGTCCGCGTCGCCACCATGCGCAGCTCCAGCTTCTTCTCGCGCGCCAGCGGCTGGAACTCCACCTCGAGACGCTCGAACACCTCCTGCAAGGGGAAGACCGTGATCTCCGGCTCCAGCCTGCCCGTGTCGAGGCGGGAAATCTCGATGAGGACGCCCAGGATCTCCTCGACCGCCTCGAGGGAGGCATCGATGTTGCGCGCGAGCGTCGCCTCCTGGCCGCCGACCGAGCGCTCTACCAGGCTCGTGGCATAGAGCTTCGCCGCGTTGAGCGGCTGCAGGACGTCGTGGCTGGCCGCTGCCAGGAAGCGCGTCTTGTCGAGGTTGGCCTGGTCGGCCTTGCGCTTGGCGACCGCCAGGGCCTCGTTGACCTCGGTGAGCTCGGCCGTGCGCTCCCGCACACGGCGCTCCAGGGTCTCGTTGGCGCGCGCCAGCGCCTCGGAGGCGGCGACGCGGTCGGTGATGTCGGAATAGGTGGTGACGATGCCGCCCTGGGGCATCGGGCTGGTGCGGATCTCGAGGATGCGCCTGCCGCCGTCGAACTTCTCCTGGAACATCTCGTGCGCCAGCGCGAGCTTCGTCAACCGGTCGGCGACCAGCCGGTCGATGTCGCCGTCGCCGAAGTCGCCGCGCTCGGCGCAAGCGCGCAGGATCCTGTCGAGGGGAACGCCGACCTGGCCGAGCTGGGGCGGCAGGTTGAGCAGCTCGCGGAACTGGCGGTTCCAGCAGATCAGCTGCATGTCCTTGTCGAAGACGCTCAGGCCGTGGCGCACCTGGTCGAGCGCCGACTGCAGGAGGTCGCGGTTGTACTGCAGCGCCTCGGATGCATCGTCGAGCAGGCGCAACGCGGATTGACTGCCGGCGTCGCGCCGGCGCAGCAGCAGGGAAAGCACGAGGCGCGAGGATGCGGCACCGATGGCGCTGGCCAGCAGGTGCTCGCTGAAACGCAGCAGGTGGATGTCGGCTTCCACATCCGGCGAGCTCGGCGCGTTTCGGCTTGCGGCATATTCGGCAAACGAGCGCTCGGCCCGCTCGGCGCCGAGATAGCGAGCCACGGTGTGCTGCAGGTCGCCGGCGGTGACGGACGTGCGCCAGCGCCGGAACGAGGGCGTCATGGGCGGCCGGGCGAGGGTCTCCGGCACGAACACCAGGGCCTGCAGCCGCTCGATCGGCTCCGGCGCCTTCAGCATCGACACAGCAATGAACACCGTCACGTTGACGGCCATGCTCCACAGGACGCCGTGGCTCAGAGGGTCGAGCTGGACGTAGAGCAAGGCCCGCGGCGACAGGAAATCGAACCCGAACGGACCGTCGACCAGGATGGATCGCGATGCCCAGCCGGCTTCGACGATCCACGGCAGCAGAAGCGTATAGGCCCACACGGCGAAACCGGAGAGGATGCCGGCGATGGCTCCGCGCGCGGTGGCATGGCGCCAGACCAGGCCGCCGAAGAAGGCCGGAGCGAACTGGGCCACGGCCGCGAACGACACGAGCCCGATGGAAGCCAGTCCGTGGGTCTGGCCCAGGAGGCGATAGAACAGATAGCCCAGCAGGATGATCGCGAAAATGGCGACGCGGCGGATGGCGAGCAGGAGGCCGGTCATGTCCTGCTGCTGGCCCTTGGGCTCGTCGCCGCGCCGGCGCAACAGCAGCGGCAGCACGAGCCCGTTCGAGACCATGATGGCGAGCGCGACGGAATCGACGATCACCATGGCGGTGGCGGCCGAGAGCCCGCCGACGAACGCCAGCAGAGTGATGTGATCGGCGCCGGCGGACAGCGGCAGGGCCAGCACATAGGTGTCGGCGTCGAAGGAGCCTTTCGGCAGGCTCAGCAGGCCGGCTGCAGCGATCGGCACCACGAACAGGTTGATCAGCACCAGGTAGACCGGAAACAGCCAGGCGGCGCGTCGGATCTCCTTTTCCGAGTTGTTCTCGACCACCGTCACGTGGAACTGGCGCGGCAGCAGGAGGATGGCCACGAAGCTGAGGAACGTCACCGTCAGCCAGGTCACGCCGTGAAATTCGCCTGCGAAGACGCGGTGGACCTCGGGGTTCTGCTGGATGCGCTCGAACAGGCCGCCGATGCCGCCGAGCATCCAGAAGGTGACGAAAAAGCCGACCGCGAGGAAGGTGGCGAGCTTGACGAGCGACTCGGCCGCCACCGCGACGATCAGGCCTTCCTGGTGCTCGGTGGCATCGATGTGGCGGGTGCCGAACAGGACCGCGAACGTCGCCATCGTCAAAGCGATGATGAAGGCGGTGTCGGTCGGCAGGTTGAGATGCTGCAGGGAGCGCGCGCCGAGCAGCGTATCGACCGACAGGGCCACGGCCTTCAGCTGCAGGGCGATGTAGGGCAGCGTCCCGGCCACGGCGATGACGGTGACGATGGCGGCGACCGCCTGGCTCTTGCCGTAGCGGGCGGCGAGGAAGTCGGCGACCGAGGTAATGTTCTGGCTCTTGGCCAGCCGCACGATGCGCAGCAGGAAGGGCCAGCCGAACACGAACAAGAGGATCGGGCCGAGGTAGACCGGGATGAAATCGTAGCCGGTGGAGGCGGCATTGCCGACGCTGCCGAAGAACGTCCAGGAGGTGCAGTAGACGGCGAGCGACAGGGCATAGATGAGCGGCCGGCCGCTGCCCGACTTGCTGAAGCGGTCAGCCCGATCGGCGTACCACGCGACGGCAAACAGGATACTCACGTATCCCAGCGCCAGCGCGACAACGCTCCAGCCTTCGATCATCGGCCTGCTTCGACCATGCCTGTGTGCGATGCTCAGAGCCGACGGCATCGACCGTGCGCCGAACCCGGTGCACCGACGGCATCGCTCCGACGCTTCGCATAGTGCTGGAAGCCGGCCTGCCTGTCCAACGCAGGGTCGTTAACACCTTAAGGAGCAAGGCGTTGCTGCAGCTTTGGCAGTGCAACAAGAGTACCCAAATACCCCGCGCGATTGCGCGCGCCTCCGTGCTTCCCTAGGTTGCTGGCAGACAATTCGCCGCCAAAACCCGGAGAGTCTCCCCATGAAGAACTGGCTGTCGGAGTTCCGCGACTTCGCGCTCAAGGGCAACGTCGTCGACCTGGCCGTCGGCGTGATCATCGGCGCGGCTTTCGGCAGGATCGTATCGGCACTGGTGGAGAACGTGCTGATGCCGCCGATCGGCTTCCTCCTCAAGGGCGTCGATTTCAAGGACCTCGCCGTCAACTTGGGAACCGCACAGACGCCGGTGCTCATCAGGTATGGAGCGTTCCTGCAGACCCTGATCGACTTCACCATCATCGCCTTCGTGCTGTTCCTGACCATCAAGGGGATGATCACGCTGAAGAAGCGCTTCGAGAAGGAGGAGGCCGCCGCGCCTCCCAAGCCGACACAGTCGGAGATCTACCTCAAGGAGATCCGCGACGCGCTGGTGAAGAAGTAGGGCAGGTTGGCCGGGCGCGCTCAGCGCGCGCCGCTAAGCGCGACCAGGACCACGCCCGGCACGATCAGGGCGATGGTGCCGAGCGTCCGCCACGTGATGGTCTCGCGGCCGAAATAGAAGAACCCCATGAGGAGCGTGAACACCGGCGTTGCCGATACGATCGGGACCACCGCGACCACGTCGCCTATGGCCAGCGCGTTGTTCAGGAACTGAACCGACAGCGCGTTGGCAAGGCCGGCGGCAAGGAACCACAGTTTGCCGCCGCCGGTCGCGCCCGAGAGCGGCAGCCGTTCCTGCCTGAAGAACAGAACGGCTGTGCCGAGCGAAACGGTGTTGCCGACCAGGACGGCGAACGAGGGGCTGTCCACCTCCAGCAGCCCGTACTTGGTGACGATGTGACCCGTGGCGCGGATCAACGACGCGCCGAGCGGCAGCGCGAGGGCCCAGAGCGGCCATGTCCGTTTCAGCCCCCTCGGGTTCCATGCGGCCACGACCGCGCCTGCCACGACTGCCGCCGTCCCGATCGCCACCGGCGACGACAGCCGCTCGCCGAGGATGAGGATGGCGAACATCGAGCCGAAGATCGGCGTTGCCGCAGTCAGCGAGCTCGTGAGCGTCGGTCCCATCATCTTGATGCTCGAGATGGCGAGCGACGTCGAGATCGCGGGCCGAATGATGCCGACGATGGCGAACATGAGTGCAGCCGTGGTCAGCCAGTACCAACCCTTGAGGAAGAACGGCGCGAACAGCCAGTAGGCGACGGCCGATGTGGCGATCGAGACCAGGGTGCCCGAGCGCGCATCGGATCGCTCGAGACCCATGTTCGTGAAATGGTTGGAGAGCGCGAACAGGAAAGCGGAGGCGAGACCGTAGAACGGCACCAGGTAAGGAGAACCGCTCATAGTGCCGACTTTGCCCCCGCCCTACGTCCCTCACCCGAGCCTTCGCCACCGATTGACAGCTCACAACGATGATCGTTGGAGCACGCTCGATGTGCGCCAGGCACGCCGGCCATGTGCTCCGAATGCAAGGTGAACGGCAAGCGACGTTCGCGCTGGGCAGCTACCCACGCCCAGCACGCGGATATTCTGCCGTGCGGATGGCAAGACGAGCGGCGACAGTCGTGGGCCGCTACGGGCGGTCAGCTCGCGCCGGGAAGGGTGGGAACGCTACAACGCGAGGATGACGTCGCCGTCGCTGTCCTCGATGGGATACAGCCGGAGACTCGTCGCCTGCTTCCAGCAGACCTCGCGGCCCGTCTTCAGGTCGAACTCGAAGCCGTGCCAGGGGCAGACGAGAACATGACGCGTCTCGTCGAAGGTGAGCTCGCCCGGACCGGTCGCATCCCACACGCCGCCAACAATGCCCTGGCAGATGGGGGCGCCTTTGTGGGGGCAGCGATTCATCACCGCCCGAAGCTCGCCACCGTGCAGGCGGATCACGCCGACCTCGCGCGCGCCGACCTTGACGAGCTTCATCTCTCCGACCGAGAAATCCTCCGATTTCCCGATCTTGTGGCGTTGTCTCTCGCGTCGCATCGGAGTGTGTACCTAGATCCGCAGGACTCTGGCTGCATTGTCATAGAACACGGCCTTGCGCGCACTCGGCGACAGCATCTGCAGGGTGCTGGCCGGCATGTCGTTGTCCCAGTGCGGGTAGTCGCTGCTGAAGCAGAGGAGATCCTCGCCAAGCATGGAGACCAGCGTAGCGAGGTCGCGCGGACTATCGGGCTCGTCGCACGGTTGAGTCGTGAAGATGAACCGCTCGTGCAGGTAGTCCCCAGGCGACTTGCGCACCCAGGGAACCTCATGCCGCAGTCCGCGCCAGGTCCTGTCCAGCCTGTAGAAGAGCGAAGGCAGCCATAGGAAGCCGTATTCCGCGAACACGAACTTGAGGGTCGGGAATTTCTCCAGCAGCCCGCTCAGTATGATGCTGGTGACGCTGACCATGCCCATCTGCGGAACGGCCGCGTAGCGCTCGATATAGGATTCGAATGTTCCCATCCCCATCGTGGGGGTGCCGCCGAAGATGCTCTCGATGCCGGTGACGTGGATGTAGACCGGGAGGCCGAGGTCCTCGCAGGCCTCGTAGATCGGCCAGTAATAGCGGTGGCCCATCAGGACGTTGACCAAGGGCACATAGATCGCGGCGACCTGGGGATGCTTGCCGAGACGCCGGATTTCCGCCGCGGCCGCAACGGGATCTTGCGTCGGCACGGCCGGCGCATACTTGAGCCGGCGGTCGACGCCCAGCCACTCGTCGATGAAATAGTCGTTGTAGGCCGAGGCGATCACAATGCTTTCCTCGGTGCTCGCCTGGGCGGAGAGCAGGCCTCCGGCATCGAAACAGTTCAGCAGCGCTCCCTCGATGCCGTGCGTCTCGAGCAGGTCGCGGACGAGGTATTCGGGACTCGACGCGGGTGGCCCGCCATCGGGTGCGCAATCGCGGCGTACGACGGTGCCGTTTGGATGCTTGAACCGGATCGGGACGTTCAATCCATCGTGCAGGGCCTGCTTGCGATCGAACCGCTCCTTCCAGGCCTTTGGCAGGTAGCGAGCCAGACTGTTCAGGCCGGCCCTCGGCACCGGGTGGACGTCACAGTCGAAAATGCGCAACCGGGCGGATCGATCATCGGACGCGTTGGCATCCGTCTTCTCCAAGCTGTCCATCGCGTCTGCGTCGCCTTTCAGTCCGACAACCCCGCCCCACGATCAGGGGAGGCCATCATGCGTCGAATGCGGCACGAGCATACCCACCCCTGCCGGCAGAACAACATCGTCGTCGTGTCTCGAAGTCGCGTCGCATCGATGCGAGATCGTGTCGACCCGAAACTTGTTCAGACGCGGCTCCGTCACGGCCGAGGTTGCCGCGTAGCCGGCGGCTGGCCGACGCGAGGTCAGGCCGACGAGGCAGCCGCGCCCGTCAGCGCGCCGAGCAGCTGCCGCCGCCGAGCACGCAGAACTTGGAGCAGTGCGGGTGGCACAGCTTCACGGCGCCGGCCGTGAACATGCCGCCATCGGCCCTGGCCGCGTCCGCCAAGGTCGCCCCCATCTCGAAGGCCGGATCGTAGGCGATCAGCGTGCACGGCAGCACAGCCGGCCGCTCCGCCCCCTGGCGCTTGACGACCATGCGGCTCGAGGCACACATCATGTCGCCGGGGCTCTTCTTCAGGATGGCCCAGCAGCGCGTGGTGATCTCGGGGACGTCATGCCTGCCGTCCATCTCCGGCAGCAGCACCAGCTCACCCGGATCGGCGGCATCGACCGGCCAGCCGTGCTCGGCGATCAGGCGGGCATAGCCCGCGCGCGTCTCCGCCTCCCCCTCGCTCCAGCACGTGCGACCGGCGATGGCGATCCTGAAACCGCCCTGCGCCAGCCAATCGAGCCCAGCGATGGTGCGCGCCCACGTGCGCACGCCTCGCTCGGCCTCGTGCAGGGCCTTGCCGTGATGGTCCAGGCTGACGCGGACGGTCAGGCGCCGGCCGAAGCGTGCTTGGAGGTCGAGCAGCCCGCGCTTGATCCTGGGACGTTGCATCGGCTGCATGGCGTTGGTGAGCAGCAGCACCGAAAAGCCGCGGCCGAGCGCATCGCCGACCATGGCGAGGAGGTGCGGGTTCATGAACGGCTCGCCGCCGGTGAAGCCGATCTCCCGGGTGCCTAGTCCGCCGGCCTCGATCTCGTCGAAGTACGCCGCGGCCTCCGCCGCCGTGATGTAGACGAGCCGGTCGTTGCTCGGGCTCGATTCGATGTAGCAGTTGCGGCAGGTGATGTTGCAGAGCGTGCCGGTGTTGATCCACAGCGTCTCCAGCCGCTCCAGCGCCACGGTGGCGCGCCTTTCGCGCGTGGCGGTCCAGTCCGGGTCCACGAATTTTTCCGGCGCACGCTCCGCCAGGGCGCCTGCATCAAAGCTCACGGTCTCTCTCCCAGTCGTCGATTGCGCGTGAGGTCCGGAGGCTAGCATGAGTGCGTGGCGGATGCGCGCACACATCGCTTCATTTGCACGTGAGCCCCGTGCCCTGGTCAGGCCTTGTGCTTGAGCTCCCCAGCCAACAACCCATACATCATCACGCCGGCGTAGCGATCGCCGATGCGCCAGTAGTCGCGCAACGGGCCGCCCTCGCAGCGGAAGCCCAGACGCTCCGCGAGACGGATGGAGGCGGTGTTGTCTGGGTGGATCAGGGCCTGGACGCGGTGCACGGAGAGTTCCTCGAAACAATGGTCCAGCAGCACCTGCATGGCCTCCGTCATCAGTCCGCGTCCCTGGTGCGACGGGGCCAGGATATAGCCGACCTCCAGCCGGCGGTTCTGGGCCTCGCGGTGATGGTAGTTGACCATGCCGATGCACCGGTCGCTGCGCTTGTCCGCGACCGCCCAGGCCAGGAATTGGTAGGGGCTCGAGCCCTTCTGCAGGATCGTCACCCAGCGAGCGGTCTCGGCCTCCGTCTCGCAGGGCGGAAAATTCCAGTAGCGCATCGCCAGGGGGTCGCCGAAGCAGGCGTGCAGGCCTTCCATGTCGCGCGTCTTGAATTGCCTCAGCCTCAGCCGCTTGGTTGCGAGCGTCGGGTGGGTTTGCGCTTCACCGGTCTTCGCCATTGAGGCCCCCCTTTCGCTGGCCGCCGGTCCCGTTCGGACCACGCTGCATCATGGCTCCGTCCAGGCAGATGCCGGCATGGACCACCTCATGCGCTGCCGATCAGGATGCCGGCCGCAAACACGATCAGCCCGCCGACCACCACCTCGAAGGCCGCGCGAAGGAACTTGGTATCCATGTAGCGTGCCCGGATCCAGGCGATCGCCCACAGCTCGATCAGGACGACTGCGATCGCCAGCGTGGTGGCGATACGGAAGTTGGCGATCAGGTAGGGCAGGGCGTGTCCGACGCCGCCGATGGTGGTCATCAGCCCGGTGATGAAGCCGCGCAGCAGGGGATGGCCGCGGCCGGTGAGCTCGCCATCGTCGGAGAGGGCCTCGGCAAAGCCCATGGAGATGCCCGCGCCCACGGCCGCCGCCATGCCGACCAGAAACGTCTGCCAGGTATCATGGGTGGCGAAGGCCGCCGCAAACAGCGGCGCCAGGGTCGAGACCGACCCGTCCATCAGTCCGGCGAGGCCTGGCTGCACGATCTGCAGAACGAACATGCGCCGGCGCGTCTCCTCCTCGGCCCGCTGGGCGTCGGGCGTCAGATGCTGCATGCCGAGCCGCTGGGCCAAGGTGATGTGGGAGCTCTCCGCTTCGGCCAGGTCGCCCAGCAGCTTGCGCACGCTGGCGTCGGAGGTGCGCACGAGCGCGCGCTCGTAGAAGCGCCGGGCTTCGAACTCCATCGCCTCGGCCTGCTTGCGGACCCGGTCGAGCCCCAGCGGCCGCACGACCCACAGCGGCTCGTGCCGGGCAAAACCCCTCACGTCATGGCGGCGGAGAAGGGGGATATGCTCGCCGAACTTGGCGCGATACATCTCGATGAGGCGGCGGCGGTGCTCGTTCTCCTCCGCCGCCATGTCGGTGAACACCTTGGCCGAGGCGGGAAAATCGGCCTTCAGCCCTTCCGCATAGTCGGCGTAGATGCGCGCGTCCTCCTCCTCGGACGAGATGGCGAGCGCGAGGATCTCCTGCTCGGTCAGGTCCGCAAACGCCTTCACCGCCTCGCCCTCCTGCCTGGCACACTTGCCGTCGCAGAATAAGCAGGGGGGAGACGCGACAGGTCAAGCCGGTCGCACGGGCCGGGTCGATGCGGGCATGCCGATCAACGCGACCGGCGCCAGTGGTCCTGCGATTCCAACATTCGCAGGAGAGGCCGCCGCGAAGGGATGCGAATTTTAGAATCGAGCCACTAGTGCCGGACAGGCGGGGGCTCGGCGTCGCTCGCGTGCTCCAGCCGGGCAAGCGCTTCGCCGAACTCGACGGCCTGGCGCACGGGTGCGGAGAACGAGACGGTGAAGCCGTCCGGCGTCGCCAGGCTGATGATCATCGAGCCAGGCTCGTCACCCAGGTGCAGCTCCCAGTCGCCCAGCGGGTAGACCTGGCGCAGGGCGGCGTTGCCGCTGCGCCGCCGCAGCGCCATCTCGATCATCCTGGGAAGCGTCATCAGCAGCGTGCCCAAGCACTCCTGGGGAAGCTGGAGGGCGGTCGGCTCGCCGGCATGGTCGGTGAAGCCGATCTCGACATGGCGGCCCGAGCAGCACACGCTGAAATGCGTGAGCGACTGCACACCGAGACGTCGCGCCGAATTTGGCATCTTCCGCTCCTCCTGGAGCCACCGATCACCTTGCTGGGACACGTTAAAGCAAAACTTGACTACTGGAGTCAAGTTTATGGCCAGCGTGAAGGAGGTGCGGACTCCGGCGCGCAGCGCACCACTATTCGCCGATGATGTTTTCGTCTCGTCGCCAAGCGGTACGATGCCGCCCCCTGTTCGGGTGCGACAACGCTAATAGCCCCGCTCCCAGTCGATGACGTTGTGGAGGGGGCGGCCGTCCAGGTAGGCGCGCAGGTTGTCGCAGAAGATGTCGATGGAGCCGTGGCGCTCCTCGTCGCTGATGCTGGAGATGTGCGGCGTGACGATCACGCGCGGGTCGGACCACAGCTCGGGCCGCGGCGGGCGCTCGAACTCGCCGACGTAGACGTCCAGCGCCACGCCGCGCAGGTGGTTGCGGGCGAGCGCGTCCACCAGGGCCTGCTCGTCGATGATCTCGCCGCGCGCCACGTTGACCAGCACGGCGCCGGCCTTCATGGCGGCGAAGCGCTGCGCGTTGAACAGGTTGGTGGTCTCGGGCGTCCACTGGCAGCAGACGGCCACGAAATCGGCCACGGCCAGGAACCGGTCGAGATCGCCGGGGCCGCCGAGCTCAGTGAAGCCGGCCGGCAGCGGCGCCCCCGGCTCCGGCGTGCGGCGGGTGCCGACCACGCGCATGCCGTTGGCGGCGCAGAGTCGGCCGACGTCCAGGCCGATGCCGCCGGCGCCGACCACGCACGCCGTCTTGCCCTGCACCAGCAGCGGCTTGTAGGCGCGGAATTCGAACGCGCCGTTGACGCGCTCGACGGCGGCGCGGTGCAGGCCCTTGGCGAAGTGCAGCATGCTCGCCACGGCGTATTCCGCGATCTGCAGCGTGTTGCCGACGCCGCGCGAGGTCGTCACCACCACGTCGCTGCCCCACAGGTCGCCCTTGACCAGGTTGCTGGCTCCCGCCGGCCGCTGGTGGAACCATTTGAGCTTCGGCGCTCTGGTGCGCATGTCGAGGATGAACGGAAAGCCGCCGAGGATCACCTCCGCCTCCGCCAGCAGCTTGTTGCGCTCCTCGCGCGTGCCCTGGCCGTTCGCATTGGGCCCGAGGTAGCGCGCCGTGGCGAAGGCCGGCCACGTCTCCCGGATCTCCCCGTCGAACCAGCCGCCCGCATCCGTCAGCCGGATGGCCGGATCGACCGCCTCGATCCGCGCCCGATCCGCCGCGCTCGTGCGCATCATGGCCAGGATGTCGATAGTCCGCATGGATGTTCCCTTGGTGGACGCCGCAACCGCGGCAGCGCGTAGCTTGGGTCCAGCGTAGCGCCGACCCGACGCAACGCAAGGGAGACCGTGGCGCACGTCGGGTCATTGCTGACACGCGATCTGCCATCCGTCATGCCCGCACTTGTTGCGGGCCGGCATGACGGAGGTTGCGGTCGGGCGACGAGGCGGCTCTATCGCTTCGGCAGCCGCTCGAAGGTCGGGCAGGCCGTCGGGGATCTGGTGGAAGGGCTGCTTGTCCACGGTGTAGATCGCCATTTGCGGTGAGCCGAACAGGCTCGGATCGTCGAGCGTGCCGACCTTGACGACGATGGCTGGCACGCTGCGCGGTCGCGTGATCAGGTGCGTACCGCACTCGGCGCAGAACTCCCGCGTCACGGGCTTCTCCAGATCGCTGCGCATGAACGTCTTCGGCGTCCCCTTGGTGTACTTGAAGCCGTCGGGCGGCATGAGAACGAACATGTTCGGCGCGCCGCCGCTGATGTACTGGCATTCGCGGCAATGGCATTGCGCCTTCAGCATCGGCTCGCCTTCGGCCACGTAGCGCACCGCCCCGCAGTAGCATCCGCCTTCGAGCTTCATGGCATCCTCCTGATCGCTACCTTTGTCATCCTCGGGCTTGTCCCGAGGATCCATTGAACAGCAAGCGCCGGAGCCCGCGGATGGATGGATGGTCGGGACAAGCCCGACCATGACAACGCTGAAGTAAGGCTCGGGCCGTCACATCCGGAACACGCCGAAGCGCATGTCGGGGATGGGTGCGTTGAGGGCGGCGGAGAGGGCCAGCGCCACCACGCGCCGCGTCTCGGAGGGGGCGATGATGCCGTCGTCCCACAGGCGGGCGGTGGCGTAGTAGGGATGGCCCTCGCGCTCGAAGTTCTCGAGCACCGGCTTCTTGAAGGCGGCTTCCTCCGCCGCGCTCCAGGCCTTGCCTTCGGCCTCGATGTTCTCGCGCCGGACGGTGGCGAGCACGCTCGCGGCCTGCGGCCCGCCCATCACCGAGACGCGCGCGTTCGGCCAGGTGAAGAGGAAGCGGGGTGAGTAGGCGCGTCCGCACATGGCGTAGTTGCCGGCCCCGAACGAGCCGCCGATGACGACGGTGATCTTGGGCACCTGGGCGCAGGCGACCGCCGTCACCATCTTGGCGCCGTCGCGGGCGATGCCGCCGGCCTCCGCCGCCTTGCCCACCATGAAGCCGGTGATGTTCTGCAGGAACAGCAAGGGGATCTTGCGCTGGCAGGCGAGCTCGATGAAGTGCGTGGCCTTCAGCGCCGTCTCGGAATAGAGGATGCCGTTGTTGGCCAGGATCGCCACCGGCAGCCCCTCGATGTGGGCGAAGCCCGTCACCAAGGTCTGGGCGTAGTTGGCCTTGAACTCGTCCATCTCGGAGGCGTCGACCAGCCGGGCGATGATCTCGCGCGTGTCGTACTGGGTCATGAGGGAGGCCGGCACGACGCCATCCAGCTCGGCCGGGTCGTAGGCGGGCGGGCGCGGCTCGCGCAGCGCGATATCGACCTTCTTCACCGTGTTGAGGTTGGCGGCGATGCTGCGCACGATCTCCAGCGCGTGGTCGTCGTTGAGCGCGTAGTGGTCGGCGACGCCGGACTGGCGGGTGTGCACCTCGGCGCCGCCCAGCTCCTCCGCGCTCACGCTCTCGCCGGTCGCCGCCTTCACCAGCGGCGGGCCGCCGAGGAAGATCGTGCCCTGCTTCCTGACGATGATGCTCTCGTCCGACATGGCCGGCACGTAGGCGCCGCCCGCCGTGCACGAGCCCATCACGCAGGCGATCTGCGGCACGCCGAGCGAGGACAGCGTCGCCTGGTTGTAGAAGATGCGGCCGAAGTGCTCGCGGTCGGGGAACACCTCGGTGTGCTGCGGCAGGTTGGCGCCGCCGAAGTCCACCAGGTAGATGCACGGCAGCCGGTTCTCGCGCGCGATCTCCTGGGCGCGCAGGTGCTTCTTCACCGTCATCGGGAAATAGGTGCCGCCCTTGATGGTGGCGTCGTTGCACACGATCACGCACTCGCGGCCCGAGACGCGGCCCACGCCGGTGATGATGCCGGCGGCGTGGATGTCCTTGGTGTAGAGGTCGAGGGCCGCCAGCGGCGACAGCTCCAGGAACGGCGAGCCGGGATCGATCAGCCGCAGCACGCGGTCGCGCGGCAGCAGCTTGCCCCGCGCGGTGTGGCGCTCCCGCAGCCGCTCGGGCCCGCCGGCCGCCGCCTCGGTGCGCTTGGCGGCCAGATCCGCCACCAGCGCCCCCATGGCCGCCGCGTTGGCCTTGAACTCGTCAGCTGAAACGGAGATTGATGAATTGATCTTGGGCATTTCCGCTCCCACAAGGTCATCCCCGCGAAGGCGGGGACCCACGCCACTATCCTATGCCCAACGAGAATTGCGTGGGTGCCCGCCTTCGCGGGCATGACGTTGTTACTTCTTCGGGGGCTTGGTTTCGCCCGGCTCGGTGGGGCCGCCGGCGTCCTTCCAGGCCTTGAAGCCGCCGAGGATGTGAGCGACGGGCTTCAGATCCCATGTCCTGCGCGGTCTTGGCGGCGAGCGCGGAACGCAGGCCGCCGGCGCAGAAGAACACGAACTTCTTGTCCTCGCCGAACTTCTCTTTGTAGTAGGGGCTCTCCGGGTCGATCCAGAACTCCAGCATGCCGCGCGTCACGTTGAAGGTGCCGGGCACCTTGCCGTCGCGCTCGCGCTCGCGCGGGTCGCGCAGGTCGACGAGCACCACGTCCTGCTGGCCGTGGAGCTTGACCGCGTCGGCGGCCTCGATCTCATCGATCTCCCGCTTGGCGGCCTCCAGCATCGACTTCACGCTCTTGGTGATCTTCTGCGGCACCTCTGACCTCCACTCGCAAGCAACCTCCACGGGCCCGGCCGTGCGGCCAGGCCCACATGCCCCCAGTCCTACGCCAGACGCCCTGCCGCCGCCATGTTTTGATGGCTGTGTGGCCCCAGAATCTGGTAGCACGCACCCTATGCTCCGCCGCCTCTCCGCCGTTGCAGCGCTTCTTCTCCTGGCCTCCTGCGCGGCGGTGCCGGGCTATATGCCCCCGCCCCTGGAAGGCAAGCACGAGAACAAGTTCGGCAAGGCGCTGGAAAGCGGCGACGTCGGGGCCGAGGGCCGCTACGAGATGAGCGCCACCGAGAAGGCGATGGACTGCAAGCGCCTGACCGGCTCGATCCAGATCGGCATAACCCGCCTGAAAGACCCCTCGGGCCGCCAGGAGCCATCGTCCGTGGCATCGGCCGCGCAAAAAGTGACGTCGCCCGTGTGGAGCGGAAAAGGCATGGACCGGCAAGCCGTTTCCGCGCGCGAACGGGCCAAGCTCGAGGCCTACAACAACGAGCTCGCCGCCAAGGGCTGCAAGACGGTCGACATCGAGGCGGAGCTGGCCAAGCCCCCCGAGGGCCCGAAGAAATATTAGGGGCTTGATCCTCCTCCCCGGCTGACCCCATTGCGATCCGGTTTGGATGGCGCGATGCGCCGATCCCGGCGATACTGCGCGCGCCGGCGCTTTGCCAGCGGCCGCAAGGACATCCCTTGCGCAATTGCATCGGATCGCTGCCAGCCAAGCAGCCCGGCACAAACAAGACCAAGAACTTCGTCGGGAGGATACGCATGCACCTGATCTTCAGGCTCAAACCTGTTGTCGTCTTGCTCGTGGGCGCGGCGCTTGCAGCCGCACCAGGGGCGATCGCCCAGGACGCCAAGCTGCCGTCTACGCTCACCTTCACGGCCTACGACACGGGAACGTCGGGCTTCAATATCGCCGTCGCCGTCGGCAAGACGTTCAAGGAACAGCACAACACCGACGTGCGCGTGCTTCCCGCGGGCAACGATGTCGCCCGCCTCACGCCGATCAGGGTCGGCCGCGCGCAGGTCTCGGCGATGGGCACCGGCGTCTACTTCGCGCAGGAAGGCGTGCTCGAGTTCGCCACCCGCGACTGGGGCCCCCAGCCCCTGCAGGTTCTCATCAGCTCCGTCGACTGCAACGGCGCCAACCTCGGCATCGCCAAGGATATCGGCACCGAGCTGAAGGACCTGAAGGGCAAGCGCGTGGGGTTCGTGGTGGGTGCGCCGTCCCTCAACCAGAACGCGCTGGCCTCGCTCGCGTTCGCCGGGCTCACCAAGAGCGATGTCCAGATCGTCGAGTTCTCGAGCTTCGGGGCGATGTGGAAGGGCATGATCAACAACGACGTCGACGCCGCTTTCGCCTCGACCATCACGGCCCAGACCAAGGAGGTGGAGACATCTCCGCGCGGTCTCGCCTGGCCGACCTGGCCGCACAGCGACAAGGCCGGCTGGGAGCGCGTCAAGAAGATCGCTCCATTCATCTATCCGCACGTGGCGACCTGCGGCTCGGCCGGGTTGTCGCCGCAGGCCCCCAAGGAGATGGGCGGCTTCCCCTATCCGATCTTCACGGCCTACGCCTCGCTGCCCGCGGATATCTCGTACGGCATCACCAAGGCCATGATCACCGGCTACGACGCCTACAAGGATGCGGCGCCTGGCGCCTCGGGCCTGGCGGTCGGCAAGCAAACCAAGAAGTGGGTGCTGCCCGTCCACGCGGGTGCCGTCAAGGCGCTCAAGGAGGCGGGCCAATGGACGGCCGATGACGAGGCCCACAACGTCCAAGTCCTCAAGCGGCAGGGCGTTCTGGCCGACGCATGGGCAACCTATCTCAAGACCAATCCGCCGGAGGACAAGCAGCAGTTCCAGACCGGATGGATGGAAGCACGCAAGGGGGCCCTGGTGGCCGCCGGCCTCGAGCCGATCTTCTGACCGCCGGAGTCGGCGCGCGAGGCCTGGCGGATCGCGTGCGTGGATGCACGGCGCGATTGCCCAGGTCTGCGCCCCGGTGCGATAAGCTCCCTCGCCCGATGCTGAAAAAGCAAAGGGAGAGGGAGAACAGCCGGGCATGCTCAAGAAGATCCTGATCGCCAATCGCGGCGAGATCGCCGTCCGCATCATCCGCACCGCGCGCAGGCTGGGGGTGGGAACGGTCGCCGTCGTATCGGCCGCCGACCGCAGCGCGCCGTTCGCCCGGATGGCCGACGAGGTGGTGGAGATCGGTCCGGGCCCGGCGACGGAAAGCTACCTGCGCGGCGATCGGATCATTGCCGCCGCCAAGGAGACGGGGGCCGAGGGCATCCATCCGGGATACGGCTTCCTTGCCGAGAACGCCGATTTCGCCGAGGCCGCCGGCAAGGCCGGCATCAAGTTCATCGGCCCATCGCCCGATGCCATGCGCCGCATGGGCGGCAAGGCGGACGCCAAGGCGATTGCCGCCAAAGCCGGCGTGCCGGTGGTGCCGGGGTACGCCGGCGACAGCCAGGAGCCCAAGACGCTCGCGCGCGAGGCGCAGCGCGTCGGCTACCCCGTGATGATCAAGGCGGTCGCCGGCGGCGGCGGGCGCGGCATGCGCCTGGTCGAGAAGGATGCGGACTTCGTGGCGGCGCTGGAGAGCGCGCAGCGCGAGGCGAAAGCGGCGTTCGGGGATACCCGCGTGCTGCTCGAGAAGGTGGTCGTCCGGCCCCGGCACATCGAGGTGCAGATGTTCGGCGATGCCCACGGCAACGTCGTGCACCTGTTCGAGCGCGACTGCTCGCTGCAGCGGCGCAACCAGAAGGTGATCGAGGAGGCGCCCGCGCCCGGCATGTCGGCGGAGCTGCGGGCCAAGATCACGGAAGCCGCCGTCGCCTGCGCCAAGGCCGTGCGCTACGAGGGTGCCGGCACGGTCGAGTTCCTGGTCGAGGGCGGTGCGCTTGGGCCTTCTGCCCCCTGGTACTTCATCGAGATGAACACCCGCCTGCAGGTGGAGCATCCGGTGACCGAGGCGATCACCGGGCTCGACCTCGTCGAATGGCAGCTGCGGGTTGCGAGCGGCGAGAAGCTGCCGCTGAGCCAGGGGCAGATCGAGATGTCGGGGCACGCCATCGAGGCGCGCCTCAACGCGGAGAACCCCGCCCGCGGCTTCATGCCGTCTACGGGTCCGATCGTCCGCTTCGATGTTGCGAAAAGCGATGGGTTGCGTGTCGATGCCGGCGTGGAGGCCGGCTCCGTGATCTCGCCGTTCTACGATTCCATGATCGCCAAGCTGATCGCGTACGGCGTCGACCGCACGCAGGCCATCGCTCGGCTCGCACAGGGTCTGGAGGGCGCCGTAGTCGCCGGACCGCGCACCAACGCGGCGTTCCTGCATGCGCTGGCGACGCTGCCGGCTTTCCGCGACGGCCTGATGGATACGGGACTGATCGGCCGCGAGATCGCGACGCTGGCGCCGGCCCGCTTCGATGCGCGCGCGGTCGGTGCCGGCGTCGCCCGGATGCTGCTGGGCGACAGGCCGCAGGAGGCGCAAGCGGTGGGCTCGCCGTGGAGCACCCAGGATGCCTTCCAGCTGGGCGGCCCGCGACGCCAGACCCGCACCGTCCTCGTCGACGGCAAGCCGATGCAGGTCGAGGTGCAGTGGACGGCCGGCGGCCCGAGCGTCACGGTGCTGGGCGATCATCCGCCTTCGCCCGCGGGTCCGCCGCGCGCGCTGCATGTGGTGGCCGACGGGCGCACGGTCTACGTACTCTGCGACATGCGCCAGACGGTGCTCGACTGGCCGACGTTCGATGTCGGCGCCGCCGACGAGGCCGCCGACGGAAGCGCCGTGCGCGCGCCCATCATCGGCCGCGTCGCCAAGGTGTTCGTGGCGCAAGGCGAGACCGTCGCCAAGGGCGACCGCGTTGCCGTCGTCGAGGCCATGAAGATGGAGCACGTCCTGCACGCGCCGCGCGCCGGCCGCATCGACAAGCTGGCTGTGCGCGAGGGCGACCAGGTCGCTCTCGGCGCCCTCATCGCCACGCTGGCGGACGGATGAGCGCGCGTCGCCTCTCCCCATTCTTCGTCAGGGTGGGGAGAGTGCGGCGCTGCGGGAGGTCAGGCGGCGGCCTTGGCTTCCTTGGCTTTGCGGAAGCGCATCATCGTGAAGAGGCCCCAGGGGCGCAGGCCGCGCTTCTCCATCAGCGCCAGGTCCTCGCAGACGAGCACGCGCTCGACGTCGAACACCGGACGCCAGCCCAGCATGTCGGCGAACGGCGCCATGCGGCGCTCGACCCAGCCGCGCATGCCTTCCTCGGCGCTGAAGTGGTTGACGATGATCACCTCGCCGCCCGGACGGCAGACGCGGGAGAGCTCGCGCATGACCTTCTCGGGATCGGGCACCACCGTCATCACGTACATGGCGGCCACGGTGTCGAACGAGGCGGTGGGGAATTTCAGCTCGCTGGCATCCATCTCGTGGAGGCCGGTGACATTGCCGAGGCGCCTCGGAGGCAACCCGCTCGCGCGCCTTCTCCAGCATCTCCGGGGAGAGATCGATGCCGACGATCTCGAGGTGCCGACCGTAGGCCGGCAGCGACAGACCGGTGCCGACGCCCACCTCGAGCACCCGGCCCTTGCGCTGATTGATGATCTCGACCGAATGCTTGCGGCCCTCGGCGGCGACGAGCCCGAAGGTGTGGTCGTAGACGGGAGCCCAGCGTCGGTATGCGCTTCTGACGGCGTCCTCGTCTATGTGGACACCGGCGTTTTCCGCCTCCTTGAATCGCTTGAAGAACTTGGGACCACTCGGCTCCTCGGAACGCAGCGTCGGCCTCATAATTCCCTGATCCTCCCTCTCAACCACAACTACCGGCGTGCGGGAGGTCACCCGCAAGCCGATCCGCGACCTCGACCGGCGTCGCAGCGCTTTCGGGCTGCTCGGTCCGGCTCAAGGCGCGCGTAATCCATCCGCCACCCAGCACGCGGGCTCCGGCAGCGGCATCGGCGTAGAACACGCAGGCCTGGCCTGCGGCAACGCCGTATTCCCCGTCGCGCAACAGCAGGACCCGGGCTCCGTCAGGCGACGGAAACAGGGTGGCAGGCTGAGGCGGCGACGTCGATCGCACGCGCACGGCAACCGACATTCCCCCCGTGGGGATCGGCTCGTTGCCGAGCCAATTTACGTTCCTAAGGGCGATCCAGTGCGCGTGCAAGCTTTCGCGCGGCCCCACCACCACCTGTCGGGTGGCGGCATCGAGGCGGACGACGTACAGCGGGGCCGGGCCCGGGACGCCCAGACCGCGGCGCTGGCCGATGGTGTAGTTGATGATGCCGGCGTGCTGCCCGAGCACGCGGCCGTCGACGTGGACGATGTCGCCGGCCTCGGCGGCGCCGGGCTTGAGGCGCTCGATCACGCTGGTGTAGCGGCCCTGCGGCACGAAGCAGATGTCCTGGCTGTCGGACTTGTCGGCGACGGGCAGCGCGAAGCTGTGGGCCAGTGCGCGCACCTCGTCCTTGCGATAGGCGCCGAGCGGGAAGTCGAGCCAATCGAGCTGCGCGCGCGTGGTGGCGAACAGGAAGTAGCTCTGGTCGCGATCGGCATCGCGGGCGCGGTAGAGCTCGGGGCCGGTAGGTCCCTGGCGCAACTCGATATAGTGGCCGGTGGCGAGCGTGTCCGCCTCCAGCTCGCGCACGGTGGCGAGCAGCTCGTGGAACTTGATCTGCTGATTGCACACCACGCACGGAATCGGCGTCTCGCCGGCCGCATAGCTGTCCGCGAAGGACTGCATGACGGTGGCCTTGAAGCGCTGCTCGTAGTCGAGGACGTAGTGGGCGATGCCGAGCCGGTCGGCGACGCGGCGCGCATCGTGGATGTCCTGACCGGCGCAGCATGATCCGCGCCGCCCGACCGCTTCGCCATGATCGTAGAGCTGGAGAGTGACGCCGATGACGTCGTGGCCCTGTTGCTTGAGCAACGCGGCGACGACGGAGGAATCCACGCCGCCCGACATCGCCACGACCACCCGTCGCGGGCGGCGAGCAGCCGTGCGCTTGCCAGAAGTCGATACGTTACTGAAGGCCATGGGCACGTGTTGGGTTACAGCGGATTAACCAAGAGACCAGCACTCTGCCCTTCCCCGTCGGCGGCGGCAATATGGCGGCGACCGGAGGCGCAATCAAGGCGGAAAAAATAAGTCGTGCACAGTCTCGTGTTGCATGCGAGCCGCGGGGGCGAAAAATGGGCGATCCACAACCGGTTCCGCAACGGCCGTGCCGGACCGGTACAACCGTCAGTCCGCTGCAGGCAGCGCGGGGCACCAGAAGTGAAGAGACGGTCAGAATTAACCAAGAAAGCGACAGAATTAACCATTGCAACCGCAAATAACGGGGCAGGGGTTCTTGCAGTATTTACCGCGTCACTTAGGTCGCTTTTAATTGCGTTGGTCTAGTGTCGTGCGCAGGTCAGAAAAAGAGTTCGAGTATCATGACCGAACAACAGTACAGGGCGCGAGTACGCTACGTCATCGGACCGGACGGCAGTCCGCTGACAGTCGCAGATCTTCCGCCCAAGGACACCAAGCGCTGGGTTATCCGCCGCAAGGCGGAGGTGGTGGCAGCCGTGCGCGGCGGCCTCCTGAGCCTCGAGGAGGCGTGCGAGCGATATACGCTCACCGTGGACGAGTTCCTGTCCTGGCAGCGCTCGATCGACCGCCACGGCTTGCCCGGACTGCGCGCGACGCGCATCCAGGACTACCGCGACTGAGGCGCACGCCCGGTCGCCCCTTCGGGGGCGACGGCACCGACAGCACCATGCGCAAGAGCATTGCGGTCGCCGGCAATCGATCGATCGGCGCGTACGAATCGCTGCTTCAGCGCGGCCCGCTGCGCGAGGTCTTCGTCTTGGCGGAAGACGGCAGCGGCGCGGCGGCTTCGGGCGGACTCACCGCCCGCGTCTGACAACCGGCGCCACCCCTCGCCCACACCTCCACATCCTGCAGCATCGGCTCGGCCAACGGCGGCCCGATCCGCATGACGATCATGTCGACGCGCACGCGTGCCGCATCGCTCGCGAACTTGACCTGGAAGGCACGGGCGCCGCGCTGATCGCGCATGGAGACGTCGCGCTCGTACAGCACGATCTCGGCCTGGCCGCCCTGCGAGGGTGGCGCGGCATCGGCACGGAAGACGTGGGTCGCCTTGAGCGGACCGTTGGACGCGAACCAGCAGCCGAGTGCGCCGCGGGCGACCAGCGCATAGACGTCCGTCGGCGTGCCCGGCACGATGATCGCCCGCTCGAACGACAAATGGCCCGAGGACGACTTGCCTGAAGACGACTGGCCCGAGTTGGATTCGGCGATCGCGCCGGTCTCGATCTCGGCAGGGGCGGATGTCAGTGTCGGCGTGCTCGACGACGTGCATCCGGCGCAGCCGGCGGCCAATGTCCACATTAATACAAAGCGATACGACCGCATCCCAGCGACGTGCGCAATGCGAACCGATGTGGATGTGCGGGCCCGGCCGATGCGGACCATCGTATGGCGCAACCAGGGAATCATCGTTGGCGAGCGTGCCATATTGGCGCGAGGCGCCGCAAGGAACCCCGGCCAGGTGCTCCTCACCCAACGCGCGGGCATTGCCGGTATGCGAATGCTCCGATTCGCGATTCCGCCTTGGGGCTCTGCAGTCACGACCTCGCCCTGAGCCTGTCGAAGGGCGGGCCGCGGGCTCCAAGCGTGCTTCGACAAGCTCAGCACGGGGTTGGAGGGCTGGACAAGCGAGCACCCTCACTGCCGCTCAACCTCAATTCTCGGTGAGGCGAATCACGTGTGAACGGCTAGCCGAGCTTGCGACGACCGTACTTGGCGGCTGTGGAGAGTTTGCCCCGGCCACCACCGGCGGCGACACCGGGCGTCGAGGCGACGCCCGGGCGCTGCGAATCGGCTAGGCGGTCAACCGATGACCGCGCTGCTGGGGTCGCTCTTGCGCATCGGCCGCTCGATCTCGCGGGTCTCGATCGGCTCGAGCTTCCTGAGCTCGGTCACCGCTTCGTCATGCTCGGCCCTGGCGGCATCGAGCTTCACCCGCAAGTCGGCGACGGAGGTCTGCAGATTGGCGCGCCGCAAGGCAGCCGCCTTGGCGAACGTCGAGTAGGCGAAGTGCGCCGGGTCCCTGACGCCGGTACGCTCCTCCTCGGCGGCAATCTGGCGGGAGAGATCCGCGGACATGTGCTCGAAATCGAGAATCATGGTCTCGATCGAACCGACCTTGCGGGCTTTCTCGCTCGCCTCGAAGCGCTTCAACCGCAATGCGGTGTCACGTGGCTTCATTGTTCGATACCCCCAACGTGTTCGAACCGATGGTGTGCTGCTGGCTCATGAGTCTCATAAAGTTGTCCGACAGCGGTCTACTGCTAATTAAGCAAGCGACGTGCCAGACAAATCCTCCGCGTACAGCCCTCACTTCGGGCGTTTACGATGGCTGGTGCCACTCCCAGGTTGCAGCCAGCCATCCATCCAACCTTGGCTAACTTTATATAAAGCGATTAAGTTGCGGTAAAGCAACGCGTAAAAGGCTTCTTGTCGGACAAGATAGTCGGGTGCCAGTTTTTGCCTCGCCACCCCTAGGGGGCGAGTCGCAAATCAGATAGAGACTTAGGCACGGGCATGCCGGCGGTCGCCGAAGTGGTTGGCCGGAGGTGTCCGGGGCTGGGTCGGGCAGCCGTTCGGGGAGACCCGAGCGGCATTCTGGGACAGGTGCGCACCAAGTCGGGTCGCGAGCGCAAGCTGAACCGGAGCAAGTTGGGCAAGAGAGCGCAGGTCGACGGTCGGTTGTTCAAGAACGCGCGTATTTGTAAGGCAAAATTAGGTTTTGTTAACCTCTGGAGGCTAACTTGCTAAGAATGGCTTAGCGGTTAGATCCAGCTGTAGCCTCCTCAAACATCGGGCAGCGGGCCTCCCATCGGAGGTCTGGAAGAGAGGAACACTATGCGGGTCCTTTTGATCGAGGACGATAGCGCGACAGCGCAAAGCATCGAACTGATGCTTCAGTCTGAGGGCTTCAACGTATACACCACCGATCTTGGGGAGGAGGGCGTTGATCTTGGAAAACTCTACGACTACGACATCATCCTTCTCGATCTGAACTTGCCGGACATGAGCGGATACGAGGTCCTCAAGACCCTCCGCGTCAGCAAGGTGCAGACACCAATCCTTATCCTTTCCGGCCTGGCCGGCATCGAGGACAAGGTGCGGGGCTTGGGCTTCGGCGCCGACGACTACATGACCAAGCCGTTCCACAAGGACGAGCTGGTGGCGCGCATCCACGCCATCGTGCGCCGCTCCAAGGGCCACGCCCAGTCGGTGATCGAGACCGGCGAGCTCAAGGTCAACCTCGACACCAAGACGGTGGAGGTCAACGCCCAGCGCGTGCACCTGACCAGCAAGGAATACCAGATGCTGGAGCTGCTCTCGCTGCGCAAGGGCACGACCCTCACCAAGGAGATGTTCCTCAACCATCTCTACGGCGGCATGGACGAGCCCGAGCTGAAGATCATCGACGTCTTCATCTGCAAGCTCCGGAAGAAGCTGCAGGCGGCCACCGGCGGCCAGCACTACATCGAGACCGTGTGGGGCCGAGGCTACGTCCTGCGCGATCCTGCCGACGCGCACGTGGCGGCCTGAGCCGATAGCCGGCTGCCTCCTCGCACCGATCCGGTCGAATCCGACTAAAGGGAGCCCATCCGGGCTCCCTTTCTCGTTGGAGACGAGGCCGGCTTGCGAACTCCGCCTCGGCGTGGTGCTGTGTCGGCCGCACACCATCGCAAAGGCCCCCCATGACACGTCACGTCACCTCGCCCGTCGCCGGGCAGATGCTGAGCCTGCTGGTGCAGGCCGGCGACAGCGTCGGTCCCGACACCGAGATCGCCATCGTCGAGGCGATGAAGATGCACATACCCGTGAACGCGGAGCAGGCGGGCCGCGTGACCAAGTGGCTGGTCGAGGAGAAGAGCATCGTCGCCGAGGGGCAGGCGCTGCTCGAGCTGGAAGGCTGAAGCGAGCCATGGCAGCGCGAGACAAGACCAGGCAGGGATCCGCGGCGACCACCGTGCTGCTGGCAGCGGACGCCAAGAAGAAGTCGTTGCCGGTCTGGCTCGCCCGCAACGCGCGATGGATGCGCGAGGCGCCGCTGAGCGAGGCGCAGCGGACCTGGCTGGAGCAGCAGGGCTTCAAGGGCGCGGCGCGGAAGCTCGCGCTGCTGCCGGGCCCCGACGGCGTGCTCGCCGGAGCCGTTCTCGGGCTCGGCGAGGAGCGCGCGGGCGACCCGATGGAGAAGCCGGAGCTGGCCGTGGGCCTGCTGCCGGGACTGCTGCCGGCCGGCTGCTATCACCTGGCCGACGAGCTTGCAGAGCCCGAGCTGGCGGCCGTTGCCTGGGGGCTCGGCGCCTACCGCTTCCGGCGCTACAAATCGGGCAGCGGCGACGACGGCGCGCAGCTGAAGGCCCCGCGCGGCGTCGATCATGCGCGGGCGCTCGCGCTGGTCGATGCGGTCTGGCTCGGCCGCGACCTCATCAACACGCCCGCGAGCGACATGGGGCCGCAGGAGCTGGAGGACGCAGCCCGGCAGCTTGCCAAGACGCATGGCGCCGACGTGTCGAGCGTGGTCGGCGACGCCCTGCTGGCGAAGAATTTTCCCCTGATCCATGCGGTCGGCCGCGCCAGCCCGCGCGCACCACGGCTCATCGACCTCACGTGGGGCCGAGAGGGGGGCCGGCCGGGAAGCCGCCAGATCACGCTCGTCGGCAAGGGCATCGCCTTCGATACGGGCGGCCTCGACATCAAGCCGGCAAGCGGCATGCTGATCATGAAGAAGGACATGGGCGGGGCCGCCAGCGCGCTGGCGCTCGGGCACATGATCATGGCGGCCAAGCTCGACGTGCGCCTGCGCATCCTGATCCCGGCGGCCGAGAACAGCATCGCCGGCAATGCCTTCCGTCCGGGCGACGTCATAGCCAGCCGCGCGGGCCGGACGGTCGAGATCGGCAACACCGATGCCGAGGGCCGGCTGGTGCTCGCCGACGCCCTGGCGCTCGCCGACGAGGAGCGGCCGGCCGCGGTGATCAGCTTCGCCACGCTGACGGGGGCGGCGCGCGTCGCGCTCGGGCCCGACCTGCCGCCGCTCTACTGCGACGACGAGGGCCTGGCGCAGGCGATCGTTGCCGCCGGCAACCGCGTTGGCGATCCCGTGTGGCGCATGCCCTTCTGGTCGGCCTACGAGGCCAACCTGGACAGCACCGTCGCCGACATGAACAACGTGAGCGAGTCGCCGTTCGCCGGCTCCGTGACGGCGGCGCTGTTCCTGCGACGGTTCGTCAAGCAGGCCGCGCGCTACGTCCACCTCGACATCTACGGCTGGCGGCAGGCGGCCAAGCCGCTGGGGCCAAAGGGCGGAGAGCCGCAGGCCGCGCGGGCCATCTTCGAGGTGCTGCGCGCCGGCGGCTTGCCCTAGTTTCGCAGGACCGGCCCCATGGACACGTCCGACCTCGACAAGCGCCGCAACGCCTATCGGGCCGATCTCGCGGCCGAATCGCTGCGGGGCAAGGTTGCAGCTCCCCGCTACGCGGCGGGCGAGGCGCGCCGGGTGGCCGATAGCGCAGTGCCGTTGCGCGGCACACCCGACCCACACGCGAGCTGGACGACTGAGGCGCTGTTCGGCGAGCTCGTCACCGTCTACGACGAGCATGAGGGATGGGCCTGGGTGCAGCTCGCCGGCGACGGTTACGTCGGCTATCTGCCGGCTTCGGCATTGGCGTCCGGCCCGCAGACCCCGACGCATCGGGTGGCGGCGCTCGGCACGTCGCTCTATCCGGCGCCCAACTTCAAGTCCCCGCCCGCGCTGGCGCTCAGCATCAATGCGGCGCTTTGCGTGGCGGAGACCGGGCCTGCGTTCGCCAGGCTCGCGGATGGCCGTTTCGTGCCCACGCCGCACATCGCCGAGCACGACCGCTTCACGCCCGACTTCGTCGGGGTCGCCGAAGCCTTCCTCGGCGTGCCCTACGTGTGGGGCGGCAAGACCCGGCTCGGGGTGGACTGCTCCGGGCTGCTGCAGGTCGCCATGCAGGCCGCCGGCCTGGCCTGTCCACGCGACAGCGACATGCAGCAGGCGGAGCTGGGCACCGCGGTCGCGGTGAGCGGCGAGCTGGGCGGCCTCGCGCGCGGCGATCTCGTGTTCTGGGCCGGCCACGTCGGCATCATGCTCGATGCGGTCCGCCTCCTGCACGCCAATGCGCACCACATGGCCGTCGCGGCCGAGCCGCTGCGGGTGGCGGCGGACCGTATCGCGGGGAGCGGCTCGGTCATCACCGCCATCAAGCGGTTGGCGCCTCGCTGACTCCTATCCAATCCGTCATACCGAAGCCGACAGATCGGCTCCTATCGGAACGTCATGCCCGTGTAGACGGGCATCCAGTGCCAGCCCCGCCATCGTGCCGTAGGGCGTCTCCGACGCTACGCGGGGATGACGTACCAATCAACCGGAGCTGGTATCATTCCCGCGAGCGCGCGGCGCGCATGCCCTCACCACGCCCGCCAACACCGTGCTGAGCCTGTCGAAGCACGCTTGGAGCCCGCGGCCCGCCCTTCGACTGGCTCAGGGCGAGGTTACGGGTGCGTTGACCCCCGATGGTCATCGCGAGTTCTCACCGCCATGACGGCGTCCAGTCGCTCAACCGAGAATGGCGTAGGTGCCGGTCGAGAAGGCGGCGGGCTTGCTGCCGCCCGCCTCGCGTACCTCGCAGGTGCAGAACGCCAGCGTCCTGCCGAGCCGCATCACCTTCGCTTCCAGCAGCGCGTCCGCCTTCATGATCGGGCGCATGTAGTTGATGGTGAGGTCGACGGTGGTGCAGGGCTTGAAGCCGCCGCTGGCCGCCGCGAGCGCGATCACCATGGCCGTGTCGGCGCCCGTCAGCAGTGCCTGCCCGCACAGGATGCCGCCGACGCGGCATAGCTGATCGGAGAACGGGATGCGCAATGTCGCCGTCTCCGATCCGATGGCCTCGGCCGCAATTCCACTGGCCAGCACCCACGGCGCGAAGTTGTCGGCGAGGATGGCGTTGGCGGCTGTGATCGACAGAGGAGACATCGGCGGTGCTTTCTGACGCTGACCTGTCGCGATGCTATACCAACTCTTCGGTGCACTGGGCAGACAACGCGCACGCGAGGCGACGCCATGGCCGATACCAAGCACGGAACCGTCGAGACCAACGGCATCCGCATGCACGTCGCCGAGCAGGGCGAGGGGCCCCTGGTCATCCTCTGCCACGGCTTTCCCGAGTCCTGGTATTCGTGGCGCCACCAGCTGAGCGCACTCGCGCAAGCGGGATATCGCGCCGTTGCGCCCGACATGCGCGGCTATGGCGAGACCGATCGGCCGGAGGCAATCGACAAATATACGCTGCTGCATCTGGTCGGCGACATGGTCGGCCTGGTCGAGGCGCTGGGCGAGCGACAGGCGGTGATCGTCGGCCACGACTGGGGTGCGCCGGTGGCCTGGCATGCGGCGCTGATGCGTCCCGATCGCTTCCGCGGCGTCGCCGGCCTCAGCGTGCCGTTCCGGCCGCGATCGACGGTGCGCCCGACGACCGCGATGGCGCGGACCGACGAGGAGATGTTCTATCAGCTCTACTTCCAGGAACCGGGCGTCGCCGAGGCGGAGTTCGAGCGCGACGTGCGCGACACGATGCGCCGCACCCTCTACGGCATCTCCGGCGACAGGCCGAAGGGCGGGACCAACTTCGGCATGGTGCCGCGCAAGGGTGGGTTCCTCAGCCGCATGGCCGACCCGGCAAGCCTGCCGCCTTGGCTGGGCGAGAACGACATCGATTTCTACACGGCGCAGTTTGCGCGCACCGGATTCCGCGGCGGCCTCAACTGGTACCGCAACATCGACGCCAGCTGGGAGCTGCTCGGACCGTTCGCGGGCGCGCAGGTGACGGTGCCGGCGCTCTACGTGGCCGGTGATCGCGACCCCGTGGTCCACTTCAAGGGCATGGACCAGACGATCGCCAATCTCGCCAAGCACGTGCCCGGCCTGCGGAGGACCATCATGCTGCCGGGCTGCGGCCACTGGACCCAGCAGGAGCGTGCCGACGAGGTGAACACGGCGTTGATTGGTTTCCTTCGCGAGCTGTGAGAGGCGCCGCCCGGGGTTTGGTGCCGCCCGCGCGAAAAACATTTGCCGACGCCGGGAGGGCGCGATATTGCCGAGGCGGCTGCTTGAGCCTCTGCCCCCAGTACGCATCGAGAAGGCCTGCCGATGAGCGACGACACCCACGCCCTCCCCGACCGGCTGTCCGCCGACCCGGCGAGCCCGTTTTACGACGCGGCTCTGCTCGAGCGCGGCGTGGGCGTGCGCTTCAAGGGCGTGGATCGCAACAACGTCGAGGAATATTGTGTCAGCGAGAAATGGGTGCGGCTGTCCGTCGGCACCACCCGGGACCGCAAGGGCCGGCCCCTCACCATCAAGCTGCCGGGCGAGGTCGAGCCCTACTTGCGCGACAAGGCCCCGACGCGTAGGGCGCGGGCGCAAAGCGAAACGATGCGCCGCCCTCACCGCGTTTACCGTGGCCGACGCAATCCCCGCGCAGCGCGCCGTGAGATGATCGATGCCGCCTCGGTAAACGAGGGGACGCTCGCGCGGGCGTCTGCCTCGGCCTACGGACCGGGCGTCGCTGATCGGATCACCTCGCACGGCTGGCCGCTTGACCCGCGGAGCGCCCTACCAGGCCCGCAAAGCGGCGAGCATGGGCGTTCCGAGCCCACAAAGATTACAGGTCGACTGGGCTCCGAACGCCCGGCTCCCGTCATCTGCCGCAAATCCCCGAGCGGGGCGCCCGCTGCGGGGCCTCACCGATTTGTGACGCAACCCGGCCGATCCGCTCGCGTCAGGGCTGCGTATTCCACTGCACGCAACGAAAACGCAGCGCCTGAAGAGAGATTGCCATGCGACGACCCTCGAAACTTGCATCCGTGCTGGCCGTGACCTTGGCCCTGGCGACCGCTCTGGCGCTGCTCAAGATCCCGGAGGGTCTGGCGCAGGAGAATTACGAGAGCTGGGCGATCCTGACCAACCCGTTCGAGAGCACGGGCGGCGGCGGTGTCATGATCGGGGAGTACAATCCCGTCATCGTCGGCAGCAAGTGCGTGACGAACTTCACGGCGACGCTGCCCGACGGCAAGGTCTACAACAACGTCGTCGAGTTCGAGACCGTGCAGGTCCAGGGCGGGACGCTCTGCACCAACGGCGCCTGGCGCGCCCGCGACGGCAGCGCCTCCGGCACCACCCCGTTCCGCGTCTTCATCAAGGACGGCGTGACGCGGCGCTCGCCTTGACGCCGTCATGCCCGCGTCGTGCGTTGAAGACGCGCCTCCGGCCGATGAGGAGAGTTGCGTGATCCCCGCCTGCGCGGGGATGACGGGGCCGGTCTTCGACTAGGCCGGCGTACCCTTCAGCAGCCCCTCGACACTCAAGTCTTCGTCGATATTGGGCCAATGGATACCGTAGCCAGCAGCGCAAAGCTCCCACACGGCACGATCCTCGTGGCTCGCTGCTTTGAGCCTTGGGACCACTCGAGTGGGGCAGCGATCCGCCGCCCGTCCTTCAGGACGACCTCGAGCCAGTCGTCGGTACGCGAACATCTTCGACGCGGCTGTCAGGCTTTACGGTCAGCGTGCTCATGCCAAGCTCTCAGAAATTCCGTCGCATGTTCACCGATCTTACCCGCGATCTGGATAACCAAAGTTCCGCGCGAGCTCCACTGGCAACAACCAGAACTTGGCGGAGCGACCACCCTTGTCGACGTGCACGTGCGGCGGCTCGTTTCGCTCATTCTGAAGAAGTAAAACCGATAGCCGTTCCACTTGAGGACGGTAGGCATTGCCTCATCTCAATTGGCGCTCACCCAACCTTCCGCACGTCGACGAAGTGGCCGGCGATGGCGGCGGCGGCGGCCATCTGCGGGGAGACCAGATGGGTGCGGCCGCGGTAGCCCTGGCGGCCCTCGAAGTTGCGGTTGGAGGTGGAGGCGCAGCGCTGCTCGGGCTTGAGCTGGTCCGGGTTCATGCCCAGGCACATGGAGCAGCCGGCCTCGCGCCATTCGAAGCCCGCTTCGAGGAAGATCTTGTCGAGCCCCTCCTGCTCGGCCTGCTGCTTCACCAGGCCCGAGCCCGGCACGATCATGGCGTAGGCCAGCCGTCCCGACACCTTCTTGCCCTTGACCACGTTGGCGACGTTGCGCAGGTCCTCGATGCGGCCGTTGGTGCAGGAGCCGATCCACACCACGTCGAGCGGGATGTCGGCGATCCTGGTGCCGGGCTTGAGACCCATGTACTCGAGCGCGCGCACCATCTTGGCGCGCTTGTTGTCGTCGGTCACCTTGGCGGGATCCGGCACCGCGCCCTCGATGGTCGCCACTTCCTCCGGCGAGGTGCCCCAGGTCACGATCGGCGGCAGCTTGGCGGCGTCCAGCTTCACCTCGCGGTCGAAATGGGCGCCATCGTCGGTCTTCAACGTCTCCCAGTATTGCATGGCCTGGTCCCAGGCCGCGCCCTTGGGTGACTTCGGCCGGCCCTTCAGGTAGGCGAAGGTGGTCGCGTCGGGCGCCACCATGCCGGCGCGCGCGCCGGCCTCGATCGACATGTTGCACACGGTCATGCGGCCTTCCATCGACAGGGAGCGGATGGCCTCGCCCGCATACTCGATGACGTTGCCGGTGCCGCCGGCGGTGCCGATCTCGCCGATGATCGCCAGGATGATGTCCTTGGAGGTCACGCCGCCGGACAGCTTGCCGTCGACGGTGACGCGCATGTTCTTGGCCTTGCGCTGGGTCAGCGTCTGGGTCGCCAGCACGTGCTCGACCTCGCTGGTGCCGATGCCGTGCGCCAGCGCGCCGAACGCGCCATGCGTGGAGGTGTGGCTGTCGCCGCAGACGATGGTGGTGCCCGGCAGCGTGAAGCCCTGCTCCGGCCCGATCACGTGCACGATGCCCTGGCGCACGTCGCGCTCGTCGTAATATTCGATGCCGAAGGCCTTGGCGTTCATGGCCATGGTCTCGACCTGGATGCGGCTTTCCTCGTCCTTGATGCCCTGGTTGCGGTCGGCCGTGGTGGCGATGTTGTGGTCGACGACGGCCAGCGTCTTCTCCGGTGCGCGCACCTTGCGACCCGCCAGGCGCAGGCCTTCGAACGCCTGCGGGCTCGTCACCTCGTGCACCAGGTGGCGGTCGATGTAGAGGATGCACGTGCCGTCGGACTGCCGGGAAACGACGTGGTCCTCGAAGATCTTGTCGTACAGGGTCTGTGGCGCCGTCTTGGGCATCGGATGCTCATCCTGCTGGCGTTGCGCGGATGTGATAGCGCGCGCGCAGCGGCCCCGCAACTTTCCCGCATGCTGCGCCCGCCGGGCCTGCTTCTTCGGAGCCTGGAGGGCGTCCGAGCCGGCGCAGGCTCGAGGAGTTATGAGGCGCGCGCCCCTTTGTGATAGCCAGTAGGCGGGCATGTGGGGAGCGCAGGCAGATGCTGCCGCGGGGCAGGTCGGGTTTGGTCGGACTGGGACTGGCGGCGGCGGTGCTGGCCATCCTGCCGGGATTCGTGCCGTCCTACTACGTGGAGCTTGGCACCTACGCCATGATCTCCGCCATGCTGGCGCTCAGCCTGCAGCTGCTGGTGGGGTGCACGGGGCTGGTGAGCCTGGGTCACGCGGCCTTCTACGGGCTCGCCGCCTACACCGTCTATCTGGTGACGCCTGCCAGCTATGGCCTGTCGATCCTCGTCACTCTGCCGCTGGCGGTGGCAGTCGCGGGGCTCGCGGCGCTTGTGGTCGGCGCCCTGTCGCTGCGCACGCGCGGCTTCTTCTTCCTGATGGTGACGCTCGCGTTCGGACAGATGCTGTTCTTCCTGTTCCACGACACCAAGCTCGGCGGCGGCACCGACGGCGCGTTCCTGGCGCGGCCCGTGCTCGGCTTTCTCGACTGGCAGCTGCCGCTGACCCGGCGCCAGCGGCCCTATGCCGTCTACTACGTCGCGCTGGTCCTGCTCGCGGCCATGTATCTGGGGCTCGTGCTTCTGCTGCGCTCGCTGTTCGGGCGCGCGCTGGAGGGCATCCGCGTCAACGAGCACCGCATGCAGGCGCTGGGCTTCGACACCTATCGCTACAAGCTCGCCGCGTTCGTGATCGCCGGCATGCTGGCGGGCGTGGCGGGCCATATGTGGGCGATGCATCGGGGCTTCGTGAACCCCGAGCTGATCGGCTGGCACAGGTCGGCAGAGGCGCTGCTGATGATCCTGCTGGGGGGCCTCACCACGCTGCACGGCCCCATCGTCGGCGCGCTGGCCTATACCGCGCTCGGCGAGGTCTCGCAGATCGTCACCGAGCGCAAGCTGCTGGTGGAGGGCCTGGTCGTGCTGCTGGTGGTCATCGTGCTGCCGAAGGGCCTGAGCGGAATCGCCCTGCCGAGCTTCGTCCGCCGTGCCGCCGCCGAGCCCGCCAAGGCGGTTGCCGCCGAGGCCCGCCCCGATGCCTGACAACCCGCCCGCAATGCCGCCCGTGCTCGCCACTCACGGGCTTACCCGCGTCTTCGGCGGGCTGGTGGCCGTGCGCGACGTCTCCATCTCGCTGCGCCAGGGGGAGCTGCATGCCGTCATCGGCCCCAACGGCGCCGGCAAGACCACGCTGGTCAACATGCTCTCGGGCGAGATCAGGCCGACCGCGGGCCGCATCGAGCTGATGGGGCGCGAGGTGGCGGGCGAGCCGGCCTGGCGCATGACCGGCCTCGGGGTGGGGCGCTCGTTCCAGCGCACCAACATCTTCGCTACGCTGACCGTGCTCGAGAACGTGCGTCTGGCCGTGCAGGCGGTCGGTACGCCCCCCCGCCGTCTGCTGCGCAACGCTTCACGTGAAACAATTTTGATCGAGGGGGCCGAGCGGGCCTTGGGCCGGGTCGGGCTGGCCGAAGCAGGCCCTCGCATCGCCGGCGCCCTGTCGCACGGCGAGCAGCGCCAGCTCGAGATTGCCATGGCGCTGGCGAGCGAGCCCAAGGTGCTGCTGCTGGACGAGCCGCTGGCCGGCATGGGGCCCGAGGAGTCGCAGCGCCTGACGGCCCTGCTGAAGGACCTGGCGCGCGAGCACGCCCTGCTGCTGATCGAGCACGACATGGACTTCGTGTTTGCGGTCGCCGACTGGATGACGGTCATGGCCGAGGGCACCGTGCTGGCGGAGGGTCGGCCCGAGGCGATCCGCGCCAACACTGCCGTGCAGGACGCCTATCTCGGGGGCCACGTGTGATGCCGCCTCCCGCCCCGAGCGCGCCCCCCTGCTCGAGGGCCGCGAGCTCGACACCTACTACGGCCAGAGCCACGTGCTGCGCTCGGTCTCCATCGGCATCGGCGCCGGCGAGACCATCGGCCTGATGGGCCGCAACGGCATGGGCAAGACCACGCTGATCCGCACGCTCGTGGGCCTGGTGCGGCCGCGCCGCGGCTGCGTGCTGCTGGACGGCGAGGACGTGACCCAGCTGCCGACCTTTGCCATCGCCCGGCGCGGCATCGCCTACGTGCCGGAGGGACGGGGCATCTTCGCCAGTCTCAGTGTGGCCGAGAATCTCGCCATCGCCGAGCGGGGCGGGACGGCTGCGGCCGGCCCCGCATGGACGGCCGCGCGCGTGCTCGAGCTCTTTCCGCGCCTCGCTCAACGCCTTGGCAACCGCGGCGACCAGCTCTCGGGCGGGGAGCAGCAGATGCTGGCGATCGGCCGGGCGCTGCTGACCAACCCGCGCCTGCTGATCCTCGACGAGGCCACCGAGGGCCTGGCGCCGATCATCCGCGACGAGATCTGGAAGACCGTGCGGCTCATCCGCTCCACCGGCATGGCCACCCTGGTGGTCGACAAGACCGTGGCCGCCGTCACGGCGGTCGCCGACCGGATCGTGATCCTGGTCAAGGGCGAGGTGGTGTTCGAGGGCACGCCGGCGGCGCTGAAAGCCGATCCCGAGCTGATGCACCGCCATCTGGGGGTTTAGCTTCGTTCCAGCTGCACAAGGACGACGGTCATCCCGATGCTTGCATGCCCTCGGACCCGTTCCGAGGGTCACCGGGATCCATCCAACCGCGAACGCCGGCATGGTCGCCCCCAGCCCGTGGCACACCCCGCAGCCCTGAGCCTGTCGAAGGGCGGGCCGCGGGCTGCAAGCGTGCTTCGACAAGCTCAGCACGGGGTTGCTGGGCAGGGCCAACGAAGGCAACGGGCGCGATCGGCCGTGATCGCCATCTCGTGATTTGTGCGGCGGCTTGCGTGACGCGTACATCCGCGACAAGAGCGAGCGGAATTGCTTCGGGGCACGGACACATGGATCTATCGCGTCGTCGTTTCGTCGCGCTGTGCAGCGCGGCGGCGGGCATCGGAGGCGTCATGAGCATCGGCGCATCGAATGAAGGCGTTGCCGGCCAGGTCGAGTCGCTGAACGCGCCGGTTCATCCGGGAGCGCCGACGCTGATCGTGCGCGATCTCGCGCGTGTCGCTGCCTACTACGAGGAGGGGATCGGGCTTGCGCGCATCGATGCCGACAGCGATACGGTGCGCCTGGGGGCGGGCGGCGTTACGCTGATCGAGCTGCGCAAGCGGCAAAGTGCCGAGCAGGAGCCGGCAGGGCTGGCAGGGCCTCTACCACACCGCCTTCCTGGTGCCGAGCCGGGCCGAGCTCGGTGCCTGGCTGCGCCGCGCTGCCGAGGCGCAACTGCCCTTCGATGGCGCGTCGGACCACCTCGTCAGCGAGTCGCTCTATCTCTCCGATCCGGAAGGCAACGGCATCGAGGTCTACGCCGACCGCCAGCGTGCCGGCTGGAAGTGGTCGGACAAGACCGTCGAGATGCGCAACTCGCAGCTCGACATCCAGGGCATCCTCGCCGACGGCGCGGCCCTGACTGGGGCCGGGTCGGGTCTGCCGGACGGCACCCGGGTCGGCCACGTGCATTTGCGGGTCGGCAGCATCCCCGATGCCGAGCGGTTCTACGAGCAGGTGCTGGGCTTCGACATCACGCGGCGCCGCGAGGGCGCGACGTTCTACTCGACCGGACGCTACCACCACCATCTCGCCACCAACACCTGGGAGAGCCGCGGCTCTCCGCGGCGGCCGGGGACGACGACGGGCCTCGCCGCACTCGCGCTGATCGCCAAGGACGGCGCCGCATTCGATGCCGCCGCCGAGCGGATGCTCGCGGCCGGCGGGCGGCGGCAGGGCGAGGCGATCGCGGCCGATGACCCCTGGGGCAATGTGGTGGTGCTGTCGAAGGCCTGACATGCCCCGCCGCTGCCCACGGGGGCGGCCAGCCCCAACGGCTCCTGAGACCCGTGCAGATGAGGAGAGGACTGGATTGCTCGCGGCTCGCGTGCATTGATGGACGCAACGACGGCGGAACAGATCGTCGCAGCCATCCACGGAGGACCGCATGCCCAAGCTTCCGCGAGCCGCGCTCGCAGGCCGACCTCATGCCCGGCGCACCATCGCGCTTCTTGCTTCTGCCCTGGTGGCGACGAGCCTGACCGCGCTCCCGGCCTCGGCCGAGAAGTGGCCCGACCGCAGCATCACCCTGATTGTGCCGTTTGCGGCGGGCGGCGCCTCGGATGTCTCGTCGCGGATCATGGCCGAGGTCATGTCCAAGCATCTGGGCCAGAGCGTCATCATCGAGAACGCCGCGGGCGCCGGAGGCGCAACCGGATCGCTGCGCGGCAAGAATGCCAAGCCCGACGGCTACACCATCGGCTTTGCCCACATGGGCACGCACGCCGCATCGGTCTCGACCAACCCGAAGCTGCCCTACGACCCCAGGACCGACTTCGACTACCTCGGCATCCATCTGGTGACGCCGAATATCATGATCGTGCGCAAGGACTTCCCCGCCGACACGCTGCAGGAGTTCGTCGCCTACGCCAAGGCCAAGGGCAAGGACCTCAAGATGGGCCACAACGGCGCCGGCTCGCTGGCGCATCTGACCTGCGTGTTCTTTTTCCAGCTGGCCGGCGTCGAGCCCACCTATGTCGTCTATCGCGGCTTCGGCCAGACCATCAACGACATCCTCTCCGGCTCCATCGACGGCACATGCGAGCTCATCGCCTCGGCGCGCGAGTATGTCGTGTCCGGGTCGGTCAAGGGATTCGGGGTCGCGGCTGTCGAGCGCACGCCGCTGCTGCCGGACGTGCCGACCTCCAAGGAAGGCGGCATGCCCGAATTCGTTGCCGAGAGCTGGCTGGGGCTCTATGCCCCCAAGGGCGTTCCGCCGGAGATCCTAGCGAAGCTGCGCGAGGCGGTGGCGGTTGCACTCGAGCATCCTCTGGTGCAAACGAGGTTTCCCGAGATCGGCGGCACCATTCCGAAGAAGGAGGACCAGGGCGGCGACCGCATGCTCGAGATCGTCAAGCGGGACGTCATCCGCTGGGGCGAAGTGGTGAAGAAAGCCGGCGGCATCGAAGCCAAGTGATCGGGCGCAACGCGCAGGGAGCGGAGGGAATGACGGTCAACTACATCACCGATGCGGTGCGCAGCGTCATCGGCGCGCGCTCCGACTGGATCGAGGCGGGACATCCCGTGGAGGGCAGCGAGCTGCGCCGATTCCATCAGGCGACCATGGATCCGGCACGGCGATACTGGGACAAGACATCCGCCGAGGGCTCGCGTTACGGAGGCATCGTCGCACCGCCCGCGTTTCCCGTGCACGCCTTCCGACGGCCGGCGGAATCGCTCGAGGATCCCTTCGACAATCGCGCCGACCCCGAGTTCGACGGCACGGGCCGCTACATGCGGCCGGGCCTGCCCAAGGTGCCGATCCCGCTCGCCGGCATCCTCAACGGCGGCTACGAGTACGAGTTCTACAGCTACGCGCGCCTGGGCGAGGTCATTCGCTGCCGCAGCAGCTATCGCGACATCGTCCAGAAGCAGAGCAAGGCCGGCCCCATGGTGCTGGTCGTCATCGAGGACGAGTACGCGACCAGCGACGGTCGGCCCCTGCTCAAGTCGATCAACACGCAGATCATGCGGTGATGCCGATGCCGACCCTGCAATTCGAGGACGTGGCCGCCGACGCGGAGATCCCGAGCATCGCCCGAGGGCCGCTCACGTCTGCGCATGTGATGCGCTGGTCGGCCGCCATGGAGAACTGGGCCCCCATCCACTACGATTGGCGCTATGCCACGCAGCACGACAAGCTTCCCGATATCCTCGTCAACGGCTCCTGGAAGCAGCACGTCCTGATGCAGGCCCTGAACGACTGGATCGGCGAGACGGGCTGGCTGTGGAAGATCAACTTCCAGTATCGCGGCATGTCGGTGCCCGGCGACACGCTGACGGCATGGGGCCGGGTGACGGCCAAGAGCCAGCGCGGCGGCTTCGGCGTGGTCGACCTCGATATCGGCATGCGCGACCAGAAGGGCGTCGAGACCGCGCCCGGCAAGGCATCGGTGGTGCTGCCGCTGCGCGGCGGCAAGCCGGTGCCGTATCCCTTCGACCCACGTCTGCTCGCGTGAGGGGCCCGGCCGCATGAGCTTGCGACCGCTCGCGGGTCTGCGCGTCGTCGAGCTGGGCTCGGCGGTTTCCGTCGCCTTCGCCGCCCGGCTCCTGGCCGATCTGGGTGCCGACGTGATCAAGCTGGAGCCGCCGGACGGCGATCCGCTGCGGCAACAGGGGCCGTTCCTGGAGGGCGATGGCGGTCAGCGTTCGAGCGCGCTCTTCGCCTACCTGAATTGCGGCAAGCGCTGCGAGCTGCTCGACCCTGCGTTCGCCGCGCTGTCCGCGCGCGCCCGTGAGGCCGACCTCCTGCTGGTGGCGGAGGATGCGCGCGAGCGGCTCGGGCCGCTGGGCGATCCCGCCAACACCGAGCGGCCGGCAATCGTTGTCGCCACGGCGTTCGGACTGGCGGGGCCGCGCCAGGGCTGGGCCGGGTCGGAGTACATCGCGCAGCATTCCGGCGGCTACGCCTATCACCAGGCATGCCCGGTCGCCGATCCCGCCACGACGCCGCCCGTCGGCTGTGCCGATCGCGAGGCGGCGCTGCTGGTGGGCCTCGCCATCGCCAACGCGGCGCTCACGGCCGTCGTCCCTGCGCACGATAAGAGGCCCCGGCCCTTCATCGATTGCTCGGCCGAGGACGTGTTCGCCTACATGCTCGTCGATCCCCTCGCCGACTATCATCGCGGTGCGCAGCCGCCCGGCCGCGAGCGGGCGCCCGGCCAGGGCGTGACGATCGCGGGCGGGCTCGTCTGGTTTCTGCCGTGCGCCGACGGCGCCATTCTGGTGTCGCCGCGCGAGGATCACCAATGGCAGCGCTGGACCGAGCTGATGGGCCATCCCGCCTGGGCGAGCGATCCGGCGCTCACCGCCTCGCGCGAGATCCGCACCCGCAACGCGCGCGACCTGCAGCGGCGGATGGCGGAATGGTCGGTCGGCCAGAAGGCCCGCGAGATCGCGATGCGCGCGCAGAGCGCCCGCGTAGCCTGTTTTCCCGTCAGCACCGCCGGGGACCTCATCCGCAACCCGCAGCTGGCGGCGCGGCGGTTCTTCAACCGGCTCACGGCGGGCGGCACGGAAGACGGCCTGCTGATGCCGGGCCTGCCTTTCGCCATGCGCTCGAGCGCCGGCGCGGAGCTGCCGCGCGGCGCGACGGTGCCTCTGCCCGCCACCCGTCCAGCGGCCGATCCGGTGGCGTGGACACCGCGCGTCGGCAGGGACAAGTCGAACGGCTCCCGGCCGGCCTGCGCCGGCAAGGACGCCCTGCCGCTTCATGGCGTGCGTGTCGTCGACTTCAGCTGGGTGATGGCGGGCCCGATGGCCACCAAGATGCTGGGCGCATTGGGGGCCGAGATCGTCAAGATCGAGTCCACCGCGCGCCCGGAGTTTGCCTATCGCGAGGCCTGGTTCGCCGTCATCAACAACAACAAGAAGAGCTGCACGCTCGACATCACCCGCCCCGAGGCGCAGGCGATGATCCGCGATCTCGTCGCCGGCAGCGATGTCGTGGTGGAGAATTTCTCGGCACGCGTGATGGCGAAGAACGGGCTGACGTACGAGGATCTCGCCAAGGTCAATCCAGGCATCGTCTTCGTCTCCGCCTCGGGATTGGGCCGCGCGGGCCCCGAGCGCGATCTCCTCGCCTACGGCTCGCTGCTGCAGGCCTACAGCGGCCGGGTCAGCCTGATCGGACGCCTCAATGCCGAGCTCGAGGCCATGGGCGTGATGCCCGCGTGGACCGATCCGGTCACGTCGCTGTGGGAGACGTTTGCGATCCTGGCAGCCTTGCGGCATCGGCAGAGCACGGGGGAGGGCGCGTTCGTCGATCTGTCCATGCTCGAGGCGACGGTGGCGCTGCTGCCCGATGCCGTGCTGCGAGCCGGCCTCCCGGCGAGCGAGCAGGAAGCGGCCGAGAACGGCAGCGCGACGGAGATCGGAGCGGCGCCCTCCGGCTGCTTCCGATGCCGGGGTGCCGATGACTGGCTGGCCGTGTCGGTGCGCAGCGATGCCGAGTGGCAATCCCTGTGCCGCGTCATGGACGCGGCGTCGCTCGGCCGGCAAGCCGATCTCGCCACCGCAACCGGGCGCCTCGCGCACAAGAGCCGCCTCAATGGCCTGGTCGCGGACTGGTGCCGAGGCCTGGCCGCCGCCGAAGCCGAGGCGAGGCTGCAAGCCCGGCACGTGCCGGCCTCGCGGGTCCGCGGCATCCACGACCTGGCCGGCGACCCCCACGTGGCCGCACGCGGCTGCTTCCGCCGTCTCGTCGACGGCTCCTGGACCACGACCCTGCCTTGGCGCCATGCCGATGGGTGGCGCGGCGAATTCGCGCCGACGCCGGCGCTCGGGGGCGACAACGCCTACGTCTTCGGCGACCTGCTTGGCCTCGATGAGGGCCGGCGGCGCGACCTGGCCGCCAGGGGCGTCATCCGCTGAGACGCCGTTCGGCTCGGCCTACGCTCGATCATTGAATTCCCGAAGCTCAGGTCACGGTCGTTCACACTTGCGCGAGGCCGCCTGCAATGTTCATCGATTCCTCACTACATCGCGTTTCACAAAGGTCTGAAGTTCACGGGCCGTGGGTGCACTCCGGTTGAGAGCGTTGAAAATGCTGAAGAATATATCCAGCGAGTTGCGCGAGGTGGTTTGGCTCGCTTCGGTCGTAGGGGGCCTGTCGGTCGTGGGCGTTTCCCTTGCGATCGCGGCGGTGGTCGCCCTCGAGCGTATCTCGGTCGTCGCCCACGTCTGATCGCCACTGGGCGGGACGCGCGTTCACTTGCGGGCTGTTGCGTCGGAGACATGCTGCGGCATGGCGGGTTCCACGCGAGCATCTTCGAGTGAGCAGTCGCCGACAATCTGATGTCGCCGGGATGACGTCGCGGTTGCTTCGTCAGTCAGAATTGCTGCTCGATGGGATGAGACCGCTCGACGAGATAGCGCACGTGGCATTGCGCGTTCGCCTCTGCTGTCCGACGCGCCAAACGCGATACTCCCCCTATAGTCCCCGCGTGTTGACCGGCTGCGAAACGCGCCTGTAGGGTGGCGTATTGTGCGGGCGCGGGGGCAGGGGCATCGCGTGACAGTCTGTCCGGCAGATCCGGCATTCGCCGGCGGGCGCGCGTAGGCGATGCTGTTCAACAGCTACGCCTTCCTCCTGGGCTTCCTGCCCGCCGCCATCGTGATCTGCGCCGTCGCCGACCGCTTCCCAGCCGCGCGGACGTGGACGCTCATCCTCCTCTCCTTCGCTTTCTACGGCTGGTGGAATCCCCTGTTCGTCCCGCTGCTGGCGGGATCGATCCTCGTCAACTGGCTGGCGATGCGGGCAAGCAGCGAGGGCAAGCGTCGCGCGATCCTCACGGCCGCGATCGTCGCCGACTTGGCCCTGCTCGCATTCTTCAAGTACACGAATTTCGTGCTCGACAACGTCGCGGCCATCACGGGCCGGTCGCTCGCGCATCTCAACATCGAGCTGCCGCTGGCGATCAGCTTCTTCACCTTCCACCACATCATGTACCTGGTCGACCTGCGCCGCGGCCGCGCAGGACCCTATGCGCTCGACAAGTATGCGCTCTACATCTGCTTCTTCCCCCAGCTGATCGCCGGCCCACTGGCGCGCTGGAGCCAGGTGATGCACCAGTTCGGACAAGCCATGCTCCGGCCCGACTGGGAGCGCCGCTGCGCCATCGGCCTGACGTTCATCGTCGTTGGCCTCATCCAGAAGGTCTTCATCGGCGACGAGCTGGCGGGCCTGCTCGGCCCGATCTACGCCCAGGCCAAGTCCGGCCCGCTGACCGACGGCAGCGCCTGGCTGGCGCTGGGCTTCGCCTTCCAGGTGTTCTTCGATTTTTCCGGCTACTGCGATATCGCCGTCGGGGTGGCGCTGATCCTGGGCGTCGAGCTGCCGCAGAACTTCAACGCGCCGTTCAGGGCAACTAGCATCCAGGATTTCTGGCAGCGCTGGCACATCACGCTGGCGCTGTTCCTGCGCGACTACGTGTTCCTGCCCCTGTGCGACGTGCGCATCGGAGGGAGGAGGCACATCTTCGCCGCCATGGTCGTGACCATGGCGCTGTGCGGACTGTGGCACGGGGCGGGGTGGAACTTCGTGCTGTGGGGCACGCTGCACGGGCTTGCGCTGGCTTTGGCTTCCGCATGGCCGAGATTTGGGCCCTCGCCGCCGGTGCTGGTCAGCCGCGTAGCGACGGTGATGTTCGTGCTGGGAACCGCGGTCGTGTTCGGCGTGGAGACCATGCAGCAGGCGGGCAACATCTTCGCCGGTCTCGTCCATCTGCCGAGCCCGCGCCTGCTGTCGCAAGGCTGGTTGGTGGGCGTGGCGGCGCTATGCGCCTTCCTGCTGCCGTCGAGCCAGGATCTGTGCCAGCGGCTGAACGAGCGTCCGCGGAAATCCGCGGCTGCCGCGCTGGCTCTGTGCGCCGTGGCGATCCTGGCGCATCTGGGCAACGGCAAGGGCTATGAGTTCGTCTATTTCCGATTCTGAGACGATAAACGCCGTGACCGGGCCGAGCGAGCGCAGGCTTTGGATCGCATGGCTGGCAACGTTCTGCGGCGTCGGCGCGGGCGCGCTCTCGCTTCTTTTCCTGTTCTCGTTCTGATCGATCCCTACGACAGCGGGCGGTTCCCGGGTTTGGGCATCGTGGGCGTGGACGACGCGAGCCCGCGGACATCCAATGTGGGCCTCGGGCGCGATTCGCAATTCGACGCCGCCGTGATCGGCAATTCGAACGAGCTGCACATGGGCAACGGCCTCGCGCGGGAGATCGAGGCCGCGATCGCGTCGGCGCTGAAGCCGCAGCCTTGACTCAATTCAGAGCCCTGGACACGGCGGGCGTGACCTGTTGCGATAGCAGTCAGCCGCAGCAAAGAGGAGCGTCCCCGATGGCTATCATCGATTCCCAGGTCCACGCCTACGAGGCGAACACTCCAAAACGCCCCTGGCACAGCGTGCCGAACTGGCCACCTCATGTTACGGGCGACGAGATGGCGGCGGCGATGGACAAGGTCGGCGTCGACGGCGCGATCTTCATCTCCTCCTTCTCCATGTACCGCTACGACGCCAGCTATGCGGTGGAGGTGCAAAAGGCCCATCCCGGCCGTCTCGCCATCGTCAAGCCGGTCGACCCGGACGACCCGGCGGTGGCCGACGTGATCGCCGACTGGAAGAAGACGCCGGGTACCGTCGGCATCCGCATCATGATCCCGAAGGAGGGGAACCGCGAGCCGAGCGACCCGGGCCTCGACCGGATCCTGCGCGCGGCCGTTCGCCACGACTTTCCGGTCAACATCCTGTGCTGGGGCAACCTGGACGTGGGTGCGGCGCTGATAGATCGCCACCCCGACACGCGGTTCATCGTCGACCATCTGGGCATCGTGCAACCGCGCACGCCGCCCGCCCCGCCCCAGCCGTGGGCCGACCTGCCGAAGGTGCTGCAGCTCGCCAAGCGCCCGAACGCGGTGATCAAGGTGAGCGGCGCCTGCACGCTGTCGCGGGAGCCCTATCCCTTCGCGGACATCTGGGATCCGCTCGCGCGCGTGTTCGATGCCTGGGGCCTCGACCGCTGCCTGTGGGGCACGGACTGGACGCGCGCGTTCGCCGTCGTCAACTACGAGCAGGCCGTCGAGCCGTTCCTCGAGACGGACCGCCTGAGCGCCAGCGAGCGGGCGATGCTAATGGGCGGCGCGTGCGCCAAGGCCTATGGCTGGTCGCCGAAGAAGGGCTAGGCGCCGAACACACGCCGCCGGACCCGCCTCCACAAGCACGACGGTCATCCCGGTCCTCGTGACCGGAATTCAGCCATCCCGCACATGCCGAGGCGAGCCGAGGGATGGATCGCGGCGACAAGTGCCGCGATGACAACTGTGAGTTCTCGACGGCGGTCGAGGTTCCGTCGAGACTGGAAAAACTCTTAGTCCGGCGCCTCGAACAGGCCCTGCTGCCAGAGCTGGCGCGCCTTGCCGCGTTGGATCTTGCCACTCGTTGTCTTCGGCAGATTGCCGGGGCGGATCAGCACGATCTCCTGGATGGCAAGCTCGTGCTCGGTCGCGACCGCCTCGCGGATCGCGCCTTCGATGTCGTCGATGGAGACGCGACGCATCTGCGTCCGCTCGACTTCCTGCACCACAACGAGCCGCTCCTCGCCATGCTCGTCCAGGATCGAGAAGGCGGCGCCGCCATGCCGGCGCAAGGCCGGATGGCTCGCCTGAACGGTGTCCTCCAGGTCCTGCGGATAGTGGTTGATGCCGCGAATGATGATCACGTCCTTGATGCGCCCGGTGATGAAGAGCTCGCCCGTCTCGTCGAGAAACCCGAGATCGCCGGTGCGAAGCCAGCGCTCCTCGGCTTCCCCTTCGATGCGCGCCCAGAAGGTTGCGGTGGTGGCCTTGGCGTTTTGCCAATAGCCCTGGGCGACATTCGGGCCGGAAATCCAGATCTCGCCGACCTCGCCCGTGCGAAGCCGGCGGCGCGTTTCCGGATCGACGATCGCGAGCCTTTCGCCGACGAGGGCCTTGCCGCAGCCCGCGAGGATCTGCGCGTCCTCTTCGCTCGACGGCGCGACTGCGCGATAGCGCTGCAGCGCCTCCCGGCTCACCCGGCGCGTGACGAGCCCCCGTCCCCGTCCGCCGCCGGAGGCGAGCAGCGTCGCCTCCGCGAGTCCATAGGCCGGGGAGCACGCCTTCGGATCGAAGCCATAGGGCGCGAAGGTCGCGATGAAGCGCTCCATCGTTTCCGCGCGCACGCGGCTCGGCGCCGTTGAGCGCAATTTTCCAGCCCGATAGATCGATCCCCGCCATCTGGTCGGGGCGGAAGCGATCGACGCAAAGATCGAAGGCAAAGTTCGGCGCCGTTGCGAACTCGGCGCGGTAGTCGCTGATGGCGCGCAGCCAGGTCAATGGGCGCTGCATGAAACTCACCGGCGCCATGAGCACGCAAAGGGAGCCGACATAGAGCGTCTGCAGCACGTTCAGGATAAGCCCCATATCGTGATAGAGCGGGACCCAGCTCACATAAGTGGTCGCGCGCGTGTTGCCGTACACGAGCCGGATCATCTCGGAATTGGCGAGAAGGTTGCCGTGGCTCACCATCACGCCCTTGGGATCCGACGTCGAGCCCGAGGTGTATTGCAGGAAATCCGGCCGGCCGCATCAGAATCCGGTGGCGAATCTTCGGCTTTTTGTTCGGTTTTGGATTCATTGCCTATCTACAGCAAAAGAGCATCACCGTCGCCGCAGCGCCGATGATGCCGGACCTGGGTCTCACTCAGCTGCAGATCGGCTGGCTCGAACAAGGTTTTGCGGTCGGCTATGCGGTGTTCCAGATTCCCATCGGCATCTTTGCGGAGCGCTGGGGCGCCCGCGGCACTTTGGTGCTGATGGGACTCGCGGCCGTAATCGCCATGCTCGCGACTCCGCTGGCACCGTCGCTGTTCACCGGCACGACGCTCTTCGCTTGTCTCTTGTCGCTGCAGGTGCTGCTCGGAGTGTCGCAAGCAGCCACGTTTCCAGTCTCCGCCGGTGTGTTCCAGCAATGGTTTCCCTCCAACCGCTGGGCGTTGGTGGTCGGTCTGCAGACGATGGGATTGCAGCTCGGGGCGGCCGCCACGCCGCCGTTGATCGCCTCGCTCATGCACTTTTTCGGATGGCGCAGCGCCTTGTTTTGGACCACGCTTCCGGCGCTCGGCTTCGTCGTGTGGTGGGCGTGGTACGGACGCGAAGCGCCGAGCGAGCACCCGGCCGTGACGCCGCAAGAGCTCGCCGAAATCGGCAGCCACGGCTTCTCCAAGGCGAGCCATTCGATCACTGCGCGCCAGGTCATGCGTCTGCTGGGAAACCGCAATGTACTGCTGCTGACGTTGTCATACATGACGATGAACTATGTGTTTTATTTGATTTCCAATTGGGCATTTCTGTATTTGATTCAAGAGCGGCATTTCTCGGTGCTCGAAGGCGGCTGGCTTGCGGCCATTCCGCCGCTGGGTGCAGCCTTCGGCGCCGGTATCGGCGGCGTGCTGACGGGAATCGCGTGCCGGCGCTACGGTCCGCTCAAGGGCTTCCGAAGCGTGCCGCTGTTGGCGTTGCCTGCCGCAGGACTTTTGCTGTTGCTCATTGTCGGCGCGGTCAACGCCTACGTCGCCGTTGCAGGACTGGCGCTCTGTTTCGGCTTGGTCGAGCTCACCGAGGGGGCCTTTTGGGGCGCCGCGATGACGGTCGGGCGCAGCGACACCATGGTCGTCACCAGCATCATGAATACCGGCGGGACCATGGGCGGCATTATCGGAATACCGATCGTCGCCTATTTATCGGGGCACGATCACTGGCACGCGGCGTTCTTCATCGGCGCAGCGCTTGCGGTGATGAGCTCGAGCGCCTGGTTCGCGATCGATTTGCGCGCCGCGAGCGCGGATCCTGACGATGCTCGCGCATTGAATCCTGCGTCGGCGGCGGTCACCGCCGTTTGATGAACGGCATCGCGCTCACGATGGCGCTCGCCCGCCCCCATACTGCGAACGTCCCTTCGGACTTCATTGATCCTTGGGGCGGTCCATATTTTCGACCCATTTCTTACGCCATTCGCTGGCCTTGAAGGGATCAGCGAAGTATTGCGTCTCGTGTGCAACCTTCACTCCGTGGAACTCCATTATGCTCACGGTGTAGAAGGGTTGACTATCGTATGTCAGGACATACTCACTGACCCACAAGTCGCCGCTTCCCATGATTCGATGAACCACGAAGCGCTTGTTGTTCGGCTGGAGGCTCCGGGTGGTCTGTATGTTGTGTCGCCCCACGATTCGCTCGCGGGATTGCGGATAATCGAGGACGGCATCTTCCTGATAGATGGCGTGCTCTGTCGCAAAATCGCTGGAGTCGGATGCCGCCCAATGTTGATTCAGTGCCTCACGTATTTCTTGATCTCTCATGCGACTGTCCTCATTTCCTTGCCCGTCGCGCCCGACGATCAACCCGCAAACCTCAATCGTAGAATGCAGGGAGCAGCTTAAGCCTGTCGGTTTGGCTTTTGTCATGGTTGATGTAGAGCGTCGCCTTGTACGTTGCGATCAACTGCCTGACTTCTTCCATTGACGCGATTGATTTTGCCTTATCGGTATTGAGGGACGGAACGATGTTCTTCTCGAAATTCCCCTTCAAATGGACAACGTCGCCGGACAGCATGATGAAGCCGGAATTCTTGAGGTGGACCAGCAGCGACTGGTGGCCGGGAGTGTGTCCTGGCGTGGAAACCAAAGTGACGCTCCCATCGCCGAATACATCGGTATCACCGTCGATGAGCTGAAGATTCTTCGGCGTGCCCAAGAGCTTGCGCGCCAGCGCCATCAATTGATTGACGTTGTCGTTCGGCCCGTTGGGAGAGTGGATCCAGCTGTACTCAGCTTGCTGCATCACAATTGTGGAGTTAGGGAACAAACCCACGTTACCTATGTGGTCTCCATGCGTGTGCGATATTGCAACACGACCGATGTCGTCGGGCTTCAGTCCGATTTCGGTGAGTTGATCGATCAGTGACTTGTCGAGGTGATAGACGATCAATTTGGGTAAAGTGGACCAACCTCCGGGGTCGTTGAGCGCGGCTTCCGGAACACCGGTATCCCAAAGCAGCCACTCGCTTCCATGCTTGATGAGCCAGCAAGTAGACGAGAATTCGATATTGCGTCCGACGTTCTCGCCCGGCGTCCACACCGACTCGTCGTTAGCGAGGGAGTGACCACAATCCAACCTGTAAAGCTTCTCGGCAACACCAGCGTTGGTGGGATCTGGTAGTTTGGAGCGTGCATTCGCATCTCTGGTGCCTTCCAACGTGAGCATGAGGGCAAGCGTGACAAGTGATACCGCGACTCTTGTGTGTCTCATATGACGACTGCTCCGCTGGGAAAACGCAACGCTATCGCAGCGACTTGATCTGCACGGAGTGCGTGCCCGAATCTGTGCAGAGGCTCAACGCGAGTTTAGCTGGCTCTGGAAGGTCGTGACCAGAGAGGCTCGCTCCGCGGGTACACGACACCCAAGTGCTGTTTATCCATACGCTGCGCGACGTGCCGGCCGAACCCTACACTGTTTGGATCCATTTGCCGGGGAATTACGAGTCACCGAGCGTCGCATCCTGGCGACAGTTTCTCGCTGATGCGTGAATGGACAGAATCCAGACTGTTCGATCGACCCCACCTCAGCTCAAACGTAGGACCAAAAATGAATCATTCGGCAATGGCTTATTCGGGGTTGATCTGTCTGATCTCTGCGATGGCGACTTCGGCGCTGGCTCAACAGCCACCCGACACGGTCAAAAGCGATTCCATGGCAAACACCGCGATGGGGAGCAACGCGCTGCTCCACGTCAACCTTTCGGAGTCAGCTTGCCACAACACCGCGAGCGGTGAGGAGGCATTGTATTCAGATACCAGCGGCAGCTATAACACTGCCACCGGGTACAGCTCCCTCTTCTCGAACAAGACGGGCGACAACAACACCGCGAGCGGATACGAATCGCTGTATCACAACTCGACCGGCAGTAACAATACAGCCAGCGGCTACGAGGCACTGTTTCAGAGCACGACCGGAATCGAGAACACCGCCGCCGGGGCTGGAGCGCTCCAATACGTAACAACCGGCAACAACAACATTGCCGTGGGGTATCAAGCGGGCTACCACTTAACGACCGGCATCAACAACATCGAGATCGGCAATAAGGGCCTGGCTACCGATTACAACATGATCAAAATCGGCGTAGAGGGGGTGCAGGCGAAGACCTACATCGCCGGCATCTACAAAACATCGGTCAGCGGCAGTGCCGTCATGGTCAATTCCAGCGGGCAGCTTGGGGTAGTGGTCTCGTCAGAGCGTTTCAAGACCGATATTGCGCCGATGGGGTCGCACACCGCGAAATTACAAGCACTGCGCCCCGTCCGGTTTCACCTCAAGACTGATCCGGATGGTGCCGTTCAGTACGGGCTGATCGCTGAGGAAGTGGCGAAGGTCTATCCGGAGCTTGTGATTCGAGATGAGAGGGGGCGAATCGATGGCGTGCGCTATGATGAGCTTGCGCCGATGCTACTCAATGAGATGCAGGAGCAGCAGAAGGTGATGGCGGCTCAGTCAGCGAAAATCGCTGCCCAGGACGAGCGTGCGGCAGCCCAGGACGGCAAGGTTGCACGACTCCAGGAGCAATTAGCCGGCATCCAGGCGGCGCTCATTAAGCTGCAATCCACGGATCAACTCGTCGCACGGCGCTGAGCCCTTCGCGCGCGTCGCTCGCGCCGCCCCTTCCAGGGCGATGTTGACCCTAATGCAAAGAACTGCAAAGAACTTGCCGTATTCAGGCGCGCCCTGGCGGTGCACTGGAGCCGAGTTCGGCGATTCGGCCAACAACTCTTTAACTTAATCCTGGTTTGTTGTCGTCAACCTGAGAGGGAGTCGATCGTGCGCAAGGCGCGTACCTTCTCAGCGGCCCCGACGTCCGGCGTTTGGTCATTAAACATTCACGCGTCGATGTTGACATATGCGTGATGGCGGCCGGAGAATTCGGCGCACACTCGATACGAAAGGAAATTTCAGGATGGTTAGCGCGACGATCCGCAGCGCGCGACCATCCCGTATCGCGAATCAAGAACCAATATCTCTCCATCAGGGACAAAAATAAGGGGCGAAGCTTATGTATACCGACAAATTTCCACGGGATAGTCTTGTGCTCGTGAGATCAGCCGTGCGTGGCGGCCGATTGCTACTCATCGCATCGAGCCTGATTGCCTTGGCGCAGGTTCAAGCGGCAATGGGAGCGCCGGCAATTCAGCAAACCGTGACGCAACTCAAATCGCTGGGTCAAACCACCATCCACGGCGGTCCAGTCAGCTCCAGCGCCGTCGCGCTGCCCGAAATACAACCCGGGGACGATTCGACCGTTGGCGTCAAGAATCTGACTGCAGGCGTTGCGCCCAGCGCAGCGATACTGAGCGCACCGAAATCATTCTTGAATCGCCATCACGGCCTTGCGATCCCGAGCAAAATCTCGCACAGCGCAGTCACCGATAGCGTCAGCCGATTGGCGGCGAGCAGCGCAGCGCTGACGGCCGGCCTGCCGCCGCCTCCGACGGCGATTCCCAATCCCAGGGGCAGTTCAGTCATCGATTCATCGGGCTCAGTGTTCGGCTTCAACGGCTTGACGCATCGTGATCAGCGTGTCGCCGGCACCGGTGTTTACACCAATACGCAATTCTCGCTCGAACCGCCCGATCAAGGGCTGTGCGCGGGCGGCGGCTTCGTGGTGGAGGCAATGACCAATGCGATCTCCGTCTACGACACCTCGGGAAACCTGTTGAGCGGACCGGAAGCGTTTAGCCAGTTCTGGGGTTTGACGCCTGAGATCGACCGCGTGACCGGAATCACCGGGCAATTCATCAGTGATCCGAAATGCGTCTATGACCGCGAGACACAGCGGTGGTTCGTCACGGAATTGATGCAGGACACCGGCACCGGAGGCAGCGGCAGGAACTTCAATTTGATTGCAGTCAGTAAGACCTCGATCCACGCGGCGCCTTCGTCGTGTTCGCGTACGATGTCACCGACGACGGTTTGAACGGCACGCCCAGTCATCCCACTTGCCCATGCTTTGGTGATCAGCCGCTGCTGGGCCTTGACGCATACGGAATTTATCAATCCACCAATGAATTCAGCGACACGGCCTTCAACGGCGCGCAGATTTATGCGATTCCGAAGAAAGGGTTGATCGATGCGACCCATGGCGATTTTTCTCATCTGTATTTGGTGAGCTTCGACGCCTCGCAAGCCCTCGTTCCCTTTGGCGGTCTGAGCTATACGATTCAGCCCGCAGTCGGGTCGAGTAGCGAAGATTCGCGCAAGATTCGTCCGGCCGAGGCGTCGAATTTTCTTGAGCGCGCTGCAATTCGGGAGTCCGCCGTATCAAGTGCTCGATAACCGCCTCGCCGTTTGGGCGCTGGGCAACACGCGTTCCTTGACCACATTGTCGCCCAATTTGTCGCTGACGTTTCAAGTGATGGCGTCTGAAACCTATGGGCAACCGAACCCGGCGCAGCAAAAACCCGGCCCCATACCGCTCGGCGACTCGCTCGGCGAATCACTGCAGTTCATCAATTCCAATGATGACCGTATGAATCAGGTCGTGTATTCGAATGGATTGCTCTACTCCGGGGTCAATACCATTATTGGAGACGGCAGCCGAACGGGTATTGCATGGTTTGGTGTCAAACCGCAGTTCAGTCACGGCGCGGTCTCGGGCAGAGTGGTCCAACAGGGATATGTCGCGGTGAAAAACGAAAACGTGATACTTCCCTCACTCGCCTTCGGCGGCGAAACAGGTGCCCTGACCTTCACCTTGTCGGCCCTGACTACTATCCCAGCGCCGCCTATGTCAAAGTAAGTGAAGGCGGCACCTCGGCCGTGCATATCGCGGCCAACGGCGCCGCGCCCGGACGACGGTTTCTCCGGTTACGTCTACTACAGCGGCGGCAACGTGGGCCGCTAGGAAGTCGGCCGCCGTGTCGGACGGCAACAACGTGTGGCTGGCCACCGAATACATTCCCAATTTGCCTCGAACGGCTTTGGCCGACTGGGGCACTTTCGTTTTCAAAGTTCGGCCGTAGTTGGCGGGGCCCTGCAAGCGATGCCGCTTGCAGGGCCTTTCCTTTCCTAATCCGGTCACTCTACCCTCGCAAAAGCCGGCGATATCCTAGATAAGTGCCCGTCACGCACAACAGCGTGAGGCCGGACATCAGTACCAGCATGATTGCGTAAACCCTCGTGCAACCAACGATACGCTCGAGCACCGTGGTCGAGCTTGGCAATGAGTGCTCCCGACACGGCATCCAAGTAGCAGCGCGTGCCATCTATTAGCACCATCCGATAGACTGGTAGCTGTGCCGGTTCGCCGTGGTGACTGAGACAATAGGCGTCCTCGTACCGGGCGGCCGTCGACGTCAGTGAGCGGGAATGCGAACGTGGCCGCCGCGGCGCAGCGGCGTGTCAGGCGGCGCAAAGGTTCCATCATCGAGTTTGGGATTGACCAGCACCCGATCGATCACCAGCGTGTCGGCGGCTTCGCCGCCGACCGCACCGACCCCGGTTTCGATGCTGCGCGCCACTCGCACGCCGTCCACAGTCGCGTAGTCGCGGTAGTACACCGAGACGGGCGCCCCCGGCTTGAGCGGATTGGTCGCGGGCCGATCGAGGCGGATATCGAGATTCGTCTTGATGTCGATCCACACTTTGCGCTCGGCACCACTGGGCAGCTTCAGAGACAGCCGGTAGGCCTTGCGCCCGTCCACCGTGTCGATACCGTCGAGATCCGCGGTCACGCCCTTGGCCCGGTAGTCGATCAGCGGGCCATCGATCGCGAATTCGGTGCGGGCGAAGTTCACCTCCTCGGATGAGAACGCCTTCGTCTCCGGGCGGCCGTCGGACCCCGGCCGCACCTTCCAGCCGTGCACGCCGTCGAAGATGCGGGTGAACTGGTCGAATTGCTCCTTGAGTTCGAAACGAGTGAGATTCGGGCGCTTGAGCGTCATCACGAACGGAATCCGCTGAGTCTCGCGTCCACCGTGTTCGAGGTGTCCCAGCCACACCATGGTCTCGACCTTGCGCCAGGCGTCGAGCCCGCCCCTCGCGGCGACGTTGCGGTCGATGACCTCGGCGGCGGTCGTGGCTGGACTCCCCTCGCCGGCCGGCTTCTTCGGCGGCGCGGGCGTGGCGCCCAGAGCGAAAGAACCGCAGCACAGGGCGCCGCAGAGGAGGGTCGATACGAGCCTGCGCATGCCGGGCCTTAAGGTTTCTTCGGACCCGACGTCGCGAGTGCCGCAAGCTGCGGCTTCTGGAACAGAGAATCGTCCATCGGCTCGTTCACCGCTACGCGCGAAATCGTCATCTTATAGGTTTGCTTCACGCCCTCGACCGCGGTCTCCTGCACCCGTGGGGTAGTAAGGCCGTGCTCGGTCTTGTAGTCGCGGAAATAGACCGCAACGTTGTGCAGTCGGCCATCGACCTTACGCGGTTCGCCTTCCATCTTGAGTTCGAGGAAAGTGCCGGCGTCGATCCACAGGTTGCGTTTTTCGCCATTGTGCAGCGTCAGTTTCAGCTTGTACGCCGGATGGCCTTCCACCGGATCAGAGCCTGCGAGCTCGATCTGCGTGCCCTTCGCGGCGTAGTCGACCAGCGGGCCGTCGAGATCCTGTTCCGCCGCGGCGGATTTCATTTCGGCAGGCGTGTACGTCTCCACCTCGTTGCGGTTGAGGAAGGGACGTACCTTCCATCCCTGTGTACCGTCGTACACCTGTACCGAGGTCTGATCCTTGAAGACGATCTCGAGCCGGCTCTTGCGCGTACGCTTCTCCTTGAGAACGAACGGCAGCGCATGATTCGGTTTGCCGCCGGCGTCCATGTCCCCGGCCATGGTCAGTGTCTTGGTGGCCCGCCAAGCGGCAAGTCCGCCGCGCGCCGCGACATTGCGTTCGACGATCTGATCGACGCTGAGCGACGCCGGGGCGTGGGCGCCAGCCGCGGCTGCTGCGATGACAGGGCTGTTGGTGGCAGCGCCCAACGACAGCAGGCAGCCGGCAAAAAAGTAAACACGGTTCATAATTGATCCTCTAGAGCACATGATAATCACTCGACGAGCAGGCCATCGGCGTGGAATTTTCCGATGATCACGTTGACCCGTTCACCGGGCCGCACGAGATTGCCTTTGTTCGAGAACGCCATCCAGTATTCCTTGTCGGCCTCGGCGGCATTGAGCTGCCGGAGTTGACCGATCTTCTCCATCGTAGGTATTTGCAGCATGGCGTGCGATCGCGGTGCATACAGGTATGGCGTCGACTCGTGATCGCCGAGCGCCTTCGCAAGCTTGGGCTCCAACACCCGGTAGCTGAACCGAATCAAATTGCCGGACGAGGTGGAGCTCACCCGCAGACGATCGATGCCCCACACCGCGGGATAAAACTCGCGCGCCCGTTCGCTCAACTTCATGCGACGATAAGGCGAACTCTTGCCGGGGTGGGTCGCGGGCGGCGCAGCCGCGAGCGTAGGCGCGGGCGTGCGCGCCTGCCCCAGGGAGACCGAGGACATGGCGCAGCAAAATACCAGGCCGAGGCCCGCGCGGATTCTCATTTCGATGGCGCGCCCGTATGGGACTTACGGGCTTTTCCCATGCCTTGCACCGACGTCGGGGCGTGACCCACGGGGGGCTGGCCGAGGCGCTCGCGCTGCGACGCCGCGCGGGCATAAGGCGACACCACATGCTTCTTTGATGCAGGCTTTGGCGCTGCCGGCGCGGTCAGCGTTGCCGCTTGGGACGAAGCCGCCATGGTGGCGATCGCTGCGATCAACATCGCGGCAACGCCATGTTCTTGGAGAAATTTACCAACTCGTGACATATGATCGCTCCTGATCTCGAACTTAAGGATGCTGCCGAGCTTGCTGTTGCATCCAATCGGCAACATTGGGCGCGGGTGACTCCGTCCCTTGCGGCTTGGGCGGGTTGTACAGTTTTTTCTGTTCATCGGAGAGGATGGCGCGGATCTGGTCGGCCGTTCGCTCCTCGACGGCGCGAGTTGCCGGTGTACGCTCGGCGGGCAACAACCCAGGGTTGTGCCAGATTGCCGCGACCGCCGCCCTCTGGTTGTCGAGAATCGTCAGCAACTCGGCCCGCTGCCGCGCATCGAGTTGGAGCGCTTTGGAAAGGACGTCGACTCGATGCTCGAGCGACCTTCCGGCGCGTGCGTGTGCCGCCGGACGCAGCGTCGGCCGATGCCCCGACATCGGCCGAGTTTGCGGATCCGATTGCCGGAATCACGATCGCACCGATCGCCATCGTAGTGATCATCGAGCGCCAACTCATTTTGCTGCATTCTCCAACTGACGTCCTAGCGAAATCCGGGCCGCACATCTGCGTGAATGTCCGCCCCGCAGACCATCCGTTCAGTTCACGGTGAACGTCTTGGTGGCGGTCGTATTTCTCGGAGTTGTAACGCTGACGAAGCGCGAACCCGTCGCTGCACCGCTCGTGATCACGAAGCTCACCACCAGCTGCGTGGGAGTCGCCGACGTGATGGTCGGCGTCACCCCGGTGCCGCTGATGTTGATCGACGAGCCGGCGGTCGTGAAGTTCGTACCCGTGAAGGTGACGTTCACCGTCGTCCCATGCGTTCCGGACGTCGGAGAGATACTGGTCAGCGTCGCGGTCGGCGGATTGGAGATCGTGAAGGTTCGCGAACCGCTGGTGCCGCCCGCCGTGGTGACCGTGACATTCCTCGCACCGCCATTGTTGAGCGAAGCGTTCGCATCGACCACCAAGTTGGCCGTCACGTGCGTGGCGTCCACATAGGTGACGTTGGTCGCAGTCACCCCGCTTCCGCTCACGTTGACCGCGAGCCCGGCCGCCGAGAAGTTCGTCCCCACCAAGGTCACCGCCACGGTATTTCCGCGAGTCCCCGTGTTCGGCGTGATCGACGTCAGCGTGGGCGCCGGCGGCTTGGCGACGACGGTGAAGGTCACCGGCGCCGTAGTGCCGCCCGAAGTACTGACCGTCACAGTTCGAGCACCCAAGGTCGCATTACCGGCAATCACGAAGTTGGTCGTGATCGAGGTGGCGGTGAAGGTCGCACCGAACTGATTGATGCCGCTGCCGGAGATGACGACGTTGCTGCCCGCCGTGAAATTGGTACCGGTCAAGGTCACCGCCACGCTCGTCCCCTGCGCACCGGCATTCGGCGAGATAGCCGTCAGCGTCGGCGCCGGCACTGCGAGTTCCACCGCACCGATGGACACGCCCGACGTCGACCGCGTCTGGCCGTAGAAGTCGTGATTCGGCGTGCCGGGAGCCGCCGCACTGCCCGCACCGACCGCCGCCGAATCGGAGGCGATCGAATACGCGCCCTGCGCGATGCCCACCGCGGCGCTGCCCACCGTGGGCTCCGCGGACGCTGTCGAGCCCGCCGCCGAGACCGGCGGACGGCCCAGGCTCAACGGACCGTAGGTCATGTTGATCCAGTTATTGCCCTCGTCCACCGTCGCACTGGCCTGAATGCCGTTGAAGACGAATACCGGTGCGACGCCGACGGTTTCCGACTGGCCGGCCGGCGTGAAGTAGCCCTTGCACATGCCGGGATCGTTCGCGCCCTGGTTGGTTGCGCACTGCTCGGGCGGTACGCGCGCGCCGTTGCAATACTGGCCGATGACCGGCGTCTTGCTGGGCGCGACGTTGCCGACGGAGCCGACGGGGTTCACGTTGGCTGCATTCAGCGAGTCGCTGAAGATGGAGTACGAGGCCGGGAGTCCGATCGGACCCGCATCGTTGAGGTTCGCCGTCACTCCGCTGCCGCCGTTGGCTGTGTCATAGGAGCCGGCACCCACGGTCGCTGTGTTGAAATTCAGAGCATGGCCGTTCTGATTGGGCAGCAAGTCCATCCGCACGCCCAGATCCCAGTAAAGTTCCTGGCCTGCCGGCGGCGTTACGCACTGTCCCGTATAGTTCTGCGTGAACATCGGCAGCAGTGCCACGATGTTCTGATGCGACTGGTTCCCTTGGCCGTTCGGGGTCGAGGTTCCGTTGATCGGATTGCCGTTCTGGTCGACGATTTCGACGTGGAACGCCCGGTTTTGCCAGAACAGGTCATTCGAGATCCGCGGCAGGCTCACCAGCACGCAGCGACCGTTGGTACGCGTGGACGTGGTGTCCGCCGCGTTGCCGTAGCCGAAGCCCGCCGGACAGACCACGCCGCTCGGTAGCTGCGACATCATGTTCGGCGTGTTCTGCTGCGTCACCAAACCAGCCGGCTGCGGAATATGCGGCGCATTCGGCAGCATGCAGTTCGGATTCTGCGGCTGCGACGGATCCGGGGTCGGCAGGCACCCGGGAGGCGGCGAGGACGCATCGATCGCACCGAGCGTCTTGAACAGCACACCCGCGGACGCGGTGGTGTCGTTGGATGCCACGGTGTTGTTGGTGAACGTGATCTTGAATGCATCCTGCATGGACACGCCGCCGCCATCCCATCCCGCCACATTGTTGGCGATGATGTTGTTGGTCACCGTGATGCCATACCAGTTCTGCGGGGTCTTCAGGAATTGCGCTACCTCGGCGCCATTGACCTGCCGCATGCTGCAGGCCACCGCCGCTGCCATCTTCGGCGCTGTTGCCGAGAATCAGATTGGAGTCGATCACGAGGCCGGGGCCGGTGCCGTCGCCAATTCCCGGCGGGCAGTCGAGGTCGTTGATGCTGCCGCACTCCTGACCGTTGGCCAAGGTGCGGTCCTGTTGAGCGCCCATGACGATGATGCCGCCGCCATCGACCGGCAAGGTCGGGTTGTTGGCCTGATTGAACAACACGAAGTTGTTGTGGATCTTGCCGTTGAAGCTCACGCCCATGTGGGCGATGCCGCCGCCGTCGCTCGAGGTCAGATTGGCCGCGATCCAGTTGTGATCCAGCTCGTAGTTGTCGGCACCCGCGCTGATCGACACACCGCCCGCACCCGCCGGCGAACCCGAGAACAGCGCGTCGCCGATGGACGCGTTATCCACGATCTGATTGTGGTGAATGTGCACGTTGGTATTGAACTGGAACGGAATCTGCCCGTTCACCAGCGTCGCCGGTACGTTCGGCAGCATGGCGTTGGGCGTGTTGGGCGGGCACAGCGGTGCCGGATTGGCGCCGGTGTTGCCGCAAATGGTGTTGTCGACCAAGTACGACGGCGGTACCTCTCCATTGCCGACATTGATGCCTCCCGACAGCGTTCCGGCGTTCGCGGAAATGCGGTTGTTGGCGATCTGCAGGTTGTGGTTCCAACCGTGCATGAAGATGCCGCCGCCGCCCTGCGAGCTGTTGATGATGCTGAAGCCGTCGATGCTCGACGGGTTGCACAGGAAGTTGGTCGAACCATAGTCGGTGACAACTCGCAGCGGTCGTTGCCGAGCGGCAGTCAGTCGTACCGTTCACGTAGCGGCTGCCGTCGGCGAACGTGCCACCGCCGATGGCGACACCCCACAAATCGGACGATCCGCGCGGCACGCCGTTCTGGTTGACGCCGCGGCCGAGTACCGTGACAGCCGCGCCTTCGTAGGCGCCCATCAGCGAGGGCTCCTGCAGCACCTGGGCCAGATTGCCGTTGCTCCCCGCATCCCAGCCGACGAAGCCCTCAAACGGGATTCGATCCGACCGGAAGTACATCGCCGCGGGGCAGCTGTACACTCCCGTGGGGTCGTACATCGTGTTGTTCACGTTCGGTGCGCCCTGGGCGGTCAGGCCGAACAGACAGCTCACCCGGTAACGCCAGGCGTCCATCTTGCCGGCGGGCTGTGCATCCCCGTTGATGGTGGCGGCACCGGCGCCGACACCCTGCAGGCGCACCGGCTTCCACATGATCAGATTCTCGCGGTAGCTGCCCGCGTCGACGATGATGAGATCGCCGGGAGTCGCGTTGTCGACCGCCGTCTGCAGCGGATTCGTATAGAACTCTTGCCAGTTTCTGGTGCTCGGGCTCGAAGTGCTTACGTACGTCGGGGTCTTGCCGCCCACCGTGACCGTGATGCCGTCGATCGATTGCTTGCCGTTGCCGGCAGTGATCACGACTTGACCGCAACCAGCCGGAGGCGGGTTCGCCACATTCGCCACCAGGCTGCGCTGCTGCACGGAGCAAAGCGCCAGAGTCGGGACGGTGACGGTGATCTGCGTATCGGACCAACCCGTAATCGTGGCCGGCTGGCCGCCAACGGTCACGCTCGACACGGCAGCGCAGGCGGCGCTCTTCGCCGTGCACCGAGCGCCGAAACCATAGTGCCGCGTGATGGTCTTGCTGTTGTACGGGAAGGTCGTTGCGGACGGTCCCGAGAACTGCGGATTCTGCACGTCCCGATCGCCAAACGCCGTCAGCACGAGCGGCAAGGAAGTGGTCGGTCCACTCAGCGCGGCGGTCGCTGCCGCCGTATTGGCCCCGGCCGTGAAAGTCACAGTCGGAATGCCGGTGTAGCCTGCGCCCGGTGCGGTGACGGTCACGTCCATCACGCCGAGCCTGGTGGTGCCGGTGGCTGGCCCGGGGCTGAAGCTCACCGTCGGCGGCGTGATGTAGCCGCTACCCGCGGTGTTGGTGCCGCCGTTCAGATCGACGCCCGTGACACGACGCGTGGTGCTGCCCTGATTGTTGCTGGACATCTGCGCGGTGCCTTTGGCCTGCACACAGGTCGTGCCGTTGATGGTGCACGGCGGCGCAGAGAAGGTGACCGTCGGCGTCGCAACGTTGCGGTACGAACCCACTGGCGCTCACGACATTGACCGTGGCCACACCCGCGAGTGCCGTGGCGGCTGCGCCGCTGCCGCCGCCGCCAGTGAATCCGACGACGGGAACGGTGGCGTAGTTGCCCTTGGTGGTCACGGTCACGCTGGCGATACCGGCGGTACCGGGCGCCCAAGGACCAGCCGAACCCGTGCCCAAGCCGTTGCCCTGGAAATCCGCCCGTTTGATGACCGGCGTCCCGTCCGGGTACTCCGCGTCCGGCAGGTTGTAGTGGTCGGCGAATGCCATCACCGGGGTGACCGGCGTATCCATGTAGGACGTGAAGCCCGGCATGAACGGTGTCTCGTAGCAGAAATCGCTGTACGCCGGGTTGTAGGCCGGGTCCGTGATCATCTGCCCATGCGTGGGCGAGGCCGGATCGGTGTCCAGGATCGGACCCGGATCGTTCATGCACGCGATCGACATCTGCGGGGCATAGCCCGTCGGGTTCGGCGGATTGACTTCCCAGCTCGAGAAATACAGGCCGTTGTAGGCGCCCCACTGATCGCCAACCACCCGGGTCACCGGATTGCCGACGAAGTCGCGCATCTCCACCGGGAGGTTCGGCACGCCGAATTTCTCGCCGAATTGCGGCGAGAAGGGATCGAACTCCGAGGCCATGTCGTTGGTCATGAGGCCGACGAAGTGGCCGGCAACATGGTTCTTGGTGAATGCATAGAAGCGCGCGCTCACGCCCATTTCATCGGTGAGTGCAACTTCCTTGCGGTCGCACAGCGGCCGCGACGCGCCGGCGAAGGGAGCCGTCTGACCCACCGCGGGGAACAAGCTCATGGTGTCGGGCACGATGCGCGTCTTGCCGACGCAGGGCCACATCTGGTCCGTTGCTCGCGAAATCTTCGCGCGGATTCAACACGCCCGAGATTGGTGGTCGAGTTGAGCGGATTGTTCGCGTTGTAGTACGCGTTGATTGCCGCTTGATCGGGCAGGATGAAGACGTTGCCCAGGCCCGCGAACTGCTGGGCGATGGGAGCGACGTAGATGTCGCCCATCAGAATGTTCTTGTCCTCTTCCTTGACGATTTCGAAGCCGGGCGGCATGACCGCCTCGACCACGTACTTGCCGGCAGGCAGCATCGGAGTGCCGTCGTCCGGATTGGCCACGCAGATCGTGCAGTTGGTGCCCACCATGGGACTTGCGACACCGTTGAGCGAGCCTGCGCCCGCGGGACGGCCGGTGACCGGATCGAGTTCGACCGTGCTCGGGAAGACGTACTTGCCGTCATAGGGGGCCGGCACGATCTGGTTCTGCATCGACCAACCGTCGAAACACTTGAATTGCGAGCTGTAGGCCAGCGACTTCTTGTTGCCGGTGGAGTCCGCGGTATCGAGCCACATCTTGCTGCCCTGCAGGGTCGCGAAGAAGCCGCTACTCGGGTCCTGGCCCGGGCAGTTCATGTTCGGTACGTAAGCGTTGCTGATCTTGCCGTCGTTGATGGTGCGCAGATTGCCGTGGCCATCCGTTTGAAAGCCCTGGGCCCAGTTATCCCAGCTGGACGTCAGCGTGGTGTCCACCAATTTCAGCGTCGTCGTGCCGTCAGGCGCGGTGTTTTCCTGGTACAGATTCACCTGCACGTTCGCCACAGCCGGTTCCCATTGCAGCTGCACATCCAATGACGGGTCGTCGAACGGCCGGGTCGATGCGTAGATCACCAGGCCTTGGATGCCGCCGTTCTCGTGCGGACCAAAGGGCTTCATGCCGAAGTCGATGAAGCTGTGCTGGCCGAGCAGTCCCTGCCAGGCTTCGGAATGCCACGGTGGGTCGATGCGGCCGCTCGAGAGCCCCGTGATGGTGGCCCTATTCTTGCTCTGGTCGGTCGTCTTGGTGTAGTAGGCACCGTTCAGAATCGATTCGGCCGGATCGGTGCAGTCGGCATCCGTGCAGTACACGGCGCCAGGTACTCGCAGCGCCAGTGGCAGCGAATTCGACTCCGCAGTGCTCGCGAGCAACGCCGCAGATTTGGAACAATGACCGTCGCCGCCGTACGCCTTGACCGCGTCCGGCGAACAGTCAACCGGGCCGCCAAAGTCGTAAACCACATGTTCGCCGGTCGGTTTGTAGCGGGTCTGGTCGGGTTCGACGACCAGCCAGTTCATGAAGGGAAACACCTCGTTGTAGGTGGCGTAGCCGTTCAAGTCGGTGCCGTTGTGGAAGCCGATGCTGCCGTCGCGATAGCGGATCAGGATCGGAAGGAGCGGTGCCCCGGGCTCGAGGTCGTTGCCGGCGGCATCGCGATCGGGAATGCCGTTGCCATTCAGATCGAGATAGGTACGGGTGTAAAGATTCGTGCGCCACTGGGTCGAGGTGGGATTGATCACTGTGTCGCCGTTGATGGTCACGTTCGTGACCAGGCCGTCGAGCATGATGTCGTTCCACTGATCGAACACCGCGACCTTGTAGGTGCCGTCGGGCAGGCCCGTCATCGAGTAGTTGCCCTCCGCATCGCACTTCGCGAAGGCGAAGTCTTGCTGGTCCGGAATTCCGAGGGACACGTAGCACTGCGTGAACCCGAACTGGTCGTAGCTGCCGCTGTCGTACGTGCGCTCGTCGGGCGTACGGCTCAAGTGGTTGCCGTGTACCTGACCGCTGACGCTGGAATGGCAGGCGAGACCGCCGCCGCCGCTCGACACGGGATCGCACAGGCCGGTGCCCGCCGCATTCGTGCGCCGATCGTTGATGATCTTGGGGTTGGCGAACCCGATCATCACGTGGAAGCCGCCGGGGCCGAATTCCTGGAAGTAGGCGGGCTCGCCCGGCCGGACAAACGCCTCGTGCGGTTTGCCGCCGTCCAACGTGTTCGTCTGCAGCCACTCTTCGCCGCGTGCGATGCGATCGGCCGCCGGGAATGCCTGAACCTCATACAAGCCCGGGTACAGGTTGGAGATGACCGCCTGGCCGGCGAGCGGCGACTTGGTCTTGCCGTCGGCTTCGTAGGTCGGACAGGTGACGACCCTGCCCACGAGAAGGTCGGGATTCGACGTCAGTGGACACGCGTCCACGTTGTGATTCATCGGATCGGGTGTGCCGGCCAGCGAGTTGCTCACCGGCATATTGAACATGTCGTAGGTGATCTGGCCGGTAGCGTCCCCGAGGGCGCCCGCCAAATCCAACACTTCGATTTGGAAGCTGCCGAGCCCGGCTTCGTTCGGCGCGAGAATGTCGACGCCGCCGCCGGCATCGTTCTCGCCATTGAGGGGATAGTCGTCCTGGTACACGAACACCGCAATTCTCGCGGTGGGCAGTGGCGTCTGCGCCAACGGAATGGTGACCGACGGGGTTATCGGCGTGCCGGCGGACGTGAACTGCGGCCCGATCTGGGCGCCGCCCATGTTGTGGCCGCACTTTCCGGTGCCGGGCGCAAAGTCGCTGACGTTCGGACAGTCGATTCCCGGATCCAACTGCCGCATCCCCGGCTTGCCATTCTTGTCGGTGTACGGCACCGGCCCGCCCGCGCCCTGCAGCGTCGGATTGATGCCGTCGCCCGGCATGATGGAGATGTAGTAATGCTTGTTGGGATCGAGGTAAACCTGATCCGGCGTCAGTTCGGTGCGTGCGGCGGTGGTCGGGAGCGGGTTGCCGGCGGCATCGGTGGTGCGGCAGGTGCCGTCGCCCGCATCGCAGACCGCGGGCGCGCCTAGAACCGTCTGGCCCTGTTCGCACGACATGGCGCCGACGCAGCCGGTGGCCACGACCGGCATGGTGGACGAGTGAAAGTTGTAGCCGAACGCCTCGACCGGTGTCGGCGGGCAATTGCGGCCGTAAGAATCCTTCGGCCGCGTCGCGCTGTTGACCTGGCACTTGGTGTCGATCCAGAAGGTACGATCCTCTTCGATGATCCACCGGTAGTCGCCCTTCTTGGTGGCATCGGCGATATCCCAGGCAGTGTCGGACTGATGCAGCTGATCGACGAGCCTGACCTGCAGGCCGGAACCCGCGGGGAACTTGAGTGTGACCGTCGCAGGCGCGGCGGCAGGCGTCTGCTGTGAATTCTTGACGTTGTAGGTGAAGCTGTACGTGCCCGCGGCCGGTGCCACGGCGCTGAAGGAGCCGTCGGGATTGACGGTAAGACTCGTCAATCCGCTGGCCTGGACCGTGGCGGGATCCACGCTCAACGGCCGGCCGCTGGGATCGGTGTCGTTGAGCAACACGCCGGGCGGATTGATGGTCAACAGCTTGGCATTGGACCCGGTGAAGCTGTCATTCACCAGCGTCGGCGCGCCACCGAGCTGGCAACCTGCAGCCGCGCTGCTGGTGGCGTCGCACTCGGCGATGGTCGACATCATCGATTGCGAATTGTTCACCAGGTAGGTGAAAGTTCCGCCGCAGGCCGCCCACTCGGCCGGTGGAACATAGGTAAACGTACCGTTCGACTGAACGGTCAGTGTGCCTGGCAAGCTCGTCGCCGTTACGGCCACGCCGTTCGCGCCGGTCGAGCCGCCGAGCAAGCCGCTGAGAGGGTCGCTCACGGACAGTGTCGTGCCTGAAACACAATAGAAAGTCTTGGCGGATAACGCCGGCAAGCGCTACACCGGACCCGGCCGCAGACCCGGCGCCCGTCGCGGCGCCGCCGGCCACGCCGATGTACGCCTGCATGCCGCCGTCGCGCTGGTTATTCGTGGACAGGCTCAACTGGCGGTCGAAGAGCGCGAGCGTTGCCGCGCTGTAGGCGCCGGCGGCTTGGGTCGGCTTCACTTCGACGTCATAGGTCTTGCCGGCGGCCATGAAAACTTCGTTCTGGATGCGCGGCTGGCCTGGCAGCGGGTTGCCGTCTTCAGCGATCAAGGTCATCGACTGGTTGACGATCGCGGGAATGTGCATGCGCAGGCCCGCGTTGGCGAGTCGCAGAATTACGTTGCCTGAAGTCGCGGTGGCGGGCGCCCCGAGGATTTGCGCCGTGGAGGACGCAATTTTGGTCCGGTCGAAGGAGACGCCGTTGACGAGGTAGTAGCGCGGGCTGTAGTTCACGGCCGGCGGGTAACACGTGTTGAAGGTCGGCGGACGCGGGGTTGCCGCAGCCGCCCGGTAGACCGCTCCACACCGCCGTCTCGGAGAACCCGGCAGTCGCCACCGCGGCGGCGACCGAGGCGTTCTGCACCGGATCGATTTCGCTCAACACGAGCGGCAGATCCGCGTCGTATTGAGAAACAGCGAGGCTGGTAACGGGTAGGCCCGCGACCGTCGGATACGCAAGGCCGGGGGTCGCGCCGTTGACCGGCGTGGTGACCACCAGAATGCCGTACAGGCCCATGGGAGCTTGAATGGAGGGGTGAGTTCCCGACTCGATCAGGTATGTGCCGGGCCGCAGATTATTCCAAGTCAGCGCGGTGGTCGCACCGGCCGCCACTTCGGTGCCGAAGGACTGCACGCGCGGCATCTGCGCCGGCGGCGTCGACGTGGTGGTCGGATCCGCGGTGGGCCAGGTGACTCCCTGACCGTTGTGCACGGGACTCGCCGTGGTCGTGTGGTGAGTGCCGGCCGACCCGATGGTCTGCTCGAGGCCGCCGCCCAGCTGACCGACGATGGTCAGCGAGGTGGGAATCTTGTTCGCGCCGAACGTCAGGTTGTTGGTCAGGTTGATCGTGAGGCTGGTGCTCGAGGCCGTGGCGGTGCCCACATAGGGCACCGTGATCACGATCGGCGACCAGCCCGTCCCTGCCGTCTGCACCGCCTGGTTGGAAGCCGCGCAAGTCGCGCCGTTGCTGCCCGCATCGGTACAGTGGTAGCCCCACATGGGCACATTCTGCCCGTCAGGCAAGGTGGTGCTGGTGGGCGCGGCGGTGAGATTGACCGTCTGCGCCTGCGACGCAGTGCCCGCCAGCAGGAGAACTAAACCCGCCAATCCTGGGATCAGCCGGCTCGTCTTGGATGTAAAGAGGTGCATCTAGATTCTCCTGAATATCAATTCGTTTCGTCGATCGCGAAACTGCGTGGATCGACGAGCATCATCATCATCATGCCGCCCGGAAATACGTTGGACGTCGTGATCTCGCGCTCGTTATGCGAGTGCCACATGTAGGCGTAGCCCGCCTCGCCGGAGGGCGAGTTGGCCACGGTGCCCGCCGGCGGAATCGGCGTGCCGCCGACCGCGCGAACGGTCGCTTCGCCGCCGAGATAGGGACTGCCGCCGTACCAATTGCCGTTCGTGACGATGTTCGGATCCGGCAAGGTCACCGGTCCGCCGGCGGCCACCTGCCCGAAGGGGTGCTTTTCGAGTGCCTTGTTGTGATCGCCGCACCACTCGTAGTAGTTCGGCGCGGTCGGGTCGCTCGTGAAATAGCCGTTGGCATCCGGAACGCAAACGAAGGGCTTATGCGTATTCGAATCGACCAGCGACGGATCATGTCCGAACGCGTCCCAATTGAGGCCCCTGCCCGTCCAGTAGAAGATGCCGTCCATCGTCATACCGGGCGTGGTGGTGGTGGTGAACATGAGCGGACCCGCGAGCAGCGTGCTGGTCGGATCCCCGGGATCGTCGGCGGACTCAGCAACAGATTGCCGTCGCGGGCAAGCACTCGCACGTGATTGGCGTGCTCGTGGAAGGGATGCTGCCACCGGCCCTGGCCGACGATGCGCACCAGCGTGAGTTCGCCCGGGTGCATGTGCGGATTGCCGTTGTATGGCTGGTTGGGATACTGCGGTACGTAGTTCGGGTCCATGTCGTCCGGCATCGAACGGCCGTTGACCATGTAGTAATCCGGTGCATAGGGCTCGGTGGCGATCACGAGACACCCGGTGGGGCTCGCGCATTGCGAACCGACGGCTTCGCCTGATCGGCCAGCACCTGACCCTCGGCCTGCGTGTGGATGTTGTCGTCCATTTCGGAGAACTGGAACAGGTATTCGCGGTCGTAGCAGGTGGATGGGTGATCGTAGGCCGCGTGCGCCAAACGGAAGTCGGTTTCCCGCCCGAGGTCGCTTGCGGCAATCACGTTCGCTGCGGCGAGCCCGGAGTTGCAATTGGCCGGACACGGTCTTCGGCAGCACGATGAGCGCACCGTACATGCCCATCTCGACCTGCAGATCGCGCCTGGGTTCCGCTGTAGTAGGAGTGTGTGCCCGGAGCTCGATGGCTGTGAATGTGTAGGTCACGGAATTGCAGTCCCGCGGCAACGCACGAGGTCAGGCTCGGCGCCTCCTGCGTCAGCAATCCCGTGGCGCCGCCTTGTGTCGCCACTTGAAAACCGGGAAAGAGAATCGACGTATTGCCCGCGGCGGCAGGCAGGCCGTTGGTGAGATTCACCGTCACCGTGTCGCCTTCGGTGACGATCAGCGTGGGACCGGGCAATTGTGCCGTCGGGCAATTGCGCCACGCATGGCCGGCGCGAAACTGCTGCCCGGCGCGAGGTGCAGCCGTAGCCCCAAGAGTACAAGCTCTTGCCGTTCGGCTGCGTGATGTGCATGGCCGCCGCGCGTCAGGTTGAAGACCGGTGCACCGGAAGTCCCGGTGATCCGGGAGCCGCGGCCGTGTGCGGACAGTGCGAGCATCGACCCAAGCGCGCAAGGTCGCGCCGAACGGGCCTGCCGGAGCAGTGATTGAGTATTCTTAGCGCGCATCGCCGCTCTCCTAGTGTTCGTGCAGGCTTTGGTGTGCGGATCGACCGAGCTGCCCACAAATGTTGACCTCGGTCATGAGGCCGCCGAAATTCTCGGCGTCGTTCGACAAGTGATCGAGGTTGGGTGTGTACAGATAGAACTTCTGGCGCGGCTGCAGGCCGGTCGCATCCAGAATCACGTCGATCGATTCACCGCCCGCGAGCGTGATCGAATTCGTGTTGTACGTCATATTGTTGCCGGCCAGTCGCGCAGCAATCGGGCGTTGAGGCCGACCACCCGCATCGGAATGCCGAGCGACGCGAGCGTCTGATACTCGCTCACGTCGAGGTCGGAGATGCGCAGCAGCGCGTGGCCGTTGGCCGGAATATTGATGACCGTCGGTAGCGGTTGCGAGGCTGGTTGGTGCCGTCCGTCGATTGCGTTTCCATCGGGCCCGGCGCCACTGTGACGCCGTTGATCGTGACGGCTTGCGAACCCGAGCATGCCGGCAGCGTGTCGCCGTCCGTGCAGACGTGACCGCCCACGGTATCGGGGTAGCTGCGGCCGTTCAGCAAGAAGTACTTGTCCTTCATGTCGTTGAACGACTCCGGGTTGAAGGTCATGCCGACGAAATGGAAGTTCGGGTCGAAGCCGTGGATCTGAATCGGATATTCGACGTCGTAGTAGGTCGTGCCGTCGCCGTCGTTGTAGGCATAGTTGTCCGTGGGCGTCGTGAGTCGCAGCCGGTGGTCCTCGGCAGCGGTGTGGAGCAAAGAAGGTCCGTCGGAATGTTCGCGGCGCCATTCGTGCCGCCGCAACGCTTGCGTATCGGCTCATAGGTGGCCCAGTCACTGGGTTTCGTGGGATTGCTGATCGGAGCGGGTGCCGTTTCCCACTGGCTCAGCGCCGTGTACAGGACGCACCCGACGTCAACGTGATTCTGCCGCGGGCCGCACGTATAGCTGACCCACCATGCCCATCTGCAGATGCTCGGGCGGCGCGATGTGGCAATGCCAGAAGTACGTGCCGGCATCGGGTGCCAGGTAGTAGTAGCGTGAAGCTGCCGCCGACGTTGATGGCGATCGACGCGTCCGGCACGCCGTCGTAGAAGGCGGAGGCGTTCGGGTAGCCGTGGAAGTGGACCGTGTGCTGTTCGAACAGGTCGGGACGCATGATCATGTCCGACGTTGGAGAGCGTCAGAAACAACTCGTCGTCTTCGTCGATGGCAATCAACGGCGCCGGCTGGTTGGCGTTCATGACGCCGACGTCCATGATGGGCCGGGGATCGACGTGGCCGTCGAGCAGCGTGCCCTGGTAGGCCCAGTTGACGCCGCCGTCGAAGAAGGTGCCGATGCCCGTCGGAGTGTTGGCGCCGGAGGTGCCGGCGCTGGTCGCGCTATAGATTCCCGCCGCGGTCCGGACCGTGTCACCCTGGAGATATCCGCTGCCGGCGGCCCAGGGATCCAAATTGTAGTCTTCGGTGAGACCGATCGCGCCCTTGAACGTGAAATTGCCGTCCGGCATGCCGACCAGAGTGCTCGGCGTTCCGGTGTCCGGTCCGAACGTCGTGTTGAACACAGTGTTCACCTGCGTGCCCGGCAAACCGTTGTAGATGTCGGGCAGGCCCGACAGCGGCCCGAAGCCGAACAAGTAGGTGGTCGAGCCGTCGCCCATGGTGGCGTAACCGTCGCCGCCCGCGATCTGCTGGCACTTGATGTTGTTGCCATCGGGGTGGGACGGCGTGCTCATGGGGCACTGCACGCGGAAGTTTTGCGCCTCGGCGTCCAATGCTCCCAGCAGCAGCAGCCCGAGCACGGGCAGTAGGCGGACCAGGTGTCGAGCGTCGTTCATATCGAATCCTCCATCGCGTGGGCAGGCATCACTCCGTCCGTAATGTTGTTGTCGGAGTGCTTGGGGGGGTTGAAACGAAAATTGGGCATGAACTGTTGCGCCTCACCGCGCACGGGCGAGATTGGGAAGCTCGGGTGCGCCGAGGGCTCCAGACCCGAACCACTGCAAACCCATCCCGCGTTAGTCTTAATTCTTATAGGCATATTGCTTGTTATAAATGAGTAAAGTGCTATTTCAAATAAGCAGAATACCTACCGTATATTGACAAACGCCTACTGTATTTAAGGAAATAGGCGTGAAGAGAATCACGTATTCCTCTCGAATCGAGTTTGGAGATTCACGAGGATTTGCGTGCGAACACGATCTGTGCGACTCGCTCCGCGAAGCGACGCCTTACTTGAACACGTACTGATGCGAGGCAAGCGTGGTTCTCGGTGAGCCTCGCTTTTCCTCTGAACGCAAAGCGCAGCGTCGCGCTTCCGCGCCATTCGCAAGCGCGCTTCGTCCGCCTTACCCATGGCGTCGGCAGGTCGGTATGCTTGCAGGAGCGATCGATGTCCTGCTAATTTGCCGCCGCGCAGAAGTTGCAACACCCTGTTCAGGCGATGCTGGACGAACTGAAAGCAAACGTTTTGCTCCGACGCGAGTTCGGTCAGCGTTCTCTGCTCGCAACCGATGCCGAAATAGCTTTCGATGATTCTCCGATCCCGCGCCGTGAGCCTTAGTCCGTCCAATGCTCGACGAATGACCGCCCTCTTTGCCTGTTCGTCAGCATCCTCCAGAAGTTGCTCGCCGGGATTCTCGAGCAGAGGCCGTTCAACTCTGCCGATCAACTTCAGCAATCCGATTTCGGTGATACTGCACTCGCCATGGTTGTCGCGCAGCGCCAGCGTTCGCTGCGTCTCGCTGAAAAGGTCCTCGCAGGTACATCCAAGCACCTCCGCCAGGGCGGCAGCCGAGGGGCGCCAGCGTCCATCCCCCATCAACGGTGGAACTTTCAAGTTGAGCAGCGCACCGACCCGTTCCGGATGCAGCCCAGATTTGCGACACAGTTCGCTGACGTTGGCGAACCCGCACTCGGCGATCCTGCGCCGGATGCGTCCGTTGCGGACCTTGACCGATATCGCGTAGTCGCTCATGTCGCGGGAATTTCCAAGCCAACAGCCATATTTGAATTAAGCATATAGCTTGATTTGATCGGGCATTTTGCTCTGTATATATGGGGTATACTACCCACTATTAATTGAGCTAACAGCTCGATACCATCGGGCTATCAGCCGGAGTTTCTTTGGCGAAGATCACTGGCATCCAGTTAACATAAAGTGTCCCGCCTGCAGTGTTTCGCGTAGAAATCCGGGCGTATTCCTCGATATGTTCGCGGTCGCGCGTCATGCTTGGAGAACGGCGCTTGGCATCCTGGGAGCATCAGTTTGATCAACATCATCATCGTTGATAACCACATCCTCGTTCGCAAGGGCATTCGGGCACTGCTTGTGAGTCAGTCCGATCTCAACGTGGTTGCCGAAGCCGGGACTTATGAAGAGGCGCTCGAGCAGCTGCAGGTGCATCGCGCCGACGTGGTGATTTTCGATCTCGCCATACCCCCCCAGCCCGCGGAGTCGACAGCCTCGATCTGATTGCGCAAGTGCGCGCGGTCGCAGCCGCACGCCCATACGATCGTGTTGACCATGCACACGGAAAGTGAATATGCGGCGCGAGCCCTCAAAGCCGGGGCGCACGGCTACCTAACCAAGGATGTCACCCCTGAACTTCTGATCAACGCCATCCGGCGAGTCGTCACCGGCGCACTCTTTCTCAGCCCCAATGTCGCGGAGAGCCTCGCGCTGCGCGTGGCCCTGCAGGACGACATCGGACCTTTGTACAAACAACTGTCGAAGCGCGAACTGACGGTTTTCAGCCTCATCGCCGACGGCAAGACGATTAACGACATTGCGCGGCGCTTGACTCTCAGCGCCAAGACAGTCAGCGCCCACAAGCTCAACGTACTTCGTAAGCTCAAAATGCGCACGGTGGCTGAGCTGGTGCGCTATGCGATCGAGCATCGGATCACCTTCTCATGACCGGCTCGCCTCAGAAAATTGAGCGATCCTCCGATCTGCGGAACAGCGGAGACGACTGCCAAGTCCTGGCTGCCCCTGCCTCGGGGAGTAAGCGCCGGCATCACCTCGGTGTTGCTCGCACTCGCCATCGGCACCGGCATCCAGATTGCGCGCGACTTCAGTCGCCAGACGGACGCATGGCAGGCTGAAGCTCAGAAGCGACAGCTCGCGCTGCTCGGAGAGCTCGAACTAGGCCGCGCCGTGCAGGATTTCAAGGATTGCCTCCTGCGTGACGACGCCTCTTATTGCGAGGACTTTGATCGACATATCCGGGACGCGACCATACCGTCGTCTCTGTACGGTGCACAAGGTGTCCAGCAACCGGGTGAGCGCAGGGTGCTTGAAACGCTTCGGCCGGCGCTCGATGCGTATCGATCAGCCCTCGACGAGGTGCGCAACATGCAGAGCCGACACGCCACCATTCAGGAAATCGACAGCGCAGTGAAAGGCGACGACCGTCCGATTGCGGCGGGACTGAGCGAACTTGCAGCCCTCTCATTGAGCACGACCTCTCGCTGGCATGTGCCGCTCGCCCAGGCGTTCTGGCTGATGGTTTATCCCGGCCTGGCGGCGCTTACGCTATATCTGACCTTCCGGTCTTCCACACGCCGTTCGCACGAAACCGCGCAATTGGTACGGCAGCTGTCAAACCGAATGATGGAGTGGGAAGAGGACAAGAAGACCAAGGCGTTTGAACGTCTGCACGATGGCGTTTGCCAGTCGCTGGCAGCCATCATGTACCTTCTGAGGAGCACACAGCGAGTCGCAACCGGCGGCGGTCAGTACCCTTTAACTGAGATCATCCCGGAACCGATCATTCCTTCGCTGCAGGCGGTCATCCAAGATGCTCGCGCGGTTGCCCTGCAGTTACGGCCCCCGAAAATGCAGGAAGCCGGTCTGCTCGCCACGCTGAACTCGTTGTGGGTTGATTCCAAAGCGCTTTACCCCACCTTGCTGATCGAGGCACGCGCCCCGATCGAAGAGAGGGACATTCCGGAAGGCCTGAAGCCCGTCATCCTGCGAATTGCCCACATGACACTGGACTTCGCCGAGCAAAATCCCGCCGCGTGCCGGGTTCGCTTGGCTACTCGAGCGCAGCGGCGAAATGCTGCGGCTGTCGATCGACATCGCCTGGACGACCAGGCATCCCCACAACAGTCACCGCGGCAGCCGAACCGCTCGGCAACGGCGCTCAATCCTTTAGAGGCGATTCGAGCTCGGGTGGCGCTGTCGGGCGGCAGCTCAGAGTGGGACACCAATGTCGCCGGGGGCAGGACAATCGTCTCCAACTGGCAGGGCTGAACTTGTCGATTCGGCCCCCGCGCGTCGCCAGGGGACTCGAACCCTCGACCTGCATTATGAGCGCGGAATTTGGAAGATGGTCTTATTAGTTTCAATAACTTACCGCGTGGCGCCCGTTGCAGTTGGCCCCACGAAGCACGACGAAGCAGCACGGAGTCACGCAAAACTCACGCAGTTTCAAAGCCGGTTTCGGTGAATTTCGACTTTTTCAGCTTCCAGCTGGGTCGGACGAAATGACAGGTGTAGCCGTCGGGGTACCTTTCCAAGTAATTCTGGTGCTCGGGCTCAGCCTCCCAAAAATCGCCGGCCTGCGCAACCTCGGTCACTACCTTGCCTGGCCATAATCCTGAAGCATCGACATCGGCGATTGTCTTTTGAGCGATTCGCTTCTGCTCATCGCTCGTGTAAAAGATCGCTGATCGATAGCTCTGCCCGTCGATACGAAACCGTCATAGCGGCGAAACAGATCTTGCATGCCCCAAAAGCAACCGCCGGCAAGAACCGCTCGCTCCTCGGTCATTGCATATTCTCTACTTGATTCAGGTAATCGCCGTACCCCTCGGCCACCATGTCATTCCGGTGGACGAATCGCAACGAAGCCGAGTTGATGCAATAACGCAGGCCACCGCAATCCCTCGGACCATCCTTGAAGACATGGCCGAGATGACTATCCCCGTGGGCGGAGCGCACTTCGACGCCCGTCGGGCCGTGGGTGTCGTCACGCAGCTCGCTAATGTTGGCCGCTTCGATGGGCTTGGTGAAGCTCGGCCAACCGGACCCAGAGTCGTATTTATCCGAAGAGGCGAATAGCGGCTCGCCTGACACGATATCGACATAAATTCCCGGTTCCTTGTTATGCAGATACGCACCGGTTCCGGGTCGCTCGGTATAGCTCGCCTGGGTTACGCGAAATTGCTCCGGAGAGAGCTTTGAGATGACCTCTCGATCTTTGCTGTATTTCTTCATTTAATTTCTTCCTCTCGTGTGTCGATTTCCCTACGATCGCGTGCGGCCTCCGATGACACTCAGTACTAAGGTGCGTAACGGGTAAAGACGTAGTCGCGATCCTTGGCGGGCGCGTGACAGGGAAAGCAAGTTCCATGCTTCGCTTCGTCAGCAGGTTTTCCGTCCTTGTCAAACTGAGCGTACCCCCACCCACCGGTTGCAGCGTATTTTTTTGAGTCCTTGACCATGAACTGCAGGTACCAATCAGGGGCGGATCCGGCAACGAAGGATTGATCGCGGCCAAATACCTTGTTGTTTTCCGCGGAGGGAACGTAGTTCCACGCGAGTCGCGCAATAACGGTACCGTCCGGGAACGATTGCTTACCCTTACGATAGGCCTCGATCGCTTTATCGTTGCCCAAAATTGCCCGAATGTCGTTTAGATTTCCTGCTTCGTGCGCCACGGAGATCAGCTTCCAATCGCGGTATCCGGCAGGAGATTTTGATTCCAAAGATCGGTGCAGCCGCTCCCTCGGCGTGTTCAGATGCGGGAGCCATGTGGGCGACCACGCCGGCCAGCGCGACAACTGCAGCCAGAACAAAAGCAATCCGTCTCATACGATGTCTCCTTTGAATAATAGGTGCTCGGACGACGTCGGCGGGCCATGCTCCGTTATGCACGCAAAGATCTGAAGCCCGCGCGAACCTCTTCTGAAAAGAGCTTCGGCTGTTCCCACGCCGGCGAAGTGACCACCTTTGTCGAGCTTGTTGTAATGGATGAGTTTGGGATACGCCCGCTCTGCCCAACTCCGCGGGGCTTGATAGAGCTCGTCAGGAAAGACGCTCACGGCAACCGGGATGGAGACGTTCTTGGGAGTCGAAAAACGCGAGCTTGTTTTCCCAATAGAGACGAGCCGAAGAAATCGCCGTGTTCGTCAGCCAGTAGAGCGTGATGTTGTCGAGGACATCGTCTCGGGTGAGACGTCCTGCGGCTGTCCTCTCGTAGGCGAGCACGGCCGCGGTGATCGCCGCCGCCGGCTTGGCATCGCCGTCACCGAGGTCGATGAGCCAGGCCGCCAGGCCGACGGGTGAATCCGCCATCCCGTAGAGCGTCTGCGGGCGCGTCCCCATCTGGTATGCGTAGCCGATGCCTTTGCTATAGAAGACTTTCAGCTGCTCGAACGTGCGACTCTTCTCGTCGCTGAAAGGCCGGATGGCATCGGCGCAGCCGGTCGAAGCCGCCTTTGACAATGTCGGCTGGAACCGCGCCAGGCATGTTGGTGTGAATGCCGAGCAATTCCGGAGGCGCCTGCACACCCATTTGATCGGTGACGATCGCGCCCCAATCGCCGCCTTGCGCCACGAATTTCGTGTATCCAAGGCGCTTCATCAGCACGACCCAGGCGCGCGCGATGCGGGCCGGGTCCCAGCCGGTCGTCGTCGGCTTGCCTGAAAACCCGTAGCCCGGCATTGACGGAATCACCAGATGGAAAGCGTCCGATGCGCTCGCGCCATGTGCCGTGGGATTGGTCAGTGGATCGACAATCTTCAGCTGGTGGATGATCGAGCTGGGCCATCCGTGCGTGACGATGAGCGGCAACGCATTCTCATGTTTCGAACGAACGTGAATGAAATGAATGTCCAGCCCATCGATCTCGGTGATGAACTGCGGCAGGGCGTTCAGTTTCGCCTCGACCTTGCGCCAGTCGTATTCCGTCGCCCAATAGCGCGCGAGTGTCCTGAATCGTCGCGAGCTGCACGCCTTGCGATGCATCCGTGACCGTTTCCCGTTCAGGCCACTTGGTTGCGTTGATGCGCCTGCGCAATTCGGTGAGTTCCGCTTCCGGAACATTCACATGAAATGGACGGATTTCGTTGAAGTCTTCCCCGGTCGACGGGTCCTGAACTGTCGCCGCGCAATGCCACGCGTGGAGTGATTTCGATTTGATCTAAGTCGTCATATTTTTGGCTTTGTTTGTGGCCACAGGTCGGAGTTCAGTCGGGTTAGTTTTTCTCGGTTCGCGTCCAGCTCAGTGATCGGAAGGCGGCGCGCACGCGTGCGCGCCGCCGCTTCGTTTTAATCAGCGCAGCGATCTGAAGCCCGCGCGAACCTCTTCTGAAAAGAGTTTCGGCTGCTCCCACGCCGCGAAGTGGCCGCCCTTGTCGAGCTTGTTGTAGTGGATGAGTTTCGGATACGCCTGCTCCGCCCAGCTCCGCGGGGCTGGATAGAGTTCGTCAGGGAAGACGCTCACGGCAACCGGGATGGAGACGCCTTTGGCATTGAAATACCCGTTTGCCCCAATACTCCCAGTAGAGACGGCGCCAGAAATCGCCGTGTTCGTCAACCAGGTGAGCGTGATGTTGTCGAGGATGTCGTCGCGCGTGAGGCCCTCGGCTTGTCCGTCAAAGACGCGTGAGATCAGCTCGTAGCTGCGTGCGTCGTGATCGAGGAAATACGCCGCCAGGCCGACGGGTGAATCCGCGATTCCGTACATCGTCTGCGGTCGCAACCCCATCTGGTAGCCGTAGCCGATTCCCTTTTGATAGACGAACTGCAGACGCTCGTAAGCGAGTTTCTCATCGGCTGAGAGACCCGCTGGCGCCGGCGCGCCGGAAAAGGCCGCCTCGTCAATGTCGGCTGGAAAGACGCCAGGCATGTTGGTGTGAATGCCGAGCAATCCCGGAGGCGCCTGCACGCCCATCTGATCGACGACGATCGCGCCCCAATCACCGCCTTGCGCCACGTATTCGTGTAACCGAGGCGCTTCATCAGCACGTCCCAGGCGCGTGCGATGCGGGCGGCATCCCAGCCGGTCGTGGTCGGCTTGCCTGAGATACCCGTAGCCCGGCATCGACGGAATCACCACATGGAACGCGTCCGATGCGCTCGCGCCATGCGCCGTGGGATTGGTCAGCGGATCGATGATCTTCATCTGCTCGATGATCGAGCCCGGCCAGCCGTGCGTGACGATGAGCGGCAACGCATTCTCATGCTTCGAACGAACGTGAATGAAATGAATGTCCAGCCCATCGATCTCGGTGATGAACTGCGGCAGGGCGTTCAGTTTCGCCTCGACCTTGCGCCAGTCGTATTCCGTCGCCCAATAGCGCGCGAGTTTCTGAATCGTCGCGAGCTGCACGCCCTGCGACGCATCCGTGACCGTTTCCCGTTCCGGCCACCTGGTCGCGTTGATGCGCCGGCGCAATTCGGTGAGTTCCGCTTCCGGAACATTCACTTGAAACGGGCGGATAGCCGTCGTATCACTAACCTTTGACTTTACAACTGCACTCATGGCTTTACTCCTTACTGAAGACAAAAATGGAAGAACTAGCGTGCCCACAGCAACAGTTGCCGCTGCGGCTCCGCAAAAACGACGGCGATTCAAGCCGGGCGTTTCTTTCATATCGAACTCCTCCGCAACCGATGCTTAGATTCGGGTATGCCTGCAAGAGCTCAAAACCCGGGTGGGATTACAGCAGTCGCGTAGGTCCGCCTGGAACACACCATGGTGTTGGTCGATACTTTGGTATCGGCCTGCACGACTCGCGCTCGTCGTCTTTCGATCGGCAATTCTTGAGATCCGAAATACGCGCTAACTAGAATCTCGAGCGGCGCCGAGTCAGAGGCTGCGCAAAGTTGCTTTAGCGCAAAGCGCCAAGGCTCGTGCCGCATGCGTACGTGACGAGCGCTGAGACCAATCCCATCGTATCGATCAATACCATCTACGTGCGATCGCCATTGAGAGCAAGACCCTATAGCCTTTTTCGCCATGAATGGGAGGACAGACCATGTACGCAGCAACTGGCGCAGTGACGAGCGCTTTTCGAGAGATTTGCTTTTGGGCCGCGACGATCACGGCATCTACATCGGCAACGGGAGCGTCATTCACTATTCGGGCCTTGTGCACGGACTATGGCGCGGACCGGTGGAAGCCATTTCTCTCGAGTGTTTCGCTCAAGGCCATGGCATCCGACTTCGACGTGACCCGCGATGCTTCGGTCGTTGCGAGGTGGTGGAGCGGGCGCGCTCGCGACTGGGCGAACCCCGCTATCGCATCCTAACTAACAACTGCGAGCATTTTTGCGCGTGGGTGCTACGCGATGAGTGTCGCAGCAAGCAAGCTCTGGTGGGGTCGGAGCCAACATGAACGTCATCGAATCGATCGCAAAGGTGAAGCATCCAGTCGCTCTGGCAATCAGGGGATAATTCATTCCGCCACGTCAGCTTCAGCGAACACCGCCCTCAGCGTAGCGTTGATCGCGGTTGTCGGACCGGCTGCAGCGTGGCTCGTTATGAACGCACGACAAATGCGACGGTATTGCAGCGTTCTCCAGATAATGCTGTCAGTGCTCCACGTGCCCTGCCCGCGCCTCCCTCGTACGGGGAAAAATCGTACGACCAACGTTCAGCGCACGGTCACATCAGCCCTTGCCGGCAGTTTCAATCCCGAGGCGGGCCGCAATATTCACGAGCTCCGGTAGCGATCTCGCGTGCATCTTATGCATCACCCGCCCTCGGTGTTCTTTAACGGTGATTTCGCTGATACCGAGCTCACCGCCGACCTGCTTGTTCAACTGACCGCGAACCACCAGCGCCATCACTTCCCGTTCGCGACGGCTGAGCGACTGGTGACGATCACGGAGTGCCTGCAGGTTCGCCTCCTCGTCGAGGCACATACGGCTGCGTTCCAGAGCGCTTTGGATCGCGTGCAAGAGCACCGCGGGCGTAAAGGGTTTCGTCAGGACTCGACTGCTCCCGCTTTCATCGCCTGAACCGACATCGGGATATCGCCGCGACCGGTGATGAAGATAATCGGCATGTCCGCGCGCTCGCCGGCGATGCGCTGCTGAAGCTCGAGACCGTTGAGGTCCGGCAGACCCACATCGAGTACCAAGCAACTCGGGGACGATGGTCGTGGACTGGCAAGAAACTCCTGCGCAGAGGCGAAAACTTCCGGTCGCATGCCGGCGCGCACGAGAAGGAACTCGAGCGATTCGCGAATCGATATGTCGTCGTCGACAACGAACACGAGAGGTGTGACGCGCGCCATGGAGCACGATCTCAAGCTAGGGGCAAAGTTGGTCGCGGTATTCATATACCTTACTCCATTGTGCCTTGCACAAACACGCCGTCCTGATTCAGACCCTTGTAAGCGCGACATTCAGCGCCGCCCGTAGGTCCTCCTTGCTGAACGGCTTAAACAAACACTCGACGGCCCCCCGCTCAAGAAGGCTTGGAGGAATGCTCTCGGGCGACTGAGCCGTGATGAAGATGGTTGGAATCGCATGCCCGCGACGAATCAGTTCCCGCTGCAGCTCGGGTCCGGACATACCGTGCATGTTGATGTCGAGGATCAGGCACTGCGCATCGGCAATGCAATCGGAACTCAGGAACTCTTCCGCCGAAGCGAAGGCCCTAGCCGCGAGCCCGATCACCTTTAGCGCACCCGGCAGCGACTCGCGCACCGATTCATCGTCATCAACAACCGCGACCAGTGTCCGTTGCTCCATCACGCGTTCCTCGAGTCAACGCAATCGAGGCACCTGCTGGACCGCACAATCCAGGGCAGTGCAAGAAGGGCGTTCACACAGTTCGAATCGGCCACCCCTCGGACAATGCGCTCTTCCACATCACATTGTCCTGATACCTTGGTGTTGGTTTGTTTGCCTGAAGGCGATCCGTCTCAGGACGCCGCCGGTAGGGGGGGTCGCGGGGGCCGCTCACTGCAATAACCTCAGCCGATGTTGAGGTCCGCGCCATTCCCATAACACGTGGGAATCGACGCGACATTGTCATGTAAAAAGAGTATTCCTCAATGCGATCGTCTCATTGCGAGGCTTGCTGACATCTGCTTTTCTTGCGGCAGGAGGATATTTCTCACTCAGACCCGCAGCCGTTTTGATTGGGAATCTCATACCGCAATATTGCAAGGTTGCCGATCGCGACGGAAGAGAGGAGCGTTACCAGCGTCGGGCTGTGCTGTCGTATAATTTGTTGAGGAATTTGGGTTTCTGGGCTGCTTCAGAGCACACCCCGCCCCGGAAGCAGAGTTCACTCGTTCAAGCAGACGGAGATTTGCCTCGTTTTGCTGACCACACCAAAAAAAACCCGCTCACTATTGCTACGGGTGCGGCCGCTATGCGTGCATTGACGCCCGTGTGTCGGTTCGTCACGGCGGCGCTGTTGGCGCTTGCCATTCCGACGGTGTCGCTGGGGCAGCAGGCGCGCAACGTCTGCGGGTCAGATCGACGAGATTATCGTCACCGCCCAGAAGCGGGAGCAGTCGGCCAACGCGGTGGGCATGTCCATCACCGCCGCCACGGGGACGTGCTGCAGGAACGCGGCATCAAGTCTGTGGCGGACCTTCCACGCTCGTGCCCGGCCTCACCATCCAGCAGAGCAGCTTCAACTCCACGTCCTTCACGCTGCGCGGCGTCGGCTTCTTCAACAGCGACCTCGCCACGCCGCCGGCGGTGACGGTCTACGTCGACGAGGCCCCGCTTCCCTATCCGGCCATGACCAAGCTGGCCGCCTTCGACCTGGCGCGGGTCGAGGTGCTGAAGGGTCCGCAAGGCACGCTCTTTGGGCAGAACGCTACGGGTGGCGCCGTCAACTACATCGCCGCAAAGCCCACGGAGACTCTTCGAAGCGGGCATGGACGCGACCTACGGCAGCTTCAACCGCGTGCAGGTCGGCGGATTCGTCAGCGGCCCGATCACCGATCACCTGGGGGTGCGGGTTGCTCTTCAAGGACAGCGTGGCGACCCTTGGCAAGAGAGCATGACGCGTCCCGGTGATCGGCTGGGCAGGATCCGCGAGCTGCAAGGTCGCGCGACCCTCGAGTGGCACCCGACCCGCAGTTTCACATCCCGGCTGACCCTCACTGTCGACCCATGACGGCTCCGACAGCCTCGCGGCGCAGTTCATCGCGCCCGCGGTCACGTGTTCCGCCCTGGCCGTCCCCGGGTTGCTGACCTTCCCGGTCGTCAACCAGCCCCGCGCCGCCGATTGGACCGCCGGCGCGGTTCGACACCAGCACCACCGTTCCCCTACGCGCAGCGACACGACGCTGTATCAGGTGAGCTGGCGGAACGACTACCGGCCTGACGCAAGACATCACGATCACCTCGCTGACATCCTACGCCGATTTCCGCATGGCCTACGGTCAGGATCCGGACGGCACGCCCTTCCACCTCAGCGAATGTGATCGACCGTGACGGCGTGTGTCCGCCTTCTTCCAGGAGCTGCGCGTCGCAGGCCGGCCGGGACGGTCAACTGGCTGCTCGGCGCGAACATGCCCACGACGACGTCAAGGACGAGCCGCTCGAGATTCTTCAGCGACAACGACCTCAGCCATCTGTTCCAGGGCGTGGATCCGCAGGCGTTCGGCGACAAGAGCGAATTCACGAGCCACATGCGCGCGAACACGTATGCCGCGTTCGGACGAGTCGAATACGACGTCGACCGACCAGCTCATGCTCGAGGGCGGCGTCCGCTACAACGCCGACCGTCGCGCATTCGACAACTGCTCGATTCGCGGTGACGGACCACTTCGCGCGGTTCTGGAACATCTTCCGGGGCGGCGCGCAGCCGCTGACCGCACGTGGCGACTGCTACGTCCTCGACCCCGCCAACGGGTTTGCGCCCGTCGACAACGTGCACAGCACCCTGAACCAGGACAGCGTTTCCTGGAGGACCGGCTCAACTGGACCCCACGAGCGGGTCTGCTGATCTACGCCAACGTCAGCAAGGGTTACAAGGCCGGCGCCGCTCCCGGTCCTCGCCGCATCCACGGTCGCGCAGTTTCAGCCGGTACCGCAGGAATCGTCTGCTCGCCTACGAGGCCGGCTTCAAGGCCAGCCTGTTCGATCGCCGCGCCCAGCTCAACTCGTCGGCGTTCTACTACGACTACAAGGACAAGCAGCTGCGCGGCGCGGTGCTCGACCCGATCTTCGGCCCGCTCGAGGCCCTGGTGTCGATTCCGGAATCGCACGTCGTCGGCTGTCGAGGCGCAGCTGATCGCACGTCCCATCGAAGGGCTGACCATCGACACCTCGGCCACCTATGTGGAGACGGAAATCGACCGTTTCACCGGCTTCGACGCCCGGGCCAATTTCGGCGACCATTCCGGCACGCCGTTTCCCTTCTCGCCGAAATGGCAGTCGATCACCAACGTCGACTACGCGTTCCCCCTCTCCCCCGGCATGAAGGGGTTCGTGGGCGCATCGCTCACTACAACAGCAAGACCTACGCCGGGCGTGGGCGCACTCGACATCTTGCGAATCGACGGCCTCAGCCTTGCTGGATTTGCGTGCCGGCGTCGAACTCGGCAACGGGCGCTATCGCGTCTGGATCTGGGGGAAGAACGTCACCAACGAGTACTACTGGAGCAACGTGTTCGCGAACGGCAGCGCGATCTCCCGATTTCGTGGGCCAGCCGGCGACGTACGGCGTCAGTCTTTCGGCGCGGTTCTGACTCTACGAGCCCCGCTGCGAGTGGTGGCGCGAGCGCCCCCAGAAGTCGTCAGACGGAGTCGAATGACGTCTATTGCAAACAGTTCTAATATATACCTCCGTATTAATTTGCGCGGCTTCGGCGTTCGCGCCGCACCAAGGCGCGGTCGACGAGGAGCCACCCCGGCGCGCCGAGCGCGGCAATAAATGAAATAGCTATGGAGCTCGAACTCAACCATCTCATTGAAGCACTTCCGGGATTGGTTTGGACCGCGCTTCCCGATGGCCGGGCTGAGTTCCTTAACCGACACTGGTGTGAATACACGGGGCTCAGCCTGGAGCAGGCCGTTGGCTTTGGATGGCATTCCGCATTACATCCCGAAGATCTGGTTCGGGTGCTTGAACATTGGCGATTCATCTCGAGTCCGGGCAGCCGGGCGAATTGGAAGCGCGCCTTCGGCGCCACGACGGCGAGTATCGTCGGTTTCTCTTCAGCGCCGCGCCGCTCACGGACGAGTCAGGTCGTGTGGTCAAATGGTGCGGCACCAACACGGACATCGAAGACCGGCTGAACGGCCGGAACACGTAACACAGACGAGGGTCGCCGCGCAGGCGAGCGAGCGAGACGGACTGCAGCAGGGCCACGCGCAACTGACCGTAGCCCAGCGGCTGAGCAAGACGGGCAGCTTCACCTCTGACTTGCTGATGGACGAGCACATCTGGTCCGATGAATTCTACCGCATCTGCGAGTTCGAGCCCGGGTCTCAGAGTCGGAATCCAGAATCTTCGGGACATCGTCCATCCCGACGACGTACCGTCGTTCGACGCAGTGGTCGACGCGCGGAATCGCAGGCCACGACGTCGATTTTCAATTCCGCATCATCACCGCGCGGGGCCTCGTGAAGCATCTCCACTGGCGCGGCGCGTGTCGTCGAATTCATCGCAGGCCGACCCGTATTCATGGGTGCCGTTCAGGACGTGACCGAGAGCAAGCTGGCCGAGGAGGCGCTTGAAAGCAGCGCGAGCCGAGCTCCGGGAAGCCTACACTCATCTTTCCGAAGCCCAGAAGCTGAGCAAGACAGGAAGCTTCACCGCCGATCTTGCGAGCGGACGAGCACTTCTGGTCCGAAGAGTTCTACCGCATCTGCGAGTTGGATACCTGCTACGACAATCACGACCTCGACGCTCCGCGACATGGTGATCCCGACGATGTGCGGTCGTTTCGACGCGGAATCGAGCGCGCCATGGCGGGCGAGGACCCCGATTTCTACTTTCCGCATCGTGACCCCCAAAGGCACCCTGAAGCACCTGCTCGGCGTCGCCCGCCTCACCGAATGGATCCACGGCCGATCGGTATTCATCGGCGCCGTTCAGGACGTGACGGAACAACATGCTTGCCGAGGACGCCCTGAACAGGGCTCGTGCCGAGCTCGCCACGTGTCGCGAGTCATGACGCTTGGCGCGTTGACCGCGTCGATCGCCCACGAGGTCAACCAACCGCTCTCGGGCATCATCACCAATGCCAGCACTTGCCTGCGCATGCTGGCCGACGATCCGCCCAACCTGGAAGGTGCCCGCGCGACGGTGCAGCGCATGCTGCGCGACGGAAACAGGGCGTCCGAAGTCATCCAGCGTCTGCGCGCCTTGTTCACGCGCAAGCAGCCCACGACGGAGTCCGTCGACCTGAACGACGCGGCGCGCGAGGTGCTCGCCGTCTCGTCGAGCGAGCTTCAGCGAGCCGCGTCATTCTGCGAACCGAATTTCGATACGGGCTTGCCAACCGTGAGCGGCGATCGCGTCCAGCTTCAGCAGGTCATCCTGAATCTGATTCTCAACGCCGCCGACGCGATGATGACCGTTGACGATCGCCCGCGCAATCTGCTGGTCTGGACCGCCAGCGAAGAAAACGCCAACCATGTCCGGATGTCTGTGCGTGACTCCGGCGTGGGTATCGATCCCCAGAACATCGATAAGCTCTTCAACGCGTTCTACACGACCAAGAGCCACGGGATGGGCGTCGGCCTCTCGATCAGCCACTCGATCATCGAGAGCCACCAAGGACGCCTGTGGGCGACCGCCAACGATGGCCCCGGCGCGACATTCTCATTTTCGATCCCAAGCAGACCCGGATCAGTGCAGGGCCAGGAAAACGCCGCTTGAACGCCCGGGCGGGTTCGGAACACGCAGTCAGAAAAACCTAATAGTGATGCATAAGCTCGCGTCGGTCGTTGACGATGACGAACCCCTCGGAGAGGCGCTCCGGTAACTTCTCAGGTCGGGAGATACCAAGGTCTGCAATACCATGGTGCGGGCGCTCAGCTTCCATTTGTCTGACACGGTCGTTTCCTTTGTCCTGGATGTCGTGCGGCGGATGACGCGCGCGCTTGCGCGCCATCCACCGCACGACATTGATCTACCGCAACGACTTGAACGCCGCGCGCATCTCCGACGCGAAGAGCAGCGGCTCTTCCCACGCCGCGAAGTGCCCGCCCTTGTCCACCTCGTGGAAGTAGGAGAGCTTCGAGTAGCCGCGCTCCGCCCAGCGCCGGGAGGGCTGGTAGATCTCGCCGGGGAAGACGGTGACCGCCGCCGGGATGGAGAAGTTCTTGGGGCCGAAGTACGGGGGCTTGTTGTCCCAGTAGCTGCGGGCCGAGGAGATCCCGGTGTTTGTCAGCCAGTAGAGGGTGATGTTGTCGAGCACGTCGTCCCGCGTCAGCCGCTCCGGGGGCTGTCCCTTGGTCGGCGTGCGCATCGCCACGAGGACCGTCGCCGCCGGCTGGTCGTCGCCGTCGCCGTGGTCGATCAGCCAGGCCGCGAGGGCGACCGGCGAATCGGCGAGTCCGTAGAGCGTCTGCGGACGCGTCGCCATCTCGATCGCGTAGGCCGCGTTCTTGGCGAAGAAGCCCTTCAGCTTGTCGAGCGCGCGTCGCTCCAGGTCGGAGAGATCGGACGGCGCCGGTCCTCCGGACTGGATCGCGTTCGACACGTCCTGCGGGAGGGCGAACAGGAAGTTGGTGTGCATGGCCACGAGCTCCGCGGGCGCCTCGACCGCCATGGCGTCCGTGATCTGTCCGCCCACGTCGCCGCCCTGCGCGACGTATCGCGTGTATCCCAGGCGCCTCATCAGCACGATCCAAGCGCGCGCGATGCGGGCATGATCCCAGCCGGTCGCCGTCGGCTTGCCCGAGAACCCATAACCGGGGATCGACGGGATCACGACGTCGAAGGCGTCCTCCGCGCGGCCTCCGAAGGCCGTGGGGTCGGTGAGCGGGCCGACGAGCTTGATCTGCTCGAGGATCGAGCCGGGCCATCCGTGCGTGACGATGACGGGCAGCGCGCCCTTGTGCTTCGAACGCACGTGGATGAAGTGGATGTCGAGCCCGTCGATCTCGGTGGTGAACTGGGGCAGGGCGTTGAGCTTCGCCTCGCACTTGCGCCAGTCGTAGTCCGTCGCCCAGTAGCGCGCGAGGTCCTGGAGCGGCGCGAGCGGCACGCCCTGCGACGTGTCCGCGACGGTCTCCTTCTCCGGCCACCGCGTGGCCTTAATGCGCCGCCGCAGGTCGGTCAGTTCCGCTTCCGAAAAATTCACATGAAACGGACGGATCGGTGTCGGATCGCTGTCCTTCGACTGTACAACTGCACTCATGGTTTTGCTCCTCACTGAAGATGAACGTGGAAGATCGTGCCCACAGCAACAGTTGCCGCTGCAGCTCTGAAAAAACGACGGCGATTCAAGCCGGGCGCTTCTTCCGTTCGAACTCCTCCGCAACTGATGCTTGGATTCGGTATGCCTCTAGAACTCAATATTCGGGTAAAATTACAGCAGACGCGTAGGTCCGCTTGGAACACACCATGGTGTCGGTCGATACTTTGGTATCGGCCCGCACGACTCGCACTTGGCACCCTTCGCTTCGTCAACTCTTGCGGAACTGACAGACACGTTAACTAGAATTTGGCGCGTCGCCGATACACCGACCGCAAACAATAGCATCGTCAAGTGCGCTTCTTCTTGTTTCATGCGCACCTGTTCGCGACCGTCGGGTTCGTAGCCAGGTGCTCGTCTCGGGCTAAAGAGGTGCAGTACTGCTGCAGTAGTTCTCGCATAGGAGAACTGCAGCCCCATCATGGCGCAAACAAGCGTCGATCCCACCATACCGGTTGATGCAAACCGGTAGTTACGTGGCGAAACTCGGGGTGCTCTGGATTGATGAGGAAATTATTCTCGAGCCGGGCAACGACGCTCGGCACGACGAGCAATAGAGAGCGCCTTTGTTGCTGCCACGTCTGACCGAACGGCTTGCTGTGCGCGCAGGATTCAAGATACCAATCCGGGAGTGCTGCTGTATCCAGCACCTCGTAGCTAATACCGTTCGGAATGGTGACTGCGATGTAGTGCTGGTCAGGCGGCAACTGCCCACTGCCGTGGACTAGCTTCTCAAGCATCGCGGTCGAGTAGTGCTCAGAAGTGTAGATCATCGGGCTTCCTGGAGTGTTCCAGCGGCCCGGATATTGCGTCGAGCCTGTCGCATCGAAGATGGGATAAGCGCCGCGCGGATCGCCAATTCGGTAGCTGGTCAGAACGCGGTCAAGCGTCTGAGCCATTAGACAGCTGATCCACTCTCTAGCCGTCCCAGTACATCGCGTACGAGACTTGCGCCGATTTCATTCTCCAGTATCAAATCAATCGGTTTGCGATGGCCCAACTCCGGATGGGATCGGGCGAGAAAAGAACGTGCCGCCGCCTGCGATTTCCAAATACGCACCGCCTGAGCCCACACCGACGCGATCCGCGTGACCATCGGTGGTGGGAGAGGGACTCGAACCCTCGACCTCGGCATCATGAGTGCTATTTGGCCGTTTTTCCAGGCCGCTAATTTTCATAACCCGTTGATTTCATTGGATCGTGCAGCCCAGCATTTTCCCCTGTTTTCCCTGGTTGCCGCACAAAAACCGGCACAGTAGATTGTCCGCTGCAATACGTGTGGCGTAACGCTACGCTTTCAGTGTAACTGCGTTTGCCGAGAAGCTCGGGATGACGCGCACCGCAATCTCTCGGATCATCCATGGCAAGGCCGCTATCAGCACGGACATGTCCATTCGGCTTGAGGAGGCGTTGGGCACATCGGCCGAAACCTGGCTTGCAATGCAGGCTGCTTATGATCTCTGGCAAGCCAAGAAAAATAAGCGTAGGAAAAAGATCGCTCGGATTACGCTGGAAGTAAATCGCAGCGCCGCGTAAGTGAGGTGACTCATTCATCGCCTCCGCGCCTTTCCCCTGAGATGCGCTGAGAGTCGCTGCATTCGTACTATTCAACTCCCGACCGCCTGGTTCGAAGCTGACAATATCCGCACCGCCGCTTCGTGGTCAATGTGTCCTGAGCAATATCTGCAACATCCCAGGCTGGTATTGCGCGTAGTTTCGATGGATGCGCCCCGCCCTCCCGCGATTCTTATGGAAGCCATTGTTCTTGAGCCTGTGTCTCTCCGGCGCCGCTGTCCTTTCGGCGCCCGCATCGGCAGGCGCGGGGCCTCCGAACCTAGATGCGGCCCTTTCTCAATTACAGCACGCCGACGCGGCCGGCGCCGCCAAGTCATTGCGGCGAATCACGTCCTTCGATCCAAAAAACACCGCCGCCTGGCGGGCACTCGGCACGGCCGACATGATGCTCAAACATTTTGCTGCCGCCGTCGCCGACTACCATCACGCACTTCAGCTGCAAGCCGATTCCCCGCGTGTCTTCTACCAATTGGGCGCGGCGTATGCGGCGATGCACGATTCGCGCCATGCCTTTGGATTCTTGAAGCGCGCGCAGGCAAGCCATCGCTACGACATGACCGAGATTGCCGAGGATCCGCATCTGGCCGGGTTGCGCAACGATCCGCGCTTCGATGCCCTGTTGCCGAAGGCGGCGGACTTCGAGCGGCCCTTCGTCGAGCCCGTAAAGATCATTCGCGAGTGGCGCGGCGAGGCGACCGGTGATCAGTTCGGCTGGATCGCCCGCAACTTGGGCGACGTGGACGGCGACGGCATCACCGACATCGTCACCTCGGCGCCGACCCATGGCGCATCACGCGGGACGGATTTATGTGTATTCGATTGGCAATGGCCGGCTGCTCTGGAGTGCCGACGGCCAGCCCGGCGATGAATTGGGCACTGGCGTCGAGGGCATCGGGGATGCCAATGGCGACGGAGACCCGATGTCGCCGCGAGCGGACCCTCAGGGTCAGGCGTGGCGTACATCTATTCGGGACGGACGGGCGCGTCTCTGCAGAGCTTCAAGTCGACGCGCACCGATGAGGCTTTTCGGCAATCACATTTCCGCCGCCGGCGATGTCGACGGCGACGGCCACGCGGATCTCATCATCGGTGCGCCGGGCAAGGATGGCGAGTCCAACAACGCCGGCCATGCTTACATTTATTCTGGCAAAGGACGGGAAGCTGCTGCTTCACGCTCTCGGGCGAACGGCCCGGCGACGCCTTCGGCAGCACGGTCGCGGGCTACTCGAACGGCAAGGAACGCTACCTCGTGGTCGGCGCGCCGCGCGCGGGATCGGACCATCACGGCCGCGTGTATGTGTATGACGACTACGCCGGGCAGCCGAAGTTCGTCATCGATGCGGACGCCACCGGCAATGCGCTCGGTGCGATGTTCGTTTCGGTCACGGGAAACACGGACGGCGGTGCGCACAACATCTTTGTCTCGGACTGGACCAACGCTGCGAAAGGTCCTTCCACCGGGCGCATGTACCTGCACTCCGGCCGTACCGGCGAGCGTCTGTTGACGCTCACCGGCGAGACCGCCGGTGAAGGCTTCGGCACCAGCAAATCAACCGCGGGCGATGTCGATGGCGACGGCATTGAAGATCTCATCGTCGGCGCTTGGCAGTACGGTGAGGTCGCGATCTCCGCCGGACGCGCCTATCTTGTATTCCGGCATCGATGGCCATCTCGTCAAGACTTTCACCTGCCGCACGCCCGGAGACACCTTCGGCTTCGATGCCGTCGGCTTGGGCGACGTCGACGGCGACGGCACTGCGGACCTTCTGATCACGTCCGGTTGGAGCGGCGTGAGCGGCCATCACTCCGGCCGCGTCTTCGTCATTTCCAGCGCCGTAAAACTCGGCAAGATCTGAAACTTCTTGATTGCTCAAAGCCTGTAGCGTCGGTAACGACAACAGAGGCAGGCCATGAGACTCATCGACCGCATCATTCAATGCCGCACCCCGTTCATCGTCCAGAACTGCCTCAACCACAGCCACACCCGCCTATCGGGCGCCATGGACGCCGCCTCGGATCTTGAGCGCTGTCCGATTCGCTACGTGCTCGACGATGCACTAATTTCCCTGTGCACCGACTTGGCGTATTCCAACGGCACTACGGTCATGGACTGCGCGGACCTGATACGCGTGCCCGCGGAGAACATTTGGGTCGAGTGGTGTAACAAGCCGTGGCAGCACGCCTTGAGTCGCAATGGTCTTATCGACGACCCGGATGGTGATTCGCCCCCAGGGCACTATGGAATGCTCATACGGGCCTCAAGCAGCGGGCGACGTGGCGCTATGCGGGCGTTTTGGTCGGTGGGCGATCGCGACCTGGACGTCCATGCCAGCGCCACTCAGGCGCGTTTTTATCTCGATGATGCCGCCGCACCGGCGCTGCTCGATGAGTCCGGTGTGGTGCGGGTGGCGGCGCGCGCGATGGATCCGGAAGGGCTACTCAGCCGCTGCTTCCATTTTGAATTCGAAGATTCCTGGGCCCAGTACTACCGCCAACAGGCGCCCTTAGCCTCGCAGCAGAAGGCAATTCTGCATCAATCCATTGGCGTCGTCGCTCTTGGCGGTACCGGTGCTGCTGGCGTTTTTTCTGCTGCTCACGACCCGCGCGGGACTGCCTCAGCGGCAGAGCCAGCTTCGGCGGCTGAATCGGCACCGCATGCAACGCGGCCGCGCGCCGCTCGCCGAGCATATCGAGGTAAGTGCGCCGCTCCTGCCCCCATGCCGCGAGGCCGAAGTCGAAGCGGCCACGGCAGGCAGTCGCCGCCATCCGCGCCTGCATCATGTCCGTGGACACCTGATGCGGTGCAACGATCGATTGATTTGGCGAGTCCCGCATCTGCGCGGCAGATCTCATGCGGGCGTGCTGAAGTCGCGCTCAGTGGAGTGGCGCGTCGACGCGGGCAATGCTCAGCGCAGTGAGCGCAGTTCCCTCGGCTCCACGCCGTAATACGCCCGCAAGTGCCGGTACAGGCTGGTGCGGCTGCCGAACCCCACATGTTCGGCGATCGCATTCATGCTCCAGTCCGATTCCTGCAGCAGACGCAGCGCGGCGGCGGAGCGCTTGCGGTTGAGGTATTCGCCGGGAGTATGCGATACACCGTCTTGAATACGCGCAGGAAATGAAACGGCGACAAGTGCGCGGCTGCCGCGATGTCCTTGAGCAGGACCGGATCGCGATAGCGGGCCTGGATGAAATCGACTCCCAGCTTGAGGCGCCGCAACAATTCACGCCGCGTCGCCGCTTTGCGCGAGGCACCATCGCTTCCACGCGCAAGGTCGTGCTGGAGCCGGATCATGCGGCTCAAGAGAAACAGCAATTGCTCATCCAGCCAAGCATCATCCACCGGCCCCGAATCCACCGCCCGCGGATGTGCCGCAACACCGGGCTGACCAGGCGATCGTGCTCATACAGGCGTTCGGCGAACTCCCCCGGCGTCAATTCGGCCCCGGCGCCATCGTCCAAGGCGCTCGCCGATCGGGTAAGCGAATGCCACGCCTGAGCAGCCACCTTGCGATCGAAGAAAATCGAAAATGAATGCACCGGACGCAGCGACTCGATGCGGCTGGCATACACGCGGTCGTCATTGAAGATGGCAAAGGTATCGTCATCGACCGTGATGCGCCGTCCGTCGATGAAATAATTCTCCGCACCGCCGGCCGCCGCCTTGATCGACAGCAGCTGCTTGAACTCCGGATACTCCACGCGGCGCGCGTGCGCAGAAATGACCGCGCTCTCGTGTCCCCATCGCTCATAGAAAGAGCGCCGGAACTGCGGATCCCATACGGCGGGCATGGCTCGGTAAATCATTCGCCCTCTCGAGGTCTGATCCTTCGGATATTGCACTGTAATCCAGAATCGTGCGCAGGCGGTTGCAAATCTTGCTAAAGCCGCGCGCCGAAGGCTGTGCCCGGGCCACATGCTCGCGGCTATTTTATGTTTAACCAGTCTCCATCTGCCGCCGCAAAACAACAATAGTTGGCAACAACTGCACCTTGCTCGGCGGCCCGGTTCCTACACTGCCCGCCATCTGGGGTGCCTCCCAGCTCATACAACAATTAAAGGACCACACATGAGTTATTTGTCTCGTCTCTGCCTCACGTGCCTTGTTCGCGCTTGAGTCTCATGGCAGGGTTGGCACCGCTGGTCTTTTCACAAAGTGCGCCGGCGGCTGCCGGCGCGGAGGTCGGCCTCGTCGAGATCGTCGTCACCGGCTCGCGCATCGCGTTGCCGAATCTCGCCAGCACCAGCCCGATCCAGGTTGTCACTGCGAAGGACATCGAGACTTCGCGGCAAGATCGATGTCAGCGACGTGCTGCTGCAAATGCCGCAGAACATCAACAACTCCTTCAGCGACTTCAACAACCGAACCTCCGGCGCTCACCGTCGCGGGCGGCCTTGCGACCGCGGATCTGCGCGGCTTGGGACCACAGCGCACGCTCGTGCTGGTGAACGGCCGGCGCTCTGGGTGCCGCGGATGCCAATACGCGCGAATCCCAATCCGGCACCCGACCTCGACCAAATTCCGACGGCGCTGATCGAGCGCATCGACGTGGTCACCGGCGGCGCCTCGGCGACTTATGGCTCTGATGCCATCGCCGGGGTCATCAATTTCGTCATGAAGCGCAATTTCGAAGGCTTCCAGGTCGGCGGACAAATCGGCGAGAACTGGCACAGCCAGCACAGCTCCGCTGACGCAGAGCCTGGAGAAGCAAGGACGGCATTACGCCGCCCACCGGCGACATTCATGACGGCAAGAACAAAACCTTCGACCTCATTTACGGCGCGAGTCTCGCCGAGGGCAAAGGCAACGTCACGGCCTACTTCACCTATCTGCAGGCGGATCCCGTGCCGAGCGGTAATCGCGACTTCGGCGCCTGCCAGCTCAATGCGCAAGCCCAACGCCGCAGGCACGGCGTACACGCGGCGCTTTTTGTTCCGGCTCCGGTCAACTCGAATCTCTTCCAGCTGGGCGGCGGCGGATCCGATCTATTCGGTGCTCGGCAATCAGTTCGTGCCCAGAGGCTCCGCCGCCACCAACCCGCCCGCGGTCTTCAACTCGCAGCCCTACATCTACAACGGCCGCGATGACCTGCGCTACACGGCCGGCTTCATGGCGCACGTCGACGTGAGCGACTACGATCAAGCCCTACGCTGAGTTCGGTTTCATGAACGATCGCACCGATCAGAAGATCGCACCCTCGGCGCTGTTCAGCGGCGCCAATCCCTTGGATCCGACCAACAACGGCAACTACAACGTCAACTGCGACAATCCACTCCTGAGCGCGCAGCAAGCCTCGATCTTGTGCACACCGGCGCAATTGGCCTACGTCGCCGCCAATCCCGGCGCTGCCTGCTCATTACCGCGACCGGTGCATCGCCCAATTGCGCCAACGTGAACATCGGCCGGCGCAACGTCGAGGGCGGTGGGCGCGAGTCCTACTACGAGCACAACAATTATCGCGCCGTGGTCGGCGCGCAGGGCGATCTGGGATCGGCGTGGAAATACGATGCCTACGGCCAGTACTACTACACCACCTTTTTCAACATCAATAAGCAGTACCTGAATTTCGCCGGCATCGACCAACGCCCTGCAGGTCAAGGGTACCGCGGCGAATCCCGTGTGCATCAGCGGACCACCCTGCGTGCCGTACAACATCTTCATGGACGGCGGCGTCACGCCAGCGGCACTACAGTACCTGTATCTGAACGGCTCGGCCTATGGCAGCAACTCGCAGCGCATCGCTGCACGCGGATGTCACCGGCGATCTCGGCAAGTACGGCATTCAAATCGCCGCTTCGCCACCGACGGCTTTTCCGTCAATGTCGGCTACGAGCATCGGGCCGAGCAGCAAGGATTCGATCCCGATTCCGGCGAGCAAAGCGGCTTGCTGTCGGGCTTCGGCGGCGCCGCCGCGCCGATTCACGAAGGCTTCCATGTCAGCGAAGAGTTCATCGAATTCGGCGGCGCGCTCGTGCAGGACAAGCCCGGTATCGAGAGCCTGCTGGTCGATACCGGTTTTCGCCATTCGGACTACTCGACCACAGGGAGCGTCAACACCGGCAAGTTCGAAGTGCAATACCAGCCGGAGTCCGATATCCGTATTCGGGGCTCATTTCAACGCGCCATCCGCGCACCGAATCTGATCGAGCTGTATAACCCCGCCGTTGTCGGACTGGTCGCCGCCGGCGAGGATCCTTGCGCCCCCAGTGAATTTACCAGGTCTGATCGCTGCGACCCTGCAGCAGTGCATGCGCACCGGTGTCACCGCTGCGCAGTACAACTCAGGCTCCATTCCACAGGGCACCGGCAGTCAGCTCTCATCACTAGCCGGCGGCAACTTGCAACTCAAGCCGGAAAAGGCCGATACCTACAGTGTCGGGGTGACATTCACACCGGCCTCGGCTGCCAGGACTATCGGCGAGCATTGACTACTACCAGATCAAGCTCACGGACGAGATCACCGCCATTCCTCCCGCGCAACTTCTGCAGGAGTGCCTCAACACCGGCGATCCGTTCTTCTGCAGCAAGATCGTGCGCAATGTCGCTAACGGCGGTCTTACTGGCTCCACCATCGCCGGCGGCGGCTACTTCGTGCAAACCGCGCTCAACATCGGCGCTCAAACGCTCGACGGCATCGACTTGCAAGGCACGTACCGGCCGTGTCGCTGCCCGACGGCTTCGGCTCGCTCAGCTTCGCCTTGAATGGCGCACTGCTTCTCAAGAGCCAAACTCAGCCCTTCCCGGGCGGCCCCAGTTACAATTGCGCGGGTCTCTACGGCGTAATTTGCGCGACGGTCGACCCGCGCTGGCGCCACAACCTTCGCACCACTTGGACCATGCCGTGGAACCTCGAACTCGCAGCAACCTGGCGCTTCATCGGCAAGGTCTCGCTCGACAATAACGACCCGGATCCTCTGCTCTACGGCCACACCTATCGGAATCTGAACACAGGCGGCCCGTCATTCAATTATTTCAATGCCCGAATCCCGAACTTCAGCTACTTCGACCTCGCCGCCACCTGGCATGCCTACAAAGGAATCGAAATCCGCGCCGGCATCAACAATGTATTCGACAAGGATCCGCCGCTCGTCACCTCCGAAATCACCGGAAGCGGCGCGAACAATACCTATGAGACCTACGACACCTTGGGCAGGCAGCTCTTCGTCGCGTTCACCGCAAAATTCTAGCTGCTCAATTTACGTCGCCCGTTTCGAGGGCGACGTAAATTCCTCTTCGGACTGGTGATCAAGCGTCTCCCTGCAGATCAACGCCGAGGCTGGCCGCGCCGTAAAGTGGCTGATTGACGTCGAGGAATGTCAGCATCGAGCCGAGCTTGCGGTCGGCCGGTGACTCGAAGCCGCAGCGTCCTTTAAATTGCACCGGATTCCGGAAGGTACCGAGCAGCAGGTCCCATACCGGCAGGTCACCGTAGTTGGACGCATGCACGCCGAGCCGGTGGTGTTCGCAATGGGCCTCGGGCCGCTGAATGAGCAGACCCAGCCGACGCGGTGTATTCACGTTCCAGTGCTGGAACATGCCGTAGAACGCGGCGACGTAGCCGACGAGTGCTGCGGCGACGAGGTCGAGCCCGAGCACGATCGTCGATACGAAAAGCTGCAGCAGGACCTGAGCT
>CAVZEC010000013.1:0-130435 GCA_963774165.1 uncultured Alphaproteobacteria bacterium | reverse complement strand
CGCAGCAGCGTGTCGGGCCAGCGGTTGTGGTAGACGGCGGCGATGGTGCCGAGCGGGATCCCTAGCAGCGTGGCGAGCAGCAGCGCCGTGACGGTGAGCTCCAGCGTGGCAGGCAGGCGCAGCTTGATGTCGAGCGACACCGGGCGGCGCGAGTAGCGCTCTCGCCGAAATCTAGCCGCGCCACCTGCGTGAGATAGACCGCGAACTGCACGTAGAGCGGCTGGTCGAGGCCGTACTGGCGACGAATCTCAGCGACCTGCGCCGGCGTGGCGTTCTCACCCGCCAGCGCCGCTGCCGGATCTGCCGGCACCACCCGGATCAGGAAGAACGTCATCACCAGCAGCCCCGCCAGCGACGGGATTACCAGCAGCAACCGGCGTAGGACGAAGCGAAGCATACAAAGCCTTCCTCAACCGAGGCGCCGAACTCGTGAGGGGGAACTTCCTCTTCTAACGCGAAGGCCCCCTCATCCGCCCGTCTCGCCGAAGGCGAGCCTCCGGCTCGACGGGCACCTTCTCCCCAAGGGGAGAAGGTGTCCCCACTGCTTGCCTTGGAGTAACCCTCGCCCCGCGATGGGCGGGGAGAGGGAGCGTGGCTGCACTACTCTAACTGCACCCAGCGCATTTCGCCGCCGGAGCCGACGGGGGAGAAGCGGAAGCCTTTCACGCGGTCGGTGACGCCTCGGATCTCCACGGTGTTGTAGACCCAGATGTCCGGGCTGTCGGCGACGATCAGGCGTGTCGCCTCCTCGTAGAGCGGCTGGCGCTCCGCCTGGGCGACCGTCACGCGCGCCTTGCGCAGCAGCTCGTCCACCTTCGCGTTCTCGTACCAGGCGGACGCCTTCCAGGTGCCGTTGAACTGGCTGTCGTACATCTGGCCGATCCAGTTCTCGGGATCGACGAAGTAGGTCGAGACCCAGTGGATCCACAGATCGGGCGTCGACTCGGCCTTGGCCGTGTTGGTGGTGATGTTGGCCCAGGTGTCGGAGATGATCTTGAGGTTCACCCCCACCTGCGCGAGGTCGCTCTGGAACAACTGCGCGGCCTGGTTGGTCTGCTCGAGCTGCGACTGGGTGTGGATCTGGATCGGCCGGCCGATCGGCGCGCCCTCGGCCTTGGCCTTGTCGCAGAACGCCTTGGCCTTCTTCAGATCGTAGTCGTAGCCCACGATGTCCTTGGGGTAGCCCCAGAGGTTGTTGGGCATGGGCGCCGGGTTGCGCTCGGCGTAGCCCTTGAGGATCTCCTTGATGAAGCCGTCGTAGTTGAAGGCGTGCGCGAAGCACTTCCTCGCGTTGATGTTGTCGAACGGCGGCTTCTTGTTGTTCATGCGCAGGATGAAGACGCGCATGGACGTGTTCTTCTCCACGTGCACGCCCTTGGATTTGGCGATGCGCTCGACCTGGTCGGTCGGCAGGTAGCTGTCGGTCATGTCGACGGAGCCCTGCAGCAGAGCCAGCACGCGGGTCGAGGTCTCGCGCGTCGGCAGCACCTGGATCATGGTCGGCGCCTTGGGGTTGTCGCCCCAGCCGAGAAAGTGGCCGTCGTTCTTCTTCATGTCGGCGCGCTCGAGCGGACGATAGGTTGCCGCATCGAGCTGGTAGGCGCCCGAGCCGGCGCCGTTCGACGCGAGCCACGCCGCCCCCCAGTCGCCGTCCTTCTCGTTAACCTTTACCACGCGCGGATTGACGATCATTACGATCGGAATAGCCGCCAGGAACGGTGCGTACGGCTTGTCGAGCACGAAGCGCACCGTGCTCTTGTCGACGACCGTGACATTGTCCGGCTTGAGCACCGGCTTGAAGGCGCCGGACGGCGCCTTGCCGATCGCCAGCACGCGCTTGAAGCTGTAGGCCACATCGTCGGCGGTGATCTCGCTGCCATCATGGAACTTGGCGCCCGGGCGCAGCTTGAACTCCCAGGTGAGGCCGTCGGCCGAGACGGTGTGGGATTGCGCCAGCCACGGCTCCAGCTTCGGCGGGTTGCCCTGGTAGCGGTAGAGATTGTCGTAGGTGTTGAGGCTGTAGAGCTGCATCGGCACGTCGAAGATCTGGTGCGGGTCGACGTTGGCCGGCAGGTTGTCGCCGGTGACCAGCACGCCGGGCGTCGCGGCATCCGCCGGCGGTGCGAGCAGCGCGGCGGCAGCGAGGGCCGCGGCGCCCGCTAACGTTCTCCACATCGACATCACAGTCTCCTTCACGTTGGGAATCTTGGTGCGTACCGGCTGGCGAAGCAGAAACTCAGACGATCTCCTGCGGCTTCGGCAGTGGCCAGGCGGCCTTGCTGTGGGAGATGCGCATCGATGCGACGGCTTCCGCCGTCTTCAGCGCGGCGACGACGGGATTGACCACCGGCACGCCGACACGTTCGCTCAGGGCCTCGCAGATGCCCGGCAGGAAGGCCATGCTCATGCAGCCGAGCACCAGCACATCGGCGCCGTCCTGCTCCACGGCCGCGCGCGCTGCATCGGCGGCCTTGTCCAGCGCGCCCGGCTTCTGCTTGGCGAGGTCCATGACGGAGAGGCCGATGCCGCGCACCGACGCCAGCAGCTCGCCGAGCGCCAGTGCCCGCATCCTGGCGGCAACGCGCCCGAAGCCGCGCCCGGCAGGCGTGAGAACCGATATGCGCGTGCCGAGCTGGGCGGCCAGATGCAGCGAGGCGGCTCCCGGCCCGATCACGGGAATGGTCAGCATCTCGCGCAGTGCGTCGAGGCCCGGATCGCTGTAGCAGCCGATGAGGAGCGCATTGAAGCCGCGCTTCTCGGCCGCCGGCCCCAGACGGATCAGCTCCGGCACCACCAGGCCTGCGTCGTGCGCGCTCTCGATGGCGGCAGGCCCCTTCGCCGTCGGCTCGACCGCGACCTCCACTCCGCCCGCCGCATAGGACTGCAGCACCTTCTGCCGCCGGGCCACCTCTTGCGGTCCGACCGTTTTGTCCATGGGGCTGGTGAGCTGGTAGAGGATGCGCATGCGCGTTCTTCCTCAGGCCAGCCGCGCCAGGGTGGCGTCGACCAGGCCGCTGCAGTCATCCAGCACATCGGCGATGCGATTGCGGTCGCGCACCAGCTGGGTCTCGAGCATCCAGCGCGCCTCGCCGTCGGCGAGCTTGGCGTAGTGCGGCACGTCGAACAGGGAGGGGATCATGCTGCCCTGGGGCGTGTAGCCGTAGGGGTCATGGCCGTAGGTGCCCTTGGCGGTGCTGGCGAGCGGCACGAGTGCACGAGAGAGGCGCTTCATGCAGGCGTTGAGCGCCTCGGCCGGCGCCTCGTCCTTGGTCTTGCCCGCGGCGTAGCGGCCGCGCCACTCCTGTGCGGCGGCATCGAGCCGCTCGGCGGATGCCTTGAACGCCCGCGCCCGATCCACGGCCCCTTGCAAGCCGACGCCCTCCGCTCCGGCCTTGAGCTGGTCGAGGCGCTCGATGAACTGGTCGGCGACAGTCACGTACTCGAACGGCAGCACGACCGCCGTGCAGAGCTCCCACAGATAGCCGGCGTATACCCGCATGTGGTCGGCCATGAAGTTGAAATCGAGCTTGTCGATGGTGTTCTCAAGGCTGTGGTGCCACCAGCCGAGGTTGGCGAGCGCGGTCTTCTTCAGCTCATCCTCGGTGAATGCCCCCTGGGCCGCCAGCATCGGCACGCCGAGGCCGAAGAAGGACGCATCACCGTTCTTCACCGCCCGCCGCCATGCCGCCGGACGGCTGCCGAGTATGCGCTTCTCCACGCCCTGGTGGAAACGCTTGAGCTCCGTGTTGGAGGCGGCGCTCCAGCGCGTGGTGCCGGCACAGGCGGGCTGGTCGATCTGCAGGTAGGCGACCGCGTGCGCGCGCAGCCGGTCCCAGTTGCGGTCGACGAACCACGACGAGCCGATCATGGTGCCGGTCTCATGGCCGGTCCACAAGCCGCACACGAGGCCGCGGCGGAGCTTGTCGCGGTGCTGCTGGAACACCCGCGCCAGCTCCATGATGCAGGCGTTGCCGGCGGCGTTATCGGTTGCCTGCGGGCCAGGCCAGGAATCCTGGTGTCCACCGACCACGACGAAATCGTCCGTCCGGCCCTTGACCTCGCCCACCGTGATCTGCACCGGCCGCCAGCCGTTCTCGACGTTGGCGCGGAACCACACGCGCACCGGGCCTGCCTTCAGCATCTCGCGCAGCTTCAGGCCGGCGGTGCGGGCGATGCCGATGCAGGGCAGAGTTGCCATTTCACTCTTGTAGGTCTCGGGCGTGGGGTTGCCCCATACGGGCTTCACCGAGCCGAACGGCACGGCCGTGTTCTCTGGGTGCCCCCAGTTCATCATCACGCACCCGGTCGCGCCCATGATGGCGGAGATGCGCTGCTTCTCATGGCGTGCGGGGTGATAGGAGAGCTCAGAGAGCGTGATCTTGCCCGTGGCGTCGCGCCCGTCGTACTCGCTGAAGGCGCCGGAGGCGACGTCCATCAGCTCGGCGGAGATGCCGTCCGGGAGGGTCGGCAGGCTGTGGCCCAGCGTGTTGGCCTCGATCGACAGCTCCACGGGCGCCAGCACGCGCATCTCGGCCTGCTGCGGAAAGCTCACCAGCCCCGGCATCTCGTGCACCTGAGCGGAGACGCCGACCTTGGTGAGCGCGGCCGCGCTGTATTCGGCCATGCGCTTGCCGTTGGGGGAGCCGGCGAGCCGCGACGGGATCTCTTTCGTGATGTGCTCGACGTGCGCCTTCACGTTGGCCGCCGAGACCGCGTTGACGACGACTTCGTCGGACATGCTCACCCTCGCCACTCACCACGCCGCTGCATGACTGCACGCAACATGCCGCGCTCGTCAAAGCCGGCCGCCGCAGAGTATCTTGCGGCAAACTTCCTGCGCTGTCACGGGCGGCTGCGCGATGTCGAGGCGAAGTGAGACAAATGGCGCAGGATTCGGCAAAGTCCGCACAGGTGCTCTGCGACCCCGTCACGCTGCAGATCGTGCGCGGGGCGCTGCGGGCCATCCAGGGCGAGATGGAGGCCGTGATCGAGCGCACGGCCATGTCGCCCTTCATCCGTGAGAAGAAAGACTTCTATGCGGCCCTGTTCGACGGCGTCGGCCGCCTGATCGTCGGCTCCAACCTGCCGGTGTTCGGCGACGTTGTCGGCCCCATCGCCGAGCATTACCCGCTCGATACCATGCGTCCGGGCGACATCTATTGGTTCAACGACTGCTATGCCTCCAAGGGGGCCGTCTCGCATTCGCCCGATCAGGTGTTCGTCGCCCCGGTGTTCGCGGACGGCAAGCTGGCCGCGTTTGCGCAGTCGTGGGCGCATTTCAACGATATCGGCGGCATGCGCGCGGGCTCGCTGTCGCCCGACTGCACCGAGATCTACCAGGAGGGCATCATCGTCCCGCCCGTTCGCGTGGCGCGCGAAGGCGTGATCTGCGACGAGCTGCTGCGGCTGTTCTTCCGCAACTCGCGCTTCCCCGAGATGGTGAAGGGCGACACGCGCGCCTCCATGGCGGCCATCCGGCTGGGCGAGCGGCGGCTGGCCGAGCTGTTCGGTCGCTTCGGCCTGGCGCGCACGACGGACGCGTTCGAGCGGCTGATCGCCGAGACTGAGCGGGAGGTGCGCGGCAAGCTGCGCGCCCTGGTGCCCGAGGGCAGCCACGCCTTCACCGATACCATCGACAGCGACGGCCAGGGCCACGGGCCGATCAAATTGAGATATCGGCTGGACGTCACGGCCGACGGCATCGTCCTCGACACCAGCGCCAGCGACGACCAGGTGCCCGGCCCCGTCAACTTCCTGATGAGCCCGCCGGTGCCGGCCATGGTGTTCGGCTCCTACCTGCTGGGCGAGGGCTCCGACAGCATCCTCAACGCCGGCGTGGAGACGGCGATCGATGAGGTGGTCGTGCGGCCGGGGTCCGTGCTGCAGCCGAAGTTTCCGGCGCCGCTGGGCATGCGCGGCGTCACCATGATGCGCAACATGGCGACCTGCCTCGGCCTCCTCAACGTGGCGACGGGCGGCCGGGCCATGGCGGCGCACAGCGCCTACGTGATCTGGTACCTGCGAGGGCGCGACGAGAAGGGCGAGCTGTTCCTGCTTTCCGACGGCCTGGGCGTCGGCTATGGCGCACGCCCCGCCGCCGACGGCAACGATGCTGTGTACCTGGTGGCGCAGGAGAACTTTCCCTCCGAGTTCCTGGATTTGGTATTTCCCGTGCGCGTGCTCCGCTACGCCATCAATCCGGGCACCGGGGGACCGGGACGCTGGCGCGGCGGCTGCGGCCTGATCCGTGAGGTGGAGGTGCTGGCACCGGAGGCAACCGTCTCCATGCGCATCGACAGCGTCGAGCATCCGCCCTGGGGCGTGGCGGGCGGGCATGCCGCCGGTACCGGCCGGTGCGTGGTCAATGTGGGCCGCCCGGATGAGCGCGTTCTGCGCCCCCTGAGCGACGGCAACATCGTGCGCCGCGGCGACATCCTGCGCATCGAGACCGGCGGCGGCGGCGGGTGGGGGCATCCGTTCGACCGCGAGCCCGAGCGCGTGCTCGCCGACGTGCGCGGCGGCTTCGTGAGCCGGGCCAGCGCCGCGGAGGACTATGGCGTCGTGCTGTCGCAAGACGGCCTCACCGTCGATGCGGCGGCCACCACGGCGCGGCGCGCCCGGCGCCCGGACGCCAAGCTCTTCCACCGTCACGGCTACCACGCGGCGCTCGCCTGATGACCATTGCGCAATCGCCGAACGCCCAAGTCATCGTCGGCATCGACACGGGCGGCACGTTCACCGACATCACGCTGCTGGACCCGGCCACGGGCCGCGTCTGGAACGCCAAGACGCCGTCGACACCGGACGATCCCTCACGCGGCTTCGGCAACGGCATCGTCGAGGTGTTGAAGACCGCCGGGCTCGAAGGCGCCGAAGTCGCGCGCGTGCTGCACGGCACGACCATCGCCACCAACCTGATCCTCGAGGGCAAGGGCGCGCCCGCCGCCCTCATCACCACGACCGGCTTCAAGTACGTGATCGAGATCGGCCGCCAGGACGTGCCGCGCCGCGCCAGCCTGTTCGCCTGGGTGAAACCGAAGCGGCCGGTTCCGCCCGAGCACGTCTTCGAGGTGGGCGGGCGCATCGGTCCCGACGGCGCGGAGCTGCAGCCACTGGATGAGGCGGCCGTGCGCGCGGCGGTGGCTGCGATCCGCAAGGAGGGCATCGGCTCCGTCGCCGTCGTCCTGTTGCACAGCTACGCCAACCCCGCGCACGAGCGGCGCGTCGCGACGATCCTCGCCGAGCTGTTGCCGGACGCGCTGGTCTCGATCTCCAGCGAAGTGCTGCCCGTGTTCCGCGAGTACGAACGCAGCATGACGACCATCCTCAACGCCAGCGTCATGCCGGTGGTTTCGGCGTACGTCGCCCGGCTGGACGCGCGGATCGCCGAGCAGGGCATCGCAGCACCTCTACTGCTGATGAAGTCGAGCGGCGGTGTCACCAGCACCCGCACCGTGCGGCGCGCGCCCGTGGAGACGGCCCTGTCCGGCCCGGCAGCTGGCGCCGTCGGCGCCGCTTACGTTGGCGCCAGCTGCGGGCACAAGAACCTGATCGGCATCGACATCGGCGGCACCTCGGCCGATATCAGCCTGATCCACGGCGGCGAGCCGGGCCTCACCACCACCGGCCGTGTCGGCAACTGGCCGATCGGCCTGCCCATGATCGACATCGTCACCATCGGGGCGGGCGGCGGCTCCATCGCGCGGGTATCGGACACGGGCGCGCTGATCGTCGGGCCGCAGAGCGCGGGCGCCGTGCCCGGCCCCGTCTGCTACCGCCGCGGCGGCGTCGAGCCGACCGTGACGGATGCGCATTTGGCGCTCGGTCATCTGCCGCCCTATCTGCTGGGCGGTCGCTTCGCGCTCGACGTCGAGGCAGCGCGCGCCGCAATCCACGATCGCATCTCCGCGCCGCTCGGCATGAGCGTGGAAGCCGCTGCCCGCGGCATCCTCGCCATCGTCGACAACAACATGGTGGGCGCCATCCGCGTGGTGTCGGTGGAGCGCGGCCACGACCCGCGCGATTTCTCGCTGCTGCCCTTCGGCGGCGCCGGGCCGCTGCACGGCGGCGCTCTGGCGCGGCTGCTCGGCATGCGAACGATCGTCGTGCCGCCTGGGCCCGGCGTGCTGTCGGCGCTCGGCTTGCTTGTCTCCAACCTCAAGGCCGAGTTTACACGTACCTGCATTCAGAAAGCCGGCGCCTTCGACGCAAGCACGGTGGCGGGGGTGTTCGGCCAGTTGGATGCGGAGGCACGTGCCTGGCTCGACGCCGAGGACGTGCCCGCCGAGGCACGGCGCATTACCTGGCACGCGAGCCTGCGCTACCAGCACCAGGGCTTCGAGCTGTTCGTGCCGTGGGCCGGACGCGACGTCACAGAGGCCTCGGCCGCCGTGACCGTCACCTCCTTCCACCGTCTGCATGAGCGGCTCTATACGTTCGCGCAGGCGGACACGCCGGTCGAGATCGTGACGCTGCGCGTCGATGCGCGCGGCGTGTTCCCGGCACCGGCCCTGCGCGAGCTGCCGCCTGCCGGCCCGCTCGAGGCCGCGCGCCTGGGAACGCAAGCCGTCTTCTTCGAAGCCGGACCTGTGCAGGCCGTCATCTACGCCCGCGACCGCCTCGGTGCCGGCGCCCGCATCGATGGCCCCGCCATCCTGACCCAGCTCGACGCCACCACCCTCCTGCTGCCCGGCCAGGCCGGCGTCGTCGACCGCTTCGGCAACCTGATCGTGGAAGAAGAAGCGAATAGCGAGTAGCGAATAGTTTCAGTGTCGCAACTACTCGCTACTCGCTGCTTCGTCTATCATCGACACCGAGTAAGCCGACAGGGAGCCTGCCATGACACCACGCATTGGATACCTGCTGCCCACACGCGAGCAGACCATGGCGGGGCGGCCGGAGGCGCTACCGCTGCTGGCTCTCGCCGAACGGGCAGCTGCGCTCGGCTTCGAACTCCATCTGGGTCGGTGACTTGCTGTTGGCGCGCCCGCGCCACGATCCGCTGACGCTGCTCGCAGCCGTTGCCGCCCGCGTGCCGCGCGTCGAGCTCGGCACCGCCGTGCTGCTGCCGGCGTTGCGTAATCCGGTCGTGCTGGCGCAACAGGTCGCGACGCTTGACCAGATATCGGAAGGGCGGGTGATCCTCGGCGTCGGCATTGCGTCCGACTTTCCCAACATCCGCTCCGAGTTCGTTGCCGCGGGCGTGCCGTTCGAGAAGCGCGTCGGGCGGCTGCTCGAGGGCATGCAGCTGTGCCGCGCGCTGTGGACCGGCAAGCCGGTGTCGTGGGACGGACGCTGGAAGGTCGAAGGCGCGTTGGGGCCGACCCCGCATCGCCCGGGCGGGCCACCGTGGTGGATCGCCGGTGCGCTGCCTGCGAGCCTGGAGCGCGCCGGCCGCCATTTCGATGGCTGGATACCGAACGGGCCGGACGCCAAGCGCTACGGCGAGCAGTGGGCCGAGATCAAGGCCATCGCCCGCACGGCCGGCCGCGATCCGGGCACGCTGGTGGGATCGATGTACCTGACGGTGGCGATCGACGAGGACGTGAGCCGCGCGGACGCCAAGCTCGCCGCCTACCTCGAGCAGTACTACGGCCAGCCCGCGCCTCTGATGCGCGCCCGGCAGCAATGCTACGCCGGCCCCGCCGCCGGCTTGGGGCAATGGCTGCGAGGCTACGTCGAGGCGGGCGCAAGCCACCTGATCATGCGCTTCGCGGGCGACCACGAGCGGCACCTGGAGGCCCTGGCCGGCATCCGCTCCAAGCTCGGCGGGTGACGGAACGTCATCCCCGCGCAGGAGCGTGCAATGAAATCTGCGACCGTCGCGATGAAGCAGGCGCGGGCCGCATAGGCTCCCCTCCCCCTAGTGGGGAGGGGTCGGGGGTGGGGGGAACCCAAGAGACTAAAGACTGAGAGTTGGCACGATTATCGTAGCGACCTCGCCACAGAACTTGACGGTTTCTCCCGCGTCTTCACCCCACCCCTAGCCCCTCCCCATCAAGGGGAGGGGAACCACCACGGCGCCCGCAATGATCACAAGTCCGCGCGGAGTGACGTTTGAGATTGGCGTTATGACCGAAATCGTCGCCGCCTTTAGCCGTGTCCTGGCGCGCGGCAGCAGCTTTCCCTCGCTCGTGGAGACCGCCTCGGGGCGGCTGCTGGTGCTGAAGCTCTCGGGCGCCGGCCAGGGCAGCCGCGGTCTCGCGACCGAGCTGATCGCCGGCACGCTTGCCAGGCGCGCCGGACTGAACGTGCCGCGCGCCCTACCCATCCTTCTGCCCGCCGGCCTGCCGTGGCAGGTCGGCACCGACGAGTTCTACGAAGCGGTGCAGAGGAGCGTGGGCTGGAACCTGGGCGTCGAGTTCGTCCCTGACGCTGCCGACCTGGAGGCCGCCGATCTCGCCACCCTGCCTCCCGAATTCCTGAGCCGGCTTGCCGCCGCCGACGCGCTGCTGCAGAACGTCGATCGCACCAAGGCCAACCTGAACGTGCTGCGCGATGCGGCCGGCAGCCCCTGGGCGATCGATTTCGGCGCCTGCATGCTGATCGACCGGCTGGCACGCGGGGCCGTGACCCCCAGGCTCGATCTCCCCGCCAACCACGTGCTGGCCGGCGGCGGGCCGCTGGCGTTGTCACCGCGGGCGCTTGTCGCCGCCATCGGCGAAGGCCCCCTCGACAATGCGCTAGCAGTGGTGCCGGAGCCCTGGTTCCGCGAGTTGGGCCTCTCGCGGCAGGACCTCACGGGTCGCCTGAAGTTATATTTCCAAGAGGTGCTCCATTCTCGAGCGGCTGCGGGACCCGCAGCCGCTATCGAGCCGAAGTGATTCTCGCTAAGAATGGGGTGAGCGGAATTTTGGCGCGCAGGGATGGAGGCATCAGGTGCAGAATCTCGAGGGCAAGGTCGCCTGGGTAACGGGCGCGGGCAGCGGCATCGGCGAGGCAGGCGCCGTGGCTCTTGCGCAGGAAGGCGCGACCGTCGTCCTGATGGGCCGGCGCAAGCAGGCCCTGGAAGCCGTGGCCGAGCGCATCAATGCCTCGGGCGGCGGCAAGGCCACGGTCCAGGCGGGCGATGTGACGAAGGCCGCGGCGGTCGCGAAGGTCGCCGAGGCAATCGCCGCCCAGTACGGCCGGCTCGACATCGTCGTCAACAATGCCGGGACCAACATCCCGAACCGCACCTGGGGCCAGCTCACCCCGGAGGGCATCGACACCGTCATCGCCGGCAACCTGACGAGCGCCTTCTATGTCGTGCAGGCGGCGCTGCCGATGATGCGCAAGCAGAAGGACGGCGTATTCATCCACACCGCCTCCTGGGCCGGCCGCAATATCGGCCCGGTGTCGGGCTCGGCCTACACGGCGGCCAAGCACGGCATGGTGGCCATGAGCCACACCATCAACCTCGAGGAGTGCCAGAACGGCATCCGCTCCTCGGTGCTGTGCCCGGGCGAGGTGGCGACGCCGATCCTGCTCAACCGGCCGATCCCGGAGACGCCCGAGACCATGGCGCGCATGATCCAGCCGCATGACATGGGCGCGCTGATCGCCTTCGTCGCCCGCCAGCCGGCGCACGTGTGCATCAACGAGGTGCTGATCAGCCCCACCCACAACCGCGGCTACATCGGCACCATGCAGGCCTGGGCCGCCCGCGCGGCCAAGCCTTGAGCGGTCTGTCCAAGAATCTCCAACCCCGGTGGTGAGCTTGCCGAACCGCGGCAAAGCTGGTGTGGCCGTCCTTCGACGGGCTCAGCGACTGTCTTGGCGGTCAAGCGTTTTGGCATGGTTGGAGCTCCCTTCACTGCTCACCAAGAGGATGGCGCGCCATCCTCCCTGCGCCGGTCTCGGTCACCCCTGTGGGGCAAGGGTGACCGAGCTGCGGCTCCGAGAGGATGGCTATGAGGCCTCCACCAGCGTTGCATTCCAGGGCCGGCGATGGCGCAGGATGGCGTTGAGGATTGTGAGGAGTTTGCGGGCGACGGCGATGGCGGCGAGCTTGTGTGGTTTTCCGGCGGCGACGAGTTTGTCGCGGAAGGCTTTGAGGACGGGGTTGTGACGTCCGGCGACGAGGGCGCCCATGAAGAGGGCGGTACGGACGACGGCGCGTCCGCCGCCGATGCGGCTTTTGCCTTTCCATTGGCCGGACTGGCGGGTCCAGGGGGCGAGGCCGGCGAGGGCGGCGATCTGGCGGCGGTCGAGCAGGCCGAGTTCGGGCATCTCGGCGATCAGGGTTCGGGCGATGACCGGCCCGATGCCGGGAACGGAGGCGAGGAGGTCCTCCTTCTCGCGCCAGGCGGGGGAACCGCGCACCGCCTCGTCGATGTCGCCCTCGAGACTGGAGAGCTCCTTTTGCAAGGCGAGGAGGAGGCGGGCGATGCTGTTTTGCTGACGCCGGCCGGTCAGGCGCTTTTGGCGCTGGCGTTCGGCGCCGATCATCTGGACGATCTGGGCGCGCCGGGAGAGGAGCTCGGCGAACAGCCGCGTCGTCTCGTCGGGCAGGGGTCGGATGTCGGGCTTCGTCGCGGCGGCGAAATGGGCGATCACGGCGGCATCGATGGGATCGGTCTTGGCCCGTTTGCCGAGGGCGCGGGCGAAGGCCCGCACCTGGGCCGGGTTGACGACGAGGACGGGCAAGCCGGCTGCCGAGAGAGTGGCGGCGACGACGGTTTCGTAGCCGCCGGTTGCCTCGATGGCGACCAGCATCGGCTCGAGGACACGCAGCTGTTCGCACAGCTCCGCCAGACCCTTGCCGTCGCGCCTGGCGACAAGCGTGCTGTCCTCGGGAAGAATCGCTACGTCGAGCCGGTCCTTCGAAACGTCGATGCCTACGATCCTGCCAGTCATCTCCATCCCACCCTTCCTTGCCTAATCGGGCTTCGCTTGCGGCCCAGGCGACTGTTCGGGTTCGATGGAACGACGGTAGGGGGATCGCGCTGAGCTACGGGCTTGGTGGCCCCAGGACGAGACGATCTCCCCTCCGTCACCGCGTGGACCAGTATACCCGATCCCGCAGAAACAGAATTACAAGGACGGGGCCGGCGGGCCTGGCAAGGCCTATCTCCAACCCAGTGGCGAGCTTGTCGATCCGCGGCAACGCGAAGCGCACGACGAGGGTCTGCTCCCTCTCCTGCGGCGGTTGTGCCGTCGGCGGCTCCGTACTATGTCCGAACTCCGGATGCAGCGCGGGGATGGTCGGGGGAGCGGGTGCCATGCCGTGGTTATGGGCCGTCTTTACGGTCGTGGCTTGTGGCGGGCAGGTTCTGCGCAACGCCATGCAGAAAGAGCTGACGGCCACGTTGGGCACGGTCGGCGCGACGCATGTGCGCTTCCTCTTCGGCTTCCCCTTCGCGCTGCTGTTCCTCGCCGCGGTGCTGGCCGCGACGGGACTGCCGATACCCCATCTCAATACCGCGACAATTCTCTGGACGCTGGCGGGCGCCATCACGCAGATCGGAGCCACGGCGCTGCTGCTGGCCGTGATGCAGCAGCGCTCCTTCGTCGTCACGACCGCCTACATCAAGACCGAGCCCGTGCAGGTCGCCCTATTCGGCCTGATCTTTCTGGGCGACCACATCTCGCTCGAGCTGGGTCTTGCCATCCTGATCGCGACCGCGGGCGTTCTCATCGTGTCCTGGCCGCGCGCCAACTCCGCGGAGATGTTCTCCTCCAAGGCGGCCCTGCTCGGTCTCGCGTCGGGTGCGCTGTTCGCCATCGCCGCCATCGGCTATCGCGGCGGCATCCGTGCGCTGGAGACGCCAAGCTTCGTGGTGGCCGCGACCACGACGCTGGTGCTGGGGCTCGTCATCCAGGTGGTCATGCTGAGCGCCTACCTGCTGCTGGCCGACCGGGTGACGCTGATCGCGATTTTCCGCGCCTGGAAGCCGTCGCTGTTCGCCGGCTTCATGGGAGCGTTCGCCTCGCAGATGTGGTACCTGGCTTTCGCGCTCGAGACGGCCGCCAAGGTGCGCACGCTGGCCCTGGTCGAGATCCTGTTCGCCCAGCTGGTCTCCCGCAACCTGTTCAAGCAGAGCCTCGCCTCGCGCGAGGCCGCCGGCATAGGGCTGATCATCCTAGGCGTCGTCTTCCTGCTGAATTTGTGAGGCCGCGCGCCGACGCCGCAAGTCGTGATAGGATGCCGCTCCGGGGAAGCGCAACGGAGTGGCGAACGTGAGCAATACGGACCAGACCCCACAGCAGAACGCATCTGTCGCTGCCGACCGTGCGAAGCTCGTGCGGGCCAGGCGCCGCCTCGCGGCGCTCAAGGGCTTCTATATCCACTTCTTCGTTTTCGCTTTGGTGATGGCCGTGCTGATCGCCATCAATGTTCTCGCCGGCGGGCCTTGGTGGTCGCTCATCGTGCTTGCAATCTGGGGCATCGCCATGCTCGCGCACTGGCTCGTGTTGAGAGGCGGCAGCTCCAATGCGCTGGGCAATTGGGAGAAGCGCAAGCTCAAGCAGTTCATGGCCGAGGACCGCTGACGCGGGCTTACTTCTCCGGCGGTGGTACGACTTTCATCACGAACGAGGTCGGCTTCTCGTTGGCACCGAAAGGGCCCGGTACCTTGTTAGCCAGCGGCGGGAGGCTCTGGAGATAGGCAGCGATAGCGTTGGCGTCGGCCTTGGTGAGGTTCGCGAACGCCTTCCACGGCATGATCGGGACGAGTTGGCGACCGTCGGGGCGCAAGCCCTGTTGCAGGGCGGTAACGATCTGCTCCTTGGTCCAGTTGCCGAGGCCGGTCGCCTTGTCGGGGGTGAGATTGGGTCCGTAGAAAACGCCCAGTCCCGGGATCTCGAAGCCGACCTCGGAGCCGGCGAGGGCGCGCGGCATGTCGGGCTTGCCGAAGAAGTATCCGGGCGTGTGGCAATCGATGCAGCCGCCGAACCCTACCAGGTACTGGCCGCGTGCGATCTCCTCCGACGCGTTGGGCGACCCGGCGGCTTGTGCTGCGGCCGGTGATGGTGCCGGCAATCCCAGGCCAGCGATCAGGACTGCGGCAGTCAAGGCGGCGGTAGCACGCATGTTGTTCCCCCCAATCGAATGCTCGTCGCTGCGTAATCGGCACTTCCCGATATCGAAAGGGCCGGACAGCTATTGTCCGGCCCCATCGTCGCGTTGGCAATCGCGCCCTCGGTCGTCTACTTGAGCAGCCCTTCCGCCTTCATTGCCGCCTGCACGGCGGGCCGCTCGGCGATCCGCTTGCGATAGGCCAGCACGTTGGCGAACGACGACAGGTCGACGTCCACGCGCGGCGCCCAGTTCGACACGGTGAACAGATAGGCATCCGCCACCGAGAAGTTCTTGCCGAGCAGGTAGTCGTTGCTGGCGAGGTGCTTGTCGACGTGAGCGAACCGGGTGCCCAGGCGCTCGCGGAAGAACTTCTTGGCCTCGTCCGGCATCGTGGGGTTGAACAGAGGCGAGAAGCCCTTGTGCACCTCGCTTGAGATGAAGTTGAGCCAGGACTGCAGCTTGGTGCGCTCGGGCGTGCCGTTGGCCGGTGCCAGGTTCTTGGCGGGAACCTTGTCGGCGATGTACTGCACGATGGCAGGTCCTTCGCTGATCGTGGTGCCGTCGTCGAGCTCGAGCAGCGGCACGTAGCCAAGCGGGTTCACCTTCCTGAAGTCGCCGCCCGCGTCCGTCGCCTTGGTCTTACCGTCGACCTTGACCTTGTCGAACGCCAAGCCGGCTTCATTGAGAACGATGTGGGGCGAGAGCGAGCAGGCACCAGGCATGTAGTAGAGCTTCATGGGACATCTCCTTACAGCTACCGTTGGAGAAAGCTGGCATCGTGCGTCTGCATTCGAATGCAATTGCATATGTCCGCTGCCCATGCAGAGGCAAGCGATTTCTGCCGGCAAGAGGCAGGCTCCTGACATGAGGTTGGCAGCAAGTCCGCGCGGCGGCCGGATTGCCGCTGGCCCGAGATAGATGATTCAATCCGTTGCGATCCTGCTCTAAGGTGAGCGCAATGAATGCCAAGCTCACACCGGCGGTCGTCGAGGCCTGGGCCAATCTCGTGCGCACCGAGAGGACTCTGCTCGACAAGGTCGAGGAGGACTTGAAGCGCGCACGCCTGCCGCCGCTCGACTGGTACCACGTCCTGCACGAGATCGACCGCAGCCCGAAGGGTATGATGCGCCAGACCGGCGTGCAGGATCGCACGCAACTCGCGCAGTACAACGTGTGCCGGCTGGTCGATCGGCTCGAGCGCGAGGGCCTGGTCGAGCGCCGCCAGTGCCAGATCGACGGTCGCAACAACGTGCTCCTGATCACCGCCAAGGGCCGGACGTTGCGGCGCGAGATGTGGCCGGTCTACGCTGCGGCCATCGAGGCGCATTTCGGCGCGCACCTGAGCGAGACCGAAGCCGAGCAGCTGGCGCGCCTGCTGGGCAAGCTGGTGCGGCCAGAGTCTGCGGACCACGCTTGAGTCGCGCAGTCTCCTTCAACGAATAGTGATGGAGATTGCAGCTTCCCAAGATGGAAGCGCCTCGATGCACACCCCATTTCATGGCGACGTTCAGATCGCTACTTCGCAAAATGAAGGGAGGCAAATATGGCCTTACGTAAGTTCATAATCGAGCGCGACATACCCAAGGTCGGCAGCTTCGAGCGCGAGCAGTTGAGAGGCGCCGCAGCCAAATCGAACGAGGTCCTCGACAAGCTGGCGCCCGATGTTCAATGGGTCGAAAGCTATGTCGCCGACAACAAGACGTTTTGCGTCTACCTCGCGAAAGACGAGGCCGTGATCCGCAAGCACGCTGAGATGAGCGGCTTTCCGGCGACCAAGATCACGGAAATCAGAAAGATGATCGATCCGACCACGGCCGCTTAGCGGCGCAGGCTGTTGCCCGTCTGCGGATCGAACAGGTGCACGGTCTCGCGGTCGGCGGCGAGGCTGGAGCCGGCGTCGCCGCGCCGTTGCGGCGACTGCGAGCGCGATCGGCGCAGTGCCGACAGTGCCGTGGAACAGGCGCGTGGCGCCCAGCTCCTCGACGAAATCCTTGGTGAAGGCCATCTCGCCCTCGCCGCCCTGACCGAAGCGCAGGTCCTCGGGGCGGATGCCGACCTCCACGCTCGCGGCCGTCGGCCGCATCGAATGCTCGGCGCGAGAAGCCGATGCGCCCGCCGCCGGTCTCGACCACGCCCGGCGCGACCACCTTGCCCGGCATGAGGTTCATGGCCGGCGAGCCGATGAAGGTGGCGACGAAGCGGGTCGCGGGCAGGCGATAGACCTCCGTCGGCGCGCCGATCTGCTCGATGCGGCCGGCGTTCATCACCACCACCAGTGTCGGCCAGCGTCATCGCCTCGACCTGGTCGTGGGTGACGAAGATCGACGTGGCCTTGAGGCGATTGTGCAGCTTGCGGATCTCGACGCGCATCTGCACGCGCAGCTTGGCGTCGAGGTTCGACAGCGGCTCGTCGAACAGGAACGCCTGCGGCTCGCGCACGATGGCGCGGCCCATGGCGACGCGCTGGCGCTGGCCGCCGGAGAGCTCGCGCGGCTTGCGCTTCGAGGAACGTGTCGATGGCGAGGAGCCTGGCGGCCTCGGCGACGCGCCGCTCGATCTCGTCCTTGGGCGTTCCGCGGTTGCGCAGGCCGTAGGCCATGTTGTCGTAGACGCTCATGTGCGGATAGAGCGCGTAGTTCTGGAACACCATGGCGATGTCGCGGTCGGCCGGCTCCACGTCGTTGACGACCTTGCCGCCGATGCGACGGTGCCGGCCGAGATGGTCTCGAGGCCCGCGATCATGCGCAGCAGCGTGGACTTGCCGCAGCCCGACGGCCCGAGCAGCACGGTGAACGAGCCGTCGGGCATGGCGAGCGACACGCCCTTCACGGCCTCGACGCCGCCGGCGTAGACCTTGCGCACGTCCTTCAGCGTCACCGAGGCCATGGCGCTCACTCCCCGCACTGTCATCCCGGAATTCGCGTCAGCGAATATCCGGGACCCAGGAGCGGCCGCAGACGCTGGCTTACGCCTGGGATCCCGGATACTTCGCTGACGCGACCGGTGATGCACACGGTGGTGGCAGTCGCGCATCACTTCTCCGTCTCCACCAGGCCCTTCACGAACCAGCGCTGCATCAGCGACCACCACCGCCACCGGCGGCAGCATGGCCAGCATGGCGGTCGCCATCACGACGTTCCATTCGGTCAGCGCGTCGGCGGTGACGATCATCTTCTTGATGCCGATGACGATGGTCTGCATGTCGTCGCGCGTGGTGATCAGCAGCGGCCACAGATACTGGTTCCAGCCGTAGATGAACAGGATCACGAACAGCGCCGCGATGTTGGTGCGCGACAGCGGCAGCAGCGTATCCTTGAAGAAGCGGAACGGCCCGGCGCCGTCGAGCTTGGAGGCCTCGATCAGCTCGTCGGGGATCGTCATGAAGAACTGGCGGAAGAACAGCGTCGCGGTGGCCGAGGCGATCAGCGGCAGCGTCAGGCCGGCATAGGAGTCGAGCAGGTTGCAGGTCGGCGGCGATCTTGTAGGTCGGATAGATGCGCACCTCGACCGGCAGCATCAGCGTCATGAAGATCAGCCAGAACGCCGTCATGCGGAACGGAAAGCTTGAAGTAGACGACCGCGTAGGCCGAGAGGATCGAGATGGCGATCTTGCCGCACGGCGATGATGCATCGCCATGACGAAGCTGTTGAGCAGCATCTGGCTGACCGGCTCGCGCGTGGTGCCGCTCGTGCCGACGAAGATGCGTCTGGTAGTAGGTCTCGAAGAACAGGCGAGCCCGGCGTGAGCGGCATCTGGCCGTTGGCGATGACGGTCTGCTCGTGGGTCGAGCCGACGAAGCACAGATAGACCGGAAAGGCGACGATAGCGATGCCGATGCAGCAGGATCAGGTGCGGCAGGAGATTGCCGAAGCGCCGCCGTTCTCGACCATGGGCCTCAGCTCCAGGTCTTGCGGATTGCGCAGCGACGGCGGCGAGGCCGTCGCGCAGGCGGACGAGCAGCTTCTCGCCCTTCTGCGCGCTGGCGCGGCGCGCGTCGCCGATCACGCCGGTCGGCGTCACGTCGCGGAACGAGCGGTAGCGGGCGATGCCGCGCCGGCGGCCGCCGAGGAGTGCGCCGGCCCGTGCGCCTCGGACAGCTTGTCGTGCTTCACCGTGTCGGGCGCCACCACCATCATCATGCGAGGTCTCGACCTCGCAGGCGTGGTGCACGCCGTCCTGGTCCTCCAGGAACTCGGCGCATCGCCGGCTTGGCCAGGTCGAAATAGGTGGTGCATGCGGACGTTGAGCGCCGGTCTCGCGCGCGAAGTCCGGCAGGAAGGCCGTCAGCGCCGCGATGTTGCCGCCGTGGCCGTTGACGATCAGCACGCGCTTGAAGCCGTGCCGCTCGATGCTCTTCAGGAAGCAGAGCAGCACCGCGCGATAGGTCGGGATGTCGAACGTGAAGGTGCCGCCGAAGGCCATGTGATGCTCGGCCATGCCGCACCACAGCGTCGGCGCCACCACGACCGGGCGTCGTCGGCGGCGATCGCCTCGGCGGCGGCCTGGCACACGGCCTCGCACAGGAAGGTGTCGACGCCGACCGGCAGATGCGGCCCGTGCTGCTCCATCGAGGCCACCGGCAGCACCACGATCGCATCCGCGTGCGCCTTGTCGCGCAGATCGGCGGCGGTCAGCTCCTTCCACATCACGGATTGCGCCATCAGAAAGCGTCCTCGCCGCGGGAACGCTCCCCTCCCCACAAAGGGGAGGGGGATTTGGCGGCGCTTGCGGCAGGGCGGTGCGCAAATCATCAGTACGTCACCTTGCGCTCGATGTAGCGGAACTGGACCGCGGTCAGCGCGATCACGATGATCATCAGGATCACCGACTGCGCCGCCGAGCCGCCGAGGTCGCCGCCGAGGCGGCCGTCGAAGAACACCTTGTAGACCAGCGTCTCGGTGGCCTTGGAGGGGCCGCCGCCGGTCATGGCGTCGATGATGCCGAAGGTGTCGAAGAACACGTAGACGATGTTGACGACCAGCAGGAAGAACGTCGTCGGCGACAGCAGCGGGAAGATGATGGTCCAGAAGCGGCGCGATGGGCCGCGCGCCGTCGATCGCCGCCGCCTCGATCACCGCTCGCGGGATCGACTGCAGGCCGGCGAGGAAGAACAGGAAATTGTAGCTGATCTGCTTCCAGGTCGAGGCCAGCACGACCAGGGTCATGGCGTGATTGCCGTTGAGCAGCGGATTCCAGTCGACGCCGAGCGAGCGCAGGCCGCGCGCCACCAGGCCGAGCGAGGGCTGGAACATGAAGAGCCACAGCACGCCGGCGACCGCCGGCGCGACCGCGTAGGGCCAGATCAGCAGCGTCTTGTAGACGCCGGCGCCCTTGATGCTGCTTGTCGGCCTGCACCGCGAGCAGCAGCGCGATCGACAGCGACAGCACCGCGACGGCGATGGAGAAGATCGCCGTCGTGCCCATGGTGCGGTAGTAGTCGGCTTGCGCGAAGCAGGTCGCGATAGTTCTCGAACCAGACGAAATCGGTGCGCAGCCCGAACGCGTCCTGCAGCAGGAACGACTGCCACACCGCCTGGCTCGCCGGCCAGTAGAAGAAGACGAAGCGTGATCGACGAGCTGCGGCCCGAGCAGCAGGTAGGGCAGCGCCGTGCCGCCGAAGATCGCGCGCTTTTCCATGGGCTCGGCGTGTCTGCCGGTGTCAGACCCTCCGGGTCTGACACCATGGCTCCACGAGAGGTTGTCGTCATGGTGTCAGACCCGGAGGGTCTGACACCATCGGACGCACGGTTACCGCGATCACCGTCCGCTCGAACTGGCGCAGCATCGGGTTGCCGCGGCTGACCGCGTCGTCGAGCGCCTGCTTGGCGGTCTTCTTGCCGGAGAGCGCCGCCTCGATCTCCTCGGCCCACACGTCGCGCAGCTGCACCATGTTGCCGAGCCGCAGGCCGCGCGAGTTCTCGGTCGGCTCCTTGTTGGTGAGCTCGAGCAGCGGCGTCTCGAGATACGGGATCTCCTTGTAGTAGCCCGATGCCTTGGTCTTCTCGTAGGCCGCCTTGGTGATCGGCAGATAGCCCGACTTCTTGTGCAGCTCGACCTGGCGGTCGGTGTCGGACAGGAAGGTGAAGAACTTGGCGACGCCCTTGTATTCCTGCGCGCTCTTGCCGCCCATCACCCACAGCGAGGCGCCGCCGATGATCGAGTTCTGCGGCGCGCCGTTCGACGTCCGGATAGTAGGGCATCGGCGCGTTGCCGAAGTCGAACTTGGCGTTCGCCTTGACGTTGCCGAAGAAGGCCGACGAGGTCAGGAAGATCGGGCACTCGCCCGAGGTGAAGCGGCCTTCGCCGGTGTTGGTGCGGCCCGAATAGTCGTAGGTCTTGTCCTTCTGCAGCTCGACCAGGTTCTGCAGATGCTTGACGTGCAGCGGCGCGTTGAACTTGAGCACCGTGTCGAAGCCGTCCATGCCGTTGGCCTTGGTGGAGAGCGGCACGTTGTGCCAGGCCGAGAGCTGCTCGAGGTTGACCCAGGTGACCCAGGCGTTGCCGAAGCCGCAGTTGGGATGGCCGGCGGCCTTCAGCTTCTTGGCCGCCTCGAACACCTCGGGCCAGGTCTTCGGCGGCTTGTCGGGGTCGAGGCCGGCCTTCTTGAAGCGCGTCCTTGTTGTACCACATCACCGTGCTGGACGAGTTGAACGGGAACGACAGCATCTCGCCCTTGGTGGTCGAGTAGTAGCCGGTGATGGCCGACAGGTAGGCCTTGGGATCGAACGTCTCGCCGGCCTCCTTCATCAGCACGTGCACCGGCTTCACCGCGCCGGTCGCCGCCATCATGGTGGCGGTGCCGACCTCGAACACCTGCATGATGTGCGGCGCGTTGCCGGCGCGGAACGCGGCGATGCCGGCGTTCATGGTGTCGGGATAGCTGCCCTTGTAGGTCGGGACGACCTTGTAGTCCTTCTGGGTGGCGTTGAAGTCGTTGGCGAGCTTGACGATGACGTCGTTGTTGGCGCCGGTCATCGCGTGCCACCACTGGATCTCGGTCTGGGCCGACGGCTCGCTGGCCGCAAGCAGCATCGCGCCGGCGGCGAGCCAGCCCAGCCCATCGGATTTCTCATTGTTCTCCTCCTCAGGGGGCGCTTGCGTCTTCTGACGGACGCTTCTTGCAGCTTTCCCATGACAATGGCGTGTCAGCCATGGCGCAGGGGTGCGCCTAGCCGTCAAGGGTAGCGCAAGTATGCCCCGGCCCGGAAGGGCCGGCTGCCGCGCTGCTCGGCTCTCGCCTAGGTTCGTGAGCGTGTGCAGGCCCCCATTTGAGCGCCGAACGGAGGAGGAGAGCATGGCCAAGCCGGGCACGATCCTCGCCCTCGATCAGGGCACCACCTCGAGCCGCGCCATCGTGTTCGGCGCCGACCTGCGCCATCCTGGGGCTGGCGCAGCGCGAGTTCGCCCAGCACTACCCGGCCTCGGGCTGGGTGGAGCACGACCCGGAGGACATCTGGCGCACGACGGTGGAGACGGCGCGGCAGGCCCTGGCCGCGGCCAGGCTCGCGGCCCGAGCGATATCGCCGCCATCGGCATCACCAACCAGCGCGAGACCTGCGTGCTCTGGGACCGGCGCACGGGCAAGCCGATCCATCGCGCCATCGTCTGGCAGGACCGGCGCACCGCCGACGTGTGCCGCAGCCTGAAGCGCGCCGGGCACGAGCCGCTGGTCACCGCCAAGACCGGCCTGCTGCTCGATCCCTATTTCTCGGCCACCAAGATCGCCTGGCTGCTCGACCACGTGGAGGGCGCGCGCGCGCTCGCCAAGGCCGGCCATCTGGCCTTCGGCACCATCGACACGCTTCCTGATCTGGCGGCTGACCGGCGGCCGCGTGCACGCCACCGACGCCACCAACGCCTCGCGCACGCTGCTCTACGACATCGCCAAGGGCGCCTTCGACGACGATCTGCTCGCGCTCTTCGACGTGCCGCGCGCGATGCTGCCCGAGGTGCGCGACTGCAATGCCGACTTCGGCGTGACCGAGCCGTCGATCCTCGGCGGCGCGCTGCCGATCCTCGGCGTCGCCGGCGACCAGCAGGCGGCCACCATCGGCCAGGCCTGCTTCAGCCCGGCATGGTCAAGGCGACCTACGGCACCGGCTGCTTCGCGCTGCTCAACACCGGCGAGAAGCCGGTCGCCTCGCACAACCGCCTGCTGACCACCGTCGCCTATCAGCTCGACGGCAAGCGCACCTACGCGCTGGAGGGCGCCATCTTCATCGCCGGCGCGGCGGTGCAGTGGCTGCGCGACGGCCTGCGCGTCATCGCCTCGGCGCCCGAAAGCGGTGCGCTCGCCGCCAAGGCCGATGCCGGGCAGGACGTCTACCTCGTGCCGGCCTTCGTCGGGCTCGGCGCACCCTACTGGCAGCCCGAGGCGCGCGGCGCCCTGTTCGGCCTGACGCGCGCTACCGGCCCGGCCGAGCTCGCGCGCGCGGCGCTGGAGGCCGTCTGCTACCAGACGCGCGACCTGCTGGAGGCCATGCACAGCGACTGGTCGACGCCGCGCCAAGGCCGTGCTGCGCGTCGACGGCGGCATGGTGGCGAGCGACTGGACCATGCAGTTCCTGGCCGACATCCTCGACGCGCCGGTCGAGCGGCCCGTCGTGCAGAGACGACGGCGCTGGGCGCCGCCTGGCTCGCCGGCCACAAGGCCGGCGTGTGGCCGGACGCGGACGGCTTCGGCAAGCTCTGGAAGCTCGAGCGCGCCTTCAAGCCGGCGCTGGCCGCGGCGGAGCGCGAGCGCAAGTATGCCGGCTGGCAGCGCGCGGTCCGCGCCGTGCTCGGCCACGCAGCAGGCCGGTGAGCCGCCGGCGCCGGGACGTTCGAGCCGCCAAGAACTCATCAACCTGTTGCGGTTATCGTAGCTGATCGCCCGCCGACCTGCCGCGCCCGCGCGGCATGCCGAGCGTGTCGCGCCTCACTGCGCGGCGCAGCTCGAGCGCACAAGTGGTGGTCCCGGCAGCTGATTTTGGCGCCGGGTGCTGAGATTTTGCGCGCCGCGCGCAACGCAGATTGCCAATTTCGGTCAACGTCTTGGCTAGGTTCAGCCTTGATCTTGGAGCACCACATGCCGTGGGGGCAATACGTGGGGACGACGATCTTGAGGGACGAGGGATTCCTGAAAAACATCCGGCCCGCCTATCAGGCGCTCGGGTCGGGCAAGCTGTTGTCTCGCACCGGTGCGGCCGCGGCGCTTGCTGGCCTGCTCGCGGCGTCGATCGCGCCGACCGGGAGTGCCGGGCAGGAGCTCCCGCCCTTCAAGGAAAGAAACATCGGCGTGACGCGGTCGGGTGCGACGGAGCAGCCGCGCAGCGAGGCAGACCAGGCGCTCGTCGATGGGTGGGTGCTCGACCGGACGGAGCGGGGTCAGGCGGCCTTCAACGATTCCATGGCGACGCTGAAGGCCACCGACACCAAGGCGCCACCGCCTGCCGCGTTCAATGGCTGCGCGGAATTGCAGTGCAACCTGTCGCGGCCGCCCCTCAGCGCCGACGGCTGGATCCCGCCGGGGCCCATATGGGTCTCGCCGACGCAGTATGTGCTCGTCGCGCACAGCCCGAGACTGCAAGCCGGACAATCCTACCGTCGACGCGCCTCCCGGGACATGAGGTACTTCGTCCTGCACGAATTCCACAACAGCACGCGCAACACCGACCCGTTCGATACCATCTCCTCGCATAGCGGCTCTGTGTTCGTGCCGCTCTACATGAGCAAGCAGTGGACCGATGCGAAGGGGCGGCGCTTCGTGATCGTGGTGCAGATCGCGCCCTACGATGTCTTCTGTTTCCACGCCACGGACAAGGGCAGCGCCGGTCCGGGAATGGAAGTCGCGAAAAACTACACCGACGAGCTCGAGCCGCTGCAGGCGCTCGCAGGCATCGTGGTCGCGACGATCATCAAGTCGGCAGCGCCGCAACTGGAGGTCGTCAACCACGGAGGCACCGAAGGCCTGCCGATGCTCAATGCATACGACCGCAGGCTTGCAGCCCTCCGGGGTCGTCCCGGCGCTGCCCCCGTCGTATTGCCGTTCGTGCCTGCCTCGGCGCAGCGCGTGGCCACCGCCACCGGCAGGATCGAGGATCTGGTCGCGCGTGGGGGCGCGTCGCCACGCATTCCCGTTGCCGAGCGCGCGGTGGTGCCGCCAAGGGCCGTGATGCTGTCCGACACCTTGGAATTGCAGACGCCGATGCTGGTAGGGCCGATACGGCCGGCTGTGCGGCCGGCAACGTCCGCCGGCGAACCGAGGCTGCTGGAGTCGACGCGGTCCGCGACGAGGCCGGTCGCTCCGGCCACCGACTCCCAACAGTAGCCGCGCCCGTAGGCTCAGCGTGCCGGCAACACCGCCAAGACGGCGGGCGGCGCGGGCAGCTCGGCTTTCTTCTTGTGCGGCGGGTCGGGGTGCCAGCCGATCACGGCCAGCATCACGAAGAAGCCGACCACGTAGGCGACCGCCACGTGCCAGCCGTGCCGCAGCCAGCGACCGACCGACTTCGCCTCCGGATACATGTTGGAGAGCGCCACGCCGGCGCGACGAGCCGAACCAGATCATCGAGCCGCCGAAGCCGACCGCATAGGCGAGCAAGCCCCAGTCGTAGCCGCCCTGCTTGCAGCGCGAGCGCGGTCAGCGGAATGTTGTCGAACACGGCCGAGACGAAGCCGAGGCCGAGCGCGGTCTGCCACGAGGCGGCGGGCAGCTTCTCCACCGGCATCATCGAGGCGCACGTGACCAGCGACAGCAGGAAGATCGCTGCCCTTGAAGGTCTCGGGCAGCAGCGTCCCAGTCCGGCCGGCGCAGCGGCGCCGCGACCAGGATCGCGACCCAGACGGCCGACGCCGATGAACGGGAAGTGGTCCGAGCAGCTCGCGGAAACTGCAGGTTCGACGACGACGTTGGCGACGATCGCGGCGACCAGGATGAAGCGCCACGATGCGCACGCGCGCCCAGTCGATCGCGCACGCCCGCCGGCGCGTCCTTCATGATCGGCGAGTAGCGCTGCTGCTGCAGCGCCGCCGGGATGCCGAAGATCGACCAGCGCCGACGCCCGCGGCGATGAAGGCCTCGAGCACGTCGAGCGGGCTGACGCCGTCGATCCACATCATCGTGGTGGTGGTGTCGCCGACCACGCTGCCCGAGCCGCCGGCGTTCGAGGCGGCGACGATCGCGGCGAGATAGCCGATGTGCACCTTGCCGCGGAACACCGTGCCGCGCCATGGTGCCGCCGATCAGCGCCGCGGCGATGTTGTCGAGGAAGCTCGACAGCACGAAGACGATGACCAGCAGCACGAAGCCGCCCTTCCAGTCGTCGGGCAGGAAGCGCGGCAGCATCGCCGGGCACCCGGCTCTTCTCGAAGTGGTTGCGAGAGCAGCGCGAAGCCCATCAGCAGCAGGAACAGGTTGGCGAGGATCACCCACTCGTGCTGCAGGTGCACGCGCGAGGCCCGGCAAGCCCGGGCCTGTCCTTGAAGCCGGTGAAGCCGAGCTTGTAGAGCGTGATCGCGGCAAGGCCGGTCAGCGCGACCTGCAGCGTGTGGTGGTGGAACAGCGCCACGCCGAGCAGCGTCAGCGCGAACAGGATGAAATCGACGGGAATGCCGGCGACGTAGAGCGGCTCGGCAGGCGCGGCCGCGGCCATCGTCGGCACGATCAGGCAAAGCAATGCCGGGCCGGCCGCGCCGAAGCCGATTCGGCGGCCCCGGCGCCGATGCGGGTGCTTTTCTTCGCGGCTCGCGGGCTGCCCGAAGCCTTCGCGGTCTCCATCCCCCCATGCGCGCATGAATTGCGTTCCTCCGTCGTTTGATTTGCAGCCGGCCGACTCCCGATGGTCCGCGCGACCGCGAAGCCGCCCGCTTGTCCAGAATGGATCGGGAGTTCGTTAGTCCCCTTGGCGAAGCAAGCTATGCGCCTCATCGGCCCGGCGCAACAAAGGCTACGGCGCCGACGTCAGGGACACCCCTTGCGCCGGATCGCATGCTGCGACATTGCTGTCGACCGGCCTGAGGGCCGGTTGCGAATGGGGGGTGGGGAGACGACATGCGAGCTTATGTGCTGGCTGGCCTGCTTCTGCTTTGCGCGGGCTCCGGCGAAGCGGCTGCCGAGAACTATGGCGCCATCGCCTATTCGCCGTCGACCAAGGCCTACGGTTGGTCCTACGACTACCCATCCCGAGGCGCGGCCGAGCGAGAGGCGCTCTCGGGGTGCAGAGCCAAGGCCAGCGACTGCATCATACCCTTGTGGTTCCGCAACGCTTGCGGCGCACTCGCCATCGGGCCAAACGGATATGGGACGGCATGGGCAACGGAACGCAGCAGCGCCGAGCGCAGGGCGTTGGACGTATGCCGGCGTAACAGTGGGGGGTGCGCCGTCGCGCGTTGGGTGTGCACGACGCGCTAGCGCCGCGATCACACAAGGTTGTAGTGGCAGATAATTATCATAGGCTATAACTGATCGAGGGTGCGCTCGTCCGGAGGCAAATGAGCACGCAATCCGATGCCGATGCTGCCCCCTGTGCCGCGGCTGACAACCGCATCGGCGTTGGCCCGCTGGCCGGCAAGGTCGGATACGCGCTCAGGCGCGCGCAGCTCGCCGTGTTCGACGAGATCATCACAGCCTTCGCCGAGCTGGAGCTGCGGCCTGCCCAGTACAGCGTGCTGGTCCTGCTCCAGCATGCGCCCGGCTCGAAGCAGTCAGACGTGGCCGGGGCACTCGGCATCCAGCGTGCGAACTTCGTCGCCCTCTTCGATGGCCTGGAGCGCCGTGGGCTGGCTCGTCGCAGCCCCACGCCCAAAGACCGCCGCTCCTACGCCCTCTTTTTGACCGAAGCGGGAGCGCAGATGCTGGCGCGCGCCGACCGAATCGATGCGCAGCTGGAGGTGCGGCTCGACGCCCGACTGGATCCCGGCGGACGCGAGCAGCTTCTGAAGCTGCTGGGTCAGGTGCTCGCGCGCGGATAGACTATGGATCGTCTGCTGATGTGTGTTAACCACTGCATAGCCAAGAACAGTTGCGAGGGGTACCTCGCATGGCGATAGGCGGATGCATATCGGGCCCGTCCGTCCTATATTCCGGCTGCCGTTTGCCGGGGCCATGATCCTCCGCAGGAGATCGGTGATGAATTCGCGACCGTTTGATCGTTCGATAGCGTGTGCCCAGCCGGGCGCAACCGCGGGCCGCCGGACGGCAACGCGGCTGGCGCAGCTCTCCGCGTGCGCGGTGGCCGTGACGCTGGCAATGTTCGGGCTGGCCGGTCCCGGCATCGGCCAATCGGACACCGCCGGCAAAGGCAAGGCCGAGCCAGTCAAGGAGACCAAGACCGAGCCGGGACTGGAAGGATCTTGGAGCGGCGGCGGCGAGGTTGCCTTTGCAGCGACGGGGTCGAGGGAGCGTGCGCGCTGTCGCGCGCACTACCAGCGCCGGTCCAAGGACAGCTACGCCATGCAGGCCACCTGCGCGACTGCGTCGGGCAAGGCCGCGCAGACCGCGACAGTGCACCGCGTGGGCGAGAACAGGTACCGCGGCAACTTCCACAACGCCGACTACGACATCTCCGGCACGATTTTCGTCGTCGTCAGCGGCAACAGCCAGAGCGTACGGCTGACCAGCAGCAGCGGTTCCGCGCTGTTCCGGCTCTCACGGTAACGCCGGTTCGCCTGAGGCAGATGCGCCCGATGCAATCGGCGATCTTTCGCCGGTAATTATGCTTGGGAAAGCGGATGCGACGGCAGGACGATCTGCCGTGGATCCGCACCGATCACCAGCGTCGGCACGCCTGCGGTGTGGCTCTTGGCGGTGAATACCCGCGTGTGCGGGCGCCGGCCCACGCGCAGTTCGGAGATGTCGATCCCCGCCGCCCGCATCCGCGCGTGCGCCTTGGCGATGTCGGACACGCGCCAGGAGAGTCCCCACAGGCGATCGGGACCGTCGCCGATCCCGGCCTTGAGGTCGTGCGCCACCTCGACGACGAGATCGCCGCAGCGGAAAAAGAAGCCGCACGCCCCAGGCCGGCTCGCTGCGGTCGAGACGCAGGCTGAGCCCGAGGCGGCCCGCGTAGAGGGCGACTGCGCGCTCGGGATTGGGCGAGCGGATGACGATGTGGTCCAGGCCCGTCACTGTCGCGTCCTCCTCGCCCGATGCCTGCGACGGCGATATGGCTCCGGGCGCGCGCTCGACGAGCAGCAGGGGAACCCGATGCGTGACCTCGGAGGCGATACGCAGGACGCGCCCGTCGTCGCTTCGCGACGGCGGCAGAGCGCGCCGCTCGAGCAGCTGCCCTGCCTTGCCGAGATCGGCGACGGCGAAGGCGAGTGCCGACAGTCCGTCGCCAGCGGTCGCCGAGGTCAGCTCGAGCCTCGCGTTGGCGAGCTGGATCGAAGCCCGCGGCGCGCCGCCGCCGGCATCGGGCCTATCGGCGCGGCGGCCGAGCAGCAGCTCGTAGTCCGCCACGGCCGCTTCGAGCGAGGGTGCCGCAACGACGATGTGATCGAGCGCGTGGATCATGTCGAAGTGCTCCTCCCCACCGATGCGATTCCGCCGACCCTCGGCGATCGTCATGCTTGCCATCCAGATCCAGCCGTCCGCAAGCGTGGAGCGCGGCGAATGGATTGATCCGGCCAAGGCCCGACCGGGAGTTCGGGAGTTCGGGCGTACCAAACTCGCCATGGCGTTCCAACGACGACTTGCTCTAAGCTGGACCCGACCGCAGCACGCGGGCTCGCCGTACAAGCCCGAAGCTACGATGGTGCGGCGCAGGGGCGGAGCGCACGACATGAATTTCGATTTCAGCGACGACCTGAAGGAGCTGCGCGAGCAGGCCCGAAAATTCCTGCGCGAGCGCTGTCCGTCGAAGGCGGTACGGCACATCCTCGAAGGGGCCGAGCCCTGCGACAAGGCGCTCTGGAAGGAGATCGCCGCCATGGGCTGGACCGGCGCCGCGATCCCCGAAGAGTACGGCGGCGCCGGCCTCGGCCATCTCGGATTGTGCGTGCTGGCCGAGGAGCTGGGCTCCGTGCTGGCGCCGGTGCCGTTCTCCTCATCGGTCTACCTCGCCAGCGAAGCCATCATCGCCGGCGGCAGCGAGGCGCAGAAGAAGACGTGGCTGCCCAGGCTGGCGAGCGGGGAGATCATCGGCACGCTGGCGCTCGCCGAGGGTCCCGGCAAGGCCGATGTCCGCAAGCTGCGCACCACCTTCCGCAACGGCTTGCTCAGCGGCGAGAAGCTGCCGGTACCCGATGGCGACGTGGCCGATGTCGCCGTCGTCGTCGCGCAGGGCGAGCGTGGGCCGGTGTTGACCATCGCCGACCTGAAGGGAGCCGGCATTACCCGCGCGACCGTCGAGACGATCGATCCCAGCCGCTCGCATGCCCGCATCGCCTTCAACAGCACGCCCGCCGAGCCGCTCGGCGCGCCCGGTGAAGGCGAAGCGCTGCTCAGGCGCGTGCAGGATCGCGCCGCCGTGCTGTTCGCCTTCGAGCAGGTCGGCGGCGCGCAACGGTCCCTCGAGATGGCGCGCGATTATGCCTTGGAGCGTTACGCTTTCGGCCGCCCGATCGGCTCGTTCCAGGCCATCAAGCACAAGCTGGCCGACGTCTACGTCGCAACCGAGCTGGCGCGCTCCAACGCCTACTACGGCGCCTGGGCGCTCGCCCGTAACGCGCCGGAGCTTCCCGTCGCCGCCGCTGCCGCGCGCATCTCGGCCAACGAGGCTTTCTACCTGGCGGCCAAGGAGAACATCCAGGTGCACGGCGGCATGGGCTACACCTGGGAGTTCGATTGCCACCTCTACTACCGCCGCGCCAAGCTGCTTTCGCTCGTGCTCGGCAGCACACGGGCTTGGAAGGATCGACTGATCACCCAGCTCGAGACGGCCAACGCCCCATTGTGAGGAGGTTGCCTTGGATTTCGACGACACTCCCGAAGAAGCCGAGTTCCGCGCCGGCGCCCGCACCTTCCTTGACAAAAACGCCAAGCGGCGCGAGCCCGGTGCCGGCATGGTCTACCGCGCCGGCAACGAGAGCCCCGAGTTCCGCCAGAAGGCGAAGGACTGGCAGGCCAGGAAGGCCGACGCCGGCTATGCCGGCATCACCTGGTCGAAGGACTGGGGCGGGCGCGGTGGCACCGCCATCCAGCAGGTGATCTACGACCAGGAAGAGTCGAAGTACGCCGTGCCGCGCGGCCTGTTCGACATCGGGCTCGGCATGTGCATCCCGACCCTGTGCACCTGGGGCACGCAGGCACAGCGCGACCGTTACGCCCGCAAGGCGCTGCGCGGCGAGGAGGTCTGGTGCCAGCTGTTCTCCGAGCCGGCCGCCGGCTCGGACCTTGCGGGCCTGCGCACGCGCGCGGAGCGCGACGGCGACGATTGGGTCATCAACGGCCAGAAGATCTGGACTAGCGGCGCGCACTACTGCGACTTCGGCGTGCTGGTGACGCGCAGCGATTTCTCCGCGCCCAAGCACAAGGGGCTCACCTATTTCTTCCTCGACATGAAGTCGCCCGGCATCGAGATCCGGCCCATCAAGCAGATCTCCGGCCAGTCGCACTTCAACGAGGTGTTCTTCACCGACGTGCGCATCCCCGACAGCCAGCGCCTGGGCAAGCCCGGCGACGGCTGGAAGGTATCGCTGACCACGCTGATGAACGAGCGCTACACCATCGGGAGCCGCCACGGCGTCGGCGTGGAGGACATCTTCGAGCTGGCCCGCAAGGTCGAGCTCGACGACGGTCCGGCCATGAAGAACGAAGCCGTGCGCGACAAGCTTGCCGACTGGTACGTGTCGAGCCAGGGCCTGAAGTACTCGCACTTCCGCACCATGACGGCGCTCTCGCGGGGCGATACGCCGGGGCCGGAATCGTCAATCGGCAAGCTCGTCAACGGCGCCAAGCTGCAGAGCATCGCGGCCTTCGGCATGGACCTGATGGAGCAGGGCGGCATCCTCACCGATCCGGAGCTGGCGCCGCTCGCCGCCACCTTCCAGCAGACCTTGATGACCTCGCCGTCCTCGCGCATCGCCGGCGGGTCGGACGAGATCATGCGCAACATCATCGCCGAGCGCGTGCTCGGCCTGCCGCCCGATGTGCGCGTCGACAAGGAGCTGCCCTTCAGCCAGCTGCCGACCGGCAAGAAGAAGTAGCGGAATTGTCCATGTCGCGCGCTTCTACGCACAACGTGTCCTCCCGGCGCTCGTCGCCGGGATCCATCCCGCAGCTTGCTCCGGAGCCTGTTGACGGCTGGATGCCGGGGACAAGCCCCGGCATGACACCTCGAGTTGCGAAGGGATAAAACCATGACGGCCATCGACATCGCCGGGCTGCGCCGGCACATCGGCACGCGAATCAGCGACGAGGACGTGGCGACCGAGGCGCCGCTGCGGGCCATTGTTGCCACGTTCGACCGCAAGGAGGCTGCGCCGCAGGAAGGGCAGCCGGTGCCGCCGGGCTGGCACATCGGCTATTTCCTCTCGTCGGCTCCGACCGCGACTCTCGCCGCGGACGGCCTGCCCATGGGCGCCGGCGTGTTGCCGCAGATCCCCTTGCCGCGCCGCATGTATGCCGGCTCCCGTTTCACCTTCCATGCCCCGATCCTGGTGGGCGACCGCCTGCGCCGCGAGACCGAGCTCAAGGACCTGCAGGTGCGCGAGGGCAGCACCGGAACCCTGATCGTCACCACGCAGACGCGCCGCATCTTCACGCCGCGCGGCCTTGCTGTCACCGAAGACGCCGACACGGTGTTCCGCGAGGAGGTCAAGCCGGGGGCCAAGAGTGGGATCCCGAAGCGCGACGAGGCTCCCGCGGGTCTGCCCTGGCGTCAGACGATCACGCCCGGCCCGGTCAACCTCTTCCGCCTCTCGGCGCTGACCGGCAACCCGCACCGGATCCACTACGATCGCCCCTACGCGATGGAGGTGGAGGGCTACCCCGGCCTCGTCGTGCACGGACCGTTCACGCAGACCGTGCTCATCAATTTCGTGCGCGACAACAATCCCGGTCGCGCGATCCGCACCTTCGACATGCGCGCCCGCGCACCGCTGTTCGACACCGCGCCCTACGATCTCGTCGGCCGCCCGACCCAGGATGGCTCCGCCTGCGAGGTGTGGGCGCTGACGCCCTCCGGCACCATCGCCATGCAAGCCAGCGCGACGCTGGAGTGAGTGCGATCGCACCACCTTGAGACAGCCTCGAGAGGTTCCCCTCCCCTTGATGGGGAGGGGCTAGGGGTGGGGTGAAAACGTGGGCGTCACCATTGCCTGTTACCCCCAACCCCTCCCACAAGGGGGAGGGGAGCACACACGAGCCGTCGTAGGATTCGATCTTGAGCCGTGATGAGAATGGGCAGAGTTGGAGGAAACATGATCGAGCCGCTCAGCACGCCGACGCTGCCGCGTGGCATCCGTGCGCGCTTCGTCGACAACATCAATGGCCTGCGGATGCACGTGCTGGAGGCCGGCTTCGAGGAGAAGGGCCGGCCATGCCTGCTGCTTCTGCATGGCTTCCCGGAGCTCGCGTACAGCTGGCGCAAGGTGATGGTGCCACTGGCGGCGGCCGGCTATCACGTCGTCGCCCCCGACCTGCGCGGCTACGGCCGCACCACCGGCTGGGACGGCGACTACGATGGCGACCTCGCCTCGTTCCGCATGCTCAACACGGTGCGCGACATCGTCGGCCTCGTATCGGCGCTCGGCTACCGCTCCGTCGCCGGCGTGGTCGGACACGACTACGGCTCGCCGGTCTCCGGCTGGTGCGCGCTGGTGCGGCCGGACATCTTCCGCACCGTCACGCTGATGAGCGCGCCGTTCCCGGGGCCGCCTGCGATCCCGTTCGCCACCGCAGACGCGCTGCCTGCCGCGCCGAAGTCCGGCCCCACCATCCACGACGATCTCGCCGCGCTGACGCCCCCGCGCAAGCACTACCACTGGTACTATTCCACGCGCCCCGCCAACGCCGACATGACTGATTGCCCGCAGGGCATCCACGCCTTCCTGCGCGCCTACTACCATCACAAGAGCGCGGATTGGAAGGCGAACAAGCCGCACAAGCTCGAGGGCTGGATCGCCACCGAGCTCGGCAAGATGCCGACCTACTACGTGATGGAGCTGGACAAGACCATGCCGCAGTCGGTGGCGCCGCACATGCCGAGCGCCGCCGAGATCGCCACCTGCACGTGGCTGCCCGACGCGGAGCTTGCCGTGTACGCCGCCGAATACGGCCGCACCGGCTTCCAGGGCGGCCTGCAGAACTACCGCGTCCGCACTAGCGGCCGCTTCGAGTCCGAGCTGGAAGTGTTCGCGGGCCGCACCATCGACCAGCCGTCGTGCTTCATCTCCGGCAAGAGCGACTGGGGCGTCTACCAGGCGCCCGGCGTATTCGAACGCATGCAGGGCAAGGTCTGCACGCGCATGCTCGCCTGCCATCTCGTCGACGGCGCCGGCCACTGGGTGCAGCAGGAGCAGCCTGAGGCCACCACCAAGCTGCTGCTGGAGTTTCTGAAGAGGGCGTAGGTTGGCTCAAGCGAAGCGCAGACCCAACGCCCGTCGAGATCGCCACGTGTGTCGGGTCTGCCCCGGATGCGTCGGCTCCACCGGCGCACCCTACGCTTGCGACACGACCTTGCGCTCGATCAGTGCAGTCGACGTCGGCGGCCGAGAACCCGTGGTCGCGCAGCACCTCCGCCGTGTGCTGGCCGAGCACGGGCGTCGTGCCGCGCGGCGTGCCCTGGGTGAGCGGAGCGATGCCTGCCACGTTTGGCACGGGAACCGGCTCGGGCGCGCCGGCGATCTCGAGCCAGCTGATCAGATCGATGGCCTCCGCCTGCGGTTGCTTGAGGAACTCGCGGAAGGTGTTGAGCCGCTCGTGCATGATGTCGGCTTCGCGCAGCAGCCCCGTCCAGTAGGCCGTCGGCTTCCCGGCAATCGCCGCGCGGACGATGCCCATCAACTCCGCCTCGTTGCTCATGCGCGCTTCCTCGTTGACGAAGCGCGGATCGGCGGCAAGCTCCGGCGTCCCCAGGACGACGTTGCAGAGCTTCACCCAGTGCTCGTTGCGCACCACCAGGAACTGCAGCCAGCCATCCTCCGTCTTGAAGACCCCGCTCGGCATGGCGCGCCGGATCTGCTCGCCCTCGAGGTAGACCATCATCATCCGGATCACCTGGATGGCGCTCGCGGTCTGCAGCAGGCTGACCTCGATGCGGCGCCCCTTGGCTTCGTCGCGGCGCGCATAGAGCGCGGCGGACAGCGCCTGGAAGGCGTAGAGAGCGGTCGACATGTCGATGGCGACGAACGGCACGCGATGGGGAATGCCGTCCTCGCCCTTGTTGTCGATCATCAGGCCGGTGAAGGCCTGCAGCACCGGATCCATTGCCGGCCGGCCGGACAGCGGCCCGGTCTGGCCGAAGCCGGAAACCGAAAGATAGAGAATGCGCGGTTCGCGTTTCGATACCGCCTCGTAGCCGAAGCCGAGCCGGTCGAGCACGCCAGGCCGGTAGCCCTCCAGCAGCACGTCGGCGCCGGCGATCAGGCGCCAAAGCACCTCCTTGCCGGCATCCGACTTGAGATCGAGGGCGATCGAGCGCTTGCCGAAGTTGGCCGGGATCGAATAGGCGGTGTGGCCGCCGTAGCGGCGGCCCAGCGTCCTAGCCCAGTCGCCCTCGCCGATCGGCTCGACCTTGATGACGTTGGCACCGTGCTGGGCCAGCAGCATGCCGCAGTAGGGGCCGGCCACGCCCTGGCTCAGGTCGACCACCTTGAGCCCCGCGAAGGGCGCATCGTAGCTCATGGACGTCTCCCCAATGCGGCGGAGCTTCTATCCCCGCTCGTTGCTGAACACGATGGTGCCGCTGGCCGCGAACATGCCGCCGACGCCGTGGCATACGGAGAGCTTGGCGCCCGGCACCTGCGCCGCCGCCGTTCCCCGCATCTGCCGCACGCTCTCCTGCAGCGCGTACATGCCGTACATGCCGGAGTGCATGTAGCTGAGGCCGCCGCCGTTGGTGTTGAGCGGCAGCTTGCCGCCCGGCGCCGTGTTGCGCCCGCCGATGAAGGCCGCGGCCTCGCCCGGCTTGCAGAAGCCGAGGTCCTCCAGACCATAGAGCGGCAGGTGCGCGAATGCGTCGTAGATCATCAGGTGATCGACGTCGCCGTGCCTGATGCCGGCTTCGTCGAAGGCCTTCTTGCCCGACACGCGGAACGCGCGCGAGGACGTGAAGTCCTCCATCTGGCTGACCATCGGGCTTTCGACGCTCTCCCCGGTGCCGACGATGTAGACCGGCTTTTGCGGGAAGTCCTTGGCCCGCTCGGCGCTGGTCAGGATCAGCGCGCCGCCGCCGTCGGTGACCAGGCAGCACATCAGGATGCGGAACGGCCAGGCGATCATGCGCGACTTGAGCACGTCCGCCACCGTGATCGGCTCCTTGAAGGTCGCGCGCGGATTCTTCGCCGCCCACTCGCGCTGCACCACCGACACCATGGCGATCTGCTCCTCGGTGATGCCGTAGGTCTTCATGTAGCGCAGCACCGGCACCGTGAACATGGTCGGCGGGCCCATCACGCCGAACGGCGCCTCGAACTGGCCGGCGAGACTTGCCGGATACGGCGGCCGCGGCGTCGCCCCGACGCGCGACTTGCCGCTCTCGCCGTGCGTGATGAGCACGGTCTTGCACAGGCCCTCGTTGATGGCGGCAGCGGCGTGGCGCACATGGATCATGAACGAGCAGCCGCCGACGGCCGTGCCGTCCACCCATGTCGGCGTGATGCCGAGATAGTGCGCGATCGTGGTCGGCGTCTCGCCGGCGGTGGCGATGCCATCGATGTCCGACGGCTTCAGGCCGGCGTCAGCAAGCGCGTTGAGGGCCGCGTCGGCGTGCAGCTGGATCTGCGACAGGCCGGGGATGACGCCGAGATCGGTGGTCTCGGCGGCGCCGACGACGGCAACGGATTTGGGTTTCATGGGTTGCCTCGCGTCACCTGGCCGAAGCCGGCTTGAAGAAGGGCAGGGTGATCTGGTCGCTCTGCCTCTCGAACGTCACCTCGAGGGCCATGTCCAGCACCAGTGCCTCCGGCGTCTGCGGGCAGTCCACGATGTTGGTCATCATGCGCGGGCCCTCGTCCAGCTCGACCACCGCAATGGCGTAGGGCGGCGTGAACCCCGGCGCCGGGCGATGGTGGATGACGTAGCTGAAGAGCTTGGCCTTGCCGCCGGACTTGACCACCGACACCTTGCGCGAGGCGCATTTCGGGCAGAACGGCCGCGGCGGGAAGTAGGTGTGGCGGCAAGCGTCGCAACGCTGCAGGCGCAGCTCACCGGCTTTCGTGCCCTCCCAGAAATGCTTGGTCTCCGGCGTCGGCGCCGGCAGGGGTCGTGCTCCCTCGGCCACGGGGTCCTCCTATGCGTTGTTGTCCTCCTATCTTGCGCGAGGCGCGCTCGCGAAACAAACTGAATACGACGAGAGCTGAGGTGCTAGTCGGGAGGAGCATGCCATGAGCCGTCTTTGCGAGGGTCGGGTTGCGATTGTTACGGGTGCGGGACGCGGCGTCGGCCGCGAGCATGCCCTGCTGCTGGCGGCGCACGGCGCCAAGGTGGTGGTCAACGACATCGGTGCCGACTTGGGCGGAGCGGGGAAGGATGCTTCGCCCGCCAACGAGGTCGTTGCCACCATCAAGAAGGCCGGCGGCGAGGCGATCACCAACGGCGAGGACGTCAGCAGCTGGAAGGGCTCCAAGGCGATGATCGACGCGGCCATCGCCCATTTCGGCAAGCTCGACATCCTCATCAACAACGCCGGCATCCTGCGCGACCGCATGCTCACCAACATGGACGAGAGCGAGTGGGACGCGGTGATCCAGGTGCACCTGAAGGGCACCTTCGCCCCCTCGCGCCACGCCGCAGCCTACTGGCGCGACGAGAGCAAGAAGATCGGCGGGCCGGTCAAGGGCCGCATCATCAATACCAGCTCCACGTCGGGCATCTACGGCAACGTCGGGCAGACCAACTACGGCGCCGCCAAGGCCGGCATCGCCGCCTTCACGATCATCGCCGCCCGCGAGCTGCGCCGCTACGGCGTCACCGTCAATGCTGTCTCTCCGACCGCGCTGACGCGCATGACGGAGGGCCTGCGCCAGCTGACGCCCGAGGAGGCCGCCGTCCGCGACCCGAAGTGGGTCTCGCCGACGGTCGTCTATCTCGCCAGCGAAGAGGCGCAGGACATCACCGGCCGCGTGATCCAGGCCGGCATGGGCCGCATCGGCGTCTGCGAGGGCTGGCGGCGCGGCGCCGAGGTGCCGCAGGTGGCCGACCCCGCCGAGGCCGGATCGCTGGTGCGCGAGATGATCGCCAAGGTGCGCAAGAACTCCGGCATGGACGGCCTGGAGCTGGATTGAGGCCGGCAACCGGGTGCCGAGACCGCCGCCCCCGTGCTGAGCTTGTCGAAGCACGACTGGCGCATGCCTCGCGCCCTTCGACAGGCTCAGGGCCGGGTCGAGTGCTCGGCGATAGAGTGTCCCTCGCCCGCGGCGCGTCAACCGAGCAGCGTCCGCCGCCAGAACGCGATCATGTCGGCGCGGAACAGCGCGGCGAGATCGTTGCTGCCGCCGATGTGGGCGCCTTTGCTGCCGTAGCCGGCCTTGAGGCCGTAGACCATCAGGTCGCGGTCGACCAGCTCCGGCCGCGGCGTGCTCTCGAGCGGATGGAAGAAAGCGCCGTCGTCGGCGAGGTACATGGTGGGCGCGCCGGGCGATACGGAGGCCTCCGCGATGCGCTGCAGAGGCGTGTTGTCCCGATCGAAGCTGTGCGCGGCGCCGGCGAAGATCCGCATGCTCACCTTGGCACCCGCCAGGCGCATGGCCTGCACGTGGCCCTGCACCTGCATGGGCGAGCACCAGTCGTCGCGATCGCCGATCAGAACGCGCACCTCGGTCGTGCCCACGCTCGGGTTGAGGAACTGGTGGCCGCACCAGGGATAGCCGGCGAGCACGGCCCGCAGCCCGCGCCCCGCGCCGATCGCGGGATCGGCGAAACGGCGCGCCGCCGCCGTCAGCACGGCCGAGCCGCCGCGGCTGTGTCCCTGCGCGCCGATCCGCCCGGCATCGATGTCGCCGCGGGCGCTCAGCACCTTCCAGGCGGCGAGCACATCCCAGGCGCTGGCGGCGAACGAATACTGCGTCTGGTTGGCGACCGTGGAGCCGATGCCGCGCGCCCCGAACGGATCGAGCACGAAGGCGGCGATGCCGATGTCGGTGAACCTCTCCGCGTGCCCGACGTGCGAGGGCGCGACGCCCAGGCTGCCCGGCACCACGATGACCAGCGGCAACCGTCCCTTGCCGGATGCGCCCGGCGGCAGGAACAGCTTGCCGTCGATCGTCACGGCCTCCATCTCGGCGGGCCGGCTGATGGCCTGGTAGTAGTTCCTGGGATTGGCCGAGGGGATGTCGATGTTCTGCCCCACGCTGCCGTTCGCAAACGTGATATTGCGGTCGCGGAAGCGCTCCGCAGCGGTCGCCGGCGATGCCGTCATGACGCAATCCTCCTGCCCTGCCCGTGGTCCCAAAGGCGCCGTCAGTTCACGCCCACGGCCCGGCTCATCGTTGCGCCGATCTCGGCGTTGATCACGAGGTCGGCGATCTCGTCCTGGTCGGTAGGCTCGCGATTGACGATCACGAGGCGTGATCCGTTGCGCTTGGCAAGCGTCGGAAAGCCGGCCGCGGGATACACCACCAGCGAGCTGCCGAGCACGATGAAGAGGTCCGCGCCCAGCGTCGCCGCCTGCGCCCGCTGCATCTCGGCCTCCGGCATCGACTGGCCGAAGGAGATCGTGGCCGTCTTGATCATGCCTCCGCAGGCCGTGCACAACGGCAGCCGCTCGTCGATGGCGAAGATATCGCGCACCCAATCGAGCTCGTAGCGCCGGCGGCAATCGAGGCAGGTCGTGTAGGTGGCGTTGCCGTGCAGCTCGATGACCTTGTCGTCGGGCACGCCGGACGACTGATGCAGCCCGTCGATATTCTGCGTGATGACGGCGGCCATCTTGCCCTGCTCCACCAGCCGGGCCAGCGCCCGGTGTCCGGCGTTGGGCGTCGCCTTCTGCAGCACCTCGTGGCTGGCGAACTTGCGCCGCCAGGTCTCCCGGCGGGCCTCGGCGGAGGCGAGAAAGTCCCCGAAGTCGATCGGCCGGAACTTGGTCCAGATGCCACCGGGGGAGCGGTAGTCCGGAATGCCCGAACTCGGTGGAGATGCCGGCACCGGTGAAGGCGACGATGCTCTCCGCGTCGGCGATCATTGCCTTCAGGTCGTCGACCTTCGCCATCCATCCCTCCTTGCGCGCACACCGACCTCGGGCACGGGAAGACTCGTCATTCCGGGCCGACGACGCCCTGCCGGCGCAGGGCGGCGATGTCGGCGGCGGACAGGCCGAGATCCGCCAGCACCTCGGTGCTGTGCTGGCCCAGGCGCGGGGCGCCATGGCGGATCACGGTTGGCGTCGCGAACCGCGCCGCGGTGCGCGTCTGCCGCAAGCGGCCGGCAACGGGGTGGTCGCTCTCCAGCAGGATGCCGCTGGCGGCGATCTGCGGGTGCGCGATGACCTGGTCGCGCGTCAGCACCGGCGCGCAGGGAACCTGCTCCGCCTCCAACCGCTCCAGCCACTCCTCGGTCGTGCGCGTCTTGAGCACCTCCTGCGTCATCTGCAGGCGCGCGTCGATATTCTGGTCGCGCGCCGCCGGGGTGGCGAAGCGCGGGTCCTCCAGCCACTCGGGGCGCTGCAGCGCCCGCGTCAGCGCCGCCCATTCCTTGTTGGTCATGACGGCCGCGGTCATGAACCCGTTCTTGGTCTCGTAGATCAGGTCGATGAAGCTCGCTGCCGTGCGCGGGGAGACCGTCTCTCCCACGTAGGTCTGCGCGCCCATGTCGGAGGCCCACAGGAACGCCAGCACCGCGTCGAGCATGGAGAGGCGCACGTGCTGCCCCTTGCCGGTCTTCAGGCGTCCCACCAGCGCGGCTGAGATCGCCTGGGCGGCGGTGACGGCCGTCAGCTTGTCCGGCAGCACCGTGCGGATGAGGCGCGGGCGCTGCTCGTCGGAGCCCGCCTGCACCGTCGTGAGCCCCGAGAAGGCCTGCACGATCGGATCGTAGACCGGCTTCCCGGCATAGGGGCCCTTCTCGCCGAAGCCGTTGATCGAGACGTAGACGATGGCCGGCGCGACCGCGCGGATCGCCGCCTCGTCGATGCCGAGCCGCTCGACCACGCCAGGCCGGAAGTTCTGGACCAGAACGTCGGCGGTGGCCGCCAGCCGCTTCAAGAGCGCGACGCCCTCGGGCGCCTTCAGGTCGATGGCGACCGAGCGCTTGTTGCGGTTGAGGTTCAGGAACGAGGCGGAGAAGCCATTTCTCCGGTTGCCGTAGGAGCGCGTGTGATCGCCCGCGCGCGGCTCCTCGACCTTGATCACGTCGGCGCCCTGGTCGGCCAGGATCATCGTGGCCCACGGCCCCGACAGCATCGAGGTCAGGTCGATGATGCGAATTCCTTCGAGCGGTCCCATGGCTTCCCTTGCGATTGCGCGCCGCACCGTCGCTTCCCGTCCATCGACGGACGCCGCAGGCCTCCGGCGGACCCACCGTCTCCAATACTAGAGCAGGATCGCGTCGGATTGCATCACTTTGCCTCGGTCGCACCGCGGCGGCTGAAGCGTGAATCCTGCCCTCATCATGGCTCTCGAGAGCGAGATACACGTTGCGTGACCGAAGCGAAATGCTTCGATCGGAGACGGGGCCGCCGTGTCGCGCGGGTCGAGGTCACGCTGCCTTCACGCCCCGATGACGCGAGCGGGCGCAGCTTCCCATGGAGCGAAGACGACGGCCGGCGATCACGGCCTTCGGCCTTGCTGGGTCGCAACTGCAAGAGCCCTCAGGGCCCATCCATGGGTGACACGATGACGACCTATGCACGTTTCTCCGCGTCACGTCCCGTGGTCATCGGGCGTGCATCGGCCAGGTACGGCCTGTACCGGCGCCTGCGGGCGCGCGCCTCCGCCTGGCTCAGGACCTGCGCCGACTACTACGATGCGGCGGCCATGTACGAGGAGCTCAGCCGGCTTTCCGATGCGGAGCTCGCGCGCCGCGGGCTCGATCGACCCAACCTCGCGCGGGACATCCTGCGCGCCTGCGACTGGGACGGTCGGGCCCCGCGAGACTGACCGGTGTGCCACATTGCCGTCGTCCGGCTGCGAGGCTAAAGAGCGCAACGAAGGGCCGCTGACCGGCCCCGGATCGGAGCGCTCCATGCTGACCGTCTCGAAGGACCACCCGCTGCTCACCACCATCACCGGCTCGCTGCCGCGTCCGCACTGGTTCGTGCAGAACCTGCAGGGCCGCCCGTTCTCGGTGGCGATGACCGATATCGCCTTCCGCGAGCAGTACACCGATGCGGTTTCCGCGTACCTCTCCGACCAGACGCGCGCCGGGCTCGACCTGCTGACCGACGGCGATGCGCGGTGCGATTGCGACGTGGGCGGGCGCTCGTGGTTCTCCTACGCCACCGAGCGCCTCGAGGGCCTATCAGGCCACCACGTGGGCCGCGGGCGCACCGCATCCAGCCGCGACAAGACCGCCGGCGATATCATGTTCGAGGTGCTCGAGACGCGCGTGCTGCCGAACGTTACCGGCCACGTGCATCGCGGGCCGCTGGAATACTCGCGCGTGTGGAAGGTGGCGCAGCGACAGACCCGCAAGCCGGTCAAGTTCGGCGCCATCTCCGGCCAGATGGTCGCAACCGGCGTGCATGACGTGCACTACAAGAACCGACGCGATCTCATCATGGCGATGTCGGCCGCCATGAACGAGGAGCTCGTCGAGCTGGCGGATGCGGGCTGCCCGGTCATCCAGGTGGAGGAGCCGGCGATCCACGGCATGGTCGGTGTCGACGACAAGGAGGTCACCGGCGACTTCCTGGTCGAGGCTTTCAACCGCGAGGTGCGCGGCCTGCGCGAGAAGGCGGAGGTGTGGTGCCACACCTGCTGGGGCAACCCCGCCGCGCAGCGCACGGAGACCAAGCGGCGCTTCTACACGCAGGCCCTGCCCTACTTCGACAAGCTCGACGTCGACGTCATCACCTTCGAGGCGGCCGACAACGGCGGCGACGAGATCGCCAGCTTCGCCAAGGGCATCGGCAAGGACAAGAAGATCGCCATCGGCGTCATCAGCCACCGCACCCTGCAGGTGGAACGGCCCGAGGAGGTCGCAACCCTCATCCGCCGCGCGCTGGAGGTGATCCCGGCCGAGCGGCTGATCGTGTCCACCGACTGCGGCTTCGGCCGCCAGGGCATGAGCCGCCTGCACGCCTTCTACAAGACGGTATCGCTGGTGCGCGGCACCAACATCGTGCGCCGCGAGCTCGGTCTGCCCGAAGCCGACATCATCGCCGCCGACCCGAAGGGCTCGCTGATCGGCTGAGGGCTGCGGCAGTGCATGGAAGGTCTGCGTCCGGGCGCGCCGCAATTCGCCCGCGCCATCCTGGACGAGGCGACATCGCAACAGATATGGTTGCGGTGTAACGAAGGCTGGGCGCGCTACAACCAAGCCGACAACAAGAAGCGTCGCCGGACAGCGCGGCAACGGGAGGAAGGAAATGGCACTTGCCTGGGCCCACTTCGGGCGCTGCGTGGTCGTTGCGGCGGCGTTCGCTACCGCTTTTTGTGTGACGGGCCCGGCCAACGCCCAGAAGAGCACCCTCACCTTCGGCTCGACGAACGCGACGTCCAGCAACTATGCGCTGGCCGTGGGAATGTCGAAGGCGATCAAGAAGGAGCTGCCGAACGCCAACGTCTCGATGATCGAGACCGGTGCCAGCGTGGACAACGTGCGCCGCTTGACCAAGGGCGAGATCGACTTCGGCCTCGTCATGGCCGACACCAGCATACAGGCCCTCGGCGGAACGGGGCCGTTCCAGGGCAAGGCTGTCGAGGATCTGGCTGTCCTGTACGTGCACGATATCGTGACGCTGCAGCTCGTCGTCCGGGCCGATGCCGGCGTCGCGACACTCAAGGACCTCCAAGGCAAGAAGTTCAGTGCCGGCATCCGCGGCAGCGGCGCCGAGCTGCTCACGCGCCAGATGTTCCAGCTGCTGGGTATCGAGCCGCAGTGGTCGCCGGGCTCCATCCAGGACGCCGTCGAGGGTACGCAAAACAGGCAGCTTGCCGGCTACTCCAAATACGGGGTCGGCGCTGGCCTCGACGCGACGCTGCGCGAGCTGATGGTCTCGACGCAGATGCGCTACCTCACCTTCGACAAGGACCAGCAGAGCGCGATCCTCGCCAAGATCAAGGGCGTGGACTTCGCCGATATTCCGGCGAACACCATTCCGGGCCAAGGGGTCGTGTCCACGCCCGTCGTGCTGGGAACCTATTCGGCTCGGGTAGGAACGATGGATGACGCCACGGCCTTCTCCATCGCCAAGGCCATCAACGAGAACCGCCAGTTCCTGATCGACGTATTCCCCCACCTCAAGGACATGAGCTTCAAAGAGCAGGCGCTCAAGGTCGAGACGCTTGGGCTGAAGCTGCATCCGGGCGCCAAGAAGTACTGGCTGTCGGCGCCGTGAGCGGGATGGTTCGCACCGCCAGCTGAAATCCTACGGAAGGTGCGCCCATGGATGCCCAGGCAGCAACCGTCGCCGATGCCGCGAGCCGGAGCAGCCCATTCCGAAGAGCGGTGGACGCCTGCATCGTCGCCTACGCGCTGTTCCATCTCTGCACGTCGCTGCTCGGCACCTACGAGCCGCTGACGCAGCGCTCGCTGTTCCTGGGCGCCGGCGTCGGCTTCATCTTCCTGGAGTCGGCGGCCGCGCTCTGGAGCCGCGCCCGCATGGCCGCAATCCGCGACATTCTGCTGGCGCTGGCCGCGATCTACGGCGGCCTGCACGTGACGCTGCATGCCGATCGCTTCATGGACATCATGAACGACCTGACGGTCTTCGACATGAGCATGGGCGTGCTCATGATCCTCGCGGCGCTCGAGGCGGCGCGGCGCACCATCGGCCTGTCCCTGCCGCTGATGGCCGTCATCTCGCTCGCGTTCTACCTGTTCGGTACCTACGTCATCAGCGGAAACTGGCAGCCGCCGCGCGTGTCGGCGGACACGGCGATGATGACGCTCTATGCCTCGACGCAGGGCCTGTTCGGCATGATGGCCGACATCGGCACGCGGGTCGTGGCCATCTACGTGATCTTCGGGTCGCTGCTGATGGCGATCGGCGCCGGCAACGTGTTCATGCAGGCCGCGACCCTGGTCGCCGGCCGCACGTTCGGGGGACCGGCGAAAGTCGCGGTCGTCACCTCGGCGCTGTTCGGCACCATCTCCGGGTCGGCGGTCGCCAACGTCATGTCGGTCGGCACGATCACGATCCCGACCATGATCCGCGCCGGCTACCGCCGGGATTTTGCCGCCGGCATCGAGGCCAGCGCCTCGGCGGGCGGGCAGATCATGCCTCCGGTGATGGGCGCCGGTGCCTTCATCATGGCCGAGCTGCTCAACATCTCCTACGCCTCGGTCGCCATCGCCGCGGCGATCCCGGCCATCCTGTACTTCAGCGCCATCTACTTCAGCATCGACTGCTACGCGCGTGCCAATGGCCTCCACCCGATGCCGCGCGAAGACATTCCGCGCGCCCGCGACGTGTTCCTGTCGATGGAAGCCCTGCCTGCCTTCGGGCCGCTGCTGCTGCTCGCCTGGATGCTGTTCTCGGGCTACACGCCGACGCTTGCCGGCGGCGCGGCGACGCTGGTGATGGTGGCGCTCGCCGTGCTCTGCCGCATCGGCCTGTGCGTGAGGCAGGGCCGCTCGCGCGATATCGGCCGCGAATGCATGCAATTGGGCGACAAAATCTGGGAAGGGCTGATCGACGGCGGCAAGGGCGTGATCGTGATCGCCGTATTGCTGGCTTCCGCCTCGCTGCTGGTGACGGTGCTGTCGGCGTCCGGCCTCGGCGTCAAGTTCTCCCAGCTTCTGCTCGGATTCGGCGGCGACTATCTCGTCGGCGTGCTGCTGATCTCGGCGCTGCTGTGCATCATGCTCGGCATGGACGTGCCCACCACCGCGTCCTACTTGCTGACGGCCTCCGTCGCCGCCCCGGCCCTGGTCAAGCTCGGTCTCGCGCCGCTCACCGCGCATCTCTTCATCTTCTACTTCGCCATCCTCTCGGCCATCACGCCGCCGGTGTGCGCGTCGGTCTACGCGGCGGCGACCATCGTCGGCGAGAACTTCTGGAAGGTGGCGGGCCAGGCGCTGCGCATCGCCGGCGCGGTGTTCTTCATTCCGTTCATGATGGTGTACCGGCCGGAGCTGATGCTGCAGGGGCCGGCATGGGCGATCGCCTACCACGTGGCGATCAGCTGGGCGGCGATCGTCGCCATCTCCGGCGGCTCGATCGGCTACCTGCTGGGCCCGCTGGGGTGGCCGGCCCGCGTCTACCTGTATGTCGCCGCGGCTGCCCTGTTCTATCCGAGCACGCTCGCAGACATCGTCGGCGTGGTTCTGGTGCTGGCCTTCCTCGGCTGGCAGTGGCGGTTGCGGCCGGCACGTCGCGACAGCGTGATCGCACGCTGACCCGGCTCTAGAACCGCGAGAACAGCTGGGTGTGGCCGTAGAGCTTGTCGTTGATGCCGTTCATGCGGCAGGCGTGCCAGTAGGTGGCGACGTTGACGCTGATGACGGGCTTGTCGAGCCAGCGCTCGGCCTCGTCGGCGAGCTTGGCCATCGGCAGGTTGGCGCCGAACTGCACGATGGCCTCGATGTCGGGGCCGTCGATCGACTTGATGGCCTCGATCATGTCGCGCGCGGTGAGGATGGAATAGGAGGCGGGGCTCTTGCCGCGCATGTGGTTGAAGCGGACGATCTCGTAGCCGTGCGCACCCAGCACGCCGCGCATGCGGGGCTCGATGGATGGATAGTAGGGCTCCATCACCGCGATCTTCTTCTTGATGCCATGGCACTTGAGGCCTTCCACGACGGCGTCGGAGGCGAGCGCGACCGGAATGTCGAAGCCGGCCACCTTGCGGACGCGGCGCTTCAGGTCATCGCACCACTGCTGGTTGCCGCCCCAGATCGACAGCGCGGAGATGCCGAGAATGAAGGCGTTGGGCTTGCAGTCCATCACCCGGTCCACCGCGTCCTCCAGCGCCAGATCGATCAGCCGGACCGACTCGTCGAAGTCCTCGTTGGAGCGGACCGGCATGTCGGGGATGACCATGCGCGCGAGGTGGTTGGTGACCCCCGGCGGTCGCATGTCGTCGTATTCGGGCTGCACCACCGTGTTGGTGGACGGCGTGGTCACGCCGAATGCCAGACGCCAGGCCAGATAGTCGCGCATGTTCGTTCCTCTCCCCGGCAGCCCCGCAGTTGCAAGGAAGCGGCGCCGCCGCGGCCATCCTAGATCGCCCGGGGCGCCCTGCATCATGCGCCAGAGCAATACTGCTTCCCGGACAGGGATGGCCTCCACCAAGGAGGTGCGTCCGCCGGCCAAACAGGTGCGATGCGGCGTCGCACAAACTCATGTTGCAATGCACAATGCTTTGCCTATATATGGTGCAGGCGCCCATCGCGGCGTCACCGCCCCCAGCCCGCCAACCGATGGATACGACCGTGAACCAGCAATTTGGAAAACAGGCATTCGACCAAGCCGAGAAGCTCTTCAAGGACGCTCGCGTCCCCGAGAACGTGCAGGCTATCGCCCAGCAGGGCGTCGCGGCCTCCAAGGAATTCTACGCCAAGACGGCTACGGCCGCGCAAGACGGGGCGAAGGTCATGACCGAGATCGCCGATACCGCCTGGGGCAGCACCAAGATGCTCAACGAGAAGCTCGTGCAGAACATGACCGCCAATGCCGAGGCAGCTTTCAGCGCCGCGCAGGCGATGGCCACCGCCAAGTCGCTGCCCGAGGTCGCCAAGCTGCAGAGCGAGTTCGTCCAGAAGTTCGCCGCGCAGGCCGCCGAGCAGACGAAGGAGTTCTTCGATCTGTCGACGCGCGCCACGCAGCACCTGTTCGAGAAGGCCCAGGCCGCAGCCGGCAAGTCGTTCAAGCCGACGTTCTGAGCGCGGACTTCAGGTGGCAGGATCCCAGGCCGCGACGGTTGCCGTCGCGGCCTTTTCGTTGCGCGCGGCGGGCCGTCAGCGAACGCGGTTGCCGCCGATGGTGAGGTGGGCGAACCTTTGCGCCTCGCCAGCGAGCTCGCCTGTGACGGCGGAGTGGCCGTCCATGCCGACGATCGCCCCACGCCGCGCGCCGGCGATGAGGTTGTCGGCGATCACCGCCGACCCCGCACCCGCCGCAACCGAGACGGCGATGCCTACGCCGGATGCCCGCACCACGTTGCCGGTGGCGGCGACGTCGCGCATGTAGCGGCCCCATCCCAGCAGGATGCCGACGGTCGGCGCGTTCTCGACCACGTTGCCGGTGACCGCGGTGTCGGCCTCGACGCCGATGCCCACGCCGGCGACATCGTTCGGGTCGGCTCCAGCGGCGCGGAACGCCACCAGGTTGCGGATCATGTTGCCCTGCACGACGGCCAGGCGCCCGCCCTCGTTGAAGTTGGTGACGGCGACGCCGAGCGCCGCGCCGTCGACCACGTTGTTGGCGATCAGCGCGCCCTCGAAGCCGAACTCGGCGTAAAGCGCGACCTCGCCCAGGGCCGTGCAGGTATTGCCCACGATCTGCAGGTTCGACGCGGCATTGCCTCGCACGGCAGAGAACGCGGCGCGGCTGATGCGGTTGCCGCGCACCATGACGTTGCCGGCGCGGTAGACATTGATGGCGTTGCCGTTCTGGCCGGATCCGCCGTCGCGCGCCGCGATGTCCTCGATGCGGTTGTCGATGACGAGCGTACCGTCGTCGCCGGCCTGCGTGCGCCACACCAGAATGCCGTTGTTGCCGGCGCCGCGCACGGTATTGCCCGCGAGCTTGAGCCCTTGCGCATCGAGCGAGAAGATGCCCGCACCCGCCGCTCCCGTCACGGTCGAGCCGGTCACCTCGCCCTCGCACGCCTCCAGCAGCGCGCCATGACGGCCCGAGGCGACGATCTCGCAATCGGCGATCCGGACGCCGCGGGCGTGGGCGAGATGCACGAGGCCGCGGCCCTCGGCGAGCGGCATGCTTGCGCCGTCGAGCGTAAGCCCGGACAGCGTCAGAGTGTCGGCGTGACTGGCCGAGATCAGCGAGGGACCGCGGCTGAGGACGAGACGGGTGGCGCCGCGCACGCCGACGATCTGGGCGCCGGCCGGAAGGTTCAGATCGCCCGCACGATAGACGCCGGGCCCTAGCGCCAGCGGAACCCGGGTGGCCGCAGCCCGGTCGATGGCCGCCTGCAGCGCGCGCGACTGGTCGTCGGGGCTGCCGGCGCGCAGGCCCGGATGGTTGCCTTCGTCGTGTCGAAGACGCGCTTCCGGCACGGTGCCGGACGACGAGCGCGGCGCCGCAGCCGCGCGCCCCGCCAGGAGCGGAGCAGCGGCAGTCACAGCTCCGGCAGCCGAGAAAGCAAGCAGGCGTCGACGGTTCAATGCCACGGGCAGATGTCCTCTATTGAACCTCTCCCTTCAAGTTCCGGGCCGGCTGGGCAGTGCCGAATTGACACGAGCGCAGGAGGGTTCACGTCGGCATTCAGCACACACCCGAGGTGGTACGCCCCCCGTGCGAAGCCTACCGGGGCATGGTGCTTCGTCCCGGTACAAACGGCAGCCGCACGCAGGCCGCCTCCTTTCCGCAACAGGGACTTAGCCAACGCACCTCGCCCATGCGGAAGGCCTTGCCAGGCTATTACCCCGCCACAGTTTCTCCGCTATGGTCGACGCAATTTGGCGGGGGAGCGCCGAATTGGGGGTACAGCGCGTATGAACGAGACGAGCCCGGGCATGATCGACGCGGAGACGCCGGTCAATCCCTACAGCCTGCTGGAGGCCGTCAACCGCTCGAGCGATTCCGCCAATGCCGCGTGGCTGATCTACATCGCGCTCATGAGCTACCTGCTGATCACCGTCGCCGGGATCAGCCACAAGGACCTGCTCCTCAACAGCGACATCACCCTGCCGGTCCTTCAGGTGAGGATTGAGCTCACCCGCTTCTTCCTGTTCGCGCCGATCCTGCTCGTGCTTCTGCACCTTGGGCTGATGGGCCAGCTGGTGCAGCTGGCGCGCAAGACGCTCGAGTTCGCCGCTTCCATCCGCTTGCTGGAGACGAGCGACCAGCGCACGCACCCCCTTCGCCTGGAGCTCGACAACTTCTTCTTCGCGCAGGCGATCGCCGGGCCCGAGCGCAGCCGCGTCGTCGGCATGTTCCTGCACGGCATGTCGTGGATGACGATCGTGCTGCTGCCGGTGGTGCTGCTGCTGTACATCCAGCTCGTGTTCGTGCCCTACCACGACGTGGCCATCACGTGGATGCATCGGCTCACCTTGATCGCCGATATCGCGTTGCTGGTGTTCATCGGCGTGTTCCTGTGGCGGCTGGAGACGTCGTTCTTTCGCGCCTTCCTGCGCACCAGCCTGCATCATCCCCTGAGCCTGCTGCTCACCGCCGCGCTGCTGGCCGGGGTGGCGATCTTCTCGCTCTTCATCGCCACCATTCCCGGCGAGGCGATCGACCAGCCGGCTGCCATGGCCGGCTCGCGCCAATCCGGCGAGACGCGCCAGGTGTTCGGCTATGCAGTGCCGGCGATCGCTGCCTCCGGCGACAGCTCGCTGCTAGGCTACTTTCCGCGCAACCTGAACGTCACCGACACCGACCTGGTGATCGACAAGGATGTCACGCCGGGCGAGACCTCGCTCAACCTGCGCGGCCGGGATTTGCGCTTCGCCCGGCTCGACCGCTCCGACCTGCATCAGGCCGACTTGACGGGCGCCAACCTCGACGGCGCCAGCCTGGTGGGTGCCGACCTGCGCGCCATCTCGCTGAGCTGCGCCGACCTCAACGTGCTCCTCCTCACCGACAGCCGCCGGGCTGCCCGTTGCGCGAGCGCGCGCGGCGCCAATCTCGCCAAGGCGCGGCTCGCGGAGGCCAAGATGGCCGGCGCGGACTTGCGCGAGGCGAGGCTGGACGAGGCGCGACTCGAGCGCGCCCAGCTGGGACATGCCCTGATGAGCGGAGCCAGCTTCGCCAGCGCGCGCCTGGACGGCGCCGACCTCTCGGGGGCCTGGCTGCAGGGAGCCAACTTCATTTTGGCGTCGCTGCAGGGCGCCGACCTCACCGGCGCCAAGCTGCAGATGGCCGATTTCGCCAGCGCCGGCCTGCAAGGTGCCAGCCTGGCACTCGCCAATCTGGAGATCGCGAGCCTGCGCGATGCCGAGCTCGATGCCGCCAGTCTGCAGATGGCGCGGCTCACGGGCGCGGACTTGTCGGGTGCGAAGCTGCAAGGCAGCGACATGCGTGGCACCGTGGTCTGGCGCACCCTGCCGCCCGGTGGCGAGGCCCCGACGGTGGCCGACATGGCCCAGATCGCCCTGCAGCCGCCGGTCGAGGACGATCTGGTCGGGCTCGGTGCATCGCTGGCGCAGCTCGACAACGGTCCGCTCAAGGCGCGGCTCGCGGACGGCGTGGCTCGGCTGTCCGACGCCGCCCAGAACAGCGCCTGGGCTGCGTCCACCGATCAACAGACGTGGCAGGGGCTCGCGAAGGCCAGCGAAACCGCCAATGCCGACGGCTACAAGGGGCGTGTCACCGAGTATCTGGCGCGGCTCATGTGCCGGCCGCGCTTCGCCGATGGCGCCGTGGCCGCCGGCGTTGCCCGCCGCGCCATGGCACCGGGGTTCCAGGGCGACATGCCCGCCCTCTACGTCAGGCTCAGGGGCACCGACTGCGCCGCCACCGCCGCCGTGAGCCCCCGGCTCCTGCGGGAGTTCGCCACCGCCGCCGACGCCGCGCGCGGGCAGTAGGGGCGGCTGCGGACCGCGATATTCAATCCGCATCCTGGTCCATGCTCCATCTGCGAGGCCTTGCGCAGAACCGGCATGTGCACTATCTTGGAACATAAAGCGAACAAGATCGTCTGGCAGGGTTGCGGCCAGCAAAAGAGTGGACAAGCAACCTGAAGGCCGCGCGCCGGCCCCAGCCAGCGGCTAACGTCGTGAGAGATTCGTCTGCCGCCTCGCGCGGCAATTGTGAGAGGAGGCCAACATGGCCGGTTCCGTCAACAAAGTGATCCTGGTCGGCAACCTGGGCAAGGACCCGGAGATCCGCCGCACACAGGATGGGCGCCCGATCGCCAACCTGCGCATCGCCACCTCGGAAACTTGGCGCGACAAGACCACGGGTGAACGCCGTGAGAAGACCGAATGGCACTCGGTCGTGGTTTTCAACGAAGGCCTCTGCCGGGTGGTGGAGCAGTACGTGAAGAAGGGTGCCAAGCTCTACATCGAGGGCGCGCTGCAGACGCGCAAATGGCAGGGCCAGGACGGCCAGGACCGCTATTCCACCGAGATCGTGCTGCAGGGGTTCAATAGCGTGCTGACCATGCTCGATGCGCGCGGCGGCGGTGCGGGCGCCGGAGCCGGCATGCAGGAGGACGACCAGGCGGGCTACGCTCCGTCCGGTAACGGCAACGGCAATGGCAGCGGTGCCAAGCGCGGCGGCGCAACCGGCGGCGGCAAGGGCTTCGACAAGGCCATCGACGACGAGATCCCGTTCTAGGCAGCAGGGTGCGGTCGCGACGTGCGCCGGGCCTGTCGAAGATCGGCCAACCGGTGCGCCAAGGCCGGCAACACCTTCCTTGCACGGAGGAGACGGGTTGGCGCGGTGGCGTTTGCCCGCCGCCCGTTGGAATTGAACTTGAGATCTGACCAGCACCCTCGTATGTAAAGACAATTAACATAGGGGGCTGCGCATCATGGACCTGACTCCGCTCACCCACGCTCCCCTGGCGATCCAGCTGCACGCCTATGCCGCGCTCGCGGCGCTCGCCCTGGGCGCGGTGCAACTGGCCGGCATCAAAGGCACGACGCGGCACCGCGTGCTCGGCTTCACCTGGGCTGTCCTCATGCTGGTGGTGGCCCTCAGCTCGTTCTGGATCCACGAAATTCGTCTGTGGGGACCGTGGAGCCCCATCCACTTGCTGTCGATCTTCGCGCTCGTGAATTTGCCGCTCGCAGTGTGGGCTGCGCACAGGCATGCCGTGTCCCGCCACCGCGCCTCCATGATCGGGCTGTACGTCGGCGCCCTGGTGATCGCGGGCCTCTTCACGCTCATGCCGGGCCGCATCATGTACAAGGTCGTGTTCGGCGGCTGACGAGCGATACCTTCGCCTCGCTTACGTATCTGCGCCGTGACGCGACAGCGCCTCGCCGCCAGTCGTCCATTGGCAGTGAAATGATGTTCATGCTACCTCCTGCCCCGGGGCGGGAGACAGGGCACCGCTCCGTTCATTGAGGAGCAATCGACATGATCAAACTTGCGTTGATTGGCGCAGCCTGCCTCCTGCTGAGCGCGGTTGCCGCTGCTGCCGCTCCGCCGCTTCCTGCCGCTCCCGGCCTTGCGCAAAGCGCAGCGGAGAACGTTCAGCTCGTATGCCGCAAGGGCTCCCACTACAGCTACTGCAGGAGCCGGGTCACGGGCCGGATCTACCGGGGCTGCTGCCGGATCTGACTCGCTATCCGCCCGAGAAGCCTGCCGTCGATGACGGCCAGCGCGGAGGCGATGATGAGAGCGCCCGCGACCTGATGCGGCGTCAGCCGCTCGTCGAGGACCAGCACGCCAAGCGCGGTTGCCGACACCGGGATCAGCAGCGTTACCAGCATCACGTTGCTCGGGCCGGCGGTGGCGCTGATGCGGAAGAAGACGATGTAGGCCAGCGCCGTGGAGAACGCTGCCAGCCCGAGCACGGCGGCAATCGCCGTTGCGCCCGGGATCGGCAGACTCCAGAAGCGATCGACGGTTCCCGCCAGGGGCAGCAGCAAGAGCGTCGAGCAGATCAGCTGGGCCTCGGCCGAGACCAGCGGCGGCGTGCCCTTCAGGCGGCGCATCCAGAGCGCGGACAATCCATAGGACAGCGCCGCGCCAAGCACGCACAGCATGCCGATCACGCCGGCCCGATCGGCGCCCAATGCATCGGGACCCATCAGCACGCCGACCCCGGCGACGCCCAGCGCGACGCCGCCGAGCTTCGCCGCGGTGAGCGGCTCGCCCGCAAACATGCGCGCCACTACCAGCGTGAACAGCGGCGTGGTGGCGTTGAGCACCGAGGCGAGGCCGCTGGCGATCCGGGTCTGGCCGTAGACGATGAGGCAGAACGGAACGAGGTTGTTGAGCAGGGCCAGCATCACGTAGGGGCGCCAGGCCGCAATCGTGCGCGGCAGGGACAGGCCGAGCAGGCGCGCGACCGGCGCGAGCAGCATGGCCGCCAGCGCCACGCGCGCCAGCACCAGGGTGAGAGGCGGGATGTCGCGCACGGCGATGGCGACGAAGAAGAACGATCCGCCCCAGAGGATCGACAGGAGAACGAGCAGCAGCCAATCGGTTGCGCGCACGTGGCGGCCTCGCCGGCATGAGGAATGGTCCCGCCGCTGCATACGGTCCGGCGCGACCGCCGTCGCCCCGTTTCCTGTGCTGACCGGAATGCGGAGCGGTGCGCGTCAGGCCAGGAACGGGTTGGTCTGCCGCTCGTCGCCGATGGAGCTCATGGGGCCGTGGCCGCAGATGAAAACGAGGTCGTCGCCGAGCGGGAGCAGCTTGGTCTTGATGGCGTCGATCAGGGCGGCGTGGTCGCCGTAGGGGAAGTCGGTGCGGCCGATGGAGCCGCGGAACAGCACGTCGCCGACCAGCGCGAAACGCTGCGCAGCGTTGACGAGAACCACCGAGCCCGGCGAATGGCCGGGGCAATGCAAGACGGCGAAGGTGGCGCCGGCGGCAGCCACCTTGTCGCCCTCCACGAGCCAGCGGTCGGGGGTGACGTTGCGCGCGCCCACCATGCCCATCGCCAGGCCCTGCGCGACGAGGCCATCGAGCAGGAACTTGTCGGCCTGGTGCGGGCCTTCGATGGGGATGCCGCCCAGCTTCTCCTTCAACTCGGCGGCGCCGGCGGCGTGGTCGATGTGGCCGTGGGTGAGAAGAATCTTCTCCACGGTCATGCCGGTCTGCTTGATGCCGGCCTCGATGCGGTCGAGGTCGCCGCCGGGATCGACCACGGCGCCCTGCTTGCTGTCCTCGTCCCACAGCAGCGTGCAGTTCTGCTGGAACGGCGTGACGGGAACGATGGCGGCTTTCAGAGGCATGTGTCGGGGCTCGGCAGCTGTTGTCGCCGCTCTCGTAGCCGAGTTGGTTATGGCGGTCTACCGGGCTGTCATCCGGGCCGGCAAGCGCCGAGCAGAGAGCGTCCCTCGACGGCGACGTTGCGCGGCTCCAGGGGGCGGCATGCCCTCAAAGGTCCTTAGTGAAGATGATTTCGCCTCTCTCAGTACGCCCCTTGGCGGTCCAGCCATCTCGCAAATAGAAACGCTCTGCTCGCGTTCCTGCTTCTGTGCTCAGCTTCGCTACCCGATGACCTGCGGCAGCAACCGACTTGGTCGCGGCCGAAATAAGGGCTCGCCCGATGCCGCGACCTTCGAACGCCGGATCGACAAACAACGCCCAGATGCTGCCGTCTCGTGGGTCACCTGCAGACAAGCCTTTGATGACGCCATCGTCTTCCCAGACATGGATCGGCGCATGAGCAACGTGCCACTCGTAGTCCGCGGCCGTCACTCTGCCCGGGTCAGAGAGACGATTCTCGCGAACCGATCCACGAATCACCACCAGCCTTGGAATGTCGGCAAATGTCGCAATGCGGATCATGCTGGATGCCTTGCATGCTGCAGAAAGCTTATCCACTTCTGCAACTGGCGCTCTTTCCCCCTTGCGGCATCCGCCAGGTTTCGGGCGTGGCGGTAGCGGGAGCCGTTGCCGAAGGGGAAGCCGGCTTGGCGTAGCACTGGCCCGCGAGGAGACCGGCGCACACAAGATTGAAGGTCGAACTCGTTGTGCCATGGGTCCCGGGGACAAGCCCCGGGATGCACCGTTGCGTCACGCGAACTCGAGCGGCAGCTTGCGGGGGCCGCGGACCGAACCCTCGGACCAGGTGACCGGGCCGGCGAGGCGGAACTCGGGGATGCGCTTGAGGAACTCCTCCACCGCGACAGTCATCTCCATGCGCGCCAGGTTCGAGCCGACGCAGCGGTGGATGCCGAGGCCGAAGGCGGCGTGGCGGTTCTCCTTGCGGTCGATGATCACCTTGTCGGCGTCGGGGAACATGGCGGGATCGCGGTTGGCGGCCGGGAACGACAGCAGAACCATCTGGCCTTCCTTGAAGGTGCAGCCGTTGACCTGCGCGTCCTTGGCCACCTCGCGCGCCATCGTCACCGGCGAGTAGGCGCGCAAGAACTCCTCGATCGCCGACGGCATCAGTGCCGCGTCTGCGACCAGCCGCCGGCGGTCCTCGGGCGTCTTGGCCAGGTGCCACAGGCACGAGCCGATGCCGCTCCAGGTGGTGTCGATGCCGGCCACCAGCAGCAGCTGCACGCTGCCGAGCACGTGGTTGTCGGTGAACGGGCGCCCGTCCGGGTAGCTTTGCAGCGTGAGATGGCTGATCAGGTCGTCGCCGGGATTCTTGCGGCGCTCGATCAGGTGCGCGGTGAAATACTCGCGTATCTCCTGGAAGCCCTGCAGCATCGCCGCCTCGTCGGTGATGCCGTCCTCGAGCACGGCCTTGATCCAGCCGCGGAAGCGGTCGCCGTCGCTCTCGGGAATACCCAGCATGTGGGCGATGATCTTGACCGGGATGTGCTGGGAGTAGTCGACGGCCGCGTCGCAGCTGCCCTTGGCGATGAACCGGTCGATCAACTCGTTGCAGATTTGGCGCGTCTTGGGGATGAGCCTGTCGATGGCCTGCGGCGTGAACGGCGGCAGCAGCGCCATGCGGGCCAGCCGATGCCGCGGCGGGTCGGAGGTGATCGGCGGCGCGCCGTTGTTGGAGGGCGGCGGCGATTCCCGCACGATCACCTTGCGCGAGGAAAAGTGCTCGGGATCGTAGGCGATAGCGCGCACGTCCTCGTAGCGCGTCGGCAGATACACGCCGTTGAAGCGCTCGGTATGGGCGATCGGGCACTTCTGCCGCAACTCGTCCCAGATCGGGAACGGATCGTCGACCCAGCGCGGATCCAGGTGGTCGAAATCCGTGGCCCAATCCTTGACCGGCGGACGCTGGCTCATGTTTCTCCCTTTCCCGCTCTGGGTCAGAACTTGATCGGCAGCCTGCGGGGCCCGCGCACGGTGCCTTCCGACCAGGTCACCTCGCCATCGAGGTCGAACTCCGGGATGCGCTTGAGCAGCTCCTCGATCGCCACCGTCATCTCCAGCCGCGCCAGGTTCGAGCCGACGCAGCGGTGGATGCCGAGACCGAAGGCGGCGTGGCGGTTCTCCTTGCGGTCGATGACCACCTTGCCGGCGTCGGGGAACATGGCGGGATCGCGGTTGGCGGCCGGGAAAGACAGCAGCACCATCTGCCCGGGCTTGAACGTGCAGCCGCCGATCTCGGTCTCCTTCACCACCTCGCGTGCCATGGTGACGGGCGCATAGGCGCGCAGCAGCTCCTCGATCGCCGTCGGCATCAGTGCAGGCTCCGCCACCAGACGGCGGCGATCCTCGGGGTGCGTCGCCAGGTGCCAGATGCACGAGCCGATGGCGCTCCAGGTGGTGTCGATGCCGGCGATCAGGAGGAGGCGCAGCGAGCCGATCACGTTCTCGGGAGTCAAAGGCTGGCCGTTCGGCCTGGCCTTGACGAGGTAGGTGATGAGATCGTCGCCGGGCTTCTGCGTGCGCTCGTGCACGTAGCCCATGAAGTAGTGCGTCATCTCGCCCGCGGCCTCGACGGCGATGCTGACGTCGGTGATGCCGTCCTCCAGCACCATCTTGATCCACTTGCGATACAGGTCGCCGTCGGCCTCGGGCAGACCCAGCATGTGGGCGATGAGGCGAACCGGGATCTCCTGGGCGTACTCGACCGCCGCATCGGCGGTGCCGCGCTTGGCGAACTTGTCGATCAGCTCGTTGGCCAGCGCGCGCGCCCTCGGCTCGAGCTTCTTCATGGCGTCCGGCGTGAAGGGCGGCAGCAGCACCATGCGCGCCGGGCGATGCTCGGGCGGATCGGAGGTGATGGGCGGGGCGGGAATGCGCGGCGGCGGGGTCTCGCGCACGATGATGCGGCGGGAGGAGAAATGCTCGGTGTCGTAGGCGACGGCGCGCACATCCTCGTAGCGGGAGGGGAAGTAGACGCCCATGAAGCGGTCGGTATGGGCGATGGGGCACCGGTTGCGCATGTCGTCCCAGATCGGAAACGGGTCGTTGACCCAGCGCTGGTCCAGGTGATCGAAGTCGGTGGCCCAGTCCTTCACGGGCGGACGCTGGCTCATGGCCTCACCCCTTGATCTCGATGATCTCGACCGCGAACTCGGGGCAATTCGATTTTGCCAGGTAGGCCTTGTCCTCGAGGCCCGGCGGCACAGTGCCGTCGCCCTTCTCGCGCGCGTTGCCGTATTCGTCGAGCTCGAACAGCTCCGGCGCCAGGGCCTTGCAGCGGTTGTGACCCTGGCACTTGTCGGGATCGACGCGGACCTTGAGCGTGCTGGGATTGGCCACGGCAGTATGCTCCTTGTGGTTCCCTGATCGTTCTTGGCTCGGCCTCGAAGGCCTGACGTTAACGTCACTTTGGCCTACGGCGCGCACTCCCGCAAGACGGGACGAGCGGATATGGGCAGTCGGCGCACAATCGGCGGCGATAGGCCCTGCGGTTCGCCGGATGGCCCGGGATTTTCTCGCTTTGTTTCACGTGGAACAGCGCCGGCGGTGCCCCTCGTCCAGTGTCCGCCCAGAAACAACCTCCCGGTTGGACCAATGGAGCAGAAAATGAACAAGAGCATGATGATCATAGCCTCCGCGGTTGTTGCCGCGGCCACGACTTGGGCGCCGCTGGCGCAGGCCAAGGGCGGCGGCGGTGGACACCACTCCGGTGGCGGCGGCGGCGGCGGCATGAAGATGAGCGCCGGCCCGAAAAGCAGCAACCATCATCACCACTTGCGCCTGTTTCGTCGCGACACCACCGTCTCGTCGAGCTATAAGGCGGAAGAGCTGCGCACCAAGCGGATCAAGCCCGTGATCGTGCCGGCCGACAAGGGGCCGATCCTCAAGTATGCCGACGGCAAGGGCCGCGTGTTCGATCTCGCCAGCAAGACGTGGTGCGACGGCAACAAGCATTGCTGGACCGGCAAGCTCGCCTGGACCTTCAGGGACGGCGCCTGGTTCTACGGCACGTCGCGCTGGTACGAGGCCGACGGCGCCTGGAAGACCGACGCTGCCGAGGCGCCCACCGCTGTCGACTGCGAGACCATCCCGGTATTCGCCACGCTGAAGCCCACCACTGCGCAACAGGTCGCGCACAAGGACAGCGATCATGACGGACTGCAGAAGGATGCGTCCACCGCCGCTGCCAAGCCGGCCGAGTGCAAGAAGTACTTCCCAAGCGTCGGCGAGATGGTGTCAGTACCCTGCGAGGGGTAACCCTCGTGACACCCGGCCATACATACCCGATAAAGAGCGAGCTTGGAGGATCTAGGCTATGGCAGCAGCAGCACGCGGCGCCCCCCCCGCACTGGGGAAGGCCATGCCTATGGCCCGCAAGCTCGCTTATCGGAACCTGTTCCACGACCGGGTCAGCCTGCTGGTCACCCTGGTGGGTATCGTCTTCTCGGTCGTGCTGATTGCGGTTCAGTGCAGCATCTATCTCGGCTCGGAATACCGTATCGTCGCGGTGATGGATCACATCGAGGCCGACCTGTGGGTGATCCCGGTCGGCACGAAGGCGTTCGATCTGCCGACGCTGCTGCTGCCGGGCCGCGAGAAGAGTGCCGCTCTCTCGACGCCTGGCGTGCAGAGCGCCGAGGATCTCTTCGTCAGCTTCGTCAACTGGCGCAGGTTGAGCCAGTCGACCGACAAGCCCGGTTGCGCAACCGAGACGGGGATCTGCGGCGCCACCTCCGTGCTGGTGGTCGGCACCGACACCGGCGCCAGCAAGACGTTGCCGTGGGACGTCATCGACGGGAATCCTGCCGAGCTCTCCATGCCCGGCGCGGTGGCGGTCGATTCCACATACTTCAGTGAGCTCGGGATAACGAAGATCGGCGACCGAGCCGAAATCAACGACACTCTGGTGACCGTCAGGGTCGTGACGCGCGGGATTCGCTCGTTCACCACGCTGCCCTTCATCTTCAGCAGCCTCGCGCTGGCGCGAACCCTGACGTTTGCGACGCCCGACCAGGCGAGCTACACGCTCGTGCGCGTGACACCCGGCAGCAACGTGGAGGAGGTGCGCAAGACGCTGCAGGCCCGCCTGCCGGACGCCGAGGTGCTCACCCAGGACGGGTTCCGCAAGCGCAGCCTCGATTACTGGCTGTTCGAGACCGGCGCCGGGTCGGGCCTGATCGCCGGCGCGGTGCTCGCCATCATCGTCGGCATCGTCGTGGTGTCGCAGACGCTCTATGCCAGCACCAAGGAGCATCTCAACGAGTTCGCAACCCTGCGTGCGCTCGGTGCCTCCGCCGGCTTCATCCGCAAGGTGATCCTGTGGCAAGCCGTGCTGAGCGCCCTCATGGGCTACGTCCTGGGCATGGTGCTGGCCAAGGTCGTGACGTACCTTCTCAGCGACATGCTGCCGATCCTGATGACGTTCAACCTGGTCTGGGGTCTGCTGGTGTTGACGGTCGCCATGTGCGTGCTCGCGGCGGTCAGCGCGATCCTCAAGGTGGTGCGCATCGATCCCGCTGTGGTCTTCAGCCGGTAGGAGACGGACTTCAATGGCCGAACAGGCAATTCTCGAAGCCAGCAACATCGTCAAGTTCCTGGGCACAGGAGCAGCCGAGGTGAAGGCGCTGAAGGGCGTGAGCCTCGAGCTGATGCCGGGCGAGCTGACGCTGCTGATGGGCCCATCCGGCAGCGGCAAGACGACCCTGCTCTCGATCCTGGGCTGCATCCTCAGCCCGAGCGAGGGCACCCTGCGCATCGGTCCGCACAAGACAACCGGGCTCAACTCCGAAGGCCTGGCCGACCTGCGGCGCAGGCACGTGGGCTTCGTCTTCCAGTCCTACAATCTCGTGCCGACGCTCACGGCCGCCGAGAACGTCATGCTGGCTCTCGACCTGCGCGGCACGCCCCTGTCGGAAGCGCCCGCGATCGCCGCCGAGGCGCTCGGCAAGGTGGGGCTGGGGCACCGTGCGCACGCCTACCCGAGCAAGCTCAGCGGCGGCGAGAAGCAGCGCGTGGCGATCGCCCGCTCGCTCGCCGGCTCGCCGTCGGTGATCCTCGCCGACGAGCCGACGGCCGCCCTCGACAGCGAGAACGGCAAGGCCGTGATGGCGCTGCTGTCGGAGGTGGCCAAGGACAAGGGCCGCGGCATCCTGGTGGTCACCCACGACCACCGCACGCTGTCCTATGCCGACCGGCTGATCCGGATCGAGGACGGCAAGATCGTGGGCAGGGCGCGCCGGCGCGGCAAGGCCAGCGCGGAAGAGCACGCCGCCCATTAGCGTTCCCGTTTAGGTTTCGTTTACCCTGTAGGCCGCAGAACGGCGGAGCGATGCGCGCGAATCAGCGCCCCGCTCCCGCAAAACGCCATATTGCGGGCGCGCAATCGACGAGTCGCTGGTGCGTCGTGCAACGAAAAAGGAGCCACTCATGCTCAAGAGTGTCAGGACCGCGCTGCAGGCTGCGGTCTTCGCAAGCGTCGCCTTCGCCGCCGGATCGGCGTTCGCGGTCGAGCCCACGGGCCTGTGGTACGACCACACCGGCCGCGGAGCGGTCGAGATCACCAAGTGCGGCGATCAACTTTGCGGCCGCCTGGTGTGGCTCAAGGATGCGCAGCACGCCAAGCAGGTGTGCGGCATCCAGATCCTCGGCGAGGTCAAGCCGATGGCGAACGGAGCCTGGGACAACGGCTGGATCTACGATCCCGAGCGTGACTCCAAGTTCAGCGTGGAGCTGACGCCGATGGGCCCTCAGGAGCTCAAGGTGGTCGGCTACATGGGCACCAAGTGGCTCAGCGAGACCATGACGTGGAAGCGAGCGCCGGCAAACCTGAAGCGCTGCGGCGCATGAGGAAATCGGGGCGCGCATGCGGGGTGGCGTAAGCGGGCGGAAGCCACCCTTGGCTCGTGCGCCGCTGCGATGGCGCGCCCTGCTGCTTCTCGGCGGCTTGGTTCTCGGCGCTCCGGCGTGGAGTGCCGATCCTGCGCCCGGTCTCAAGGAGACGCTCGGCAAGGTCCAGTCCGACGCGGAGACCAAGGCTGTCGAGGACCTGATCGACAAGCTCAAGGGCGGGTCCCGCAAGACCGCCCCTGCGGCGCCACCCCCTGCGGCTGCACCCGCGGCACCAGCACCCGTTCCCGCAGCCACGAGCGCGCCAGCCTCTCCGGCGACGCCGTCTCCCCCGACGCCGCAACCGCCTGCCCCGACCGCGACCCCGGCACCCGCGCAGCAGCCGGGCCAGGTCGGCTCCCCGGCAGAGCCCAAATCCCCTCCTGCCGCGGCATCCGGCGCGAAGCCTGACGAAGCGGTCAAGCGCGCAGAGCAGAACCAGGCCCCGAGCATCGATCTGGAAATCTTCTTCGAGTACAAGTCGGCAGCGATCACGCCGAAGGCGGCCGCGTCACTGGCGCCGCTGGGCCGCGCCTTGAGTGACCCCAAGCTGGCCGGCGACAAATTCCTCATCGCAGGCCACACCGACGCCAAGGGCGCCGCCGACTACAATCTCGCCCTGTCGCAGAAGCGCGCCGAGGCCGTGCGCCAGCATCTGATCGACAAGTTCGGCATCGACGGCGCCAGGCTGGTGGCCACCGGAATGGGCTCCAAGCATCCCAAGAACGCCAAGGTGCCGCTCGCCTCCGAGAACCGCCGCGTGCAGATCGTCAACCTCTCCCAAGACGAGGGCCCCAAGCCGGGCCAGCGTTGAATGGTGCATGGCCCGCTCGGGGCGGCGTCGCAGACACTACCGGCGTCTCGACGGACGGCCGCGTCCTAGCCCAGCCCGCCGGCCCTGGCCAGCTCGCGCAGGTGATGGTCGGCGTCGCCGAAAGCCAGGTCGATCATGGTCAGGCGCTTGAAGTAGTGGCCGGCCTTGTACTCCATGGTCATGCCGATGCCGCCGTGCAGCTGGATGGCGTCCTGGCCCACATATTTCGCGGAACGGCCGATCTGCACCTTGGCGGCGGACATGGCCTTGCGGCGCTCGCGAGCGTCGGGCTCGGCCGCCATCATGGTGGCGAAGAAAGCCATGCTGCGCGCCTGCTCGACCGCCGTCAGCATGTCGACGGCGCGATGCTGCAGCACCTGGAAGGAGCCGATGGGTACGCCGAACTGCTTGCGCGTCTTGAGGTACTCCACGGTGAGCGCGTGCAGCGCGGCCATGGCGCCGACGGCCTCGGACGACAGGGCGGCGATGGCCTCGTCGACCACGCGCTCCAACACGGCCAGCCCCTTGTCGGGACCGGCGAGGACGGCCTCCGGACCGACCCGCGCGGCCGACAGCGTCACGTCGGCCGCGCGCATTCCGTCTTGCGTCGGGTAGCCGCGCCGGGTCACGCCGTTGGCCTTGGCGTCGACAAGGAACAGGCCGATGCCGCCGCGGTCCGCCCGACCGCCGGAGGTGCGCGCCGAGACGATCAGCTTGTCGGCGGTATCCCCGTGCAGGACGACGTTCTTCTCGCCCTCCAGCGTGTAGCCGCCCTTGCCGTCGGAGCGCGCGGTGGTCGCCGTGTCGGCGATGTCGTAGCGCGCCTGGCGCTCCTGGTGCGCCAGAGCCAGCGTGAGCTTGCCCTCGACGATCGCCGGCACCAGCTCCTTGAGCAGCGCCTCGTTGCCGGAGTGGCGCAGGGCGCCGCCGCTCAGCACGACGGTGGCGAAATAGGGCTCGATGACGAGCGCCTGCCCGAACGCCTCGGCGACGATCATGGTCTCGGTGAGCCCCTGGCCGAGTCCGCCGTGCTCCTCCGCGAAGGGTACGGCCAGCAGCCCCAGGTCGGCATATTGCTTCCACAGAGCCGTGCTGTAGCCCTTCGGCTCCTTCATGTAGCCCATGCGCTTGTTGAGATCGCCGTAGCTGGCCGCAAGCAGCCGCTCGACGCTGTCCTTCAGCTGGCGCTGCTCGTCGTTGAGATCGAAATCCATGGGGCCGTTCTCCGATTTCCTCGGGTGTTGTGCGCTTGTCCTATTGCGAGCCGCGCATGCTGACCGCGGCGATGCCGGCGCCGATCAGCAAGGTGCCGCCGATGCGATTGAACAGGCCGACGGCACGCGCGTTTGCGACCAGCCCGCGCGCCCGCGAAGCGACGAGGCCATAACCGACGGCATTGGCGAAAGCGAGCACGATGAAGGTGGTCTCGAAGATCAGCATCTGGCCCCAGAAATCGGCGCTCGGATCGATGAACTGGGGCAGGAAAGCGACGAAGAAAGTCAGGCTCTTGGGGTTGAGCGCCGTCACCAGCCAGGCGTGCGCCAGCATGCGCAATGCCGGGGCCCGATCGCCGCGGGGCGCCGCATCGAGCGTTCCGCCGGCACGCCAGAGCTGTATGCCGAGCCACACGAGATAGGCGGCTCCGGCCCACTTCAAAGCCGTGAACAGCAGCGAGGACGTCGCCAGCAGCGCGCCCAGCCCCAGCATCGACAGCGTCATGGCCGTGAAGTCGCCGAGTGCAACGCCGACCGCGACAGGCATGGCCGTGCGCATGCCCTGTCCGAGCGCGTAGGAGATGACGAGCAGAATGGTCGGGCCTGGAATGACCAGCAGCACCGCCGACGCCGCGGCAAACGCCAGCCAAGTCTCGATGCTCATGTACGCTCACCCAATGTGAATCTTCTCCCTCTCCCCGTCCCTTACGGGGAGGGGTCGGGGTGAGGGGCAGACGCTTGCGCCGGCGCCCGTGGCCGCCCCTCACCCTGACCCTCTCCCCATTCTGAAAAAGAATGGGGAGATGCGCCGCCATCGAGATCAGAAGCCCAGCACGGCCTTGGCGAGGATGTTGCGCTGGATCTCGTTGGAGCCGCCGTAGATCGTGGTCTTGCGATAATTGAAGTAGGCCGGCGCCGCCGGGGCAGCCCAGTCGAGGTCCACGGGCGGCTCGTTGGAGCCGAACTCGGGATCGTCGGCCTCCGACTGGTAGGGCAGAGCCAGGGGTCCGGCGATCTCCAGCAGCAGCTCTGTGGTCGCCTGCTGGATCTCGCTGCCCTTGATCTTGAGGATGGACGATTTCGGGTTGGGCAGCCTGTCCTTGCGTTGGCGATCCTCGGACAGCACGCGCATCTGCGTCATCTCGAGCGCCTTGAGCTCCACTTCCACCGCCGCCACCTTCTCGCGGAAGCGCTCGTCCTCGATCAGCGGCTTGTCGCCGGCCTTGACCTGGCCCGCCAGCTCCTTGATGCGCTGCACGCGCTGCTTGGAGTAGCCGACGCGCGCGATGCCCGTGCGCTCGTTGCCGAGCAGGAACTTGGCGCAGTCCCACCCGCGATGCTCCTGGCCGATCAGGTTCTCGGCCGGCACCTTGACGTCGTCGAAGAACACCTCGTTGACCTCGCGTCCGCCGTCCATGGTCTGGATCGGGCGCACGGTGATGCCTGGCGTCTTCATGTCGATCAGGATGAACGAGATCCCCAGCTGCTTCTTGGCGGCGGGATCGGTGCGGCAGAGGCAGAAGATCCAGTCGGCGTGCTGCGCCAGCGTGGTCCAGGTCTTCTGGCCGTTGACGATGTAATGATTGCCCTGGCGCACGGCCGCGGTCTTGAGACCGGCGAGGTCGGAGCCGGCACCGGGCTCGGAGAAGCCCTGGCACCACCAGTCGTCGAGTGCCGCCATGCGCGGCAGGAACCGCTTCTTCTGCTCCTCGGTGCCGAACGCGATCACCACCGGCCCGCACATGGAGACATTGAAGGGCAGCGGCTGCGGCACGCCGTTGAACTGCAGCTCCTCGGTGTAGATGTAGTGCTGCACGGGCGTCCAATCCGCGCCGCCCCATTCCTTGGGCCAATGCGGCACGGTGAGGCCCTTGGCATGAAGGATCTTGTGCGACTGAACCAGCTCCTCCTTGTCGAGGTGGCGGTTCTCCATGGCCTTGGTCCGGATCGAAGCCGGCACCTTCTCGCGGAAGAAGGTGCGCAGCTCCTCGCGGAACTTGTTCTCCTCGGGACTGAATCGCAGATCCATCTCGCCCTCCCTCTCGCTCAGACGATCTCGAACAGGCCGGCGGCACCCTGGCCGCCGCCGATGCACATGGTGATGACGGCGTACTTGACGCCGCGGCGCTTGCCCTCGATGAGGGCGTGGCCGGTCATGCGCGCGCCGCTCATGCCGTAGGGGTGGCCGATGGAGACGGCGCCGCCGTCGACGTTCAGCTTCTCCTGGGGTATGCCGAGCTTGTCGCGGCAGTAGATGACCTGCACGGCGAAGGCCTCGTTGAGCTCCCACAGGCCGATGTCGTCCATCTTGAGGCCGTTGCGCTGCAGCAGCCGCGGCACGGCGAACACGGGGCCGATGCCCATCTCGTCGGGCTCGCAGCCGGCGACCGCGAAGCCGCGGAAGATGCCGAGCGGCTTGACCTTGCGCCTGGCTGCCTCCTTGTCGGACATCAGCACGCAGGCGGAGGCGCCGTCGGACAGCTGGCTGGCGTTGCCGGCGGTGATGAACTGGTCGTCGCCGCGCACGGGCTTGAGCTTGGCGAGCCCTTCCAGGTTCGTGTCGGGGCGGTTGCCCTCGTCCTTCTCCAGCGTGACGGTGCGCTTGGAGATCTCCTTGGTCTCCTTGTTCTCGACCGCCATGATGGTGGTCATGGGCACGATCTCCGCATCGAAGCGGCCGGCCTTCTGGCCCGCGGCGGTGCGCTGCTGGCTCATCAGCGAATATTCGTCCTGCTTCTGCCGGCTGATGCCGTAGCGCTTGGCGACGATGTCGGCGGTCTCGATCATGGGCATGTAGAGCGCGCCCTTGTGCTCGACGATCCACTCGTCGCGGTAGAACTTGGTGTTCATGTTCATCTGCACGAGGCTGATGGACTCGAGGCCGCCGGCCACCGCCACCGGCACGCCCTGCTCCTTGATGCTGTAGGCCGCGAGCGCGATCGCCTGCAGGCCCGAGGAGCAGAAGCGGTTGACGGTCTGCCCCGCCGCCGTCACGGGCAGGCCGGCCCGGATGCCGCACTGGCGGGCGATGTTGCCGCCGGTCGCACCTTCGGGATTGGCGCAGCCCATCACCACGTCCTCGACATCGCCCGGCTCGATGCCGGCCCGCTTGACCGCCTGCGCGATCACGTGGCCGCCCATGTCGGCGCCGTGGGTGAGGTTGAAGGCACCGCGCACGGCTCGGCCGATCGGAGTGCGGGCAGTGGATACGATGACGGCGTCGACCATGGTGTTGGTTCCTTCCTCAGTGTGTCATGGTCGGGCTTGTCCCGACCATCCATTCCTCAACTTGCTCCGGCGCTCGCGGCACGCTGGGTCCTCGGGACAAGCCCGAGGATGACAACCGCAAGGTCGCCTATTCGGCTGCCTGTCGGGCTTTCGCCCGTTCCTCGGCGATCAGCTCTTTCTTGGACAGTTTGCCGACGGCAGTCTTCGGCAGCGCGTCGCGGAACTCCAGGTGCGCGGGCAGCTCGTGCCGACCGAGCTTGTCGGCGAGGAAGGCGCGCAGCTCCTCGAGCGTGAAGGGCTTGGCGCCGGCCTTCAGCTGCACGAACGCCTTGGCCGCCTCGCCGCGATAGGCATCGGGCACGCCGATCACGATCACCTCGGCGACGCTCCCGTGCTCGTAGATCGCCTCCTCGATGCTGCGCGGATAGACGTTGAACCCGCCCGATATGATCATGTCCTTCTTGCGGTCGACGAGATAGAAATAGCCGTCCTCGTCCATGAAGCCGATGTCGCCTGTCAGCAGGTAGCCGTCGGCGAAGGCGGCGGCCGTTTCCGCGGGCGCGTTCCAGTAGCCCTTCGTCACGTTCGGGCCCTTGATGCGGATCTCGCCCTTCTCGCCGGGCCCGAGGCGGCGCTGCGGATCGTCGAGGGCGACGATGTCCATCAGGATGCCCGGCAGCGGCAGGCCGACCGAGCCCAACCTTGCCGCTCCACTCCCGCGGCATGGCCGTGCCCGCGGGCGAGGTCTCCGTCATGCCCCAGCCGCCGCCGAGGCGCGTGCCGGTGAGCTTCAAGAACCGGTCGGCCACGTCGATTGGCAGCGCCGCCCCACCGGAGCCCGCATAGAGCAGCGAGGAGAAGTCGCGCTTGTCGATGCCCGGGGTGTTGGCGAGCGCGATCCACATGGTCGGCACGCCGGCAAAGGCCGTGGCCTTCTTGACCTCGATGTCGTTGAGCGTCGTCTCGACGTCGAAGCGCACGCGCAGCAGCACCTCGTTGCCTTCTTGCAATCCGCGCAGCAGGACGTTTGTCAGGGCAAAGATGTGGAACAGCGGCAGCACGCAGATGATCTTGTCGGTGCCGGGCTCGGAGATGCGCTGCGGATCGCCCCAGATCTTGTAGATCGAGCAGGCGGCGCTGAGGTTGGCGTGGCTGAGCATGGCGCCCTTGGGCTTGCCGGTGGTGCCGCCGGTGTACTGCAGCAGCGCCACGTCCTCTACGCTCACCGCCGGCCATCGGCGCGGCAGCTTGGCGGCGCCGTCGGCGGCGAGCTTGTCGAAGCGCACCAAGCCCGGCCCATCCTGGATCGGCGTGGTCGGAATCGCCGATGGGCCGAAGGCCGTGTCGTCCCCCACGATGAGGTGATCGATCAGGCCGTCGCGCTGCAGCTTCTGCGCCAGCAGCAGCATGAAACCGACGTTGGTGGTGATCAGGACGCGCGCGCCGGAGTCCTTCAGCTTGTAGGCCAGCTCCCGCTCTGCATCGAGCGGGGAAAGGTGCACGAGCCTCGCGCCTGCCTTGAGGGCGGCGAAGAACGAGATGGGGTGATAGGGCGAGTTCGGCAGGTAGAGCGCCACGGTCGTGTCCGGACCGACTCCCAAGTCCGTCAGGCCGGAGGCCATCGCCTCGACGCCGGCGCGCAGCTCGGCATAGGTCGTCTTGCGGTCACGAAATTCGAGTGCCGGCTTGCTTGCCCACTTGTCGGTGAAGAGATCGAACAGCGCCGGCAGCGTCGCCGTCTCGATGGCGGCGTCCCAGCGCACGCCCGGCGGATAGCTCTTCTCCCAGGGTCGTTCAGCTCCCATTGCCGACCTTGTTGTTGGCGCTCAAGTTCCGGCAGTATTATCGCAGGGACCCTAGGCGCGCACCGCGGGCTTGGCAACAAGTTAACGTATAGGACAGGGAGGCAGCGAGGCCATGCAGAACCTCTTCGATCTATCCGGCCAGGTGGCCGTGATCACTGGCTCCAGCAAGGGCATCGGTCGCGCCGCCGCGGAGATCATGGCCTCGCTCGGTGCCAAGATCGTCATCTCCAGCCGCAAGGCGGATGCCTGCGAGGCGGTGGCGGCGGGCATCAAGAAGGCCGGCGGCGAGGCGATCGTGATCCCCTGCAACATCTCGCGCAAGGAGGAGATGGAAGGGCTCGTCAAGGGTACGCTCGACAAATGGGGCCGGATCGACACGCTCGTTTGCAACGCCGCGGTCAATCCCTACTTCGGACCGCTCGCCGGCATCTCCGACGACGCATTCGACAAGATCATGAGCTCCAACATCAAGAGCAACTTGTGGCTGTGCAACCTGGCTCTGCCTGGGATGGCAGAGAAAGGCGGCGGCAGCGTCGTCATCGTGTCCTCGATCGGCGGCCTGCGCGGCAGCGCCCAGCTCGGCGCCTACGGCATCTCCAAGGCCGCCGACATGCAGCTGACCCGCAGCCTCGCCGTCGAGTGGGGACCCAAGAGCATCCGCATCAACTGCGTCGCGCCCGGCCTGGTGAAGACGGATTTCGCCCGCGCCTTGTGGGAGGATCCGGAGCGGCTGAAGCGCACCGTCGCGACGGCGCCCCTGCGCCGCATCGGCGAGCCCCACGAGATCGGCGGCGTCGTCGCCTTCCTGGCCTCCAAGGCGTCCACCTTCATGACCGGCACCGTGATCGTCGCCGACGGCGGCGTGACGATCGCCTGAGCATTGCGCGGGTGATGACGAGCGGGAAGGTGGCGCCGCGCCGGTTTCCTTTTCCCGTGCGGCGGTCGTCTACGACCAATCGACGGTTGCTCATCGCGGCCGGGTGCCCATAAATGGGGACAACACAACACGCAATCCGGGGAGGATGAGCGCGATGTCCGAAAAGGTCTATGCCGTTCCCGCCGAGTGGGCGAGCCGCGCCTTCATCGACAACGAGAAGTACCTGGCGATGTACAAGCGCTCGGTCGAGGACCCCAACCAGTTCTGGGGCGAGGCCGGCAAGCGCATCGACTGGATCAAGCCCTACACCCGGGTCAAGAACACCTCCTACGGACCCGACAACGTCTCCATCAAGTGGTACGAGGACGGCACGCTCAACGTCTCGGCCAACTGCATCGACCGGCATCTGAAGAACCGCGCCGACCAGGTCGCCATCATCTGGGAAGGCGACGACCCGACGATGGACGAGAAGATCACCTATCGCCAGCTGCACGAGCGGGTGTGCAAGTTCGCCAACGTGCTGAAGGCCAACGGCGTCAAGAAGGGCGACCGCGTCACGGTCTACCTGCCGATGATCCCGGAGGCGGCCTACGCCATCCTCGCCTGCGCCCGCATCGGCGCGGTGCACTCCGTGGTGTTCGGCGGCTTCTCGCCCGACAGCCTCGCGGGCCGCATCGTCGACGCGGACTCCAAGTTCGTCGTCACGGCGGACGAGGGCGTGCGCGGCGGCCGGCCCATCCCGCTCAAGAAGAACACGGACGCGGCGCTCGAGAAGTGCAAGGGCGACGAGAAGGTGCTGGTCGTGCGCCGCACCGGCGCGCCTATCGCATGGAAGGCCGGCCGGGACATCTGGCTGCACGAGGAGCTGGTCAAGGTCGACGCCGACTGCCCGCCGGTGGAGATGAGCGCGGAGGACCCGCTGTTCATCCTCTACACCTCCGGGTCGACGGGCAAGCCCAAGGGCGTGCTGCATACCTGCGGCGGCTATCTGGTCTACGCCTCGATCACCCACCACCACGTGTTCGACTATCACGACGGCGACATCTACTGGTGCACGGCCGACGTCGGCTGGGTGACGGGCCACAGCTACATCCTCTACGGCCCGCTCGCGAACGGCGCCACGACCTTGATGTTCGAGGGCGTGCCGAACTATCCGACGGCCTCGCGCTTCTGGCACGTCATCGACAAGTGGGACGTGAACATCTTCTACACCGCGCCCACCGCCATCCGCGCGCTGATGGGCGCCGGCGACGACTTCGTCAAGCGCACCGACCGCTCCTCGCTCAAGCTGCTGGGCTCGGTCGGCGAGCCGATCAATCCGGAAGCCTGGGAGTGGTATCACCGCGTGGTCGGCGACGGCCGCTGCCCGATCGTCGACACCTGGTGGCAGACGGAGACGGGCGGCATCCTGATCACGCCTCTGCCCGGCGCCACCAAGCTCAAGCCCGGCTCGGCCACGCGGCCGTTCTTCGGCATCAAGCCGGCGCTGGTGGACGAGAAGGGCGCGTTCCTGGAAGGCGCGGCGTCCGGCAACCTCGTCATTCTCGACAGCTGGCCGGGCCAGATGCGCACCGTCTACGGCGACCACGAGCGCTTCGTGCAGACCTACTTCTCCACCTACAAGGGCATGTATTTCACCGGCGACGGCTGCCGGCGCGACGCCGACGGGTACTACTGGATCACCGGCCGCGTCGACGACGTCATCAACGTGTCCGGCCATCGCCTCGGCACGGCGGAGGTGGAGTCGGCGCTGGTGTCCCACCCCAAGGTGGCCGAGGCCGCCGTGGTCGGCTACCCGCACGACATCAAGGGCCAGGGCATCTACTGCTACGTGACGCTGATCCAGGGCAATCAGCCGAGCGAGGAGCTCAAGAAGGAGCTGGTGGCGCATGTGAGGAAAGAGATCGGCCCGCTCGCCACGCCCGATCAGATCCAATTCTCGCCGGGCCTGCCCAAGACGCGCTCGGGCAAGATCATGCGCCGCATCCTGCGCAAGATCGCCGAGGACGATTTCTCCAACCTGGGCGACACCTCCACGCTGGCCGAGCCGGCCGTGGTGGAGGACCTCGTCAGCAACCGGCAGAACAAGCGCAAGGCGACCGCGAGCTGAGATTGACCAGGGCTTCGGCCTTGGTCTCGGGCGAAGATCCAGCGGAGCGGCCCGTCGCACGACCGGCCGCTCCGACTGTTTCCATCTGCCTGGCTAAGCTCGCTTGATCAGGCCGACCACGAACAGGACGATGACCGCGCCGATCGCGGCGTGGATGATCGAGCCGATGATGCCGCCGAGCGGGAAGAATCCCGGCAGCAAAAGACCGGCAACGAAGGCGCCGATGATGCCGATGACGATGTTGCCGATGAGGCCGAAGCCTCCGCCACTCATGATCTGGCCGGCAAGCCAGCCCGCCACCGCACCGATGATGAGAAAGATGATAAGAGCCTGAGCGTCCATTGACATGCTCCATCCCCGGGGCCGCAAGTTTGCTTGTTCGCCCTTGCGCCAGGCGGCCCGCAAGACTGGGCACCTCGGGCGGCTTCACGAATCAGAGGTTACGCCTTTTGCCTGTCACCCGCCACAACAGCTGCGTCGTCGGACCATTAACTCATTGCGGCGCCGCACACTTCCGCACTGCACCATGAGTTTTCCGCGTGCTACGCTATGGAAGGCGCGGCTGCGCGGAGCAGGGGCGCCGGGGGCAGCAATCACGAGAGGGAAGCGAGAGCCATGGATCCGACTATGACCACGGCGGTCGCCGTCGCCATCGTGCTGGTCTCGTTCGTCGTGTTCGTCCTGGTGTTCCGGTGGATCTGGAACCACACGGTGCCGGCCGTGTTCGGCCTCAGGGAGATCACCTTCTGGCAGGCGATCGGCATTCTTCTCCTCGCCTCCATCCTGACCGGCGGACACCGCATCGTCAGCAACGACATCACCAACATCATCAGCGTGCCGAAGCGCACCGGCGCCATTTCGGCGACGCCTAATCTGCCGTGCTGAACATCGAGAACGATAGGGAGAGCCAATGCCGGGCGTACTAGAGGGCGTTCGCGTGCTCGACTTCGGGCGCTACATCGCGGGGCCATATTGCGCCGCACTGCTGGCCGAGCACGGCGCCGAGGTGATCCGCATCGAGAAGCGGCAGGGCAGCGAGGACCGCTACCAGGCCCCGGTCGCCTCCACCGGCGATGGCGCCCTGTTCCTGCAGATGAACCGCAACAAGCTGGGGCTCACGCTCGATCCCATGATGCCCGAGGGCCAGGAGGTCGTGCGCAAGCTGGTGGCCACCGCCGACGTCGTCGTCGCCAACCTGCCGCCGCAGACCTTGCAGGCCATGAAGCTCGACTACGCCAGCCTGACGGCAGTGAAGCCCGACGTCATCCTGACCACCGTCACCGCCTACGGCCGTGGCGGCCCCTACAGCGACCGCGTCGGCTTCGACGGCATCGGCCAGGTCATGTCGGGTGCGGTCTACATGACGGGCACCGAGGACCAGCCCTATCGCGCGCAGGTGCCGTGGGTCGACTTCGGCACGGCGCTGCACTGTGCGTTCGGCACCATGGCGGCGCTGATGGCGCGCAAGGTCACCGGCAAGGGGCAGCTGGTCGAAGGGGCGCTGCTCGCCACCGCCGTCACCTTCGGCAACGCGCTGCTGATCGAGCAGGCGGTGATCGCCCCCAACCGCGTGCCGACAGGCAACCGGGGCCAGACGGCGGCGCCGGTCGACATCTTCAAGACCAGGGACGGCTGGATCCTCGCCCAGGTGATCGGCGAGCCGCTCTACCGCCGCTGGGCCAAGCTGATGGGCGAGGAGCATTGGCTCACCGACCCGCGCTTCAAGGACGACATCTCCCGCGGCGACAACGGCATCGTCATCAGCGAGCGCATGAGCCGGTGGTGCGCCGAGCGCTCTACCGCCGAGGCACTCGAGATCCTGGCCAAGGCCAAGATCCCGTCGGGGCCGGTGCTCAAGCCGCAGCAGACGCTGGACGACCCGCATATCCAGGCGATGGGCTTCTTCCAGGCGACCGAATTCCCGGGCGCGCCCAAGCCGGCGCCGATCGCCAAGGCCCCCGTGTGGCTGTCCGGCACGCCCGGCTCCATCCGCCGCCGCGCCCCCACGCTGGGCGAGCACACCGACCAGATCCTGACGAAGCTCGGATACGACAAGAAGGCCATCGCCGAGCTGCGGGCTAAGGGCGTGGTTTGAGCTCCTCCGTCAAATGCCGCTGAACCAGTTGTAGCGCCGGTTCTCCCAGTAGCCGCCGGGGTAGGTGTTCGTCACCTCCATGGCCACGATCTGCTTGGGCGACTTGAAGCCGAGCTTGGTGGCCACCCTCAACCGGATGGGGAAGCCGAAGTCCTTGTGCAGCACTTCGCCGCCGTACTTGGTGGTGAGCTGGGTTTGCGGATGCAGCGCGGAGGCCATGTCGATCGAGCCCGAGTAGCCGTCGATGCACTTGAAGCCGACGTACTTCGCCGTCATGTCGGCGCCGATGCGCTCGAGGAACAGCTTGAGCGGCACGCCGGTCCATTCGCCGATGTAGTCCCAGCCCTCGACGCAGACGTGGCGGGTTCGCTGCGTCACCTCGGGCAGCGCGTGGATATCGCGCAACGCCCACGGGCGCTTGTCGCCGATCATGCCGGCGAGCTCCAGCTTCCACGTCGAAGGATCGATGTCCTTCACCATCTCGCGGCCATAGAAGGCGTTCCAGCGCGGCGGGCGCATCACCTTCGAAGCCGGATATTCGCGCGCAAGCCGGGTGGGCGAGAACAGGAAAGCCTGCACCCGGTCGTTCCACGCCGACATGGCGCGCAGGATGCTCTGCGTGGCATCCTTGTTGCTGATGTCGCAGCCGGTGAGCATGGTGAGCGCACCGAGGCTGAGCGTGCCGCGCAGGAAGGCGCGCCGCTCGATGCTCTCGACCAGCTTGCGGTTCTCTTGCAGGATCGTCTGGTCCACCGGCTTGGCCGGCCGGAGCGGGCTCGGGGTCACGGAGCGCATCGGACTACTCCATCTCTTTGGGTTCGTGGGCGGGCGGCGCGTTGCCGGTGATCATCGACACGATCGTGCGCGGCACGAGGATCGCCAGCGCCACGTGCACCACGAGAAACAGCACGATCCCCGACATGCAGAGAAAGTGCACCCAGCGCGCGCCCTGGAAGCCGTAGAACAGGTCGGTGAGCCACCACAGCTGCACCGGCTTCCAGATGGCGAGGCCCGACATGACCACCAGCACGCCGAGCGTCAGCACGCCGATGTAGAGCAGCTTCTGCACGTGGTTGTAGACGCTCAAGTCGTCGTGCGAGAGCTTGAGCGCCAGCGCGTCGCGGATATCGCCGAGCAGCCCGCCGATCGTCACCGGCAGCAGCTTCATGCGGAACCGGCCGGTGGCGAAGTTGTAGGCGAAGTACACGAGGCCGTTCAGCACCAGCAGCCACATGCCGGCGAAATGCCATTGCAGCGCTCCGCCCATGCCGCTGTCCTGCCACTTCTGCTGCGAGAGGTAGACGTCGCCGCCGAGCGTGATGTCGGGATGGAAGATGAAGGGGAAGAGCGGACTGTCGTTGAAGATGCGCCAGCCGCTGCCGATCATGATCACCATGGCGACGGCGTTGACCCAGTGGGTGATGCGAACGACCAGCGGCTGGATCTTCTTGCGGCGCGCAACGGGCGGCATCGACATGGTGACCATGGCTTCGCTCTCCTGAATTTCAGTCGCAGGCATCTGTTGCGACGATGTCTGACGGTGGACATGACGACTATTCAATCCTGCCTCACTTCGCCGTGACGACCGCGCGGGAGGAGAGCGGAACTTCTCACGTACTCTCAATTGTCCGTGACCCGCGCGGTCGTGAACAGACGGGGACGGAGCGCGCGCGTTATCGGTTGGAACGGGCCGCGACGGACGTTGGGAGGGAGCATCCATGCAGGAAGACCGCACGCGAGGAGCGCACGGCTGCGCCATAGCTGTGATGGCCAAGGCCTCCATCCCTGGGCGGACGAAGACGCGCCTCACTCCGCCGCTCACGCACGAACAGTCCGCCGGCCTCAACACTGCGTTCTTGCGCGACGTGGCGGACAATCTTCTGGCTGCAGGAACTTTGGCCAGTATCAGCCCGTGGATGGCGCATGCGCCGGCGGGCTCGCGCGATTTCTTCGCCCGCATCCTGCCCGATAGCGTCGGCCTGCTCGAGACGGTGGCGCCCGACTTCGGTGCCTGCCTCCATCGCGCGGCCGATTTGCTGCTGGCGGCGGGACATGAATCCGTGTGCCTGCTCAATTCTGACAGTCCCACACTTCCGACCGGCTACCTCGTGGCGGCCGCCACCGCGCTGGCGGCCCCCGGAGACCGAGTGGTAGTCGGGCCGGCGACGGACGGCGGCTACTATCTGATCGGCCTCAAGAACGCCCATCGCCGGCTTTTCCAGGACGTGGACTGGAGCACCGAGCGCGTGTTCCGCCAGACGCTGGCGCGCGTGGACGAGCTGGGTCTCCCGGTCGTCGTCCTGCCGAGCTGGTACGACGTCGACTGCGAGGACGCCCTGCGCGTGCTGATCGGCGAGCTCATCGAGGGCCGGCCCTTCCGCGCGGTCGGCAGCAAGCCCACGGGCGCGCGTTTCACGCTGCGCTACCTCATGCGCCTGCTCGAGACGACCGGCCTTGCCGTGAAGCCCGCTCCGGTGTCGCGCTCGAGCCTGGTCGCATGATAGCGAGCGCGCATCGGCTTCCGAGACTGTGGACTGCGAACGCCCGGCTTGCGGTCATGGCCGCGGCTCTGACAGGGCTGACCATCGCGTCGCCAACCCTGCACCTGCGCTTCGGTGGCTGGGTCCTGATCGGAGCATTCGCGCTCGGCGGGCTCGGGGCGTGGGGCGCGTCACGGGTCGCCGATGGCGCCGACCGGCGCTCGGCGCTGACAATCATCCTGGTCGGAGCGGTGGCCATGCGGCTCGCGCTGCTGTTCGTCGAGCCCTATCTGTCGACCGATATCTATCGCTACATCTGGGATGGCCGCGTCCAGGCCGCCGGCATCAATCCGTATCGCTTCGTGCCCAATGCGCCCGAGCTGGCGCAGCTGCGCGATGCGGCGATCTTTCCCCTCATCAATCGCGCCAGCTATGCCCCCACCATCTACCCGCCGGTGGCGCAGGCGATTTTTCTCGCGATTACGCGGCTGGGCGAGAACGTTCTGGTCATGAAGCTCGGTCTGCTCGCGTGCGAGGCGGCGACCGTGGCCGCGCTGCTCGCTCTCCTGGAACGTCTCGGCGCGCCGCCGACGAGCATCGCCGCCTACGCCTGGCATCCGCTTCCCATCTGGGAGATCGCCGGCAACGGCCACGTGGACGCAGCCATGATCGCGCTGCTGATGGCGGGCCTGCTCCTGTTCGTGCGGGGCCGTACCATCCTGGCCGGCGTGGCGGCGACGCTCGGAGCGCTCGTCAAGCCCGCGGCGTTGCTGGCGCTGCCGGTGTTCTGGCGGCCGTGGGATTGGCGCCTGCCGCTCGCGGTCGCGGCCACGATCGCGCTGGCCTATCTGCCCTACCTTTCCGTCGGCGCCGGCGTGCTGGGGTTCCTGCCGGCCTATCTTCAGGAGGAAGGCTTCGCCTCGGGCTCCGGCAGCGGCTTCAAGCTGCTATGGCTGGCGGAGCGGATGGCCGGTCCGCTGACGCACGGGAGCGTGCTCTACATCGGTTTCGCTGCCCTCGTCATGATGGGCCTCGCGCTGGCGGCGAGCTTTCGTTCCGACCGCTCGGACGGGGCTACGATTCGCTCGCTCGCCTGGCTGCTGGTTGCGTTCCTGGTGCTCTCGTCGCCGCACTATCCCTGGTACTTCCTGGTCCTGGTGCCGTTCCTCGCACTCGCACCCTCCCTGACCGCCTGGGTGCTCACGCTGGGCGGCGTGCTGTTCTACGACGCTCTCGGCAACGACGTACTGCCCACCTACGACACGCGTATCACCGTCTTCACCCTGGCAACGCTGGCCGCCCTCGCCCACGACCTGTGGAGCGGGCGGCGCGCAGCGTTCCCCACCCCTGCCGGAGAAACCGCATGACCGTCGAGCCGCAGGCCGTCACCGCAACGGCAATCAACCCGCGCCGATACCACGAGAGCGTCACGGGCGCGCACAAGGCTGTAGCGGCGCACGATCCGGTCTGCCTCTACCTGGAGACGACGAACCGCTGCAACCTGCTCTGCACCACCTGCCCGCGCACCTTCGACACGTTGGAGCCGGAGGCGGACATGAGCTGGGAGCTGTTCACGCGTATTGTCGACCAGGTGCCGAACATCGCCCGCGTCGTGCTGCACGGCGTCGGCGAGCCGATGCTCGTGCGCGAGCTGCCGCGCATGATCCGCTATCTCAAGGACCGCGGCGCCTACGTGCTGTTCAACACCAACGGCACGGTGCTGACCGCCAAGAAGGGCCGCGAGCTTGCCGACACCGGGCTCGACGAACTGCGCGTCTCGCTCGATGCCGCCGATGCGGCGACCTTCCGCGTCGTGCGCGGCAAGGACTACTTCAACCGCATCGTGCGCAACGTGAAGGCCTTCACGGAGATGCAGGCGCGCGAGGGCCTGACCAAGCCTCGCGTCTCGCTGTGGCTGACGGGCCTGAAGGAGACCATCTCCCAGCTCGGCGACTTCGTGCGCATCGCCCACGACATCGGCGTCAAGGAGGTCTACCTGCAGCGGCTGGTGTTCTTCGAGCAGGAGGCCATCGGCATGGCGCGGCCCGATCAGGCGCTGTTCGAACGGCTGGACGGGGAGGAGACGCGACACCTGCGTGCGGCGGAAGCGCTGGCCTCCGAGCTCGGCATCAGCTTCAACGCATCCGGCGCCACGGAACCCGGCGAGAGCCTGGCGCGCAAGGTCGAGACGAGCCCGTGGTCGCTGTGCCGGCGGCCGTGGAGCGTCATGTACTTCACCGCCAACGGCCGGGCGCTGCCCTGCTGCATCGCGCCGTTCGCCCAGAAGGGCTACGAGAACTACACGCTCGGCGACGCAACACAATCGACCTTGCGCGAGATCTGGAACGGGTCCGCCTACCAGTCCTTCCGCGCCGCCCTGCAATCGGACGCGCCTCCCAAGTCCTGCACCAACTGCGGCCTGCGATGGAGCCTGTAGCGATGGCAGACCACGGCGCGGCCGTATCCCCCTGCTCCCGAGCGGTGGTCGCGCTTGTCTCGACGCAGCGGAATGGACGCACGTCACCGCCATCATTCCCTGCCTCGACGAGGAGGAGGCGATCGGCCCGTGCGTCGCGGCGGTGCTGGGACAGGGCGTCGGCGAGGTGATCGTTGTCGACGGTGGATCGGCGGACCGCACGGCGGAGCGGGCAGCCGCGGCCGGCGCGCGTGTCGTGATAGAGCGGCGGCGAGGCTACGGCCAGGCGTTGATGACGGGCATCGCGGCGCTGTCTCCGGCCACCTCGATCGTGCTCTTCATCGACGGCGACGGCAGCGACAGGCCCGAGCTGATCCCGGCGGTGCTGGCGCCCATAGAGAGCGGCGGCGCCGACTTCGTCCTCGGCTCGCGCCTTCTGGGAGAGCGCGAGACCGGCAGCCTGACGCCGGCGCAGATCGTGGCGGGGCACCTGGCGGGCCTGCTGATCCGCCTGCGTTACGGTGCGCGCTTCACCGACATGTCGCCGTTCCGCGCCATTCGCCGCGACACGCTGGAGGGCCTCGGCATGCGCGAGGCCACCTTCGGCTGGAACCTCGAGATGCAGATGCGGGTGGCGGCCGCCGGCCTGCGCGTCGATGGAGGTGCCCGTGGGTCAGCGGCGCCGGGCGGGAGGCGTGTCCAAGGTCTCGGGCAGCGTGGCGGCGGTGCGGGCCGCGGCGGTGCTCGCCTCGACCTTCCTGCGCCTGGCGCTCGGCCTGCGGCGGCCTCGCGCGTAGGTTGGGTCGAGCGTCAGCGACGACCCAACACATTCCAAGCGCGGCCGGTGTTGGGTATGCCCCGGCCTTCTCCAGGGTTGACCCGGCCTACTCAGCTCTGCGGAGCGTCGAGCTTGCGGGTCAGGTTCTCGAACTCGCGACGCAGCTCCTCGTTCTTGAAGATCTGGTCGAAGGTGGGAGCCTCGAGCCGCTGCAGGGCTTCGAAGGAGGCGGCCGAATCCTTCATCAGGTTGCGCAGCTGGAAGCTCGCCTCGACCGTCTCGAAGGTGTTGTCGGCGATGCGCAGGTCATGCGTGGCGCGCTGGCGTGCCTTCGCCACCTGCTCGCGCTGCTGCAGCAGATACTTGCGGTAGCCCTTGGCCGCATCGTCGGCGAGGCGCTGGCTGTCGCGGTTGGCCTCGAGCGCGCGCTTCTGGTCCTCGCGGTTCTCGGCCCTGAGCAGGTCGGCCGTCTTGACGCGCGCCGCCTTGATGTCCTGCTCGATGGCGGCGAGCTTGGGCAGGTACTGCTGGTCGATCTTGGCGACCAGCAGGTCCTGGGAATGCACCAGCAGGGCGAACAAAGCCGCGTGCATGGCGAAGTACTTGCGCGCGGCGCCGACGTTCTCGCCCGAGGCGATCATCAGCTTGCCGAGCTGGCCGTCGATCATCTTGGCCGAGTTGAAGACGGCGACGAGGCGGATGAGGTCGCCCGAGAGCACGCTGTCGAGCAGCAGGTCGACCTGCTCCGGCGCCAGCTTGACGCCGGCCTTGTCGAGCGCGGCGACCACCTCGGCCTTGGCCTGGCCGATCTCCTCGCGGTTGAGCTCGATCTTCTTCTTGGACTCGTCGATGTCCTTGGCGAGACTGTCGACGGTATCGGTGAAGATGCCGGGCAGCATGGCGTCCTTGGGAGCGCCGATCTGCTTCTCGCGCAGCTTGACGATGCGGTCGTCCAGCTCGCGGATGTTCTTGCGCAAGCCTTCGATTTTCTTCTGCACATCGACCACCGGCACATCCGTGATGATGCCGAGCGCGGCGTCGAGCAGGTCGCGAATCTTCTTCTCGCGGTCCTCCTTGGTCTCCGTCCACAGCGGCTTCATCAGGAAGTCCTTCTCGGAAGGAAGCTTCCTGGCCTCGCCGCGGTTCTTGGCGGTGTCCTGCAGCACCGCGTCGACCGCCTTCATGAGGCGCTGCGCCTGCTCGAAGGCGGCGTCGCCCTCGCGCGGGTCCTTCTCAGGGGCTGACGGCGGCACAGGTGCGGCGGCGGCTGGTGGTGGCTTCTGGCCCGGGGTGGATTGCGCCACGACCGGGCCGGCGAGCGCTGCTGTGATCAGCGCCGCTGCGACGGCCGAAATCGAACCGCGAACCGCAAACATGGTACCCGCACCTCCCAATACATTCGCCAGCCAGCATGCGGCGGGAATTCAGACATTTTCGTGTCTGGCAGTGGTTACCGACGGCTCGCCTCAGCCGTTGACCCGGGCGCTCGCGCCTCTGATAAGACTGAGCAATTCGGCGTTCACCTGCCGCGCGTCGGCAATAATGAGCATGTGGGATATGGCCGGGCCGGCGCCCTTCAGCTTGGGCTTTTGCAGCTGTGCGTCGAAGGCGCGGTCACCCAGGTCGAGGCCGAGCCGCAGCTCGGTCGCGTGCAGCGTGACGGCGGCGAACTCGCGCGGCGCGCCCAGCGAGATGTAGCCGGCCTTCGGCGTGACGACGAGGTCGGGAACGGCGCCACGGATCTCGGCCTCCAGCAGCTGGTAGAGCGGCCGATAGCCCTTCCCCGCCGCCAGCAGCTTGTCGAGGTCGGCGATCTCGCGCGGGCTCGGCGCCCGGGGTGCCTTCGGGGCCGCCGCCGGCTTGGGAAATGGGGTGGGTGCCCTGGGCTCGCCGGCTGCCTTCGGCGACTGGTGCAGATAGATCGGCCGGCCGCCGTTGCTGTGGATGCGCTCGAGCCAGGAGGCGCGGGCGAACGGGATGCCCTGCGCGCGCAGCCAGTCGATGGTCTCGTTCTTGTCGGTGAAACCCTCCGCCGCGATGGCGGCCATCCACGCCGCAAGATCGCGTCCCGTGCGGCCCTCGAGGTCCGCCAGGAGCTCCCGCTCCTCCTCCTCTTCGTCGCGAGCCATGAGTCAGGGCCCCTCGCAACCAGCGCCGCGCGCGATCCGTGGCGCCAGGATACTCCCCCTCGAAGCGCGCCTCCAGATGCCGCCCGGGCAGGAGAAACACGCAGGGCCCCGGCTGAGCATAGGCCGGAGCGGCGGCCGGCTCCAACGCGTGGCGTATCGGATTGTCCGGACGAGGGGCGGCTACTCCGCCGCCACGGCGTGGCCGTTGCCGCTGCGCCTGCTGCTGCGCCGGCTTGCCGACGACGCCGAGGCGCTCGACCGCGGCCTGCAGGATCTGGGCGAGCAGCTCCGAGTAGCGCATCCCCTGGAAGCCGGCCATGATGTTCATCTTGCCGTCCCAGCACCAGCCCGGATTAGGATTGACCTCGAGCAGCTTGATCTCGCCCTTGGCGTCGGCGCGGAAGTCGAAGCGCGCGTAGTCGCGGCAGGCCAGCCGCTCGAACAGCCGCGAGGAATGGTCGATCAACTGCTGCTGCATCTGATCGGGCAGGGTGGCCTCGCGATAGCGGATCTGCGTCCAGTAGGCGCTATCGGGCTCCCACTTGGATTCGTAGCCCAGGATCTTCGGCAGCCTGTCGTCGAGCTTGGAGTAGTCGACCTCGAGAATCGCCAGCGCCCGCAGGCCCTGGTCGGGATTGCCGACCAGCTGCACCGAGTATTCGGCGCCGGTCAGGAACTCCTGCACCAGCACCCCGCGCTTGGGGAAATCCGCGCGCAGCCGGTCGAGCGAGTCGAGCAGCGCCTTCTCGTTGTAGACCACCGAATCCTTGGTGATGCCCTGGCTGCTGTCGCCGTGATTTGGCTTCAGCAGGGCGGGGAACACGGATGGCAGAGTCGCGCCCTGATCGCCGGGGCGCACATAGCTTTCGAGCGGCACGGGCACATCGAGGCCCTGGGCCACGGCGCGCACCAGTCCCTTGTCGTAGCAGGCCGCGAGCGCCGAGGGACCGGCCCCCGTGTAGGCAATGCCCAGCACTTCCATCAGCGCCGGGACGTGCAGCTCCTTGAAGGGATCGTTGTTCCAGCCCTCGTCGCACAGGTTGAACACGAGATCGGTGCTGAGCTCGGAGAGGTCGCGCTCCAGCGTGCCGTGGTTGTTGAGGTAGCGGAACTTGTAGCCCGGCAGCTCGGATAGCGCGTCGCGCAGCCGGCGCACCGTCTCCAAATCCTCCGGGTTGAAGGCGCCGCCGCGCTTGACCTGGTCGGGAAGGCGCGGGTCGCCCATGATGACCGTGACGTCGATGGCCTGCGTCTTGCCCTTGCCCTTGCGCGCCGGCAGCTGGGGAGCGTCGGCGGTCAGCAGGATGCGCCGCGCCATCATGCCGAGATCCTGGTCGCGATCGGACACCGCCTCGGCATGGCCGTGGTGGCGCACGTTGCGGAAGCCGGTCTTGTCCAGAAGCCTGCTGATGCTGTCGCGCGTGTAGAGACGCTCGGCGTAGAACTGGTCGGCGATCACGCCCATCTCGTCGTGGACGATGACCTCGCGCGAGATCAGCCGCTCGCCGTCCTGGCTGATCGAGCGCTCCCGGCAGACGAAATGATGGTCGTCGATCCACTCCCACGAGCGCTTCTCGAAGTTCTCGTGCATGTGGCCGCCGTCGGTGATGTCGAGCACCAGCTGGCCGCTGGGACGCAGGATCTTGCCGACCGCGGTCAGGACCTTCTCGTCGTCCTGCTTGTTGGAGAAGTAGCCGAACGAGTTGCCCATGATGGCAACGCAGTCCGTGCTGTTCTCGGCGAGCCTGGGGTTGCGCGCGTCGCCTTCCTTGAAGACGACCTGCAGGCCCTCGCCCTGCGCCCGCTTCTTGGCGAGGCGCACCAGATAGCGCGAGCGGTCGAGGCCCATGACGTGCCTGAAGCCGCGCCTGGCGAGCTCCAGGCAGTGCCGGCCCTGGCCGCAGCACAAGTCGAGAATGTGGCTGTGCTGCTGGACCTTGGCGGCAGATACGATGAAATCCACCTCGCGGCGCGTGTTCTCGCGGTTCTCGACCACGTCGCCGTCGGTCTTCACATACAGGGCATTGAAGAGTTTACGCCACCACTCTTCCGGGAGGTGCGCCTCGAGGTCCGCTACCGGGCCGAGACAGGAACGTGTTGCCAATCGTCTTGGGCGCCTGGCCCGTGAAGGCATTACCATGGTGGACGGCTGTCCTCCTCGCTACCGGCGGCAGCAGCCGAAGGAGAGCACCGCATCTCCCCCTGGCGCCGACCCTCGGCCGGTCGACACGAGACCAACTTGGTCTCAGCAAAACGCGATCCTTAGTCTGGCTATTTTCCCTGTCAAACTTTTATCTGTGGACGATGGACGCTTAGTGCAAGCTCGCAAGTCGTCAGGCGCGCCATCGCCACACGAATTATTTCCGCCTGAGCACGGCGACGAAGAAGCCGTCGGTGCCGTGACGGGCCGGCGTGAGGAGGAGCGTCGCCTCGCTGCCGTCGGCCGATGCCGGCGGCTCGCCGCCGACGCCCGCCCGCCACGAGTCGTGCCACGGTAACGTCTCGAAGGCGGAATGGTTCGCGAGGAAAGCCGCGATCTGGTCCCCGTTCTCCTGCGGCAGCACCGAGCAGGTGGCGTAGACGAGCCGGCCGCCCGGCTTGACCAGCGCGGCGGCGGTCGACAGCAGCTCCCGCTGCTCCTGCTCGCGTTGAGGCAGCGTGGTGGGCCTCAGCCGCCACTTGGCATCCGGCCGCCGGCGCCATGCGCCCGTGCCGGTGCAGGGGGCGTCGACGAACACCATGTCGAAGCGGGGGCCGAGAGCTGTGAGTGCGGCCTCGTCTCCGGCCTGCAGCACTTGCGCGTTGCGCACGCCGGCCCGCTTGAGCCGCTCGAGGATCGGCCGCAGCCGCTGGGAATCGCCATCATATGCGTAGACCTGCCCGGTGTTGCGCATGGCGGCAGCGAAAGCCAGCGTCTTGCCCCCGGCGCCTGCACAAATATCAAGCACCTGCTCGCGCGGACCCGCGCATGCCATCAGTGCGGCGACCTGCGAGCTCTCGTCTTGCACCTCGTACCAGCCGCGGCCGTGCCCGAGCTCGGCTTCGACATTGGGTTGCCGGCCCGGCCCGTCCGGAGCAGGCAGCCGCACTCCGATCGGGGACAGCGGCGCGGGTATGGGGGAAAAGCGCGCCAGCGCCTTCAGCACCTTCTCGCGGTCGGCCTTCAGCGTGTTGACCCGCAGGTCGACCGGGGCGCGGCGGGCCAGCGCCGCTCCCTCCTCGGCCGCGGCCGCGCCGAAGGCGCGGGCGAACGATGGCTCGAGCCAGTCGGGATAGTCGCCGCGCACGGAGGCCGGCGCGTCGGCTGGCACCTGGCGCGCGAGCGCGGTCTGCTCCGTCGCGCTCAGCGGCTCCAGGGCATACGGCGATCCATCGGCGGCCGCGGCTACTTCTGCGGCCGATAGCCCCAGCGCGTGCGGCGCGGCAGCAAGCGCGACGGCGCGCGGCGTATCGGACTCCATCTGGGCAGCCAGCGAGCGGCGCCGGCGCAGGGCGTCGTAGACCAGGTTGCCGATGGAGGCGCGGTCGCCGGAGCCGGCGAAGCGGTGGCTCTTGCCCCAGTCGGAGAGGGCGCCCGCCGCCGGACGGTGCTTCTCCAGGATCTCCTCGAGCACCTCGACCGCGGCCTTGATATGTGCACCTGGCCGCATCGCTCTACGCCAGCCCGGCGGTCAGCACGTGCAGTGCCAGCTTCACCCACATGATCATCAGGAGCAGGCAGCCGAAGGCGAAGGCGGGCGTGCGCCACCTGACCTTGTTGGGGCCGACGTGGATCGCCGCGTGGATCAGCCGGGTGAGCACGAACAGCCAGGCCAGCACGATCATCAGAAAATCGGCACCCTTCGTGATCAGCGCGAAGGCGACCACGACATAGAACAGGACCGGCAGCTCCATCTGGTTGCGGAAATTGGCGGCGCGCTTGGCGGCATCGTCGGGCCACACGACGCGACCCATCGCCAGGTCCGGATTGCCGCGCTGGCGATCCATGGTCTTGATCGCCCGCCCGCGGGCGAACGCCATCGAGATCAGCACGGCGAACGTGAGGAATACCTGCACGAATACCGGATAGAGGATGGCGACCTGGTTCATGAGGACGGCCCTGCGGCAACTTCCGGCTCGGTTGGGGGCCCCTGACCAAGTGACCGAGCCTCGCCGGCAAGCAAGCCCATGATCAGATCGTCGTGCCAGGCGCCATCGATACAGGCTGATTCCCGCTCGCGCCCTTCTACACGAAACCCGCACTTTTGATAGGCGCGTATCGCCCTTTCGTTGAACGCAAGCACGCGCACCGCCAGGCGATGCAGCGCCATGGGACCGAAGGCATGCGCCGCCACCAGGCCGATCGCCTCGGTGCCCAGGCCCTGGCCGAGGGCGGCGGGGTCGGCGATGCCGATGGCGAGGCTGGCGCGACGGTCCTGGCCGTTGATGTTGTCGAGCCGGATATCGCCGATCAGGCGCTCATGCTGGATGACCCAAGCACAAGGATGCGCCGACACCCACGCGTACCAGCCTGTCGCGCCTTCGCGCGTGAGCGGCCGAAGGTCGGCTCGGCTGCCACCATACATGCGATGGATCTCGGGGTCCCTGCCGAGCTCGAGGCGCACATCCACATCGTGCTCGACGGGAGGCCGCAAGGTGATGCGCCGACCCTTCAGGACTGGCACCATGCGGGCCTCCCCGCCAGGCGCAAGATCAGCCGTTGCGCTGGTAGTTCGGCGCCTCGCGCGTGATGCCGACGCCATGGGGGTGGCTCTCGGCAACCGCCGCCGATGTGATGCGCAGGAAGCGGGCGCGCTCCCGCAGCGCCTGCAGGTTCGCCGCCCCGACGTAGCCCATGCCGGCCCGCAAGCCGCCGACGAGCTGGTGCAGCACGCCGTCGACCGGCCCCTTGTAGGGCACCTGCCCCTCGATGCCCTCCGGCACGAGCTTCAAGGTGTCCTTCACCTCCTGCTGGAAGTAGCGGTCGGCGCTGCCGCGCGCCATCGCGCCCACGGACCCCATGCCGCGGTAAGCCTTGTAGGTGCGGCCCTGGTAGAGATAGGTCTCGCCGGGCGCCTCGTCGGTGCCGGCCAGCAGCGCGCCGACCATGACGCAGTCGGCGCCGGCGGCCAGCGCCTTCACCATGTCGCCCGAGAACTTGATGCCGCCGTCGGCGATGACGGGCACGTCCTGCTTCCTGGCGGCCTCCACCGAATCGAGGATGGCGGTGAGCTGCGGTACGCCGACGCCGGCGACGATGCGCGTGGTGCAGATCGAGCCCGGGCCGATGCCGACCTTCACCGCGTCGGCTCCGGCGTCGATCAGCGCCTTGGTGCCGTCGGCGGTGGCGACGTTGCCGGCGATCACCTGCACGCGGTTGGATTGCTTCTTGATGCGCGTCACCATCTCCAGCACGCGGCTCGAATGCCCGTGCGCCGTGTCGACCACGACCAGGTCCACCCCGGCCTCGATCAACCGCTCGGTGCGCTGGAAGCCGTCATCCCCGACGCTGGTCGCCGCCGCCACCCGCAACCGGCCGTGCTCGTCCTTGGATGCGTTGGGGTATTTCTGGGCCTTCTCGATGTCCTTGACCGTGACCAGGCCGATGCAGCGGAAAGCCTCGTCCACCACCAGCAGCTTTTCGATCCTGTGCTGATGCAGCAGCCGCTGCGCGTCCTCGCGGTTCACCCCCTCCTTCACCGTGACCAGCTTCTTGGTCATCAGCTCGGCCACCGGCGTCGTTGTATTGGTGGCGAACCGCACGTCCCGGTTGGTGAGGATGCCGACCAGTTTGCCCTTCTTGCCGGGCTCCACCACGGGAATGCCGGAGATGTGGTGCTCGCCCATCAGCCGCAGGGCATCGGCGAGCGTGGCGTTGGGATGGATCGTGACGGGGTTGACCACCATGCCGGCGACGTAGCGCTTGACGACCGCCACCTGCTCGGCCTGCTCCTCCGGCGTCATGTTGCGATGGATGACGCCGATGCCGCCGGCCTGTGCCATGGCGATGGCGAGCCGGCTCTCAGTCACCGTGTCCATGGCCGAGGAGAGGACCGGGATCTTGACCGTGATCTCGCGCGTCACGCGCGAGGCCACATCCACCTCGGCCGGCAGCACGTCCGAGGGGCGGGGCGCCAGCAGCACGTCGTCGAAGGTCAGCGCCACGGTGGACTCGTCCAGGATCGGCCGTTGCGCCATGTCTCATCTCCAAAGTCGCTCGGATGGCCGAAATCGGGCGCACCCGGGCCCCCTGCCCTGGCACGCGGCGCTCGGCCGCCCGTGTGATGGAATCACTCCAAGGCGCTTCTTAGCACCGGCTTCCGGTAGGGGGAAGAGCCGTCGGGTGCTGCGAAATCGGCCGCTCACAGCCATTCGCGATGTCATGCCGTCGGGCGAAAGCACTGATCCGTGCCACAGGTGGAGCCCACCCCACCTAACCAGCCCAGCAACCTCGTGCTGAGCTTGTCGAAGCACGCTTAGAGCCCGCGGCCGCCCTTCGACAGGCTCAGGGCGAGGTCACGCTTGCGTTGACCCTCGATGGCCATCGCGAGTTAAAGCTCTCGCTCACCTGTACCCGCCTCCCGCCGGCACGCGCCCTTCGCGCACCAGCGACGGCGATGACGACGGCGAGGTCTTCGGCCTCACCGCGCCGCAGACGCGCCCTTCATGCGCCTCCGCCAACCGCAGAAGGATGTAGTCGGGGCGGTCGACGGGCAGCTTCGCATTGACCTGGTCCGCGAAAACCTTGATCGCAGCGCGCAATTGCGGGGTCCATTTGCCGTCCACGGCTCCATCGTAGCAGCTCAGGCGCTTGAGCTGGCGCTGGATCCCCAGAATCAGGGTCTCCCTGTCGCGGGGGACCGGGCTGGGTGGCGCGTACGCTTGGCCCTTGGAGGTGTCGGCACGCGGGGCGACGACGAGCACGGCAGTGGCCTCCTTGTCGGGAGACGACGGGCCGGCGGGCAATCCGGTAATAAAAGACAGCGCGAAGATGGCGGCAGCGGACGCCACCAAGATCAGCTGATGACCTAGGACGTGGTCCACCGAGCCTTTCCTCCAAACCCGACCGTCATGCCCTTGCGCTCTCGGCGACGCGACCGTGACCGCCGGCGCGGAACCTCACGCGAGAGCAGTCCCGATCGGATGCCGCCACCTTCGGGCTGCGGGGAGGCGGCGCGGAGAACGGAGCGCGTGCGGCTGGCGCTCGCGCTCCGTAAGTCTCTCCGCTCAATTGGCGTAGGCTTGACCGGAGCTCTTTCCTTCAGCCACCGAATTGAGAGCTGCCTCGTCGGCGGCGCGGCGGCTGCGGCCCTCGAAAATGGCGCCCTGCTCGATGGCGAACGACATGTGATGGACGTCGCCCTGCACCTCGGACGACGCCTGCAGCGCCACATGCTTGGCGCAAACGGAGCCCGACACCTTTCCGCGGACGACGACCTGCTCGCCCGCGACCATGCCGGTCACTTTGCCCTGTTCGCCGATGATGACTTCGACTGCCTGGACGTCGCCCTCGATCTCGCCGTCGACCTGCAGGACGCCGCGGCCGATGATCTTGAGTCCCTGCCCGATGATCTTCAGGTCGTTGCCGATGACGGACTTCTCGCCGATCGGCGCGGGACTGGCGCGTGGTTGGGCGCCATTGGTGGTGCCATTGGCACCGTTTGCACGATTCAAACGCGGCTCGAGCGCTCTCGGCTCGGCCGAGGAGCTACGCGTAAACATGAAGGCCCCCGTGAGGTCTGTTGACCCGCACCATCGCCAAATGACCAGCGAGGCGTGGTGGAATTGTGTCAGGGACGAGCAAATCGGCTGACGCACAGGCCCCCAACCACGATGTCGCCCCAGGTCTGGTCGAGCTTGGAAGAGAGACGAAGAGGAGGGACGCAGACATGACCGAGAACACGGCCGTCCAGATCAACGTGGATACGTTCGGCGATGGCGCGGGCTACTTTGTGCGGACCGAGATCGAGGCCCGCTCCGTGACGATCCACGGACCGTTTTCCGATCAGCAGACAGCGCAGAAATTGAAGGCCGAGCAGATCTCGCAGCGCTCGAAAGCGGTCGAGGCGATCAAGCAGAACTTCCGGGAGGCGGCGTTGAGCTTGCCGGCCGCAACCGAGGCGGGCTCGTAGGGCAAGCGCGACTATCGTCCGCGGAACCCCGTCGCCAGCACGTAGAGCTCGGCCGAGCCGGTGCGGCTGGCCGGCGGCTTCACATGTTTGACCGACGCGAAGGCGCGCTTCAGCGTCGCCAGCAGCTCGTGCTCGGTGCCACCCTGGAAGACCTTGCACAGGAAGGCACCGCCCGGCTCGAGGATGTCGCAGGCGAACTCGATGGCCGCCTCCGCCAGCGCCATGACCCGCAAGTGGTCCGTGCGGGTGTGGCCCGTCCCTTGGGCGGCCATGTCGGACAGCACGATGTCCGCGCGGCCGTCACGCAGCAGGCCCTGCAGCCGCGACGGGGCGCTGTCGTCCATGAAGTCGAGCTGCAGGAATGTCACGCCGGTGACCGGCTCCATCGGCAGCAGGTCGATCGCCACCACCTGCCCCTTGTCGTCGCGCGAGCGCACCCGCGTCGCGGCGACCTGGCTCCAGCCGCCCGGCGCGGCGCCGAGATCGACCACCCGCTTGCCCGGCTTGAGCAGCCGATGCCGGTCGTCGATCTCGGTCAGCTTGAAGGCCGCGCGCGAGCGGTATCCTTCGTGCTTGGCCGCGGACACGTATGGGTCGTTGAGCTGGCGCTCGAGCCAGCGCTGCGAGGAGGCCGAGCGCTGCCGCGCGGTCTTCAGGCGCACCTTGAGCTGGCGCCGCCCGCCGCCTCCGCTTCCGCCTCGATTGCTGCCGGTCATTCGCGTGGGCTCTATCGCCGCCAATAGCCGGACCGGCGCTCGGTCCGGTAGACGCCGTCCTCGGCCATGAGGGTCGCCAGGATACCCTCCCGCAGCCCGCGGTCGGCGACGCGCAGCCGCTCGCACGGCCACATCTGCAGCATGGCCTCCAGGATGGCGCAGCCGGCGAGCACCAGATCGGCGCGCTCCTTGCCGATACAGGGCTCCGCCACCCGCTCCTCGTAGCTGGCATCGAGCAGGCCGGCGGTGACGGTGCGCACCTCCGTGATGTCGAGCCAGCAGCCATCGACCCGGCTTCGCTCGTAGCGCGGCAGGCCCAGATGCACGCCTGCGACCGTCGTCACGGTGCCGGAGGTGCCGAGCAGGTGCGTCTTGCCGTTGCAGAGCCGGTCGCGCAGCCCGTGCTCGGCCTCGAACGGCTGCAGCATCTCCGTGACGTGCTCGACCATGGCCTGGAACATGTCGCGGTTCACGAACTTGCCGCCGAACCGCTCGGCGAGCGTGACCACGCCCACCGGCAGCGACGTCCAGGCGGTGATGCAGCCCTGCGCCTCCAGGCGCTCCGACACGGAATGGCGCCAGGTGTGCTTGCGGCGTCCGAGGTCGAGCCAGATCAGCTCCGACGAGCCGCCGCCGATATCGAACACCAGCGCGAAGTCGCAACCGAAATCGATCAGCGAGGCGCAGCCCGAGACCGCCAGCTTGGCTTCCGCCTCGCGGCTCACGATGGTGATGTCGAGGCCCGTCTCGCTGCGCGCGCGCTCCAGGAACTCGTCGGCGTTGGCAGCGAGCCGGCAGGCCTCGGTGGCGATCAGGCCGGAGCGGACCACGCGGTGCCGCTTGATCTTGGCCGCGCAGACTTTGAGTGCGTCCAGCGTGCGTTCGACGGCCGCTTCGGACAGCCGGCCGCTGGCCGAGACGCCCTCGCCGAGCCGGATGATGCGCGAGAAGGCATCGATCACCTTGAAGCCGCGCCGCGACGGCCGGGCCACCAGCAGCCGGCAGTTGTTGGTGCCGAGATCGAGGGCGGCGTATGCCGGCCTGGGCGCTGCGCGCCACTGCGGCGATCCGTCGGAAGGCGCAGCGCTACCGTTGCCGTGGGGCTCGACGGGTGGCGCAGACGGGACGGCACGCGCGCAGGCTTCAGACCCCTCCGGTCCGCCGCCTTTCCCGCAATCGCCTTCGGCGGCGCGCAACCGGGCTGCGCCGTCTTGTTCCTTGCCACCCTCCACGGGCGTTCTCCGGCGCCCGGTTTGAGCCTTGCAGGGCCTTGGGCGTCTTTCTGGTTGAACTTGCCGAGCACTCTATCAGCTCGCGGCCCCGGGTAAAGGCGGCGCTCAGCCGAGCGCGGAGAACGTGCGGCGATAGCCGGTGGCCGCCTGGTCGAACAGGATGTCGGTCGGCCGCAGCTGGCGGGCGAGCGCGAGGCCTTCGAGCGTGCGGCAGCGCGACAGCGCCACGTAGGCCTGTCCGTGCGCGAACGTGCCCCGCCCGAGATCGATATAGACCTTGTCGAGCGTCAACCCCTGGCTCTTGTGGATGGTCAGCGCCCAGGCCAGCCGCAGCGGGAACTGCCGGAAGGTGCCGGCCACCGTCTCGACGATCTTCTCGGCGTCCTTGTCGAAGGCGTAGCGCCGGCTTTCCCAGGAGGCCTGCTCGATCTCGTGCTCGTCGCCGTCGACCTCGATCCAGACCCGATCCTCCTCAAGGCGGGAGACGCGGGCGATGGTGCCGTTCACCCAGCGCCGGTCGGGATCGTTGCGCAGCATCATCACCTTGGCGCCGGCCTTCAGGGTCAGCGCGGTCTCGGTCGGCTGCGCCGTCTGGTTGAACTCGCCGGTCGTTGCCGCCTGGTAGGTCCGCGGCGCACCCGGCAGGGCATTGAGATAGGCCGTGTTGATGCGGCCGGCCGCCGCGTTGGTGGGCGTCAGGATGACGTAGTCCTCGCCCTCGGAAAGCGTGCGGATCGGGTGCACGCGCTGATTGAGGAGGGTGAGGTCGTCCTCATCCACGTCGCCCTCGCGGATCTTGTTGAGCACGTCGAGCAGGGCGGCATCCCTTTGCCGAAACACCTCGCTCAGCTCGATCAGCGAGGTGCCGGCGCCCTCGCCGAGCGCGGGCAGGCTGAAGAAGAAGGGGCCGCCGAACTGCGACTCCAGGTGCTCGGCCACCTCCGCATCGTTGACGACCGGCGGCAGCTGATGCAGGTCGCCGAACAGGGCCAGGCGCACCCCGCCGAAGGCCTCGCGCGGCCGGCCGCGGTTGATGCGCAGCGACTGGTCGATCGCCCACATGAGGTCGGAGCGCACCATCGACACCTCGTCGATGACGAGGAACTTCAAGCGGCGCATGAGCCGGCCGTTGCGGCTGCGCCGGATGTCGTCAGGCCGGATCAGCCGCGGCGGGAAGCCGAAGAAGGAGTGGATGGTCTGGCCGCCGACGTTGACGGCTGCGAGGCCGGTCGGCGCCAACACCACCATCTCGTCGGCGATGATGTCCTTGAGGCAAGTCAGCAGCGTCGACTTGCCGGTACCGGCGCGCCCGGTCACGAACAGGTGGCCGTCGCCTTCCTTCAGGTAGTCGTAGGCCGCCAGATACTCGCGCGTTGGCGAGACCCCCGGCGGCCACGGACTGGCGCCGGTCGGACCGGATACGGCGATGGCGGCGGCGCGTTCGGCCACGTGATGGGGTCCGGGGCTTGCAGGCAGGCGAATTGCCCCGACTATAGGCGACTTGCGGGCCGCGTGCCGTCATGCCCGCGCAGGCGGGCATCCACGCCAGCGATCGGGGTGCCACATGCGCCACACTGATACTTACGTGGGTCCCCGCCTGCGCGGGGATGACGTTGAGGCTTCAGCGCGAGAGGATGCGGTCGACCCAGGCGAACAGCTTGTCGGCGGCCGGGCCGCCTGCGGTAGCCTTGACGGGCGGAGACGGGTCGTGCGCCAGCCGGGAGGGTGGACCGTCGCGGCGGGCGCGGGGCGGCAGGTACTTGTTGACGGGCTTGTAGCCGAACTCGGGAAGCAGATCGAAGCCGCCGCGCTCCGCCACCAGCTGGGAGACCGCGCTGCCGGGATCGCCCAGGTCGCCGAAGTGACGCGCTCCCGTGGGACAGGCGCGCACGCAGGCCGGCACGCGGTCCTCCTCGGGCAGGTGGTCGTTATAGATGCGGTCGACGCACAGCGTGCATTTCTTCATCACGCCGTCGTCGTAGTCGTACTCGCGCGCGCCGTAGGGGCAGGCCCACGAGCACAGCTTGCAGCCGATGCAGGTATCCGGATCGACCAGCACGATGCCGTCCTCAGCGCGCTTGAACGAGGCGCCGGTGGGGCACACGGTCACGCAGGCCGGCTCCTCGCAATGCAGGCACGAGCGCGGGAAATTCACCGTGCGGCTGCTCGCGCCCTCGCCCACGTCGTAGCTGTGCACGCGGTTGAGCCAGGCGCCGTGCGGATCGGCGCCGTAGGGCTGCTGGTCGGTGAGCGGGGCGGAGTAGCCGCCGTTGTTCCATTCCTTGCAGCTGGTCGCACAGGCCTGGCAGCCGACGCAGGTGTCGAGATCGATGACGAGGCCGAGCTTCTTGGCGGTGGTGGCGGGGAGCGCGGTCATTTCTGTACTCCCGACGGGATCAGACCCCTTGCCTCGACCTTGTGCTCCTTGCGCCACTGAGTGCTCAGCGGGTCCGAGCCCGTACCGGTGCCGACGCCGGGCGGAACGTGCAGCGGCTCGAAGCGAGGCCAGGTCCGAGCGTCGGCATCCACCGCCTTCTCGATGCGGACTCTGAGGTCGTACCAGGCGGCCTGGCCCGTGACGGGATCGCTGTTGGAGTAGCGGTAGCCACCGGACTGCTCGGGCAGCAGCTCGGCGATCAGGTGGTTGAGCAGGAAGCCGCGCGTCGCCTCGGGCGCGTCGGGTGAGAGCCCCCAGGCGCCGGCGCGCTTGCCGATGGCGTTCCAGGTCCACACCGTGTCGGGGTTGACGCCTTCCATCAGCTTCACCTGCGCCTTGACCCGGCCGATGCGGCTGGCGATCCACACCCAGCCGTCATCCTCGATGCCGAGCTCCGTGGCGCGCGCGCGGCTCATGAAGAGCCGGTTGGCGCCGTGGATCTGCCTGAGCCAGGCGTTCTGCGAGCCCCAGCTGTGGTACATCGCCATCGGCCGCTGCGTGATGGCGTGCATGGGGAACTCCGCCTCGCCGGAGGCCGCGTCCTCGAAGGGCGGATACCAGAACGGCAGGGGATCGAAGTAGGTCTCGATGCGCGCCCGGTGCTGCTCGGGCGGGACCAGCGCGCCATGGCCACGCGCCGCCAGCCGCATCTTCTGCATGGGCTCGCTGTAGAGCTGGAAGATTGCGGGCGTCGGTGTGAGCCGGAAGGCCTTGTCCAGCGCCCACTCGATATACGCGCGGTTGACGTGCCGGTAGTAGCGCATGTGCTCGGGCAAGTGGTGGATGTGGAAGCAGCCGTCGGCGATGTACTGCTCGAGCTGGCGCGGGTTCACCTCGCCGCGGCCGAAGTCGCCGCCGTTCTTGCCGCGATAGCCGGCGAGCGGGCCGATGCCGGGCCGGCGCTCGTGGTTGACGATGTAGTCGGGATAGCCGCCGGGGAATTTGGGGGTGCCATCCTCCTTCGTCATGCCTGGCAGCTTCAGGCGTGCGCCGAGCTCCAGCAGCACGTCCTGGAACGGGCGCACGTTGCGGTCGGGTGCCACGATCGGCTGGCGGATGGCGTCGGCCGGACCGTCGGGCTCGGAGATCGGGCGGTCGAGCAGCGAGATGCAGTCCCAGCGCTCGAGATAGGTGGTGTCGGGCAGGATCAGGTCGGCGTAGGGGACCGTCTCGGAGAAATAGGCGTCCGAGTAGATGAAGCGGGGGATCTTGTACTCGCCGGTGTCCTCGTCCTTCTCGGTGAGGTGGCCCAGGGTGGCGGGCAGGTTCATGGACGAGTTCCAGCCCATGTTGGCCATGTACATGAACAGCACGTCGACGGGGTAGGGATCGCCCTTCGCGGCATTGGCGATCACCATGTGCATGAGGCCATGGGCCGACAGCGGCGCGTCCCAGCTGAAGGCCTTGTCGATCCGCTGCGGCGTGCCCGCGGCGTCGACCAGCAGGTCCTCGGGCCCGGTGGGGAAGCCCAGATGCGGTCCCGGCAGCGGTTTGCCCGGCTGCACGTCGCCCGGCTTGCCGCGCGGCTTGAGGAAGGGCGGTGCCAGCTTCGGGTAGGGCGCCTTGTAGCGGAAGCCGCCCGGGCAATCGATCGAGCCCAGCAGGATCTGCAGGATGTGCAGCATGCGCGCGGTGTGGAAGCCGTTGGCGTGGGCGGAGACGCCGCGCATCGCATGCATGCCGACCGGCCGGCCGATCATCTTCTCGTGGTGGCGGCCGAACCAGTCGGTCCAGGGGATGTCGAGGGTGATTTCTTCCTTGAAGGCCGCGTGCGCCAGCTCGGCGGCGATGCGGCGGATGGTGGCGGCGGGGATGCCGGTCTCCTCGGCGGCGCGCTCGGGCGCATACTCGGGGCTGAGAAACCGCTCGGCCAGGAGCTGGAATACGGGGACCGCCTCGCGTCCATCGGGCAGGCGGAACGTGCCCGACATGGCGGGGGTCAGATCGGCTGCCAACCCGCTCGTCAGCGTGCCGGATTTCCTGTCGTGGACGAGCGGATTGCCCTTCTCGTCGCGCGCGAACAGGCCGTCGTCGGGGGCTCCGGGAGCGCGGATCACCAGCCAGGGCACGTTGGTGTAGCGCACGAGGTATTCGACATCGATCTGCTCGGTCTTGAGCAGCTCCTGGATGATGGCGGCGACGAACAGCCCGTCGGTGCCGGGCCGGATGCCGATCCACTCGTCGGCAATCGCGCTGTAGCCGGTGCGCACCGGGTTGACCGAGACGAACTTGACGCCGCGCTTCTTGAGCTTGCCGAGCGCCATCTTGATGGGGTTGGAGGCGTGGTCCTCGGCCACGCCGAACATCAGGAAGTAGCGCGTGTGGTCCCAGTCGGTGTCGCCGAACTCCCAGAACGAGCCGCCGAAGGTGTACATGCCGGCCGCCGCCATGTTGACCGAGCAGAACCCGCCGTGGGCAGCGAAGTTGGGGGTGCCGTACTGGATCGCCCACCAGCCGGTGAACGACTGGCTCTGGTCGCGGCCGGTGAAGAAGGCGAGCTTCTTGGGATCGGTGCGCCGCACCTCGCCCAGCCACTGGGTCGCAAGCCCCAGTGCCTCGTCCCAGGAGATCTCCTTGAAGTCGCCGGAGCCGCGCTCGCCCACGCGCAGCAGCGGCGCCTGCAGCCGCGCCGGGGAATAGTGCTGCATGATGCCGGCCGAGCCCTTGCCGCACAGCACGCCCTTGTTCACGGGATGATCGCGGTTGCCCTCGATGTAGCGGACCTTGCCATCCTTCAGGAACACGCGGATGCCGCAGCGGCAGGCGCACATGTAGCAGGTGGTGGTCTTGATCTCGTCGGCAGGGTTGACCGACAGGTGCGCGTCGATGTTGGGCTCGGTGGGGATGGGCAATGTCTGATCTCGGGCTAGGGTGGCAGCGCCGCGCCTGGCGCACAGGCGGCACGGCAGCGGAAGGATCGACCGGAGAGGGTCGCAGGAATGCTAGTTCACCGGACAGGCCGGCGCTAGCAGAGGATGCCACCTATCCGCGTTATTGATAGCAATTCATTGCTGCGAACGGCGTCGCGCTGCCTCGATTGGTGCCATGCGGAAATCGGGGGTGCCACGTCCCCCCTACGTCCCCAGGTAGGCGCCGCCGTTGACGTGGATGATCTGGCCGGTGAGGTAGGCCTGTTCGGGTTGCGCCAGGAACAGCGCGGCCGAGGCGATCTCGTCGACGTGCCCGCTGCGCGGTACCGGCGGCAGGTTGCTCCGCGCCGGCAGCGTGCCGGCCGAGGCGGGCCGTGCCGTTTCGATGGTGCCGGGCGCGATGACGTTGGCGGTGATGCCCTTGTCGCCGAACTCGACGGCGAGCGCGCGCGTGAGGCCCGTCAGGCCCGATTTGCCCGTCAGGTTGTGCGCGCGCCGCTTGACGCCGGCGTGCCAGGCGATGCCGCCGAGCGTGATGATACGCCCCCAACCCTTGGCGATCATGCCGGGCAGCGTGGCCTGTGCGCAGTGGAACGTGCCGTCGAGCGTGATGTCGATCACGCGCCGCCAGGTCTTGTAGTCGAGGTCGAGGAAGTCGACCTGGCCGCGGCTCGAGGCGTTGCAAACGAGGATGTCGATTCCGCCCAGCGCCGACTTGGCTTCGCCCACCATGCGATCCACCGCTGTCCTGTCGACGATATCCGCCACCTGGACCAGGGCCTTGCGCCCCAGCGCCCGGATCTCGCGGGCGACGTCTTCCGCCGCGTCGCGATCGCTCAGCGTATTGACGACGATGTCCGCCCCGGCGCCGGCCAGCTTCAGGGCGATGGCGCGGCCGATGTTGCGGGAGGCTCCCGTCACGAGAGCGGTCTTCCCAGCCAGTGATTTGCTGCTCAACGTCGTGCCTCCCAGGATGCGGTTCGCGTGCCAAGCACGTCCTGCGTGGATCGTACCCGCTGGCATCTCCGCGCGCCATGGCCTGGCGCACCGGCTGGCTCGCGAGGGCGACCGCGCCTAGGATGTGGGCCGGACTGTTCGCCGGGGATCATGACCATGCGCCGCTTCCTGATCGCAGCCGCCCTTGCCGGCAGCCTGAGCCCCACCTCGGCTCCCGCGCAGGAGCCGCGCGCGCTCATCGACGTGCACATCCACTACAGCCAGGACGCGTGGGCGATGCTGCCGCCGCCCGAGGCCATCAAGGTGCTGCGCCGGGCGGGGCTCAAGAAAGCGTTCGTGTCGAGCTCGAGCGACGACGGCACCCAGCTGCTGCTGAAGGCCGCGCCCGACCTGATCGTGCCGGTGCTGCGCCCCTATCGCGCGCGCGGCGAGACGGGCTCCTGGACCCGCGACCCGACCATCATCCAGCACGTGGAGGCGCGGCTGAAGGCCAACACCTACGCCGGCCTCGGCGAGTTCCACGCCTACGGTGCCGACGCCGACACGCCCGTCATGAAGCGCATGATCGAGTTGGCCAAGGAGCGCCGAATCTTCCTGCACGCCCACTCCGACGCCGATGCCGTCGAGCGCATGTTCAAGCACAACCCGGAGGCGCTGGTGCTGTGGGCGCACTCGGGCTTCGAGCAGGTCGGCAAGGTGCGCGACATGGTCACCCGGCACAAGACGCTGTGGGCCGACGTCGCCCACCGCAACGACCAGGCACCCTCGGGCAAGCTCGACCCCACCTGGCGGCAGCTGTTCGTCGACTTTCCCGAGCGTTTCATGGTGGGCACCGACACCTACACGCCCGAGCGCTGGCACTATGTGGTCGAGCATGCGGCCTACTCGCGCAAATGGCTGGCCGAGCTGCCGCCGGATCTGGCCGACAACATCGCCTTCCGCAACGCCGAGCGCCTCGCCGCCCGGACCATGGGGCAATGATTGCTCGCATGCGCAAGCCGCATCGGCTCCCCTCCCCCTTGCGGGGAGGGGTCGGGGGTGGGGGTAACGACTTGGGATGCGGGTGATGGTGTGCGCATCCGAAACCAGCGCTCTTCAATCAGCCAACGCCCCGCGGCTTCACCCCACCCCTAACCCCTCCCCGTCAAGGGGAGGGGAACCGTGTGTGCCGTGTTGCTAGCGTCGTCTTCATCCTCTCGGTTGCGGCGCTTCGATGCTGGCCGCGACGGCGTGCACGGTGCCGGAGGGGTTCGTGCGGCTGGCTTCGGCGGAGGCGGAGATCGCTTATCGGTGGGAGCCGGAGCGGCTCAAGGTGGGCCAGTTCTTTGCGGCGGAGGTGATTGCCTGCCGGGCGCCGGGCGCGGAGGTTGTGAGCGGGGTGGTCCTCGACGCGCAGATGCCGGCGCACGGGCACGGCATGAACTATCGGCCAACGAGCACGCAGCTGGCGCCGGATCGGTTCCGCGTTACCGGCCTGATGCTGCACATGCCCGGCCGATGGCGGCTGACGTTCGATCTGGTGCATGGCGACCGGCGCACGCGGCTGTCGCAGGACGTGGACCTGAAACCGTGAGGGCGGCGGCCATCGCCGGCTGCCTGGCGCTCGCTGCCGCCGGTGCGAGCCTCGCGGTCAAGCCGGAGCCGCCGGTCGCCTTCAGCGATGAGGAGCGGGCGGCGATCCTGGCGCATGGACCCTGGCCGCCGGTCTTCACGCGCGATCCCACGAACCGCGTCTCGGGCAACCCAGTGGCCATCGCTCTCGGCCGACAGCTGTTCTCGGACACGCGGCTGTCGGTCGACGGCAAGCGCGCGTGCGTGACGTGCCACGACCCCGCGCGGGCTTTTGCCGACGGCCGCGACCGCAGCGTCGGCCTCGCCCGCACGGACCGCAACGCCATCGCGCTCGCCAACCTGCGGCTGAACCGCTGGTTCGGATGGTCGGGGGCCGCCGACAGCCTGTGGGCGCAGAGCCTGCGTCCGATCCTCGACGCAAAGGAGCTCGGTGCCTCGGCCGAGCTGGTGCGCGAGCGCCTGGCGGCCGACGCAGGCACAGCCGCGGCTTACACGCGAGTCTTCGGCTCCGCACCGACCGCCGATTCGCCCGAGCTGGTCCTGGTCAATGTCGGCAAGGCGCTGGCGGCGTTCCAGGAGACCATCGCCACCGGGCGGACCGCCTTCGATGTTTTCCGCGACGCGCTGGCACGGGGCGACAAGGAGTTCGATCGGCGGCTATCCGGCGGCCGCGCAGCGAGGGCTGAAGATCTTCGTCGGCAAGGGACGGTGCGCCGCCTGCCATCACGGGGCGAACTTCACCAACGGCGAGTTCGACGATGTCGGCGTGCCCTTCTTCGCCGAGCCGGGCAGGGTGGACCCCGGCCGGCACGGCGGCATCGCCGCTCTGCGTGCAAGCCCGTACAATCTGCTCGGGCGCTACAACGACGATGCTGAGAAGGCCACGGCGTCGGGGACGCGCCACGTAGAGCCACTGCATCGCAACTGGGGCGAGTTCCGCGTGCCGTCCCTGCGTAACGTTGCCGCGACCGGCCCCTACATGCACAACGGCAGCCTCGCCACGCTGCGGGACGTCGTGCGCCACTATTCCGAGGTTGATGTAGAGCGGCTGCATGGCGACGACGGCGCGCGGCTGGTGCAGCCGCTGCGGCTGTCCAAGCAGGAGGCCGCCGACCTGGTCGCCTTCCTCGACACGCTTTCCGCCAATCCGCGCGCGGCAGATTGAGGCGGCGACCTCCGAGCCGCCCACCCCCGCGGCCCCCAGGCCCGTGACCAGCGTCCCTTCGAAGGGCGGTGGCGCAAGCCGGCGGCTCATCATGGACTCGGCGGCCAAGTACGAGACCGGCGCCGCCGTCAAGAGAAATTCGCGCGAGCGCAACGCATCCGAAGCGGCTATAGTGGGCCTCATGTTGGGGTCCGGCTCGAAAGTTCGGGTGCGCAGCGGCAAGCCTGCCGACGCAACGGCGCTCGCCCGCATTTTCAAGGAAGCGTGGCAGCTGGCCTACCGCGGGATCATCCCGCACCTGCACCTGGAAAGCATGGTCCGCCAACGCTCTCCCGAGTGGTGGCGCGATGCGCTCAAGACCGGCGACAGCGCGCTGGTGCTGGAGATGGCGGGCACGGTGGCCGGCTACGCCACGATCGGCAGCTCGCGCCAGCGCGGGCCGTTCCAGGGCGAGATCTACGAGATCTATCTCGATCCGATCTACCAGGGGCTCGGCCTCGGCGAGCACCTGTTCGAGGGGTGCCGCCACTCCCTCGACATGCGCAAGCTCAGCGGCTTGATCGTGTGGGCCCTGCTCGACAACACGCAAGCCTGCGACTTCTACTGGCGTCGCGGCGGCCGCCCGGTCGCCAGCACCTTCACCAAGATCGGCGGCGCGCGCCTCGAGAAGGTCGCCTTCGCCTGGCGCTGACCGCCTTTCAACGGCAACGAGTCGCGCATGAGCTGGTTTCCGCCACCCGAGACGATTGCTTCTAAGGTGTTTTCGCGTATGCCGGACCGATTCCGCAGGCCCAGGCGCACGCTCTGGGCCGATTACAACAAGGGCGGAGCGGAGGTCGATTCGTTCCTGGAGGGGCCCTCGTTCGACCGCAGCGGCAACCTCTACGTCACAGACATCCCGAACGGTCGCGTGTTTCGCATCGATCGCAGCGGTGAATGGGCGCAGGTGGCCGAGTACGACGGCTGGCCCAACGGTCTCAAGATCGGCAGCGACGGCCGCATCCTTATCACCGACTACAAGCTGGGCCTGGTCGCGCTCGACCCGGCAAGCGGCGCGGTGACGCCGCTCTATACCCATATCCGCAGCGAGAGCTTCAAGGGAGTCAACGATCTCGTCATCGCGCGCAACGGCGACGTCTACTTCACCGATCAGGGTCAGACCGGCATGCAGGACCCGTCGGGGCGGGTCTATCGCCTCACGCACGATGGCCGGCTGGAGCGCATGATCGACACCTGCCCGAGCCCGAACGGCATAGCCCTGGACCCGACCGAGCACTGGCTGTTCGTGGCGCTGACGCGGGCGTGCCAGATCTGGCGCATCCCGGTGACGCGCGACGGCGTGACGGGCAAGGTCAACGTATTCGCTCATGCACCCGGCGGAATGAGCGGCCCCGATGGACTGGCCGCCGACGAGGCGGGCGGCGTGGCGTTCGCCAACCCGGGCCACGGCTGCATCTGGCTGCTCGACCGTCACGGCGTGCCGAAGTTCCGCGTTGTCAGCTGCGCCGGCCAGACGCTGACCAATCTCGCCTACGATCCCACCGACCTCACCCGCCTTGTCTGCACCGATTCCGATACCGGTCAGGTGCTCGAAGCTCGCGTGCCCGTGCGCGGCCATCTGCTGGCGTCGCATCGCTGAGGCGCGTCGGAGTTATGAACAGCCGGCCTCAGGACGCGCCTTACATCGGGCTCTTGCCGGTGGCGCCCTCGGGGTGGGGCTCGTTGCGGCAATCGAAGGACTTGGCCTGGTTGTCAGCGACGAAGCGGGCCAGCGTGATCGCGTCCTGGTTGGCCAGCGCGTCGATGTAGGCCACGTGGCAGGTCTCGGTCGCGCTGACCTTGGACACTACCAGCACGTCGCCCCTGCGGCCTTCCCCGGACGTGTGGAAGCGAACGATGATGGCGTAGGGAATCTGCCGCTCGCCCCGGCGATTGAAGCGCCACTCGACCGTCGCACGGTCGCTGCCTTTCTCGAAGATCGTGTTGAAGGCGCCGAGCGTCTGCGTGGCAGCCCGGCGCTTCTGCGCGTCCGCGCCCACGCTCACGAAGTGCCGCAGGTCGCCCTCGGCGATATAGACCGGCAGCCCGGCAAGGCCTTCGCACAGCCACGCTCCGCCATCTCGATGCCGGCGGACCTGCTTGCACGCCTTCAGCTCTATGGTCGTGTAGAGGCTCCTGACCGGATTGGCCGCGGCCGGGCTGTGGCCGAGCGCGGACGTCAGGCAGCCGCCGAGCACTATCGCCAACGCCAGGGAGCGCGCCATCCTCTCCTCCTCTCGAGACGAGAGGCTGCCGGTCATCATGGGACTATCGAGCACCTTCGATCGGATATAGCACTGCAAACCGAGGGAAACCTCAAGTGCGAAGGCTGGAGCGCAAAGCCGGGGCACGCCGCCCTTCCGCGTGCGGCAGACGATTGCTATACCCAGGATCGAGCGACGAGGGTCCGCGCCATGAGCAAGATGAAGATCGCCGTCACCGGTGCAGCCGGCCGGATGGGACGCGAGCTGGTCCGCACCATCCATGGCCGTGAGGACTGCGTGGTCGCGGGCGCCATAGAGCAGGAAGGCTCGATCGCGCTCGGCCAGGACATCGGCCTGCTGGCAGGTCTCGGCAAGCTCGGCGTTCTCATCACCGACGACCCGCTCGAGCTGTTCGCGAAGGTCGACGGGGTGCTCGACTTCACCATCCCCAAAGCCACCGTGGAATTTGCCGGCCTCGCGGCCAACGCGCGCATCGTACACGTCTACGGCACCACCGGCCTCGGGCCGGAGGACGAGGCCAAGATCAAGGCCGCAGCGCGTCACGCCACCATCATCACCGCCGGCAACATGAGCCTGGGCGTCAACCTGCTGACGGCGCTGACGCGCAAGGTCGCCGAGGCGCTGGACCCCGACTACGACATCGAGATCCTGGAGATGCACCACCGCCACAAGGTCGATGCCCCCTCGGGTACGGCCTTGATGCTGGGCAGGGCGGCCGCCGAGGGCCGGGGCGTGAAGCTCGAGAGCGTCAGCGTGCGCGTGCGCGACGGCCACACGGGAGCGCGTCGCCGCGGCGACATCGGTTTCGCCACGCTGCGCGGCGGCAGCAACGTCGGCGAGCACTCGGTGATCTTCGCCGCCGAAGGCGAGACGGTCGAGCTTGTCCACCGCGCAACCGACCGCGGCATTTTTGCGCGCGGCGCCGTCAAGGCCGCCCTGTGGGGCCGCGGCAAGGGGCCGGGACTCTTCTCCATGATGGACGTCCTGGGATTGAAGTAGCCGATCTGCGGCTCGCGCCGAGACGTCGGGCATTCTGCCTGCGCCCGAGGACTATCTGTCGCGCGCCTGTTGCCCGCCATTTGGGCGATTTGTCCCCGCTCACAGTTCCGATGCCTGCTCCGCACGGGATGCTTGCCTGTCATGCGGGCTGTCCGGGCACGGTGGAACCAACGGTTCTGCTCAAGGTTACGTAAGGCGAGCCGGCTGGTCGGCTGTCGATCATTCACGTGAGTGAAGGACCTCATGGCGACTGGGAAGGATGAAATCATTGAGAAAATCTCGACAGGCATGTCCGGCCTGGACGACATTCTCGGCGGCGGCTTCGACCCGGACCGGCTGTATCTGGTCGAAGGTACGCCTGGATCGGGCAAGACGACGCTCGCGCTCCAGTTCCTCCTCGACGGCGTGAAGCGAGGCGAGAAGGTTCTCTACATCACGCTTTCCGAAAGCGAGTCCGAGCTGCGCCTGATCGCGACCCGCCATGGCTGGTCGCTGACCGGAGTGCGCATTTTCCAGCTGGTGCCGCCCGAAGCAAGCGAGGGTCCCGACCAGGAGGTGACGCTATTCCATCCCGCCGAGATCGAGCTCGCCGAAACCACCAAGATGATCTTCGAGCAAGTTCGCCAGCACGGGCCGGTACGCGTGGTGTTCGACAGCCTGTCGGAAATGCGCCTGCTGGCGCAGAACTCCTTGCGCTATCGCCGTCAAATCCTGGCCCTCAAGCACTTCTTTGCCGGCCGCAAGTGCACCGTCTTGCTGCTCGACGACCTGTCCTCGCATGTGGACGATCTGCAGCTGCATTCCATCGCCCACGGCGTCGTACTTCTCGAGCAGCTGGCGCTCGACTACGGGGCCGAGCGGCGACGGCTTCGCGTCACCAAGATGCGCGGCATCGCGTTCCGCGGCGGATACCACGACTTCACGATCGAGCACGGCGGGCTCTCGATCTTCCCCCGGCTCATCGCCGCCGAGCACCATAAGGAGTTTCATGGCGAGTCCATCTCGAGCGGTTCCGATGGGCTGGACGCCCTGCTCGGCGGCGGCCTGAACCGCGGAACGAGCGCCTTGTTCATCGGTGGCGCCGGTGTCGGCAAGTCCACCGTGGCACTCTCGTACGCGGTGGCCGCCGCCGAGCGCGGGGAGCACGCCATCCTCTTTGCCTTCGACGAGGGTTTGGGGACGATCTTCGCGCGCGCCGAGGGCCTCGGCATCCCGCTGCGTGCTCACGTCGACGCCGGGCGTCTCGTCATCCAGCAGATCGATCCTGCGGAGATGTCGCCGGGCGAGTTCGCAGCGAACGTGCGCGACGCCGTGGAACGGCAGAACGCACGCGTGGTGGTGATCGACAGCCTCAACGGCTACCTCAATGCCATGCCCAACGAGAAATTCCTCATCCTGCAGATGCACGAGCTCTTGAGCTATCTCAACCAGCTCGGTGTCGTCACGATACTCGTGTTGGCGCAGCACGGGTCTGATGGGGCCGATGCAATCGCCTCTCGACATCAGCTACCTCAGCGATACCGTCATCATGCTCCGCTACTTCGAGGCCGAAGGCTTGGTCCGCCGCGCCTTGTCCGTGGTGAAGAAGCGCAGCGGCGCGCATGAGTACGCCATTCGCGAGTTTCGCCTGGCGAAGGGTGGGCTCCTGGTCGGGCCGCCGCTGAAGGAGTTCCAAGGCATATTCACGGGAACGCCGACCTACGTGGGCGCCCAGAAGCCCCTGATGGCCGACCCCGACAGTGATGTCCGCTCCTGACCACACAAAGCGCGTGCTGGTCCTTGCCCCGACGGGGCGGGACGCGGCGGCCGCGGTCGATCGGCTCGGCGCTGCCGGCGTCAACGCGCTGGTGTGCTCGGACGTCGCCGATCTGATCGCGCAGGCTCGACGAGGGGGCAGGCGCCGCCGTGATCGCGGAGGAGGCCTTGCGCAATCGGTCTCGCGGATTTGGCGAGGTGGGTTTCGCAGCAGCCCCCGTGGTCGGACTTCCCGTTCGTCGTGCTCACGAGCCGCAACCTCTATCCCAAGGAGGACGCCCGCCGCCTCGCGCTTCTCGAACCGTTGGGCAACGTCTCCCTGATGGAACGCCCCCTTTCGTCCGTATCGTCTGACGAGCGCCGTAAAATCCGGGCTTGCGCGCCCGCCGGCGCCAGCTCGAGATCCAGACCATGCTGGAGGATCTCAGGGCCGGCGAAGAGCGGCTGCGTCTCTTCATAGAGCACGCCCCCGCGGCACTGGTCATGCTCGACCGGGAGATGCGCTATCTGGCCGTCAGCCAGCGCTGGATGAAGGATTTCGGCCTGGCCGACAGCATCGTGGGCCGCAGTCACTACGAGGTCTTCCCCGAGCTTCCCCCAGCCTGGAAAGAGTCCCATGAGCGCTGTCTTGCCGGCGCGATCGAGAAATATCCGGCGGACAAGCTCGTCAGGGCGGATGGCTCGTCATTCTGGCTGAAGCGCGAGGTTCGGCCATGGCGGGACAATCAGGGCCGGATCGGCGGGCTGGTGATTTCGTGGGAGGACATCACCGCCAGCAAACAGGCCGAAGAGCGCCAGCACATGCTGATGCGGGAGGTCCTGCATCGCACCAAGAACCTGCTCGCCGTGGTGCAGTCGATTGCGGCGGGGACGTTCCGGCGCACCAAGGATCCGGCGCAGCAGGCATTCCTTTCGCGCCTGCATGCGCTGGCGAATGCGCACGGCCTGCTGACCGACGCCGCCGGCGAGGGTGCGATGCTGGACGATATCGCGCGCGGCCAGCTGGCAGGCTTCGTCGGTGCGGTCTCCATCGATGGCCCCCCGGTCTTCCTCAAGCCGAGTGCCGCGCAATCCTTCGCCCTGGTGATCCACGAGCTTGCGACCAACGCCGCGAAGCACGGCGCACTATCGAGCCCGGCCGGCAGCGTCACTATCCGGTGGGCCGTCTGCTCCAACAGCGGGACTCCGAAGCTGCGATTTCTCTGGGAAGAGAAGGGGGGACCACCGGTCGTGAAGCCGTCCCACAAGGGCTTTGGCACGGTGCTGCTCGAGCATGCCATTGCCGGGATCGACAGCGCGCCGTCCATCGACTTTGCCCGCACAGGTTTGCGCTACGAGACGGAAACGGCCCTCGGCATGCTCACGCCGTCGGAGGACGACGCCGAGCTGGTTCAGCGCAGGTGAGCGGACTTCGTCAGGCGCGACCAGGCGGGCGCAGAAGGGAGATACCCGTCATCTCCGCAGGCTTCGGCAAGCCCATGAGCTCGAGCAGCGTCGGGGCGATGTCAGCCAGCCGCCCCTCCGACAACGACGCGTCGCCGCCGCCGAGCAGCACCACCGGCACCGGGTTGGTGGTGTGGGCCGTGTGCGGGCCGCCGGTCTCGGGATCGCGCATCAGCTCGCAGTTGCCGTGATCGGCCGTCACCAGCAGCGCGCCGCCGGCCTTCATTACGGCCTCCACGATGCGACCGAGCCCGGCGTCCACCGTCTCGACGGCCTTGACGGCGGCGTCCAGCTTGCCGGTGTGGCCGACCATGTCGGGATTGGCGAAATTCAACACGATCAGATCGTACTTGCCGGAGCCTATGGCCGCGACCGCCTTGTCGGTGAGCTCGGGCGCCGACATCTCCGGCTTGAGGTCGTAGGTGGCGACCTTCGGAGAGGGCACCATGATCCGATCCTCGCCGGCGTAGGGCGTCTCGTTGCCGCCGTTGAGAAAGTAGGTGACGTGCGGATACTTCTCCGTCTCGGCCATGCGTAGTTGCCGGCGGCCGGCCAGAGAGACGACCTCACCCAGCACCTTGGGCAGCGTCAACGGCGGAAAGATCGTCTGCAGCAGCTTGTCCAGGTGCTCGCTGTACTGCGTCATGCCGACGGCGGCGGCAAAGCGGGCCACGCGCGGGCGAGGAAAACCGTCGAACGCCGGATCGAGCAGGGCGGCCAGGATCTCGCGCACCCGGTCGGCGCGAAAATTGAAGCAGAGCAATCCGTCGCCGTCGCGAACGCCGCGGTAGCCGCCGACGACGGCCGGAAGCACGAACTCGTCGGTCACATCGTGGGCATAGGCGTCCGCGACCACCGAGCCGGCATCGGGGAAGCGAGGCCCCTCAGCGTCGACCATGGCGCCGTACGCCTTGCTGACCCGGTCCCATCGATTGTCGCGGTCCATCGCGTAGTAGCGGCCGCAGACCGTGCCGATGGAAGCCCCCTGCGGCAGCGCCGAGACGAGGCGCTCGATATCGCTTGCGGACGATTTGGGAGGCGTGTCGCGCCCATCGGTGAACAGGTGCATCACCGTCGGCACGCCGGCCGCGACGAGGATTCTTGCCAGCGCCGCGGCGTGCTCCTGGTGGGAGTGCACGCCCCCGGGCGACAGCAGTCCCATGAGATGACAGGCGCCGCCGGATTTTCGCAGGCGCCCGATCAGGTCGACGAGGGCCGGCTGTCCTGGCAATCTCGCCGCTCGCGACCGCGTGGTTGATGCGGGGCAGATCCTGCATGACGAGGCGGCCGGCACCGATATTGAGATGTCCGACCTCGGAGTTCCCCATCTGGCCGTCCGGCAAGCCGACGTCCTTGCCGGATGTATGCAGGGTGGCGCGCGGGCAGCTGGACCACAGCTTGCTGAAGGCAGGCGTGCGCGCCTGTCGGACGGCGTTGTCGGCGGCATCCGTCCGGCAGCCCCAACCGTCCAGGATCACCAGCATCACGGGACGGCGCTTCTGGATATCGCTCTTGCCTTCGCTCATCGTGTCGGATTTTTCCGCAGGTCGACGCCCTCAGGGCCAATTTGCATGCTTGTGGATGTGGGGTTCGTTTTGCGCTTTTGAAGAGTTATCGTCAAATGGTGCAGGGCGCCGTCGTTCGATCGGGGAGGGAAGCATGTCGCTGGAAGAGCTGGCTGAGCGGTCCGCTGAGAAGGACGAGCGCAACAAGTGGATAGGCGTCTTCATCGGCGTGCTGGCGGTGCTGCTGGCGATCTGCAACGTCGGCGGCGCCAACGCCACCAAGGACGCCACGCACGCCAACATCGCGGCCTCCGATACGTGGGCGTTCTATCAGGCGAAAAACATCCGCCGCACGTCCACGCTGCTGTCGCTCAGTGAGCTCGAGCTCATGCTTGCCGCCCAGCCGGGCATGCCGGAAGAGGCAAGGAAGAAGTTCGAGGACAAGATCTCCGAGCACCGCACCGAGGCGGAGCGCCTGCGCACCGATCCCAAGACCAAGGAGGGACGCGACGAGCTGTTCACAAAGGCCAAGGCGCTGGAGATCGACCGCGACATCGCTTTGCGCAAGGACCCCTATTTCGATTGGAGCCAGGCGCTGCTGCAGATCGCCATCGTGCTGGCCTCAGTCCACCTCATCATCGGCAACCTTTGGCTGCTGGCCTTGAGCGGCGGGCTGGGCGGGCTGGGCCTGCTGCTGATGCTCAACGGCTTCACGCTGGCGGTGAACCTGCCGTTCGTGGGGTAGGCGCGGGGGCCTCGGCCCCCGCGGAAAAGCGCTAGCGCGGGTTGCTGCCCCTCGGCGGGAGCCGCATGCGTGCGGCCGTGTCCTCGAAAGTCGGAGCACCCCTGAGGGCCTCCTTGGTCGTATCGACGACGAGGAGCCAGTCGTTGTCACGTCGAACGACTTCGATCGCCGCGAACGGCACCGCTACCTCTTTGTCGCCGATTCCAAGAAAGCTCCCGACGCTGATGAGCGCCGCGGCAATCGTCGTGTCGGGTGCCATGACGATGTCGCTCACAGTGCCAATTCTCTCTCCGAGGCGATTGTGGACGCTCCGGTCGACGTAGCCGCTCATCAGGAACGCACCGCTCGGCGATCGGGCAAGGAAGGCCTCCCGTTCCACGACCAATCCCGGTCTTTGTTGCGCCAGAGACCCGGGCGTGCGGCCAAGCGCCTCCAGCTTCGCTCGCAGAGCCGCAACGACCGGCTTGACGTCGCCCGTGGCGCCGGGCGTCGCGTCGACGTTGTCGAGAGCCGTCTTCAGTCTTGCAATCGCCGCCTTGATGCCTTCCGCGATCCGCTCCCGGGATTCGACGGGGAGCCGGTTGGCCATCTCACTGAGACGATCGAGCTCACCCGAGGTTTGTTGCAGTTGCGGCAGTGCGAGCAGGGGCGTGTCTTTTGCGCCCTTGAGCGTGCCGTCCAGCGAGTTGAGAGCGGCGGTAATGCGCCTCTGAACGTCGGTATCCGATATCGAGCCTTGCGCAGTCGGCAGGGATGATTGCAAGGGCCCCTTGGCGATGGGTTGAGGCGTTCTCTCCTCGCCGAGGAAGTACCAAGCCAACAGGCCGACGGCGACTGCCGGGAGGGCCCAATACGCCCACCTTCCCGAGGCCGGAGCTGCGCCCGATGAACTCGCGGCATGGGCGGCGTCGCCGACGCTCGATCTTGGGGCGCGATAGGCATCGCTTATCCGGCTCGGTGCGGCCGAGCTCGTGGAGACATGCTCCTCGGCGGTGTCGCGCGATTTGAGGAGGTCGGACAACCCCGGCGGAATATCCCCGGCAATCTTGTCCTTGTGAGACATGAGCAGCTGAGCCAGTGCGCCCGCGCCCGCACCCGCGCCAGCCTGGCGCCCAAGCACACCGAGGATCATCGGCGTCAGCATGGCGAGCAGGGATTGCACTGCACCTTCGCTGACCCCGCCATAGCGGCTGAGTGCACTCGTGAGCGAGCCGAGTGTATTTCCGCCGAACAGGGACGTCAGGGTGCTCCTGCCGATGTTGATCAATTGCCCCAAGCCGCCGCCCATGCCGGCCAGGTTCTCCAGCAAGTCTTGCGGTTGCTTGGCAACGACGTCCGACAGCTGCCGCGCCCCATTCGGTTTCGAAACCAGATTGACAAGCTCCGAGAGGATCGCGGGCACAGCCCCAGACATTGTTTTCCGCGCGCTGGCCGCGTCCGAAATCCCCGCCGCCGCGGCCATCTTGGCCACCAGATCGGGCGTCATGAGCTGGGTCAGCAAAGGTATGGAGGTTCCAAACATGTCTGGCTCCTTGCTTGCCTGTTGGTAGCTTGGTGCAGAATGTTCGTGTCGTCCCGACCTGCATCGGACTGCGTCGGAATGTGACGAAGCAGACCCAACCCGTCGCGAGTGTCGCGGGTCCGCGCGAACGGGCTCAGGTGACCAGAAGCCGGCACCTGCGCAAATCGGGACAACTATGGATTTGGCAGCTGTTTACTGCTGACTGCATCGCGGGCTGAAGCTACGCCGCGCGCGTCGCGGTCCGCGGCGATCTGCGGATCCTCCGGCAGCCAACGACTACGCAGAAAGGCATCCGGTGCCCCTAGGGGTTGGTGCTGATTTACGCCCGCAACTCGTGGCGTCTACCAATTTGCACGCGGCGCGTTGATCGGCGAATTGGCGCCCATCCATTGCACTTTCGGTACCTGCACACTCGCATACAGGCCTCGGTCAGCGGCGCTGCTTCATGCCGGCCAATCGCAATTTCGGATCTGTCAGCGCGGCGATCGCAACGCTCGTCGTTGTGACGATGACTGCTTCGATTGTCCCCGAGCTTGCCACGTTGCTCTCCGCCACGTTGAGCGATCGAGGCGTCGGCGCGACGGCGCCTCGTCGAGAAGACGCGGCGTCGAGGCGCATGTCTCTCTACCGCCGAGCAGCAATGACGCCGCTTCATGAACGAGACACGATCCGCTGGCGATGGCGGCCGGAGGATGATCGCGGCGGGACCGACGGTCCTCTCTCGCAGCCTCCCGACGATGCACCCGCCTCGGGTGAGGCTCGTCGAGTCGCCCCGACGCCACAGCGCATCTTCCGCACCGTTTGCGTGCGGCTGTGTGACGGATACTATTTTCCCATTAGCTCTTCGGTCTCTCGCGGGAATTTCGCCAAGGACGAGCGCGTCTGCCAAAGTCAGTGTGGCAGCGAGGCACGCCTGTATGTTCAACGCACTGCTCGCAGCGGCGTCGAAGATTTGAAAGACCTGAAGGATCTGCAAGGGCGGTCGTACAGCCAGCTCAAGACTGCGTTCCTTTACCGCTCGGAGTATTTGCCAAACTGCAAATGCCGGCCACATCCCTGGGAAACGGAGGCAGTGCAGCGCCATCAGGTCTATTCATTGACCGCTGCCGCGGCCAAAGGTGACGAGAACGCAGCAGTAGAGCTGCTCGCCCTGCAGAATGCGTCAGAACAGCCCGGCGAGGAAGGCAAGGCGGAGCAGTCCGAACGATCTTCAGACCGCGCAGTGCCGCCGAGCGAGCGGCCTAAGCGCAAATCCCGTCACACATCGAAGAGCGGCGAGCCCCCGCAAGAACGCCGCTGGCTGGAGACGATCTTTCAGAGCACCAACTAAGCTGGTCCGCAGGCTCTCTGCGGTTGCAAGTCTGGTCGAGAGGCCTACCGCGCGTTACCGCAGAAGCGCTGGATGCGCTTGCACGCTTCCTCCAGCTCCGCCGTCGAGGCCGCGTAGGAGATGCGGAAGAACGGGCTCATGGCGAAGGCTGCGCCGTGCACGCAGGCGACGCCCTCCTCCTCGAGCAGGGACAGCGTGAAATCCTGGTCCGAGTTGATCTTGGTGCCCTTCGCGGACGTCTTGCCGATCACGCCGGCGCAGGAGGGATAGACGTAGAATGCGCCCTCGGGCTTCGGGCACTTGATGCCCTTGGCCTGGTTCAGCATCGATACCACCAGATCGCGCCGCTCCCGGAAGATCTCGGTGTTGCGGGGGATGAAATCCTGCGGCCCGTTCAGCGCTTCCACCGCCGCCCACTGCGAGATCGACGACGGGTTGGAGGTCGACTGCGACTGCAGCTTGCACATGGTCTTGATGAGCGGCTCGGGGCCCGCGCCATAGCCCATGCGCCAGCCGGTCATGCAGTAGGTCTTGGACAGGCCGTTCATGGTGAGCGTGCGCTCGTACAGGCCGGGCTCGACCTGGGCCGGCGTGTAGAACTTCAGGTCGTCGTAGATCAGGTGCTCGTACATGTCGTCGGTCAGCACCCAGACGTGCTTGTTCTTCGGGGTCATCAGCACGTCGGTCAGCGCCTTGAGCTGCGCCTTGGTGTAGGCGGCGCCCGAGGGGTTGCACGGCGCGTTGAACACGAACCACTTGGTCTTGGGCGTGATGGCGGCATCGAGAACCTCGGGACGCAGCCGATAGCCGTCCTCGAAGGCACAGTTGGCCGCCACCGGCTTGCCACCCCCGAGCAGCACGATGTCCGCATATGACACCCAGTAGGGCGCAGGGATCACCACCTCGTCGCCGGGGTTGAGCGTGCAGGTCAGCGCGTTGAACAGCACCTGCTTGCCACCCGTGCCGACAGAGATCTGGCTCGGCTTGTAGTCGAGATCGTTCTCGCGCTTGAACTTGGCGACTATGGCGGCCTTCAGCTCGGGAATGCCGTCGACGTCGGTGTACTTGGTCCGGCCGTCGGTGATCGCCTTGATCCCGGCCTGCTTGATGTTGTCCGGCGTGGGCAGATCGGGCTCGCCCGCCGAGAGATCGATGATGTTGCGCCCCTGGGCTTTCAGCTCGCGTGCTTTGGTCGACATCCCGATGGTCTGGGAGGGCGAGATGCGGTTCACGCTGTCGGCGAAAAAGCCCATGGCACGTCCTCGTGGGGTGCGAATTATCAGCCTCGCCGGATCGCGAAGCGCGCGGAAACTACGCTCGTAATCGAGCGAGTCAAGGCGAAAAGGGGCCGGAACCCGGCCAGGCCCCTCGCCTCGACGCCTCGGATCGCAAGCCGGCACGGACGCGAGCGGGCCGACCCCCTTCGCATACGTGTATATTGGCCAACTCAGCCCCCGAGGAGGCACTCTCATGGCTACGCCGCCCACCCCGGCCACCATCATCGGCGGCCCGGTCTCGCCCTATGTCCGCAAGGTGCTCGCGGCGTGCGAGATGAAAGGTGTGCCCTATCGGGTGGATCCGATCGTGCCCTTCTACGGCGACGACAGGTTCAGCGAGCTCAATCCGCTGCGGCGCATCCCCGTCTACATCGACGATCAGGTGTCCATCTCCGACAGCACGGTGATCTGCGAATACCTGGATGAGCGCTACCCGACCCCGGCTCTCCTGCCCAAGACACCAGCAGAGCGGGCCCGGGCGCGCTGGATCGAGGAGTTCGCCGACACGCGCATGGGCGACGTCTTCATCTGGCGCATCTTCTACGAGGCCGTGGTGAACCCGTCCGTTTGGCAGCGGCCGCGCGACAAGGAAAAGATCGCCCGTGCGGTGGCCGAGGAGCTGCCGGAGGTGATGGACCATCTCGAGCGGCTGGCGCCGGCCTCCGGCTTCCTGTTCGGCGCGGTGTCGATCGCCGACATCTCGGTGGCTGTGCTGTTTGGCAACCTGCGGTGGTCGCGAGTGCAGCTTTCCGCCGAACGTTGGCCCAAGACGCTCGGCTGGGTGGAGCGTACGGGCGGCGTGACGGCTCTCGCCAAGATCACGCATGTCGCCGACACGCTGGTGCAGACGCCGCTGCCGCAGCATCGTCGCGTCGCCCAGGAGCTCGGTTTGCCACTTGCCCACAGCTCAGTTCAAGCTGCGGCGCCGCGTCGCGGCCCGATGACGACGCCTTGAGAACCCTGGCGTCGGCAGTGTGGGAAAGAGAGATTTTATGCAGAATCTGATTGTAACGGCGACGGAGTGTCTTCACACGTCAGTTCCTCAGGAATCCAGGCGCTTCGTGATCGTTCACGCCTGCAGGGTCCGGGAATGCCCAACGCCACTCGGCGCGAGTCGCGCGCTTGCCCAACGTGCCGTCTGCGACTTACAATCCTGCATACTAGCGCCGGGACGACCGTCGAGTATGACGTCGCCGAATGGACGCAGCTTTGCCATCACCCAGGCAGCGACAGCCCGGTCGTCTGCCCGGACCTGCAGCCCCTGATGAAGACTTGGCTCAAGCGGCCGTAGGATCCACGAGGGCTGAAGGCTCGGTTGCGCGCCTGGCGATCCGGCGGCAGGCTCACGCCTGCGGCTCCAGCCAGCCGCCGTAGCGCACCAGCAGGCCGAACAGCGGCAGCCGGGCCTCCACCTCGAAGTGGTAGCGTCCGTCCCGCTCGCGCTCGAACGTGCGCACGACCGGGTGCAGCAGGCGGGGCAGCGGAAGTCCCAGCACGCGAAAGCCGTCCAGCCGCAGCGCCAGCCCCTCCGCCGAAGCCAGCGCCGTGAAGACGAACGTGGTCGGCCCGACGCGCTCGCGCAGGAAGCCGCCCTGCTCGTACTGCACCGATGGAAACAGCGCTTTCCCGAACTGGCGCGACCAGCTTTCCTCGACGCCGACCGGCTCGAACGTCACCCGCAGGGGTTGACCGGGACCCGCAGGCGGCAATCCGGAGACCAGCGCGGCGAAACGGCTGGCGAGCGACCGGCCCCGCTCCACGTCGGCCTTGCCCACCCAGACGCTTGGGCCTTGAAGATCGTGCAACTCGCGCACCCTCGCCGGCAGCACGTCGAAGCGGGAACCGAGTACGCGGCGATAGAGCGGCAAGGTCATGTGGTGCCTGTCGTGATTTCGAGGTCGCCGACCTCGGAGAGAAATTCCCCGAGCGTGAACAGGCCGAGGCACGGCATGGCGCCGCGGCGATCCAGCGTGCCGGCGAGCAGGTGCTTGGCGAGAACCACCGACGCGATGCCCGGCACGTAGGGGCCATGCCCGCGCCTGGCGATCAGGTGCCAGTCGATCCGCCGGGATGCGCCGTCCCGGTCCCGGCCTTCGAGGGCCACGGCCATGCCGCCCACGTCCGAGCCCAGGAACCGCAGCGCGTGCTTGGCGCTGAGCAGTGGTGCGGCCAGCCGCTCAGGGTTGCGCAGCAGTCCGCCGCGGACGAGCCATGACAGTCCCCACAGACCCAGGTGGAATACGCCGACCTCGAGCGCGGCGCACACGCGCACGCTGTGCAGGCCCTTGTAGCGCCGCGGCAGGAGATCCAGGTCCGGTGTGTCGCAGGCGCCGAGCCAGCGCGCGCCGAGGCCGGGAATGGTCCAGCGTTGCAGGCCCTGCCAGCCGTACGCGATCGATCTCGCGCCCGAGCCGCCGCCTGGCGTCGCGAACGGCCGCCCGAGGGTGCTCAGGATCGATTGCGTGGTGGCAAGGCCGGGATCGAAACTGTTGCCAGGCGCTATGACGATGGTGGCCGCTTGCAGCTCGGCAAACCTCGGCGCGTGCTCGTCGATCACGGCGGCAGCAAGCGCCGGCACCGTGCTCGCCCCGCTCACCACCAGCACGCCGGCCGCCCTGGCCTCCACATCGAGCGCGCCGATTCCGGTCACGAACTCCCGCGCGTCCGCCAGATCGATGTAGTGCGCGCCGGCGGCGATGCAGGCCCGCGCCAGCCGATAGTCCTGACGCTGGTAGGGTCCCGATGCGTTGATCACGACCAGAGGACCCAGCTCCGCCAGATCGGGTGCCGCAAGCTGCATCCCGTCCAGCCGCGCGGAGCTGATTTTCGCCCGGGCGTCCTTCGCCAAGCGTGCGGCAAGCTCGCCCGCACGCTCCGACGACCGGCCGGCGATGATCACCTCGATGCCAGGCTCGCGCGCCAGCCGCTCGGCGATGCGCCCCCCGAAGACGCCATATCCCCCGAGCACCAGGACACGCCGCACGGCGCGGGGCCCTTAAGGGGAACCTTCCGTCCGGGTTTCCGCGACCGCCGCTTTGGCGGCCTTCGACTCGCCCGACAGGCGGTCGGACAGAGCCAGCAGCACGCTCGAGACGACGAATACGACGTGAATGATGACGTACCAGGCGAGATCGCGGTCGGATGCGGTGCGCACGTCCATGAACTGCTTGAGCAGCTGGATGGCGGAGATGGCCACGATCGACCCCAGCAGCTTGATCTTCAGCGCCGTGAAGTCGATGGAGCCCATCCACTCGGGCCAGTCGCGGTGCCCGGTATGGTCGATCTTGGAGACGAAGTTCTCGTAGCCAGAGAACATCACGATCAGCAGCAGCGATCCCGTGAGCGACAGATCGACCAGCGTCAGCACGCCGAGAATAGTGTCGGCTTCCGAGGCCACGAACGCCTTCTGCGCCAGGTGGAACAGCTCCTGCATGAACTTGATCAGCAGGATGCCGATGCTGACGGCGAGGCCCAGATAGAACGGCGCCAGCAGCCAGCGGCTGGCGAACAGCGTCTTCTCCAGCAGGCTCTCGGTCCTCTGGCGGCTGCGCTGTAGCATGGGCGTCGGTCCTGGAATGAGGGCGGGTTGCGCTGTATGGCACGCGCGTTTCGCCACCCGCAAGGCATGTACGCCGGCCAAGAGAAGCTCCCGGCCTATTTCCTCTCTGTGCGGTCGTGACGGGGCGTGGTGCCCGGGATCCACCCATCAATTCGCTTCGGGGCTCGCGGATCGATAGATCCCACGGGCCCCGGAAGAGATGCGGGGGCATGCCGGCACCGGGATAACCACTACTGGTGAGCCACTGACCAGCCGCCAGACCGCAACCTCGTGCTGAGCTTGTCGAAGCACGCGTGGAGCCCGCTGCCGCCCTTCGACCCGCGGAACAAGTCCGAGGGCATGCAAGCTCAGGGCGAGGTCGCGGTCGCGTTGACCCTCGACCGTCATCACGAGTTTAAGCTTTCGCTCGCCGGTATCAGGACAGGCGGCGGGGCCCGCGCCTGGGTCTCAGCGACGGTAGCCGTTGAGATAGTCGCGGCGGTAAGCGGGGTCGCCAGCGTTGAGGTTCAGCTGGGCCCCGTAGCCGGGATCGATGATGACGCGCTCGTGGCGCGGCAGCGGGCGGAACACGCGCACGCCGGCCTCGATCGTCACCGTGGCGCCGTAGAATGGGCGCGGCTCGATGCGCGTGGTGACGGACTCCGCGAGAGCGGGCAGGCCGCCCGTGCAAATGCCAACACCCACCACGATGCCCAACGTCAGGGAACGCATGTCGCTACTCCACCCTCGTGACAATCTTGACGGTGACTTTACCAACCAGCGGGTCCGAACTCGCCAGGGATCTGAGGCGATGCTTAACGCGAGCGGTCAGAGGCGCATGCCCGGGCCCAACGGAAAGCCGCGCAGCAGCTCCGCCGCCGTCATCGGCTTGCGCCCGGAGCGCTGCACCTCCAGCACGCGCACCGCGCCGTCGCCGCAGGCGATGGCAAGAGCGTCGTCCAGGACGGTGCCTGGCGGCGCGCCCGCCGCATTCGCGACAAGCGTGGTCCGCAGCAGCTTGATGCGCTCGGTCCGCCCATCGTGGATCGCTTCGAACCAGGCACCCGGCGCCGGAGAAAGCCCGCGGACGCGATTGTGCACCTCACGCGCGGGCTTGGTGAAATCGATCCGGGTCTCGCCCTTGTCGATCTTCGCGGCGTACGTGATGCCGTCGGCCGGCTGCGGCGTGCAGTCGAGTGCGCCCCGCTCCAGCTCGCCGAGCGCGCGCACCATCAGGCTGGCGCCGCGCTCGGCCAGGATGTCGTGCAGCTCGCCCGCCGTCGTGTCCGGGCCGATGGGCACGCGCTCGGTGCGGCAGACGGGTCCCGTGTCGAGGCCTGCCTCCATGCGCATGACGGCTGCCGCCGTCTCGGCGTCACCCGCCATGATGGCGCGCTGGATCGGGGCGGCTCCGCGCCAGCGCGGCAGCGCCGAGGCATGCAGGTTCAGGCAGCCCTCGCGGGGCGCGGCCAACACCGGCCGCGGCAGGATCAGGCCGTAGGCCACGACCACGGCGACATCGGCCCGGTGAGCCGCGAACGCGCGGCGCCTCCTCCTCCGTCTTCAGGGTCGCAGGCACGAAGACGGGCAGGGCGTTGCGCTCGGCGAGGAGGTGGACCGGCGACTTCCTCTCCGCCATGCCGCGCCCGGCGGGCCTTGGCGGCTGGGTGTAGACGGCCACGACCTCGTGCCCGCCTGCCAGGATGCCGGCCAGCGTGGGGACCGCGAAGTCGGGCGTGCCCATGAAGACGACGCGTAGCATTGACCCATCCTGCAAGCCGCAGCCCATGGTTTGATGCTCGCTACGGGGCTGCGGGTACCCGCCGCGAACACCGGCCTCGTCCTGGGCTTGTCGAAGGGCAGGCGCGCGCATTGCCGTGGTTCGACAAGCTCACCACTAGGGTGGAGGAAGTCCTGCCGCGCACTCCACCTTCGTCCTGAGCTTGTCGAAGGACGGCCGCAAGCACAACGTCAACCGATTTACGCCGTTTCCTTGGCCAGCTTCTTGAACCTGCGCACGATGATGTCGCGCTTGAGCCGCGACAGGAAGTCGATGATCAGCCGGCCGTTGAGGTGGTCGATCTCATGCTGGATGGCGGTCGCCAGCAGGCCTTTCGCGACCAGCTCCTGCGGCTTGCCCTCGCGGTCGAGGAACTGCACGGTCACGGACGAGGGCCGCTCGATGTCGATGCGCACGTCCGGGATCGACAGGCAGCCCTCCTCGTGCTCGCGCATGTCCTTCCCGAGCGCGACGATTTGAGGGTTGATCATCACGAGCGGACGCGGCGGCTCATCGTCGCCCTTGGCGGTATCGAGCACGATCAGCCGGCGAGGCACCCCCACCTGCACGGCCGCCAGCCCAACCCCCGGAGCGGCGTACATGGTGTCGAGCATGTCGCCGGCGAGCTTGCGGACCTGCTCGTCGATGTGCTCGACGGGCGCGGAGACCTTGCGCAGGATCGGGTCGGGCAGTTTGATGATCGCCAGCTTCGCCATGGCGCTGAAATAAGATGGCAGGCCGGTCGGGTCAATCGCGGTCCTGCAGGAAGGCAAAGGCCCCGAGGCGCCGCTGGGCGGCATGGCCGCTCGCTGACAATGAGGTGTGCTGGGTCGTCCGCGCGGGTCCGGTCCTCCGCCACGGGCGCCCCATAATTGAGCAACGCGAGGGCCGTTGTTGCCCGCAGGTAACATCCGACTCGCCATCTCTGCTGGCGCAAGCGAGGCGCCCTCGTCACCGGCCAATCCAGCATGAGAGGATCGGCGGAGTTGGCGTAGAGCGCCTTTGGGGCTGCCTGAACGTGTGGGGCGGGCACCGGCGCAGTGTACGGCGTATCCGGTGTCTATCGCGTTCCAAAGTCGACGTGCGGGTTGGGCGGTTGCTCTTGCGCTCCTGGCGACCGTGGTCGTCTCGGGCGACGCATTCGCCCAGCGGCGGGACGAGTCCCTGCCAAGAGGGCTCCTCGACGAGATCCGGGTTGGCGTGCTGGGACACCACGTGGAGCCCGCGGGTACCGAGAACGGTACCGATCTCAACTTCGAGATATTGTTCAGCCGGCCGGCGATCTCCTATGGCAGCCACATGGCCGACTTCGTGCTCAAGCCCCGCCTTCACCTCGGCGCATCGATCAACGTCGACGGCAATACGAGCCAGGCCTATGCCGGATTTACCTGGGACATCCCCTTGCTCGAGCGGCTGTCGCTCGAGCTGACACTCGGCGGCTCGTGGCACGACGGACCCAGTGACGGCCCCGGCAGCGCATTCGGTTGCCCGCTGAACTTCCGCAGAGTCGGCATCCCTGGCCTTTGCCGTCATGGAGCGCTGGCGGATCTACGGCACGGTCGCACACATGTCGAATGCCGGCTTGTGCGAGCGCAACAGCGGTCTCACCAGTGCCGGCGTCCGGCTCGGGTATCTGTTCGACTGAGATCAGACCAGGTAAGCCTCGGCGCCGACATTGGTTGCCGAGACACGCCGGCCAACTCCGACCCGCAACTACGCCTGCGCATCGTCAACATGAGGCAGACGGGGCGGGAGTGTGCTATCGTGCTTCGACAACAACCCTCGCCGGACCTTCGCATGCCGCCCGTGGCTCCGCCTTTCATCCTCGGCTGGGAGGAATGGGTCGCGCTGCCCGAGCTTGGCCTGCCGGCCATCAAGGCCAAGGTCGACACGGGCGCGCGCACCTCGGCGCTGCACGCCTTTTTCGTCGAGCCGATGCGCTCAGGGCGGCGGCGCAGGGTGCGGTTCGGCGTGCATCCCATCCCGCGGCGAGCCGACATCCAGGTCGTCTGCACGGCCCCGGTCGTGGACCAGCGCGACGTGACGAGCTCCAACGGCGACCGCGAGAAGCGCTACGTGATCTCCACGCCCATCCGCATCGGCGATCGCGAGTGGGAGATCGAGGTGACGCTGACCAACCGCGATGCCATGTCCTACCGCATGCTGCTGGGCCGGCAGGCCATCGGCGGCGGCGTCCTGGTCGACCCCGCCTCCTCCTTCCGCCAGCCACGGCTGCGCTACAAGCTGTACGAGCCTCCGACGGGCCGCTGAACGGCTCCGGGCCGGATCAGAAGTGCTCCAGTTTGTGGCCTTGCGGGTCTTTGAGCGTGGAGGCCGCTTCCTGTACGGCGGCCGCTGGGGCGCCGATCACGCCGGCCGCGGCAACGGGCTCGGATGCCCGAGATCGCGCTCGAGCCGGGCGATGAGGCCGTGCACCACGGCCACCGCCGCGAGACCGAAGGCGATGCCCCCGGCCATGTGCCCTGCCAGCACGCCCTCGGCGCCCCAATGCGCGCCGAGCGTGACGAACGGTACCGTGCCGAGCGTCGCCCGTCCCCAGCTGAGCGCGGTGGCGTAATGGGGACGGCCCAGCGTGTTGCAGGCGGCATTGCACACGAACAGCGTCCCGAAGAACGCGAACAGCGGCGCCAGCCATCGGCAGAAGAAGAGGATCAGCCGCGCCGCCTCGCCGGTCGCGTTGAAAAGCTGCACGAGCACCGGCGCAGCGAGCGCGAGAAACAGCCAGGCGACCATGCAGAACGTCGCAGCGAACGTGAGCCCTCCGTTCAGCGTCGCCCGCACGCGGTCGAACTTCCGCGCCCCGAGGTTCTGGCCGATGATCGCCCCGATGGAGCCGGAGAGCGAGAAGATCGTCCCGAAGGCGATCGGGATGACGCGTCCGAGTACGGCCCAGCCGGCCACCGCGCTGTCGCTGAACTGCGACATCGCCACGGTCACGTAGGCCCCGCCCGCCGGGGTCGCGAGGTTCGTCAGCACGGCGGGGATGGCGAAGCGCGCGATCAGCCGCGCGTCGTGCGGGAAGACATTCCAGTCCGGCTTGGCGAGCAGGCCGTGCACGTGCACGACGCCCCACCAGCCGACCGCCATGATGCCGACGTGGGAGATGAAGGCGGCTATACCGGCGCCGTGGATGCCTAGTCCGAGCCAGAGGATCAAGACGGCATCCAGCGCCGTCCCGATCACGGCGCCGGTCAGGGTGATGTACATCGCGCGCCGCGGATCGCCGGCCGAACGCAGCACCGCGGAGGCGCACATGCCGAGCGTCAGCGGCGGCAGCGATGGCAACACGATGCGCAGGAAGTCGTGCGCCAGGGCCAGCGAGCGACCGCCGGCGCCGAGCCATCCCAGCAACACCGGCAGCGCGAACCACAACGCCGCCACCATCACCGCGGACGCGCCGCCCGCGACCAGCAGCGCGTGGGTGGCGAGGCGGCGGGCGCGGGGAACGTCACGCGCTCCGAGCGCGGGAGCGACCAGGGCCGTGACGGCGATGGCCATGCCGATGCCGGCCGAGATCATGAAGAACAGGATGCTGCTGGCGTAACCGACCGCGGCCAGCAGCTGCAGGTCGCCGGCGAGGCCCAGGAAAAAGATGTTGGCGAAGTCGCTGAAGAAGATCGCCATCAGCCCCACCGCGCTGGTGCCGGTCATCACCAGGATGTGGCGCGCGATCGAACCCGTGACGAAGCGCGGCGGCGCGGGTGGCGCGGCAGTCGGGGCGGGCGGTGGGGCCGGCTGAAGCATGCGCCGTCTTTCGGCGCTTGCGGGCTGGTTGGCAACCACCAATTCGATCGACTGCGCCGAACGCTGCGGCGGCCCGGAGGGCCTCGCCGTTGAAATCGTGCACAAGCGTCGGCCGTGTTGTAAGGTCGCCCAACTCGATAGGGAGAGACCCCATGCTGACGCTGTTCTACGCGCCGGGCGCCTGCTCGATGGCCGCGCATATCGTGCTTGAGGAGAGCGGCGAGAAGTACGAGCCCAGGCGCGTCGACTTCTCCAAGGCCGAGCAGCGCTCGGAGGCCTATCTCAAGATCAATCCGCAGGGGCGCGTGCCGGCGCTGCTGCTGGACGACGGCGAGCCGCTGGCGGAGAACACGGCGATCCTGCCCTATCTCGGCAAGCGCTTCGGCATGTGGCCGAAGGATGCGGCGGCCGAGGCGCGCGCGCTCTCCCTGATCGGCTTCTTCGCCGCCAGCGTGCACCCGGCGCACGCCCACATCTCGCGGCCCGAGCGCTACGCCACCGACACGTCGGTTCATCCCAACATCCAGGAGCAGGGCCGCAAGACCTTCCAACTACACCTGAAGCAGATCGACGAGCGCCTCGCGGGGCGCGAATGGCTGTCCGACGCCTATTCCACGCTCGATCCCTATGCCTTCACCTTCTACGCCTGGGGCATCCGCCGCGAGATCCCGATGGCCGAGCTGAAGAACTTCACGGCCCACCGGGACCGCATGCTCGCCCGCCCCGCCGTGCGCCGCGTGGTGGAGGACGAGAAGGTCAAGGTGTGACCGTCGCGGCTTTCGTCGAAGCGTCCGAGGCGTTTCAACCTGCGTTGCTGCGACCGTGCCGCGACCACCTCCCTCGTCCTGAGCTTGTCGAAGGACGCGCCGCGGACACCAAGCCGTGCTTCGACAAGCTCAGCACGGGGTCGGCGATTCTGGACCGACCATTCAGCGCTTGGCCGCGCGGGCGGCCCAGGCCTGCATGGTGCCGATGTAGCCGCGGTTGTGGGTCGGGCTGATCAGCACCTCGTTGATGCACACGTGCGCCGGCTGGCGGGCGACGAAGGCGATCAGCGCGCCCATGTCCTGCGGCTGGATCATGCGCGCCATCGTCTCGGGCGTCTCGGGGATCGGCCGGTTGAGCAGGATCGGCGTCGCCACCTCGCCCGGGCACAGCACCGAGGAGCGGATGCCGTTCTGGCACTCCTCGAGGTTGATGGTGTGGCTCATGGCCACCATGCCGTGCTTGGCCGCCGTGTAGGCCGATCCCGACACCGGGCCGATGTTGCGGCCGGCCCAGGAGGCAGTGTGGATGAACACGCCGTCCTTCTGCTTGCGCATCATCGGCAGAGCCGCCTGCACGACATAGAACGCGCTCGTCAGGTTGCCGGCGATGACGGTGTCGATGCCCTCCGGGGTGAGCTGGCCCCAGGTGCGGTTCGGGATGTTGGTCCCGGCATTGTTGACGACGATATCGAGCCGGCCGTACTGGGCGGCGATTGCCTCGGCGACCTTCGCGACCGCCGCGGCCTTCGTCACGTCGCCCGCCTGCACGACGGCCTTGCCGCCGCCCGATGCATTGATGCGCTCGGCCACGGCTTCCAGGGCCTGCTTGCGCCGGCCCATCAGGACGACGGTCGCGCCTTCCTGGGCAAGAGCCACAGCGCCCGCCTCGCCGATGCCGCTGCCCGCGCCGGTCACCCAGGCGACCTTGCCCTCGAGATTCTGCACCTGATGCCTCCATCCCTGCGCGCCAAAATTCCGCTCACCCCATTCTTAGCGAGAATCACTCCGGCTCGATAGCGGCTGCGGGTCCCGCAGCCGCTCGAGAATGGAGCACCTCTCGGAAATATGCCTTCAGGCGACCCGTGAGGTCCTGCCGCGAGAGGCCCAGCTCGCGGAACCAGGGCTCCGGCACCTCCGCTAGCGCATTGTCGAGGCGGCCTTCGCCGATGGCGGCGACAAGCGCCCGCGGTGACAACGCCAGCGGCCCGCCGCCGGCCAGCACGTGGTTGGCGGGGAGATCGAGCCTCGGGGTCACGGCCCCGCGTGCCAGCCGGTCGATCAGCATGCAGGCGCCGAAATCGATCGCCCAGGGGCTGCCGGCCGCATCGCGCAGCACGTTCAGGTTGGCCTTGGTGCGATCGACGTTCTGCAGCAGCGCGTCGACGGCGGCGAGCCGGCTCAGGAATTCGGGAGGCAGGGTGGCGAGATCGGTGGCCTCCAGGTCGGTAGCGTCAGGGACGAACTCGACGCCCAGGTTCCAGCCCACGCTCCTCTGCACCGCTTCGTAGAACTCGTCGGTGCCGACCTGCCACGGCAGGCCGGCGGGCAGAAGGATGGGTAGGGCGCGCGGCACGTTCAGTCCGGCGAGCCTGGCAAGCGTGCCGGCGATCAGCTCGGTCGCGAGACCGCGGCTGCCCTGGCCGGCGCCGGAGAGCTTCAGCACCAGCAGCCGCCCCGAGGCGGTCTCCACGAGCGAGGGAAAGCTGCTGCCGCGCGCCAGGACACGGCGAAAGGCGGCGACGATTTCGGTCATGACTCCGATCTTACGTCATGCCCGCGGAGGCGGGCACCCACGCCAGGTGATGGTGGCTCCGCGTATGCCACATTGATACTTGCGTGGATCCCCGCCTGCGCGGGGATGACGTTCCGTCACCAGCCGAGCTTGGAGCGGATGCCGGCCAGGGCCTCGAGGTGCCGCTCGTGGTCGCCCGCGAAGCGCATGATCAGGTGGCTTGCGCCCGCCTCGACGTAGCCTCGCAGCCATTGCCCCAGGCCGGCGGCGGGGCCGGCGTAGCATTGCTGGCGGGCGCGCATCAGAGGCGGCGGGCTGGCCGTAGTACTGCTCGAGGTAGGCGGCGAGCTTGGCGTCCGCGCGGCTCACGTCCTCGTCGATCGCCACCGTCAGGTACATCGATCCGACCAGCGTGCCCGGATCTCGGCCCGCCGTGCGGGCGATGGCCTTGATCTCGGACCACTGCTCGCCGTAGCGCTTGGCGTCCGGCCCGTTCGGTATCCAGCCGTCGAAATGGCGGCCGGCGCGCTCCAGGCTCGCAGGCAGCGCACCGGCGATCCACCACGGTGGCCCGCCCGGGCGATGCGGGGTCGGCCCCAACGCGCCTTCGACCTTCCAGCGCCCGTCCCACGACACCGGCTTGCCGGTCCACAGCGCGCGGCACAGCTGCATGCCCTCGAGCAGCCGTCCGACGCGCTTCTCGAACGGCACGCCCGCGGCAACGAACTCGGAGCGGATGTTGGGAAAGTCGGACGCAATGCCGACGCCGAGGATCACCCGCCCTTCCGATATCTGGTCGAGCGTCGCGACCTGTTGCGCCAGCACGACCGGATTACGCAACGCCGGCAGCAGCACGGCGGTGCCGAGCTCGACGCGCGGCACGCGGGCGGCCACGGCTGCCAGCAGCGTCAGTGGATCGTGGCGCGGGCGCGCCAGCAGCAAGTCGCCGACCCAGATGGAGTCGAAGCCGAGGCCGGCTGCCCGTTCGGCAAGAGCCAGCAGCGGCAGCGCCTCCGGCCGCCCCGCCATGGTCTGCTCGCGTGTGGGCAGCAGGTATCCGATGCGTGGCGCCATGGGGTCCTCCGGTCGGTTGTTGTGGGCGTTGGATGATAGCGGTGAGGGGGAGTGGGGAATAGGGAGTGCGGAGTAGGGCAGAAGAAATGCGTATTCCTACTCCCTACTCCAGCTCCTCTACGATCAGGTTGCCGAAGCGGTCGACGACGCCGGACTGGCCGGGCAGCAGGAGGGTGGTGGCGTCGAGCTGGGTCAGGATGGCGGGGCCATCGATGCGGGCGCCGGCACCGAGGCGGTCGCGGGCGTAGATGGCGGCCTGCACGGGTCCGGCTTCGAAGAAGACGGCTTGCGTTCCCAGGCGCGCGGCCTCGAGCGGGCCGGCAGGCGGCAGCTCGCGCAGGGCCGGTGCCGGGAACACGCCGCGCGCGTCGACGCGCAGCGTCACGATCTCGACCGGCGTGTCCTCCTGCGCGAACGTATAGAGCCGCTCGTGCAGACGGTGGAAGGCGGTGACGGTCGCGGCGGCCGAGGCCTCCGTGACGTCGCGTCCGGCCCACGGCACGAACAGCTCGAAGCCCTGGTGCTGGTAGCGCAGGCTCGCGTGCCAGGTGATGCGGCGCGCCTCGGCGGGCACGTCCTCGGCGTCGAGCCACGCGCGTGCCTCCGCATCCAACTGGCCGAACACCCCCGCCACCGTGCTTGCGTCGAAGGCGCCGGCTTTCTGCAGGCAGGTACGCGTAAACTCGGCCTTGAGGTTGGAGACGAGCAGGCCGAGCGCCGACAGCACGCCGGGTCCGGGCGGCACGACGATCGTTCTCATGCCGAGCAGCCGCGCCAGAGCGCCGCCGTGCAGCGGCCCGGCGCCGCCGAAGGGCAGCAGCGAGAAATCGCGCGGGTCGTGCCCACGCTCCACCGACACCACGCGGATGGCGCCCACCATGTTGTTGTCGACGATGGCAAGGATGCCGCGGGCAGCGGCTTCCACGCTCATGCCGAGCGGCGCGGCGACGCGATCGTGGATCGCGGCTCGCGCAGCCTCGACGTCGAGCGCGAAGCGACCGCCCAGCAGATAAGGCGGCAGATGTCCGAGCGCCAGATGGGCGTCCGTGACGGTCGGCTCGACTCCGCCGCGGCGGTAGCAGACGGGGCCGGGCACGGCGCCCGCGCTCTGCGGCCCGACGATCAGCGCGCCCGTGTCCGATACCCGCGCGATGGAGCCGCCACCCGCCCCGATCGTGACGATGTCGATCATGGGCAGGCCGATCGGCCAGTTGCCGACGCGGCCGGTGGTGGTGAGGCCCGGCTCGCCGCCGTGGATCAGGCTGATATCGGCCGAGGTGCCGCCGATGTCGATGCCAATCAGGTTCTTGTGCCCGCAGCTGGCGCCAACGTAAGCGGCGCCGACGGCGCCAGCTGCCGGGCCGGACAGGGCCGTCTCCACGGGCGCGCGCCGCACGGTGCGGGTGCTGGTGACGCCGCCGCTCGACTTCATCAGCAGCAGGGGTGCCGCGATGCCCTGCTCGGCGATCCGCGCGTCCAGCCGGGCGACGTACGCCGACACCACCGGCATGACGCTGGCGTTGAGGATGGTCGTCATGCTGCGTTCGTACTCGCGGAACACGGGCAGCACTTCGCTGGAGATCGAGACCAGCGCGTCCGGCAGCAGCTCGGCGAGGATCGTCGCGACGCGCCGCTCGTGCGCGGGGTTGGCATAGCTGTGCAACAGCACGACGGCGACGGAGCCGATGCCTTCCTTGCGGATCGCAGCCACCGCCGCGCGCACGGCCGCCTCATCCAGTGGCTGCAGCTCCGCGCCGTCGGGACCGATGCGCCCGCCCACCTCGAAGACGTGCTCGGGCGGAACCGGCCGCTTCGGCTTCACCCAGGCGAACAGGCTGGCGCGACGCGGCACGTCCTGGCGGCCGATCTCGATCACGTACTTGAAGCCGGCCGTTGTGATGAGGGCGGCGGGCGCGCCCTTGCCCTCGAGGATCAGGTTGGTGGCGATGGTCGTGCCGTGCAGCACGCGCGCGACGTCGGCGCCTTCGAGCCCGGCGGTCTTCAGCACCTCGACGATGCCGTTGCCGAAGCCGCGTGAGGGATCGTCCGGTGTCGATGGCGTCTTGGCGTTCCAGACGCGGCCCGTGGCCGGGTCCAGCAGCGTGATGTCGGTGAACGTGCCGCCCGTGTCGATGCCGACGATGACTTGGGCCTTGGAGAAACGCGCAATGGTCATCAGGCGAGCGCCGCGTGGTAGCCGTGACGGTGGAAGAGCTTGGCGTCCGGCCGCCGGGCGCGCCGCGCCGTGGTGGCCGCCGCATCGACGGTGAGGCCGTCTTGCGACAGCACGACGCCATAGTCTTCCGCGGCGCTGGCCCGGCTCACGAAGCCGCCGCGCACGTCGGCGAGCACGCGCTCGGGCTCGCGGTCGAACGGATGCCCCCACCCGCCGCCTCCGCCGGTCTCGATGCGCAGGATGTCGCCGCGGCGCACGATGTTGCCGTCGCTCAGGGGGCGCAGAACGCGCTCGTCCGGCCGGCCCGCATTGACCACGCACCGGCCGGTACCGGCGGCGTGCCCGCCGGCAACACCCCAGGGCGGATGCTCGACGCTGTCGATGCGCATGGAGACGGTTGCCTCCGGCGCCAGCACCTCCACCTCACGGATCAGGCCGCAGCCGCCGCGCCAGCGTCCCGGTCCCCCGGTACCCGGATTGATGGAGTAGCGGAGTACGCGCACGGGAATACCGAATCCAGGAACTCGGAGGGAAAGTTCTCCTGCGCCACCAGGTACACAGCATCGTTGCCGTCGGCGGCGGGGCGTGCGCCATAGCCGACGCCCAGGCCGTCGGAAAGCAGGAACAGCTCGCCCTTCTCGTCGCGCCCTCGCAGATACCAGATCACGTAGGCGCTGTGCGCCGCCATCGCCTGGCCGCCGGTCGCCACGTTGAGGAGGCCGAGGCAGGTCGCCATGTTGCGCATCATAGTGACGCCGCGCATGCCCAGCGGCGCCGGAAACTTCGGCTGCAGCACGGACCCCGGCCGCACGATCACCTCGTCGATCGCCGTCTCCACGCCGGCGTTGAGGATGCTGTCGGAGCCCTCGCCCAGCAGGTAGGAGCCGAACACCATGGCCGGCACCGGCGGGCTCATCAGGAAGTTTACGGGACCGGGCACCTGGTCGTCGCTGGCGCTGGTGTCGAGGACGATGCGGTCGGCCGTGACGTCCAGCCGATATCTCAATTTAATGGGCCCGTGGCCCTGGCCGTCGCTGTCGATGGTATCGGTGAAGGCGTGGCTGCCCTCGGGCACCAGGGCGCGCAGCTTGCCGCGCACCTCCCGCTCAGTCTCGGCGATCAGCCGCTCGAACGCGTCCGTCGTGCGCGCCAGGCCGAAGCGACCGAACAGCTCGGCCAGCCGCCGCTCACCCAGCCGGATGGCCGCCATGGAGGCGCGCGTGTCGCCCTTCACCATCTCGGGGAAGCGCGAGTTGCGAAAGAACAGCCGCAGCAGCTCGTCGCAGATCACGCCTTCGCGCGCCACGCGAACGGGCGGGACGATGATGCCCTCCTGGTAGATCTCGGTGCAGTCGGGCGACAGCGAGCCCGCGCGCATGCCGCCGATATCGTTGAAATGCGCCCACGACTGCGCAAACGCGGCCAGCTTGCCGTCCGCGAACACCGGGGCGACGAACACCTGATCGGGCGAATGCAGACGGCCCCCTTGGAGGCATAGCAGTCGTTGAACCAATAGATGTCGCCCGGACGCATGGTATCGAGCGGGTAGTGCTCGGCGATGGGGCCGACAACGTCGCCGAACACCGGCAG
>CAVZEC010000012.1:0-507479 GCA_963774165.1 uncultured Alphaproteobacteria bacterium | reverse complement strand
GAACACCGGCGCGGGCGCAACCAGCATGCCCTCCACGTTCTTGCGCATCGCCGCGCCCAGATACCATTGGCCCAGGGGGACATGCGTGACCACTTGGCCCTCGCGCACCTGGACTGGTTCGGCGATCAGCTTTTGTTCGGCCGGATCGGTCGCCCGCGCGTACGGGGTGCGGAGCTTCTCCATCTGGGGTCGCAAGGCCAGCCCGGCAGTGCCTTGTCGCAGCGGAACCCACCCACTGCGCCAATGACGGGATCGAGCACGTCGGCCGACGCTCACGACGTCAGGAAACGCGTGCCAACCACCGGCACCAGGCGGGTCCTTCTTCGCACGCCGCGCCACCAGCGTCTGCCAATCCATCGACTGCATGTCGACCTTGAAGCCCGCCTTCTCCATCAGCTGCTTGGCCACTGGTGCGAGGTTGACCAGCTGGTAAAGGTCGGTCGAATGCAGGAGAACGATGGGAGTTCCGTCGTAACCCGCCTCCTTCAGCAGTGTTCGCCTTGTCGAAGTTCGATGTGAGAAGTCCGTCCATGCCTTTTTCCGATGCGAGCGCGTGCCGCAGCCGAACAGTGCGCGGCAAGTCCGGTAGTATTCCGGATCGCCGACGACGGCTTTCAGGAAAGTCCTCCTGATTGAACGCGTACCAGAGCGCCTGCCGGACCTTCGGATTGTCGAAAGGCTTCGGCAGATGGTTCGGCCGGAACATGAACTGGTTGCCGAAGGGGTTCCAATTCCACAACTTGACGTCTGGATCGGCTTGCAGAATAGGCAGCAGATCGTGCGGCGGCTGTTCGATATAGTCGATCTCGCCGCGAGCAGCGCGCTGACCGTCTGATTGTAGTCGCTGATCGCCCGCCATTCGACGCGGTCCACCTTGACGACCTTGCCGCCGGCCAATCCGGAGGGGGGCTCGGACGCGGCACGTACTTGTCGAACTTCACGTAGACGGCTACGTGGCCCGGCTTCCACTCATCCTTCTTGAAGACGAAGGGACCGGAACCCGTGGTGTCCGAGAGCTGCTTGTTGGGATCGGTCTCGGCGACGCGCTTCGGCATCATGAAAGCGGAAAGGAGCGCTTGCCCAGCGCAGCCAACACCAGTCCCGTCGGCTCCTTCAACTTCAGCTTGAAGGTCTTCGCGTCGACGACCTCCAGCCCTTCGGAGAACTCCATGAGGATCTGGCCGGCGGCATCCTTTGCGGCCCATCGCTTGATGGAGGCGATGCAATCGTCCGCGGTCACCGGCTGGCCGTCGTGCCAAAGCAGTCCATTCCGAAGCGTGAAAGTGTACGTGAGGTCGTCGTGGCTGACCTCGTACTTATCGACCATCTGCGGCTTGATCTCGCCCTTCTCATCGATCGCGAACAGCGTGTCGTAGATCATGTAGCCGTGATTGCGGGTGATGTAGGCGGTCGTCCAGACCGGATCGAGGATCTTGAGATCCGAGTGCATCACCGTGCGCAGCGTCTTTGCGCGTGCGCGGGCGCGGCTAGACAGATCGCGGCAGCGACCGCGGCAATCGCCCACGTGCTTCGGCGCAGATAACCCGTTTTTCAGACTCCAGTTGACGGATGCTTGGTAAACGGCGGAAGCCCTCGACCTCAGGCTTCAAAGCCCAACGTCCCAGGAGCGACTCACAACTCCCCTCAGCCCAAGTCAAAGCCTAGATGTGCCTGCTTTTTCGACGCCCCTGCCCAGCCCGGCAGCAGCGTACGGCGCATCCCGGCGTTTGCCCCTTCCGTTTTGCGGCCACGCCGCTAGTGTGCGGCCGCTACAAGCACGACAGGGGTGTTGCCATGGCGATCGTCAACCGCGTCGCCGCCATGCACGACGAGATCACCGGCCTGGCGGCGCGACCTCCACGCGCATCCCGAGCCCGGATTCGATGTCAGCGCACCGCCGGCCTCGTCGCCGAGAAGCTCAAGGCCTTCGGCTGCGACGAGATCGTGCCGGGCATCGGCAAGACCGGCGTCGTCGGCATCATCAAGGGCTGGCGGACGGGATCGGGCAAGGTCGTGGGCCTGCGTGCCGACATGGACGCCCTGCCGATCCTCGAGGCGACCGGCGTGCCCTATGCCTCCCAGACACCCGGCAAGATGCACGCCTGCGGTCACGACGGCCACACGGCCATGCTGCTCGGCGCCGCCAAGTACCTGTGCGAGACGCGCAACTTCGACGGCACCGTGGTGGTGGTGTTCCAACCCAACGAGGAGGGGCTGACCGGCAGCCTCGCCATGCTGGAGGACGGCCTGATCGAGCGCTTCGGCATCCAGCAGGTCTACGGCATGCACACCTCGCCGACCCACGAGCTCGGCAAGTTCGCCCTGTGCGCCGGCCCGATGCTGGCGGCCTGCGACAAGTTCACGATCGAGATTACAGGCAAAGGCTCGCACGCCGGCCGCCCGCACGAGGGCGTCGACACCGTGGTGACTGCCGCTCAGATCATCATGGCCCTGCAGACCATCGCCTCGCGCAACGTCAACCCGCTCGACTCGGTGGTGGTGTCGACCTGCATGGTGCGCGCCGGCGAGGCGTTCAACATCCTGCCGGAGAGCACGACGCTCGATCGGCACGATCCGCTCGCTGAGCGAGAAGGTGCGCGCCCAGACGCATGCCCGCATGAAGGCGATCGCCGAGGGCACGGCGGGCCTGTTCGGCGGCAGCGCCAAGGTCATCATCGAGGGCGACGTGCCCGTGACCGTCAACGACGCCGAGAAGACCAAGTTCGCGCAGGCCGTGGCGGGCGAGATCGCCGGCGCAGCCAACGTCGTGGAAATGCGCCCGATCATGGGAGCGGAGGACTTCTCGCACATGCTGAGGAAGCGCCCCGGCGCCTTTATCATGCTCGGCAACGGCGTCGGCCCCGGCCTGCACAACCCCGGCTACAACTTCAACGACGATGCCATCCCGCTCGGCGTCTCCTACTGGGCCCGCCTCGCCGAAACCGCCATGCCGGCGTAGCCTCGGCGACGAGCACCGGAACCACTCCGGGGGCCGGCGACTGCCGGGATGAGCCGGCGGGGTTCGACCCCTATTTCTTCTGGCCGTAGTTCAGCAGGCCCGGGTGGCCCCTTGGGCGGATGGGCGCGGATGGCGTCCTCGTTCGGGGTGCCCCCAGCCCGGCCGGTCCGGCACGACCAGGTGACCGTCCTCGAATTCGGGGGGATGGTCGACCAGCTCGTGGTCCCAGGCGAGCCGGTCGATATCGGTCTCCATGATGCGCAGGTTCGGCACGGCCGCCGAGAAATGCGCGTTCATCATCGTGCACAGATGGCCGTAGAAATTGTGCGGCGCGACGTTGACTTCGTGCGCCTCGGCGGCCGCGGCGATCTTCATCGACTGCCACACGCCGTTCCAGGGCGTGTCGATGATGGCGACGTCCATCGCCTGCTCGCGGAAGTAGGGCAGGAACTCGCGCAAGCCGAGCAGCGTCTCGCACGAGCTGATCGGATGCGGGCTCTGGCGCGCGGATGTAGCCCAGCGCCTCGGGGCTGTAGCTGTCGATCTCGATCCAGAACATGTCGAGGTCGGCGATCGCGCGCAGGATCTTGAGATAGCCCTCGGTCTTGGCGTTGAAGTTGAGGTCGAGCAGCAGGTCGACGTCCGGCCCGGCGCCGTCGCGGATGGCTTCGAGGTGCATGCGCAGGTTGCGCAGCACGTTGCGGTCGACGTTGAGCTCGGGCGTAGAACGGCACGCCGAAGCCCGGCCGCCAGCCGCGCGGGTTCTTGTCGCCCGCCTCGTAGATGAAGATGTTGGTCTTCAGCGCGCGGAAACCCTTCTCGCGCACCTCGCGGCCGATCGCCTTGACGCCGTCGAGGTCGGTGATCGCGGGCTTGTAGTAGCGTCGGATGATTGATGCGCCAGGTGGCGCAATGCGACCAGTACACCCGGATGCGGTCGCGCACCTTGCCGCCGAGCAGTTCGTAGCAGGGCACGCCGAGCGCCTTGGCCTTGGCGTCGAGCAGCGCGTTCTCGATGGCGCCCATGCGCCTGGGCGACGATGCCGCCGGCGGCCGGGCCGCGTGGCGCAATAGAGCTCGGCATAGATGCGCTCGTGCTCGCCGACCGGCTGGCCGACCACGCGCGGCGGCAAGCCGCTCGATGACGGTGCCGACGCCCGGCGAGCCGAAGCCCTCGTCGAACTCGCTCCAGCCGACGATGCCCGTCGTCGGTCGTCAGCTTGACGAAATGGTAGTTGCGCCAGCCGGCATCGCAGGCGAGCGTCTCGATGCTTGTGACCTTCATTGGCGTTTTCTCCCGCGCAGCCGGCAAATCCTAGCACGGCGGCCGCGCTCCGATAGTGGACCGGCACCTGCGCCGAGGCCGGAGTTACCCACAAGCTGCTCGCAGGTCTTCCCCAGGTTTCGCCGTTTGTACCGTGTCGCCCCCGCGTGGCCATTTTGGCCGTGGACAATAAACCCATCGCCTTGCCACGAACGGCCGGCTCGGCTTACGTGGCCTGAATGCGATGGCGGCTGAGCATGACGCTTGCCCGCTGCTGGAGCGAGATCGTTCCTGCTGGAAGCACCGCGGCTTCCATCCAGGAACGTGAATCTCGCTCCGACTTGAGGAAGTAGAGCAGGATGCACGCTCCAGCCCGGACCTCGCGTTGAGGATGCGGACATCAAGCTGAAGCGATCATGCTCTAGGGGACGCGACGAACGCTGCACGCAGCCATGGCGTGCCGGCAAAAAACGAGGAACGCGATGGCAATCGCCGAAATGAGTCACGCGCGTGTCAGCAACCCCATCGACCTCGTCGAGGACATCGCCACAAGCAACGACTGGGCGTGCGAGCGCACCAGCGCCGACGAGCTGACCATGACGGTAGCGGGGCAGTGGACCGACTACCACACCTCGCTCAACTGGCGCGACGACCTCGAGACCCTGCACATCGCCTGCGCCTTCGACGCCAAGGTGCCCGACAACCGCTTGCCCGAGGTCTACCGGCTGGTGGCGCAGATCAACGAGCAGCTCTGGCTCGGCCACTTCGACGTGTGGATCCACGAAGGCCTGATCATGTTCCGCCAAGGCCTGATGCTGAACGGCACGCTGGCGACCCCGCACCAGTGCGAGGCCCTGCTCAAGGCCGCGTTCGAGGCCTGCGAGCGCTACTACCAGGCTTTCCAGTTCGTCGTCTGGGCCGGCAAGGAGAGCAAGGAGGCCCTGGCCTCCACCATGTTCGAGACCGAAGGGCGGGCTTAGCCGCAGCCCCGTCAGGCCAGCAGGTCGGCGCAGCCCAGATCGTCGACCGCCATCAGCGAGCGCTCCAGGTTATTCCACCAGATCAGGGGCGGGATGTTGCTGGCGGCCTGCCATACGGGGCACGCGATCAGCCATAGCACCGACAGGCGATAGTCCTCGTCGAGCGCACGCCGGTCGTAGCCGCGCACGCCGTGCGCCTCCAGGGCCGCGTGGTAGCGATCGAGCAGCGGCCGCTCGAGGCGGCGCCGGCGGTCCGGATACCAGTGCATCGCCAGCATGTAGGCGAGATCGTCGGTCCCGGTGTCGATCCGCCAGCTGTCCCAATCGAACAGCCGCACGTCCTGTCCGCCGTCGCGCGGCAGCAGACAGTTCCACACATGCGAGTCGCCGTGGACGATGGTGAGGTTGCGGCGCGTACGGTAGCGCGCGCCAAGGCGCGGGCCCGCATCGATGAGCCGCTCGTACAGTGCACGGCGCTCGGGCGGCAGCCGATCTCCAAGCTGGTCGGCGAACTGTGCATAGCGCTCGGCGAAACGCTTCAGGTCGGCCCCCGCGGCGTCGTCGCCGGTCCATTCGCCGACCGAATTGCCCAGGCGCGGATCGTCCCACCAAGCCGCGTGGAACCGCGCCCATGCCGTGACGATGCTCTCGCACTGCGCCGTGCTCGGCGGCAGGGGCCAGACGGTGGCGATCGCATGCGATTGGGTGAGGTCCTCCAGCAGCAGATGCCACGCGTTGGTGGCCTGCTCCCAGGCGGCCTCATGGCAGCGCGGAACTGTGCGCCCCGTCATCGCCGAGGCGACCTGGTTGTAGAAGGCGACCTCGTGGCGGCCGGCGTGCCACGTCGGGTCGGCCCGGTCCGGCAGGCCCGTCTTGAGTATGAGGGTGTCTGGCGCTCCCGACGCCGAGCCCTCATAGGTCAAACGCAACCGGATGATGTGCGACAGCACAGTCGGGCGCGAGCTTTCGACCGCCACCGCGGCAACGCGGCCGTCCCCCAGCGTGCCCGACCGGCGCAGCGCATCGGTGAGATGGCGGACGTCAGAAGCGATTTTCGGCAGCGGCGGCGAGGTCATGGCGCATCATACGCAGGCGCCCGCCTCTGCGCCATCGCAGCACCGATGACGCGCGGCGCCGGTCAGGCGGCCCGGGCGCAGGCGCCCTCGGCCTTGCTGCGGCTCGGCCTGGCGGAGGCCTTGACGCGCACGATCTGCCAACCCTGGCGATCCAGCACCTGGGTGACGGCGCGATCGAACGTCTCGCGATAGGACGAGGACACGTGCAGGCGGAAGGCGATCGTAGCGGCCGGGCACGATGCGGCGGCCGACTTCCATCGGGGAGGCGCCGGTGAAATCGGCGAGCAGTTGGCCGTTTTCATCTCTCACAGTCCAGGCGGCTGCCATGACACTTGCTCCGACGAGATACAGCGTGGATCTGATCTTACGGCGCCCCGCCTGAACACGGCCCGAGGGGGATCGTTAGCCAGCGTTCAGGCGGGGACGCCTTGCAGGGCCTAATGTGCGGGAATGCGGACCAGTCCGCTGTTCCGGGAGAAACAGGGCGGTTCTTTTTGCGACCCACCGCTCCGGGCAGAACCGATTTGGGAGCGAATTGGTTGAGTGCTAACGGGATGACCTGAAGGCTGGCGGGGGACGCGGCCGATCGGGGCAAAGCGCGGCTCGGACGGGGGCATGGGGCGGCATCTGCGTATGGCGGTATCGATGAGCCTGCTCGGCCTCGCGCTGGCGGGCTGCACGCACGTGCGCGCCGGTCCGGTCAGCGGGCACTACGTCGACTTCTCCACGCGCCCGCCGCGCGGCAACACCGTCTACGTCTGCCATGCCTACGGCTGCCGCATGCAGACGCCGTTCCGCTTCACGGACGCCGACATCGCCGCCCTCAAGACGCTGATGCAGAAGACGCGCAAGGCCGACACGGCCTTGGAGGAGCGTCGCGCCGTGGCCTACGCCATCGGCTGGATGGAGACGCGCACCGGCGCGGTCATCGGCACCAGCGCCGACCGGCCGGGCATGGACTTCTCGGCCAGCGGCGACCCCACGCAGCAGGACTGCGTCGACGAGGCCACCAACACGACGAGCTACATGCTGATCCTGGAGCGCAACGGCTTTCTCAAGCACCACACGGTGGGCACACCGTTCTCCAAGGAGAACCTGCTGCGCGGCATCTCCGGCTGGCCGCACTGGACGGCCGTGCTGAAGGAGAACTCCAACGGCCAGCGCTGGGCGGTGGACAGCTGGATCTACGCCAACGGCGAGAACCCCGCGATCGTCGAGGCCGAGAAATGGTACATCTCGAGCCTGGAGGAGCTGCCGGCCGCGACCCGGTGAGCGCGGGCACGCGACAGGTGCCGCGCCTGCCTAAAGAGGCCCCTGTTTGTTGTCCCATAGCGCGGGTCGCGTGGGCGGCTTCTCGGCGCCGCACCCCTCGCCGTCGCTCCTCTGGCACGAGTTGTAGACGCGCGCCTCGCCCCGCTTGCGGAGCGGCTCGAAGGCCACGTAGCTCGACGCGATGGCATTGCGCAGGACGCGGAACTCCTTGTCCCGATCCATATCGTATGCGATCGCCAGGATGCGGATCACGCCGTCCCGCTGCTGCGCTCGCACGCTCACTCTGCGCTGGCCGTCGCGCGCGCTCAGGATGAAGCCCGGGCCTGCCGCATCCGAGGTATCCACGATCTGGCTCTCGAGCTCACGGGGCGCCTTGCAGCAATGATTGCGCCTGACCTTGTCGAATGTGGTCTCGGCCGTACTCCTTTCAGCGACGTCAACCACGAAGTCGCCAGCGCTCGACTGGTACAAGCTGCCGAAACTGAGCTCCTGCCTGCCCGGTAGCAGCACGTGCGGCAGCGACAGCTCGGCGGCCTGGGGATCGCTTTCCGTCTCGAACCTCCAGCGGTTGCGAATGCCCGCGACGCGCTTCTCCAGGATTGCGATCTGCTGTCCTTCGGTCGAGGCACCGGCGGGCAACGTCGCCTGGTGATCTCTGACGGCCTTCTCGAAGTCGGTCGAGACGATCCGGCCGACCTCCCCGTCCAGATGCCCGCTCCAGATCAGCAGCAATTCGCTGGCAGGCGTCTGGGACCACCTAACGGCGGAGCCGGTCGGCGCAGGAGGTGCCTTCGTCGGTTCGTCAGACTTCGTTGCCCTCTCGCGTCGACGCTTGACCGACTTGGTCCCCGTCTGCTCCCTCGGTTTCGCCTTCGTTTCTGTAGGAGACCTCGGGCCCTTCGAGACGCATTCCGGCAAAGGGGTGTGATCGCAGGTGCCCCTCAGCAAGACGAAATAGTAGGTGCCCGAAAGCAGCGCGGCGCCGAGCGGCGCAATGATCCTGAACAGGGAAACCCACATACTATCAACCCCGCACTCGTGTGCGTTTTTAGCACTCAACCGTTGCGCGGTGCAATGGGACGCTGAGAGAACATGCCGACCCGCGCTCATGGTGCCACGCTGTGTCAGGAGCGCGGGCGGCGGACTCTGCCCGGCACGGAGCGCGCATGCCATGGTGCCGGCTGCGAACATGCGATCTGGATGAGAGGGGAGACAAGCCCATGACCGACACACGCATGCCCGTGCACACCGGCGGCTGCCAGTGCGGTGCCGTGCGCTACGCGCTCTATGCCGAGCCGACCAACCCGCACGTGTGCCACTGCCGCATGTGCCAGAAGGCGTTCGCGCAACTACTTCGCCCCGTTCGCCGGTGTGCCGCCCAAGGACTTCGCCTGGGTGAAGGGCACCCCCGGCATGTTCAAGAGCTCGGAGGTGGCGGAGCGCGGCTTCTGTCGCGACTGCGGCACGCCGCTGTCGTACCGCGCGGCGGGCAAGGACCGCATCTCCGTGTCGCTCGGCAGCCTCGACGATCCGGCGCGGGTGGTCCCGCTCAAACAGTTCGGCGTCGAGAGCCGGCTGCCTTTCATGGCTACCCTGGCCGAACTGCCGGGAGTGCGCACGGAGGACTATTTCACTGCGGCGGATCTGGCGCGATTGAAGAGCCGGCAACACCCGGACGACGCGGATTGACGTCGTGCGGGGTCAGACCCCTGACATCGACTTTGGAGGTGAAATCGGGCGTAAAGTGTCGGGGGTCTGACCACGGAGATCGTCGACATGCCCAAGCTGAAGTTCGATCACTGCGTGATCCATGTCTCGGACTGGCAACGGTCCAATGCGTTCTATCGCGACGTGATGGGCGCGCAGGTGGTGCCCCGAGGCAAAGGCTGGGTGTATCGGTTCGGCGATATGCAGCTCAACTGTCACGGGCCCGGCCTCGCCCCGGCGCCGGTGGCGCGCCTGCCGGTCCAGCCGGGCAACAGCGACCTGTGCTTCGAGTGGCCGGGACCGATCGCCGACGCCAAGGCGCATCTGGAGACGCTGGGCGTCGCCATCGAGCTGGGGCCGGTCGAGCGTGCGGCCGCGCGCGGCACGGGCGTGAGCCTCTACTTCCGCGATCCCGACGGCTCGCTGCTGGAGTTCATCTCCTACGCCTGACCGCGAAGCGCGTGGGTTGGATCGAGCGAAGCGAAGACCCGACAACAATTCGCGATCTGCATCAATGTTGGGTCTTCGCTGACGCTCGACCCAACCTACATTCCGCATCGAACCATGAGCAACGGCAAGGAGACGGTGGTCGGCGTCATCTCGGATACGCACGGCCTGCTTCGTCCCGAGGCGATCGCGGCCCTGCGGGGCTCCGACACTGATCATCCATGCCGGTGACGTCGGGCGGCCGGATGTCCTCGAGACGCTGCGCGTTCTGGCGCCGACGTTCGCCGTGCGCGGCAATGTTGATACACAGACGTGGGCAGAGAAGCTGCCAACGACCGAAGTGGTCGAGGCGGGGCCGCTGCAGATCTGGATGCTGCACGATATCGCCGAGCTCGACCTCGATCCTGTCGCCGCCGGGTTCGCGGTCGTCGTCTATGGCCACTCACACAAGCCGTCGATCGAAACGCGCGAGGACGTGCTCTATCTCAACCCGGGCAGTGCCGGTCCGCGACGATTCAGGCTGCCGGTGACGGTTGCAAGACTGCACGTCTCCGGGACCATCATCCGACCCGAGATCGTCGAGCTGGTGGTGTGAGCGCGTCGATTGGGTCGAGCCAAGCGAAGACCAGGCGAGCCACGGGCGCATCGGTGTCGGGTCTTCGCTGACGCTCGACCCAACCTACGTCCCACGTCCTGATCCAACCTTCGCGATCAGCCGGCGAGCTGGGCCTCGATGGCATCCAGGGCGGCCTTGGCCTTGGAGCCGTCGGGGCCGCCGGCCTGGGCCATGTCGGGGCGACCGCCGCCGCCCTTGCCGCCGAGCGCGGCGGCACCGACCTTGACGAGATCGACGGCGCTGTATGTGCCGGTGAGGTCCGCGGTGACGCCGACCGCGAGGCCGGCCTTGCCGTCCTCGGTCACGCCGACGATGGCGACGATGCCGGACCCGACCTGCTTCTTGGCGTCGTCCACCAGTCCGCGCAGGTCCTTGGGGTTTAGGCCCTGCACCGAGCGCGCGATCAGCTTGACCTTGCCGACGGTGCGCACGGGCGTCTCGGCCTGGGTCGCCCCGTTGCCGGTTGCGCCGCCGCCGAGCGCCAGCTGGCGCTTGGCGTTCGTGAGATCGCGCTCGAGCTGCTTTCTCTCCTCCAGCAGCGCCTTGACGCGCTCGACGACATCGTCGGGCTTGGTGCGCAACGCCGCCGCCAGCTCGCGCATGCGCGCGTCCTGCTGTGCCAGGTGCTCGCGCGCGCCGTCCGCGGTGAGCGCCTCGATGCGCCGCACGCCGGCCGCGCTGGCGCTCTCGCCGGTGAGCTTGATGAGGCCGATGTCGCCGGTGCGGGTCACGTGCGTGCCGCCGCACAGCTCCACCGACCAGGCCTTATTGGCCTTGGTCGCGGCAGCCGTGCCACCCTCAGCGACACCCATGGAGACGACGCGCACCTCCTCGCCGTACTTCTCGCCGAACAGGGCGCGCGCGCCGGTCTCCCGCGCATCCTCGAGGGCCATCAGCCGGGTCTCGACGGGCGTGTTCTGCAGCACGTAGGCGTTGGCCATCGCCTCCACCGCCGACAGCTCGTCGGGCGACATGGGCTTGGAGTGCTGGAAGTCGAAGCGCAAGCGATCGGGCGCGACCAGCGATCCGCGCTGCTCGACGTGCTCGCCGAGCACCTGGCGCAGAGCCTCGTGCACCAGGTGGGTGGCGGAGTGGTTGGCGCGTATGGCCGTGCGTCGCGCGTGATCGACCACCAGCTCGACGCCGTCGCCCGGCTTGAAGGCGCCCTTCTCGACCGTGCCGAGATGCACGAACAGGTCGCCCAGCTTCTTTTGCGTGTCCGTGACGCGGAACAGCGCGCCGTTCGGGCCCTTGATTTGCCCGGTGTCGCCGACCTGGCCGCCGGACTCGCCGTAGAACGGCGTCTGGTTCAGCACCAGAGCGGCCTCGTCGCCGGCCTTCAGGGCGCCGACCTCCTTGCCGTCCCTGAGGACGGCACGGATCTCGCCCTCGGCGGCTTGCGTGTCGTAGCCCAGGAAGTCGGTGGCGCCGACGCGCTCCTTGACCTCGAACCAGACGGTCTCGGTCGCAGCCTCGCCCGAGCCCTTCCAGGCCTTGCGCGCCTCCTCCTTCTGCTTTTGCATTGCCGCATCGAAGGCCGCCAGATCGACCGTGACGCCGCGCGGCTTGAGCGCGTCCTGCGTCAGGTCGAGCGGGAAGCCGAAGGTGTCGTAAAGCTTGAAGGCCGTATCGCCGGCGAACACGTCGCCCTTCTTCAGGTTGCGGCTGGCATCGCCGAGCAGCCCCAGGCCCTTCTCGAAGAGTCTTGCGGAAGCGGGTCTCCTCCAGCTTCAGCGTCTCCGTGATCAGCGGCTGCCCGCGCACCAGCTCTGGGTAAGTCTCGCCCATCTGCTGCACCAGCGCCGGCACCAGCCGGTACATCAGCGGCTCCTTGGCGCCGAGCATGTGGGCGTGGCGCATGGCACGTCGCATGATGCGGCGCAGCACGTAGCCGCGCCCCGCGTTGGAAGGCAGCACGCCCTCGGCAATCAGAAAGCTCGTCGCGCGCAGATGATCGGCGATGACGCGGTGCGACGCCAGGTTTTCTCCCTTCGCCGGCACCCCGGTCGCAGCCTCCGATGCCGCGATCAGCGCCCTGAACAGATCGATGTCGTAGACCGACTGCACGCCCTGGAGGATGGCGGTCATCCGCTCCAGGCCCATGCCGGTGTCGATCGAGGGCCTGGGCAGGTTGACGCGGTCGCCCGGCCCGCGCTGCTCGTATTGCATGAACACGAGGTTCCAGAACTCCAGGTAGCGGTCACCATCCTGGTCGGCGCTGCCCGGCGGTCCACCGGCAACCTTGTCGCCCTGGTCGAGGAAGATCTCCGAGCAGGGACCGCACGGGCCCGTCTCGCCCGCGGACCAGAAGTTGTCGGAGGTGGCGATGCGGATGATCTTGTCGTCGGAGAAGCCCGCCACCTTCTTCCAGGTGCGATAGGCATCCTCGTCGTCGTGGTAGATGGTGACGAGCAGGCGCTTGGGATCGAGGCCGAAATGCTTCGTCACCAGCTCCCACGCCAGCGGAATCGCCGTCTCCTTGAAGTAGTCGCCGAAGGAGAAGTTGCCGAGCATCTCGAAGAAGGTGTGATGTCGGTTGGTGTAGCCGACGTTGTCGAGATCGTTGTGCTTGCCACCGGCGCGCACGCACTTCTGCGCGGTGGTGGCGCGCGTGTAGGGGCGCACCTCCTGGCCGGTGAAGACGTTCTTGAACTGCACCATCCCCGCGCTGGTGAACATCAAGGTCGGGTCGTTGCGCGGGATCAGCGGCGAGGACGGCACCATCTCGTGGCCGTTCTTGGCGAAGAAGTTCAGGAATGTGGAACGGACCTGATTGACGCTGCTCATGATGCTTTTGCTCTCGCGCGCCCGCATTTCAGGCACGACATTCTACGGATTGGCTTGGCCCGCATCTTCTAGCCACGCGGCTTGGCGCTGTCCACAAAGGGGGCGCGGCTGGGCGCCTGCGCGGCCATCCGCGAGGCGATCCTTGTCACCGGCCGACTGTCAGCACAGCTGGTGGGGGAGGCCGAGACTGAGGGTGTTCTGATAGTCGTCGGCGGTCTTGGCGATGTGCCTTCGCAACAGGTCCACGACCTCTTCGCCGGCATCCTCGCCGATCAGCCGCGCCAGCGCATGGTGCTGGGCGAGGGAATCGGCATTGAGCGCGGGATCCATCGCCAGCCGGTAGCGCAGTGCCTGAATGCGGAAGGCGATCACCGCGTAGGAGCGCGACAGATAATGGTTGCCGCAGCGATCGATGATGCATTGGTGGAAGTGCTTGTCGAGCTCCAAGTAGGAGGCGGCGTCGTAGGCGTCGAGCGCCGCGGTCATGTCGGCGGCGATGGCACCGAGCGCCTGGCCAAGACCTGCGGCATCCTTCGCCATGCCCAGCTGCGCGGCCGAGATCTCGAGCACGCCGCGGAACTCGCTGAAGCTTTCCGGCCTCGACGGCGCTGATGCGGAACACGAAGGTGCCGCGCTGGGGAAGGATGTCGACCAGTCCCTCGGTCTTGAGGAGCAGGAACGCCTCGCGCACGGGCGTCTTGCTGATGCCGAGCTCGGTCGCCAACGTCGTCTCGGACAACGCTTCGCCCAACCGGAAATCACCTTTGACGATCCGATTGCGAATCTGATCGGCGGCCTGCTCAGCCAGGGACGGGGGCCGCACTGTAACCTCTCCCTCCAATCTGCACGCTCATGCCGACCACAATATCCCAAGGGGGACACGCCCACACCATGCCTATGCCGTTAGCTCCGGAAAGCTCGACAGGGCAGCGTTCCGCGGATCAGCATTTTCATCGTGAGCGGTGGGCGGGCGACAAGCTGCTCGATGGTGCGGGCCGCGATGCGGCCGACGCCGTTGGTCTTGCGCCGGTTGAAGCGGAAGGCGAACTCGTCGAGGTAGGCTTGCAGGTGCTTTGGCTTTATCGCGCCGGCATGCGTGCCGAGCAGCCAGCGCTTCAGGAGTGACACCGTCCAGTGGCAGCCCTGCAGGGCGTCGCTCTCGCGCCGCTCCTGTTTGGTCTGGATGACAGCCTTGTGAGGCCGTTGGCCGAGGCTTTCGCTGTTGTAGCTGGCGAGCCCGTCGGTCACGACCTGGGTGTCCAACGCGATCTGGCTGTCGGCGAAGGATTTCAACGTGCCTTCATCGTTGTTCTCGGCGTGAGCGAGACGCACCCTGCCGTCGGCCTCGGCGGCCACCAGAACCAGCTCCTTGTGGGGTGAGCCCTTTCCCCCGACGAGCGTCTCGTCGATCTGGACGAAAGGGCCCAGCGGCTCCCGATCGGGACGCACCAGCGCCGCTCGGAGCTTGTGCAGCCAGCTCCACGCCGTCTTGTACGAGCCGAAGCCCAAGATCCGCTGCAGCTCCTTGGCCGAGATGCCGTTGCGCCGGGAGGAGATCTCGAACACTGCCCGGAACCAGACCTTGAACGGCTTCCTGGTCTTCTCCAGGAGCGTGCCCGACGTCAGGCTCGTCTGATGGTCGCAGTCCGCGCACTCGAATAGGAAGCCACCGCGCTCGGCCCACACGCGCTTGCTGCCGCAGCGCGCGCACGCCGGCTCGCCGGCCCAGCGCGCCTCGATCCAATAGGCGCGGCACGCTTCTTCCGTCGCAAACCGCCGCTCAAACTCGATCGCCGTCTTCGGGAAATTCCGCCACAGATCATCCTTGTCGCGTGCCATCCGCCACCTCCCTGTCGGCGGTTAGATCGCACACCATTGCGGCGGAGCTATGGGGATAGGCATGCGCCCACACCCCTCATGTGACGTATCCGTCAATATTGCAGACCGAATGAGATACTAGTATATCAGCCGCTCGGGACGCGCGGTTGAGGGGCGGGCGGGCATGTGGAATGCGCTTCCTGCCGACTAGCGCGGTCCCACCAACCTCGTGAAGGCATCGTTGTCATTGCGGGCTACGCAGGCGAGAGTTCCTCGGCGCGACTCTCGCCCTACGCCGTACAGCCGCCGCGCCCCGAAGGCTACCGGTGGAGAAGCAAATTGAGCGACAATCCTGAAGGGCCGGGCCACTCGAGCCGTTGTCCGCGTTGCGGCTTGCCCTTGCGCGTCCTCATGCGTGCTACCGGGCCGGAGCTCGAGTACGACTTCCCCGCGTGGAACCGGCTGTGCCAGGATCCTCTGCTCGGCGGCCCCTCGATGTGCCTGGCACGCAACTTCGAGACCGCGACGGGTCTCGCCGAGCCGGGCGCGGAATTTCTTGACGATCCCGCCGGCAGGCCGCTTGGATATTCATGATCCGAGCCGGGTGCAGCCGATGCAGTTCACCGACGAGCAGATCCGCTCCCTGCTGCGCGATTCCGCGCGGCATCCGCCGAGCGCGCGGCATCTCGGCCTCGAGCTGATCGACTTCTCCGTCGACGAGGGCTGGGCGGAGATGGCGTTCCTGCCGCGTGCGGAGTTCGCCAATCCGGCCGGCATGGTGCAGGGCGGTTTCGTCTGCGCCATGCTCGACGACGCCATGGGCCTCACCGCCAGCATCTCCCAGCGCTTCGCGATCCTGGTGCCGACCTTGCAGATCTCGGTCAGCTACCTGCGCCCCACCCCGATGTCGCGCGTCATCGGCCGCGGCGAAGTGCTGCGCATAGGCGGGACAACGGCGCACCTGCAGGGCAGCCTGCGGTTGCCGGACGGCACGCTGCTCGCGACCGCCTCGGCCAGCGCCGTCCTGCGCCCGTTTCCGAAGTGAGCCGCCGCTGTTCCCTCTCCGAGCGGGGGCAGTCAGCGGCCCTCGCGCCACCAGGTGAGTGCGAGCAGGGCCAGCAGGGCAGCGAGCGCCAGGAAGCCCGTGAACATCGGGATCAGCTTGACGCCGCGGGTGACGAAGGCCTCGCGGTCCTTGAGGCCCATCCAGCCGGAGCCCGCCAGCACGCGGGCGTTCGCCAGCATGGAGATGCGGGGAAGGTCCACGCCCGAGGATCCCACACTCGACAGGAGACCGCCGCCGCGCGTCCAGAACGTGCCGCCGCCGGTGGCCTCGACGAGGGGTTTGAGCTTCTCGTCGGTCGCCGTGACCTCGCTCATCTCGCGGGCGTCCTCGATGCCGGCGTTGGCGACGGCATGCAGCATGCCGGTCGGCGACCGACGAGAAGCTCAAACCCCTCGTCGAGGCCACCGGCGGCGGCACGTTCTGGACGCGCGGCGGCGGTCTCCTGTCGAGTGTGGGATCCTCGGGCGTGGACCTTCCCCGCATCTCCATGCTGGCGAACGCCCGCGTGCTGGCGGGCTCCGGCTGGATGGGCCTCAAGGACCGCGAGGCCTTCGTTACCCGCGGCGTCAAGCTGATCCCGATGTTCACGGGCTTCCTGGCGCTCGCTGCCCTGCTGGCCCTGCTCGCACTCACCTGGTGGCGCGAGGGCCGCAAGCTGCCCGCTCGGAGAGGAAGCGCGGCGGCTCACTTCGAAACGGGCGCAGGACAGCGGCGGGCGGTCGCGAGCAGCGTGCCGTCCGGCAACCGCAGGCTGCCCTGCAGGTGCGCCGTTGTCCCGCCTACTGCGCAGCACTTCGCCGCCGCCGAATGACGCGCGAGGAGTGGCGCGGGTGACCGCCGAGAATCTGCAAGGTCGGCACCAGGATCGCGAAGCGCTGGAGATGCTGGCGGTGAGGCCCATGGCGTCGTCGAGCATGGCGCGGAGCGGAAACCACCCTGCCCATGCCGGCCGGATTGGCGAACTCCGCGCGCGGCAGACGCCATCTCCGCCCAGCCCTCGTCGACGAGAAGTCGATGAGCTCGAGGCCGAGATGCCGCGCGCTCGGCGGATGCCGCGCGGAATCGCGCAGCAGGGAGCGGATCTGCTCGTCGGTGAACTGCATCGGCTGCACCCGGCTCGGATCATGAATATCCAAGCGGCCTGCCGGCGGGATCGTCAAGAAATTCCGCGCCCGGCTCCAGGAGACCCGTCGCGCTCGAAGTTGCGTCCAGGCACATCGAGGGGCCGCCGAGCAGAGGATCCTGGCACAGCCGGTTCCACGCGGGGAAGTCGTACTCGAGCTCCGGCCCGGTAGCACGCATGAGGACGCGCAAGGGCAAGCCGCAACGCGGACAACGGCTCGAGTGGCCCGGCCCTTCAGGTTGTCCGCTGATTTCCTTCTCCACCCGGTAGCCTCGGGGCGCGGCGGCTGTACGGCGTAGGGCGAAAGTCGCGCCGAGGAACTCTCCGCCTGCGTAGCCCGCAATCGGCGAGTGCCTTCACGAGGTTCGTGGGACCGCGCTAGTCGGCAGGAAGCGCATTCCACATGCCCGCCCCGCCCCTCAACCGCGCGTCCCGAGCGGCTGATATACTAGTATCTCATTCAGTACAATGTTAAGTTGGCATGAGGGGTGTGGGCGCATGCCTGTGCAACCGCCGCAATGGTGTGCGATCTAACCGCCGACAGGGAGGTGGCGGATGGCACGCGACAAGGATGATCTGTGGCGGAATTTCCCAAAGACAGCGATCGAGTTTGAGCGGCGGTTTGCGACGGAAGAAGCGTCGCGCCTATTGGATCGAGGCGCGCTGGGCCGGCGAGCCGGCGTGCGCGCGCTGCGGCAGCAAGCGCGTGTGGGCCGAGCGCGGTGGTCGATTCGAGTGCGCGGACTGCTCAGACGAGCCTGACGTCAGGGCACGCTCCTGCGAAGAAAGACCCAGAAGCCGTTCAAGGTCTGGTTCGGGCAGTGTTCGAGATCTCCTCCCGGCGCAACGGCATCTCGGCCAAGGAGCTGCAGCGGATCTTGGGCTTCGGCTCGTACAAGACAGCGTGGAGCTGGCTGCACAAGCTCCGAGCGGCGCTGGTCCGTCCGATCGGGAGCCGCTGGGCCCCTTCGTCCAGATCGACGAGACGCTCGTCGGGGGAAAGGGCTCACCCACAAGGAGCTGGTTCTGGTGGCCGCACGAGGCCGACGGCAGGGTGCGTCTCGCTCACGCCGAGAACGACGATGAAGGCACGTTGAAATCCTTCGCCGAAGGGCGGTCGGCCAGATCACGTTGGACACCCAGGTCGTGACCGAGCGGCTCAGCCAGCTACAACAGCGAAAGCCTCGGCCAACGGCCTCACAAGGTTGTCATCCAGACCAAACAGGAGCGCGAGAGCGACGCCCTGCAGGCTGCCCGTGACGGTGTCACTCCTGAAGCGCTGGCTGCTCGGCACGCATGCCGGCGCCGATAAAGCCAACACCTGCAAGCCTACCTCGACGACCACTTCCGCTTCAAGCGGCGCAAGACCAACGGCGTCGGCCGCATTGCGGCCCGCACCATCGAGCAGCTTGTCGCCCGCCCACCGCTCACGATGAAAATGCTGATCCGCGGGACGCTGCCCTGTCGAGCTTTCCGGAGCTAACGGCATAGGCATGGTGTGGGCGTGTCCCCCTTGGGATATTGTGGTCGGCATGAGAGCCCGCAGTTTGGAGGGAGAGGTTACAGTGCGGCCCCCGTCCCTGGCTGAGCAGGCCGCCGATCAGATTCGCAATCGGATCGTCAAAGGTGATTTCCGGTTGGGCGAAGCGTTGTCCGAGACGACGTTGGCGACCGAGCTCGGCATCAGCAAGACGCCCGTGCGCGAGGCGTTCCTGCTCCTCAAGACCGAGGGACTGGTCGACATCCTTCCCCAGCGCGGCACCTTCGTGTTCCGCATCAGCGCCGTCGAGGCCGGAAAGCTCAGCGAGTTCCGCGGCGTGCTCGAGATCTCGGCCGCGCAGCTGGGCATGGCGAAGGATGCCGCAGGCCTTGGCCAGGCGCTCGGTGCCATCGCCGCCGACATGACCGCGGCGCTCGACGCCTACGACGCCGCCTCCTACCTGGAACTCGACAAGCACTTCCACCAATGCATCATCGACCGCTGCGGCAACCATTATCTGTCGCGCTCCTACGCGGTGATCGCCTTCCGCATTCAGGCGCTGCGCTACCGGCTGGCGATGGATCCTGCGCTCAATGCCAATTCCCTCGCCCAGCACCATGCGCTGGCGCGGCTGATCGGCGAGGATGCCGGCGAAGAGGTCGTGGACCTGTTGCGAAGGCACATCGCCAAGACCGCCGACGACTATCAGAACACCCTCAGTCTCGGCCTCCCCCACCAGCTGTGCTGACAGTCGGCCGGTGACAAGGATCGCCTCGCGGGTGGCCGCGCAGGCGCCCAGCCGCGCCCCCTTTTGTGGACAGCGCCAAGCCGCGTGGCTAGAAGATGCGGGCCAAGCCAATCCGTAGAATGTCGTGCCTGAAATGCGGGCGCGCGAGAGCAAAAGCATCATGAGCAGCGTCAATCAGGTCCGTTCCACATTCCTGAACTTCTTCGCCAAGAACGGCCACGAGATGGTGCCGTCCTCGCCGCTGATCCCGCGCAACGACCCGACCTTGATGTTCACCAGCGCGGGGATGGTGCAGTTCAAGAACGTCTTCACCGGCCAGGAGGTGCGCCCCTACACGCGCGCCACCACCGCGCAGAAGTGCGTGCGCGCCGGTGGCAAGCACAACGATCTCGACAACGTCGGCTACACCGACCGGCATCACACCTTCTTCGAGATGCTCGGCAACTTCTCGCTGCGGCGACTACTTCAAGGAGACGGCGATCCCGCTGGCGTGGGAGCTGGTGACCGAAGCATTTCGGCCTCGCTCCCAAGCGCCTGCTCGTCACCATCTACCACGACGACGAGATGCCTATCGCACCTGGAAGAAGGTGCGCCGGCTTCTCCGACGACAAGATCATCCGCATCGCCACCTCCGACAACTTCTGGTCGGCGGGCGAGACCGGGCCCGTGCGGCCCCTGCTCGGAGATCTTCCTCGACCGGGGCGCCGAGGTCGGCCGGCGGACCGCCGAGCAGCGCCGACCAGGATGGCGACCGCTACCTCGAGTTCTGGAACCTCGTGTTCATGCAATACGAGCAGCGCGGGCCCGGCGACCGCGTCAACCTGCCCAGGCCCTCGATCGACACCGGCATGGGCCTGGAGCGGATGACCGCCATCCTCCAGGGCGTGCAGTCGGTCTACGACATCGATCTCTTCAAGGCGCTGATCGCGGCATCGGAGGCTGCGACCGGGGTGCCGGCGAAGGGAGAAAACCTGGCGTCGCACCGCGTCATCGCCGATCATCTGCGCGCGACGAGCTTTCTGATTGCCGAGGGCGTGCTGCCTTCCAACGCGGGGCGCGGCTACGTGCTGCGCCGCATCATGCGACGTGCCATGCGCCACGCCCACATGCTCGGCGCCAAGGAGCCGCTGATGTACCGGCTGGTGCCGGCGCTGGTGCAGCAGATGGGCGAGACTTACCCAGAGCTGGTGCGCGGGCAGCCGCTGATCACGGAGACGCTGAAGCTGGAGGAGACCCGCTTCCGCAAGACTCTCGAGAAGGGCCTGGGGCTGCTCGGCGATGCCAGCCGCAACCTGAAGAAGGGCGACGTGTTCGCCGGCGATACCGCCTTCAAGCTTTACGACACCTTCGGCTTCCCGCTCGACCTGACGCAGGACGCGCTCAAGCCGCGCGGCGTCACGGTCGATCTGGCGGCCTTCGATGCGGCGATGCAAAAGCAGAAGGAGGAGGCGCGCAAGGCCTGGAAGGGCTCGGGCGAGGCTGCGACCGAGACCGTCTGGTTCGAGGTCAAGGAGCGCGTCGGTGCCACCGACTTCCTGGGCTACGACACGCAAGCCGCCGAGGGCGAGATCCGTGCCGTCCTCAGGGACGGCAAGGAGGTCGGCGCCCTGAAGGCCGGCGACGAGGCCGCTCTGGTGCTGAACCAGACGCCGTTCTACGGCAAGTCCGGCGGCCAGGTCGGCGACACCGGGCAAATCAAGGGCCCGAACGGCGCGCTGTTCCGCGTCACGGACACGCAAAAGAAGCTGGGCGACCTGTTCGTGCATCTCGGCACGGTCGAGAAGGGCGCCTTCAAGCCGGGCGACGGCGTCGAGCTGGTGGTCGATCACGCGCGACGCACGGCCATACGCGCCAACCACTCCGCCACCCACCTGGTGCACGAGGCCCTGCGCCAGGTGCTCGGCGAGCACGTCGAGCAGCGCGGATCGCTGGTCGCGCCCGATCGCCTGCGCTTCGACTTCCAGCACTCCAAGCCCATGTCGCCCGACGAGCTCACGGCGGTGGAGGCGATGGCCAACGCCTACGTGCTGCAGAACACGCCCGTCGAGACCCGGCTGATGGCCCTCGAGGATGCGCGGGAGACCGGCGCGCGCGCCCTGTTCGGCGAGAAGTACGGCGAGGAGGTGCGCGTCGTCTCCATGGGTGTCGCCGAGGGTGGCAAGGCTGCCGCGACCAAGGCCAATAAGGCCTGGTCGGTGGAGCTGTGCGGCGGCACGCACGTGACCCGCACCGGCGACATCGGCCTCATCAAGCTCACCGGCGAGAGCGCCAGCGCGGCCGGCGTGCGGCGCATCGAGGCGCTCACCGCGGACGGCGCGCGCGAGCACCTGGCGCAGCAGGACGCGCGCATGCGCGAGCTGGCGGCGGCGTTGCGCACCAAGCCCGACGATGTCGTCGAGCGCGTCAAGGCGCTGCTGGAGGAGAGAAAGCAGCTCGAGCGCGATCTCACGAACGCCAAGCGCCAGCTGGCGCTCGGCGGCGGCGCAACCGGCAACGGCGCGGCCCAGGCCGAGACGCCCGTGCGCACCGTCGGCAAGGTCAAGCTGATCGCGCGCTCGGTGCAGGGCCTACAACCCCAAGGACCTGCGCGGACTGGTGGACGACGCCAAGAAGCAGGTCGGGTCCGGCATCGTCGCCATCGTCGGCGTGACCGAGGACGGCAAGGCCGGCCTCGCGGTCGGCGTCACCGCGGACCTCACCGGCACATACAGCGCCGTCGATCTCGTCAAGGTCGGTGCCGCCGCGCTCGGCGGCAAGGGCGGCGGCGGCCGCCCCGACATGGCCCAGGCCGGCGGCCCCGACGGCTCCAAGGCCAAGGCCGCCCTGGATGCCATCGAGGCCCAGCTCGCCGGCTGATCGCGAAGGTTGGATCAGGACGTGGGACGTAGGTTGGGTCGAGCGTCAGCGAAGACCCAACACCGATGCGCCCGTGGCTCGCCTGGTCTTCGCTTGGCTCGACCCAATCGACGCGCTCACACCACCAGCTCGACGATCTCGGGTCGGATGATGGTCCCGGAGACGTGCAGCCTTGCAACCGTCACCGGCAGCCTGAACCGTCGCGGACCGGCACTGCCCGGGTTGAGATAGAGCACGTCCTCGCGCGTTTCGATCGACGGCTTGTGTGAGTGGCCATAGACCACGACCGCGAACCCGGCGGCGACAGGATCGAGGTCGAGCTCGGCGATATCGTGCAGCATCCAGATCAGCAGCGGCCCCACCTCGACCACCTCGGTCGTCGGCAGCTTCTCCGCCCACGTCTGTGTATCAACATTGCCGCGCACGGCGAACGTCGGCGCCAGAACGCGCAGCGCCTCGAGGACATCCGGCCGCCCGACGTCACCGGCATGGATGATCATGTCGGAGCCCCGCAGGGCCGCGATCGCCTCGGGACGAAGCAGGCCGTGCGTATCCGAGATGACGCCGACCACCGTCTCCTTGCCGTTGCTCATGGCTCATGTCGCGAAGGCGGAGATCCACGCAAGTCGCTGTGGCCCGGACGTCGCTGCGATCCAACCTACGCGCTTCGCGGTCAGGCGTAGGAGATGAACTCCAGCAGCGAGCCGTCGGGATCGCGGAAGTAGAGGCTCACGCCTGTGCCGCGCGCGGCCGCACGCTCGACCGGCCCCAGCTCGATGGCGACGCCCAGCGCCTCCAGATGCGCCTTGGCGTCGGCGATCGGTCCCGGCCACTCGAAGCACAGGTCGCTGTTGCCCGGCTGGACCGGCAGGCGCGCCACCGGCGCCGGGGCGAGGCCGGGCCCGTGACAGTTGAGCTGCATATCGCCGAACCGGTACACCCAGCCTTTGCCTCGGCGGCACCACCTGCGCGCCCATCACGTCGCGATAGAACGCATTGGACCGTTGCCAGTCCGAGACATGGATCACGCAGTGATCGAACTTCAGCTTGGGCATGTCGTCGATCTCCGCTCTTGGCTCCCTCTCCCCTCGGGGAGAGGATGGGAGGCCATGCCCGACACTTCCCCCGATCAGCACGCGTTCCTCGGCGCGACCTTCTCCCCAAGGAGAGGCCCCCTCCAAAGTCGATGTCAGGGGTCTGACCCGCACGACGTCAATCCGCGTGGTCCGGGTGCTGCCGGCTCTTCAATCGTGCCAGATCCGCCGCAGTGAAATAGTCCTCCGTGCGCACTCCCGGCAGTTCGGCCAGGGTAGCCATGAAAGGCAGCCGGCTCTCGACGCCGAACTGTTTGAGCGGGACCACCCGGGCCGGATCGTCGAGGCTGCCGAGCGACACGGAGATGCGGTCCTTGCCCGCCGCGCGGTACGACAGCGGCGTGCCGCAGTCGCGACAGAAGCCGCGCTCCGCCACCTCCGAGCTCTTGAACATGCCAGGGGTGCCCTTCACCCAGGCGAAGTCCTTGGGCGGCACACCGGCGAACGGGGCGAAGTAGTTGGCGAACGCCTTCTGGCACATGCGGCAGTGGCACACGTGCGGGTTAGGTCGGCTCGGCATAGAGCGCGTAGCGCACGGCGCCGCACTGGCAGCCGCCGGTGTGCACGGGCATGCGTGTGTCGGTCATGGGCCTGTCTCCCCTCTCATCCAGATCGCATGTTCGCAGCCGGCACCATGGCATGCGCGCTCCATGCCGGGCAGGGTCCGCCGCCCGCGCTACTGACACCGCGTGGCACCAAGAGCGTGATCTATGTTCTCCAGCTCCCATTGCACCGCGAACGGTTGAGTGCTAAAACCGCACATGATTGCGGGGTCTATAGTATGTGGGTTTCCCTGTTCAGAATCATTGCGCCGCTCGGCGCCGCGCTGCTCTCGGGCACCTACTATTTCGTCTTGCTGAGGGGCACCTGCGATCACACCCCCTTGCCGGAGTGCGTTTCGAAGGGCCCCAGGTCTCCTACAGAAACGAAGGCTAAGCCGAGGGAGCAGACGGGGACCAAGTCGGTCAAGCCGATTGCCGAGGTCGCTGTTCCCGAGAGGAGGGCAACAAAGTCTGACGAACCGACGAAGGCACCTCCTGCGCCGACCGGATCCGCCGTTAGGTGGTCCCAGACGCCTGCCAGCGAATTGCTGCTGATCTGGAGCGGGCATCTGGACGGGGAGGTCGGCCGGATCGTCTCGACCGACTTCGAGAAGGCCGTCAGAGATCACCAGGCGACGTTGCCCCCCGGCTGCCTCGACCGAAGGACAGCAGATCGCAATCCTGGAGAAGCGCGTCGCGGGCATTCGCAACCGCTGGAGGTTCGAGACGGAAAGCGATCCCCAGGCCGCCGAGCTGTCGCTGCCGCACGTGCTGCTACCGGGCAGGCAGGAGCTCAGTTTCGGCAGCTTGTACCAGTCGAGCGCTGGGGACTTCGTGGTTGACGTCGCTGAAAGGAGTACGGCCGAGACCACATTCGACAAGGTCAGGCGCAATCATTGCTGCAAGGCGCCCCGTGAGCTCGAGAGCCAGATCGTGGATACTTCGGATGCGGCAGGCCCGGGCTTCATCCTGAGTGCGCGCGAAGGCCAGCGCAGAGTGAGCGTGCGAGCGCAGCAGCGAGACGGCGTGATCCGCATCCTGGCGATCGCATACGACATGGATCGGGACAAGGAGTTCCGCGTCCTGCGCAATGCCATCGCGTCGAGCTACGTGGCCTTCGAGCCGCTCCGCAAGCGGGGCGAGGCGCGCGTCTACAACTCGTGCCAGAGGAGCGATGGCGAGGGGTGCGGCGCCGAGAAGCCGCCCACGCGACCCGCGCTGATGGGACAACAAACAGGGGCCTCTTTAGGCAGGCGCGGCACCTGTCGCGTGCCCGCGCTCACCGGGTCGCGGCCGGCAGCTCCTCCAGGCTCGAGATGTACCATTTCTCGGCCTCGACGATCGCGGGGTTCTCGCCGTTGGCGTAGATCCAGCTGTCCACCGCCCAGCGCTGGCCGTTGGAGTTCTCCTTCAGCACGGCCGTCCAGTGCGGCCAGCCGGAGATGCCGCGCAGCAGGTTCTCCTTGGAGAACGGTGTGCCCACCGTGTGGTACTTGAGAAAGCCGTTGCGCTCCAGGATCAGCATGTAGCTCGTCGTGTTGGTGGCCTCGTCGACGCAGTCCTGCTGCGTGGGGTCGCCGCTGGCCGTGAAGTCCATGCCCGGCCGGTCGGCGCTGGTGCCGATCACCGCGCCGGTGCGCGTCTCCATCCAGCCGATGGCGTAGGCCACGGCGCGACGCTCCTCCAAGGCCGTGTCGGCCTTGCGCGTCTTCTGCATCAGCGTCTTGAGAGCGGCGATGTCGGCGTCCGTGAAGCGGAACGGCGTCTGCATGCGGCAGCCGTAGGCATGGCAGACGTAGACGGTGTTGCCGCGCGGCGGGCGCGTCGAGAAGTCGACGTAGTGCCCGCTGACCGGACCGGCGCGCACATGCGTGCAGCCCGCCAGCGCGAGGCCGAGCAGGCTCATCGATACCGCCATACGCAGATGCCGCCTCATGCCCCCGTCCGAGCCGCACTTTGCCCCGATCGGCCGCGTCCCCCGCCAGCCTTCGGTCATCCCGTTAGCACTCAACCAATTCGCTCCCAAATCGGTCCTGCCCGGAGCGGTGGGTCGCAAAAAGAACCGCCCTGTTTCTCCCGTAACAGCGGACTGGTCCGCATTCCCGCACATTGGGCCTTGCAAGGCGTCCCCGCCTGAACGCTGGCTAACGATCCCCCTCGGGCCGTGTTCAGGCGGGGCGCCGTAAGATCAGATCCACGCTGTATCTCGTCGGAGCAAGTGTCATGGCAGCCGCCTGGACTGTGAGAGATGAAAACGGCCAACTGCTCGCCGATTTCACCGGCGCCTCCCCGATGGAAGTGGGCCGCCGCATCGTGCCCGGCCGCTACGATCCCTTCCGCCTGCACGTGTCCTCGTCCTATCGCGAGACGTTCGATCGCGCCGTCACCCAGGTGCTGGACCGCCAGGGTTGGCAGATCGTGCGCGTCAAGGCCTCCGCCAGGCCGAGCCGCAGCAAGGCCGAGGGCGCCTGCGCCCGGGCCGCCTGACCGGCGCCGCGCGTCATCGGTGCTGCGATGGTGCAGAGGCGGGCGCCTGCGTATGATGCGCCATGACCTCGCCGCCGCTGCCGAAAATCGCTTCTGACGTCCGCCATCTCACCGATGCGCTGCGCCGGTCGGGCGCGCTGGGGGACGGCCGCGTCTCCGCGGTGGCGGTCGAAAGCTCGCGCCCGACTGTGCTGTCGCACATCATCCGGTTGCGCTTGACCTATGAGGGCGCGGCGTCGGGAGCGCCCGACACCCTCATACTCAAGACGGGCCTGCCGGACCGGGCCGACCCGACGTGGCACGCCGGCCGCCACGAGGTCGCCTTCTACAACCAGGTCGCCTCGGCGATGACGGGGCGCACAGTTCCGCGCTGCCATGAGGCCGCCTGGGAGCAGGCCACCAACGCGTGGCACCTGCTGCTGGAGGACCTCACCCAATCGCATGCGATCGCCACCGTCTGGCCCCTGCCGCCGAGCACGGCGCAGTGCGAGAGCATCGTCACGGCGTGGGCGCGGTTTCACGCGGCCTGGTGGGACGATCCGCGCCTGGGCAATTCGGTCGGCGAATGGACCGGCGACGACGCCGCGGCGGCCGACCTGAAGCGTTTCGCCGAGCGCTACGCACAGTTCGCCGACCAGCTTGGAGATCGGCTGCCGCCCGAGCGCCGTGCACTGTACGAGCGGCTCATCGATGCGGGCCCGCGCCTCGGTGCGCGCTACCGCACGCGCCGCAACCTCACCATCGTCCACGGCGACTCGCATGTGTGGAACTGTCTGCTGCCGCGCGACGGCGGACCAGGACGTGCGGCTGTTCGATTGGGACAGCTGGCGGATCGACACCGGGACGGACGATCTCGCCTACATGCTGGCGATGCACTGGTATCCGGACCGCCGGCGCCGCCTCGAGCGGCCGCTGCTCGATCGCTACCACGCGGCCCTGGAGGCGCACGGCGTGCGCGGCTACGACCGGCGTGCGCTCGACGAGGACTATCGCCTGTCGGTGCTATGGCTGATCGCGCGCCCCGTATGGCAGGCCGCCAGCAACATCCCGCCACTGATCTGGTGGAACAACCTGGAGCGAGCGCTGATGGCGGTCGACGATCTGGGCTGCGCCGACCTGCTGGCCTGATCGGGGCTGCGGCTTACGCTCGCCCTTCGGTCTCGAACATGGTGGAGGCCAGGGCCTCCTTGCTCTCCTTGCCGGCCCAGACGACGAACTGGAAGGCCTGGTAGTAGCGCTCGCAGGCCTCGAACGCGGCCTTGAGCAGGGCCTCGCACTGGTGCGGGGTCGCCAGCGTGCCGTTCAGCATCAGGCCCTGGCGAAACATGATCAGGCCTTCGTGGATCCACACGTCGAAGTGGCCGAGCCAGAGCTGTTCGTTGATCTGCGCCACCAGCCGGTAGACCTCGGGCAGGCGGTTGTCGGGCACCTTGGCGTCGAAGGCGCAGGCGATGTGCAGGGTCTCGAGGTCGTCGCGCCAGTTGAGCGAGGTGTGGTAGTCGGTCCACTGCCCCGCTACCGTCATGGTGAGCTCGTCGGCGCTGGTGCGCTCGCAGGCCCAGTCGTTGCTTGTGGCGATGTCCTCGACGAGGTCGATGGGGTTGCTGACACGCGCGTGACTCATTTCGGCGATTGCCATCGCGTTCCTCGTTTTTTGCCGGCACGCCATGGCTGCGTGCAGCGTTCGTCGCGTCCCCTAGAGCATGATCGCTTCAGCTTGATGTCCGCATCCTCAACGCGAGGTCCGGGCTGGAGCGTGAATCCTGCTCTACTTCCTCAAGTCGGAGCGAGATTCACGTTCCTGGATGGAAGCCACAGTGCTTCCAGCAGGAACGATCTCGCTCCAGCAGCGGCCAAGCGTCATGCTCAGCCGCCATCGCATTCAGGCCACGTAAGCCGAGCCGGCCGTCCGTGGCAAGGCGATGGGTTTATTGTCCACGGCCAAAATGGCCACGCGGGGGCGGCACGGTACAAACGGCGAAACCTGGGGAAGACCTGCGAGCAGCTTGTGGGTAACTCCGGCCTCGGCGCAGGTGCCGGTCCACTATCGGAGCGCGGCCGCCGTGCTAGGATTTGCCGGCTGCGCGGGAGAAAACGCCAATGAAGGTCACCAAGGTCGAGACGCTCGCCTGCGATGCGGGCTGGCGCAACTACCATTTCGTCAAGCTCACGACCGACGAGGGCATCGTCGGCTGGAGCGAGTTCGACGAGGGCTTCGGCTCGCCCGGCGTCGGCACCGTGATCGAGCGCCTTGCCCCGCGCGTGGTCGGGCAGGTGGCCGGCGAGCACGAGCGCATCTACGCCGAGCTCTACAGCGCCACCCGGCCGGGCTCCGGCGGCGTCGTCGCCCAGGGCATCGGCGCCATCGAGAACGCGCTGCTCGACGCCAAGGCCAAGGCGCTCGGCGTGCCCTGCTACGAGCTGCTCGGCGGCAAGGTGCGCGACCGCATCCGCGTGTACTGGTCGCACTGCGCCACCTGGCGCATCAATCACCCGAGCTACTTCAAGCCGGCGATCACCGACCTCGACGGCGTCAAGGCGATCGGCCGCGAGGTGCGCGAGAAGAAGTTCACCGCCATGAAGACCAACATCTTCATCTACGAGGCGGGCGCCAAGAACCCCAAGGGCTGGCGTCCGGGCTTCGGCTCGCCGTTCTATCCCGAGCTCAACGTCGACCGGAACGTGCTGCGGAATTTGCGCATGCACCTGGAAGCCATCCGCGAGGGCGCCGGGCCGGACGTCGATCTGCTGCTCGACCTCAACTTCAACGCCAAGACGGAAGGGTATCTCAAGATCCTGCGCGCCATCGCCGACCTCGACATGTTCTGGATCGAGATCGACACCTTCAGTCCCGAGGCCCTGGGCCACATCCGTCGCGCCAGCCCGCATCCGATCTCCTCGTGCGAGACGCTGCTCGGCCTGCGCGAGTTCCTGCCCTACTTCCGCGAGCAGGCCATGGACGTCGCCATCATCGACACGCCCTGGAACGGTGTGTGGCAGTCGATGAAGATCGCGGCCTCGGCCGAGGCGCATGAGGTCAACGTGGCGCCGCACAACTTCTACGGCCACCTGTGCACGATGATGAACGCGCACTTCTCGGCCGCCGTGCCGAACCTGCGCATCATGGAGACCGATATCGACCGCCTCGCCTGGGACGACGAGCTGGTCGACCATCCCCCCGTATTCGAGAACGGCCACCTGGTGGTGCCGGACCGGCCGGGCTGGGGCTGCACCCCCAACGAGGACGCCATCCGCGCCCATCCGCCCAAGGCCGGCCACCCCGGCCTGCTCAACTACGGCCAGAAGAAATAGGGGGCGAACCCCGCCGGCTCATCCCGGCGGTCGCCTGCCCCCAGAGTTGCCCCGGTGCCCGTCGCCGGGGCTAAGCCGGCATGGCGGTTTCGGCGAGGCGGGCCCAGTAGGAGACGCCGAGCGGGATGGCATCGTCGTTGAAGTTGTAGCCGGGGTTGTGCAGGCCGGGGCCGATGCCGTTGCCGAGCATGATGAAGGCGCCGGGGCGCTTCCTCAGCATGTGCGAGAAGTCCTCTGCGCCCATGATCGGGCGCATCTCCAAGACGTTGGCCGCACCCGCGATCTCGCCCGCCACGGCCTGGGCGAACTTGGTCTTCTCCGCGTCGTTGACGGTCACGGGCACGTCGCCCTCGATGATGACCTTGGCGCTGCCGCCGAACAGGCCCGCGGTGCCCTCGGCGATCGCCTTCATGCGGGCATGCGTCTGGGCGCGCACCTTCTCGCTCAGCGAGCGGATGGTGCCGATGAGCGTCGTGCTCTCGGGGAGGATGTTGAACGCCTCGCCGGCGCGCACCATGCAGGTCGACACCACCACCGAGTCGAGCGGGCTGACATTGCGCGAGGCGATGGTCTGCAGGGCCATGATGATCTGCGCCGCAGTCACCACGGTGTCGACGCCCTCGTGCGGGCGGCCGGCGTGCGAGCCCTTGCCCGTAATCTCGATCGTGAACTTGTCGCAGGCCGCCAGCATCGGGCCGGCGCACAGGGCGAACTTGCCGAGCTCGTGGGTCGGCGAGGTGTGCATGCCGTAGACCTGCTGGATGCCGAAGCGCTCGATCAGGCCGTCCTCCAGCATGGCGAGGCTGCCGGTCAGCCCCTCCTCGTTGGGCTGGAACACGACCACCACCGTGCCGTCGAAGTTGCGCGTCTCGCACAGGTACTTGGCGGCGCCGAGCAGCATGGCCGTGTGTCCGTCGTGGCCGCAGGCGTGCATCTTGCCGGGTGTCTTGGAGGCGTAGGGCATTCCGGTCGCTTCCTGGATCGGCAGGGCGTCCATGTCGGCGCGCAGGCCCACGACCTTGCCCGATCCCGTCCGCCGGCCCTTGATGATGCCGACGACGCCGGTCTTGCCGATGCCCGGCACGATCTCGTCGCAGCCGAAGGCCTTGAGTTTGTCGGCCACCAGGCCGGCCGTGCGATGCACATCGAACCCGAGCTCGGGATGCGCGTGAAGGTCGCGGCGCCAGGCCGTGATTTCCTCGTGCATGGCGGCGACGCGGTTCACGATCGGCATGGCAATACCCCTGTTTCTGGCGCTCGTAGCGGCCGCACACTAGCGACGTGGCCGCAAAACGGAAGGGGCAAACGCCGAGATGCGCCGTACGCTGCTGCCGGGCTGGGCAGGGGCGTCGAAAAAGCAGGCACATCTAGGCTTTGACTTGGGCTGAGGGGAGTTGTGTAATCCGCCCCCTGGGACGTTGGGAGTCGAAGCCTGATGTCGAGGACTTCCGCCGTTTACCAAGCATCCGTCAACTGGAGTGGAAAATGGGCTATTTGCGCCGAAGCACGTGGGCGATTGCCGCGGTCGCTGCCGCGATCTGTCTAGCCGCGCCCGCGTACGCGCAAAAGACGCTGCGCGCGGTAATGCACTCGGATCTGAAGATCCTCGATCCGATCTGGACCACCGCCTACATCGTCCGCAATCACGGCTACATGGTCTACGACACGCTGTTCGCCACCGACGAGAAGGGCGAGATCAAGCCGCAGATGGTCGGCAAGTACGATGTGTCGGACGACAAGCTCACCCACACCTTCACGCTGCGCGACGGACTGCTATGGCACGACGGCCAGCCGGTGACCGCGGAAGACTGCGTCGCCTCCATCAAGCGCTGGGCGGCCAAGGACTCGACCGGCCAGAAGCTGATGACCTTCGTCGACGGCATGGAGGTCAAGGATCCCAAGACGTTCGTCATGAAGCTCAAGTCGCCCACCGGCCTCGTGCTGCTGGGGCTGGGCAAGCCGTCCTCCAACGTCCCCTTCATGATGCCCAAGCGCGTGGCCGAGACCGACCCGAACACGCAGATCTCCGACTTCACGGGCTCGGGACCGTTCGTCTTCAAGCGCGACGAGTGGAAGCCCGGCGACAAGACGGTCTACGTCAAGTTCGACAAGTACGTGCCGCGCTCGGAGCCCGCTTCCGGCTTCGCCGGCGGCAAGGTGGTCAAGGTCGACCGCGTCGAATGGCGCGCCATCTCCGATCACCAGCAGGCCGTCAACGCGCTGCTGGCCAACGAGATCGACTTCATCGAGGCAGCCGCCGCACGATCTGCTGCCCCTCGTGCTGGGCGACGCCAACATCAAGTATGTCGACTGGAACGTGCTCGGCAACCAGTTCACCTTCCGCCCGAACTGGACCGCCAAGCCGTTCGACAATCCAAAGATTCGACAGGCACTGATCTATGCCTTCAACCAGGAGGACTTCCTCAAGGCGGTGGTCGGCGATCCCAAGTACTACAAGGTCTGCAACGCCTACTTCCCGTGCGGCACCGCGCTGTCCTCGGACAAGGGTCTCGACGGGATGCTGAAGTCGGACTTCAAGAAGGCGCAGGAACTGCTGAAGGAAGCCGGCTACGACGGCACGCCGATCGTGCTGATGCACTCCACCGACCTGCAGGTGCTCACCAACCTCGCGCCGGTGGCGAAGTCGCTGATGGAGAAGGCGGGCTTCAAGGTCGACATGCAGTCGATGGACTGGCAGACGGTGGTCGCTCGCCGCGCCAAGAAGGATCCGCCGAATGCCGGCGGCTGGCACGCGTTCCTCACCTCGTGGGTGTCGATCGATATCACCAACCCGATCTTCGCCGGCTTCATGAACTCCGCCTGCGACAAGGCCATGTTCGGCTGGCCGTGCGACGAGCAGATGGAGAAGCTGCGGGATGACTTCGCCCGCGAGACCGATCCGGCCAAGCAGAAGGCCATCGCCGAGGCCGTGCAGGTGCGCGAGGGCCAGGTGGTCACGCATGTCCCCCTGGGCCAATGGTATCTGGGCGCGGCGATGCGCAAGAACGTGGAGGGCATGCTGGTTGCGCCCGCGCCGGTGTTCTGGAACATAGCAGTCAACTGACGCAGTCCGCGGTGCGGGTCCGGCGGTGAATGCCGGACCCGTATCGTCGCGACAAATCGGGCGGAAGCGATGTTCAGCTATGTCCTGCGCAGGCTGGCCGCGACGATCCCCGTGATGATCATCGTCGCGGTGCTCGTGTTCCTGATGCTGCGCCTGACGCCGTCCGATCCGGCGGCCATCATCGCCGGCGACAACGCCAACTCCGAGCAGGTCGCCGAGATCCGCAAGCGCCTCGGCCTGGACCAGCCGATCCATACGCAGTTCTTCATCTGGATCGGCAAGACCCTGCAGGGCGATCTGGGCGAATCGTTCTTCTTCAAGAAGCAGGTGACCGAGCTGATCCTCGATCGTCTGGAGCCCACGGTGTCGCTGGCGCTGTTCACGATCATGCTGGCCGTGCTGATCGCCGTCCCGCTCGGGGTCATCGCCGCCTACCGGCAGGGCAGCTGGCTCGATCGCATCGTCATGGGGTTCTCGGTGCTGGGCTTCTCCGTGCCGGTGTTCGTCATCGGCTACGCGCTGATCTACATCTTCGCCATCGAGCTCAACTGGCTGCCCGTGCAGGGCTATCAGCGCATCTCGCTCGGGGTCGGCGGCTGGCTGCAGCGGCTCATTCTGCCGTCCCTGACCCTGTCGGTGGTCCTGATCGCGCTCATCGCCCGCATCACCCGCACCAGCGTGCTCGAGGTGATGAACGAGGACTACATCCGCACCGCCCGCGCCAAGGGGCAGACCGAGGGCCGGGTGCTGGTGCGGCATGCGCTTGCCAACGCCGCGGTGCCGATCGTGACCGTGATCGGCCTCGGCGTCGCCGCGCTGATCGGCGGCGTGGTGGTGACGGAATCGGTCTACACGATCCCGGGGCTGGGCCGGCTGACGGTCGACGCCGTGCTCGCCCGCGACTATCCCACCATCCAGGCCGTCATCTTGCTGTTCTCGCTCGCGTACGTGCTGATCAACCTGGCCGTCGACATGACCTACACGTTCTTCGACCCGAGGATCCGCTATTGAGCATCGAGGCCCTGCCAGCCGAGATCGCCGAGACGGCGCCCGCTGCGCGCAAGCCCAGCAAGCTCGGCATCGTCATGCGCAACCCGAGCGTCATCATCGGGGCCACCATCGTCGTCTTCCTTGCGCTGGTGGGCGCGCTGGCGCCGTTCCTCGGCACCATCAGCCCTTCCGAGATCAATCCGGTCTACCGCAACAAGAAGCCGGGCGCCGAGCGCACGATCCGCACCGACGACGGCAAGGAGGTGACGTTCGTGCACCGGTTCGGCACCGACACGCTCGGCCGCGACGTCTACAGCCGCGTCGTCTACGGCGCGCGCGTGTCGCTGATCATCGGCATCACGGTGGCCACGCTGAGCGTCGCTGTCGGCCTCACCATAGGCCTGATCGCGGGCTACATCCGCTGGCTCGACGGCTTCATCATGCGCATCATGGACGGCCTGATGGCGATCCCGGCGATCCTGCTCGCCATGGGTGTCGTCTCGTTGTCGCGCGCCGGACTGGTTGCCGTCGTCATCGCCATCGTCATCCCCGACATACCCCGCGTCGTGCGGCTGGTGCGATCCATCGTGCTCTCCATCCGCGAGGAGCCGTACGTCGAGGCCGCCATCACGGTCGGCACGCGTACGCCGACGCTGCTGGTCCGCCATGTGCTGCCCAACACGATTGCGCCTCTGATCGTGCAGGGCACGTTCATCTGCGGCTCGGCGATCCTGATCGAGGCGGTCCTTTCGTTCCTCGGCATCGGCATCCCGCCGGAGACGCCGACCTGGGGCAACATCATGGCCGAGGGCCGGTCGCTGTTCCGCATCTATCCCCACAACATCTTCTATCCGGGCATCTGCCTGGCGTTCGCGGTGCTCGCCATCAACATGCTCGGTGACGGCCTGCGCGACACGCTCGATCCCCGTTTCGCCAAGCGGGTGTGAGGGCACATGGCCGACGCCGCCGCGCAACCCGTCCTCGAGCTCGACGGCCTGACCGTGCGGCTGCCGCGCGGATCGGATCGCGCGCATGCGATCGAGAACATCACCTTCTCGGTCGGCGCCGGCGAGATCGTGTGCGTGGTCGGCGAATCCGGTTCCGGCAAGTCCGTGACGGCCCAGGCGGTGATGGGCCTGCTGCCGCGCGAGCTCACGGCCAGCGCGGGCCAGGCGCGCGTCCAGGGCGAGGATGTGCTCGCGGCGACCCCGTCGCGACTGCGCGATCTGCGCGGCACGCGCATGGCGATGATCTTCCAGGAGCCGATGACCGCGCTGAACCCGGTCATGCGGGTGGGCGAGCAGATCGCCGAGGTGCTGGAGATCCACACCAAGCTTTCCGAGCCCGACCGGCGCAACCGCGCGCTGCAGATCATGCGCGCCGTGCACCTGCCGGAGCCTGAGCGCCTGATCGACGTCTACCCGCATCAGATGTCGGGCGGCCAGCGCCAGCGCATCATGATCGCGGCGGCCCTGGTGCTCGATCCCGCGCTGCTGATCGCCGACGAGCCGACCACGGCGCTCGACGTGACCACCCAGGCGCAGATCCTGCGGCTGATGCGCGAGCTGCAGGAGCGGCGCGGCACCGGCGTGCTGTTCATCACGCACGACTTCGGCGTGGTGGCCGAGATCGCCCATCGCGTGGTCGTCATGCAGTCGGGCCGCGTGGTCGAGATGGGCACCCGCGACGACATCCTGCGCCGCCCGCAGTCCGCGTATACGCGCATGCTGATCGCCTCGGTGCCGAGCCTGAAGCCGCCGGCGCGCGTCGCCAACGTCGGCGCCACCGCGCTCGCCATGGAGAAGCTGTCCAAGACCTACGGCGCCAAGGGCCTGTTCGGGCGGGGCCGCATCGTGCGGGCGGCCGAGAACGTCGACATCACGGTGCGGCGCGGCGAGACGGTCGGCATCGTCGGCGAGTCGGGCTCGGGCAAGACGACGGTGGCGCGCTGCGTCGCCCGGCTGATCGAGCCGACCTCCGGCGCCATCCGCATCGGCGACGTCGACGTGGCGCACCTGTCGGAAGGCCGCCTGCGCCCGCATCGCCGCCATGTGCAGATCGTGTTCCAGGACCCCTACCGCTCGCTCAATCCGCGGCGCACGGTGGGTGCCTCGATCACGGAAGGGCCGGTCAACTTCGGCCTGTCGCAGGCCGACGCCATGAAGCGTGCCAGCCGGCTGATGGCATTGGTGGGCCTGGCGCCGGATGCGCTCGACCGCTATCCGCACCAGTTCTCGGGCGGCCAGCGCCAGCGCATCGCCATCGCCCGCGCGCTCGCCATGGAGCCGACCCTGCTGATCGCCGACGAGCCGGTGTCCGCGCTCGACGTCTCGGTGCAGGCGCAGGTGCTGAAACTGCTGGACGACGTGCGCCAGCGCTTCGACCTGGCCGTCCTGTTCATCACCCACGACTTGCGCGTCGCCGCCCAGATCTGCGACCGCGTCGCCGTGATGCAGCGGGGCATCGTCGTCGAGCAGGGGCCGACGGCGGAGGTGTTCGCCGCGCCGAAGCACGAATATACCCGCGCGCTGTTCGAGGCCGCGCCCGGACGCAACGCGCAGTTCGGCGCGGCCGCCGACGCGGCATGATGTGTCATCCCGGAATTTCGCGTTAGCGAGGACCCAGGAACGAGAGCAACACCCCGCCCTGAGCTTGTCGAAGGGCGGCTGGAAGGCAACGCCGGTGGCCGCGTGGTGCGACAAGCTCACCACGAGGGTTAAGGTCAGACTTCTGGGTCCCGGTTCTACGGGCTTCATCTCCCGGCCGGGATGACAAGGCGATAGATGTATTGAGCGGAGGAGTACGCCCATGAACCTCGCCGAATACGCCACCTACGACGCCCTCGGCCTCGCCGAGCTGGTCGCCAAGAAGCAGGTGAGCGCGAAGGAGCTGGCGCTGACGGCCGTCGCCGCCAAGGAGAAGGTCGATCCTGCCGTCAGGTCCGTGGTCGAGCTCTATCCCGACCGCATCGATGGGCTGGACGAGAAGAGCCTTGGCGACGGCCCGTTCAAGGGCGTGCCGTTCCTGATCAAGGACGTCTTCGGCCACGAGAAGGGACGCAAGATCGAATTCGGCTCGCGCCTGTGCGAGGGCATGACGGTGGAGGTCGGCACCTACTTCGCCGACATGCTGAAGGCGTCGGGCGTCAACATCCTGGGCCGCTCGGCCGCGCCCGAGTACTCCATGGCCGCCACCACCGAGAGCGCCATGTTCGGCAACACCTCCAACCCCTGGAAGCAGGGCTACTCGGCCGGCGGCTCCAGCGGCGGCGCGCAGGCTGCCGTCACCTCCGGCATCGTGCCCATCGCTCACGGCTCCGACATCGGCGGCTCGATCCGCATCCCCGCCAGCTTCTGCGGCGGCGTCGGCTTGAAACCCTCGCGCATGCGCGTGTCGGTAGGTCCCGTCGTCGACGAGGGCGGCTGGGGCTACTCCACCAACCTCGTGCAGGCCAAGACCGTGCGCGACGTGGCGGCGATGCTCGACTGCGTCTCGATCCCGCAGCCGGGCGATCCCTTCATCATTCCCAAGCCCGACGAGGCCTATGCCTCGCTTGCCCGCAAGAAGGCGCCCAGGCTCAAGGTCGGCATCGTCCTGAGCGAGCTTGCCGGCGTGAAGGTCGATCCCGAGGTTGCCGCCGCCGTGCAGGCGACCGCCAAGGCGCTGGCCGCGATGGGCCATGCCGTCGAGCAGGCCAGCGCCGACATGGGCGGCGCCGAGACCCTGCAGGCGACCACCGACCTCTTCTTCTTCGGCTTCGATTCCCGCCTCGACAGCTACGCCAAACGCAGCGGCAAGAAGGTCGGGCCGGACACGCTCGAGCCGGTGATCTACTCGGTGTACCAGGCAGCCAAGGACATCACCCCGGCACGCTTCATCGCCGCCACCAATGCGGCCAACGTCGCGCGCCGCAAGCTCGCGGCCTTCTACACCAAATACGACATCTGGCTGTCGCCGACCACCGCGCGCGTCTCCGAGCCGTGGGGCCGCTATCACCTCTCCAAGCCCGGCACCGACTGGAGCACCTTGATCAAGGACCTGTTCGAGATCCCCGTGCAGTACACGATCCCGCACAACATCATGGGCACGCCGGCCATGTCGCTGCCGCTCGCGATGCATTCGACGGGCGTGCCGATCGGCGTGCAGATCGCGGCCAAGCCGGCGGCCGAGCACCTGCTCCTGCAACTCGCCACCGCGCTCGAGGAAGCCATGCCCTGGAAGGGCCGCACGCCGGCCCTGCACGTGTCGAAGATGTGAGGGTGACTCTCCCTCTCCCCATTCTTTCTCAGAATGGGAAGAGCACGATCTACCCCTGGCTCGCCGCGATCAGGTCGAAGTCGCCGCGCAGCACGGCGTCGAGCTTTCCGGTGCGCCAGCTGCCGTTCATGTTGCGCACCAGGGGCGAGGGGAGGCTGCGGTAGCGGCGCACGACGGCGTGCGGCTGCGGTCCGCGCGCCAGCGCGTCGGCAAGCGCGGCGCGGAGCCTGTCGGGCGGAAGATCGCCCAGCGGGGCGACGGCGACCCTCACCCGCGCGGCCGCCCGGCCGGGGCCCTTGCCGTCGTCCGCCAGCTCGAGGACGTGCAGGCCGATCTCCTGCGACAGGAGGCGATGGGCGCCGAAGCCGCTGATCAGCAGCCAGGGGAGGTCGCGCTGGCGAGCCGCCGGCGAGCTCTGAGAGCTGCATGTGCCGGTTGCCGGCCCAGGCGCGATACATGCCGAGCACCTGCCCGCACCAGCGCCGCGTCGCCTCGTTGTCGCTCGGCCGCTCGAAGGCGGGCTCGACGACGAGCAGCACCTCGATTGGCGCGGTCTCCATCACATCGCGGATGCCCTCGCTGAGCAGATGCAGCTGCAGGGCGAGCCGGCCGACCAGCTCGCGCGAATACTTGCCGGTGCGTTCCGTGCCCTTGGCGAGGCGGCCGCCCAGCGAGTCCGCCGTGGCCGCGGCGGCCTTCACGCGATCCATCAGCGCCAGGCGCGCGAGCGTGTCGTGGCGATCGGGGCGCGTCCAGAAATCCGCCGTCCCCATCTGCTCGGCCAGGCCGGCCTTCATGTCCTCCCACTGCGTCGAGGCGAGCGTGCGCGCCACGCCCACATGCACGCTCTGCAGGGCGTCGAGCTCGGACGCGGACCCGCTGGGCGTGAGGATCATCTCGGAGAGGGCGATCGGCCTTTCCGCCGCGCCGTTGCTCGCGGTGAGCGGATTGCCGGCCGCGCCGCTGTCGGGATCGACGAAGTCCACCTGGATCGCCCGGCCGTCGCTGCGGATGAAGACGAACTGGTCGCCCTCGGGGAACCTGCGCTCGACGATGGTGGCCGCCAGCGGAGCGATCAGGTACTGGTCGATGGCGCGCTTGAGGGGCCTGGCGCCCATCTCCGGAGTGAAGCCCTTCTCCAGCAGGAAGTCCTGCGCCGTCGCCTCCCATTCCACCGCCCACTCGCGGTATTTCAGCCCGCGCCGCTCGAGCACGCGGTTCAGCTCCTTCTTCAGGATCTCGCGCATCAGGTCGCGCGTCAGCGGGCGGAACACGATCACCTTGTCGAGCCGGTTCTGGAACTCGGGCCGGAAGGTCTGGCCGATCGCGCGCATGATCTGGCCGTCGGTGAAGGCGTCGGCCGTGGGCGCGAAGCCGAGCCCCGAGGTGCGGTGGCTGGTGGCGCCGAGATTGGTCGTCAGGATGATGATGCAGTGGCGGAAGTCGGCGACGTGGCCCATGGCGTCGGTCAGGCGCCCGTCGTCGAACACCTGCAGGAACAGGTCCCAGATCGAGGCGTGCGACTTCTCGAACTCGTCGAGCAGAACCACGGAGAAGGGCTGCTTGCGCACGCGGTTGATCAGAGAGTCCGTGTCGTCGCCGCCCAGGATCTTGTGCGTGGCCTCGGCGGCCTGGAACTCGCTCATGTCGAGGCGGATCATGCGCTCGACCGAGCCGAACAGATATTCGGCAACCGTCTTGGCGAGTTCGGTCTTGCCGGTGCCGGTGGAGCCGGCGAACAGGAACACGCCGATCGGCTTGCCGGGATCGTTGAGGCCGGCCTTGAGCATGGCGATGCGCTCGACGATGGCCGTGACGGCCTCGTCCTGGCCGATGACGCGGCTCGTGAAGTAGTCGCGGATCGAGCCGAGATCGACGCGCTCCTTGTTGTCGAGGATCGACACCGGCAGCCCCGTGAGCTGGGACAGCGTGACGACGATCTCGTGCGACTCGATCCTTTCCGTGCCGGCCTTCAGCGCGCGGTTGACCGTCAGCTTGATGAGGTCGAGCACGGAGCCCGGGAAATGCGCCGCGCTCAGGTACTGCCGCGCCGAGCTGAGCGCGACGGGCACGCAGTCCGGATCGACCTGCAAGTCCGCTTCGTTCGACAGCCGCCTGACCCACGCCTGCGCCAGCTCCGACGCCTCCTCCTGCGACTGCGGCTCGATCCGCACGGTCTCCAGCAGGCCGCGCAGGGTGGGTCGCAGCTGCAGCAGGCGCGCCGTGCTCGTCGGCGTCGCCTCGGTCCACACGATCAGCCGGCCGGAGACGACCGCGGGGAGGATCTGGTCGAGCACGCTCGCCGCCTGCCCCTGATGGGTGCCGCTGCGCGCCATCAGCAGGATGTCCGGGATGTACCAGATCAGCTTCTTGGCCGAGGACAGCTCCTCGACCGTGCGCTGGATGCGGCCCTCGAGCTGGCCGAACCACTGCTGGCCCGCCATCAGGTCGGGGGCGCCGGCCTCGAACACGGTCCAGCCTTCGTGCTCGAGCCGCTGCGCGAGGAGCCGCAGGAACGTCGTCTTGCCCACGCGGTGCTCGCCGCTGACCAGCAGCGATCGCGTGGGCGTCTGCATCGACGCGGCCTCGGCAGCCACCAGATCCTCCCGCCACAGCTCGGGCTCGATCAGCAGCTCCGTCTCCTTCCTGTCGGCCCAGAAGCGGCCGAAGGAGGCCGAGAAATGTGCGATCGACACTGGCGCGCTGGACGTTGTCGAGCTGCCGTATCAGTGCCGTCGCATGCGTGTGATTGACGCGCTGGAGGAACGCCCGGATCTGCGCCGGCGTGGAGGCGTAGGAGGCGCTGAGCGCGGGACCGAATACCGGTGCGTCTCCCAGCCGCTCTCGCTCGGCGAAGTAGTCGCGGAACAGCCCCGGCACGATCAGGTTGTCGCCCCACCAATCCTTGGCACCGGCCACCGGATCTCCCGCCGGTGGCCGCGGCTCGACGGTGACGAGATAGGCGAGCGCGAAGTGGATCGGCCAGGGGTAGAGCTTCTCGAACTGCGCCACGACCTCGCCGCTGCGTTCGCTGCGGTCGGAGCGGTGCCTCAGTGCGGCGAGAGCGGCACACGCCAGCGGCCAGTTGGCGCCGAGCGCATATTGCATCACCGTGTCGAGGGGTACGGCTGGGTCTTCCAGCAGCTTCACGGCCTCCGCGAACTGCGGCTGGTCCTCCAGCTCCCGCGGGTGCGCGAGGTTGGAGGCGAGAGGCGAGAACACGGCCTCCAGGCCATGCAGGCGCGAGGACAGCGAGGTGACCGCGACTGCCGCAGCGGTATCAGCCGGCATCTGGGCGGTCGCCGCGACAGCGTCGGGCTCGGCCAAGGCCTGAGGCTGCGCCGGCCACGGCCATGTGAACTTCCAGCCGGCCCGCGTCGCGAGCCACAGCCCGATGGCCAGACCGACTACAATCGTGAAGAGATGCTCCAAGACCTCAAGACCCTCGGCGGCTCGCGTCTACGGGTAAGGCGCGAGACTGTCAGAATTCCGCGCCGTGGTGTCAACGGCGCCGCCGCGAGCGTCCTCCGTCCTGACGCTTGTCGAGTACGTGGAAAGGTGCTCCACCCCGCGCCCACCAGCCGTGGTTCGACAGCTCAACCACGGTGTTGGAGGCAGCCTCGCCCCACCCGGACGAGTGCTCAGCTTTCCTTCGCCTGGCGCACGCCGTCGCTGATGGGCTCGACGTATTGCAGGTCGAGGTCCCAGGGGAAGTAGATCCACGTGTCCTGCGACACCTCGGTTATGAAGGTCTGGCACATGGGGGCGCCCGCCGGCTTGGCGTAGACGGTGGCGAAATGCGCATCCGGCAGCATCTCGCGCACCAGCTTGGCCGTCTTGCCGGTATCGGTGAGGTCGTCGATCAGCAGCACGCCCTTGCCCCGGCCGTTGCCGATTGCCGCGACCGACGGCGCGATCGGCTTGAGCACCTTGATCTCGCCCTGGTGGGCATAGTCGTGGTAGCTCGCGACGCACACGGTCTCGACCAGTTTCAACTCGAGCTCGCGCGCCACGATGGCTGCCGCCACCAGTCCTCCGCGCGTGATGCAGACGATTGCCTCGAACGGGCCCTTGTCGGCGAGGCGCCACGCCAGCGCCTTCGCGTCGCGGTGGAACTGGTCCCAGGAGACCGGGAAGGACTTGCGAGAGCTGGGCTGGACCATGATGGACCCCAATCCGAAGAGGTGATGCCGCAGCCGCCCCTTGCCTCATTTCCTCGACCAAATCAATCCGTGGCCGGCCGAGGCCGAGGCGATTTTGCCGATCCGATAGCCAGTCAGCTGCACAAAAGTGATGCAAGCCGCGAATCTGCGCAAAAAGTGCTTTCCGAGGAGGCCGCCGCCCCCGATAAGACTGTGACAGGGGCAGTCGAGGGAGCCGCAAGGCATGTCCCGTCGGCGATCGACGGCGGGTTCACGAGGGGAGCGTACATGATCCATCCATTCCGTTCTTGCGGGTTGGCCCGCGCTACAGCCTGTGCATTCGCTGTCCTGGTCGGCACGGCGGGCGTCGCCGGCGCGCAGACGCCCGTGAAATTCACGCTCGACTGGCGCTTCGAGGGCCCGGCCGCACCGTTCACGGTGGCGCTCGACAAGGGCTACTTCAAAGCCGAGGGCCTCGACGTCACCATCGACACCGGCAACGGCTCGCGCGAGTCGATCCCCCGCGTCGCCTCGGGGACCTACGACATCGGCACCGGCGACGTGAATTCGCTGATCCGCTTCCGCGACGAGAACCCGACCATCGACCTCAAGGCCGTCATGATGGTCTACGACCGGCCGCCGTTCGCCATCGTCGGCCGCAAGAGCAAGGGCATCTCCGCCGATCCCAAGAGCCTGGTCGGCAAGAAGTTCGGTGCCCCGGCAGCGGACGGCGCCTACGCCCAGTGGCCGATCTTCAAGTCCGTCAACGGCCTCGACGACAGCACCATGAAATTCGAGAACGTCGGCTTCCCCGTGCGCGAGCCGATGCTGGCCTCGGGCGAGGTGGACGCCGTGTTCGGCTTCTCGTTCTCCGTCTTCATGAACCTGAAGTCGCGCGGATTGCCCGTCGACGACATCGTCCTCATGCTCATGAGCGACCACGGCGTGGAGCTCTACGGCAACGTGCTGATGGTCAGCCCCAAGTTCGCGGCCGACAAGCCGGATGCGGTCAAGGGCTTCATCAAGGCCCTCGCCAAGGGGCTGCGCGACACCGTCGCCGATCCGGCCGCCGCCACCGCCACCGTCATCAAGCGCAACGACGTGGCCAAGCAGGACGTGGAGAAGGAGCGGCTCGATCTTTCGTTGGCGCAGAACTTCGTCACGCCGTGGGTCAAGGCCAACGGCTACGGCGGCATCGACAAGGCCCGCTTCGCCAAGTCCATCGACCAGATCGGCCTCACCTTCAACTTCAAGTCGAAGCCGAAGGTCGAGGACATCTTCACCGAAGCCTTCCTGCCGCCCCCCGCCGACCGCAAGGTGAACTAGCGTCGTGACTTGGGTTCGCCGCCTCGAGCCCCGGGTTTCCCTCCCCCTGTGTCGAAGGCGTTGCCTTCGGCACAATGAGGGGGGAGGACGGCACGCCACGGGCTTAGGTCGCCCATCGCAACGCTTGATGCAGTCGCCGACAGGCGACCTAAGTCCGATGGCGTTCCTGGTGGGGGTGACCCCATCGCACACGCCGCCGACCACCCCCACCCGCGGCGCAATCGGGCGGCCATGGGAGCAGTCCCATGGCAGCGCAGTGATGCCGTGACCCACTTCGTCGAGATCGACAACGTCACCCACGCCTACGGCGCGCAGGGTGGCACGCCCGCCGTGGACAAGCTGGCGTTGTCGATCGCTGAAGGCGAGTTCGCCGCCGTGGTCGGCCCGTCCGGCTGCGGCAAGTCCACCTTGATGAAACTCGTCACGGGCCTGCAGTTTCCCCGCGCCGGCAGCATCAGCGTCGGCGGGCAGAAGGTGGTCGGACCGCTGAAGATCGCCGGCATGGCGTTCCAGGCGCCCAATCTGCTGCCCTGGCGGACCACGCTCGAGAACATCCTGCTGCCGCTGGAGATCGTGCAGCCGCACCGCAGTCGCCTGCGCTCCGAGCGCGCGGCCTACATCGCCAAGGTCGAGGCCCTGCTGGCGCAGGTCGGCCTCGCCGGCATGGGCGCCAAGTTCCCGTGGGAGCTGTCGGGGGGCATGCAGCAGCGCGCCTCGCTGTGCCGGGCCCTGATCCACGAGCCGCAGCTCCTCATGCTGGACGAGCCGTTCGGCGCGCTCGACAGCTTCACGCGCGAGGAGCTGTGGTGCGTGATGCGCGACCTGCATGCGGCGCGCAAGGTGACCATCATCCTCGTCACGCACGACCTGCGCGAGGCGGCCTTCCTGGCCGACCGCATCTTCTGCATGAGCTCGCGACCGGGCCGCATCATCGCCGAGCGGCAGGTCGCCTTCGCCCGCCCGCGCGATCTCGACATCACCTATACGGGCGAGTTCACCGACCTCGTTCACGACCTGCGCTCCCAGATCGCCAGCGCGAGGCAGGCCGCATGATCACCCGCGGACAGCGTGTGGCGATCGCCGCGGCGCCCTATGTGTTCACGGTTCTCTTCTTCGCGCTGTGGGAGGCGGCCTGCCGCCTCTTCAAGATCCCCGTGTTCTTCCTGCCGGCGCCGAGCGTGATCGCGCAGGCGTCCGTCGAATACTGGTGGCAGCTGCTGTTCCACTCGTTCCACACGCTGTGGATGACGGTCGCGGGCTTTCTCATCGCCGTGGTGTTCGGCATCCTGCTCGGCATCGCCCTCGGCGCCTCGCGCATCGTCAATGCCGGCAGCCAGCCGCTGCTGGTCGGCTTCAACGCCATCCCGAAGGTCGCGGTCGTGCCGATCCTGATCCTCTGGTTCGGCGTGGGCTGGGTCCCGCCCGTGCTGACCGCCTTCCTGATCTCGTTCTTCCCCATCGTGGTCAACGTCGCGACCGGCCTCTCCACCATCGAGCCGGAGCTCGAGGACGTGATGAAGGCGCTGGGCGCCAAGAAGTGGGACATCCTCGTCAAGATCGGCATCCCCCGCTCGATGCCCTACCTGTTCGCCTCGCTCAAGGTTGCCATCACGCTGGCCTACGTGGGCTCCGTGATCGCCGAGTCCAACGCCTCGCGCTACGGCATCGGCAACCTGATCACGCGGGCCAGCGCCGACTTCAACGTGCCCCTGGTGTTCGCCGCGCTGATCGCGCTCGCCATCCTCGGCGTCATCATCTACGCCGCGACCGTCGAGCTGGAGCGCCGCATGACCGGCTGGGCCCACCGCTCCGGCATGAGCCAGGGCTGAGCGCAGTTGCAGGCTGGGTCGACCCCGGCGCAGGCCCGGGCATGACCCAATTATTGCTCAATCGAGCCGGGCGAGATCCCCCTCCAGCACCTGGATGGGGACCGAGACGACATTGGGGGTCTGCCACGCTGTGGACGTTCGCACGGCCGAGGCCAGCAGGCTTATCGTCTGCGTGATCGCAATGCTGACCACGGCCACCACGCGACCTGCGCAGTCGAGCACCGGCGCGCCCGAGGAGCCGTGATCGAGCACGAGCCGATCGTTGCCGTCGTACATTTCAAGGAGCGTGGTCCCGGCGAAATGGTCGTCCTCGCCGTACTGCACGAACCGGCCGCCGGCGAAGCGGAGGACGCCGCCGGGATAAGCCAGGCTCGACAAGCGCTCGTCCGCTCCCTTCTCATCCCCCGTGCTTGGCCGCTTATCCTGGATCGTCATCATCTCGCGCCGCGCCACTGCGTTTCCGGCGTCGGCTCGGGCATTTGAAGATGGGGCGGCTGTGGGAACTCGTGGTCCAACCGATCACCACGCAGTCCTTGGTTCTGATCCGGGCCTCGGTGACCGAGCTTTGAGCCGATCCGAGAGCCGCGGCAAGGATCGCAATGCGGATCCACCACTGGGCCCTCGCCGGCAACATTGTCTTTCACCTCGGCGGTGCGATCGGCGGGCTCCGTGCGCCGCCCGCGCAGGCCCTGCACCATAGTCGCCAGCGGCCACAGAACCGCCAATCGGCAATAACACCGAGTTGTTGACCAGCCAGGGCCGATGCCGCGGCGTGCCCCTGGCTTCCGCGCCACACGTCGCAGGCCAGCACAGGAACGCGTCAGTTCGCTCGCTTCAGCGACATGATGTAGGCGACGATGTCGCGCAGCTCCCGCACAGTCAGCTGCACGCCCGGCATGGCGGGATGGGGGATGATGATCGCGCCGGCCACCCCCTGGGCGGTCACGCCGGGCCGGTTGGCTATCGAGGGAAAGCCCGGTACATCGGCGCGTAGCGGGCCGGTCGGCTCCGCCTTCACGTTGTGGCAGTTCGTGCACAGCCGCTCCGACAGCTCGCGACCCTGCGTTGCGTCCCCCCCAGTGGACTGCGCGACGGCAGGGCCGGCCGCCAGGGTCAGGCACACGGTGGCGGTCGTCAGGTAAGCGAAGGGTCTCATCGGGCGGTGATCCTCTGGGGGTGATCAGGGCTCGTCAGGATGTCTCGACGCTCACGCGCGCGACGCCATGCTGCACATGCCCACCACGTGCGGGCTCGTCTGCACCAGCCGGCCGCAGACCACATCCAGGTCCTGCGGCTGCGCAAGCTCGAACCAGAGCACGAGCCGGCCTTTGTCGAGGTGGCTCTGGAGTGCGTCGGCGTGCTCCCGGCTCACCCAGGCGCGCAGCGCTGCCGCCAGCCTGCGCGCTCCGTGCTCGGATCGCGCCGCCAGCTGTTGAGCGAGCGCACCCGCGGTGCAGCGCACGCGTTGCCTCTCCGACGAGAAGGGCAGCTCCGTCGTCTCGGCAAGAAAGAAGGAGATCAGATCCGCAGCCTGCAATGGCGGAACCTCGGGGCTGTCCTCGGGCGCATAGAGAACGGCGCCCCGAGGGGCGATGCCGTGCAGGCTCAGGTCCTCGAGCGCCGCGTGCAGGGCGTGCCACTCGTCGAACACGGCGATCACAAATCGGGATGTGGTTCGGCTATGCAAGCGGCGCTCTCCGCAGCCTCCACCCGCATCGTGCCGCACGGCGCCGGCCGCGCGTTGACCTGCGTCAATCCCAGACATTTCACTCGCGCGAGCGCCTGCCGATGCTACCATTGCGGGCAACGCAGCCACGGGAGGACGCGATGGCAGAGCAGAAGCGCTGGAAGAAGCGGCCCGAGAACTCGACTTGGGGCGACTATGGGCCCGACGACCAGCTCGGCCGCATGAACGAGGTGACCTCCGCCAAGGTCAAGCAGGGCGTCGCCGAGGTGAAGGAAGGCAAGACGTTCTGCCTCTCCATGCCGCTGGACTACCCCGGCGGCAACGTGCTGAACCCGCGCCGGCACCCGCCGCAGATACGCCCCTCGCTCAGGGGCGACAAGCCCAACTGGCTCTACCGCGTCGAATGGGACAAGCCGGGCTTCCTCGACGTGGTCAACGACGACCTCGTCATCATGCACCTGCAGTACTCGACGCAGTGGGACACGCTGGCCCACGTCGGCGCGCTGTTCGATGGCAACGGTACGGGCAAGGCCGAGCCGACCTTCTACAACGGCTATCGCGGCGGCATCGACCTGGTCGGCCCGACCGATCCCAAGCAGTCCGGCGGGGTCCCCGGCACGTTCGTCGAAGCGAAGGGCACGTCATCCGCCAATGCGCTGGGCGTCGAGAACATGGCGGTCAAGTGCCTGCAGGGCCGCGGCGTGATGATCGATCTGTTCGCGCACTACGGCCGCAAGCGCCACGCTGTCGGCTATGACGACCTCATGCGCGTCATGGCGGCGGACGGCATCAAGGTCGAGCCGGGCGATTTCGTGCTGCTGCGCACCGGCTTCGACGACGTGATCCTGGAGGGCAACAAGAAGCCCGACGCCCACACGCTCGAGACCAGCTGCACCGGCCTCGACGGCGGTGATCCGCGCCTGCAGCAATGGATCACCGAATCCAAGCTGGTCGCTCTGATCTCGGACAACTACGCCGTCGAGCTGATGCCGACCTCGTTCAAGCCAGGCGACTGCGTGATGCTGCCCTTGCACCACCACTGCCTGTTCAAGACCGGCGTCAACCTGGGCGAGATCTGGCGCCTCTCGGAGCTTGCCGACTGGTTGCGGAGCAACAACCGCAGCCGTTTCCTGCTGACGGCCCCGCCGCTGAGGCTGACCGGCGCGGTCGGCTCGCCCGCCACCCCGGTTGCGACGGTGTGACGGCTGCCCTGCGAAGCACGCAATTGCCTCGGAGCTCATGAAGGCTGTTAAATCGGATCAATCCGGGCAAAGACCTCATCCAACGGGAGCGAATACGACATGGCGGCGAACCAGGTTTCCCTGAGCTGTCTCAACGGCGTGCGGGTGCTCGACCTCTCGCAGTTCGAGGCCGGCCCGTCCTGCACGGAGGCGCTGGCCTGGCTCGGCGCCGAGGTGGTCAAGGTCGAGAACCCGAAGTCGGGAGATCCCGGGCGCAGCATCTTCAACGAGCCGCATGAACTCGTTCTATTTCCTCACCTTCAATGCGAACAAGAAATCGCTGACCGTCGATCTGAAAACGGCGGCGGGCAAGAAACTCGCGCTCGATCTCGCCCGCAAGGCGGACGTGTTCGTCGAGAACTTCGCCCCGGGAGCGGTCGAGCGCCTGGGGCTCGGCTGGGATGTCGTCTCCAAGCTCAACCCGCGCATCATCTATGCCCAGGTCAAAGGCTTCGGCGAAGGCAGCCCGTTCGAGAGCAATCTCGCCTTCGACATGATCGCGCAGGCGACCGGCGGCGTGATGAGCATCAGCGGCTATCCCGACAACCCGCCTGTCAAGCCGGGCCCCACCCTCGGCGACACCGGCACCGGCATGCTGCTCGCCATCTCCGTACTGGGCGCGCTCTACGAGCAGAAGACCACCGGCAAGGGCCAGCGTCTGCAGATTGCGATGCAGGACGCCATGCTGCACTACATCCGCCTGGCGTTCGCCACCCAGGCGCGCAAGGGCGGACCGATCAAGCGCGTCGGCGACCAGAGCGTGTCCGGCGGCAATCCGCCGTGCGGGATCGTGCCCTGCAAAGGCGGCGGTCCGAACGACTACGTCTATGTCTACACCAGCCGTACCAATCCGGAGCACTGGAAGCGCCTGCTGGGCGTGCTAGGCCGCGAGGATCTGCTCTCCGACCCTCGTTTTGCGACGCCGCAGACACGTGCCGAGCACGAAGCCGAGATCATCGAGCTGGTGACGAGCTGGTCCAAGAAGCACGACAAGCACACGGCCATGCGCCTGCTTGGCAGCGCAGGCATTCCTGCAGGCGCCGTGCTCGACACCAAGGAACTCTACGACGACAAGACCTTCTACGAGCGCGGCGTCATGCAGGAGATGACGCACCCCGAAATCAAGGACTACGCCATTCCGGCGTGGCCCGTGCGGCACAACGGCAAGCCACCGGCCGTCAAGGCCTCGCCGCTGCTCGGCGAGCATTCCGGTGACGTGCTGCAGAGTTGGCTGGGCCTCGGCGAGCGCGAGATCGAGGGCCTGGCGGCCGACAAGATCATCACCCAACGGAAATAGATGTCAGGTGATAGGGGCCAGGGGGCGGGGAGAAAATCCCTGAAAACCTGATCCCTGCAACCTGACCCCTTCTCAAGATGGAGACGAACATGGCTGAGCTGACCGGCTCGGAAATTCTGGCCAAGGCCCTCAAGAAGGAAGGCACCGACAACCTGCTCTTCATCATGGGCGGGCCGATGCTGCTGGCCGAGGCCTCCTGCATCAAGGAAGGCATCCGGCCGATCGACGTGCGCCACGAGCAGGCCGCCGCCCTGATGGGCCAGGCCTACACGCGCCTGCTGCAGAAGCCCGCCGTGTGCATGGCGGCGAGCGGCCCCGGCGTCATCAACCTCACGACCGGCCTCGCCAACGCGCTGATCGACTGCTGCCCCGTGGTCGCCATCGGCGGCTCGAGCCCCTACCTGCAGAACGGCCGGCAGGTGTTCCAGGAGATCGACCAGGTCGCCATCGTGAAGGGCTGCGTCAAGTGGGCCGACCGCGTCCACAACCTCAAGCGCATCCCCGAGCAGGTCAACGCCGCCTTCCAGCACGCCATGAGCGGCAAGCCCGGCCCCACCTATCTCGATTTCCCCGGCGACGTCCTCTACGCCAAGATCCCCGAGGAGGAGGTGGACTGGTCCATGAGCGGCCGGCCCATCCTCAACGCGCGCCCGCTCGGCGATCCCGAGCAGGTCGACGCGCTGATCCAGGCCATGGCGAAGGCCAAGAAGCCCGTGATCATCTCGGGCAGCGGCGTGATCTGGTCGCGCGCCTGGGCCGAGATGCAGCAGTTCGTCGAGAAGACCGGCATTCCCTTCTACACGACCCCGCAAGGTCGCGGCGTGGTGCCCGACGATCACCCGATGTCCTACATGTCGATGCGCTCCACCGCCTTCAAGGACGCCGACCTGATCATCGTGCTCGGCACGCGCATGAACTACATCATCAGCCACGCCGCGCCGCCGCGCTTCAATGCGGACGCCAAGATCGCGCGCATCGACATCGACGCGACCGAGATCGCCACGGCCGCCCGCAAGGTCGACATCGGCATCGTCGGTGACTGCAGGAGCGTGCTGAACCAGCTGCTCGCCGGCCTCGCCAAGGGCAAGATCACCCCCGACCGCTACAAGGACTGGCGCAAGATGCTGGCCGACGGCGTCGAGGCCAAGCTCAAGTCGCCCGGCGCCAACAAGTACGTCGAGGACGGCGACATTCATCCGCTGCGGCTGTGCGAAGAGATTACCAACTTCATGCAGCGCGACGCCATCCTGGTGGTCGACGGACAGGAGATCCTCAACTTCGGCCGGCAATCGATGCCGACCTTCACGCCCGGTCACCGCCTGAACTCCGGCCCCTTCGGCACCATGGGCGTGGGCCTGCCGTTTGCGCTCGGCGCCAAGCTCGCCAAGCCCCAAAGCCAAGTCATCTGCGTGCACGGCGACGGCTCGTTCGGCCTCAATGCCATGGAGCTCGACACTGCCGTGCGCCACAAGCTGCCGATCCTGGTGATCATCAGCCTCAACGGCGGCTGGACGGCCGACCCCAAGCGCGAGAAGCCCGGCCGCGATCTCGGCTACACCCGCTACGACAAGATGGCCGAGACGCTCGGCTGCTACGGCGACTATGTCGACAAGGCCGAGGACATCCGCCCTGCTCTGGAGAAGGCGCAGAAGGAGGTCGACAAGGGCCGCGTCGCCGTCGTCAACGTGCGCACCGACTACCGCGCCCGCGCCGGCACCCTCGCCTTCGCCCAGTACTCGACCTGATCCGACATGACGTCCTCTCCCTCTCCCCGTCCTTACGGGGCGAGGGACGGTCGCAGTTGCGACGCGTAGGTTGGGTCGAGCATAAGCGATGACCCAACACCGGACCGTCTTGCTGGGCGCGTTGGGTCTGCGCTTCGCTTGACCCAACCTACATGCAGCTCAATACATCCCGCGCTTCGCCATCTCCGCGCCCTGGCGCTCGCTTTCCTCGCGCGTCAGGCCTTCGACCTGGTCGGCCAGCATGTCGCCGTAGCTCGGAAGCTCCGCGCGGTCGATGTGCTTGGAGGGGTCCCAAAGCGCCGCGCGGTTGATCGCCTTGGCGCAATGCAGGTAGGCCTCGCGCACCTCGATCAGGAGCCCGACCTTTGGCGCCCGGCCTTGCATGGCTGACGGAGCGAGGAGGGCTGCATCATCGGTGACGCGCGCCAGACCGTTGATGCGCAGGATCTCGGCCATGCCCGGCACCAGGAACATCAGCCCGACCTGCGGGTTCGCGAACACGTTGGCGTAGCTGTCGAAGCGGTTGTTGCCGATGCGGTCCGGCAGCAGCAGATGGCGGTCGTCGAGAATGCGCACGAAGCCCGCCGGGTCTCCGCGCGGCGACACGTCGGCCCCGTCCGGCCCCTGCGTGCCGATCACGCAGAACGTCGAGCGCTGCAGGATGGCCCGGCAATGCCTGTCCAGCCGCCGCAGCACCTTGCCGGTCGCCCGGCTCATGGCCTTGGGATGCCGGTCGCGCACGCCATCCATGGCGGCGACGTAGCTGATCTTGCCGGGATCGAAGTTCTCGCTCATCGTTCCACGCCTCCCGTCACGCTGCCGTGGCGCATCGCGGCGGTGAGCGCTCCTTCCCGGCCGAGGGAAAGGCGCCGCCTACGATTTGCGCCGCAGGTGGAGCATGGTCGCATCGTATTGGAAGTCGGCGACCTGGTGGTAGAGGTAATTCCGGTCCCTGAACTCCTTTTGCGAATTGTAGATCTTGGCGAAGGTCTCGTTGGAGGCGATGAGGCCGGCGTAATGCTCCTGCGCGGCCGCATAGATCGTCTCGATCACCTCGGGCGGGAAGAGCGAGACGGTCGCGCCTCCCGCGATCAGGCGCAGCAGCGCCTCGGGGTTCTTGGTGTCGTAGTGCGCCATCATGGTGGTCGTGGTCGCCGTTGCCGCGACCTCGACGGCCTTCTTGAACACGGCCGGCAGGGCGTTCCATTTCTCCGTGTTGGCAAGCGCGTGGAACAGCGTCCCGCCCTCCTGCCAGCCGGGCGTATAGTAGTACTTCGCGACCTTGTTGAAGCCGAGCTTCTCGTCGTCGTAGGGGCCGATGTACTCGACCGCGTCGATCGCGCCCCGCTCGAGCGCCGGATAGATGTCGCCCGGCGCGATCTGCTGGGGAACGACGCCCACGCGCGCGATGACGTGGCCGCCGAGCCCGGCGATGCGCATCTTCAGTCCCTTGAGGTCGGCGGAGCTCTTGATCTCCTTGCGGAACCAGCCGCCCCACTGCATGCCCGTGTTGCCGCACGGAAACCCGATCACGTTGTACTTGGCGAGGAACGCGTTGAAGAGCTCGTTGCCGCCGGCGTGATAGAACCAGCCGTGCTGCTGGCGGGGGTTGAGCATGAAGGGTGCGGCCGCGCCCAGCGCGAAGGTCGGGTCCTTGCCGACGTAGAACAGCGTGCCGGTGTAGGCCATCTCGACCGTTCCGTTCGAAACGGCGTCGAGGGCCTGCAGACCGGGGACCAGCTCGCCGGCCGCGAATTGCTGGATGACGAAAGCGGCCCTCGGTGAGCTCCGACACGTTGCGGCAGAACTGCTCGGCGGCGCCGTACGTGATGTCCAGGTTCTTCGTGAAGCTCGACGTCATGCGCCAGGTGACCTGCGGGGAGCCCTGGGCGATCGCGGGCGAGGCGAGCACCGCGCCGGCGGCCGAACCCAGTCCGAGCTTCAGCAGGTCACGTCGCAGCATGGATCTCTCGCCGTTCGAGTTTCGCTGAGCGCTATTCAGCAATTCGTGTGCCAGCCTTCCACTAATGCGATCCGTCATTCAGACGGCAATCGTCCCGGCGGGGCCGAGGGCATGGACAAACGCTAGGCGAAGAGCTAGCCGGTTCTGCACAGCATCGCGGCAAGGCGCGGCTCGTCACCACCAGCGGGGGGCGCGCGGGGAGTTCTGTGCTTCCGTCGCGGACGCCGTTCCGTTCTCCGGCGCAGCAGGCGAGGCTCGCGGCGCCGAGGTATTCAACTCCTGCATCCGTGCGCGCGCCAGTTCGGCAAAGAACGTATCGCCGTAGCGCGCGAGGAACGCATCGAGCACTTCGAGGCTTGCCGTATCCCGGGTGGCGCTCCAGGCCTGCGAGGCTTCGCTCAGCCGGAGTGGGTTGTCCGGTGCCGGCGCGGACGGCTGGTCGCCGGCATTGAAGTAGTACCGCCGCGTCAGCGCCGAGTGCTCCCACGGCACCTGCTTGCGATCCGTCTGCCGCATGACGTCGTTGCGCACGGCTATCAGCATGGCGTTCAGGTCGTCACGCGAGGTTGCGAGGTGCCGCACCAGCGCGCCGGAATAGGGCGAGTTGCGGCCCACCCCGTCGAGAGCGACGTTGCCCGGCTGGGTCGAGAAGCTGATCAACGTGCCGGCGCCGCTTTCGACCGGGGCAAGGCCGCGTCCGATCTCGGGCGGCCGCGGGCCGACGGCGCGGGTCAGATTGCGCGCGAGCGGATTGTCCCGGCATGCGTCGAAAAAGAGGAGATTGGTCTTCGCCTCGCGCTCCATCGTCTGGTGCACGATGTCCAGGCGCACCATCTCCGCGTTCAGTGCCGGCACGGCCGCCAGCCTGGCGTCCACGGGAACGAGATAGTTCTGGCCCGCCACCTGCATTCCGTGCCCGGCATAGAAGAAGACGCCCACCTCCGCGCCCACGAGAGCCGCGGCGAACTCGCCGATCTTGGCGTCGAATGCCTCCTTGCCGAGATCGAAGCCCTCGAGCACGCGAAAGCCGAGCTTCTTCAGCACGAGGCCCATATCGGCGGCGTCGTTCCTGGGGTTCTCGAGCCTGGGCGTGTGCCGGTATGCGGAATTGCCGATGACGAGCGCGACGCGGCTGTGCGCGGCCGGCGGCAGTCCGCGCGGCCCGTCGGGGACGGTCGACGTGGAGGCGACCTGGAGAAACACCAATGCGAGGATGGCGAGCAGGGCCAGCCTGCAGCAGGCGGCGATGATGCGGCGCGCCCGAGGAGGGGGAGTGCGCTCGACCGCGTCGTCTCGGTCCTCGAGCACCTCGTCGACAAACCAGGCGCCGCGGCCCGCAACCTCTTTCACGGCCTTGCTCAGCGAGATGCCGGCAGCCAGCTTGACGGCATTGGTAAGAGACGTGTCCTCACTCATGCGCGTTACTCGCTTACGCCGAAATCTTTGCGACTTCTGGTGGAAGCACAATCTCATCGTTGTCATCCCGGGCCTTGTGCCCGGGATCCATCTGTCAGCTTGCTTCGGCCATTGCGGTATGGCTGGATCCCGTAACCCCCGGAACAAGTCCGGGGGCAAGCAAGCACCGGGTGACAGGCGAGGCGCGTGGGTCTGTGCTCCTTCCAACCGCAAACGCTCCAACCACACCCACCGCAATAGGGCTTCCACTCTCTTCCTAAGCCGGCCACGGTTCTCCGAATTTCTCGAACAGGAGCTTGAAGGCCATTTCCCCGAGCGCCTGGTTGGTCGCGTCGTATTCCGACGCCAGATGCCGGATGGCGGTGGCCACGTGCTGCTCGAAGTAGATGACGATGCCCTTGCGCCCCGTGCGCGTGGCCGGCGGGTTGCGCTTGTGGCTCGCCACTTTCTTTACCGATTGCGTCAGCGAACGCCTCCGGACGCGGGCGGCGCGCCTTGCCTGGGCTCGGCCGGAGCCGGCCCGCAGATGCCTTGATGGCGTCGGTCATCGATAGCGCCGTCTGCTCCACGTCACTCTCCTGCGGTATCTTCGTCATCGCGTGCCCAGAGCGCTTCGTAGAGCGCGGTGATTTCTTTGGCTGCCGTGCCATTCTTTTCGGTCTCCGTAACACCGCGACCGGACTTCAGACCCTGACTGAACGCCAGCAGCTCGCTCAACCGCTGCGGCGCGACTTCGAGCTTGAGGCGGCTCGCGGTGCGCGAGCTTTCCTTGACGGCGGTCTCCCTGGTCTGGCCGGTGGGCACCGCATTGAGGATGACCACCGCCTTGTCGCGCGCCTTCGCCAGATTGATGAGATCGGAGGAAATCCTCCAGCGCCTGCAGATCGAGGACGGTGCTCTTCAGCGGCACGAGCACCATGGTGGATTCCTTGAGCGACGGGATGATGGCCTTGTCGAGCTTCGGCGGCGTGTCGATCAGCACCAGCTCGGCACCGAGCTTGCGCGCGGTCTTCAGCATGTCGGGAAGCTTCTGATACGGCCCCGCGGCGATGCTCGGATCGTCCTTGTGGCCGGTGATCCGCTGCCTGATGCCGTGCCAGCGCTCGGCCGATTGCTGCGGATCGAGGTCAATCACCAGGACCTTGCGCCGCTTCGCCGCCGCGATCGCCAGATGCAGCGCGAGCGTCGTCTTTCCGCTGCCGCCCTTCTGGCTGACGATACTCCACACTTTCATGTCACTCACCCTGAAAAACTCATATGTGCTAGCAGCAGATTGCTAGCACACGCCAAGCGATGAAGAAAGTGTTAACCGCCGGTGCGCCTGTGCACCCGCCGGGCCGACGCGGCGAGCGCCGCTTTTGCTCCCCGCCGACGGAAGGTCCGGATGTCCGTTCGCGGTCGGGCGCTGCCTTCGTCCGGTCGCGACAGCTTCGCTCGGCAGCCCTCCGGTCCAGCCGAGCTTCGCAACCCGCCAGAGAGTCGCGTTCCAATCCCCGCCAGCCCGTCTACAATGGGCCGCATCGAGCGAGGGAGAACGGACGGCATGGCATGGCGGGTGGGGGTCGATATCGGCGGCACGTTCACGGACGTGGCGCTGATCGACGACGCGACGGGGCAGATCGGGGTCGCCAAGGTGCCCACCACGCCGCGCGACTTCGCGGAAGGCGTGCTGTCCGCGCTGCAGATGGCGATGCAGCGCTACAACCTGGCGGCCGCCGACGTGGGGCTGCTGTCACACGCGACCACGGTCGTCACCAACGCCATCCTGCAGGAGAAGGGCGCCCGCGCGGCCCTGATTGCGACGCGGGGCTTTCGCGACGTGCTGGAGCTGCGTAGGTCGGCCCGCCCGGACCTGTATGACCTGTTCCAGGATGCGCCGGCCACCTTGATCCCGCGGCGGCGGCGTTATGAGATCACGGAGCGCATCGGCGCCGACGGAAAGGTCGTCACACCGCTGGCCGAGGCCGAGATCGACGGCCTGATTGCGGCCCTGAAGGCGGAGCGCGTCCAGGCCGTCGCCGTGTCGCTGCTGTTCAGCTTCCTGAACCCCGAGCACGAGCGGCGTCTGGGTGCGCGGTTGCGCGCCGCGCTGCCGGAAGTCCCCATCTACATGTCCTCGGAGGTGCTGCCCGAGATCAAGGAGTTCGAGCGCACCAGCACGACGGCCGTGTGCGCCTACGTGGGGCCGATCCTGGCCTCCTACCTGGAACGGCTGGAGAGTGCCACGCGCGCGCAAGGCCTGCCGCGGCTCTATGTGATGGGATCGAGCGGCGGCGTGCTCGAGGCATCCGAGACGGTCGCCATGCCGGCGATGGCGGTGGAGTCCGGGCCGGCCGCAGGCGTGGTGGCCGCCGCGATCGTGGCGCGGCAGACCGGTCGCCCCAACCTGCTCTCCTTCGACATGGGCGGCACCACCGCCAAGGCCAGTCTGATCCGCAACGGCCAGTACGAGACGACGCCGGAATACGAGGTCGGCGGCGGCGCCAGCGGCAACCGCTGGATGCACGGCACCGGCCATCCGATCCGCGTGCCCGTGATCGACCTGGCCGAGGTCTCGGCCGGCGGCGGCTCCATCGCCTGGGTGGACCGGGCGGGCGCGCTGCGCGTCGGCCCGCACAGCGCCGGAGCCGATCCGGGGCCCGCCTGCTACGCCCGCGGCGGCACCGAGCCGACCGTCACCGACTGCAATCTGGTGCTGGGCTATCTCGACAAGGGCTCGCTGCTGGCGGGCGACCTGCCCATCGATCACGCGGCAGCCGAAGCCGCCGTCGCCAAGCATCTGGCCGAGCCGCTGGGCGTTGACGTGCGCACGGCGGCGGCGGCCGTCATCGACGTCGTCAATCACGCCATGGCCGAGGCGCTCAAGATCGTCTCCGTCCAGCGCGGCCACGATGCGCGCCAGTTCGTGCTGGCGGCGTTCGGCGGTGCCGGCCCCCTGCATGCCGCAGCGCTTGCGGCCCAGCTCGGTATCGCCGAGGTGCTGTGCCCGCCCATCCCCGGCGCGTTCTCCGCGCTCGGCCTCGTCGGCAGCGACCTCAAGCGCGACTACGTGCGCACCGTCTACACCACCACGGCCTCGGCCGATCCCGCCGCTTTGGAGGCCGCCTTTGCCGCGCTCGAGGCGCAGGGCGGGGCCATGCTCGATCGTGCGCGGGTGGCACCCGAGCGGCGGCGGTTCGAGCGTTCGGTCGATGCCCGCTACGAGCGCCAGTCCTACGAACTCGCCGTGCCCGTCCCCTCGCGTGCGCTCGACGCGGCCGCGCTGACGCAGATCGCCGAGGCCTTCCACGACCGCCACCGTGCCACCTACGGCCACGACAACCGCAGCGAGCCGGTGCAGCTGGTGAGCGCCCGCCTCACCGCCGTCGGCGCCATCCCGCCGCTGCTGGTGCGCGACAAGACCGCGCCCGTCGGCACCGATGCGGCCAAAGCCAAGCGCCGTGTGTGGTTCCGCGACACCGGCGAGGTCGGCGCCACCGTCTGGAACCGGGCGCGCATGCCGGCGGGGCTCGTGGTGCCGGGACCGGCCGTGATCGAGTCGCTGGAATCCACCATCCTCGTGCCGCCGGCCTGGCAGGCGGCCATGAACGAGGACGGCTGCGTGCTGCTGACCCGTACAGCACAACGCGCGAAGGAGTAGCTCACCATGAAAGACGCGCTGCTGAAGGCAGACCCCGCCGCCTTCGAGATCGTCAAGAACAGCTTCTACAAGATCGCCGAGGAGATGCGCGTCGTCCTGGCCAAGACCGCATACTCGCCGATCCTGAAATCGGCCGGCGACTACTCCTGCGGCGTGTTCGACGCCAAGGGCTCGATGGTGGCGCAGGGGCCGGACCTGCCGATCCACTTGGGAAGCATGCCCGATGCCGTCCGCGCCGTGGTCGCAGCCTTCGGGGCCGACGTGCACGACGGCGACGTGTTCATCCACAACGACCCCTACTTCGGCGGCAGCCATCTGCCCGACGTCAACGTGGTGCGCCCGGCCTTCCACGAGGGTCGCCTGCTCGGCTACGCCTGCCTGCGCGCGCACTGGCCCGACGTCGGCTCGGCCACGCCCGGCAGCTACGGCGCCGTCACGGAGATCTACGGCGAGGGCCTGCGCCTGCCGCCGCTGCGGCTCGTCAGCCGCGGCGTCACCAACATCGACCTCGAGAAGGTGATCCTCGCCAACGTGCGCACGCCCGACGAGCGCAAGGGCGACCTCGGTGCCCAGCTGGCCGCCACGCTGCGCGCGACCGAGCGCCTGGTCGAGCTGGCCAAGCGCTACGGCACCGACGAGATCATCGCCGCCATGTCCGAGGTGATGGACTATTCCGAGCGGCTGATGCGCGCGATGCTCGCCGACCTGCCCGACGGCGAGGGCACTTTCGCGGACTTCTGCGACGGCGATGGCATCCCCGACGACGCGCAGGGGCGCGACGCGCCGTTCTGGATCCGCATGCACGTGAAGAAGGTAGGGGATCGCGTGACGGTCGACTTCGCCGGCAGCGATCCCGCCGTGAAGGGCCCCATCAACGCGCCGCTGTCCGTGACAGCCTCGGGCATCTATTGCGGGCTCAAGACCGCGGTCGACCCCAACAGCCTCATACCCCCCAACTCCGGGTGCTGGCGAACGATCGAGGTGAAGGCGCCCAAGGGCTCGGTGGTGAACGCCCAGTTCCCCTCGCCCGTCGTCTATGCCAACCACGAGATCTCGCACCGCGTTGCCGACATGGTGATGGGCGCGCTGGCGAGCATCTGGCCCACCCAGGTGATGGCCTGCAGCCAGGGCACCTCGGCGGTCGTCACGTTCGGCGGCGTCGATCCGCGCTCCGGCCGGCGCTACGTGTCCTACGAGACGATCAAGGGCGGGTTCGGCGCGCGCCCCAACAAGGACGGCATCAACGTCGTCGCCTCCGGCATCTCCAACACCATGAACACGCCGGTGGAGGTGCTGGAGATGGCCTTCCCGCTGCGCGTGGAGCGCTACGAGATCCACGCCGACTCGGGCGGCGTCGGGGAGTACCGCGGCGGTTGCGGCGCGCGCCGCACTTGGCGTCTCACCGAGGGTGCGGACGCGGTCGGGTCGCTGTGCATGGAGCGCATGACGTCCGCCCCGTTCGGCCTGCTCGGCGGCAAGGCGGGTGCCGCTGCCGTCGTCACGCTCACGACGCCCGACGGCGCGAGCCGCCACCTGCCGAGCAAGGGCGCCTTCAACGCCCCGGCGGGCTCGGTGGTCGACATGATCACGCCCGGCTCCGGCGGCTTCGGTGCGCCGGCCAAGCGCGATCCCGCCGCCATCGGCCGCGACCTGCTCGACGGCTACGTCAGCGAGCAGGCCGCGCGCGACGCCTACGCCATCGCCGACCCGGCCGCTCTGCGCGCCGCCGCCGCCAAGGAAGACGACGCATAATGCCGCTGTGGATACGTATTGATCGACGTTGCCAAATCCGCGACGTCATCCCCGCGCAGGCGGGGACCCACGCAACAATCCGTACCTGTGTGGATCGGTGTCGTGGGTGCCCGCCTCCGCGGGCATGACGTTGAGTGCGAGGGACGGATCAGAACGCCTGCAAAGCAGACCCTACGGCACGATCAGGGGCTGGCCGTAGCCGTAGACCTTGCGCAGGCAGGCGCAGATCTCGCCGTGCGTGACCTCGGCGCAGGCGGCCTCGACCACCTTCTCGTACACGTTCTCGTCGCGGCTCTCGGCGGCGCGGGCGAGCGCGTCGAGCGCCCGGCGCACCTCGCCCTGGTTGCGTCCGGCCTTGAAGAGCGCGAGCCTCCTGAGCTGGGCATCGATCCGCTTGCGCGGCGGGGGCTTCAACGCCTCGCGCTCCATCTCCTGCTCGGCGGGCACGCGATACTTGTTGACGCCGACGACGGTCTGCGTGCCGGCATCGATCCTCTCCTGGAAAGCCAGCGCCGAGTCGCCGCAGATCTGCTGGGGGATGCCGGCTTCAACCGCCGCATACATGCCGCCGGCCTCGTCGATGCGGCCGATCACGGCGCGGATCTTCGCCTCCATCTCGTCGGTCAGCGCCTCCACGTAGTAGGAGCCGCCCAGCGGATCGATCACGTCGGTGAGGTGAGCCTCCTCCTTGAGGATGTTCTGCGTGGCAATCGCGACGCGCGCCGCCTTCTCGGTCGGTACCGATAGCACCTCGTCGTAGGAGTCCGTGTGCAGCGACTGCAGCCCGCCGAAGATGCCGGCCATGGCCTGCACCGCGACGCGGGAGATGTTGTTCAGCGGCTGCTCGCGCGTCAGGTCCACGCCCGAGGTCTGGCCGTGGAACTTGAAGCGCCAGGAGCGCGGGTCCTTGGCGCCGAAGCGGTCGCGCGTCAGCTGCGCCCAGATGCGCCGCCCGGCGCGGAACTTCGCCACCTCCTCGAAGAAGCTCATGGAGATGTCGAAGAAGAAGGTGAAGCGCGGCAGCACCTCGTCGGGGTCCCAGCCGCGCTGCATGCAATCGCTGGCGTACTGGATGGCCGACGACAGCGTCAGCCCCATGGCCTCCGCCGGGGTGGCGCCGGCCTGCTGCATGTGCTGGCCGACCACCGACAGCGGGTTCCAGCGCGGCAGGTGCCGGCGGGCGAACGCGATGTGGTCCAGCAGCACGCGCCGCGCACCCGGCAGGCCCAGGCGGAAGAACATGTGGTTGGCGACGAAGTGGGAGAGGTAGTCCGACTGGTTCGAGGTCCCCGAGATCTGCTGCCAGGGGATGCCGCGGCGCCTGGCGACCGCCAGCTCGAGCGCCAGCAGCGTGAACGGCGAGGGATCGTTGAGCGAGGTCGAGATCTCGCCGACGGGAATGCCGTCGAGGCAGACGCCCATGTCCTCGACCGAGTTCACGGTCACGCCGCAGGTGCCGAGGATCTCCGGCGGCACCCCGTCGGCGTCGTAGCCGCGGTAGACCGAATTGCAGGGGATCAGCGACACGGCCGAGCCGCCGTGCGCCAGGATCGCCTTCAGCCGCGCGTTGTAGTCCTCCGGCACGCCGAGGCCGATCAGCTGCCGCTGCGTCCAGGTGCGCCCGCGGTGCATGGTCGGGTAGATGCCGCGCGTCATCGGCGCCTGGCCGGGGAAGCCCAGCGCCTCCATGTAGCCGGCATCGCCTGAGCTGCGCGCCCAGTCCTGCGGCGTATAGAGCGCCTTGACCTCTATGCCCGAGCGATTGGCGGGATTGGATCCACCACCGAGGCCCGACTGCACCTCCGAGCGCCAGCGGCCGCGCGCCTCGTCCAAGTCCGATAGCGGCAGCGGTACGGCCTTCGAAGCGCCGCCCGCCTTGGCTCGCTTGCCCATGCATCTCCTCCTGCGTCGCGCTCGCTCATGACAACGGGAGCGCTTTCAGTCGTGCGAACGATATCCGATCTCATTTTCGCGCGGAACGGCGCTTGGCGGCATAGCCGCCGGCGCATAGCACGAAGGCGATGGCGCCCGGGATCGTGTAGCCGGCCGCGAACAGCAGCCCCGCCGCGACCGCCAGCACGACCGACACCACGTTCCACATCTGCCAGATCGAGGCCGCGCCGGCCGGTTGCTTGCGGCTCACGCTAATATCCCGATCGCGAAATTCGTCTGCAACCGCGGTAAGCTCGGAACGAATTTCGCGAGAAGGACACTGGCAAAGCCATTGAGCCAGCGTGACTCAGATCGAGAAGTCCGCTTCCCGACCCAGCCCAGCGCGATGATGCAGACTTCGCGATCATCACGCTAGCAACTCCCGGTCCTTGGCGGCGCGCGCCTCGTCGGCCAGCTTCGCCACCTTGGACACGATCTCCTCCCGCGACGCGCCGGGATGGAACACCTCCTTCACCCCGGCCTTCTTGAGTTTGCGCTCGTCGTCGTCGGGAACGATGCCGCCGATCACCACGGGCACGCCGCCCAGTCCCGCCTTCTTCAGCGCCTTCAGCAGCTTGGGGACCAGCAGATGATCGGTGGCGAGCGAGGAGATGCCGATCACGTCCACGTCCTCCTCCTCGGCCAGGCGCACCACCTGGCCGATCTCCTGCCAGGGCGGCGTGTACAGCACCTCCATGCCGGCATCGCGCAGGAACGCGGCCACCACCCGGCTGCCGCGGTCGTGCCCGTCGAGGCCGATCTTGGTGACCAGCACCTTGGCCGGATGCTGCGCTCTGGTTGGGGACATGATGCACCCTGGTTATGGTGTCTCGATCTATGGTGCTGCACCGGACGAGCCAAAGTGAAGGGGTGTCATCCCGGGCTTCATGCCGGGGATCCAGGGTTCAGCGGGTTCTCTCGCTGCGTTTCTGTGGGCGACGGTTCCCTTGGGCGTGAATTGGATGGCTGGATCGCGGGGACAAACCCCGCGATGACACCTAGCTGGGCGGCGCTATCGGAGGAGAAACCCATGTGGCTGAGATCGCTGCTGCTGTTCCTGGGAGGAGCCGTGCTGGGCACTGGCTTTGGCGTGGCGCTCGGCTTCTTCCTCTTCCCGTTCGTGTTTCCGCCGCCGCCGGCCTCCGACCAGCTCACGGAAGCGGATCGCAATAGCGCGGTCGTCGCCGAGGGCACGTTCATCCACGCCAACCCGAGCGATCCCATCCATTGGGGCAAGGGCAGCGTCACCGTTCGGCGCGACAGCGTGTTTCTGGGCGGCGATTTCGAGGTCGGCCCGGGCCCCAAGTTTCACGTCTACCTGGTGCCGCGGGGGCAGCTGAGGTCCGCGGGCGATCTCGCCGGGCAGATGTTCGTCGACCTGGGGCGGTTGCGCTCGTTCAAGGGCAGCCAGCGCTATGCCATTCCCGCCGGCCTCGACCTCGCGAAGTTCCAGAGCGTCATCGTCTGGTGCGAGCAGTTCTCGGTGCTGATCTCGCCGGCCGATCTGACCACTGCCAAGGTTGCAGGCGACCGCCCGCCGAGAAGCTAGAAACAAGCGACCCCCGCGGTGATCTCGTCACAGCGCGGGGGTCGCGTTTGCAATCCGCATCGAGGCGGATTGCGCTTGGGGTAGGCCGGCTTACGACCAGCGCACGAGGTCGGCCCGCACGTCCTGCGTCCGCCTCGATTGCCGTCCCTGCCGGGCGGCGTAGCCGATCTGGTCGCGCTCGAGGCCGATGTCGCGCAGCATGCGCTCGTCGAGGCTCGAGAGCGCGTGCATCGCACGCCGTGCCGCCCATTCCTTGCCGATGGCAGCCACCGCGCGCCGCGGCGCGGCGAGCATGCCGCCGATCAGGGAATGCGGGCGCGCGTCGAGGTGGGACCGTTCGGTGAAGGGCCAGAAGGCCCCATCGCTCCTGAAGCTGATGAGCTTGAACATGGATATCTCCTTCGGGTGGCGCACGCGGCGCCCCCAATCTCAGCAAGTCGATTTTTGACAAAAGCCGACCGTCGGGCGGCTCATCATCCGCCCTGCGACACGAGTGGAAAATCGCGGGATGCGGGTGCAGGCCTACGAGGCGTGCTTGATAACTCGTCGTCGCATGATCATCGCTCCATTGCTTTTCTTGTGTGTGTTCTTGTCTTTGAGCGGCGCTGTCTCGGCTGTCCGCGCGGTGTATTTAAGGCGATCCGCCCCACTTGCCAGTCAACTTCGAGTGATTGCAGCGCAGCAATTGCAAGCCGGCAACATCCGTCCCGCGTACCGGCCAGCGTGGCCGCCGGAGGCTTCTTCTGCCGCGAAGACCAATGCCTTATCCTGCATCCGACCGTGCAGTTTGCCTCTCCGTTAGGCAGGGGTTTACGACCTGCCACCATAGTCAATTGAAAGTCCTGACCTTATTGTGTGACCGTGACGTTGCCCGAAAATTGCACGGCGGCCCGTGCAGCGTGGGGGGTTCGTTGACAGCGGCATTCGACGAGATGAACGGGACCGGCGGCGGGGTGCGCGAGCCCTACGCCTCCGTGCATCAGTGGCTGCAGACCCAGAAGATCGACGACCTCAAGCGCAAGCGGGAGGACGCCGAGGCGCTGTTTCGCCGCACCGGCATCACGTTCGCCGTCTATGGCGACGACGCCGCCACCGAGCGCCTCATCCCCTTCGACATCATCCCGCGCATCCTGAGCGCCCAGGAGTGGCGCCGCCTCGCCGCCGGCATCGAGCAGCGCGTGCGCGCGCTCAACGCCTTCATGTACGACATCTATCATCGCCAGGAGATCATCAAGGCCGGGCGCATCCCCGAGGACCTGATCATCCAGAATCAGGCCTTCGTGCCTGAGATGATGTGCGTGGAGCCGGCGCGCGGCATCTACTCCCACATCATCGGCATCGACCTCGTCCGCACCAGCGAGAACGAGTTCTTCGTGCTCGAGGACAACACGCGCACGCCATCCGGGGTCTCCTACATGCTGGAGAACCGGGAAGCCATGATGCACATGTTCCCCGAGCTGTTCGCCCGCAATCGCGTGCGCGCGGTGGAGGACTATCCCGACAACCTGCGCCTGACGCTGGAAAGCGTCGCCCCCGAGGGCCTGGATCGCGACCCCACCGTGGTCGTGCTGACGCCCGGCATCTACAACAGCGCCTACTTCGAGCACTCGTTCCTGGCCGATCAGATGGGCGTCGAGCTGGTCGAGGGGCAGGACCTCGTGGTCGACGAGGGCGCGCTGATGATGAAGACCACCCAGGGCCTCAAGCAGGTGGACGTCCTCTACCGCCGCATCGACGACGCCTTCCTCGATCCGCTCGTGTTCAAGAAGGATTCGGTGCTGGGCGTGCCCGGCATCTTCAGCGTGTATGCGGCCGGACGGCTGACCATCGTCAACGCGCCCGGCGCCGGCATCGCCGACGACAAGTCGATCTATACCTACATGCCCGATATCGTGGAGTTCTACACCGGGCGTCCGCCGATCCTGAAGAACGTGCCGACCTACGTCTGCCGCAAGCCCGACGATCTCAAGTACGTGCTCGAGCACATTGCCGAGCTGGTGGTGAAGCAGGTGCACGGCTCGGGCGGCTACGGCATGCTGGTCGGTCCCACCGCCAGCCGCGACGAGATCGACATGTTCCGCATGATGGTGAAGGCGCGGCCCGACCGCTACATCGCCCAGCCGACGCTGGCGCTCTCCACCTGTCCGACGCTGGTCGAGGCCGGCATCGCCCCGCGCCATCTCGACCTTCGCCCGTACGTCCTCGTCGGCGACCGCGTGCGCCTCACTCCCGGCGGTCTCACCCGCGTCGCCCTGCGCGATGGCTCGCTGGTGGTGAACTCGAGCCAGGGCGGCGGCACCAAGGACACCTGGGTACTGCAGGATTAGAGTCGTGATCGCAGGCTGTAAAATTCGCCGACCTTCGCCTCCCCTTGCGTCGAAGGCATTGCCTTCGTGCCGGAGGCGCGTCTTCGACACGACGCGACGAGGGGGGAGGGCGATGCGTCCGCGATTTAGATCGGCCATCGCCGACGTCGCCGCGGATGCAACGGCCGATCTAAATCGCTGGACGCATCGGGTGGGGGCGACCGGCCAAAAGCGCGACAGACACCCCCACCTAGGAACGCCATCGAACTTAGCTCGCGTGTCGGCAATCGCGTCGAGCGTTGCAATGCGCGAGCTAAGCCCGTGGCGTTCCGTCCTCCCCCCTCCTCATGACGAAGGCGTCGCCTTCGTCATAGGGGGAGGAAAGCTCGGCGCGGAGGGCTAGAGGTTCCCATGCTCGGCCGCACCGCCAACGATCTGTTCTGGATGTCGCGCTACATCGAGCGCGCCGAGAACATCGCGCGCCTGCTCGAGGTCGGCTACCGCATCGCCCTGCTGCCGCACGAGGGCGCCGGCCAGGACGACGAGTGGCGCTCGACCCTGCGCAGCGCCGGCTGCGAGGCGGGCTATCTCGGCAAGTACGGCGCCTACAACACGCGCGACGTCGTCAATTTCATGCTGTTCGACCCCGACAATGCGTCGAGCGTCTATTCGAGCCTGTCCACCGCGCGGCGCAACGCGCGAGCCCAGCGCACCGCGCTCACGCGCGAGATGTGGGAGTGCATGAACAGCGCCTGGATCACGTTCTCCGCCATCAACGCGGATGCGCTCGCCTCCAACGCGCTCCCGCCCCTGTTCGACTGGATCAAGGAGCGCTCGGCGCTGTTCCGCGGCGCGCTCCTCAACACCATCCTGCGCAACGACACCTTCTACTTCAACCAGCTGGGCACGTTCCTGGAGCGGGCCGACAACACGGCACGCATCCTCGACGTGAAATACTACGTGCTGCTGCCGCACAACGAGCTGGTCGGCGGCGAGATCGACAACGCCCAGTGGGCCGCCATCCTGCGCTCCGTATCGGCCCATCGCAGCTACCGCTGGGTCTACCGCGAGAGCTACAAGCCCTGGCGCATCGCCGACTATCTCATCCTCAACCGCCAGATGCCGCGCTCGCTGCGCTCGTGCTACGACGAGATCGAGGCGGCACTCGTCGCGCTCGGCCGCTTCTATGGCGCCAGCAACGGCTGCCAGTCGCTCGCGCAGGAGACGCTGCGGCTATTGCAGGAAGGCGACATGACCGCCATCTTCCAGTCCGGGCTGCACGAATTCCTGGCGGAGTTCATCGCCCGCAACAACCGCCTGGCCTCCGAGATCTCCTCCATCTACCACTTCATCGATTGACTAGTGTGATGATCGAGAAGTCCGCTATATCGCTCTGGGCTAGGTTGGGAAGCGGACTTCTCGATCTGAATCACACTAGAATCCATGATTCACTAGTGTCCTTCAGATCGCGAAATTCGTTCCGAGCCAGCCGCACAATGAGACGAATTTCGCGATCAGGACACTAGCCGATGCTGATCTCGGTTCGCCACGTCACGCGCTATCGGTATGCGGAGCCGGTCACCTATACGATCCAGAGCCTGCGGCTGACGCCCGCCTCCTTCACGGGCCAGCGCGTGCACGATTGGCAGGTGCGCGCGGCCGGGTCCAAGCCGACGCTGCAGTACAGGGACGGGTTCGGCAATCTCGTGCACGTGGTCACGATCAACGCGCGCCACGACGGGCTGGAGATCGAGGCGGCCGGCACCGTCGAGACGCAGGACCGCAACGGCGTCGTCGCGGGCCTTGCCAAGGGCGCGCCGCCGCGCGTGTTCCTCAAGGAGACGCCGCACACCAAGCCGGACGACGCCATCCGGCAGCTGGCGTCGGCGGTGCAGGGCAAGGACACCCTCGACAGGCTGCACGGCCTGCTCGGCGCCGTCCGCGACCGGGTCGAGTACGTGCCGGGAGTGACCGACGCGCACACCGGCGCGGCGGAGGCGCTGGCCGACGGCAGGGGCGTGTGCCAGGATCATGCGCATATCTTCATCGCCGCGGCGCGCACTCTGGCGATCCCCGCGCGTTACGTGACGGGCTATCTCGTGCTCGACGGCGGCGGCACGGCGGACGCGCATCATGCCTGGGCCGAGGCCTGGGTGGAGGGACTGGGATGGGTCGGCTTCGACGTCGCCAACCGCGTCTGCCCCACCGACAGCTACGTGCGCCTCGCAGCCGGGCTCGATGCCGGCTACGCGGCCCCGATCGTCGGCTCGCGCCGCGGCGGGGAAACCGAAACGCTCGACGTATCCGTGACCGTGGAGCAGCAGCAGCAGAGCACGCAGCAGTAACAGTTGATCTGGCTCCCCGCGCCGTGCTGAGCTTGCTCCGTCCCCGTGGTGAGCTTGTCGAACCACGGCTGGCTTGGTGCTCTGGACCCGTCCTTCGACCCTCGGAACAAGTCCGAGGGCGTGCAGGCTCAGGACTGAGGTTGCCGGGTTCAGGACTGCTGTGGTGATTGGAGTTGCCGTCGCATGACCTATTGCGTTGCAGTGCGGCTCAATCGCGGCCTGGTGTTCGCCGCCGATACGCGCACCAGCGCCGGCAACGACAACGTCACCGTGTTCCGCAAGCTGCACTACTGGCGCAAGATGGGCGAGCGCGTGGTGGTGCTCATGTCTGCCGGCAACCTGGCGGTGACGCAGTCCGTGATCAGCATCCTCAACGAGCAGCTGGTCGAGGGGCTCTCGCCCGGCGCGGAGAGCCTGTTCACCGTCCCGTCGCTCTACCGCGCCGCGCGCCTGGTGGGGGAGGCCGTCCGCCAGGTGCACCGCGTCGATGGCCCCTCGCTGGAGGCGGGCGGCACCAGCTTCAACGCCAACTTCATCCTCGGCGGCCAGATCGGCGACGAGGTGCCGCGCCTGTTCCACATCTACCCCGAAGGCAACTTCATCGAGGCGACCGGCGACACGCCGTTCTTCCAGATCGGCGAGCACAAGTACGGCAAGCCGATCCTGGACCGCGTGGTGCAGCCCAACATGCGGCTGGGCGAGGCGGCCAAGCTGGCGCTGCTGTCGTTCGACTCCACCTTGCGCTCGAACCTGTCGGTGGGATTGCCGATCGACTTGCTGATCTACGAGCGCGATAGCCTCGACGTGCGCCGCGAGAAGCGCATCGAGCAGGACGACGAATACTTCCGCAAGCTCTCCTCCGCCTGGTCGGAGGCGCTCCGCTCCGCCGTCGCCAAGATGGAGGAGTTCAAGGTTTAGGGCTGCCCGCCTGACCTTCCTGCCCCGGCTGGTCCGGTGGCGGACGCCTCAGGATGCGCACCGCCGCGCGGCGAATGCGTTTCCACGCATCCCTGTCGCGCGTCTTGGTCTGCACGATCCGTCCGCCGGTCGGGCGCCGCTGCAGAGTTCAGCAGACGGCTGTGCAACTCCTGCAGACCCGGGCGATGCCCGACGCTGAGCATGGTGGCCTTGGGCAGGCGCTCGAACAGCAAGGTGAGAAGCCGGAACTCGCTGTCGATGTCGAGCGCCGCCGTCGCCTCGTCCATGATGATGATATTGGGCTGCTCGATCAGCAGGCGCGCGAATGCGATGCGCTGGCGCTCTCCGCCCGACAGCGTCTGGTCCCACCGCTCATCCTCGGCGTCGAGCTTGGCCGACAGGTAGCCGAGCCCGACGTCCTTCAGCACGGCGTGCGCACGCTCGTCCGCCAGAAGTTTGCCTTCCACGGGATAGGCGATGGCGTCGCGCAAGGTGCCGAGGGGGATGTAGGGCCGCTGCGGGACGAACGCGAGCTTGGCCCCCGCCGGCAGCAGGATATGCCCCTCGCCCCACGGCCACAGCCCCGCGATGGCCCGGATGAGCGTGCTCTTGCCGGAGCCGGATTCGCCCCCGAGCAGCACCCGCTCTCCCGGCGCCACCGTGATATCGGCATCGTCGATCACCACCCGCCCGTCACGATGCACGATCGAGAGGTCGCGCAGCTCGATGTGCTCCGCGCCGGTATTGTCGATGACGATGGCGGCCGTCTTGGCGACGTCGTCATCCATCTCGTCGAGAGCGATGTGCAGCTCGTCGGCGCGCTGGGCGGATGCCGACCATTCGGCGAGGCGGATGAAGTTGTCGGCAAACCAGTTCAGCGCGGTCAGCACGGCCGTGAACGCCGTGGCGATCTGCATGACCGATCCCAGCGTGAGCTCGCCGGCGAGGTATTTCGGCGTCGCCAGCAGCACGGGGAAGACGGGAGAGAAGAACGCGTTGGCATTCAGCAGCCACGTCAAATGGCTGTGCTGCTTGATCACGTGCAGCCAGCGGGCGACGAGCTCGGCGAACGTCTCGTTGAGGCGTCCGCGCTCGTCGTCCGCTCCCTTGATGAGGGCGATGCTCTCGGCGTTCTCGCGCACCCGCGTCAGCTCGTAGCGAAACTGCGCCTCGCCTTCGTTCTTGGCGGCCACGCGCGCCACCAGCGGATTGCCGATCAGGTAGGTCAGGCCGGAGACGACGGATGCGTAGAGCACCGCCGCGATGGCGATGTAGCCGGGGATCCACAGGGTCGTTCCGCCGATCGTCATCGTCAGCGATCCGCCGACCCAGAACAGGATGCCGACGAACGTGACAGCCGCCAGCACCGCGTTGATGAAGCCGATCGCGAACTCCACGACCGGCTCCGACGCCAGCCGCAGGTCGTCGGCAATGCGGTACTCGGGGTTGATCTGCTCCTCGTCCGTCACCGCCAGCCGGTAATAGCGCTGCTGGGTCAGCCAGCGCGTCAGCAGCTCGCCGGTCAGCCACTGTCGCCATTTGACCTGCAGGGTCATCCGGCATCGCACCATGGCCACGGCGAAGGCCGCACCCAACGCCACCAGGACGATGATGGTGAGAACCAGGGCCACCAGCGTGCTTCCGTCCTTGGCCTCGAGCGCGTCGAAGAACCACTTGTTCCATCGGTTGATGCCGACGGTCACCGCCAGGTTGGCCAAGACCAGAACGAGGGCGCTCGCGGTCCAAAGCCAGGCGGTGGCGCGCTGCGGACCCTTCCAGAAGCCCATCGCCCGTTTCAGGAAAACCATTGCCGAGGAGGGGCGGGCGGGAGTGGTCGCCCCGGCTGCGTCGCTCATGGCTTGCTCGCTGTTTCGAGGTGGGATCGACAACTCGAGGCCTGCGACTGCAGGCGACGCGGAGTGACAGCGCATTCCCGGACGTTCGATCGACGCTGAAGCTCCAGCTTCTCAACCCCGTCGGTAGGCATGCGGTTCCCATCGCCCGGTCCTCAGGGGATGCTTGCTCACAGGAGTGTGCTCTCGTCGGCTCTCGGCGATGGCTCTCGTGTTGGCGCAGCGCACACAACCTGCTTAGATCGCGCGGTTGCGCAATGTGAACGCCGCCGGTCAACGAGGCCGGCCGAAGGGCGTGCGATACATGGCCGATCAGCGACGCGACCCCGAGCAGCGGCCCTCGCCCGATGCCCTGCTGGAGGCGGCCAGGCGGGCCGGCCCCCAGGTCGGCAAGCTCAAGATCTTCGTGGGCGCGGCGCCGGGGGTGGGCAAGACCTACGAGATGCTGCAGGCGGCCCGCGCCAAGCTCGCGGAGGGCGTGGACGTCGTCGTCGGAGTGGTCGAGACGCACGGGCGCAAGGAGACCGAGGCGCTGCTGGAGGGCCTGCAGGTCCTGCCGCGCAAGCCGACCATCTACGTCAACCGCATCCTCAGCGAATTCGACATCGATGCGGCTCTCAAGCGGCGCCCCGGTCTCGTCCTGGTCGACGAGCTGGCGCACACCAACATTCCCGGCAGCCGCCACGCCAAGCGCTACCAGGACGTCGAGGAGCTGCTGGAGAACGGCATCGACGTCTACACCACCGTCAACATTCAGCACGTCGAGAGCCTGAACGACGTCGTCGCCCAGATCACGGGCGTGCGCGTGCGCGAGACGGTGCCCGATGCCATCCTCGACCGCGCCGACGCCGTCGAGCTCGTGGATCTCACGCCCGACGACCTGATCCAGCGCCTGAAAGAGGGCAAGGTCTACGTCCCCAAGCAGGCCGAGCGTGCGCTCAAGAATTATTTCTCGCCCACCAACCTGACGGCGCTGCGCGAGCTTGCGCTGCGGCGCACGGCCGAGCGCGTCGACGAGCAGCTGCTCGAGCAGATGCAGGCCCAGGCCATTTCCGGTCCCTGGGCCGCGGGCGAGCGCATCCTGGTGTGCGTGAGCGAGGATCCGAAGTCCGCCGGGCTGGTGCGCTACGCCAAGCGGCTGGCGGACCGGCTGCACGCGCCCTGGACGGCAATCTGCATCGAGACGCGGCGAAGCCTCCAGTTCAGCGAGGCCGAGCGCGACCGGCTGGCCGAGACCATGCGGCTGGCCGAGCGCCTGGGCGGAGAGGCCATCACGCTCCCCTCCGGCGCCCGACGCATCGCCGACGACGTGCTGGGGTTCGCGCGCAGGCAGAATGTCACCCATATCGTCATCGGCAAGTCCACGCGCTCGCGCTGGTTCGAGATCGTGAACGGCTCGGTGGTGCACGACCTCGTCCGGCGCGCCGGCAACATCGGCGTGCACGTGGTACCCGGCGATACGAGCGATGCGAAAGCCGGCGAGGCCAAGCCGACGCAAGCGGCGGAAACCCCGGGTCCCTTCGACCCCTTGCCCTATATCGCCGCACTGCTGGCGGTCGGCCTTGCGGTCGGCGCGGGCAAGGCCCTGCAACCGATGCTCGGCATCGAGAACGTCGATCTCGTGCTGCTGATGGCCATTGTCGGCATCGCGCTGCGCTTCGGCCTGCTGCCCTCGCTGGTGGCCACGGTGGCCGCGTCGCTCGCCTACAACTTCTTCTTCCTGCCGCCGGTCTACACCTTCACCATCACCGATCCCACCAACGTGGCGGCGTTCGTGCTGTTCACCATCGTCGCGGTGGTGGTCTCCAACATGGCCGCGCGCGGGCGGGCGCACACCGTCACGGCGCTGGAGCGCGTGCGCACGATCGAGTTGCTCTACGCCTTCAGCCGCAAGCTCGCCGGCGTCGGACCACTCGACGACGCGCTGTGGGCCACCGCCTACCAGACCGCGCTGATGCTGAAGGTCCGCGTCGTGGTCCTGCTGCCCGAGGACGGCGCGATCGCCGTCAGGGCCGGCTATCCGCCGGAGGACACGCTGGAGGAAGCCGACCTCGCGGCGGCCCGCTGGGCCTGGGAGAAGGACCGCGTTGCCGGCCGCGATTCCGACACGCTGCCCGGCGCCAAGTGGCTGTTCACGCCGATGCGCACGGGCCGCGGCACCATCGGCATCCTCGGCATCGATCGCGACGGCCCCGGCCCTCTGCTGACCGCCGACCAGCGCCGCCTGCTGCACGCGCTGGTCGATCAGACCGCGCTGGCGATCGAGCGTGTCCGCCTCGTCGAGGACATCGATCGCGTCAAGCGCACGATGGAGACCGAGCGGTTGCGGTCCGCGCTGCTCACCTCGATCTCGCACGATCTCAAGACGCCTCTTGCCTCCGTCCTCGGTGCCGCGGGCGCCCTGCGCGACATGGCGCCCTCGCTGGACGACGCCGCCAAGGTGGATCTGCTCGCCACCATCATCGACGAGGCCGAACGGCTGAACCGGTTCATCGCCAACCTGCTCGACATGACCAAGCTCGAGTCCGGCGCCGTGGTGCCCAACTCGGCGCCGTATGACGTAGGCGAGATCATCGGCAGCACGCTGCGGCGTGCGAGCAAGATCCTGTCGCGGCACGCGGTGGTGCTGGAGGTGGCGGCCGACCTGCCGATGGTGTCCGTGGACGCCGTGCTCCTCGAGCAGGTGCTGTTCAACCTGCTGGACAATGCCGCCAAGTACGCGCCGAGCGAAACCACCATCCTCATCAAGGGCTGGCGCGACGGCAGAGCCGTCAGCATCCAGGTCCTCGACGAGGGCGGCGGCATCCCGCCGGACGATCTGGAGCGCATCTTCGAGAAATTCTACCGCGCCCAGAAAGGCGACCGGGTGCGTGCGGGCACCGGCCTGGGCCTGGCGATCTCCAAGGGCTTCATCGAGGCCATGCACGGCAGCATCGGCGCCGCCAACCGCGCCGACAGGCCGGGCGCGGCCTTCACGATCACGCTCCCGGTGGCGCAGACGGCGCTCTCGCCGACCGCCGCGACTTCACGCTGACGCGATTATCGGCTACATCGGCTCGAGGCTACGGCCCGCCTAATTCCATGTCTCCGCACCCGCCAAACTCCGACCGGAACCCGCGATGCCCCATCTCTCCACCGACGACGGCGTGCAGCTCTACTACGAGGAGACCGGCAGCGGCGCGCCGATCGTCTTCGTGCACGAGTTCGCGGGCGACTATCGCAGCTGGGAGCCGCAGATGCGCTACTTCGCGCGCCGCTACCGCTGCATCGCCTTCAACGCGCGCGGCTGGCCGCCTTCCGAGGTGCCGCAGGACGCCACCCGCTATTCGCAGGCACGCGCGTGCGACGACATCCGCTGCGTCCTCGATGCGCTGAAGATCGACAAGGCGCACGTCGTCGGCCTGTCGATGGGCGGGTTCGCGACCCTGCACTTCGGGCTGACCTATCCCAAGCGCGCCCTCTCGCTGCTGGTTGCCGGCGCCGGCTACGGCTCGGAGCGGAGCGAGCGCGAGAAGTTCCGCGCCGAGGCAACGCTTATCGCCGGCAAGCTCGAGAAGGACGGGATGGCCGCGTTCGCGGCGGCCTATGCCTACGGGCCCACGCGCGTGCAGTTCGAGAACAAGGATCCGCGCGGGTTTGCCGAGTTCAAGGCCATGCTGACCGAGCACTCGGCCAAGGGCGCCGCCAACACCCAGCTCGGCGTGCAGCGCGAGCGCCCGTCGATCCTCGACCTGGAGGACAAGCTCGCCAAGCTCGACGTGCCCATGCTGGTCGTCACCGGCGACGAGGACTGGCCTTGCCTGCTGCCGGGCGTCTTCATCAAGCGCACCTGCCCGTCGGCCGCCCTGCTCGTCGTCCCCAACAGCGGCCACACCATCAACATCGAGGAGCCCGCGGCCTTCAATGCGGCGCTGGCCGATTTCCTCTCCCAGGTCGATGCAGGCCGCTGGCCCATGCGCGACCCCCGGGCCGTCAGCCAGAGCATCACCGGCATGACGAAGTAGCACTGGTGCAACCGCGGCTTCCGGGTCTCATTGACAACGACGTTCGGGCGGCGATGACGCCTGATCCCGAGGGGCGGAGCACTTCCACCCCTGCCAAGTCGCCTGCGGTTCCTCAAGTCAACCCGGCCAGCGAACGCGTGCGAGGCGATATGAGACCGATCGCAGCAATATGTGCGGCTTTGTCGTTTGTCGCTTTCACTGCGGTTGGGAGCGACGCGGATGCGGCGTCAGCTCGCAAGCACAAGGAGAAGCAGTACCCGAGCCGTTCCAGTACCGCAGGCAATGGCGATCGGGCCGCGAGCGGGCGCCAGCCCGCCGCCTCGACCGGCGATTGGTATCCGCACGACGCCAGCCAATTGCCGTTCGGGAGCAAGCTGTGGTGGGACCAGAAGGCGCGCGAAGGCGGCGGCGATCACAACTGAGCGCCCTTCGGAGCCGTCGGCTCATGCGCGATCCCTGCGCCGTCAGCCAGAGCATCGACCGGCTCGAAGAGGCAGCGCCTCAGCCCGGGTTCATGCCCTTGGCCTTGATCACCGAGGTGCCGGCGGGAGACATCAGGTAGGCGAGGAAAGCCTTCGCGGCTTCGACCTCTTTGCTGTCGGCGGCGATCCCGGATGCGTAGACGACCTCGCGCTGTATCTCGGCGGGGAACGGGCCGACCACGTCGAGGCGGGGATCCGTCAGCACGTTCACGAGGAAGACGGCGAGCTCCGCTTCGCCGCTTGCAACCGCCTCGATGATCTTGGCCGGCGCCGGTTGCGCCTTGGTCTTGGCCTTCATCGCCTCCGCGATCCCGAGTCGCTCGTATACGCCTGCAAGCTGGGTGCCCGTTGCGCTTGCCGGTATCGAGGCGATGGATTGCGCCTTGAGCAGCGTCTGCTTGAGGGCTTCCGGCGTGCCGATGTCGGGCTTGGGAGCGCCGGCGCGGACGGCGACCGCCAGACCTACGCGAGCGACGTCGGGTGTCGGGCCCGGTGCGACCTGCGCGCGAGCGCCGGCATCCTTGAGCACGTCCTGCGGGACGACGCACAGGTCGAACGGCCCGCCTGCGGTCGCCATCTTGATGAGTTCGGGCGTCGTTCCATAGCGGACGACGATCTTGTGGCCGGAGGCCTTCTCGAACTGGGCGATGATCTCGTTCAAGGGAGCGGCTATGCCGCCGCCCGCCAAGACCTGGAGTTCCGCAGCTTGCACGGGGGCCATCCCAGACAGAACCAGCATCGATCCAAGCACGAAAGCGACCGAAAAATCTCGCATGACATCCCCGATCGCGGCGCTCCGGCCGCGGCTCCGCACTGATGCCCAGACAGCACGAATATCCGGGTTTCCTGCGAATCCCGCAAGCCACAAGCGAGCGGCGGGCCGACGCGACGCTTGTCGTGAAATAGAGGGCGAACAACAGCAGTCCACTGAAATCTTGCATGTTCATCTCAGGCTCCCAGGATTTCTCGTTACCGACATCGTCGCGATCCACTCACGGCTCGATCGCGTGGGGAATGAACCGCGACGTGTTCTTGGTGATGGGGGTGACGTCCTCGCGTATGCCGATGCCGCCGGGGGCGTCGCCGATGACCCAGCTGCCGATTACCGGATAGTTGCCGTCGAACTGCGGCATCCTCGCCAGCTGCTGCACGACGAAGCCGTTGTTGCCGTAGAGGCCGCCGTCCCGGTCGACGACCATGTCGCCGTCGATGAGCAGCACGTTCTGACCCTCGCGTGAGTAGAGCGGCTTCTTGGCGTAGCGACCCTGCAGCCGCGCGCGTGCCGGGTCGTCCTCGAAGTACGCCGGCAGCAGGTTCGGGTGTCGCGGCGCCATCTCCCACAACAAGGGCAGGATTCCCTTGTTGGACAGGATCGACTTCCAGGCGGCGCGAGCCTCAGCGCTTGCGGGCCTTGGGCGGGGGCGTGCGGGGGTAGCCGGGGATCTTCGCCAGCGTCTCGCGCAGCGGATCGTCCACCCAGGCCTTGCTGACGAACTCGCTGTGCGTGATCTCCTCCGCCGTCGCATAGAATGCGACCCGCCCGGGTCCCAGGCGCGCGGGCAGAGCGGTGGTGAAATCGACCCTCCGCTCGGCCAGCATCTTCTGCAGCACCAGGTTCTCGTCGCGGGCGGAGCGCGTGTAGGCGCTGAAGAAGAACGCGGACTCGCGGTGCTCGATCCAGGCGGCGAACTTGTCCATCTCGGCGTAGAGCGCGTCGAACAGGATAATGCCGCGCAGGCGGTCGCCGATGCCTCCGTGGTGCGCGGACCACGCGGCGGGCGCATAGCCGCCGCTGTAGGCGAAGACGATCACCGGCAGGCTCTCGATGGCCCCCCGCGCGCGCTGGTCGCCGTGCAGCTTCGCGAGACGGACTCCCGCCTCCTCCACGAAGCGGCGGAAATGGCCGGCATCGTAGAAGCGCCCGGCGCTCGAATCCGCGGCGTTGACCGCGAGCTGCGGCGCCACCAGCACCGCGTTCAGACCCGACTCCGAGAGCTGCCGCGGCACCTGCTGGTGGCGGTGCACGACGCCCTCGAGGTTGGCGAGGTTGCCGTGGAAGTAGACGACCATCACCGCCGGCAGCGCCGCATTGAACCCGCGTGGGATGTGCAGCAGCACGCGGCGGTCGCTGTAGGTGGCGTCCTCCCAATAGATGCCGCCGCGCGGAGAGGTATGCCCGCGCCGGCCGTCCTTCTCGACGTCGAAGAACGGCTTGTCCTGGCCCGGCGGCTGGCCGGAGTAGGGGAACGGTGAATTGTCGAAGGCGACGAGCTCGGTTCTCGCGGCTCCGGTCTGCGCGGCATTTGCCGGGCTTTGCATGGCAGGGCCCAAGGCAACGAGAGCCGGGATCAGGCGCGCGAGCAGGCGGCGGACGCCGGTGCCGCGCACGTCACGCCGCGGCTCTGGCGGGCGCCAGCGGCAACAGCACCGCGAAGAACCCGAAGATCGCCAGCAGGTAGGCGCAACCGCTGAAGATCAGCACGGCCGCCAGTCCGAACGAGGTGGCGATGACAGGCACCAGTGCCGCGCCCACCACCGAGAAGCAGCCGTTGATGCCCCACGCCCATAGGAACATGTGGTCCTTGCCCAGCCGGGACAGCCACGTCATGGCGATCGGCATGGGGAAGCCCATCAGGAACGCCGGCGGGAAGATCAGCACGAAGCAGAGCAGCAGCCGCAACGCATAGGGGAACGTGCCGATCCAGTCGAGCACGCTGTCGAGCGCCAGCCCGTAGCCGATCAGCAGCGCTCCGATCGCCACGAAGATGCGCGGCATGATGGTGCGCGCGCTGTCGAAGTAGCGCTCGGAGACGAGGCTGCCCAGCCCCGAGCACACCAGCATGCCCGTGATGAGCACGGAGGCCGAGACCGTGGCGTTGCTCAGCGCCTGGATGAACTTCGAGATCAGGCCCACCTCGACCATGATGTAGCCCGCACCCAGGCAGGCGAAATAGACGATGGTGCGGAACTTGCCGGGATTGCGGCTGAAGATGGTGCGCCAACCGAAGGCGAGCGGCAGCAGCACCAGCGAGAGGGCGGCGATGCAGGCGATCCCCAACGTCGCCCACACCAGCAGGAAGCCCCATTCGTCCTGCAGCAGCTCCAGCCGGTCGGTCACGCGCGGCAGGTCGCCCGGCTTCACGTACGCCGCGAAATACGGCCGGTCATTGGTGAGGAGGCGCGAGTCGAACACATACTTGCGGGCGACCTCGTCCCAGCCGCCGTGCACCAGGTGGTGCCAGGCCATCTGGCCCATCGTGGTGGCGGGCAGCACGGCGTTCTCCGGCGGCGGCCCCTCCGGGGGCTTGGGCGCATCGGTGGCGTTCGGGTCTCCCGTCGGCTCGTCGGGGAAGATCGAGTTCTTGTAGTCCTTGAGGACGGTCTCGGCGTCCTTGGCGTCGAAGGCGAAGCCCGGGTAGTAGATCTCGTCGAACGACATGGCGCGCGTGTGCGTGCGCAGCTTGGTCGTCTCCTCGGGCGTGAAGCCGCCGCGCTTGTAGAGCACCGTCGCCGTCGACAGATAGCTCGAGGACACGAAGAAGCGGTCGGCGATGTTGCCGCCGTCGATCTGGCGCGCGGCCTCGGCCATGGTGGCATAGAGCTTCAGCACCGACTTGGGCGGCTCCTCCTTGTTCCACAGCGTGACCGAGAGGATGCCGCCGTCCTTCAGGGCGCGCATGTAGCTCGCCATGGCCTCGCGCGAGTAGGCGAACTTCTCGACGATGGCGAAGCCGCCGGGGCTCGACAGGCCCGCCGAGTTGGCGAGGCTCAGGTCGACGATGTCGAAGCGGTCCTTGGTGTGGGAGAGAAACAGCCGTCCCTCGTAGTCGATGACCCGGAGCTTCTTGTTGTTGAGCACGTCGCCGGTGAAGTCGCGCAGGCCCTGGTCGTAGCGGAAGGCGTTGAGGACGGCCGGGTTGCCCTCCGCCACGGTCACGCTCTTGGAGTCGCTCTTGAGCGCGACCGCCGTCGAGATGCCGCCGCCGAACTGCACGACGAAGGTGTCGGGCGCCTCCTTGATCAGGTAGGGGTAGATCATCGGCAGGTAGCGGAAATAGGCGGTCTCGGCCGCGGGCAGGTCGCGGATGATGCCGCTCGGGCCCTCGCCGTCGATGTAGAGGCCGAGGTAGGCGTTGGCGGGCATGGTCGGCAGGTTGAACGCCGCGTTGTCGGAGAGCCCGGGCGCGAAGTGCAGATACGAGCTGGAGTAGACCTCCAGGTAGCCGAACGGCGAGGCACGCTCGTAGACGCGCTCGGCGTCGGGGAACTTGCGCGCGTAGGACACGCCCTTGTAGTCGGAAACCGAGAGGTTGGGCACGTCGAAGCTCGGCGCCGCCAGGTGCACGGCAACGCACGCCACGGCGGTCGCCGCCAGCCAGGCGATCTGCCGCCGGCGCTCGACGGCCAGGCACCACAGCACGCTGCCGGCGAGCCACAGCGCCAGCGGAACGATCAGCAGGTTCTCGGGCGTGACGAAGTACATCGCCCCCAGGAACAGCAGCCCGCACAGCCCCGAGCCCGTCAGGTCGGCGAAATAGACGCGCCCGAAGATCCGCTGTGCCTTGAGGAACACAGTCCCCAGATAGAAGGCGCCGGCCAGGAACGGCAGCATGTAGAGCAGGAAGTTGCCGAACAGCCGCCACTTCTGCGCCGGGTCGGAGACGAGGAAGATCGCATTGAAGGGTATCTGCTGGGCGACGAGATTGGCCGCCACCGTCAGCGGGCCGAACAGCAGCAGCGAGGTCATCGCCACGCGCTGCCAGTGCCGCTCGAACCAGCCCTTGCGCACGCACATGATGGCGCTGGTCAGGCCGAAGCCGAGCATGGCGAGGCTCACCACCAGCGAGCCGAAATGCGCCCAGCTGCCGACCGAGAAGAGACGCATGATGCCGATCTGCAGCGCGATCACCGCGCCGGCCACGAGTCCGACCGATAGGTACAGGAACGGCGTCGGCCGCAGCTCCGCGTCGCCCTCCCGCGGCTCTTCGCCTCCCGCGGTCATCGGCTTGGCGCTGAAGGTGCCGACGCGGCGCGCGGTCGTGTCGTAGCCCGCACGCGCAACCAGCCCGGCGCGCGCCAGCCATGCCGCGGCCCCGTGGCGAAAGCGTGCCGCCGATCCTGACAGAGGTTGTTTGTCGTGGCGCTGTCTCACCGCTGGTTGTGCGTCCCCTTGATGGCGTCGCCGTCGAGCTTGGTGAACGGCACGAAGGGAACGATCTTACCGCCGTAGATGTCCGACCGGGTGACCGTCATCATGCCGTCGGCAGCCTGCTCCTTGACGATCTTGAGCAGGCGCTGGGCTCCCGGAGGCCCCACCGGGATCACCATGGCTCCGCCCGCTTTCAGCTGCTGCAGCAAGGGCGGCGGAACGTGGTCTATGCCGCAGGTGACGATGATCTTGTCGAACGGCCCTGCCTCCTGCCAGCCGTAGTAGCCGTCGGCGTTCTTGCTGCTGATCGCCTTGTACTCGCTGTAGCCGCGCTCGATCAACCCGTCATAGACGCCGCGGGTGCGCTCGGCGAGCGGCTTGATGATCTCGACGGTCCAGACCTTGTCGGTGAGGTTGGCAAGGTAGGCCGACTGGTAGCCGGAGCCGGTGCCGATCTCGAGCACCTTCTCGCCGAACTTCACCTCGAGCGAAGTGGTCATGCGGCTGACGACGTGGGGACCGGAGATGGTCACTCCGTAGCCGATGTCGAGGAAGGCGTGGTCGTAGGCGCGGCCCTGGTTACGCTTGAGCGTGAACTCCTCGCGCGGCGTCATCAGGAAGGCGCGCTTGTTGCGATCGTCGAGCACGTCGCGATTGGCGACCAGCGTCTGGTAGCGGGTGAAGCGCTGCGCCAGGAAATGGGTGTCCTCGCCGCGGTTCGCCACCATCCATTTCACGAAGGCTTCGCCGTTGCCGTTGGGCGGCATCGCCTCCCAGCTGTAGGGCTTGGGAACGGCCCAGGCCAGGGAGGAGAACGCAGCCTCGCTCAGGGCTGCGGCAGTGCACATCAGGAAGGTTCGGCGTTGCAAGCGCTGCACCCCGTTCGTTGGCAGGAAATGTCTCGGCGCAGGGCCGAATCCCTTGCCAATCTAGGATAATGCCGGCGGCGGCGCTGTGGCGCTGTCACCACGTGCACAAAAAAGCAGGGGAATATGCCCTCAAGGACCGGAATTCACCGGCACGGTCTCGATGCGAGCGCCAAGCCCGATGCCAGGCCTGGGTTTCAGCCGTAGCCCCGCAGGAGGATGACAGCGCAAAGCCGGGCTCGCATAATGGTGTTCCTCGATGGACCATTCTGGCGTGGATCATCTTACATGAACGCACCCAAGTCGACGACCTATCAGGTCCAGGCCTACAACCTCTCGCACGCGTCGGAGAACAAGATCCACGACGATGCCGTGGCCCAGAAGCTCGGGTTCGCGGGCGGCCTGGTGCCGGGCGTCGAGGTCTACGCCTACGCCTGCCATCCCGCCGTCGAGCGCTGGGGCCGCGCCTGGCTGGAGCGCGGGCGCATGGAGTGCCGCTTCCTCAAGCCCGTCTACGACGGCCGCATCGCCGTGGTCACGGCGCGGGACGCCAACGCCGGCCTCGACCTCGTGGTGCAGAGCGAGGGCGTGCTGTGCGCAACCGGGCATGCGTCGCTGGGGGACGGCGCGGCCAAGCCGCCGTCGATCGATACCTACCGGCAGCGCACCCCGCCGCAAGACCGTCCGCCGGCCGACGAGTCGAGCCTCGCCGAGGGCAACTGGCTGAGCACGGCGCCCATGCAGATGACACCCGAGGCGAGCGCGGACTACCTGCGCGACGTGCGCGAAGCCGATGGCATCTACGCCCGCGAAGGCCTGGCGCATCCCGGTGCCCTGCTGCGGCTGTGCAATCTGGCGCTGCGGCAGAATGTGGTGCTGCCGCCGTGGATCCACACCGGGAGCAAGGTGGCGAACTTCGCGGCCGCGCGTGTGGGGGACGAGCTCTGCGTGCGAGCCCGCGTCGCCGCCAACTACGACAAGAAGGGCCATCGCCTGGTCGACCTCGACGCGCTCGTCATCGCCAACGGGCGCACCGTGGTTGCCCACGTGCTGCACACGGCCGTCTACAAGCTGCGCCAGCTGGGGTAACATGCCCCGCCACAAGCATCCGTGAGTGTCGAGCGAGGAGCCCTCATGCCGTTCCGCATCAACCACATCCACATCAAGGCTCCCGACCCGCGCAAGACCGCGGATTGGTGGGTTGGAGCCTTTGGCTTCGAGATTCTCAGCGACGAGACGCGCGTATTCGGCGACCGCTTCGTGCGCTGCCGCGCGCAGGAAGGCGGCGCGCTCGTGACGTTCTCCAACGCTCGCACCGGCGAGAAGCTGGGCCCGGGCAGCCCGTTGGCACGCTTGGGTCTGGAGCATTTCGCCATCGACACCCAGGACATCGACGCCGACATCGCGCGCCTCAAAGGCCTCGGCGCCGAGCTGCAAGAGGGTCCGCTACAGGTCCCCAACGGCGCGCGCTTCGCGTTCCTAACAGTGCCCCACGACGTGCGTCTCGAGCTGGTCGAGCCGCCCAAGAAGCCCGCTTAGCGGCCAGGCGCGTCCTCGCGTCCAGGTGTCATCCCGGTGCTCGTCACCGGGATCCAGCCATCCGTGAACGCCGATGTTCGCGGCGAGATGGGTCCCGGGCACAAGGCCCGGGATGACAACCGTAGAGGCTGACGCGGGCCCCTACGCCGGCATGGCGGTCTCGACGAGGCGCGCCCAGTAGGAGACGCCGGCGGGGATGGCGTTGTCGTTGAAGTCGTACTTGGGGTGATGCACGCCGGCCGTGTCGCCGTTGCCGATCAGAATGAAGGCGCCGGGCCGAGCCTCCAGCATGAAGGAGAAGTCCTCCCCGCCCATCAGCGGCACGGTGTTGGTGTCGACCTTGCCCGGGCCCGCGACCTGCCCCGCCACGCCCGCCGCGAACTCGGTCTGCCGGGGGTGGTTCACGGTCACCGGATACTTGCGCTCGTAGGTGGCCTTGACGGTTGCGCCATGCAGCTTGCCCATCGTCTCGGCCACCTCCACCACGCGCCGCTCGATCAGGTCGCGCACCTGCGGCGTGAGCGAGCGGGCCGTTCCCAACAGCTCCGCCGTCTCCGGGATCACGTTCAAGGCCTCGCCCGCATGGAACATGCAGATCGAGATGACGCCCGACTGCAGCGGGTCGACATTGCGCGAGACGATCGAGTGCAGCGCGGTCACGATATGCGAGCCGACCAGGACGGGATCGATGCATTGGTGCGGCCGGGAGGCGTGGCCGCCCTTGCCGGTGATCTCGATGCGGATGCCGTCGCTCGCCGCCAGCAGCGGGCCGGGGCGGATGGCGAACTCGCCGGCGGGAATGCCCGGCATGTTGTGCATGCCGTAGACCTCCTGGATGTTCCAGCGGTCCATCATGCCATCGTCCACCATCGCCTTGCCGCCCGCGCCGCCCTCCTCGGCCGGCTGGAAGATGACGACCGCGGTGCCGTCGAAGTTGCGCGTCTGGCACAGATACTTGGCGGCCCCCAGCAGCATGGCCGTGTGCCCGTCGTGCCCGCAGGCGTGCATGCGCCCCGGCGTCTTGGAGGCGTAGGGCAGGCCGGTCGTCTCGGTCATGGGCAGCGCATCCATGTCGGCGCGCATGCCGATCACCTTGCCCGATGCGGCCTTGCGACCCCTGATGACGCCGACCACGCCCGTCCTGCCGATGCCCGGCACCACCTCGTCGCAGCCGAACGCCTTGAGCTTCTCGGCGACGACGCCTGCCGTGCGGTGCACGTCGTAGAGGATCTCCGGATTCTCGTGCATGTCCCGGCGCCAGGCGGCGACCTCGTCCTGCATGGCGGCGACGCTGTTGATGATCGGCATGGGGATCCTCGGTGCGGAGAGGGACGAGCGAAATGAGTAACCCGTGCCCGGGTGCAAGGAAGCAAATCGCCCCCTGGGGGTCAAGGCGACCCCCGATCAGGTGTTTCCCGGGCCGAAAACAGGCTCTCGGGCACGGAGAGGAACGCAAGGTGCAGCGGATGCCGGCTAACGACTCATCGAGTCGAAGGCGCCGTTGCCGGCGAGCACGGCGCGGATGGCGTAGCCGCGATAGGGGCGGGAGACGCGGGATGTGAAGCCGCGCAGCTGCGCCAGTCGGGCGATCTCCGGCTCGAAGTCGGCGATGGGCGTCACCGAGAAGCGGGCGAGCCAGGCGAACAGCAGGTGGCGAAAGGCAGCCGGAAGCGCGTCGCATTGGCCGAAATCGACGATGTGCATCGCCCCATCCATCTCCACCGAGTCCAGAGCGCGGGTCACGGCGCCGCGCCAATCGGGGATCATGGAGAGCGAGTAGGAGAAGAAGACGCGATCGAACGCCGCGCGGCCGAACAGTCCGATCGGCTCGAAGCCGGTCGCGTCGGCCTGCGCCACGACGATGCGCCGCGCGAGATCCGCGCGCGCGATCGACCTGCGCGCCGTCTCCAGCATGGCCGTGGAGACGTCGAGCCCGTAGCAGCGGGCGTCCGGATAGAGATCCGCGACGCGTATGAGGTTCCAGGCGGTGCCGCAGCCGATCTCCAGCACGCTCCCGCCGGTTGGTGGCGCCAGCGACCGGATCAGCGCCGCGCGCCCGAGCAGATAGGGCCGTCGCGTCGCATCGTAGATGAAGCGCTGGCTGCCGTAGATGCGGTCCATGCGCTCCGCGGCGCCGGTCGCGGGGGCGCTCACGCGGCTTGCTCGCGCAGGACGTAGAGGTGGAAGCCGCCGTAGATCGCGGAGCGGTCGCGCTTGTGCAACTCGGCCGAGCGTGCGGCCTCGTACCGCCAGCGGCTCGACAGCTCCGGCGGGATGCGCTCGGCAAGAGAGGCGTCGGCGGCAGCGGTGCGGAAGATCACCCGCGCGCCGCGCCGGGCGGTGCGGGTGATCTCGCGCCACAGCCGGGCGAGCTCCTCGTCCGTCATCCAGTCCTGCGCATCGAGCAGGACGTATCGGTCGATGCTCCCGTTCCGCTGCCGCACCAGATGATCGGTGAGGGAGACGAGCCGCACGTCCACGCGCGCCGCGCGTGCCTTGATGAGCGAAAAGTTCGCGGGCTCGAGATAGGGCGGCAGCGCGCCGTGGCCCTTCGGCGCATAGCCGCGGCCGAAGGCCTGCCAGGCGAAATAGTTGTCCGCGAGGTCGAAATCGCAGGCCAGTCGCGCCAGCCGCGTCTCGATCGCCTCCGCCATGCCGCCGGGACTGCTGCCGGCGAGTGCCTGATACTGCGCCGGCGGGATGCCGAGGCCGAACAACGAGGCGGGGTTGTCGAGCATCCACCGCACCAGCCGGTGCCGGAAGAGCGGCGCCAGCGTGCGCGCATAGATCTCGCGCTGCTCCTCGCGGTCGCGCGCGTCCAGCATCCGGCGCGGATCGGCGCCGAGCACGCGTCCGAGCAGGTGGACGGCAGCGATGAAGCGGCCGAGCAGGCCGAAGCGGTAGAGGCCGCGAGAGAGCATCTCGATGCGCCGCCGGCCGAACGCGTCGCGGCTGTTCCAATAGCTCTGCGTCATCTGGTCGAGCCGCGGCCGAAGGACCTCATCGTAGATCCCGACGTTCCCGGGGTCGCTGGCGTTGCCGAACAGGGCGTAGAGCTGCGCGTGGCTGTCGAGATGGCGCGCGGCCGCGAGCTTGAGGCGGACGAGAGCGACGTGGGCGCTGTTGAGGTCGACGGCGGTGATCCCCGCGGGATCGGCGACGAGGTAGCTCAGCACGTTGCAGCCGCCGGACGCGATCGCGAGCACGTGGCAGGCCGGCGTGATCTCGAGCGCTTCGAGGTCCACGACCGGGTCTTCCCAGATCTGCGGGTAGACCAGGTTCTGGAACGCGCGCGTGAAGGCGCGCTCGCGCAGGCCGTCGAGGCTGAAGACGCTGTTGCGGTGCACGGCCTGCTGCAGGAGCTCGGCGGTCGCGCTGCGGGTGGCATTGGAAAGCGTGAGCATGTGTTCCCTCCTGCGGTGCCGGATGTGCCGCTCGTGGCGGATGTCGCGGGCGGCAAGTGAGCGGATTCGCGTTGCAGGGATGTGACGAGGGAGGCGCACCGCGCGAAGGGGGCTGAGAGCCAGCCCGGCAACTGCTCGCCAGCGGGGTAGGCGATACGCAGCCACCGGGCTGGCCTCGAATCGGACGCTGTTGAAGGCGTACCGCGTCCGAACCAACCAGCTGCCGCGGCTCTACGCGGACACGTTACGCACACAATGAGCCGAGCAGCCTTTGTCGATGTATTCTCACTGCAGGGAGCGAGGTCTCACTAAGCTCCGGTCACATCGCATCATGCCGCGCGCGTGTAACGGCCGTATGACCGCCCAGCGCAGGATCGCTTCAGCTGGAAGCTTGCGCCGCCGCGCGATCTCACCGCGCCTCGAAGCTGTAGCCGGCGCCGCGCACCGTGCGGATCGGGTCGGCGCGCCAGGCGCGTACCAGCGCCTTGCGCAGGCGGCCGATGTGCACGTCCACCGTGCGCTCGTCGACGTAGACCTCGTTGCCCCACACGCCGTCGAGCAGCTGGCCGCGCGTGAACACGCGACCGGGCGCCTGCATGAAGAACTCGAGCAGCCGATAGTCGGTGGGGCCGAGATGGATGGTCTGCCCGCGCCGCAGCACCGACATGGCCGTGCGGTTGAGCTCGATGTCTCCCACCGTCAGCACGTCGGCGACCAGCAGCGGACGCATCCGCCGCAGCAGCGCGGCGACGCGCGCCACCAGCTCGTTGACGGAGAACGGCTTGGTGACGTAGTCGTCCGCGCCGGTCTCGAAGCCGCGCACCCGGTCGGTTTCCTCGCCGCGCGCGGTCAGCATGATGACGGGCAGGTTCCTGGTGGCGATCGCCTGGCGCAGCCGCCGGCACAGCTCTATGCCTGAGAGCCCGGGCAGCATCCAGTCCAGCACCAGCAGGTCGGGCACCGTCTCCTTGAGGCGCGCCTCCGCGCAATCGCCGTCGGCTATGGTCTCGACGGCGTAGCCGGCCTTCTCGAAGTTGTAGCGCAGCAGCTCCAGCAGAGGTTCTTCGTCTTCGACGACGAGGATGTGTGGCGGCATCGGTCTCCCTGTTCCTTTCAGGTCGCGTTGGGCCCCCAACTCGGTTCGACGCCACTCGTTCCGTCAGCCTTCGGGCGCTCGCCCGCGAGCATGTCGCCCGTGATCATGTAGTGCGTGGTCTCGGCGATGTTGGTCGCGTGGTCGCCGATGCGCTCGAGATTCTTGGCGCAGAAGAGGAGGTGGGCGCAGAAGCCGATGCTGCGCGGGTCCTCCATCATGTAGGTCAGCAGCTCGCGGAAGAGCGAGGTGTGCAGCGTGTCGATGGCCCCGTCCGACCGCCACACCTCGAGCGCGGCGCCGTCGTCGCGCTGGCGATAGGCGCCGCTGACGCTTTGGAGCTGCTCGCGTACGCGTGCCGCGAGCGGCGCAAGGCTGGACGCGACCTTGACGGAGGCCGGCTGCTCGCCCATGGCGATGACGCGCTTGGCGACGTTCTTGGCGAGGTCGCCGATGCGCTCCAGGTCGCTGGCGATACGGATGGTCGACACGATCTGGCGCAGATCCACCGCCACGGGCTGGCGCGTGGCAATGGTGGAAATGGCCTTCTCCTCGATGTTGTGTTGCAGGAGGTCGATGGCCGCATCGCCGGCGATCACCTTCTGGGCCAGCTGGACGTCGCCGGCGAACAGCGCCGTCGCCGCGTCCGCGAGCGAGGCCTCGGCGCGGTGTGCCATATCGCTGACGTGCTCGTCCAACGCCTCGAGATCTGCATCGTAGGAGGCGATCGTGTGCGGTTGCATGTTCGGCTCCGGGGTCGTCTTTTTCTTCGCGAGGGCGGCGGCGCTTATCCGAACCGTCCGGTGATGTAGTCCTGCGTGCGCCGGTCGGTGGGCGAGGTGAAGATCATCTGGGTCGGACCGAACTCGACGAGCAAGCCGAGATACATGAAGGCGGTGAAGTCGGAGACCCGCGCGGCCTGCTGCATGTTGTGCGTCACGATCACGATCGTGTAGTCCTTCTTCAACTCGTCGATCAGCTCCTCGATCTTGGCCGTCGAGATCGGGTCGAGGGCGGAGCAGGGCTCGTCGAACAGGATCACCTCGGGCTTTACCGCCACGGTGCGGGCGATGCACAGCCTCTGCTGCTGGCCGCCGGACAGGCTCAAGCCGTTGGAGGCGAGCTTGTCCTTGACCTCGTCCCACAAGGCGGCGCGGCGGAGAGCGGTTTCGACGCGCTTGTCGATCTCGGCCCGCGGGAGGCGTTCGTAGAGCCTGATGCCGAAGGCGATGTTCTCGTAGATCGACATCGGGAACGGCGTCGGCTTCTGGAACACCATGCCGATGCGCGAGCGCAGCAGGTTCAGATCCTGCTTGGGGTCCAGGATGTCTTCGCCTTCGAAGGACACCTCGCCGGTGGCACGTTGGTTGGGATAGAGGTCGTACATCCGGTTGAGGACGCGCAGCAGCGTGGACTTGCCGCAGCCCGACGGTCCGATGAAAGCGGTCGCCTTGTTGGCGTAGAGCGGCAGGCTGATGCCCTTCAGGGCTTTGCTTTGGCCGTAGTAGAAGTCGAGATTGCGGATCGTCACCTTCTCGGCGAGCCCGGTCGTGTCGATCGCCGCGTGCGTGGCGATCGGAGTGGCGACGGTCGAAGACTTGCCGGTGGGGGCATTCACGGCTGCCATACTCATGATGTCTTTCTCGTTGCGGTGAGCGCCCGGGCGACGATGCTGAGCGCGAGCACGGTGACGGTGATGATGAGCGCCCCGGTCCAGGCCAGCTTCTGCCAGTCGGCATACGGCGAGAGGGCGAACTGGAAGATGACGGCCGGAAGGCTCGCCATCGGCGCATTCAGGTTGGTGCTCCAGAACTGGTTGTTGAGCGCGGTGAACAGGAGCGGTGCGGTCTCTCCGGTGATGCGGGCGATCGCCAGCAGGACGCCGGTGATGATGCCGGCGCGCGCCGCGCGGTAGGCGATCCTGCGCACCATGTAGGCCCGCGGCAGGCCGATCGATGCGGCCGCTTCGCGCAGCGTGTCGGGTACCAACACCAGCATGTCCTCGGTGGTGCGAACCACGACCGGGATAACGATCACCGCCAGCGCGACGGCACCGGCCCATCCGGAGAAATGGCCCATCGGCGCCACCATCACTTCGTAGACGAACAGACCGATCACGATGGAGGGCGCGCTGAGCAGGATGTCATTGATGAAGCGCACGACGCTGGTCAGGCGGTCGTGGCGGCCGTACTCGGCCATATAGGTGCCGGCCAGGATGCCGATCGGCGTGCCGATCGCCACCGCCAGCACGGTCAGCATGATGCTGCCTACGATCGGATTGAGCAGGCCGCCCGAGCCGCCGGGCGGCGGCGTCATCTCCGTGAATACCTGCAGCGAAAGGCCGCTGAAGCCCTCCCACAGCAGGACCCCCAGGATGAGCACGAGCCAGCCCAGACCGAACAGGGTCGCGAGGTAGGCCAGGCCCATCATGATGCCGTTGCGGCGCTTGCGTCCGACGTAGAGCCTGTTGTTGACGGTGGCGGCCATGGCGCTATCCGATCCGGCGCTCGATGCGCATCAGCATGTAGCGCGCGATCGCCAGCACGATGAACGTGATGACGAACAGGAGAAGGCCCAGCGCGATCAGGGAGGAGGTGTAGAGGTCGCCGACGGCCTCGGTGAACTCGTTGGCGATCGAGGCGGAGATGGTGGTGCCCGGGTGCAGGAGCGATGCCGAGATCTTGTGCGCATTGCCGATGACGAAGGTCACCGCCATGGTCTCCCCCAGCGCGCGCCCGAGGCCGAGCATGACCCCTCCGATCACCCCCACCCGCGTGTAGGGCAGCACGACCGAGCGAAACACCTCCCAGGTGGTGCAGCCTACGCCGTAGGCCGCCTCCTTCAGGACGGGCGGGACCGCGTCGAACACGTCGCGCGAGATGGAGGTGATGAAGGGCAGCACCATGATCGCGAGGATCAGGCTGGCGGTGAGGATGCCGATGCCGTAGGGCGGGCCGGCGAACACGGAGGACAGGATCGGGATGTCGCCGAATGCCGAGATCAGGGCCGGCTGCAGCGTCTGCTGCAGGAAGGGGGCGAACACGAACAGGCCCCAGATGCCGTAGATGATGCTGGGGATGCCGGCGAGCAGCTCGATGGCGATGCCGACCGGCCGGCGCAGCCACATCGGGCAGAGCTCGGTCAGGAAGAAGGCCACCATCAGGCCGACCGGAACGGCGATCAGCATGGCGATGATCGAAGTGACGAGCGTGCCGTAGACCGGAGCCAGCGCGCCGAACTTCTCGGTCACCGGGTTCCACACCTCGGTGGTGACGAAGTCGAGGCCGAAGGCGCGGAAGGCCGGCAGCGAGCCGACCACGAGCGAGAAGATCACGCCGCCGAGTAGCATCAGCACGGTGATGGCGGCGCTGCGGGTGATGATGCGGAAGACCGCGTCGCCCATCCGCAGCCGTTGCAGGATCTTGGCGCGGGAGGGGACTTCCCCCGGGCTCATCGCGGCACCCTGTAGTGCGATATCGGTCACCAATCGCCTCCCGGCGGGCGGCATGATCGGCGCTCCTCGATCTGGAGGCGAACCCAATGGCGGGTTCGCTGGAAGCGCCGACTTAAGCCGTCAAACTGAGTTCGGCACAAGCCGTCTTGACCGTGCCGCAAGGTGGGGATGAGGAAGGAAAGGCGCCCGTGCGACGCCTTTCCTGGCTTTTCGCCGGTTCAGTGCGTGAAGAGCGGCTTGCCGCCGGAGTCCTTGATGTCGGAGGCCCAGGACTTCTGGATGTCCGCGACCACCTTCTCGGGCATCGGGACGTAGTCGAGCTCCTCGGCCATCTTGCCGCCCTTGGAGTAACCCCAGGCGAAGAACTTGAGCGCCTCGGCCGTCGCAGTGGCGTCCGACGGCTGCTTGTAGACGAGGATCCAGGTGGCCGCGGTCATCGGCCAGGATTTCTCGCCCGGCTGGTTGGCGAGGATCACGCCGTAACCCGGCTGCGATTTCCAATCGGCATTGGCAGCCGCCGCCTGGAACGCTTCCGAGGTCGGCGAGACCGGCTTGCCGTCCTTGTTGATCATCTTGGTGAAGGTCAGCTTGTTCTGCTTGGCGTAGGCGTACTCGACGTAGCCGATCGAGCCCTTGGTCTGGGCCACGTTGTTGGCAACGCCTTCGTTGCCCTTGGCGCCGATGCCGGCCGGCCACTGCAGGGCGGTGTTGACGCCGACCTTCGACTTCCAGTCCGCGCTGACCTCGGCCAGGTAGTAGGCGAAGTTGTAGGTTGTGCCCGATCCGTCCGAGCGATGCACGATGGCGATCGCCTGGCTCGGCAGCTTGGAGTTCGGGTTGAGCTTCTTGAGCGCGGCGTCGTCCCACTTCGTGATCTCGCCGAGGAAGATCTTGGCGAGCGTCGGGCCGTCGATCACGAGCTCGTCGGGCTTGATGCCGTCGAGGTTGACGACCGGCACGATGCCGCCCATGACCGCCGGAAACTGGCTGAGGCCGCTGTCGTCGAGGTCCTTGCCCGTCAGCGGTGCGTCGGTGGCGCCGAAGGTGACCGTCTTGGCCTTGATCTGCTTGATGCCGCCGCCGGAGCCGATGGACTGATAGTTCATGCCGACGCCGGTCTCCTTTTTGTAGGAGTCGGCCCACTTGGCGTAGATCGGATAGGGAAACGTCGCGCCGGCCCCCGATATGTCGGCAGCGCGCGCGCCGGTAGCCCCGATGGCGAGCACGGCTGCCGCAACGGCCGCCCGCCCGAGACCCGATATTGCGTTCCGCATTTATCACCTCACCTGCGTTGGCGAGCCGAGTGCGCAGGCGCCATGCCCGGCCAGACGGCTCAATCGCGGGCCTGGTAGAGCGCAGTAATGTAATAGCTGTGTGACAACCCGAGTTAACGCCAGCGCGACACCTGGTCGGTTCCGGTCAAGCCTTTGTTAATACGAGAAATACGTCGTTTGGAGCAGCGGTGGACGGCCGCAGGCACGGCGCGCCCGGTGAAGCGGCGGCGTCATCCGCGCTCAGGCGGCGAGTTCGATCCTGCCGCGCACGGTGGCGAGCATCAGGGCGACCTCGCCGGCAGGTCGAGGCGGGCTGATGAAGAAGCCCTGCGCCTCCGTGCAACCGAACGCACGCAGGCAATCGAGCTCGTCGCGCGACTCGACGCCCTCCGCCACCGTCTCCATGTCCAGGCTCGCCCCCAGACCGATGACCGCCTGGACGATGGCCACCGATTGCTGATCGCTGCCCATGTCGCGAATGAAGGAGCGATCGATCTTGATCTTGTCGAACGGGAAGCGCCGCAGGTAGCTCAGGCATGAATAGCCGATGCCGAAATCGTCGAGCGAGATGCGCACGCCCATCTCGCGCAGCCGCTTCAGGATGGCGAACGTGCAGTCGGTGTTGTCCAGCAGGGCGGTTTCGGTGATCTCGAGCTCCAGCCGGCTGGCGGCGAGCTGCGACGCGCTGAGCGCGCTGAACACCAGCTCCACCAGATTGTTGGCGTTGAACTGCAGCGCCGACAGGTTGACGGCAACCCTGACCTGCTCCGGCCAGCCGGCGGCTTCGACGCAGGCCCGCCGCAGCACCCATTCGCCGATCGGCACGATCAGTCCGGTCTCCTCCGCCAGCGGAATGAAGTCGCCGGGCGGGATCAAGCCTCGCTCCGGGTGGTTCCAGCGCACAAGCGCCTCGAAGCCGCTCACCTCGTTGCGGTCGAGATCGACGAGCGGCTGGTAGTAGAGCTCGAAGGCGCCCGTGCTCAATGCGGTGCGCAGGTCGAGCTCCAGCTTGCGACGGGCCTGCGCCGCCGCATCCATGCCGCGCTCGAAGAAGCGGAAGGTGCCGCGGCCGTCGCCCTTGGCGCGATAGAGCGCGAGATCGGCGTGCTTGAGGAGCCTGTCCGGCTCGGTGCCGTCCTCCGGCGCCACCGCGATGCCCACGCTGGTGCCGAGCACGACCCGGTGGCCGTCCAGCTCGTAGGGCATGCTGACGGCGTCGATCACGCGCTTGGCGAGGGCAGTCGCGCTGGCGGGCTGGCCCGCGGCCTGCTGCAGGATCGCGAACTCGTCGCCGCCGACGCGGGCGACGATGTCGGCTTCGCGCACGCAGCCGCACAGGCGCTGGGCGACCGCCTTCAGCAGCGCGTCGCCCATCGGGTGGCCGAGGGTGTCGTTCACTTCCTTGAACCGGTCGAGGTCCATGCACAGCACGGCCACCTTGTCGTCGCGCGGCCTGCGCTCGAGCGCCTCCTCCAGCCGTTCGCGCAGCAATACGCGGTTGGCCAGATCGGTCAGGGCGTCGTGATGTGCCATGTGCGCGATGCGCGCCTCGATGCGGCGCTGCTCGGTGATGTCCTCGTGCGTGGCGACCCATCCCCCGTCCGCCATCGGCTGGCGCTTGACGACGAGCGCGCGGCCGTCCGAAAGCTCGACGATCCTGATGAGGGGCAGATTGTCGCCGATGGTCGATAGCAGCTCGTCGGCGTGGTCCTGCGGCGAGGCCACGGCGTAGAGGTGGTTGGCGACGCGGTGATGGAGGATTGCCTGGAGCGTCGTTCCCGGTCGTGTCAGCTCCGGCGGCAGCCCGTAGAGTTCCGCATAGCGCTCGTTGCAGACCACCAGCCGCTGCTCGCGATCGAACATGCTGAGGCCCTGGGACATGTTGTTGAGAGCCGAGTCGAACCGGGCATTCTGCGTTGCGAGCTCACCGAGCGTCCGGTCGAGGACACGCATAGGGCACGACCCGGAAGACAAGGTAGGCGCACAGCCCCAGCGCGGAGCTGATGAGCGCCACCCAGCCGACCTCGGCAAAGAGCGGCGCGAGGCTGGCTTCCGCCTCCACGCGGCCAACCACGCTTCCCCTGACGAGGATGGGCGCGCTGCGCCGAAGCGCGGGCCCCGAGATTGCCGGCCCCTGTTCGAGGACCACTCTCCCGGCGCGTCGAATACCCGCTGGCGCAGAGGTTCCTGGTCGACACGCGGCAGCTCGATGAGCTCGGCCAGCCGCACGCTCTGATATTGCCACAGTGTCTCGTGCGCATAGATGTACTTGGCGAGCTGGCTGGCGTTGAGGCTCGCCTTGAACTCCAGGAAGTCCGCCCGCTCGAAGTATTCGAATGTCCCGTAGACGACCGGACCGAGCAAGCCGCACAGCAGCGCCACGCCGAGGCCGACCCTGCCGATGATCGCCCGCAGAGGCTTGGGGAGCTCGGGGATCGATGCGGGGCGCGCCTTCACAGCACACGTGCTTCACGCAGCACGCGCTGGCCCGCGGGAGAGCGCAGGAACGCGAGGAAGCGCTCGACGAGCGGCGCCGGTCGCGCCGGCACGATGAAGTTCAGCGGCTTTGCGTATCGATAGAGACCGCGCTCGAAATTCTCGAACGTCGGAGCGACGCCTTCGATCGGCACCACGCGCAGATTGCGCTCTTCCAGCGCGAGCTGCGTCAACGTCGATCCGACGAGCGAGCCCGGCGTTTGCTCGGCCATGTCGGCGTTGTCCTGGTCGGTAGCGGCCACCGGGATGTCGGGCCGGAGGCGGGCAATCGCGATCGCCGACGCAACGCCGGGGAACAGCTCGCCCATGAGCGTCGTGTCGCTCTCCGCGCGCGGCCGCAGGATCACTCGGATCGGGCTGCCGTCGCTCCAGGTGGCGCGCTCGGATCGGAATGCATTGGCGATGTCGGCGAGCGCCAGTCCGTCGGGATTGGGGTGCGACGTGGCGAGCACGAAGGGAGTGCGCGCGGTGAACGCAACGGTCAGGCCCTTGGCGGCCTCCTCCGGCTTCAGGGCCCGGCCGGTGACGGCGAGATCAAGCGCGCCGTCGATGACCGCGCGAATGGCGCCGCTGCTGCCCAGGCTGGGAACCACCACGACCTCGACACCGCTGTCGGCCTTGAAGACCGCGCCGAGACGCTTGAGCAACTCGGTCGCGGTGCCGGTGCCGCCGAGCTTCAGCGTTTCGGCCGTCGCGGGAGCCGCCGAGGCGGCGGCGACGAACGCAACCCAGCGCCAGGACGCACGTGCGAGTGAACGGCACGCTCGAAAACCTCATTGCCAAGGCAGGCCCATCGGGCTGATGAAGGGCCCCTTGTGTGAAGATCCGGTTGCAATCCGGTCACGCGGATGACCCGCACGCAGCGGCGGAGAAGGGCTCGGTAAAGAATGTGCTAACTGGATATCCGATATCGGCAGCAGGTCTTGCGAGCCGATGCCGGGCCGGACTCAGGCTGCGAGACGGCCCATGTGCACGCGCCGGAACTTGGGGCGTGATTTCAGCCTACCGGTCGGGGTAGTGCTGGCGGCACGCGGAATTGAAGACGAGACATCCGACCATGACGACATACCGACTGCACTATTTCCCCGAGTCCGGGAACAGCTACAAGCTCGCGCTCATGCTCACTCTGTGCGGGCAGAGTTTCGAGCCCGTGTGGACCGATTTCGGCGGTGGCGTGACGCGGACGGCGGAGTGGCGCAAGGCGGTCAATGCGATGGGCGAAATTCCCGTCCTGGAGGAGGACGGAGCGCGCCTCACTCAGACGGCCCCGATACTGATGCGACTGGCCGAGCGCTACCAGCGGTTCGGCGGCAAGGACGCCGAGGAGAAATTCCAAATCCTGCGCTGGCTGTTCTGGGACAACCACAAGCTCACCGGATACCTGGCGACCTATCGCTACCAGCGCGCGTTTACGCCGTCGCCCGACCCGCACGTGCTGACGTTCATGCGCAAGCGCATCGACGACTACCTGGGGATCCTGGATCGGCATCTTGGCGATCGCGACTTCGTCGTGGGCGACGCACCCACGATCGCGGACGTCTCCATGATCGGCTATCTGTCTTTTCCGAAGGAGGAAGCCGGATACGATCTCGCCGCCAGTCATCCGGCCATTCATGCGTGGGCTGGCCGAATAGCCGCGCTCCCCGGCTGGAGGGCGCCCTACGATCTGCTGCCGGGCAAGCGTCTCAGCAGCTATCTGGCCTAGAAGCGACGTTGCAAGGAGCGTCCAGGCGCGGCCTCACTTCTTCCCGCCTCGCTTTGCTGCGTCGCCGGCCTGCAGGTGGCGGCCGGTGTCGAGCAGCTCGAGCATGTACTCGCGATAGCTCACGCCGGCGGCCTCGGCGCGCGCCACGCGCAGCTTGAGGACCGACAGCGGCGGGTTCTTCCAGGCTTCCTTGTAGGCCTTGCGCCAACGCCAGCGCACGAAGGCATCGGCCGGCGGCTCCTCCAGCGGTGGGCCCTGGTTGTGGCCGATACGCGCCGGCAGCCCCCAGGCGATGATATCGGAGGGAGGCTTCAGGCCGCGCAGCGCGGGGTGCCGAGGCCGCTTGAGGTTCCTGTCGTAGCGATCGCCCATGCGCGAACTATAGCCGAATTCGGCTATTCGGCGGGAGCCGTGGCCATGCGTCGCTGGCGCGCCATCAGCCACAGTCCCGCGGAGATCAGCACGGCCATCAGCGGCAGTGCGGCCAGGTTGATGACCGTCCACCCGGCCTTGGCCTGCAGTACGCCCGACAGAGCCGCCGCAGAGGCGGTTGCCGCGTAGACGGTAAAATCGTGGCTCGCCTGCACCTTGGCGCGCTCGGCGGGCGCGTAGGTCGTGGTGAGCAGCGTCGATCCGCCGACGTAGGCGAAGTTCCAGCCGAGCCCGATCAGGACGTTGGCGACCATGAAGTTGCCGAAGTCGACGCCGGCGAGATTGGTGAGAGCGCCGCCGAGCTCGATCAGGCCGCCCGCGACGATCATCGGCAGCACGCCGAAGCGTGCGATCAGGTGGCCGGTGAAGAACGAGGGCAGGAACATCGCCACGATGTGCGCCTGTATGACGGTGGCGCTGTCGACGAAGTGGAAGCCGCACGCCAGCATGGCCAGAGGCGTCGCCGACATGGTGAGCGTCATCACCGCGTAGCCGAACACGGAGGAGGCGAGCGCCACGCGGTAGGCCGGCTGGCGGGCGATCTGGCGCAGAGGCCGGCCGCCGGCGCTCCGCTCCGCGGTGGTGAGGCCCGGGATCCGCAGCAGCTGGATCAGCGCCAGCACGGCAATCGAGAAGCCGGCCATGGCGACGTACACGCCGGCGAAAGTCACCGGCGCCAGCCAGTCCACCGACCACTTGGCGGTCTGCGGCCCGAGGAAGCCCGCCAGCACGCCGCCCGCCATCACGAGCGAGATGGCCTTGGCGCGGTAGCCCGGCTCAGTCGCGTCCGCGGCGGCCATGCGGAAGTACCAGAAGAACGCCGCCTGCATGCCCTGCAACAAGGCGGCGAGGCACAGCAGCGGAAAGCTCTGGCTATAGAGCGCCGCGCAGCCGATGAGCCCGGCCAGAACCCCGAGCAGCGCGCCGACGGAGAAGCCGCCGCGGCGGCCGATCGCCGCCATCAGGAAGGAGGCCGGGATCGTCGCCAGCATGATGCCGAGCTGCATCAGGAACACCGGCACGGTCGCCAGCCACTTCTCCTCCGTCCCGAGCAGCGCGTAGCCGGCGAGCGGCGTGGCGGCCGCGCCCATGCCCTGGATCGATATGAACAGGCCCTGCGCCAGGGCCAGCACCGTCACGTTGCGGCGCTGCGGGACGGCAAGCGTGGCGGCCTGGTGCATCGAAAGGACCAACGTGCGGGATCGGGGGCGGCATCAGCGGCTGAGCGGAGAGTTGATGTTCCTGCCGCTGCATAACCGCCTTGGGCGGCATAGGCAATCGACGTAAGCTGACAACCGAGCGCCCCTGGGCTGCAATTTTCGCATCCACCCCGAGCGAGGCAAACGCATGCACAAGACCATCGGCGTCATTGGCCTCGGCATCATGGGCGGGGCGTTCGCAAAGAACCTCGCCGCCGCCGGCTGGAGGGTGGTCGGCTGCGACGTGGAGCCTGCCAGGTGCGAGGAGGCGCGGGCGGCCGGCATCGAGATCGTGGCCGACGCGGCGGCCGTGGCCGAGGCGGCGAGCGACATCATCACCAGCCTGCCCACGCCGGGGGCCGTGCGCGAGACGGCGCAGGCTATTGCTGCGGTGCAAACGAAGGGCCGCACCGTCATCGAGACCAGCACGCTGGCGCTGGCCGACAAGAGCGAGGTGCAGCGCATCCTCGCCGCGGCCGGCCACACGGCGCTGGATTGCCCGATCTCCGGCACCGGCGCGCAGGCGAAGGTGAAGGACCTCGTCGTCTATGCCAGCGGCGACGCGGCGGCCATCAAGCGGCTCGAGCCGGCGTTCCTGGGCTTCGCGCGCAAGGTCCACGACCTCGGCGCCTTCGGCAACGGCAGCAAGATGAAGTTCGTCGCCAACCACCTGGTGGCGATCCACAACGTCGCCGCCGCCGAGGCGATGGTGCTCGGCATGAAGGCCGGTCTCGACCCGCACCGGATCGTGGAGGTCGTGAGCTCCGGCGCCGGCACCTCGCGCGTGTTCGAGCTGCGCGCGCCCATGATGGCCGAGAGCACCTATCTCCCCGCCAGCATGCGCTCGGCCACCTGGACCAAGGACCTGACCGTGATCGGCGACTTCGCCTCCAGCCTCGCCTGCCCGACGCCGCTGTTCGGCCTGTCGGCATCGCTGCATGCGGCCGTGCTCGCGACCGGCCACGGCGCCGACGACACCGCCGCCGTATGCGCGGTCTACGAGGAGATGGCCGGGCTCGATCGCGCCAAGCGCGGCTAGCTGGGCGGGGAACACTGACAGAAAGCGCTGCTCGATATGAGCGGCGCCTTCCCGCAGGCGTCAAAACCGCTGCCGCCGGTTGCCGCGAGTCGGATGAGGCGCTCCGGCGCTACTTGGCCTTGAGCGCGTCGCGGAAGCCGATCGCTTCGAGCTCGACCCGGACCGCGTCCATGACGGGAACCACCGGCCGCGCCTCGAATACGAAAGCAGGCAGCATCGAGCAGAACTTGTGGACCGCCAACGGATCGTCGCAGTCCAGCATCATGTACCCGCCCCAGTCGCCCACGCGTATGACGAACAGCTCGATCTTGAAGTTGGCGGGCGCCTTCCACTGGGTGAAGACCTCCAAGATCCGCTTCTGGGCATTCTCGTACTCCATCGGCGAGCCTTGCGGACGTTCGTTCCAGGTGAGCATGTACTTCATGGGTATCGCAGTCCTCTGTTGGGGTTGCAGGCCAGTTGTCGACGCTGCCCGCACTCGGCGGAGCTGAAGCAGGCGGCGCCCAGGGGCAAAGGGAGCAAACGGTCAGAGCCGTCGCTTCTCGGCGCCTTTGGTCGAGAAGATTTCAAGAGGCGATCGAAATTCTCGACCTTCGTCGTCGCGAGCATCATCCGGCTCGTCCTTTGTGAGAGGTGTCGTCGCGCTTTGTGCGACTGCGCCTCTGCACAATGCCGGCAACGCTCTGCCGGCACATGAGGAGGATTCCCTAGAGCCGGATCGCTTCGGATGGAATCACGGAGCCTCAGTCGCAATGAGCAGCTTCGACCAGCAGTATCAATTCTGCCATCAGCCAGACGTCTTTGCCGCGAAGTGATGAATCCGGCTAGAACCAGCATGCTCGGTGTCGTCGGAGCGCGCGGGAGGCGTGCTCTTGACCATCCATCGCTGGGGAGCACACTAAGTTTGGCCGCATCCGAGCGTTTGACGACTGATCGGTGCCGCCTAAAGCGCCAGAAAGTCCACGTGCCCGGCCCTGAGACGCCACGAGGCCTCGCCTGCCAAGATGCTTCGCGTCAGCGATTGTGCAGTGTCCCGGCACGCCTCACTGAGATCGGACGCGATCAGGCTGAGGCCTTGCGATTACGCGCCGGTGTAAGGCGTTTCTCCGCCAGAAACTGCGGCTGCTTCGTGCTGGTGCAATATTCGTAGCGAAGCACGCGTGGAGCCCGCCGCCGCCCTTCGACAAGCTCAGGGCGATGTCGCGGTCGCGTTGACCCTCGATGGTCATCACGAGTTAGAGCTTTCGCTCGCCGGTATTAGAGGGCAGGATTCACGTTCCTCGATCAGAAATGATCTTGCTTCAGGCCGCGGACGTTGCCGGCTGCATCAGGCCGCGCTCGAGGGCGTAGAGAGCCGCGGCGGCCCTGGTGGTGACGCCGATCTTGGAATAGAGATTCTGGATATGGTTGTCGGCGGTCTTGGGCGCGATCTCGAGGAGACGGGCCGCCTCCTTTGCCGTATGCCCGGCCGCGATCAGCCGCAGGACCTCGGTCTCGCGCGGCGTCAGGCCCGCCGAGCGCTCGGGTGCTCCCCGGCGCGACGCCTGGCCGGCGCACGTGAGGACCGCTTCCACGGCCTGGCTGCAAAGCTTGCCATCCCTTGCCGCGTTTCGCAGTTTTGCGGCCGCAGCTGCATCGCTGAGCGCAGGCCTGTGGGGCCGCGCTTCCCGGGCAGTCTGGAAGGCCTCGGCAGCGGCAAGGATGCGGGCGGCCGGCGAGAGGTCGTTGCCGCGGACGTAACGGTGATAGCCGCTGCCGTCGAGGTGCTCGTGATGGCGCAGGACCAGCGCCGCTACGGATTTGCCCTCCCCGCCCAATGACGCCAGCGCGCGCTCGCCATGATAGGGATGAAGCCGCGCCGCATCGGTCTCGCGTATCGTAAGCGCGCTGGCTCGCATCCATGTCGAGACAGGCACCGCCAGCTCGCCGATATCATGGGTGTACGCTGCCCAGCGCAGCTCGCGAATGTCCGAGGGCGGGAGACCCATGTGCTTGGCAGCTGCATCCGCGAGCGCGGCAACCCCGCGCGAATGGCCGAACGTGAAGGGCATCCTCATGTCGACCATGTCGGCGATTGCCAGGTAGGCTTCCTCGCAGCCCTCCGCGTCGAGAACGCTGTGGGGAACCGGCTCCAGCGCCAGGATCGTCTCGCGGTCGACCGCTCCATCGATGCCCTCGAGCAGGCTCGCGGCGTCGGCGAGAAAGAGGTCGGCCAGCTCCGGCTCATAGGCGCCGCCGCGGCGCTTGGCGATGATCGAGGTCATGGCCTCGAAGCCATAGGCCTCACTCACCGCGATCACATCCTGGGCCAGCGTCACGAGACGGACCGCAAGCTTCACCTCGTCGCCCTTGAGGCCCCGCGGCAGTCCATGTCCGTCCCAGCGCTCATAGAGCTGGCCGAGGTTGTCGCGCATCTCTTGGGACAGGCCGATCCGCTGCCCGATCCTCTGGGCCACCTCGCAGTGGCCGGCGAGAATCGGAACGCTGATCTGCAGGGCTTCTGAAAGGCCTTGCTGGACGGCCTTGGCCAATTCGTCGGGCGGCATGTCGGCGAAGTATCGGGTGAAGGCGCGCACGAAGGTCTCGGCGATTTCGGAGTGGTTGCCCATATCGATGCGGGCCAGGTCCTGGCGAAGGGCGATCTCGTCGCCGAACGCCGACGCCAGCAGGTGGGTATCGGCGTTGCACCCGATGTAGCGGAGCAGCGCCTGATGATAGACATTGCGGCGCTGATCGACATCGAGGCCGGCAGCCTCCGCAAGCCGCATCGCCAGCACGCAGGACCGCAGCGCGAAATCTCGCGACTGTCCGGTGGCCAAGTCGGTCGCATAGGCTAGCGCCATCAGAAAGTCGGCGCGTCGGACGGCTGGTGGCGCCATCTGGCTCTATCCCCCGGTAACGACGAGAGCAGAGTTTACCACTTGGCGCGGCTCTTACACACTCCGGCGTCCGGCCTGCTCGAGGCGGAACACCTGCCCAGGGCGACGAAATGGTCCAAAGCCCTCGCCGGTCGCGTGGAGGCGGTCCGATCGACCGTCGTTGCCGCCTCAGTCGGCAGCCCCGAAATACAGCAGCTTGCGTGCAGGCGCGGCCCGGACCTGGCAGGCGACGCCGCCGGCGTAGCCCTCGCAATCGACCCGCTTGTCGTGGGCGCGCCACCAGAAGGTCGAGCGGCTCGGGCACCGGGCGGCGACCTTCTGCCGCCACGCCGCGATGGCGCGGCTGCGGGCGAGCCGCTCGGTGTCGTAGCGCCGCGGCGGGTCGAAGTTGAGGCCGTTTGACATCCTGCCCCATGCGGCGATCCCGTCGTGACACCCATACGAATGAGCCGAGGCGGGACCGGCGGCCGAGACGGCCAGCACGGCACCCAGGCTCAACGCGGCAAGCGATTTCATGTGCAACTCCTTGCGATCGGCGCTCGGCCGGTGCGGATGCAGGGTATCTACGGAGCGGCCGGCGAACGTCATCCCCAATCGGGTCCAAGACGACGCAATTGCCGATAGCGCGGGATAAGCGGGCGAAGGCGCGCGTTAGGTTTGATCTCGCCACGATGTCGTGGGTATCTACGTCCGCCGCGCCAGGAGCCTGGAGCCTTCGATGACCCCCATCATGCAAATCGTCAGCAACACCCCGATCTGGGTCTGGGTGCTGCTGGCGTACCTGCTGTTCATCGGCATCCGGGCCCTGCGGCCGGCGACGGCGCCGCTCTGGCGCATCGCCATTCTGCCCGCGGTGTTCTTCGCCTGGGGGCTGTTCAGCCTCTACCAGATGCACGGGCTCGCGCTGCTGCGGGTCGTTCCGTGGGCGGCGGCGCTGGTCGGTGGCATCGCGGTCGGGATCGTGATCGCCGGCCTGCAGCCGATCCGCGCCGACAAGGTGCGCCACCTCGTCCGCACCGCCGGCGGGCCGCTGACGCTGATCCTGATCCTCCTGATCTTCACGACCAAGTACGAGTTCGGGTTCCTGCATGCGACCCAGCCGGCGCTGTTCGCCGAGGCGCGTTTCTGGCTGTCCGAGGTCGTCATTTCCGGCATGCTGGCCGGCATGTTCATCGGCCGCTTCGCGGGCCTCATGCGCCAGTATCGCGCCGCCCCGCACGAGGACCTGGAGCAAGATCGTTTCTGATCGAAGCACTTCAGCTTCGATCATGGAACGTGAATCTTGCTCTCGAAACTTTGTAGAACAGGATTTACGCTTCGGCCGCCACGTTGGAGACGAGGCAAAGCGATTCCATCCGAAGCGATCCTGCTCTGGCGGCGTGAAGACTGACTGCTAGCGCCCGGTCCCGTTGCGCACGAGCGTGGGGCCGGAGACGAGCCTGGGAGCCTCTCGGGTCACGGAAGCCGTCACCAGCGTTGCCGTCGTCGACTGTTGCCGCGCCTGTTGCGACTTGCCCTGCGTCGCGCTTGCCGCAGCGAAGCACCGGTCGAGATTGGCGCAGCGCCGCGCGCCGGAGGGATGGGTGGGCGTGGGGGGTGCGTCGCCGAAGGAGCGGCACGCCTGGTCGAGCCCGGGGCGGTCCAGCCAGCCCGCCTTCACGCCCTCGTTCACGGCCCAGCAGTCGGCCTTGAGCTCGCTGGCGCCGACGTGGTGATGGCCGCACTCGTGATGGAACACGAACAGGCGCACGATCTCGGATTGCCGGTTGAGCAGGCCCGGGTTGAGCACCAGCACGCCCGGGGCCGCCACGCCGAGATTGGGCAGGCGCGGGTCGAGCACGTTGCGCACGCTGCCGCAACGCAGCACGCGGCCCGCGATCGTCACGGCGCCGTCGCGTTGCAGGCTGATCGGAGTGGCCGACTGGAGCGGAGCGCTGCCCGTGCTCGCCCATACGAGAGCCGCCGCCAAACCTGCGCAAAGACGCCAACAAGTCATCTGATTGCTCCCCCGAGCTTTCCCCGCGCTACGCGATCTGGTGAGTAGGCACCCGCTTTTGGCTCGATTTACGGCAGCTCAGGCTTGGCCGCAGGCAGGCGCGGAAATGCTCGGGCCGATGACAATCGAGAATCGGGTCGCGGTCGCGGCGCGGCGACGGATCGCCCGCGCGGGGCGCGTTGCTGGCAGGACACGCCGCTAACCTTACTTAATTCGGCCACATGAAACCAAACGACCAGCCACATTCCCGGCCTACCCACGCCGCAGTGGACTGCTTGTTTGCTCGTCTAGACGACGGGAGCACGATTGAGTCGAAGAGCGAGGCCGACGACGAGGGGATTGGCATGATGCTGGGTGCGGGAAAGAAGGTTGGACTGCGGCGCGGGGCGATGGATTTTGCGCTCGCATTGATCTTGTTCTGGGCGATTGCCTTGTCGTTCGACGCGGGCCAAAGCCGGGCCTACGCCGTATCCCTGCCGACGCTCGCCAAGGAGGCGATCCAGCCCGATTCGTCCGTGTCGACCCCGGCGGCTTTCCGCGCCGAGCGGCCAGCCCAGGCTGCCCAATCGATCCATCGGGCACAAACCAGCCCCGAGCTGTCCCGCGTGCTGCTGAGCGTCGCGTTCGCCGCGCTGTTCGCCATCAATCTCGGGTTCTGGCGCCATCTGCGCCGCGTCTATGCCTCCCCGCGGCGCAGCGTGTGGAGGAGGGGCTGACCGGGTCAAGGCGGGTCTTCTCCCCTACCCCCCTCCTCCACACTTCCACCATCTTCGTTTATATGAGTTGTAGGTGCCGACTGACCGGAGGCGACTGATGGCCAGCAATGCGACATTGAAGAGCCGCGTGTTCGTCGTGTCGAAGACGCGCGCGATCTTCGCGGTGGGCTTTGCCCTGGCCGTCGCGACGGGCGTGGGCGTGCTGCGCAGCGACCTCCTCCTCAACCGCGGCTTCGGCCACGCGCTGGATGCGTCACGGCCTGGCCTGTCGTTCGACACGGTCGCCACCAAGGCGCCCGCCCAGGGCGTCACCGTCGGCGATGAAGGCTACTGGCTCACCCGCGCGGAGGTGGAAAGCCCCACGCCGTTCGCCAAGCCGCTGGCCGTGGGCGATCGCATCACCATTGCCGGCCGCGACGGGCGCGAGCGCCAGCTCGAGGTCGTCGACCTGAAGACCGTCGGCGGCAACGCCGCGCGTGCCCTGCGCTCGGGCGCGATGCGCCTGCTTCTCGTCACCTGCCGGGTGACGGGCGAGGGCGCCGACCGGGCCGATGCGCCCGTCCGCTTCATCATCGAAGCCGAGCCCGCTGCGCCAGCCCTGCCGGCACCCGCCAAGGCCCTCTGAAGAAGCGAATAGCGAGTAGGGAATAGCGAATAGGGGCGCTGGGCGTCGCGCGCGCTTCCCTACGCACCTTTGCCTGCTTACTATTCGCCACTCGCTATTCGCTTCTCCTGGGGGAATCCATGCGCCTCAATCCGCCGTCGATCTTCGTGTTCCTGATCTCGGTCCTGCTCGCCGTCCTCGCGCTGGTCTCCAAGTTCGGCGCCGTCGGCATCAACGTGCCGCGCTACCTGCCGCACCAGGAATACTGGCTGGCGATGGTGGCCTACATGGTGCTGATGGTGGGCAACCTGGTGCGCGGCCTGTAGCGGCGCGCGTTCATGACTTGCCTGTGAAGACGAAGGCCGCGCCGGCAGCGATCAGCGCAAAGCCGATGGCGTGGTTCCAGGAGAGCTGCTCCTTCAGGTAGAGCACCGAGAAGCCGCTGAATACGATCAGCGTGATCACCTCCTGCATGGTCTTGAGCTGGGCCGCCGAATAGACCGCGTGGCCGTAGCGGTTGGCCGGTACCGCCAGGCAGTACTCGAAGAAGGCGATGCCCCAGGATGCCAGCACCACCAGGATGAGCGGCCGCGCCTTGAAATTGAGATGGCCGTACCAGGCGAACGTCATGAACACGTTGGAGCAGACGAGCAGCACGATCGGCATCAGGTACGGCCAGGGAGCAGCGGCGAAAGGCATCGGGGTAATCTCCAGGAGTGCGCGGGCAGGGTGCGCGGAAGGGCAGGCTCGGGGCGACTAACGGAACGCGTCGGTGAAGTCCAGCGGGCCTCTGTTTCGGCGACGCTATCGGTGTGCTAAGCTGCCGCGCATATGAGGTAGCGATGCCAAAGCTCAGCCTCGCCTGCGCGGCCCTGGTGGCCGCGACACTGCTGGTGCCGCTGCACCCCTCCCGTGCCGTCGAGGAGGCCGAGGGTGGTGCGCCGGCGGGCGTTCCGCCGCCGGCCTGGCCCACGTCGCCGTATCATGGCGTGATCAGCGGCGCGACCGGCGAGCCCATTCCCTGCCGGTGCCGTTTCCGCGACAGCGACTTCAAGCTCGGCGACACCGTCTGCATGAACACGCATCTGGGCGTGCAGCTGGCGCGCTGCGATCTGTTTCTCAACAATACGTCGTGGGTTCCCATCGGCGTGCCGTGCACCATGAGCCGGCTGCCCGGGCGGCTCGCCTTCCGCTGAGCCGCGTATAGCGCTCAGGTTGGGTCAAGCGAAGCGCAGACCCAACATAGGTCGTATTCCCGTCAGGTGTTGGGTCATCGCTATTCGCTCGAACCAACCTACTCCGCGGCGGCGCGCGGCTTCTCGGGATGGGCCTCGCCAGCGGCGGGGACGTGCTCGCGCCGGCCGGCCCCGAGATAGGCGCCGAAGCGCTCGAAGGTGAGGTAGATCGCCGGCGTGATGTAGAGGGTCAGGAGCTGCGACACGGCGAGCCCGCCGACGACGGCGAGACCCAGCGGCTGGCGCAGCTCGGCGCCGGCACCCCAGCCGACCGCGATCGGCAGCGTGCCGAACAGCGCCGCCATGGTCGTCATCATGATCGGCCGGAAGCGCAGCAGGCAGGCCTCGCGGATGGCGTCGTGGGGCGAGGCCCCGCGCGCTCGCGCCTCGATGGCGAAGTCCACCATCATGATGGCGTTCTTCTTGACGATGCCGACCAGCAGGATGATGCCGATCATGGCGATGATCGTCAGCTCCACGTCGAACAGGTAGAGGATCAGCAGCGCGCCGAGGCTGGCCGAGGGCAGTCCCGACAGGATCGTGATGGGGTGGATGAAGCTCTCGTAGAGGATGCCGAGCAGGATGTAGATCGTCAGGATCGCCGCGCCGATCAGGATCGGCTGGTCGCGGAACGAGTTCTCGAACACCTGCGCGGTGCCGGCGAACTGGCCGGTGATGGTGGCCGGCATCTTCACCTCGCGCTCGAGCTCGCGCATGGCGCCCACCGCCTCGCCCAGCGTGTAGCCGGGGCCGAGGTTGAAGGTGATGGTGACGGCCGGCAACTGGCTCTGGCGTGCGACCGAGACCGGGCCCGGTCCCAGCTTCACCTTGGTGACCGTGCTCAGCGGCACCTGCTGGCCCGTGTTGGAGCGCACGTAGATCTTGGAGAGCACGGCCGGATCGAGCTGCTGGGCCCGGTCCGTCTCGATCAGCACCGCGTAGTCGTTGGAGGGCGTGTAGACGGTGGCGAGCTTGCGGATGCCGAAGGCGGAGTAGAGCGTCGAGCGCACCACGTCCATGGTCAGCCCGAGGCGTGCCAGCTCGTCGCGGTCGATGTCGAGCGACAGCTGCCGGGCGCCGAGCGTCAGGTCGGACGTCACGTCGGTGAAGCCCGGCGCCGCCTTCACGCGATCGATCAGGCGCTGGGCGTTCTCGTAGAGCTCGGCCTGATTGACGCTGGTCAGCGTGTACTGATAGAGCGCGGCGCCGCCGCGGCTGCCGATGCGCAGGTTCTGCAGGGGAACCGGAAAGGCGCGTATGCCGGGGATGCCGGCCAGGTTGCGGCGCAGCCGGGTCTGCACGTCGCGTGATGCTGCCCTTGGCCTGGCGATCGCCGCGCACCTTCAGCTGCACGAAGATCGAGCCGCGGTTGAGCGTGGGATTGAAGAAGCTCTGGGCGACGTTGGAGTTGATGTAGAGGACGTCGGGATCGGCGAGGATCCGCTCGGCCACGACGCGCTGCCGGTCGAGCATGGCCTGGAAGCCGACATCGGGTGCCGCCTCCGTGCGCACGATGATGATGTTGGTGTCCTCGGTGGGCAGGAAGCCCTTCTTGACCATGCCGAAGACCACGACGGTCGCAATTACGGTGCCGAGCGTCAGCAGCCACATGACCCAGGGTACGCGCAGGGAAGCGTCGAGCGAGACGCGGTAGCCCCGCGCCATCAGATTGTAGCCGCCCTCGAAGGCGCGCGAGAGGATGTTGGGCTTCTTCTCGTCGGCGTGGTGGGCCTTGAGCAGGCGCGAGCAGAGCATCGGCGTCAGCGTCAGCGAGACGAAGCCCGACAGCGCGATGGCGATGCTGATCGTCATGGCGAACTCGAAGAAGAAGCGCCCGACGATGCCGCCCATGAACAGGATCGGTATGAATACCGCGACCAGCGACATGGTGATGGACAGCACCGTGAAGCCGATCTCGGTGGCTCCGCGGATTGCGGCCTCGAACGGCTTCATGCCCTGCTCGATGTAGCGAACGATGTTCTCGAGCACGACGATGGCGTCGTCGACGACGAAGCCCAGCGCGAGCGTGAGTGCCAGCAGGCTCACGTTGTCGAGAGAGAAGTTCAGCATCGACATGCCGGCGAAGGTGCCGATGATCGACAGCGGCAGCGCGATGGCCGGGATGAAGGTGGCGCGCCAGGTGCGCAGGAACGCCAGGATGACCAGAATGACGAGGACCGCCGTCATGCAGCAGCGTGAGCTGGACGTCGTGGACGGAATCGCGGATCGACTCGGAACGGTCGCTCAAGACGCTGAGCTTGATGGTCGGCGGCAGCAGCCGGTCGAACTCGGGCAGCATCTGGTGCACGGCATCGGTGACGGCAACCGTGTTGGCGTCGGGCTGGCGCTGCACCGAGACGATGATCGAGCGGACGCCGTTGAACTCCGTCCTCGCCTCGTCGTCCTCGACGGAGTTCTTCGATCTTGGCGATATCCTCGAGCCGCACCGGCGCGCCGTTGCGCCAGGCCACCACCGCGGGCTTGAAATAGGCGGCAAAGGGCTCCGCGCCCTTGATCTCCAGGATGTAGAACTGCTGCCCGGTGCGAACGCTGCCGATCGGGGCGACCGAGGACAGCGCGATCACCGCCTGCCGGACCTCCTCGACCGAGATCCCGCGCGTGGCCAGCGCGTCGAGATCGTACTTGATGCGCACGGCCCGTTTCTGGGCGCCCTGGATGTTGATCTGCGCCACGCCCGGCAGCGTCGACAGCTTGGGGCTCATCACCTTGTCGGCGAACTCGTTGATCTCCTGCGACTGCGCGGTCTCGGAGGTGAGGGCCAGGAAGATGATCGGCGAGTCGGCCGGATTGACCTTGCGATAGGCAGGCGGCGCCGGCAGATCGATCGGCAGTCGCGCCATCGCCACCGAGATCGACGATTGCACGTCGAGCGCGGCCGCGTCGATGCTGCGATTGAGGTCGAACTCCAGCGTGACCTGCGTGTTGCCCTGGGTGCTGAGCGAGGTGATCGAAGTGATGCCGGCAATGGTGGCGAACTGCCGCTCCAGCGGCGCCGCCACCGACACGGCCATGGTATCGGGGCTGGCGCCGGGGTACTGCACGCTGACCGTGATGGTCGGCACCTCGATGCGCGGGATGGCGGCGATCGGCAGCTGGCGATAGCCGAAGAAGCCCGCCAGCAGCAGCGAGGCCATGACCAGCGTCGTCATGACCGGGCGTCGGATGCAGAGCTCGGAAAGGCGCATGGCCGGCTTCCCTCTATTAGCCGCGGCCGTTCATGCGCCGCTCTTCGGAGGCCGGCTTGGTGCCGGGCGGGCGGCGCGGCTCCTCGACGGTGACGGTCGTCCCCGGCGCAAGGCGGATCTGGCCATCCGTGACGACGCGCTCTCCGGGCTTCAGGCCCTCGCTCAGGTAGGCGGTCTGGCCGACGACGCGCTCGACCATGACGGTGCGCGGCGCCACCTTGTTGTCGGGGCCGATGACCCAGGCGATCATGCCCTGCTGCGCCGGCAGCACGGCGGTCGCCGGCACCGCCAGCATGCCCGGCCTCAGCTCCACCGTGAGGGCGACCTGCGCGGACAGCCCCGGCCACAGCACCTCGTCGGCATTCTCGGCGATCACCCTGGCTGTCACCGTGCCCGTGGTCTTGTCGACCTGGTTGTCGACGAAGCCGATGGTGCCCTGCACGACCGTCGGCTTGGAGCTGCCGCGCACGCTGATGTCGGCAAGCGATTTGGAGGCGAGCGCGCGCCGTAAGGCGCCGAGCTCTCCCTGCGGCACGGCGAACGTCACCCAGATCGGCTTGGTCTGGTTGATGGTGACCAGCGCTGCGGCGGCATCGACGCCGCGCACCATGGCGCCGACCTTGGCGCTGAGCATGCCGGTGCGGCCGGTGATCGGCGCGCGGATGGTGAGATAGTCGAGCTGGGTCTTCTGCGACTCGAGCAGCGCCGTGCCGGCGGCGATGCTGGCCTTGAGGCCCTCCACGGCGATAGCGCGCCTGATCGACGGAGGCCTCGGTGACGATCTTCCTGCCGATCAGCGCCTCGCGCCGCACCAGCGTCGCCTCGGCATCCCGCAACCCCGCCTGGTCCTTGGCGATGCTCGCCTCGGCCTGCGCGATCTGCGCCTTCACGAGCCGGTCGTCGAGGCGGAAGAGGATGTCGTTCTCGTTGACGAGATCGCCCTCCTTGAACAGGACGTCGACGATCTGTCCGTCCACGCGTGTCTTGACCGCGACGTTGGCGAACGGCTCGACGGTGCCCGGCGCCACCAGGATGACCGGCATGTCGGAGGCGATCACGGTCGCGGCGGTGACGGGAGCCGGCGGAGCACGCCCCTTGCCATCGCCCTTCTTGGCGACGGCCTTGGACGTCTCGGACGATGCCGGTACGGAGCTGGTGTTGGGCAGGATCGCCAATACATACGCAAGACCGACGCCGATGGTCGCGCCAGCCACATACACTCCGAGCCGCTTGGCTTTCATATATTCGACCGCCACCCCTGCACCCCGCCGCCCGGATTCACCGGGTCATAGAACCTCCGGAGGCCCCCAAGCCCAGAGATATACTAGGGCTGGAACGCGTTTTGCGCGAGGGTTGCACGCGCGCAAGCCCTCGTTGCCTCACTTTCGGCTAAACGCAAGCGGCGTGCCATATCCGTCTTTGGTCGCAGCCGGGATGCTGCGACCGACTGGCGTCCCCGTGCGGTGGCGGCGGCCGCCCGTCGCAACGGGCAGCCGGCCTTGACCTGCAAGGGAAAAGCGGATCGCTCTACAGGCGGTAGCGCACCTGGTCCGTCCAGAACCGCTCCAGGCGCACAAGTGCTTTGTTCAAGCTCTTGAAATCCTCGAGCGAGATCTGGCCGACGGCCTCCACGGAGGTGAGCTGGCGCTGATACAGCTTCTGGATGGTCTCGCGCGCCTCCACCCCCTTGGGGGTCAGGCTGACCCGCACCGACCGGCGGTCCTTGTCGGACCGCTTGTAGTGGAGATAGCCCATCTCGACGAGCTTCTTGAGGTTATAGGAGACGTTGGAGCCCAGGTAGTAGCCCCGCGTCTTCAGCTCGCCGGCGGTGAGCTCGTCGTCGCCCATATTGTTGAGCAGCAGCGCCTGAACGCTGTTGATCTCTGCGCCGCCCTGGCGGTCGAACTCGTCCTTGATGACATCGAGCAGCAGCCGGTGCAGACGCTCGATCATTCTCAGCGCGCGGAGATACTCGCCACGGAAAGTCTCATCGCCCGCTGGCGCGCGCACGCGCGCCATGTCCAACGCAACACTCATTGGTCCCTGCCTTGCTGCGTTGCAGGTTACACAACCCGCAACTGTTAGCTTTGCAACTGTTTGACGCTCCGGTTTTCCCGGATTTGCGGCAAGACTATGCCAAAGGCTCTAATTCTAACTTAAAGCAATGGGTTAACGAGCTGTGCTTGGGCCCTCCGTGGCCCAATCACGACCCAAAGGCCTGCATCCGGGCGCGGCTTGGAAGCTGCAGCTCGTCGTCCCCGAGCGAGGCGAAATAGGCGTCGACTTTGGCCTCGGTTACATCCTCGAGGCGAGCGGGGTCCCATTTCGGGTTGCGGTCGCGGTCGGTCAGCACGGCGCGCACGCCCTCGTACAGGTCTTTTCCCTCCAGGCAGCGGCGGGCCAGGCGGAAGTCCTGCATCAGGGTCTCGCGCAGGTCCAGGCCGGCCGCCAGCTGCACGTGCCGGTGGGTGATCTTCAGCGAGGTGGGCGAACGCGCCGCCAGGTCCGACAGCACGCCTTGCGTCCATTCCGCCGCCGCGCCGCGCTCTGCCCGAAGGCGGTCGACGATGCCTTCCACCGTACCTTGCGAGAAGCAGCGCGCGATGACGGGGCGGAGTGCCTCCAGCTCGCCGGGTCCCGGGTCCTCGTGGCGGTCGTCCAGCAGCGGGTCGACGGTGTCGGCGTCGGCGAGGCCCGCGCGAATTTCGCCGAAGCGTCCGGCCGGGATGCAGTGCGTCGCCAACCCGAGCCGGTAGGCATCCGCCCGCCCGATGGATCGGCCGGTCAGCGCCAGGTACATGCCGACGGCATCGGGCATGCGGGCGAAGGCCCAGCTCACGCCGTCGTCCGGGAACAGACCGATGCCGGTCTCGGGCATCGCGAACCGATAGCGCTCGCCCGCGACCCGATGCGTGCCGTAGAGCGAGATGCCCACCCCGGAGCCCATCGTCACGCCGTCGATCAGCGATACCGTCGGCTTGAAGAAGCATTCCAGCTGCCAATTGAGCGCGTATTCCTCCGCCAGCGATTTGACGGCATCGGCCCTGCGATGCCTGCCCCAATCGGTCAGCTCGCGCAGATCGCCGCCGGCACAGAACGCGCGATCGGAGGCGGAGGAGATCACCACCGCGTAGATCTCGGGATCGCGTATCCACGGCGGGAACGAGCGAGCCATGGCGGCGCGCATGGCCGTCGTCAGCGCGTTGAGCGCCGCCGGCCTGCTCAACGTGACGAACGCGGCGGCGTGATCGGTGCCGATGCGTATGTCGCCGGCACCGGTTTCCGTCGCCGGGACGTCGTCAGCGCGGCTCGGAAGCTCATTGTCCACAGATGTTCCGCCTCCGTTCCGCCGCCGGTGGGATTTTCAGGCCGACGCCATTTTCGCGCTATACATGATTGTCACCTACGATGAAACTTCGGTTTGATTCGCGGGGGAATCAGTCGGGGTCGGCGCGGGGGTACGAGGGGCCAATTCTTGATGACCGGTAAACGTTTGGCGGTGGCCGCAGCGTTTTGCGTGCTTTCCGCCCCGGGCGCGTTTGCGCAGAAATCTGGACCTGTGAACGCCGGGCCGCCCGCCACGGCTGGGCCGCAGGTGCCTGCGGCTGCGCCGTCCGCGAAGCAGTGGCCGCGCGTGCTGCCGGACAAGGCCGCGCCTGAGGCCGCTGCCATCGCCTGGTCGCCGCAGGAATTGGAAGAGGCGCAGGCCCGCTGCAAAATCCTGTTGAAAGGCCTCGACGCGGTGGCGGTGCCGGAGCCGCCCCTGCGTGAAGGCACCGAATGCGGGACGCCGGCGCCGATGAAGCTGATCAGCGTCGGCCGCAGCCCGCAGGTGACGTTCTCGCCGCCTCCGACGGTGACCTGCGACATGGTCGCGACGCTGGCGCGATGGCTCGATCGGGACGTGCAGCCGCTGGCGCGCAAGCACCTGGGCGGGCCCGTCGTCCGCATCGATACCATGAGCTCCTATTCCTGCCGCAACGCCTACGGCCGCGCCCACGGCCGGGTCAGCCAGCACGGCAAGGCCAACGCGGTCGACCTCGGCTCGTTCGTCACGGCGCGGGGCCAGGCGGCGCTGGTAGTGGCCGAATGGGGCCCGACCGCGCGCCAGATCGCCGCCCAGGCGGCTGCCGACGCCAAGGCCGAGGCGGCGACGGCCCACGCGAGTGCGCCCGCGCAAGTCGCGCCGGCAAGGCCCACGATGGTGCCCGTGCAGGCCGGCATGGCCCAGCAGGGCCGCAGCGTGGCGGTGCAGCGGCCGGCAACCGCTTCAGCGATCGTTCCGCTCGACCTGCGGCCGGGCATGACCATCGGCATTCCCGGCATTACCCTGGATATGCCGGGCTCCCCGGACCGCTCGCCGGCGGTTTTCGGCCTGATGGCCCCGAGCCGGCTCGGCGGCCCCAAACCTCCGCCAGCTGCCGTCGATCCGTCCGTCGCGCCGGGCGGCAAGACCGACTTCCTCCGCGCCGCGCACCGCTCCGCCTGCAAGGTGTTCAACACCGTACTCGGTCCCGAGGCCAACAACGCCCACCTCAACCACTTCCACCTCGACATGGCCGAGCGCATCCAGAACACCAAGATCTGCGAGTGAGCTGACGGATATCTGCCCGTCCAATCAGGCAGGCAGCGCCGCCTTCAAGAGCGCTTCGCGGTGATGCTGGCGATCGCTATCGCGTAGATAGTGGAGCGTCCGCAGATAGGTCTCGACCGAGAACCTCGGATTTAGCGCGAGGACGCTGCGGACCTGGGCAGCGGCGGCGCCCGCATCGCCCAGCATCGCCGAGGCTGCCGCGAGAAATGCGTGAATGGATGCGTCGGGTCGGCTGACGCGCCTGAACGCGTCGATGGCCTCGTCATAGCGGCGCGCGGCAAAAAGTGCCCGGCCGAGATGGTGCCAGAAGCGCTCCGGGTGGTAGGGATTGAGGCGCATCGCGTTCCTGATCCACTTGATGCCTTCTTCCGGATTGCCGAGCCAGGTGTACAGCTCGCCCTGCTGCACAACGATGAGATCGTTGTTGGGATTGAGGCTGACGGCACGCTGCTGGTGGTATTCGGCTTCCGTGTGATTGCCGCTCGCGAGTTTCACGGCGGCCAGGACGCGGTGCACGTCGCTATCGTTGTCGTCCAGTGCGAGCGCGATCTTCAGTGTATCGTTCACTTCCTGCAAGGCGACATCGCGGTCGGCGCACCAGCTGTAGACCCAGGACTGACCGATGATGCAGGCGCGCCAAGCGTGCGCGTGCGCGTAATTCGGGTCGAGGGCGATCGCGCGTTCGATGGTTTTCAGCGCCTCGTGGTTGTCCTCCCTGGTGGAGCGATGGTGAAGCACCTTGGCGGCGAGCACCAGCTCGTACGCAGCCATGCTCTCGGTCGTGCTGCGGGAAATCTTCTGGTAGGCCGCGGCCTCGACCCGACCCGGCAAGGTCGCCGCGATCGATGACGTGACGTCGTCTTGGATCTCGAAGATGCTCTTGAGCTCGCGGTCGTAGCGTTCGGCCCACACGTGACGGTCGGTCGCGGCGTCGATGAGCTGAGCCGTAATCCGGACGCGCCCGCCGGCCTTGCGCACGCTGCCCTCCAGCACGTACTGCACGCCAAGAGCCTTTGCCGCTTCCTGAATGTTCACGGCCTTGCCCTTGTAGACGAACGTGGAGTTGCGAGAGATGACGAGGAACTCGCGAAACTGCGACAGGGCCGTAATGATGTCCTCGGTCAGCCCATCGGCGAAAAATTCCTGGTCGTCGTCACCACTCATGTTGGTGAAGGGCAGGACGGCAATGGAGGGTTTGTCGGGCAGACTGATCGGCGGCCTCGCACCGATGGGAGGGGCGGAGGAAGCCGTCAGCACAATCCGATAAGCCTGCACCGGCATCGCGATATTCTTGAGGTGTTGTGGCCCGAGGTCGTGAACCGCGGCCTGGACCCTGCCGGCAATCTCGGCGTGCACTTTGCCTGAAATGCAGATGCCGCCTGGCTCTGCGATCCCCTCCAAGCGCGCGGCGATATTGACGCCGTCTCCGTAGATCCGGGCATCGTCGAATACGACATCGCCTTGATTGATGCCGATCCGGAATAGCATGCGGCGGGCCGGGTCGACGGACGCGTTGCGCTCGGCCATCGCCTTCTGGATGGCCAACGCACACTCGACCGCGCCCACGACGCTCGAAAACTCGGCGAGGATGCCATCGCCGGCGGTATCGATGATCCGGCCTCCGTGCTGGGCGACCATAGGCAGGACGACGGCCTGGTGGGCCTTCAGGTCGCGAACGGTGGCTTCCTCGTCGGCGCCCATGAGGGCGCTGTAGCCGGCAATGTCGGCGGCCAGGATCGCCGCCAGCCTGCGAGGAGCCTTCGGATTTCCCGGTGCTTCGGGCATCTGCTGGGCGTCTCGATCAACTTTGGTGACCGACGTTATCACAGACAGCTCAGAGCTTCCGAAGTGTTAGCGGATTTCGTTGCCAGGATGCCGTGGGGAGCCGCATTCACGCCTGCAGAGTCATCGAAGCGCCGGCATTGTGCCCCCTTGCCTTGTCGGCGCGGTTGCCCTCAATAGTGGCTGCACACGCCGAAAATCAGCTGAAGGCAGAGGTGCCCCATGAAGCCGCTCGCCAGGCCATTTCCGCAGCGCCGCGCCGAGCCCGAGGCGCGCACGGCGGAGCAGGCTCCGCCCCAGGCCGAGGTTGGCCAGTTCCCCGCGGTGCGCATGCGGCGCAACCGCAAGGCTGGATGGTCGCGGCGGCTGGTGGCGGAGAACGTGCTGACGCCCGCCGACCTGATCTGGCCGATGTTCGTCACGGAGGGCAAGGCCAAGCGCATTCCCGTCGAGTCCATGCCGGGCGTCGATCGCATCAGCGTCGATCTCGTCGCCAAGGCGGCGGAGGAGGCCGTGGCCCTCGGCATCCCCGCGATCGCGCTGTTCCCCTACACCGACGCCAAGCTGCGCAGCGAGGACGGCGCGCGAGGCCTTCAACGCCGACAACCTCGTGTGCCGCGCCACGCGGGCCGTGCGCAAGGCGGGGCTCGACATCGGCGTGCTGCTCGACGTGGCGCTCGACCCCTACACCAGCCACGGCCACGACGGGCTGATGCGCGACGGCGAGATACTCAACGACGAGACGCTGCACGCGCTGGTGCGCCAGACGCTGGTGCAGGCGGAAGCCGGTTGCGACATCATCGCGCCCTCAGACATGATGGACGGCCGGGTCGGCGTCATCCGCAAGGCGCTCGAGGATGCCGGCCATCAGAACGTGCAGATCATGGCCTACGCGGCCAAGTATGCGTCGGCCTTCTACGGCCCGTTCCGCGACGCGGTGGGATCGTCCGCCGTGCTCTCGGGCGACAAGCGCACCTACCAGATGGACCCCGCCAACTCCGACGAGGCGCTGCGCGAGGTCGGCCTCGACATCGCCGAGGGGGCCGACATGGTGATGGTGAAGCCCGGCATGCCCTACCTCGACATCGTGCGCCGGGTGAAGGACGAGTTCGGCCTGCCCACCTTCGCCTACCAGGTGTCCGGTGAGTATTCGATGCTGATGGCGGCAGCCGCCAACGGCTGGCTCGACGGCGACAAGGTGATGCTGGAGAGCCTGATGGCCTTCAAGCGCGCCGGCGCGGATGGTGTGCTGACTTATTTTGCGCCTCGCGCTGCCCGGCTACTGAAGAATTGACGCCGCCAATACCACCTCCGCGGCCAGTACCACCTCCGTCGCCCTGGGCCTGCATGCCCTCCGTCTTGTTCCGAGGGTCGAAGGGCGGGCTCGAGGCACCGTGGTGGCCGCGTGGTTCGACAAGCTCACCACTGGGTCGGCAGTCCCTTGCCGCGAACACCACCCTCGTCCTTGTCGAAGGACGGCCGCGGGCGCATCGCCGCGGTTCGGCAAGCTCACCACGCGGGGCTCTGGCGCCGCGCGCGGCTTGGCTGTAGCGCGGCCAGTAGGCAGTAGCCGCAGAGGCGTCGTCTTCCCGATTGCCCACTGCCAATTGCCTACTGCCCCTTCTTGCCGTGTTGCATGCGCCCGCGCGTCCCACTTGCTTGGCCTGCACCGCCTCACCTATCATCGCCCCGCAGTGAGGGCGCGTGAGGCCGAATGACCGAGCAGCAGAAGCATTTCCCGGAGTTCTACGTCACGGCGCCGCAGCCCTGCCCGTATCTGGCGGGCCGTCTCGAGCGCAAGCTGTTCACCCATCTCACCCACGACAAGCCGCCGGCCCTCGTCGACAACCTGCTCAAGGGCGGTTTCCGTCGCAGCCAGAACATCGCCTACATGCCCTACTGCGAGGGATGCCAGGCGTGCGTGTCGGTGCGCGTGGTGGTGAGCGAGTTCGAGGCCACGCGCTCGCTGCGCCGTGCGATGGAGGTCAACGGCGACCTCGTCGCGCGCCGGCTGCAGGCGACGCCGACGTCGGAGCAGTACTCGCTGTTCCGCGCCTACATCGACGCGCGCCACGCCGATGGCGGCATGGCCGACATGACCGTGCTCGACTACGCGATGATGGTGGAGGACAGCATCATCGACACCTTCGTGACGGAGTACCGGCCCAAGCCGAAGCCGCTCGGCTCCGCGCACGCCGACAAGCAGCAGCCGCTCCTCGGCGTCGCGCTGTGCGACCGCCTCTCCGACGGCATCTCGATGGTGTACAGCTTCTATGAGCCGGAAGCTGCCCGCCGCGGGCTCGGCACCTACATGATCCTCGAGCATATCGCCTACGCGCGCCGGCTCGGCGTGCCCTATCTGTATCTCGGCTACTGGATCCAGGGCTCGCCGAAGATGAGCTACAAGAAGCGGTTCCAGCCGCAGGAGCAGCTCACGGGCAGCGGCTGGACGCGGGTCTGAGGAATTTTCGCCGCCGTCTGCAGGGATTGCCGGCAACGTGCGGCATTGGAGCCGTCGGATAGCTCCGGATCCACCGTCACCCCACCGTCAGGAAAAGGTAGAGCACGGCGCCGAACGCCCACGACAGTGCGAAGCCCGCCAGGAAGCCGCGCACGTCGAGGCCGCGGCGCTCGGGTGGCGGGCGCGGGCGAAGGGCCGGCAGCATCGCGCGCGCCGCCTCGCCGCCGGCGCCGGACACGGCATGGAGAGGCAGCGGCAGCGGCGGGAGAGGGGCGCGCGCCGGTGCGACGCGCCTGGTATCGGGTTCGCCGGGGTCCCGCGAGAGAGGAAGCAGTGTCGGTTCGGAAGCGGGAGGCGGGAGGCGGCTTTCCAGTTGCTGCTTGTGCTCCAGCAGCCGCTTCAGGTTCTCGAGCGCTTCGGCCGCGACGTTGGCGTCGGCTGCCAGCCGGACGGCGGCATCGAGCGCGCTGGTCAGCGGCTGCATGCTTGGCGGCGTCGGCGCGTTGGGTGAAAGCGTCGATGCGGGCGGCGGCTGCGGCGGTGCTTCCGCAACCGGTGCAGCAAGCTCCTCGTCGACCAAGTCCTGGCGATCCTCGGCCGGAGGGCTGGCGAACTCGACGCTTTCCGCAATCTCGAAGTTGCTCGGGGCTGGCGCAGGAGCGCTGTCCCTCAGCGCGACGAGCACAACTCCCAAGTCCAGCGCCGGCGGCCGGGGCATGGGACTGAATGCATACGGCGGCTCGGAGATCTGCGTGCGGCCCGCTTCCCCGAACCGCGCCTCGATGAGCCGCACGAGGGGCCCTGCAGCGAAACTCTCCCCGGCGGCACCGATGCGATCGGCAAGCTGCGGTCCCGTATCGCCTTCCTCTTCTGCGGCAGCCGTCGCCAGGGCCTCCTTGAGCGAGCCTTCGGCGGCGCCATCGAGCCTCTCGGCGGCTATCTCCTCGGCGTCGCTCAGCCTCAAGCTCTGCCTCGGCTCGGAATCGTCGTCGTCGCCGCCGAGACCTGGCGGCACGGGCATGGTCGCCATCGCAACCTCTTACACACTGCGTGCAGTCCCGAACGGCCGGCTCCCGCAAGCCAGCGCATTCCCCGCGAGCGAAGTCGCCGGAACGAGGTCGCCTTGACGGGAGCATGCCGCTTCCACCAAGAGCGCAAATCTCGCTCCAAACTCAAAAAATGGTGCAGGAAAAGAGCTTCCGTAGCGTCGCCCTCAAATCGGCGATGGCCGTCAGTCCGAAGCGTTCCTGCCTTGTCACCCCATGCAGCCGACCGCGCCGGCTACCAACCCCGCATTGCGCCGGGTGGGTCTCGAGCGCCGTGCTCTGTCAGCTCTTGGCCAGACCGGTGATGCGGTCGAGCAGCCGAGGCCGACGGCGCTTGTCAGGTATCTCGCTGGCTTTGGGCAATTCTGCGGCGGCCGGCAGCGGCGCGGGGCTCTCGTCGGACTCTTTTTTCTCTGCGGCAGCTGAACCGTTGCCGTTGTGTCCGTTGGCCGCCGGCGCCTCGAGACGGCGCGGAGCCTCCGGCGCGCGCGGCTCGGTCCGCTCCGCCGGCCCGCCGCCGGTGCGGATCTGGGCCACGCGCTCGACCAGCGTGCGCCGCTCTTCGCGCATGGGACGCCGCGCCTGACCGGGCGGCTGCGTCGGTCCGCCGCCGATGCGGCGCATCTCGCCCATGAAGTGCGCGGCCTGGCGCGCGAGCCGCTCGTGCGTGGCGGCAAGCTCGGCGCGCAGCTTGGCGACGGTTGCGGTCTGCTGGTCGGCGTGCGCCTGGGCGGAACTGAGCCGCGCCTTCAGACCGATGCGGCTGTCCTTCAGCCCTCCGCCCTTGCCGTCCTCCTGCTCGAAGGAGGCGAGCGCCGCCTTGAGCCGCGCGATCTCGCCGGCCTGGTCCTCCGTGCGGGCCTTGAGCGCTCTCACCTCGCGCTCGAATGCGACCGTGCTGGTGTCGGCCGGCGCGGCTGCGACGCGCGCCGAGTTGATCGCCGCCTCCGCCTCTGAAATGTCACGCCACGCGCGATCTGCCTCGCCCTCGGGCGGCGACGGAGTGCCTTGTTCGCCGCCCGCGAAGCCGTGGCCCAGCCGGCGCTGCAGCCGGTCGATCAGCAAGGTCTGCTCGCTCGTCTTGTTGCGCAGCGCCTCGATCTCGGATCGCAGCGCCACCTCGGCGTCGGTGCCGTTGCTGGCGGCCTGTCGGCCGCGTCCGCCGCGGGTCGTGAGTGCCGTCGACAGACGCTCGATCTGCGCGTTCTTTTGCGCGTTGATCGAGCTGACCTCCTCCAGCGCCTGCTTGTGGCGCCTGGCGCCCGCGGTCAGCTCCGCGATCTCGCGGTCGCGGTTGAACAGCAGCCGCTTGGCCTCGGCGAGCCGGGCCTCGACCCTCGGCAGGCGGTCGGCGACGGTCTGCTCCAGCACGCGCCTGGCGTTCTGGTTCTCCTCCAGGTCGGCCTTCATCTGCGCCAGGTCTGTCCCCAGCGTCGAGATGCTGGCGTCGCGGCGATTGAGGTCGATTGAGGAACGCGCGCGCTCGATTTTGGCCTGGTCGAGCTGTTTTTCGAGCTTGTGAACCTTAATGGCGTATTCGGCGCGCAGGCGGTCGCGGTCCGCCCTGATCTCGGGCTCGCTGACGGGCATCGACTGCTTGATGCGTGCCGTGGTCAGCCGCACCGCCCGCGACCAGAACGCGGATGCGACGAGCAGCCCAAGCAGGCTCGCGGCCAAGAAGCCCAGCGCCACCAGCATGCCTGACTGAATCGAGATCAAAGGCGCGTCCTAGGGCTGTGATGATGCCGTGTATTCAAAGCCTTCGCGCAAATGCAGGGGCCCTGCAAGCCGATCCGGCAAGGGGCCCCACGTTTGTGGCAAGATTCGCACATCGCCGATACTAGGAGCAGGGCGGCACGCCGTCACGTGCCATCCCGCTATTGCAGGCGCACAACAGAGATCAGAACGGGTTCCAGGTCGGCCGGCGCGTGTACTTGAGATAGCCGACGTTGGCGCCGAAGCGCAGCCCGACGCCGGACCGGATCGGCGCGACGATGACCGGGCCGCTCTTCAGGAACGTCATGCCGACGCCGCCGACCAGGTATGCCGAGCCGTCGACGCCGCCGAACCGCTGATGGATCTCCTCGGGATCGCGAAGGTTGTAGACCAGAACCATGACCTTGGAGCCCTCGGCACCGGCGTCCCAGCCGATCGACGGTCCCTGCCAGTAGACGCGATGGCTGCCGGCGTCCTTGGTATAGAGCGTGCCTTCGCCGTAGCGCAGGCCGGCGACGAAAGCGCCTCCGGCGTCCTGGCCCAGAATGTACCCGTTCGGGCGGCCCTGCTGCTTGAAGGCGTACTCCACCACGCTGGCGAGCCCCTTGCTGACCGAGCCGAAGAAGCCGTGGCCGGCTTCCATGATCTCGCGCGAGGAGTAGCTGCCGTCGGTGACTTCGTCGTCCGGGCGCGGGCCTGGCGGAGGGCCGTAGCCGCGGTCGGACGGTGGCGGTCCGTAGCCGCGGTAGGGCGGCGGTTCGTTGTAGGATTCGCCCCTCGGAGGCGTGTACGGCTCGCCGTAAGCCGGGCGCGGGGCCGGCGAATAGGGCTGGCCGTAGGCCTGTCCCGCTGCCGGAGGCGGCGGATAGGGCTGCCCGTAAGAGCCAGGGGCCTGCGCGTAGCCCGGACGCGGCGGCGGAGGGCTGTAGACATCGTTGGCAGGGCGCGGCGGGTGATAGGCGTCGTCGGCTGGCGGGCTGCCCGCGCGCGGCGAATAGCCATCGCTCGGCGGGGGTGCGGAAGCGCCGAACCGCGGCGGATAGGCCTCGGCGGGCCGGTTGCCGGAATAGGGATCGCCGCGACTCGGGCGGCTTGCGGGATCGTCGCTGGTGGGCGGGTCCTGCCGGTAGGCGTCGTCGCGCTGCTGGTATCGCGGGTCTGCGCCGCGCTGCCAGGTCTCCTGCGCCGACCCGGATGCAGCGGACAGCAGGGCGGTCAAGCTCACCAGCAGCGCGCCGGCCAGCGCCGAAGATCGTGACGGCATGGGATCAACCCTCAGGTTCGTTTGCCGGGCTCGAATCATCCCGACCTCCACACCACTGGTGCGGATTCACCCCCTTAACCACAATTGTCGCAAAGTATTACCAAAGTGTGGCCGAGTGACCTCGGGAGAGGATCTACAGGCAACTTGTGGCCCTTGAGATCGGTGCCGGGACCCTTATTTTTGCAGGAGCGTATCGAACCGAAGGACGAGCATCATGAAGGCGATATGGCGCGGCCAGGTCATCGCTGAGAGCGACCGCACGCTCGATGTGGGCGGCTACACCTATTTCCCGCGCGATGCCGTGCGCATGGACCTGCTCAGCGCGGCACCGAAATCGGAGAACGATCTGAAGTGCCCGCACGGCGTCCAGTTCTACGACGTCAAGCAGGATGCCGCGCGCAGCGCGCGTGCCGCGTGGTCCTACGAGGCGCCGCAGCCCAAGATGAGCCAGGTCGATCACTGGATCGGCTTCTGGGAGGACGTCGAGGTCAGGTGAGTCGCGCGGCCCTTGCGCCTTACCGTACCCGAGCCAGAGGTGTGCGCCCCCAGGCCACGAAGTCCGGGTTCTCGAAGCGGCGGTCGGCGTTGCCGTAGAGCAGGGGCGAGCCGTCGATCGCCGTGACTGCACCGCCCGCCGCCACCAGCACGGCATGGCCGGCGGCGGTATCCCATTCGCAGGTCGGGCCGACGCGCGGATAGACGTCCGCCTCGCCCTTGGCGATCAGGCCGAATTTCAGCGAGGAGGACAGCGCGCGCCGCTCGATCACGTTGTAGCCGTTGAGGAAGCCCTCGGTCGCGCGGTTGAGGTGCGACTGGCTGGTCAGCGCCACCAGCGCGTGCGGATCGGGCACCCGGCCGCGCAAAGGCCGCCAATCGCAATCGGCGAGGCGGCTCGCCTTCGCTTCCGGCTCGAGCCTGGCGTTGACTGTCTCCTCCGGCCCCAGCGTCACGTAGAAGTCGGCCAGCGCCGGCGCATAGAGGAGCCCGAACACCGGCACCCGCGCCTCGATCAGGCCGATGTTGATGGTGAACTCCGGCCTCCCCTTGATGAAGCCCTTGGTGCCGTCGAGGGGATCGACCAGGAAGAAGGCGCCGGCGATGTCGGGGATGCGGCCGGCCGCCACCTCCTCCTCGGCGATGACGGGCACGCCGGGCGCAATCCTTCCCAGCCCGGCCAGGATGATCTCCTCCGATTGCTGGTCGGCAGCCGTCACGGGGCTCTGGTCGGCCTTCTTCTCGACCGCCACACCCGTGCCGAAGTGCGCCATCTGCACTCGCGCCGCCGCAAGGGCCACGCTCAGGAGGCCCTCGGCGAGACGACGGATTTCGCTTGCCTGCATCTTGCCCGCTTTCGTGATTCGCGCCTGAGCCCCCGTTGGCCGTACGTGAATGTGACATTGCATGCGGGCGTAGTGACTCAAAAGCAATACTTTCAGCTGCCCACTTGAGCAGCGCTGAGTCGTAGCCCTTGGAGCCGGCGCGCGAAGCATGTATCAAGGCATGGCCTTTGCGCAAAGCGGTTCTGTTGGCCAGCGTGGCGTGCGCTTTTCTCGTGAGCGGCCGGCCCCGCCCTCGAAGCCAAAAAGAACAGAGGTCTTCTGATGACCGAGCGCGCCCAGCCGACCGATCTCGAGCTTGCCGCCCTGATTTCGAGCAAGATCTGCCACGACGTGATCGGTCCCGTCGGCGCCATCTACAACGGCCTGGAGATCCTCGACGAGGACGACGACGCGGAAGCCAAGAACTACGCGATGGACGTCATCCGCAACGTCACGCAGCAGGCATCCGCCCGGTTGCAGTTTGCGCGCTTCGCCTTCGGCGCCGCGGGGTCCGCGGGTGCCCAGATCGAGCTCGGTACGGCCGAGCAGATCAGCCGTGGCCTGGTCGGCCAGGGCAAGCACAAGCTCGTCTGGCGCGGCAAGCCCGGCTACATGGCCAAGGACAAGGTGAAGCTGCTTCTCAACCTGATCGCCAGCGCCATCACTGCGCTGCCGCGCGGCGGCGAGATCGAGGTGAGCATCGCCGACACCCTCGACCGGCCGAGCTTCCGGCTGCGCTGCCAGGGCACCGCGGCCCGCCCGCCCCAGTATCTCACCGACTACGTCTCCGGCGGACAGCCGCCGCAACTCGATGCCATGTCGATCCAGGCCTACTATACGTGGCGGCTCGCGGCATCCTCGCGGATGCGGCTGGACATCCAGAAGGACGGCGCCGACATCGTCCTGACCGCCAGGACCCTGGCCTGAGGGTCTTCCCCTCTCCCTGCTCTTCTTCCGAATGGGAAGAGGGAGTGCCGACAGGGCAACTTTAACGAATTGTCAGCAGGGTCGCGCCCGCTGTTGGCTATCCGACCGCTACCGCAAGATTGCAAGCCGCTGCCGAGGTCCGCATGAAAAGCTGCCTTGTCGTCGATGATTCCGAGGTGGTGAGGAAGGTCGCGCGCCGCATCTTCGAGAACCTCGGCTTCGAGTCGACCGAGGCGGAAAGCGGCGAGGATGCGCTCGATATCTGCGCCGTGGCGATGCCGGATGCGATCCTGCTCGACAGCCACATCCCGCCCATGGCGACGGTGGAGTTCCTGACCTCGCTGCGCGTGCTCGCCGACGGCAAGCGGATGCCGGTGGTGATCTACTGCGCCACCGACAACGATCCAACCGAGATCGCACGCGCGCTGACGGCGGGCGCCGACGACTACCTCCTCAAGCCTTTCGATCGCGAAGCGCTGCGCGCCAAGCTCGCCGCCACCGACCTGCTCTGACGATCTCGCCGGCGCCATCGCCTGTGCTTCAGGCGGCGGGATCGCGCGCGAAGACGGCGGCCTGCGGCTTGCCGGACGGCCGGGCTGCCAAAGTCACACCGGCGAGGATCAGGGCGAAGCCGACGATGTGGTAGAGCATGAGCCGCTCTCCGAGCAGCGTCGTGGCGAACACGGCGGCGAACAACGGGATCGTGTGCAGGAACGCGCTGGCACGCGGCGCGCCAATGAGATCGATGCCGCGGTTCCAGGCCACGTAGGCCAGCAGGCTGGTGAACAGCGCCGAGTACAGCACCACGCCCACGGTCAGCGCATCGGCCGGCAGATGGTAGCCCGCCGCATATTCCCACGCGGCAAACGGAAAGGTGCCGATGGCGGAGATGGGTGCCAGCGCGAACAGGAAGCTCATGGAGCTGACCGCCGGCCGCAGGCGCAGGCACGCGCAGTAGGTCCCCCAGAACACCATGTTGACGAGGATGATGAGATCGCCGCCGTTGAAGCTCAGAGCGAGCAGGCGCTCGGGATGGAGCTGGGTGATGATCGCCAGCACTCCGACCAGCGACAGGGCGACCCCGAACAGCTGGATGGGCCCGAGCCCGTCGCGGAACAGCAGATAGCTCGCGGCGACGATGAACGCCGGTGCCACGGAGCCGACCACGCCCATGTTGAGGGCGGTGGTGTACTGCAGCGCCACGAACTGCAGGGTGCCGAAGGCCGCGCCGCCGACCAGCGACAGGAACACCATGACCCCGGCTTTGGCCCTGAGCTTGGGCAGGTCGGCCCGGATTTGCGGCCAGGCAAGCGCGGTGACCACCACGAACACCACCATCCAGCGCACAAGCGAGACGGTCGCCGGTGGCGCGTGTCCGGCGATCGCGCGTGCCGACACGTGGTTTCCCGCCCAGCACGCAGCTGCCAGAGGCAGCAGGAGGTAGGCCGCCGCCTGCGATCGGAAGAAGGTAGGCACGTGCGGGACTTTCGTCGGTTGCGCCGCGGGTCGGGGTGGAGCGCGCGGCCGGCGCCTTGATCGAATGCGACCGCCGCAATGACCGGGGCCACATTGCACGCGCTTTGTGCAGCGACAAGGCCGCAAGCCATGCACCGGCGGCGCGGCAGCCGAGCCGGTCGCCCGCGAGACAGCGAAAGCCCCGGGGATCGGAATACTCGACCGGCTCGGGGGATAGTGCGAATATTTTGGCCCTGCCACCCGGAGAAAGACGATGATCCCCAAGACCTATCGCCGCGTCGTTCTCGCCCGTCGGCCGCCGGCTGAGCCGGCCGAGACAGATTTCCGCATCGAGGAAGCGCCGATGCCGGAGCCGGGTCCCGGCCAGGCACTCGTGCGCGTCGTCTACATGTCGCTCGATCCCTACATGCGCGGCCGCATGCGCGACGTCGCGTCCTATGCGCCACCCGTCGGCATCGGCGAGGTGATGACGGGCGGCACCGTGGGTGAGGTGGTGAAATCGAGCCATCCCGGCTTGAAGGTCGGAGACATCGTCGAGGACCGGTTGGGCTGGCAGGAATACGCCATCGGCGGCGCGACGTTGCGCAAGATCGATCCTTCTCTCGCGCCGATCTCCACGGCCAACGGCGTGCTGGGCATGCCCGGCATGACCGCCTACTTCGGCCTGTTCGAGGTCGGGCAGCCCAAGGCGGGCGAGACCGTAGTCGTGTCGGCAGCCTCCGGCGCCGTGGGGCAGGTCGTCGGACAGCTGGCGAAGATCGCGGGATGCCGCGTGGTCGGCATCGCCGGCGGGTCCAGGAAATGCGCCTTCGTCAAGGAGACCCTCGGTCTCGACGAGTGCATCGACTACAAGGCCGGCAAGGACCTCGGCGCCGCCATCAAGGCCGCCTGTCCCAATGGCGTCGACGTATATTTCGACAATGTCGGCGGTGTCGTGAGCGACGCCGTGTTCGTCAACCTCAACTTCTTCGCCCGCGTGTCGCTGTGCGGCTCGATCTCGCAGTACAACGCGGGCGCGGCGGAGATGGGGCCGCGGCTGCTCGGCCTGTTCGTCGGCCGGCGCGTGAGCATGCGCGGCTTCATCGTCTCGGACTTTGCATCCAAGTACGGTCCGGCGATGCGCCAGATGGGCGAGTGGATCCGGTCGGGACGCGTCAAATACAAGGAAGACATCGTCGAGGGCATCGACAAGGCGCCGCGTGCCTTCATCGGGCTGCTGCGCGGGGAGAACTTCGGCAAGCTGCAGGTGAAGCTGGGTCCCGAGCCCGGCAAGGGATAGGGACAGGTCGCCGCCTGATCCGGCCGACTTAGGGCTTCGTCGCCTTGTCGTAGGCGGCGACGACTTTTTCAGCGCGGGTGGCGATCTCGGTCACGGTCATGCCGGGCTTGTAGAGATAGCTGCCGATGCCGAAACCGGTGCAGCCGGCGGCAACGAACTCATGGAAGTTCTCAGGCGCAGCGCCGCCGACGGCGTACAGAGGAACCTCGGGGGGCAGCACGGCCTTCATGGCCTTGATGCCTTTGGCGCCCAGCACCTCCGCGGGAAAGAGCTTCAGTCCGTGCGCCCCGGCCCTGATGGCTCGGAACGCCTCCGTCGGCGAGAACACCCCCGGATACGATCGCAGGCCGCGGGCGAGCGTGCGCGCGATGACGCCTTCGTTGCAGTCGGGCGAGACGACGAAGGCGCCGCCCGCCTCGGCGACGGCCTCCACCTCGTCCTCGCCGAGCACCGTGCCGGCGCCGACACGCGCCCGGCCCGCGAAGGCTTTCGCGGCGGCGCCGATCGAACTCGATGGGCCGGGGCGAGTTGAGCGGCACCTCGATCATCGCGATGCCCGCCTGGACCAGCGCCTCGCAAACGGCGATCGCTTCTTCGGGGGTGATGCCCCGCAGGATGGCGATGAGATGCCGATGGTCTTTCGTCATGGGACTTCCCTCGCGCGCCTCGAATTAGCCCTGTTGCCTCGCCGTCTTCAGGCCGGCAAGCGTCGCCTCGGCCCCGTCGATGATCCGCGCCTTGCCGCCCATCATCGCCACGCCCTGCGAATACAGGCCGGCTAGTCCCGCATCGCCGACAATGGCGACCTCGCTCCCGCCGATCCAATCGCGCTGCGCCGCCGATCTCCGTGCCGATCAGCAGGCCCGAGAGGAAACCGGCGCACCAATCGGGCGTTCGGCCCGAGAGCAGAGAGCCCGCGCGAACCTTGAAGAGTGCAGCCGGCAGCTTTTGCGGCGCTTCGATGCCCGCGGCCAGCCCGGCCTGGAACCCGGGCTCGCGATCGGGGCCCTGCAGAGGCCCGGCGAACGAATGCCGCAACACGGAATGCGTGCGCAAGACCTCGAACAGCTCGCCGGTCATGGCGGTCGTGAAGCGCTCCACGCGCCGCCCGCTCAGCTGCACCCACTTGGAATGGGTGCCCGGCATGCACACGACGCCGTCGAACCCGGGCCGAAGCGCCCCGAGGCCGAGCAGCTGCGTCTCCTCGCCCCGCATGACGTCCTCGGCGCCGGCGGCCCGCTGGCAGACGCCCGGAAGGATGCGCGGCGAGAAGCGTGCGGCTGGCATGGCCGGAGCGACCGCAGCCGTTACCAGGGCGTCGAGGTCGGCCGGCGCATCGAGATAGGGCGCCTCCCTCCATCCCTGCCGAGCGCCTGCCATGCCGCAGATCAGCACGTCGATCGGCGGACCGCTCGCACGGAAGTCGCCCGCGAGCAGGCCGCCGAGGACGCCCGCGTAGGCGTCGGGCGCGAGCTTGCTCATGCCCTGATCGGACGTGCGCGCGAACACGACTTCGCCGCCCGCGCCGATCCCCCACGCCCGCAGGTTGGACGTGCCCCAATCGACGGCGACCCAATCGGCTTCGTCGGTCACTCAGCCCTCGCCGGTCACGGGAGCGCCTATCTGGCGTCGGTCCAGCTCTCGGAGAACGCCAGCGCACTGGTGCTGAAGGGCCGGCCCTCCCGCTCCCGCTTCCAGGGCTTGCCTGCGGCCTGGACGCCGTTGCGCGTCAAGCGCGCGCCGAGGGCGGGGATGAGAACCGTGCACACGCCATAGCGGCGCCCGCCGGCGTTCGGCTGGGTGTGGATCAGCAGGGGATCGCCGATATCGTGCCACGTGAGGGCCACGTCCTCGCCCCGCGCCACCGCCCGCTCGGTCCAGAAATAGCGCGGATCGCCGGATTTGCTGAACTCGGCATCCGTGACGGGAATGGTAGTGTCCAGCAGCTCCGCATTCAGCATGCCCTGCACGGTGGTTTGCAGCCAGCGCGCCATGGCGATGTTGTCGGACCAGATGCGCCAGCGGTTCTCGGTGAGCTCGCTCTTGAGATAGAGCACGTGTCCGGGTCCTGCGGGCGAGAAGAGGATGCGCCAGAAGCTGGCGTTGGTGGTGTAGTTGTCGCTGTCGGTAGGGCTCAGCCTGATGAAGGGGTTCTCGCCCGTCACGATCACGAGGTTGGGGTCTGCGGTGCTCATTGGTTCGTCTCCATCCCAGTCTTCCGGTTCCAACAGATGACTCCCGCTGTCATCCTCGGGCTTGCTTGCACTCGGACTTGTTCCGAGTGTCCCGAGGATCCAGCCATCCTCGAATGCCGGAGCAAGCGTTTGGATGGATGGTCGGGACAAGCCCGACCATGACAAACCCGGGAGCCAAGCGAAAGAGTCACGACACGAGGCGCCGGAAGGTGGCATCCGGCGGTGGCAAGGGCAACCGATTGTCTTCCTTCGCGCTCTTGACCCGCCGCTCGGATTGCTGCCGAAAGATGCCGGCCGTTGCGCTCCAATGGCTTTTTCCGCCACAAGCGATCCAAGATTGGCCTGTTGAATAGGGTCGGGGTCGGGCAATTCTCGGGGGCCGTCGTCATGCGGGAGTTCATCATGCGCGCTTTCTCGGTCGCCGCTCTCGCGGCAATTCTTGCCGCTGTTTGCGTTGGCGGAGCGGATGCTCAGGACCCCCCGAAAGTGCCCGGCGTTGTGACCGGCGGGAGCGGCAACACGTCGATCGGCGGCATGCCTGCCGCCCGCAAGGGCGATGCGACGATCGGCGAGGGCGCCGTCGTCGAAGGCTCGCCCAACGTGTCCATCAACGGCCGCCCGGCCGCGACCGTCGGCGACCGGACCGGCTGCGGCGGCATCGTGGTCGGTGGCGGCGGCGGCGTTTTCATCAACGGCAAGCCTGCGGCCCGAGCCGGCGATGTGACGACCGGCTGTCCCGACAAGTGAGCCGAAGGTTCTGCAACATGCCCATCGCGCCGAGACTGCCGTGGCTGAGCCTGGGAATTCTCATGCTCGCGATGCTGGCGTGTGCGCCCGTGGCGCGGGCCCAGCAGCCGTCGCCGGAGCTGACCCAGCTGCGCGAGACGACCAACGCACTCTACCGGTCGGGCGACTACGCGCTCGCTCTGCAGAAGGCGGAGCAGGCGTTGCCGCTTGTGATCCGCCAGTACGGACCCGAGCACGAGCAGACCCTCATCCAATACACGAGCCTGGGGCTGGTCGCGGAGAAGGCCGGCAACCTCCCCGCCGCTCAGCGATACCACGCGGAGTCCGTGCGCATTCGCGAGAAGGTGTACGGCCCCGAAAGCGCGGGCGTCGCGCAGGCGCTGGAGAGCCTCGGCGCGATCCACATCAAGATGGGCCAGCCTGATGCCGCCGAGCCCCTGTTCAAGCGCGTGCTCAAGATCCGCCAGGACCTGATCGGGCGCGACCACGCGTTCTCCGCGAGCGGGCATTCCAACCTGGGCGACGTCAGCCTCGCGCGCGGCAACTGGTCGGCGGCGCTCGCCTCCTATCGCGAGGCGATCCGGCTGATGACCGGCCAGGACACCTCGCAGACCGTCGTCAAGTCCATCGTCGAGGACGAGATCAGGCGGCATCGCGACACCTTCATCGGCTTGTGCCGCGCCGCCTGGCAGAGCCGGGATCAGCCGGCCACCAACCGGGCAGCCCTGTTCGAGGAGACCTTTGCCGCGGGCCAGCAGGCGTGGAACACCGCGGCCGCCTCGGCTCTTGCCAGGATGACCGCGCGCATCGGCGCCGGCGACACGGAGCTCGGCCGCTCCATCCGCAATGTCCAGGACTTGTCGGAGCGCATCCTGCGGCTGCATGCCGACGACAACAAGCTGCTCGCCGACTGGAGCGCGGTGCAACGCGCCAACCCGGCCTACAATGGGCTGCAGGAGGAATTCCGCGCCGCCAGCATCGCCCGCGGCCGGGACCAGGCGCCGACCATCAAGCGGCAGACGGAGCTGGTCGCGAGCCTGCAGGCCTTGATGCAGCGCTGTCCGCCGGGCCAGAAGAAGACCGGCTGCGAGTCGAGCGACCGTGAGCGCGAGGCGATCGCCCGCGAGCTCGGCGAGCTGTCGAAGGTCACGGCGGCCGGCTCGAGCGAGATCATGGCCGTGCATGCGCGCATGGAGGCGGCGGAGAAGGCGCTGCCGGGCTACGCGCAATTCACGGCCCGCCGCACCGCCCTGCGCGACGAGATCGACCGCGCCGAGCAAGACGTGCGGCAGGCGCGCGCTCGCATCGTCGCGGCGTTCCCCAGCTACGTGGCGCTTGCCGATCCAAAGCCGCAGTCGGTTGCCGAGACGCAGGCATTGCTCAAGCCCGATGAGGCGCTGGTTGCCATCCTGGTCGGCTCCGCCAAGAGCTTCGTTTGGGCGGTGACGCGCGAGCGCACGGGCTGGGCCCAGATCGATGTCGGCACCGAGGAGCTGGCCAAGGAGGTGTCGGTGCTGCGCGACGGGCTCGATCCGCTGGCCCAGCAGGACGCGGAGGGCGCAGCCGGCAGCCGTGCGGGCATCGTCCAGCGCTTCGATCTCGAGCGCGCGCATGCCCTCTACAGGCGCGTGCTGGGTCCGGTCGCCGAGGTGTTCGCGGGCAAGAAGCATCTGATCGTGGTGCCGACCGGGCCCCTCACGAGCCTGCCCTTCCAGGTGCTCGTCACCGAGCCGCCGGCGGCGGGAAGCGCGTCGTCGTCCGAGGCACTGCGGGACGCGGCGTGGCTCATCCGCGGCTACGCCCTGAGCGTGCTGCCATCGATCCCGTCGCTCAGCGCCCTGCGCAAGCTCCCCGGCGGCAGCGTGGCCTCGCGGCCGTTCTTCGGCGTCGGCGATCCCGTGCTCGAGGGGCCCGATCCGGCCGATCGCCAGCGCGGAGGCCGCAAGCGCGCCGCTGCCCCGGCCGGCTACTTTCGCAACGGGCTCGCCGACATCCGGGCCGTGCGCGAGCTGACGCCGTTGCCCGACACGGCGGAAGAGCTGCGTACCATCGGCAAGGTCCTGGGCGCGGCGCCCGATGCCATCAACCTGCGCAAGGCAGCGTCGGAAACGCGGGTGAAGACGACCGCGCTCACGGACTATCGGATCATCCATTTCGCCACCCATGGGCTGGTGGCCGGCGAGTTTTCCGGGCTTGCCGAACCGGCGCTGGTGCTGACTCCGCCCGACGTGCCGACCGACGCCGACGACGGCCTGCTGACGGCGTCCGAGATCGCCACGCTGCAGCTCAACGCGGAATGGGTGGTGCTGTCGGCCTGCAATACGGCCAGCGGCGGCGGCGATGGGGCGGAGGCGCTGTCCGGGCTCGCCCGCGCCTTCTTCTACGCCGGTGCACGCGCCCTGCTGGTGTCGCACTGGGCCGTCTATTCCAGGGCCGCGACCGAGCTGACGATCAAGACGTTCTCGACGCTCGCCGCCACTCCGAACCTCGGGCGCGCCGAGGCGTTCCGGCGGGCGATGCTGTCGCTCATCGAAGACGGCAAGCCGCCCAGCTATTGGGCGCCCTTCGTGGTGGTCGGCGAAGGCGGCGGCGCGCTGCGCTGAACTGAACTCGCAACACGACGCAATTCAACGTGAGACGCGAGCCTCATTATCGCCCACGGGGCTGCAGAAACTGAGCGCATGAACAGGCGGCTACCAACCGCGGCAATCGCCGTCGTGCTGTCGATGCTCTCCTTGCCGGCCGGCGCGAGGGATGCAGCGCGGATCGGCGAGGCCTTGGAGGCGCAGCTGGCGCCCATCGTGCCGCCCGTGCCGCGGCCCGCCGTACGCCCTGCGCGGCATGCCGCCACGCCCGACCCGCAGCTGGCTCCATTGATCCCGCCGGCTCCGCAGCCTGCCGTCCGCCCGCAGCGGCTGGCTGCCCTTCCCGAGCCGGTGCTGGCGCCGCTCGTGCCCCCCGTCCCGCGTCTCGCAAGGCGCCCTGCGCATCGCGACGCCGCGTCCGCGCAATTGCTCGCGTGCCTGAAGCCGCCCGTACGCGCCCTGCTCGATCGCATCGAGGGCGAGTTCGGCCCCATGCAGATCGTCTCGACCTGCCGTCCGGGCGCGAGGATTGCAGGCTCGGGCCGCATCTCCAAGCACGCGAGCGGCGAGGCGATCGACTTCGAGGCCGGCAGCCGCAAGGGCGAAGTCGTGCGCTGGCTGATCGCCAACCACATGGCCGGCGGCACGATGACGTACTCCGACATGAGCCATGTGCACGTCGATATCGGCCAGCACTTCGTGGCGCTCAACGCCTACAGCGGCCGCTGACGGATCAGAGCCGGACCCGGTTGAGCCTCAGCGCATTGCCGATGACGCTGACCGAGGAGAGCGCCATCGCGGCGGCGGCGATGATCGGCGACAGCAGGATGCCGAACACCGGATAGAGCACGCCGGCCGCCACCGGCACGCCGGCCGCATTGTAGATGAAGGCGAAGAACAGGTTCTGGCGGATGTTGGCCATCGTGGCCTCCGACAGGCGCCGCGCGCGCACGATGCCCCCCAGATCGCCCTTCAGAAGCGTCACGCCGGCGCTTTCCATGGCGACGTCGGTGCCGGTGCCCATGGCGATGCCGACATCGGCGGCGGCGAGCGCCGGCGCGTCGTTCACGCCGTCGCCGGCCATGCCCACGACGCGGCCCTGTTGGCGGAATCGCTCGACGACCTTGCCCTTGTCCTCGGGCAGGACCTCGGCCTCGACGTCCGTGATCCCGAGCTTCCGTGCCACCGCCTGGGCCGTAGTCGCGTTGTCGCCGGTCAGCATCACGACGCGGATGCCGGCGGCCTTGAGCGCGGAGATCGCGGCCGGCGTCGTCGCCTTGATCGGATCGGCGATGGCGAGGATGCCCGCCGCCTTGCCGTCGATGGCGACGAAGATGGCGGTGGCGCCTTCGCCGCGCATTTCCTCCGCGCTGCGATCCAAGTCGCCCGTGTCGACGCCCGCCTCGGTCATGATCCGGCGATTGCCGATGACCAGTCTGCGCCCGTCGACGGTGCCCGTGACGCCCTTGCCGACGGGCGAGTCGAAGTCTGCGACCGGGGCCAGCTGCAGGTCGCGCGCATTCGCCGACCGCACGATGGCGTCGCCCAAGGGATGCTCGCTGCTGCGCTCGAGGCTCGCCGTCAGGCGCAGCAATTCGGCTTCCTCGATGCCGGCCGCGGTCTTTACGCCCACGACGCTCGGCTTGCCTTCGGTGAGCGTGCCGGTCTTGTCGATCACCAGCGTGTCGACCCTCTCCAGGCGCTCCAGTGCCTCGGCGCTCTTGATCAGCACGCCCGACTGCGCGCCGCGCCCGACTCCGACCATGATCGACATCGGCGTGGCGAGTCCCAGGGCGCAGGGGCAGGCGATGATGAGGACGGAGACGGCCGCGATCAGCCCATAGGTGAAGCGCGGCTCCGGCCCCCAGACCGACCACGCGAGGAATGCCGCTAGCGCCGCCCCGATCACGGCCGGCACGAACCACCCGGATACCTGGTCCGCCAGCCTTTGGATGGGTGCGCGGCTGCGCTGGGCCTGCGCCACCATCTGCACGATCTGGGCGAGCACCGTGTCGCGGCCGACCTTGTCGGCGCGCATGGCGAAGCCGCCCGACTGGTTCATTGTGCCGCCGACCACCGTGTCGCCGACGCTCTTGGTCACGGGCATGGATTCTCCCGTCACCATGGACTCGTCGATCACGCCCCGCCCTTCGAGGATCTTGCCGTCGACAGGCACGCGCTCGCCGGGCCGCACGCGCAGGCGGTCTCCAGCCGCGACCTCCTCGAGGCTCACGTCCTCGTCCGTACCGTCGGGCCTGATGCGGCGTGCCATCTTCGGCGACAGATCGAGCAGCGCGCGAATGGCGCCGCTGGTCTGCTCGCGCGCCTTCAGCTCGAGGACCTGCCCCAGCAGTACAAGCACCGTGATGACGGCCGCCGCCTCGAAATAGACCGGCATGGAGCCGTCATGGCCGCGCATCGACGGGGGAAACGCGCCCGGCAGCAGGGTGGCGACGACGCTGTAGACCCACGCCACGCCGGTGCCCATGGCGATCAAGGTAAACATGTTGAGATTTCGCGTTCTGATCGAGGTTAACGCGCGCTCGAAGAACGGCCAGCCCGCCCACAGCACGACCGGTGTCGCCAACGCGAGCTGAATCCAGTTCGATGTCTGCTGGCCGAGCCATCGATGCAGGTCCAGCAGGTGCCCGCCCATCTCCAGCACGAACACCGGCAGGGCGAGTGCCAACCCGACTCCGAACCGCCGGGACATGTCGGCGAGTTCGGGATTGGGTGCCGTGTCCGCCGAGACCATCTCTGGCTCCAGCGCCATGCCGCAAATGGGGCACGAGCCGGGTCCCGGCTGCCGGATCTCTGGATGCATCGGGCAGGTGTAGATGGTGCCTTCCGGGACGGGCGCCGCCGACTTCGGCCCGGACTTCAGATGCTGCGCCAGATACAGCGATGGATCCGCGACGAACTTCTCCCGGCACCCGGCCGAGCAGAAATAGTAGGGCCGGCCTTCATGGGTGTGGCGATGCTTGGCGGTATGCGGGTCGACCGTCATGCCGCACACCGGGTCCTTCGCGCCATGCGCCGTCTGCGCCTGCCCATCGTGCGCGGCGTGGCTCGTGTGGACGTGAGGTTCATGGCCGGTCATGGCGATCCGTCTATGCTGTTTGCGAGTACCCTCCGGGGGTATGGTTTGACACGTATACCCGGGCAGGGTATCCGTCAAGCATGGCGAAGAAATCGCAAGCTTCCTGCTTGAAGCGTCTGAGCCGCATCGAGGGCCAGGTGCGCGGCCTCTCCCGCATGGTGGAGGAGGATCGCTACTGCATCGACATCGTCACCCAGATCGCCGCGGTGCGCGCGGCACTGAGGCGCGTCGAGGAGGAGGTTCTGCGCGACCACATCACCCACTGCGTCGAGCACGCCATCGTCAGCGGCGACGCCGCCGAGCAGCGCCAGAAGATCGCCGAGCTGATGGACGTGCTGAGCCGCACCGCGCGTTGAGCCCGCTCACCGCTCCTCCGGCGGCTTGATGTGGCGGAAGGCCCAGAGCAGGGCGAAGTCGTAGAGGATCTTGAGAGCGCCGCAGATCATCAGCGGCCACGCCTGGAAGCCCGCTTCGAACAGGGCCCCCGCGATTGCCGGACTGGCAGCGGCGGCAAGGCTGCGCGGCACCGATGTGACGCTGGCCGCAGCCGGCCGTTCCGGCGGCGTGACCACGGCCATCACGTAGGAGGAGCGCGTCGGCACGTCCATCTGCGACAGAGCCGCGCGCACCAGCAGCAGCGCCAGCGCCACCTCCAGGCTGGGAGCGATGGCAGCCAGCATCAGGCACAGGCTCGATGGGATATGCGTGTAGACCATCGTGTTGACGAGGCCGATGCGGCGCGAGAGCCAGGTCGCGACCGGGAACGAGAAGGCGGCAAGCACGCCCGACCAGAAGAAGAACAGGCCCGCGGCGGCCAGCGACAGCCCGAACTTGCTGAACAGCCAGAGCGCGATCAGGGACTGCACCGCAAAGCCGCCGCCGAACGCGTCGATGCTGAACAGCGCCGCGAGCTTGTAGACGATGCCGCGCGAGGGGCCGAGCGCGGCGACCGGCTTCGCCTCGGCCGTCGGCGTCTCCGCGGGCAGCAGCGCGTACATGAAGCCGCCCGCGACGCCGAGCATGGCGTAGGCGACGAACATGGCCTTGAGCGCGGCGAGGCGCGACACGCCCATCGTCGCCAGGACGTCGGGGCTGGCTGCCGCAAGCGCACCCACCGCGGCCGCCAGCGCGCCGATCAGGCTGTAGCGCGCAAACATCCGCGTCCTCCCGGCATCGGCGACCGAGCGCGACAGGAGCGCGTGCTCCAGCGGCACGAAGATGCTGACGCTGCCGGACGAGGGATTGATCGTACCGACGAGCGCGACCAGCAGCACGACCGCGTAGGTGCTGGACAGGGCGAATGCGAGACCCGTCGCGATCATCAGTCCCGATGCCGCGATCAGCAGCCTGCGCTGATCGATCCTCGCGCCCAGCAGGCCGATGGCCAGCGTCATCGACGCCGAGCCGAACAGCGCCAGCGTCGAGACCAATCCGATCTCGAAGGCACCGAGCCCCATCGCCGTCAGATAGGCCGGCAGCAGCACGGCGACGAAGCCGTCGCCGAAATCGCGCAACGCGCGCGCCGCATACAGATACGTGGCAGGGTTTGCCTGCGCCACCTGTCCGAGGTCCTCGATTTCCAGCCGCCGGTGCATCGGAACCTACATCCAAAACGGCTTCGCCGCTTCCCTCATCGCCGCCTCGCGCGAGATGCCGATGTCCGCGAGGAAATGATCGTCGAGGTCCCCCAGGGTCCGGCGCTGCCGCTGCCGTTCGATCCAGCCGTGAACCCTGCGCGTCACCTGCCGGGCCGACCGCCACACTATGTCCGGGGGGCTCGACAACTCGGCGGCGCGCCGGCACGTGCAGACGTTGTCGGGGCCGTAGTTCAGGGTGTGCGACATCCTTCAAGCTCCTGTCGGATGTTGGTGCTCGTTCCGACGGGATGCTGTAGGCCGGCAGGCGGTTCGCCCGCAAAGCATCGTTTCTCTAGCTTGCCCTAGAATTTCTCATGATGTCGGAACACCACGAAGGGAGAGAGCCGCCAATAACAAAATTGGTCCGCTATGCATTCAAAGCGACTGCGAACAACAAGTCGGCGTTGGAGCTGGGCTCCGGCGGCGGACGTCGAAACTCGATGGGGCGGCCAGCCCATGCGGTCGCTACCGTGGCCGGAGATCTCGAATTCTTGTGGTTGTCACGCGTCAGACGTGTGCCAACCGGAAAGGTAGTTCGTTTGCCTATGGTGCCGTCGTGCATCGCATTCATTGCGGCTCTGCCGTAGGCTCACCAAGACACCAGGCAGGACTGGGAAGAAGGAGAAATTTGCATAACCGCTTCCATTCGTCTTGATCGTACACGAGCACTGAGCCCGAGGGGTGGTCCTGGATCGTCAAACTCAGTTTGCAGTGGGGGCACTCGAGCGTCGTGCTCATTTGCTGCGCCACCCTGGCCCGGCGGAGTCATGGGTAAGTCGAATTGGGACTTTGTCGTTTGCGCCACGAAGCATCATGTCATCTCAGCGCAACAATATCCGCCGGAAAGGCGGCACCAAGCCGACCGCCACTCAACCGCTCTACCGTCTCGGTCGAAGATCACTCGATCGAGACTTTGGACAGGTGCTCCGACAGGAATGCCCAAGGCTTCGGCAACCTCGGGCGACGCGCCGCTGATCGAGACGCGTTCTTGGGCCTTTCCGAGTGGGATCCCGTAGCGTACGGCGAGAACTGTGATTGAGGGAGTAGATCCCTGTTCGCTCGCCAGCGCCGGGACCAAGACGGCCGGCATTGTTACGTCCTCAACGAGAATGGTGCGTCCCTCATGAAGACGGCGACGATGGAATCGCAGCACGCGATCAGTGCTGCCAGTCGTAGGCGCGCACATTCGACCTCATTGGACAAATCTTCCCTAATCTCTCCGCTCGTGACCGGCGCCATGGCGCTCGCTCCGCTGGCGTTGGTTCAGGTAGAGACGGCAAGCGTCCAAAGAGATTTCACGCGCGACGACCGCACCGCGCGGTTGCTCGATTGCTGAACAGACCGGCATTCTGCCGATGCGCACCAAGTAGAAGCGTGGTGAAGCGTGGTCGCTGTTTGGCACGTTCAGTATGGATCGGTGTGCACGCACTGTCTGTCGCCTTGCCGACAAAGCCATGCGTCATGCCTTCGCCGGCGCTTTGAAGAGATCTCCGAACGGTTTCGTAGCACTCACATGAGGCGTCCGCTAACCGATCAGAGTTGACGATTTGAATGAGGCCACGGCGGTAACTAATCGCCTCTGCGGACTGCAGTGCGCGAGCGGCCTCGGTGACAGTCGTGCGGCTGAGGCCTGAGCGTCCCCGCGAGAAGTTCCTGCGTGATACTCAGGAGGTTCTCGCCAGTACTGGCGCGCATCGTGAGAAGCGAGCGGGCAAGACGGGACTTGGCGGAGTGAAACGTGTTGCAGATTACTGTTTGTTGGACCAGCGCGGTCAACGCTGCGAGGTAGTCGAGAACTACGGCACGCGCGATTGGGCTTCGATCGAACTCCCTCCTAAAATCAGCCGCTGCGAGACAGTATGCGCTACCGCCAATCTGCACTTGGCATCGCGTATGTGTCTCGCGACCACGCATGCCAGAGACGAGCCCAAATGCGCCCTCACGGCCGATGAAAGCGGTCTCCACAGCGTCGCCGGATGGGGAGAGGCCCAACAGCGAGAGCACGCAGGTGCGCGGAAAGTAGATTTCTCGGACGAGCGCGCCGGCGTCGCAGATCACCAATCCCCCTTCTACGTCGACTACCTTCAGACGCGAAGCAAGGCGCATGCGCGATTCAGAAGGCATCGCCCCGAGAATCAGATTGCCGAGGTCGCCTCCGGTTTTTCGACGCTTTGCTGCCAATGGAGTTCTGATCTTGAGTTGTTAGAGCGGAGAGCACTTCGTTCGAGCATCGCCGCCTCGGAAAGGGTGATTGAGCGGCATGTGTTCTGAGCTCACTCGAAGGCGGCATGAGTTTAGCGGTCGCGCCCGACGCTCCGAGTAGCCGGGCGCGCTTCAGCGCACAGGCCGCGAACTGAGGTTTCCGAGCCGGACGGCTCTGCTAGCCTTCAAAAAAAACCGCGCACGCCAGCGAGCAGGATCGCCCGGACGTGGCCGCGCAGCGCGCCGCCTGGCAAGCTCTTCAGCCTGAGATCGACATCGATCGGCTGGTGTTCATCGACGAGACCGGAGCCTCGACAAAGATGGCGCGGCGCTCGGCCGCGCCCCACGCGGCAGCGCTGCGTCGCACCCTCCCGCACGGCCATTGGCAGACGACCACGTTCGTCGGCGCGCTCGGCCCCGGCTGCGCGCCCCTCGGCGCAGGTTCAACCGCTGCTCAAGTGCGGAATGGCATGATCATCGATTGCTCGTCATCCCCACTATGGGGAGGCTTCATGAGTTCCTTTACGCGCAGGCGGGTCTTGGCGTGCAGATCGCGCTCAATGGCACGGACACGCTCTTCGCCAGCACAGCACCGGCTGAGCCGGAGCAAGCGCGCAAGGCGCCGTGCAACGCCGATCATCGCCGCGTGCAATCGCGCCAGCCCGCCGTCGACCGAGGCACGGGCAGGATCGGCCGATCTACGCCGCCGCTGCCTGGCTCGCGGTGCCGGCCGTCAACCGCCGGCGGGTGAGCTCCACGTGCTGGCGCAACTCGTACAGCCGGTCGGCGAAACCGAGCGGCACGCCGATGTTGTCGACGGCCGTCTCGATGCGGTCGAGCTCTGCCAGCTTCGCGGCCCGCTCCTCCCGCGTCGATGCGCGCCTCGCCGCCGCCTCCAGCCGCTTCAGCTCGCCGTACCAGTACATGATGCGCCGGCGGATGCGCCAATTGTAGATCTGCGGCGCGAACCTGAGCAGCGGGATCAGGATCGGCAGCAGCACCACGAACGACACCATCATGCGGTCGAGCATGGTGGCGACCCAGAACGGCATGTAGCGCTGCAGCACCGGCGGGCCCGAGCGATAGACGCGGCGCGCGTCGTCCGACAAGGCGAACTCGGGGTCGTTGGCCATGGGGAACTCGCCGGCGCGCTGGAACAGCTGCACCTCGCCGCTCGCGTCGGCCATCGGCTGCCCGTGCACCTCCTGCACGGCCTGGGCCAGCAGGTTGACGAGCGCGGAGTGGGCATCCGCGCGCACCAGGACGGCGGCCGTGGTGGCGATCAGCGTCGTATCGGCCGGCGGTATGTTGGCAGCGAAATCGACGACGCCCTGGCGCAGCACCAGATGCGACAGGAAAGGAAAGCGCTGCGTGTAGGCTTCCGCATTGGCAAAGCTCATCAGGCCCACGTTGGGCGTCCGCAGCAGGCGCTGGATGGTCCGGGCCTCCGGCGCGAGGACCAGGAAGCCCGCGTCGGCCTCTCCCTTGGCGAGCAGGTCGACGTAGTCGGGCAGGTCGCGATTGATCAGCGTCGCCGTCTCGGCCGTGATGCCGTTGGCGGCCAGCAGCCGCAAGGCGAGGCCGCTGGTGCCGCCGCCGGCCGGGCCGACCAGGATGCGCTTGCCCTTCAACTCGGTCAGGCGCTCGAGCCGGGCGCCGCCGGAATAGAACACCCACAGCGGCTCGTAGGCGACCCGGCCGACCGACAGCAATCCGGGAGCGTCCTTGCTGGAGGCGAGGCCGCCCTGCACGAAGCCCGCGTGCACGCCGGAGGCGGGATCGGCGAGCGCCTTGAGGTTGGCGAACGAGCCGCCGGACTCGCGCACCTCGAGGTCCACGCCGTTGCGCTTGAAGACCGCTTTGTAGCGCTCGGCATAGCGGTGGTACGGGCTGCCCGCGGTCGCCGCGGAGATGACGAAGGTGTGCGGCGGCGCCGGATCGACGAAGCGCAACGCGAACCAGATCGCGCCGAACACGATCGCGGCCAACGGCACCACGACGAGCAGCAGCTCGCGCATCTGGAAGCGCGCAAATTTGGATCGCATCGGTCTCCCCTCGTGTGACGGCCTGGCTGCTTGCCCGCGCACTCCCAACCAGTCCCACGCACTCCAACCCAGTGGTGAGCCTGCCTGCCCTCGGGCCTGTCCCGAGGGTCGAACCACGGCAAGTTGCGGGTGTGGCCGTCCTTCGACCGGCTCAGGACGAGGGCGGCGTACGCGGTTATTGTTCGGGTCTTCCCAGCGCGTCCGACATAGCACGTCGGCGATCCCGCGGTGTGGCAGTCAGGCCGCTGCCACGATGACGCGTGTGTCGGCGAGCGCAGCGATCTCGGCCGGCGAAAATCCAGCCTCGGCAAGCACTTGCGCGTTGTGCTCACCCATCCGCGGGGGCTGGCGGCTCAGGCCGGGGCGCTGGCGCCCCCCGAATTCGATCGGCAGTGCCGGCAGTCCGACCTTGCGGCCTTCCCCGCCGCCGGCCGGCGAGATGAAGACGTCCAGAAGACCGTTGCTCGCCATCAGGTGGGCGTCGGCGAACAGGTCGCCCGGCTGCGCGACGGGAGCCCAGGAGACATTGGCGCGCTCGCAGCGCCGCGACACCTCGGCGTGCGGCAGTCCTCCCAGCACCTCCTTGAGGATGGGGATCAGCCAGGCGCGCTCCTTGTTGCGCATCACGTTGGTGGCGAGGCGCGGGTCGGCGGCAACCGCCTGCAAGCCGAACTCCTCGACGAACCTCGCCCATTGCTGGTCGCTGGTGACGCCGATGAACAGCTCCCCGTCGGCAACCTTGAACACCTCGTAGATCGCCCAGGCGCCGCGGCGCGCCGGCATCGGCTGCGCCGGCAGGCCGGTCACCGCCATGCCGGCCATGTGCGAGGCCATCAGGAAGGCAGCGCTCTCGAACAGCGCGCTGCTGACGCGCTGGCCCTTGCCGGTGGTCTCGCGCTCGCGCAGGGCGGCCTGGGCCGCGACCACGCCGAACACGGCGCCGAGGATGTCGACGATCGAGGCGCCGGCGCGCAGCGGCTGGCCGGGCGGCCCCGTCATGTAGGCGAGCCCCACCTGGAACTGCACCACCTCGTCCAGCGCCGGGCGGTGCTCGTAGGGCCCCGCCAGGTAGCCCTTGAGGGCCATGTAGACGAGGCGCGGATTGACCTTGGCCAGCGCTTCGTAGCCGCAACCCAGCCGCTCCATCGTGCCGGGGCCGTAGTTCTCGATCACCACGTCGGCGGTCGCGGCCAGGCGCTGCATGGCCGCCTGGCCCTCGGGGCGCTTGAGATCGAGCGCCAGGCTGCGCTTGTTGCGGTTGAAGGCCGCGAAGAACCCGGCGGCGAAGCCGCCGAGCCCGCGCGTGTGGTCGCCGCGCGGGGCCGGCTCCACCTTCACCACGTCCGCGCCGAGGTCGGCGAACAGCAGCCCGGCGGTGGGGCCCATCACCGTGTGGGTGAACTCGAGAACCTTCAGCCCGGCCAGGGGAGCAGCCGACATCAGGCAGCCTTGCGGCGGAACGCATCGAGGCTGCCGGCGTGGATCAGCTCGCTCGGCAGCTGATGGCCGACGATCTCCTCGGCCATCCGCCCGACCTCGATCAGCTTGTCGAGGTCGACGCCGGTCTTGATGCCCATCTCCTCGCACAGCATCACCAGCTCCTCGGTGCAGATGTTGCCCGCCGCGCCCTTCTGGCCCGCGAACGGGCAGCCGCCGAGACCGCCGGCGGTCGAATCGAACTGCTGCACGCCCATGCGCAGGGCCGCATGCGCGTTGGCGACCGCCAGGCCGCGCGTGTCGTGCAGGTGCAGGGCGAGTTCCTTGTCCGGCCAGCGCGCGCGCACTTCGCCCAGCACGCGCTCGATGCGCGCAGGGGTCGCCCAGCCCATGGTGTCGGCCAGCGAGAAGGTCTTGATCTCGGTGCCGGCCTCCGCCGCGATGGCGAGCCCGTCCTCGAGCGTGCTGATGACCTGGGCGGGCGAGATGTCGCCCTGGTAGTTGCAGCCGAACGCCGCCATCACGCCGATGCGGTGAACCGGCACGCCCTTGGAAAGATGCAGCGCCGTCTGCTTGCGCATGGCCGCGACGTTCTCGGCGTGGCTGCGATTGAGGTTCTTGCGCGTGAAGCCCTCCGACGCCGTCAGCGCGATGGCGCCCTTGATGGTGAGCTTGTCGCGGAATGCCAGCGCCCGCTCCAGCCCGTTGGCGTTGAACCACAGCGCCGTGTACTCGATGCCCGGCTTGGCCTTGAAGCCCGCCACCGCGGCCTCCGCATCCGCCCAGCCGGGGACGAGCCGCTGGTTGACGAACGAGCACACCTGGATGTGCTTGAGGCCGGTCTCGGCCAGCGCCTCGATCAGGCGGATCTTGTCGGCCGTGCTGATCGGTCCGGGCTCGATCTGGAAGCCCTCGCGCGGGCCCTCTTCATGGATTTCGGCGTGGGTCGGCAGGTCGCTCATTTTCCGTTTCCTCTTCTTTGAACGGTGCCACTTCGTGGCGGTGTCTCGTGTGCGAACGTACATGCTTTCAGCTGCCGCTGTAACATCCTCTACGTCATCCCCGCGAAGGCGGGGACCCACGCAAGTCCCGAGACTACGAGTCCGTTGCGTGGATGCCCGCCGATCATGCCGGAGGCGCGTCTTCGACACGACGCGGGCATGACGTCAGGCTTTGCGCGGGCGCACGCGCGGCAGCTGGACGAACTTCCAGGGCGCGGGCGTCTCGCCGATCGGCACCTCGATCAGCACCGGCCCCGGCTCCTTGAACGCACGACGCAGCGCGCCCCGCAGTTCCTCGGGCGAACTGGCGCGCAGTCCCATGGCGCCGAAGCTCTCGGCCAGCTTGACGAAGTCCGGGTTCGTCAGGTCGCTGGCGATGGTGCGTCCGCCATAGTCCTCCTTCTGCATCCGCCGCACGTTGCCGTAGCCGTTATCGTTGAAGACGATGGCGACGACGGGAATGCGGAAATGCACGGCCGTGGCCAGCTCCTGCACATTGAACATGAAGCCGCCGTCGCCGTTCACCGACACGACCGGAACGTCTGGGCGCGCCACCTTGGCCCCCAGCGCGGTGGGATAGCCCATGCCGAGTGCGCCCTGGTAGCCGAGCCCCAGATACGTGCGCGGCGCATAGACCGGGAACGCCAGCCGGCTCACGTAGCCGACCTGCGTGAACTCGTCGACGAACAGGCCCTCCTCGGGCAGCTCGGCGCGGATGGCCTCGAGATAGGCCATCTGCGGCTGCAGCTTCGAGAACGCCGCGCGCATCTCCCCCTTCAGGGCGGCGATCTCCTCCCCGAGCCCGGGACGCTTGCGGTTGTGCCGGGGAACGCGGTCCAGCAGGCGGCGCGTAACGTCGGCTGCATCGCCGAGCAGAGCCGTCTGGCGCGCGCGGTGCCGCACCATCTCCTCGGGATCGATCTCGATGCGAATGATCTTGAGCTCGTCGTCGACGCCCCAGCCGATCAGCTGCGAGTGCAGGCGCGAGCCGATGCCGAGCACCACGTCGGCCTGCGCCCACAGCTTGTGTCCGGCCGGGAAGGGCAGGCTGAGCTCGTGGCGGGCGTCGACCACGCCGTGCCCCATGCGATAGGGGACGACCGGCGCCCCCAGCATCTCCGCCAGCGCCGTCACCTCGGCGCTCGCGTGCTGGGCGCCGCCGCCGACGATGATCAGGGGACGCTTGGCTTCGCCGAGCATCTTCGCCGCTGCCTCGACCGCATCGTCGTCGGGCACGGGCGCCGGCAGCGGAGGCGGAAGCTCGGGAAGGGCGATGCTCGTGGCCTTGCCCCACACGTCGAGTGGGCATTCGATCGCCGCCGGGCGCGGCCGTCCCGAGACCATCTGCCGGAACGCCTCGTCGGCGATGGCCGCGGCCTGGTGCGGCGCGTTGATGCGAGCCGACCATTTGGTCAGCCGCTGCATGATGCCGAGCTGGTCGGGGATGTCGTGCAGATGGCCGGTGTCGCGGTTGACGTAGGGCAGCGGCACCTGGCCGCTGATCGCCAGCACGGGCGCGTTGTTGCCGTAGGCCTGCGACAGCGCGGCGGTGGTGTTGAGGAAGCCGGGGCCCGGCACCACGCAATAGGCGGACGGCTTGCCGGTGGCCATGGCCGCGCCGAGCGCCAGATAGGCGGCGCCCTGCTCGTGGCGGGTGTGGATCGGCCGGATGCGGTTGGTCTCGTCGTACAGCGCGTCGAAGAAGGCATCGTTCTGGACGCCCGGCAGGCAGAACAGCGTATCGATGCCGTGCGCGACCAGCCGCTCGATGACGATCTTGGCCGTGGTTCTCTGACCCGGCGCCGTTCTCGCTGTCGCCATGTCGGCCTCTCCCTGGCTGGCAGCCCGCTTGGATCGCAAGCCGTCCACGGGCAACCGTGCTATCCGCGCTCCGAGGCGTCAAGCCGGGGATTGGGGGCACAGATATGCCGATTGCGACGGCGAGCCGGCCCGGCGCCCGGCCACCCATGCGCCGCCTCAGTGCGGGGCGAGGGTCACCGCCTGATAGATCGCCTCGATCAGGCTGCGCTCGTCGGCCTTGCCCGTGCCGGCGATATCGAAGGCGGTGCCATGATCGACCGAGGTTCGCACGACCGGCAGGCCGATGGTGACGTTCACGCCCGCCTCTATCCCCATGACCTTGACGGGTCCGTGCCCCTGGTCGTGATACATGGCGACGACGAGGTCGAAATCACCGCGCTGGGCGCGGAAGAAGAGCGTATCGGCGGGCAGCGGCCCGGTCACGTCGAGGCCGCCGGCGGTGAGGCGGCGTATGGCGGGCTCGATCTTCTCCGCCTCCTCGCCGCGCCCGAACAGGCCGTTCTCGCCGGCGTGCGGGTTGATGCCGCAAACGCCGATGCGCGGCCGGGCGATGCCGCCGCGAACGAGCGCCGCGTGGCCGCGCGCGATCGTGCGCTCGACGAGCCCCGGCTCGATCTTCGCGATCGCGTCGATCAGGCCGATGTGCGTCGTGACGTGGATGACCCGCAGCTTCGGCGTCATCAGCATCATGGAGACTTCCGGCGTGCCCGTCAGCGCCGCCAGGATCTCGGTGTGACCGGGGAAGATGTGGCCTCCCGCGTGCAGCGCCTCCTTGTTGAGGGGCGCGGTGCAGATGGCGTCGGCCTCGCCCCCGACCGCGAGCGAGACCGCGCGCTCGATGTAGCGGAAGGCCGCATCTCCGGCGGCGGCCGAGATCCTGCCCCAGGGCAGATCGGCCCGGACCAGCGCGAGATCCACGCAGTCGACGCTGCCGCAGACGTATTGAGCCTCGCTTGGGCGAGCGATCGCGCGCACGGTGAGGCTGCTTCCCGACGATCGAGCCGGCCTGCCGCAGCCTTGCCGCATCTCCCACGACCACCGGCCGGCAGCGCTGGTAGACCTCGGCGTGCGCGAGGCTCTTCATGACGATCTCGGGGCCGACGCCGGACGGGTCGCCCATGGTGATCGCGATGACGGGACGGGTCATGGAGACGTTCCTGCTCACTGGACGCTTGTTGCCGTGCCTGGGTCCTGGCCCGCCGTCAATCGCTTGAGAGCATGCCGGGCGCGCACGAGCGTGCCGCTGTCGCCGAATGCCCCGGCCTTCGTGACGACGGAAATGACGGTATCGCCCACGGTCGTGCCCCATGGGACACCCGGCTCAACCTCCCCGCCCAGCCTTATTCCGGCGATGCCTGCAGCCTGCAGGACGGCACGCGCCGTCTCGCCTCCCGTGGCGACAAGCCCGCTGAAGCGCTTCAGGCTCCGCGCCGTCACGGAGGCCAGCAGCGAGAGCAATGCCGCGCTGTGCCCGGGATCGATCGAATTGCCGCGCTCGAACAGCATGGCGACATCCTTGCCGGCATCGGCAGCAGACCGCAGGCGGCGAACAAGATCATCGGCCGCGCCACCGCGCTCGCTGCTCGGCAGGTCCGGCGCAATCCTGATGGGCATCATATCGGGATCCTCGATCAGGCGTTCGAACTGAGCATGCGAGACGGCGGAGGCGCTGCCGATCACGAACAGCAGGGAGCCGCGCGTCCGCACCGGAGCCGCGGCACCGATCGGGCTGCCGTTGGAGAGTGCGCGGGCGAGCTGCCGCATCAACCCTGCCGAGCCCACCCACAGCGCCGGAACGCGCGCGGACAGGAGGCCGTGCGCGATGCGGCGAGGTCCTGATCCGTCTCCGCATCGCAGACGACCGCGTCATTGCCGGAGCTCGCCATTGCGCGAAACGACATTGCCAGCGCGTCCGGTCCCTCTCGGACGCTGCCAAGCTCGAGGCGCGCCGGTGCGAGCCCTGTCCGGCGCAGAAGTGCCGGGATATCGCCCGCGTCCGTCAGGCCGGTCGCCTTCCACATCTCGGTATCTGCGAGGGGAACACCGCGCACGTGCACCTGGCCGCCTGTCACGGTGCGGCCGTGCGCCGGGAAGGCCGGCGCAACGACCGCCAGAGGCGGTTGTCCGAGCATTTCGCCAACCGCTTGCCGCGCATGCTTCAGCTCCGACGCCCAATTGCCCCGCAGCGTCGAGTCGATCTTGTGGTAGATCACCCGCGTGCTCGGGTCGTGCAGGCGCCGGATCGTATCGGCCAGCGCACGCCCGGCGTTCTCGGGCGACATATTGCGCGTGTCGACGTCCACCGCGACGGCCGCCGCTCCCTCCGACACCGCGGGCGACGGCTCCAGCAGCACGATCGTCTCGAGACCTGCCAGCGTGCAGCCGATGGCACAATCGGCCGCCCCGGAGAGGTCGTCGGCGACGATCAGGATCTCGCGCATCGGCGTCGATCAGCGACCCTTCCAATGGGGCTTGCGCTTCTCGGCGAACGCCTTCGGGCCCTCGATGGTGTCCTCGCTGCGGCCCATGTCGACGAAAGCGGGGTAATGCGCGTTGCGCGTGGCGATCTCGATGGCGGGCACGTCGAGGGAGCGCATCACGACCTGCTTCGTTGCGCGGATGCTCATGGGCGAGCACTCCAGGATCTGCCCCGCCCAGCTGCGCGCCTCCGCCATCAGCTGCGCATGGGGCACGACGGCGGTGACGAAGCCCAGCTCGTAGCCTTCGCGCGCCGACACGTGCCGGCCGGTGAGCATCATGCCCATGGCGCGCTTGAGCGGGATCTGACGCGAAAGGCGCTGCATGCCGCCGGCACCCGCAGCGAGCCCGACCTTGGGCTCCGGCAGGGCGAACCTGGCCTGCTCGGAGGCGATGATGATGTCCGTCGCCAGCGCGATCTCGAAGCCGCCGCCCATGGCCACGCCATTGACCGCCGCGATGACGGGCTTGTCGAGGTCGTGGCGATTGGTCAGCCCGCCGAAGCCCTTGGGCGGGCTGTGCGGCCGCCCGCCGGTCCTGGCTCTCAGCTCGGCGTGATACTTGAGATCGTTGCCGGCGCAGAAAGCCTTGTCGCCGGCGCCCGTGACGATGGCGACCCACAGATCCGGGTTGGCCGCGAACTCGTCGAACACATCCGACAGCTCCTGGTTCGCCATCGGGTGGAGCGCATTGTAGACCTCGGGACGATTGATGGTGACGATCAACAGGTGGCCATCGGTCTCGACCTTGCTGTACTGGCCCATGCCCATTTCCTCCCGAGGGGTTGTTGCACCAGGACGCCGCGCCTGGGCGGTTGCGCGTGCCAAGCGCGCCGGCCCGCGATGCCCGATGATGGCAGCAAGGCCGGGAGGTGCAAGGGCGCAGGCGTCTGGATCGCTCGGCAACGCGCCCGGGAAGGGCGGCTGCGGCTCCCGGCGGCAGTGCGAAACCGCGCGTTCGAATCGCAACTGTGAGCAAGTGAAATCCACAGTATATAATCGTAAACAAATAGTTAACTATTGATATGCGGCTTCGATGCAACAGTCATCGTGCTTAGAGAACTAGCGGCTGTCCGTCAATTGACGCAGCAAAGCGCAATCAGTACTGCATCTTACGTCGGACGAACGATATGATTCGAGGTATAACCGTGATCGTCATCGTTGAGGAGCGCGAAACGGTAAAGGACGGCTATACAGCCTGGTTCGACCGGGAGGGCGTATCTGCAACTGGACTTTCGTCCTCCGACTTCGGCGGCTGGGTGAAGACAGTATCCGAGCAGGATATTCTTGCCGTTGAAGCGTTTCTTCTTGGCGATTGCGTCGAGCGCAACGGGCTTCCGCGCCTCATTCGGGGCCGTTCCAGCGCCCCCGTCATCGCCATGAACGACAACAAGTCCCTGGACGAGACGCTCGATCTGTTCGCGGCGGGCGTCGACGACGTGGTCCGCAAGCCGATCCACGTGCGCGAGATCCTCGCGCGCATCAGGGCGATCCGGGCGCGCGTGCACGTCAGCGGCGAGGGAACGCTGGTGGGCCAGCTGCGCGTCTTCTCCGACGGCCGCGATCCCGAGGTTCAGGGAGAGGTGCTGCCGCTCCCGCGACGCGAGCGCCGCATCCTCGAATATCTCGTCAACAACAAGGATTGCCGGGTCACCAAGACCCAGATCTTCAACTACGTCTACGGACTTTTCAGCGACGACATCGACGAGAACGTGGTCGAGAGCCACGTCAGCAAGCTGCGCAAGCGGCTGCGGCATCGCCTTGGCTACGACCCCATCGATTCGCAGCGCTACCTCGGATACCGCCTCATCCAGACGTGATGGGTTTGCCGCGCTCCGCTAGCGTGGTGCAACTCAATCAATGGCATCACCGTTGTCATGCCGGGGCTTGCTTGCCTTTGGGCTTGTTCCGAGAGTCCCCCGGTAACGCAGCTAACCTCCAAGCGCCGGAGCCAGCGGCGGTTTGGATCCCGGTGACGAGCACCGGATGACGCCCGGACGGCAAATATCAGCGTCATCACACTAGCGCCCCTCAAGCTCCGCACAAGCTGCGGCTGCTTCAATGCAATCTCGGTTAGGTGCGCGCTAGGGGTGATCCAATGGGCCTTTACGGTATGATGCGGACGAGTGCGTCGGGCATGGCTGCTCAAGCCAACCGTCTCTCGACCGTCGCTGACAACATCGCCAACACGGGCACGACCGGCTACAAGCGGGCGTCCGCGGAATTCTCCTCGCTCATCCTGCAATCGGGCCAGTCGGAATACATCTCCGGCAGCGTCGACACGAACGTGCGCTACGCCGTCAGCGAGCAGGGCTCCCTCAGGTTCACGACGTCGAGTACGGATCTCAGCGTCAAGGGCAACGGCTTCTTCGTCGTGTCCAATGATGCCGGCCAGACGTTCCTGACCCGGGCCGGCTCGTTCGTTCCGGATGGCGTCGGCAATCTGATCAATGCCGCCGGCTTCAAGCTCATGGGCTATCCCACCGTCGGCGGAAACCCCAATATCGTCGCCAACGGCACTGCGGGGCTTACGGCGGTGAGCGTCGGCTCGCTGTCCTTGCAGGCTGTGCCGTCCGCCGCAGGCAACCTGGCCGTCAATCTCCCCTCCAACGATCCCGTTGTCGCGCCCGCCAACCTTCCGGCCGGCAATACCGCTGGCGCCGAGTTCTCGGGCAAGACCTCGCTCGTTGCCTTCGACAATCTGGGCAACGAGGTGACGATCGACGTCTATTCGGCCAAGACCGGCGCCAACACCTGGCAGGTGACGGCTTACGACCGCTCGACGGCGGCGGTCGGCGGTGGCTTTCCGTACACGGCGGGGCCGATCTCCACGGCGACGCTCACCTTCGATCCGACCACTGGCGACTTGGCTGCGGCCAGTCCCACTGCGTTGAACGTGCCGATACCGAACGGCAGCACGGTCGCGCTCGACCTTTCGCAGACGAGCCAGCTCGCCGCCGGCTACACCGTCTTCAAGGCCAACATGGACGGCAACGCCCCGAGCAAGGTCGACCACGTCGAGATCTCCAACGACGGCCAGGTCTTTTCGGTCTTCGAGAACGGCGCGCGTGGCGTCAGTTACCGCATTCCGCTGGCGGACGTCCCGAGCCCCGACAACCTGCAGCCGCTCGCCGGCAACGTCTACGTGGCGAGCAACGAGTCCGGCGACATTCAGATCGGCTTTCCCAAGGATGGCGGATTTGGAGAGATGGTGTCGGGCTCGCTGGAGCAGTCGACGGTCGACCTCGCCTCCGAGCTCACGAACATGATCGAATCGGAGCGCAACTACACCGCCAATTCGAAAGTCTTCCAGACCGGCGCCGACTTGATGGACGTGCTGGTCAACTTGAAGCGCTGAGGGCGTCAGTCGGGTGCCGGTCCACGAGTTGGGCCACGAATAGGACCGCGGGATGTCTCTCTCAGTCGGCCTGGACGCCGCCCTCTCGGGGCTGTCGGTCTCGGCAGACCAGACCAGCGTCGTATCGCGCAACATTGCGCGTGCGGGCGACCCGCATGCCACGCGCAAGACGGCCAACGTCGTCACGGCGCCCGGCGGCGGCGTGCGCATCGTCTCGACCACGCGCGCCGCCAATCAGTCCCTGTTCGACAAGATGCTCTCGACGAGCACCGACGCCTCGGCGCAAAAAGCCATTCTCGACGCGTTGAACGCGCTCAACGAGACCAATGGCGATCCCGAGGACGACGCTTCGCCGGCCGCGCAAGTGACGAAGTTCGCCTCTGCGCTCCAGCAATTCGCGCAGGCGCCGCAGAACGACCTCCTTGCACGCACCACCGTATCGGCCGCGAAAGACCTGGCCGGCGCGCTCAACAGCGCCACGGCCGCCGTGCAGCAGGTGCGAGGCCAGGCCGATTCAGACATCGCTGGCTCCGTGAGCCGGTTGAACGACCTGCTGGCGCAGTTCGATGACGTCAACACGAAGATCAAGCTCGGTTCGTCGTCTGCCGACGTGACCGACGAGCTCGACCAGCGCGACCAGATCCTGGCGAGCATCTCCGAAGAGATCGGCATCCACACGGTCACGCGCGCCAACAACGACATGGCGATCTACACGGACAACGGCCTGACCTTGTTCGATACCCATGCCAGGAGCGTGACCTTCGACCCCACCACGCTCTTTTCTCCCTCGACCGGCGGCAATGCCGTCATGGTCGACGGGGTGCCCGTTACCGGCAATACGGGCCTGACCGGATCGAGCTCCGGACGCATTGCCGCGCTGGCGCAGGTTCGCGACACGATCGCGGTGACCTACCAGAGCCAGCTCGACGAGATTGCGCGAGGCCTGATCCGGGCCACCGCCGAGAGCGACCAGAGTGCGTCTCCGACCCTTCCCGATGCGCCCGGCCTGTTCAGCTGGAACGGGTGCGCCGGCCATGCCGGGCAGCGGCATCCAGACCGGCCTGGCCGGCATGATCAAGGTCAACGCCAGCGTCGACCCGGCGCAGGGCGGCAACCCCTCGCGCCTGCGCGACGGCGGCATCTCCAATCCCGGCAACCCGGCCTATGTATACAACTCCACGGGCGCCTCGGGCTTCTCGGATCGTCTGAACCAGCTCCTGGACGCGCTGGACAAACAGCAGTCGTTCGATCCTTCGGCCGGGGCGGGCGCGAATGCGAGCGTGTCCGGCTTCGCCGCCTCCTCGGTCGCCTGGCTGCAGGCCGAGCGCAAATCCGCCAGCGATGCCTCCGACGCCAAGAGCACGCTGCTCAGCCGGTCCACGGATGCGTTGTCCAGCGCCACCGGTGTCAACCTCGACGAGGAGATGACGCTGCTGCTGGACCTCGAGCGGTCCTATCAGGCGTCGAGCAAGCTCATCACCACCATCGACAACATGTACGGCGCGCTGCTCGCGGCGGCCGGACGGTGACATGAAGACCACATTCACATCGACCAGCGCGATCTCTGCCGCCACGCGGCTCACGATGGCGAAGCTGCAGTCGCAGCTGGCGGACGCCCAAAAAGAGGTCTCGACCGGTCGTTACGCCGATGTCGGGGCGACGCTTGGCAGCAGGACCGGCCAAAGCGTCTCGTTGCGGCAGGAGCTGGCGCGCCTGCAGTCCATCATCGACAGCAACGGCCCGGTGGCGACCCGCCTCGACGCGACGCAATCGGCGCTCAAGTCGATCGCCGACAATTCGCAGGACTTCCTCAACCAGCTCATCTCTTCGCGTACTGGCGATGTCCAGCATTCCCTGGAAAGCGAGGCGAAGACCGGCCTCAAAGGCTTGATCGGTTCGCTGAACACGCAGGTCAACGGCGCCTACCTCTTCGCCGGCATCAACGCCGACGTGAAGCCGCTCGAGGATTACGATCAGACCCCGGCGCCCGCCAGCAAGCAGGCCGTGGACGCGGCCTTCGTCGCGGCGTTCGGCTTCCCGCAGTCGGATCCCCAGGTCGCCAACATCTCGGCAACCGCCATGCAAACCTTTCTCGACGGGCCCTTCGCCGATCTGTTCAAGGATCCCGCGTGGAAGAATACCTGGTCGCAGGCCTCGGACCAGAACGTGCGCAGCCGCATCTCCAATTCCGAACTGCTCGACACGTCCGCCAACGCCAACTCGGACGCCATGCGCAAGCTGGTCGCCGCCCGCACCATGGTGGCCGAGCTCGGCACGGCAAATCTGAACCAGGGTGCGTTCCAGAAACTCGTCGACCAGGCGTCCAAGCTCACCACCGACGCAATCCAGGGCCTGACGACCCAGCAGACCGATCTCGGCATCGTCCAGAAGAGCGTAACCGACGCCAACAGCCGCATGACAGTTCAGCGCGACATCATAACGAATCACGTGGACGCGCTCGAAGGCGTCGATCCCTACGAGGCCTCGAGCCGTCTCTCCGCGCTCATGAATCAGATCGAAACCGCCTACGCCATGACGGGACGCATCCAGAAGCTGTCGTTGCTCAACTATCTCCCGAACTAGCCGGCACAGGCCTAACCCGCAGCAGGAAGGAAGCCGATGTACCAGTTCTCTTACGCAGAAGTGCTCGACGAGACACCGCGTGGTGCGCGCGAGCGGGAACGCCAGGCGATCGAGCGTTCGATCGAGTTGCTCGAGGCGGCCGACAAGGCCGGCGTGCGCTCGCGCGAGGCAATCGAGGCCTTGCTGTTCGTGCGCCGGTTGTGGGGGGTGCTCATCGAGGACCTCGCGGATACCGAGAACGACCTGCCGCAGGCGCTGCGCGCCGACCTGATCTCGATCGGCTTGTGGGTCATGCGCGAGGCCGAGCAGATACGCCTCGAGAAGTCGGCCAACTTCAAGGGCATCATAGAAGTCTCGGCGACCATCCGGGACGGTCTGAAGTGAGGCAGGAAGGGTAGCGGGCACAACCCAGGCGGCCCCGCAATCTCGCTCGCAACACGCCGGCAATCACCAGCATCTCGAGGCCAGCCCATGAACGTCACGTCCGCAACCAGCGCCGCCACCACGCAATCTCCAACGCCAACGACGGCAGCGCCGCCCGATTCGCTCGACTACAACTCCTTCCTGACGCTGCTGATCGCGCAGATGAAGAACCAGGATCCCACCAAGCCCACCGACCCCAGCCAATTCGTGGCCCAGCTCGCGTCCTTCTCCAGCGTCGAGCAGGCGATCAAGACCAACAGCAAGCTCGACACCATGATGACGTCGCTCGCGCTGTCGCAGGCGGAAGGGCTCATCGGCCGCACGCTGACCTCGTCCGACGGCTCCGTGACGGGCGCGGTGGCCGGCATCCATATCGTCTCGGGGGGAGCGGTGGCGATCCTGGAGAACGGCAAAGAGGTTCCCCTCGACGCCGGCGTGACGGTGAGCTGACATGAACCAGGCAGACGCCCTCGACATCGTCCAGTCGGCCATCTGGACCGTGATCGTCGCCTCGGGCCCCGCGGTGGCGGCGGCCATGGCGATCGGCATCATCATTGCCCTGCTGCAGGCGCTCACCCAGGTGCAGGAGGTGACGCTGACCTTCATTCCGAAGATCATCGCCATCCTGCTGGTGTCCTCGCTCACCGCGCCGTTCGTGGGATCGGTCATCTTCTCGTTCGCCGAGATGGTCTACTCGCGCATCGAGATCGGTTTCTGACCCGAAGACTCGCTCGGGAACATCAACGGTTTGACCTGAGGACCCTCGCGCAAGGTTCCTGCGCCATTGTCGGCGCGGCAACCATGCGAGGGAACCGATGGCAGCGTCAGCCGCCGCCGGCGTCAAGGCCGTCGATCGCGCCAGCGCCAAGGATGTCGGCTTTGCCGTCGGCATCGTCTTCATCCTGACGGTGCTGTTCCTGCCGATGCCGGCGGCCTTCATCGACATCGGCCTGGCGTTCTCGATCGCGCTCTCCGGTGCTGATCCTGATGGTGGCGCTGTGGATCCAGAAGCCGCTCGATTTCTCGGCCTTCCCGACCGTCCTGCTGATCGCCACGCTGCTGCGGCTGTCGCTCAACATCGCCACCACGCGCCTGATCCTCTCCAACGGTGCCGAAGGGCCAGAGCGCCGCCGGGCACGTCATCGCCGGCTTTCGCCAGCTTCGTCATGAGCGGCGACTTCGTCATCGGCATCATCGTCTTCGTGATCCTGATCACGGTGAACTTCGTCGTCATCACCAAGGGCGCGACGCGCATCGCCGAGGTCGGCGCCCGCTTCACCCTCGATGCCATCCCCGGCAAGCAGATGGCGATCGACGCCGACCTCAACGCCGGCGTGATCGACGACAAGGAGGCAACCCGCCGCCGCCGCGAGCTGGAGGAGGAAAGCGCCTTCTTCGGCTCGATGGACGGCGCCTCCAAGTTCGTGCGCGGCGATGCCATCGCCGGCATCATCATCACCGCCGTCAACATCTTCGGCGGCATCGTCATCGGCGTCACCCGCCACGGCATGTCGCCGGCCGAGGCGGCCAACGTGTTCACCAAGCTGTCGGTCGGCGACGGCCTCGTCACGCAGATCCCGGCGCTGATCGTCTCGCTGGCCGCCGGCCTGCTGGTATCGAAGGGCGGCACGCGCGGCTCGACCGAGAAGGCGGTCCTCGGCCAGCTCGGCAACTATCCGCGCGCCCTGCTGCTGTCCGCGCTGGTCATGTTCGTGCTGGCGCTGGTGCCGGGGCTGCCCCTGCTGCCCTTCGCGCTGCTGGGCGCCGTCATGGGCTTCATCGGCTACATCATCCCGAAGCGCCGCGCCGAGGTGATCGCGGCGGAGGAGGCGAAGGCCCAGGAGACGGCGACGCGCGGCCGAGGAGGAGGCGCGCCAGTCGGTCAAGGAATCGCTGAAGACGGTCGAGATCGAGCTCTGCCTCGGCAAGCAGCTCTCGGCGTCGTTCCTCAAGACCCACAGCGAACTGGCCCACCGCGTGGCCAAGATGCGCCGCAAGTTCGCCAAGCAGTACGGCTTCGTCGTCCCGGAGATCAGGCTCGCCGACGACCTGTCGATTCCGCCCAAGACCTATCAGATCAAGATCCACGGCACGGTGGTCGCCAGCGAGGAGCTGCGCATCGGCGACGTGCTCGTCATCACCGGCGACGGGCCGCGGCCCGACGTTCCCGGCGACGAGGTGCGCGAGCCGGCCTTCGGCATGAAGGCCATCTGGATCTCCGAGATGTTCGCCAACGAGATCAAGCGCGAGGGCTTCAAGCCGATCGACAACATGTCGGTGCTGCTCACCCACCTGCGCGAGGTCATCCGCAACAACCTGGCGCAGCTGCTGTCCTACAAGGACATGCGCACGCTGCTCGACCGGCTCGAGCCGGAATACAAGCGCCTGCTCGACGAGATCGCGCCGTCGCAGATCTCCTATTCCGGCCTGCAGGCGGTGCTGAAGCTGCTGCTGGCCGAGCGGGTCTCGATCCGCAACCTGCACCTGATCCTCGAGGCGATCGCCGAGATCGCGCCGCATGTGCGCCGCGCCGAGCAGATCGCCGAGCATGTGCGCATGCGCATGGCGCAGCAGATCTGCGGCGACCTCGCCGACGGCGGCGTGCTCAAGGTGCTGCGCCTCGGCAACCGCTGGGACCTCGCCTTCCACCAGAGCCTCGAAGCGCGACGCCAAGGGCGACGTCGTCGAGTTCGACATCGATCCGCGCCAGATCGAGCAGTTCGGCACCGAGGCCACGAAGGTGATCCGCGGCAACATGGACCAGGGCCATCAGTTCGTGCTCGTGGCCGCGCCCGATGCGCGGCCCTACGTGCGCATGATCACCGAGCGGCTGTTCGCGACGCTGCCGGTGCTCTCGCACGTCGAAATCGCGCGCGGCGTCGAGATCAAGTCGCTCGGCACGATCTCGTGACGTCCGATCGGCCCGGAGACCGTCCTCGTGGTCTTCCTGCTGTTCTGCCGCATCGGCGGCTGCCTGATGCTGATGCCCGGCGTTCTCCAGCGCGCGCGTGCCGGCGCAGGTACGGCTGTTCATTGCGTTGTCCGTGACGCTCGCCCTCTCGCCCATGCTCGAGCCCGCGCTGCGCCCGACCCTCGCCAACCTGCCCTCGGCCAAGGTGCTTTCGCTGATCGTTTCCGAGATCGTGATAGGCGCGCTGATCGGCATCATGGCGCGCGCCTTCTTCCAGGCCTTGCAGTTCATGGGGATCGCGGCGGCGATGTTCGTCGGCTTCGGCGCGGTGCAGGGCACCGCCATCGAGGACACCGAGCCGCTGCCGGCGATGGCCACGTTCATCACTCTGACGGCGACCGTCCTCCTGTTCCTCACCGATCAGCATTGGGAGGTGCTGCGCGCGCTCCTCGCGTCCTACGTCGCCCTGCCGGTCACCGAGCCCTTCGCGGCCGACTTCAGCCTGGCCAAGCTGGTCGATGCCCTCACGGGCGCGTTCAAGATCGCCCTTCAGATCAGCAGCCCGTTCGTCGTCTACGCGCTGATCGTCAATCTGATGGTGGGCCTCGCCAACAAGCTCGTCCCGCAAATTCCGGTGTTCTTCATCGCCACGCCGTTCGTGCTGTTCGGCGGCTTCGTCATTTTCTATCTCACGGTCGGAGAATCGCTGCGACTGTTCGTGATGGGCTTCATGGGCTGGCTGGCTGCGGGGTGAGCATGGGCACGCGTGCACAGCGGACGCATCGCCTGCTGGCGCTCCAGGAGCAGCTGCTCCGCGTCGAGCGCTGGAAGCTGCTCGACCTCCAGCGCCGGGCCTCCGAGCTGGAGACCCAGCGACGTGAGCTGATCGCCGCCCTCAACGAGAACGATGCGCTGCAGGGGCTGTTCCTGGACGCCACCGCGCGCCGGCTGGTGTCGATCGCGCAGCAGGTCGATGAGCTGCGGCGGCAGGAGCAGGCACAACTTGCCCGCGTCAGCGAGCATGCCACGCGGGTCGCCTGCGCCGAGCGCCTCTCGGAGACGGTCGACAGGCAGGCCGCGCGCGAGAGCGAGAGCCGGGATCTGCGCGAGGTCGTGGACAGACTGGTGGGCGGGGCAACACAAGCCTCCCGCAAGATTGCCGCGACATAGTGCCGACAGGCTGGCGAATTGCGGACAGCGACCGTGGCAATCAACCCTCCATCCGACATCGTGCTGGGTGCAGTTCTCGCTGCCGACCCGGCGAAGTACCGCGCGGCGGCCGAGCGGCTGAAGCGCGCGTCGGGGGATACGGGCAGCGCGGACGCCGATTTCGCGGCGGCCATGAGCGAGCTGCCGAGCTGGCAGACCAGCACGGTGCCGGAGACGATAGCCGGCAACGGGCAGAACCGGTCCCCGATGGCGGCTCCGGCGAGCTCGGCTCCGATCGCGCGCTCCGGCGGCGCAGGCAAGCCGCCCGATGCATTTTCCCAGCTCGAGGCGTTCGTCCTGCAAAGCTTCATCCAGTCGATGCTGCCCCAGAACTCGCAGGGCTTCTTCGGCAAGGGGACGGCGGGAGAGGTGTGGAAATCGATGCTGGCGGAGAAGCTCGGCGCCCAGATCGCCAGCAGCGGCCAGGTGGGTCTTGCCAAGCGTCTCGCGGTGGGCCGGGTTCCTCCCGCGGCCGGCGCGTTGCCGGCGGCAGGTCTCGACGGCGGACCGCGGATGTCCACGTCGCTGATGAGCATCCTTCCCTACATCAAGAGCTCCACGTCGGTCAGCGAAGCCCTGGCCATTGAGAGCGCGCCGGCAACCGAGCGGAGCTGAGCCTCATGTCCAGCGCATTTCCTGCGGCCGCTGCGCGAAACGGCATGCCCCGGCGCCCGATGGGCCAGGCCCGCCGCGAGTCGGATCTCGATGGCGACGCCGCGGCGGCCACGAGTGCGTTCGAGAGGTGCATCGAGCGCCTCGAGGACGTCGTGGACCAGGAGACGGCCGCGCTCAAGAGCCGCGCTCCCGCCGACCTGCGCGAATTCAACAACCGCAAGAGCCAGGGGCTGCTCGAGCTCAGCCGCTCGCTTCGGTATTTCCAGGTCGCACCCCCGACCAATGCGGTGCTGGAGCGGCTTGCCGGTCTGCGCGAGAAGCTCGACATCAACCAGGCCGTCCTCAAGCTGCACCTCGATGCCGTGCGCGAGGTCTCGACCATCATGGCCGACGCCATCAGGGACGCCGAGTTGGACGGCACCTACTCGCCATCCATCCGCGGCGTCGTGAACAGCTATGATTAAGCCGATCCTGACGGGCGTGTGGGTGTGCGCGGCTACCATGGGCGCGGCCTACCTCGGAGTGGCCTGGCAGCGGCCCGCGCCCGCCGTCAGCGACAAGTCTGGCCATGGCGCGGCCAGCGACCTGGTGCCGATCCGGACGCGCATGCTCAGCGTGCCCGTCGTGGGGGACGGAGGGATTCGCGGCTACGTGGTTGCTCAGTTCGCGTTCACGGCCCAGGCGAAGGTCATGAAGCACATGCCGATCAAGCCCGACATGTACGTGCTCGATGAGGCCTTCCAGCTGATATTCTCCGGCGAGTACATCGACTTTCGGCAGTTCAAGAAGCAGGACATGCTGGCGCTCGGCAAGAAGGTGGCGGAGAACGTCAACAAGCGGCTGGGAGCTCAGGTGGTCGAGGACGTTCTGGTGCAGGAATTGAACTACGTGGCGAAGGATAACGTGCGCGGCGGCATCAAGTAGGATGGCGCATCAAGCCTGCCGCTGCGCGGCGGCAGGTGCGGGGGTCGTCCGAACCGCGCGATTGGTGCCGGCCGGCTCCGACGCCTCGGCGGAAAGCGCGCGGGCGATGTCCTGGAACGCATCGGTGCTCAGCGGCTCCTCCGGGGTCTGCCGCAAGGTCTCGTAGATTCTCGGCACGAACTGGATGGCCCGGTCGAGGCCGGGATCGGCGCCGCTTTGGTAGCCGCCCATCAGGCGCAGGTCGCGCGTATCCTCGAATTGGGCGATCATCTCGCGCAGCTTGAGCATCAGCTTCTGCTGCTCCGGCGTCCAGGACGGCCCTGGTCAGCCGCGAGACCGAGGAGAGCACGTTGACGGGCGGATATCGGCCCTGCTCGGCGATAGCGCGGTCGAGCACGATGTGCCCGTCGAGCGTGCCGCGGATGCTGTCGGCGACCGGATCGTTGTGGTCGTCGCCGTCGACGAGCACGGCGAAGACGCCCGTGATCGAGCCCGCGCCTTCCTCGCCGGCCCCCGCCCGCTCCAGCAGCTTGGGCAGGTCGCTGAACACGCTCGGCGGATAGCCGCGCGCCACGGGCGGCTCGCCGGCCGCGAGGGCCACGTCGCGCGCGGCATGGGCGTAGCGCGTCACCGAATCGACGATCAGCAGCACGTTCTCGCCCTGGTCGCGCAAATGCTCGGCGATGCACATCGCCGACTTCGGCGCGAGGCGGCGCATCATCGGGCTCTCGTCGCCCGTCGACGACCACGGCAATGGTGCGCGCCCTCTCCCGGCCGAGCGCGTCCTCCAGGAACTCGCGCACCTCACGGCCGCGCTCGCCGACGAGGGCCAGGACCGTCGTGTCGAAGCCCGAGGCCCGCGCCAGCATCGACAGCAGCGTGGACTTGCCGACGCCGGAGCCGGCGAAGATGCCGATTCTCTGCCCGGCGCAAAGCGGCGTGAACAGGTCCAGCACGCGGATCCCGGTCTTCATCGGCTTGCGGATGCGCTGCCGGCGCATGGGCGCGGGAGGCTCGCGATCGGTCGGGAGCGATCGCTCGCCCTGACGCAAGGGACCCAGGTCGTCGATCGGCTGTCCCAGAGCGTTGATCGTGCGTCCCTTCCAGGAGGGATCGGGGCTCAGGGTGACGCTTCCGCGCGCCCACGCCATGGTTCCGAGGCCGGCCTCCAGGGCTCCGTCGAACGGCTTCACGATCACGCCGTGCGCATCGATGCGGACGACCTCGCACAGAGCGGGCCTGTCGCCTCCGGCAATCTCCACGCACTCGCCGAGCTTCACGAAGTGCGAGAGGCCGGCGAGCCGGCAGGCGCTCGAGCTGATCTCGGTCACGGTGCCGCCGATCCTCAGCAACGGGTGCGCGGCAAAGCCGCCCGCCATGGCCCGATCCAGCCCGGCAAGGGCATGCGAGGGTGTTGGTGCGGGGCCGTCGGTTGGGCCGGGGCTCTGGGTCATCGGGAGTGCGTCAGCTGGTTGCCCCGAGGGTCTTGATCGCGTCTTCCATGGTCGACTCCGAGTCCTTGAGAGACGACGACACCGCATCGAAGGTGCGCGAGACCGTGATCAGCTTGCTCATCTCCAGCACCGGATTGACGTTGGCGCGCTCGATGAAGCCCTGCTGCATGCCGATCTTGCTGAACTCCACCGCGGGAGTTGCGGGCCGATCCGGGATGACGCCCGAATTGTCGAAGCGCCGCAGCGTCGCCTGCTCGTCGATCCTGAAGAGGCCGATGGCTCCGATCGCGCGATTGTTCTGGGTGATGGCGCCGTCGCGCCCGATCCGCGGCGCGCCGCCGTTGGGATCGAGCAGGATCGGCGAGTTGCCGGCATCGAGCACCGCGTAGCCGTTCAGCGTCTGCAGCTCCCCGGTGGGGGTCATCTTGAACCGGCCGTCGCGCGTGTAGACCGTGCCGGCGGGTGTCTGGACGCCGAGCCAGGCATCGCCCTGGACCGCGACGTCGAACTGGTCGTCCGTGCGCACCAGCTCGCCCGAGGCGCGCGAGAGATAGCTCTGGCCGGTGGACGCGAAGGCGACGGGCGTGTTCGACGCTTGCGACAGCAGGGTCTCGAACTTCACTTCCTCTGCGCGAAAGCCGGCCGTCGAGGCATTCGCCACGTTGTTGGCAATCGTCTCAAGCCGCTTTTGCAGAGAGATCTGCGCCGAGAGGGCGACGCTGAAGTTCGTTTGCATGACGAGTGACCCTAGAGCTTCAGGTTCCACGCAGCTGCAAGGCCGCCCGCGCGACCGAGGGGTGCGTGCAACGCGGACGGCCTATCGCGCCTGGAGGCCCGAAAGTGCCGCAGGCGGCTTGCTCCAGGCTGACGTCGGCGCGCCCGCAACGGCGCTGGAACCCTTCAAATCAGGTTCGCGCAAGGATGAAGCGCTTTAGAAGGGTAGCGCCGTTCACAGGAGCTCCAAGTGACCATCATCGTCGGTCTCATGATCACGCTTGGCTGCATGCTCGGCGGTTTCATGGCCATGGGAGGCCATGTCGAGGTCATCTGGCAGCCCTGGGAGTACGTCATCATCTGCGGCGCGGCGCTGGGCACGTTCGTGGTCGCCAACCCGATGAAGACGATCAAGGACTCCGGCAAGGGCCTCATGGAGGCCTTCACGGACGCCGCGCCGAAGAGCCGGCACTACCTGGACGTGCTCGGGGTGCTCTACTCGCTGATGCGCGAGCTGCGCGGCAAGCCCCGCAACGAGGTCGAGGCGCACCTGGACGATCCCAAGGAGTCGGCGCTGTTTCAGAAGTTTCCCACGGTGGTCGCCAACACGGAGCTGACCACGTTCATCTGCGACTACTGCCGCCTCATCATCATCGGCAACGCGCGCACGCACGAGATCGAGTCGCTGATGGACGAGGAGATCCAAACCGTCAAGTCCGACAAGCTCAAGTCCTACCACTCCATGGTCACCATCTCCGAGGCGCTGCCCGCGCTCGGCATCGTCGCCGCCGTGCTCGGCGTCATCAAGGCCATGGGCGCCCTCGACCAGGCGCCCGAGGTGCTGGGCGCCCTCATCGGCGCCGCGCTGGTGGGCACCTTCGCCGGCATCTTCATCTCCTATTCGGTGATCTCCCCCATCGCCACCAAGATGAAGATCGTCCGCGAGAAGCAGTTGCGCCTCTACATCATCGTCAAGCAGACGCTGCTCGGGTTCATGAACGGGGCGATGCCGCAGGTGGCGCTGGAGCACGGGCGCAAGACGATCTCCGCCTACGAGCGCCCCACCATCGACGAGGTCGAGCAGGAGACGCTGAACTCCGGCGGCGGGGATCCGAAAGCCGTTCGCAAGGAAGCGGCCTGACGGATGTCGGCGCCCCCCAATATCCAGTCCCTGTTCGGTGGCGCGTCCGCCTCGGTCGATCGCCTGCCGATGTTTCGCGCCGTGTTCGAGCGGGCGGCCGCGGTCTGCGCGCAGGAGATGCGCGCGTTCGCGGTCAATCCGCCGCAGCTGACGGTCGCGGGCCTGGAAGCCGGGACCGCCGGCGACGTCTTCGCCGAGCACGAGGGGGCCATCGTGACGGGCGTCCTCAATGCGGCAGGCTGGAATACGCGGCTGCTGGTCAGCGCCCGTCGCGCCGCCGTGTTCGAGATCGTCGAGATGATGCTCGGAGGCGACGGCTCGCAGCCGCCCTACGCCGGCAAGCGGCCGTTCTCCAAGATCGAGACGCGTGTTGCCGCGGCCTTCTTCGAGCGCTTCAACAAGGCCTTGAGCGCGTCCGTCGCGCCGGTGGCTGCGACGACGTTTGCGATCGAGTCCGCCGCCAACGCCATCGATTTCGATCCCATCGGCGGCCGCGGCACGCCCGTCTTCGCCGTCAAGCTCAACCTCGAGGTCCTGGGCCGCGGAGGCGACATCCTGATTGCGGTCCCGCAGTCCGCGATCGGCGCCATGCGCAAGGCCTTCGAGCGCACCAGCAGCAAGGACGCGACGCAGGCGGATGCGCGCTGGTCGCAGCAGATCGAGCGCGAGATCACGCGGGCGAGCGTCACCCTGAGCGCCGTGCTCGACGAGCGCACCATGCGCCTCGGTGAGATCTCGCATTTCCGGGTCGGCCAGATGCTGCAGCTGAAGGCAACGCCGCGCACGCGCGTCCACCTGGAGTGCGACGGAGAGCGCATGGTCATCTGCCAGTTCGGCAAGTCGAATGGCGTCTACACCCTGCGTGTCGAGGATTTCATCGACCGCGAGCAGGAGTTCATGAACGACATCCTCAATGGATGACGCCGCGGCGGCCGAGCATCGGACCCGGCGTCGGGTGCACAGCAATTCACGTCCTCTGGCTCACACGAGAACAACATGAACCAGGCCTCACCGATCCAAGGCAAGAACACGCTGCTCGAGGAGTATGTGGGCGAGCTCGGCCCCTCGCCCGCGGAGCTGGCGGCCGCGCTGGGTCCGCGAAGGTCCGGGCCTGCCGGAGCGGAGGCGCAGCGCGCGGGGGATTCCGCGCTCTCGTCTCCCAACCTCGACGCGGTCATGCGCATCCCGGTGACCGTGAAGATCGTGCTCGGCTCGACCACCATGCCGGTCGCCAGTCTGGTCAAGCTCGGACGCGGCGCGGTCATTCCGCTCGACCGCCGCGTGGGCGAGCCCGTCGACGTGGTCGTCAACGGTCGCGTCGTCGCGCGCGGCGAGGTGGTGGTGGTGGATGAGGCCACGTCCCGCTTCGGCATCTCGCTGACCGAGGTCGTCGGGCCCGGTGCCGGCGACAGGGCAGCCGGATAGAGAAGCCGCGATGACCGCCCCCAGCCGAGCCAAAGCCGCCGCGTCTCCCGGCGTCGCTGAGCGGGACCGAGAAGGTCGCCGTGCTGCTGCTGGCGTTGGGCAAGGACCGGTCCTCCAAGCTGCTGAAGAAATTCGACCCCGAGGAGCTCAAGCTTCTCACCCGCTCGGCCGCCGACCTGCGGCCGGTGCGCATGAGCGATCTCGAGACGCTGGTGGAGGAATTCGCCCACACCTTCTCCAACGGCGTCGGCTTTGGCGGCACGGTCACGGAGGTCAAGAACCTGCTGTCGGGCGTCATGACGGAGGAGCAGTTCGCCGAGGTGATGGCCGACGCCCCGGTTCGCGAGGAGCCGGTCTGGGAGCGCGTCGGCGAGCTCAAGGCGGATACCCTGCGCGGATATCTCGGCAAGGAGCATCCGCAGACGGTGGCGCTCATCCTGACCCGGGTCGAGTCGGACCTGGCCGCCAGCGTCATCGGCACATTCGCTCCCGAGGTCCGCAACAGCCTGCTGTGCCGGATGATCGCCCTCAAGGGGGTCGCCGAGGACGCGGTGAAGGCCCTGGAGAGCGCGCTGCGCGAGGACCTTCTGGTGACCACCACGTCGTCCAACTCGCACGTGGGCATCGCCGACATCCTGAACCGGCTCGACAAGTCGCAGTCCGAGGAGGTGCTGAAAAGCCTCGCCGAGATCCGGCCCGAGGAGGCGAAGGCCATCAAGGGCATGCTGTTCACGTTCGACGACGTCGCCAAGCTGTCGCAGCAGGCGCGCACGGCGGTGTTCGATCAGGTGCCGATCGAGCGACTGGTAATTGCCCTGAAGGGAACCGAGCCCGACTTCCAGGCGGCCATCCTCTCCTCGCTGGCCTCCCGTTCCCGCCGCATGGTGGAGGCGGAGCTCCAGGGCGGCAGCACTCCGTCGCAGCGCGAGCTGTCCGATGCGCGCCGCGCCATCGTCGACATCGTGCTCAAGATGATCGCCAAGGGAGACATTCAGGTCGAGACGGCCGACGAGACCGCCGCGGAAAGCGTCTAGTGTGATGATCGAGAAGTCCGCCACCATCGCGCTGGGCTGGGTCGGGATGCGGACGTCTCGATCTGAATCACACGAGAGGATTGATTCTCCTAGTGTCCTTCAGATCGCGAAATTCGTTCCGCGCCCGCCGCACAATGCGACGAATTTCGCGATCAGGACGCTAGGCCCGTCGCATGTCCGAAGCGCCCGACAAGGAAAGCAAAACCGAGGAGCCTACCGAGAAGAAGATGCGCGACGCCATCGAGCAGGGCAACGTGCCCTACTCGCGCGAGGCGGCGACGCTCGCTTCACTGCTCGGCATCCTCATGGTCATCAGCTTCTTTCTCGTCAGCGGCGTCTCGCATCTCAATTCCACGCTGCTTCGGCTGCTGGACAGCCCGGGCGCCTGGTCGCTCGAGGGACACGCGGATGCCTCCAAGCTGTTCCAGGCCGTCGGCATGGACGCCGCGCGGCTGCTGCTGCCGGTCGCCATCGTGCTGGCGGCGGCCGGCATCCTCTCGTCGGTCGTGCAGAACCCGCCGCGGCTGGTGCTGGAGCGCATTCGCCCGGACCTCTCGCGCCTGTCCCTGTCGAAGGGCTGGAAGCGCATTTTCGGCGGGCACGGACGGCTCGAGTTCCTCAAGGGGGTGTTCAAGCTGGGCGCGGTGACCTTGCTCGGCTTTATGGTGCTGCGTTCGACCCAGAACTCCGTCGTCAACGCCCTGTTCATGGAGCCGACGGCACTTCCCGGCCTGATCCTCGACATGGCCTCGCGCCTGATCGCGACCGTGGCGGTGGCGACCATCGTCCTGGTGGCGGCCGATGTGGTGTGGTCGCGGGTGTCCTGGCAGCGCGAATTGCGCATGACCCGCCAGGAGGTCAAGGACGAGATGAAGCAGGCCGACGGCGATCCCATCGTCAAGGCCCGGCTGCGCTCGCTGGCGCGCGACCGCATGCGCAAGCGCATGATGGCCGCGGTTCCGCGCGCGACGCTCGTCATCGCCAACCCGACGCACTTTGCAGTCGCGCTGCGCTACGTGCGCGAGGAGGGTGGCGCGCCGCTGGTGGTCGCCAAGGGCCAGGACCTGATCGCGCTCAAGATCCGCGAGATCGCCGCCGAGCACGGCATCCCCGTGATCGAGGACAAGGCGCTGGCGCGCTCCCTCTACAAGGCGGTCGAGGTCGACAAGATGATCCCGCCCGAGTTCTACAAGGCGGTGGCGGAGATCGTCTTCTACGTGATCGGCCGTCAGGCCCGGACAAGGCCCGTTGGCTAGAAAACGGCATGCTCAAGCAAGGCAATACCTACACTCTGCAGCGCGAGAAAGCGCTGGCCGACGGCCTTCGGGACGTGGCGGCCGAGCTGCGGCTGATCGATGCCACCGATCTCATCGCCTTCCTGCGCACCGAGCAGTTCGCCAACATCGCCAATCTCGTCAATTCCTCGAGCGAGCTGTACTTCAAGCCGGACACGCTGAGCTTCGGACGATCCGGCGACGTCCAGTTGAAGTGGGGAGAGGCGCCGGCCATCGGCCTCGACATGGAGTTCCACCACCGGCGGAGTGGCGGTCTATTTCCGGCTCCTGCTGCAGGCGCTCCAGGCCGGTGTCGAGATCCACTACATCTCGTTTGCGGAGAGCTCGGCGGAGCCCGAAGCGAATACAACCGCGGCTGGTCGAGGCCATCGCCGACGCCCGGCTGACGCCAATTCCGAGCTATCGTCTTCCCGCCTCGGTCTTCTGCCTCGACCTGATCGCTCCGGGCGCCGCGCGCTTCTGAGCGGCGCGCAAGCCTCGTACAAGATTGACGGGCTAGAAAATGGCTGGCCAGCAGCTTGGCGGGAGCGGCTCGTGAGCGCCGATTCCAACTCTTTTCGACGCCATGTCCCGCAGCAATCAATGGCTGTCGGTGCGGCAGTCCACGATTGCCAGCAACATCGCCAATGCCAATACGCCCGGCTTCAAGGCCCTCGACGTCGAGCCGTTCGAGAAGGTGCTCGAGCGACGCGCCTGGCGATGCGGCGACGCAGCCGGGGCACCTCGCCGATGCCGCCGCCGAGGCCCCTGCCGTCAGCCGCCAGCAAATCCGAAGGCTGGGAGATCACCCACTCCGGCAACTCGGTCAGTCTCGAGCAGGAGCTGATCAAGGCCGGCGAGGTCAACCGCGCCTACAAGCTCAATACCGGCATCGCCAAGGCATTCCACCGCATGCTGCTGGCGAGCGCGAAGGTATAGCCCCATGTACGATCCCCTGAGCAGCGCCTTGAGGATCGGCGCTTCGGGGCTCGAGGTGCAGTCCCAGCGCCTGCGCGTGGTGTCGGAGAACCTCGCCAACGCGCAGTCGACCGGCAAGCACGCCCGGCGCGGACCCCTATACGCGCAAGATCGTCACCTTCGAGAACGAGCTCGACGAGACGATCGGGGCCAACATCGTCAAGGTCGGCAGCATCGAGCGGCACCGCTCGGCTTATCGGCTGGAGCACAATCCGGGCCATCCCGCCGCCGACGCAGAACGGCTACGTCAAGCTGCCCAACGTCGACGTCATGTTCGAGGTCGCCGACATGCGCGAGGCCAACCGTTCCTACGAAGCCAACCTGCAGGTGATCAAGCAGGCGCGCGAGATGATCTCCCTGACCATCGACATGCTGCGGAGCGGCTCATGATCGACGCGATCTCCGCCGCCACCAAGGCGATCGGCGCCGGCTCCGCACCGGATGCCGGCATCGCGCCGCTGCGCGGCGGTGCGCCGGCCGCGTCGGCCGAGGCTCCCGTCGATTTCGGGTCGTTCCTCGCCCAGATGGCCGCCGATACGGCCGGCACGCTGAAGGCAGGCTGAGGCAACCGCGCTCGCCGGCATCAACGGGCAAGGCGTCCACGCAACAGGTCGTCGAGGCGGTGATGACCGCCGAGCAGACGCTGCAGGCCGCCATCGCCATCCGCGACAAGGTGGTGGCCGCCTATCTCGAAATCAGCCGGATGCAGATCTGAGGGGGATGTCATCGTGAGAGCGCTCGCCATTGCCGCCACCGGCATGAAAGCCCAGCAGACCAACGTCGAGGTGATCGCCAACAACATCGCGAACATCAACACGACCGGCTTCAAGCGTTCCCGCGCCGAGTTCACCGACCTGCTCTATCAGGCCGAGCGGCGGCCGGGCGTGCCCAACCGCGGCGGCCAGGAAGCCGTTCCGGAAGGCGCCCACATCGGTCTCGGCGTGCGCACGGCCGCGATCCGCAACCTGCACATGCAGGGCGCGCTGAGCCAGACCGGCAACAAGCTCGACCTGGCGCTCAACGGCCGCGGCTGGTTCCAGGTCGCCGGCGCCAACGGCGAGACCCTCTACACGCGCGCCGGCGCCTTCAACAAGAACGCGACCGGCCAGATCGTGACGGCCGACGGCTACGTGGTGCAGCCGGCGATGACGATCCCGACCGAATGCGACCGAGGTGGTCGTCAACGAGACGGGGCAGGTCTACGCGCGCATCGGCGCCGACCGACAATCTGCAGCTCCTCGGCCAGCTGACGCTGGCCAACTTCGCCAACGATGCCGGCCTCGAGCCGCTCGGCGGCAACCTCTATCGCGAGACCACGGCCTCCGGCGCGGCCGTGATCGGCGTGCCCGGCGATCCGGGCTTCGGCACCGTCCAGCAGGGCTATCTCGAGAACTCCAACGTCGATCCGGTGAAGGAGATCACCGAGCTGATCTCGGCGCAGCGCGCCTACGAGATGAACTCCAAGGTGATCCAGGCGGCCGACGACATGTTCGGCACCGTGTCGCAAGGGCCTGCGCTGAGCCATGCGCGCTTTCCTGCGGCAGCGATGGGGGATTTGGCTGGCGGCCATGCTCGCGGCTTGTGCGTGTCTGTCGTCGGCACGGATCGGCTGCCGCGGCAGCGAGCTGGAGCTGCCGGTGCCGCGGGTCACGATCTATCCCGGCGACGTCCTGTCCGAGGAAACGCTGGTGTCGCGCGCCTTCATCGCCCACACGGTTGCGCGCTCCACGGTCCTCGAGGCGCGCGAGGCGCTGGTCGGCAAGGTCGCGCGGCGCACGCTGCTGCCGGGCCAGCCGATCCCGGTCAACGCCATCCGCGATCCCTACCTCGTCGACGCAGGGCAAGACGGCGATGGTGGTGTTCGAGAGCGGGCGGCCTCACCATCACGACCAACGCGCTCGCACTGCAGAACGGCGGCCTCGGCGACGTGGTCAGCCTGCGCAACCTCGACAGCGGGTCGGTCATCAGGGGAACGGTTGCGTCCGACGGCAGCGTCCGGCTGGGCGCGCCATGATTCGCCGCGTCGCTCTCGCCGCGGTGGCCTGCTTGCTCGGCTGGCAGGCGCTGGCGGCCACGCGCATCAAGGACATCGTCTCCGTGCAGGGCGTGCGCGCCAATCAGCTGGTCGGCTACGGCCTGGTCATCGGCCTCAACGGCACCGGCGACAGCCTGCGCAACTCGCCGTTCACCGAGCAGTCGCTGCAATCGATGCTCGATCGCATGGGCATCAACGTGCGCAACTCCAAGATGCGCACGCGCAACGTCGCGGCCGTCATCGTCACGGCCGACCTGCCGGCCTTCGCCGGCCAGGGCGCGCGCATCGACGTCACCGTCTCCTCGCTCGGCGATGCCACGTCGCTGGCGGGCGGCTCGCTGATCCTCACGCCGCTGGCCGGTGCCGACAACCAGATCTACGCGGTCGCGCAAGGGCCGCTGGCGGTCACCGGCTTCGCCGTCGGCGGCAAGGCGGAGACGCTGACCCAGGGCGTCCCGACGACGGGCCGCATCCCCAACGGCGCGCTGGTGGAGCGCGAGGCCCCCGGCAATCTCGCCGACCAGAAGCTGCTGGTGCTCGAGCTGCGCAACCCCGACTTCAAGACGGCCGTCAACGTGGCCGATGCGATCAACGCCCACAGCGTGCAGCGCTACGGCGTCAAGGTCGCGCGCGAGAACGACCTGCGCACCGTCTCGATCAAGCGCCCGTTCTTCATCGATGCGACGCGCTTGCATGGCCGAGATCGGCGAGCTGGGCGTGCGAGACCGACGTGCCCGCGCGCGTCGTCATCGACGAGCGCACGGGCACGATCGTGATCGGCAAGGACGTGCAGATTTCCACCGTCGCGGTCGCGCACGGCAACCTCACGGTGCGCGTCACCGAGAGCGCCAAGGTCTCCCAGCCGCTGCCGTTCTCGAAGGCGAGACCGTCGTCACGCCCGAGACGCATGGTCGCCGCCGACCAGAAGGGCGGCAACCTCGCCATCGTCCGGGGCACCAACCTGCAGACGCTGGTCGGCGGGCTCAACCGGATCGGCCTGAAGCCGACCGGCATCATCGCCATCCTGCAGGCGATCAAGTCGGCCGGCGCCCTGCAGGCCGACCTGGTGGTGCAATGATCGCCGGCCCGGAACATCGCCAGACGCGCTGCAGCTGGGCTTTCGCTCGGGCTAGTGCTCGCGCGCTGTGCGGCGGTCGTTGTTGCGCTGGTCGCCGGGGTCGTCGCCTCGAGCATTTCGGCGCGGGCGCAGGACAGCTGGACCCCGGTCGTGGTCGCGGCCGTCCCGCCGCAAGATCCCGCGTCCGCGGACATGTCGGCCCGGCCCAAGACAAGGCCGGCCCTGAAGGCAAAGTCTGCCGCGTCCGGGTTGCCGCCCAGATGGGATGCGATGCCGCCGCTGGCCACGATGGCTGCGCAGACGGCCACGACCCCGGCGCAGAAGCCCGCGCCGGCCGAGCCGCCGGAGACGGATGCCAAGATGGCGCACGACTACTGCGCCAACATCGCCGACGCGGCCGCCGACGCAAGGTTCGCCTGGCAGAAGAAGGCGCTCGCCGAGCTCGAGCAGGAGATCGACAAGCGCATCGCGCTGCTGGAGGCGAAGACGGCGGAATATCAGAGGTGGCTGGCCCGCCGCGACGAGTTCTCCAAGAGAGCGCACGAGAACGTGGTCACGATCTATGCGCGCATGCGGCCCGATGCGGCCGCCGTGCAGCTCGTGGCCATGGACGAGGAGACGGCGGCCGCGGTCCTGACCAAGCTCGATCCGCGCAACGCCAGCGTCATCCTCAACGAGATGGAGCCGACCCAGGCTGCCCGCCTGACGGCCACGATCAGCGGCGCTGCCAATGTGAATCTGCCGGGCAGGGCGAAGCCGCAACCCGGAGACAAGAAATCATGATCGGCAAGCTGGTCATGATCGCTTGTGCGGGCTCGCCGTGCTCGGCGGCTGCGCCAACAGGATTGCCGACCTCAACCGCGAGCCGCATATGACGCCGGTCGGTGCGGGTCTGCGCCCCAATCGCACGCCATGGTCATGCAGGCGCCAGGTGCAGGCTCCGCGCCAGGACAATTCGTTCTGGCAGGATACCAGCGCCGACCTGTTCCGCGATCCGCGCGCGATGCGCGTCGGCGACGTCGTGACGGTCAAGATCTCGATCAAGGACAAGGCGTCGCTCGACAACACATCCGAGCGCTCGCGCGATTCCACGAGCAATCTACTCCTACGACCTCAACTACGACATCGAAGCTTTCGGGGCCAAGAAGCAAGGGCGACGGCGAGATCGACGCCAATGCTTCAACTCAAGACGTCGACCAAGGGCGAGGGCGCGATCACCCGGTCCGAGAGCATCGAGCTGCTGGTCGCGGCGGTGGTCTCCGACGTGCTGCCGAACGGCAATCTGATCATCAGCGGCACGCAGGAGGTGCGCGTCAACTTCGAGGTGCGCGTGCTGAGCGTCGCCGGCGTCGTGCGGCCGCGCGACATCGCCACCGACAACACCGTCTCCTACGACAAGATCGCCGAGGCCCGCATCTCCTACGGCGGGCGCGGCCGCATCACCGAGGTGCAGCAACCGGGCTGGGGCCAGCAGCTCGTCGACATGTTGGCGCCGTTCTGACCATGGCAGGCGAAGCACAGCTCCAGCGGCAGCAGGCCGCGCGACCGCAGGCGGCGCCGCCGCCGAAGCAAGCGCGTCGCGTGCTGGCGCTGATCGGCCGAGTTCGCGATTCTGACGTGCTTTGCGGTGGGTGCCGGCGGCCTGTTCGGCCTGCAGGTCTGGGCGGCGCCGACCATGGCGGCTCGCGGTCCGAGGCCAGCGGCGAAGCCCGGCCGAAGCGTCAAGGCGCTTCCGACGAGCTCCAGCCTGCAAGCCGCTGCCGCCCATCGTGACCAATCTCGCGAGCCCCGAAGAGCACCTGGATCCGCCTCGAGGCCGTCGATCGTGGTCGGCGGCGGACGCGCGAACACGAATGCGCTGGCCGCGTCGATCACCGAAGACATGGTCGCCTACCTGCGCACCGTGTCGCTCGACGCAGATCGAGGGTCGCCAGCGGGTTCCTGCACCTGCGCGAGGACCTCAACGACCGCGTGCGCATCCGCAGCGGCGGCAAGGTCGGCGAGACTCGTCATCCAGCCATTGATCGTCGAATGAAGAAGATCCTCGGCGCCCTTCTCCTCGTGCTGCTTGCGGACCGTCGCCGGCCGCGGCCCAGGTGCCCGAGCCTCGAATCGCTCATCCCGCGGGCGATGCGACCGCCGCCGGCCGCATCGTCCAGCTGATCGCTGGTGATCACCGTGCTGTCGGTGGCGCCGGGCCTGCTGATCATGGTGACGTGCTTCACCCGCTTCGTCGTCGCGCTCTCGTTCCTGCGCGCCGGCCTCGGGCCTGCAGACCACGCCGGCCAACCTGATCCTGATCAGCCTGGCGCTGTTCATGACCTTCTACGTCATGGGGCCGACCTTCGACAAGGCCTGGCAGACCGGCGTGCAGCCGCTGATGGAGAACAAGATCACCGAGCAGGAGGCCTACGCGCGCATCAGCGACGCCGTTCCGCGCGTTCATGCGCACCAACGTGCGCGACAAGGACCTCAAGCTGTTCGCCGAGCTCGCCAGCGAGAGCCTGCAGGTCGCGTGCAGGAGGAGCCCGAGATCGACCTGCGCGTGCTGATCCCGGCCTTCATGATCTCCGAGCTCCGGCGCGGCTTCGAGATCGGCTTCCTGATCGTCCTGCCGTTCCTGGTCATCGACATGATCGTGGCCACGCTCACCATGTCGATGGGCATGATGATGCTGCCGCCGACCGTCATCTCGCTGCCGTTCAAGATCCTGTTCTTCGTCCTGATCGACGGCTGGAACCTGCTGGTCGGCGGCCTGGTGCGCTCCTTCGTCTGATCTTCAGACGCGCGCTATCCGTCAGCGCGTTAAGCATATCGCAATCGTTCTGGCTTAACCATAGCAGCCATGGCAGGTTGGAGCGCGTCCGAGGGGGGCTCCAGGCCAAGATCAGTGCTCTGCCATACGGGCCAAGTCCCGGTGTCCCCCTGTATGTCTCAAGTACTCCCAGGGGGAGATCGATTATGAGCAGCATCAATACCAACGTCGCAGCGATGACCGCGCTGCAGTCCCTCACCCACACCAACAAGATGCCTGACCGAGACGCAAAGCCGCATCTCGACCGGCTTCCGCGTCGCCGAGGCTTCCGACAACGCCGCCTACTGGTCGATCGCGACCACCATGCGCTCCGACAACGCAGGCGCTGTCCACCGTGCAGGACGCGCTCGGCCTCGGCGCCGCGACGGTCGACGTCGCCTACACCGGCGATCAACAGCGCCATCGACGTCGTCGACCAGATCAAGAGCAAGCTGGTTGCTGCCCGCGAGCCGGCGTCGACCGCAGGCAAAGATCCAGAGCGAAATCACGCAGCTGCAGGAGCAGCTGAAGCAGCATCGCCGACTCCGCCTCGTTCTCCGGCCAGAACTGGCTGTCGGTCGACTCCAGCGCGGCGAACTTCGACGCGACCAAGACCGTCGTATCGTCGTTCACCCGTACGCGGCAGCGCCGTCGCGGTGCAGACGATCGACGTCGACACGTCGGGCATGGACCTGTTCGACGCCAACGCTGCCACGACCAACGCCGGCGCCGGCATCCTCGACGCCGACCGGACCGCGGCTGGCATCATCGACAACACGGCCACCGACCTGGTCGGTCTCCAACCTCGACATCTCCGCGCTGACCGACAGCGCCGACGACGTGCCGAAGCTCGAGCAGTATCATCAGCGGTGCGGACGCGGCCATCAAGGAGATGACCGACGCGGCCACCACGCTCGGCGCCGCCAAGTCGCGCATCGACCTGCAGACAGACCTTCGTCAAGGGTCTGATGGACGCCATCGATCGCGGCGTAGGCGCGCTGGTCGATGCCGACATGAACGAGGAGTCGACCAAGCTGCAGGCCCTGCAGGTCCAGCAGCAGCTCGGCGTCCAGGCGCTCAGCATCGCCAACTCGTCGAGCCAGACCATCCTGTCGCTGTTCCAGTAAGTTATCGAAGAACTGGGACTGCCGTCGGCCACGCTCCAAGGGGCGTGGCCGAACCGTTTTCGGCGGGGGATCTCCAAGCTGCAGCGGAAGGGCTGCCATCGTCGCCCGCAGCACCTCGTCAGGCTCCTCTTGGACTGAGGCGTCCGGGCGCCACCTGAGAATTTGTGTCGTCACGGCACAGACACGCTGTCCGGATTAACCGATTTTTAAGGCAATCGGGTCAATTTGGCCCCGAGGCCAGCAGGGCACCATAGTGCCTCTCGTCTCCAGTGAATTCGTAGCCGTGCGTCTAGCAACCTCGGTTCCCCGATTTCTTTGGAGATGCAGATGAGCAGCATCAACACCAACACTGCAGCGATGACCGCCCTGCAGGCGCTGACCCAGACCAACAAGATGCTCACTCGAGATGCAGAGCCGCATCTCGACGGGCCTGCGCGTCTGCCGAAGCTTCCGACAACGCCGCCTACTGGTCGATCGCCACGACCATGCGATCGGACAAGGCGGCGCTCTCCACCGTGCAGGATGCGCTCGGGCTCGGCGCCGCCATGGTCGACGTCGCCTACACGGCGATGAACAGCGCCATCGATGTCGTCAACCAGATCAAGAGCAAGCTGGTGGCGGCGCGCGAGCCGGGTGTCGACAAGCACCAAGATTCAGACCGAAATCACGCAGCTGCAGAAGCAGCTCAAGGGCATCGCCGAACTCGGCCTCGTTCTCCGGCCAGAACTGGCTGTCGATCGACTCCAGCGACCGCGGGCTTCAGCTCGACGCGCACCGTCGTCTCGTCGTTCAACCGCACCGGCACGCCGTGTCAACATCCAGACCATCGATATCGACACCTCGGGGATGGACCTGTTCGATTCCAACGCGGCGACGACCAACGCGGGCGCCGGCATCCTCGACGGCAACCGGACCGCGACCGGCGTCATCGACAACACGGCGACCACCTGGTCGGTCTTCAACCTCGACATCTCCGCCCTGACCGACAGCGCTGCCGACGTCACCAAGCTGAGCAGCTACATCGCCGGCGCCGATACAGCCATCAAGGAAATGACGGACGCAGCGTCGAGCCTCGGCGCGATCAAGTCGCGCATCAGCCTGCAGCAGGACTTCGTGAAAAGCCTGATGGATGCCCTCGGACCGGGGTGTCGGCACGCTCGTCGATGCCGACATGAACGAGGAGTCGACCAGACTGCAGGCGCTGCAGGTCCAGCAGCAGCTCGGAGTCCAGGCGCTGAGCATTGCCAACTCGTCGACGCAGGGCATCCTGCAAGCTCTTCCAGTAACGCGCCAGCACATCGCCGAGGCAGGTTAGGCCGGTTGCGCACCCCAGCGCGGCCGGCTTTGTCGTTGCCGGGGCACGCTCCACGCAATTCCCACGCAAGCTTCCGAGCGGAATATCGCGTCACTCCCGTGCAACCGAGGCCGCAATGATCGGGCGAGAGCAGCTGGAACGGCTCTGGATGCAGCCTGCTCGCACTGGGCGGCCGGCGCCTTATCGTGCTTGCGCTTGTCGGCGTGACCGTGTTCGCGACGGTTGGCTTGAGCGGCTACTACCTGAGCCGGCCGGATCTCGAGACGCTCTATAGAGGTCTCAATGCCCAGGACGTCAGCCGCATCGGCGCGACGCTCCGGGAAGCCGGCATCGCCTTCGACGTGAATTCCCAGGGCAACGCCGTGCTGGTGCGTCGCGGGCAGACGGCGCAGGCTCGCATGCTGCTGGCCGAGAAGGGCCTGCCGAGCAGCACCAACGCCGGCTACGAGCTGTTCGACAAGCTGGGCTCCATCGGCCTCACGTCGTTCATGCAGGAGGTCACGCGGGTGCGCGCGCTCGAGGGCGAGATTGCGCGCACCATCCAGGGCATGAGCGGCGTGAAGGCCGCCCGCGTGCACATCGTGCTGCCCGACAGCGGATCCTTCCGCCGCAACCGGCAGCCGCCGTCGGCCTCCGTCATCGTCCGCACCGAATCCGCCGGCGACTTCTCGGGGGCGCCCGCCATCCGGCATCTCGTTGCCGCCGCCGTATCGGGCATGACCGTCGACCAGGTGACCGTGCTGAGCACGGACGGGACGATCCTGGCCTCCGGCGGCGATTCGGTCAGCGCCTCGCCCGCCAAGATGATGGGCCTGGAGAAGATCCATCGGCCAGGAGCTGCAGGACAACATCGCCAAGACGCTGACGCCCTATCTGGGCTTCAACAACTTCGAGATCAGCGTGGCCGCGCGCCTCAACACCGACAAGCGGGAGATCAACGAGACCGCCTTCAATCCCGAGACGCGGGTCGAGCGCTCCGTGCGCGTCATCAAGGAGACGGGCAACCAGCAGAACACCAACTCGCGCACCCCGGTCGGCGTCGAGCAGAACGTGCCGGCCGAGCAGGCGACACCGCTCCTCCGGCGACCAGTCGAAGCGCTCCAACGAGCGCCGCGAGGAGCTCACCAACTACGAGGTCGGCTCGAAGACCACCTCCACCATCAGCGAGGGCTACAAGATCGACCAGCTCACCGTCGCGGTGGTGATCAACCGCAAGCGGCTGCTGGCTTCGCTGGGCGACAACGCCGGGCCGGAGGCCGTCGACAAGCAGCTGAAGGAGGTGGAGCGCCTGATCGAGAGCGCGGCCGGCATCGATGCCAAGCGGGGAGACCGCATCACCGTGTCGGCCGTCGAGTTCCTGCAAGGCAACCAGATGCTCGAGCCCGTCGGCTCGCCCGGCATCGTGGCCCAGCTCCTCGGGCAAGTGGGCAGCATCGTCAACGCATTGGCCATCGTCGGCGTGACGGCGCTGCTGATCTTGTTCGGGCTTCGCCCGGCGATGAAGGCAATCCTCGAGTTCAAGGGAGGTGGCCAGCCGGCTGCCGCGGCGGTCGGTAGCGCCGAGCAGGCGCAAGCGCAGGCGCAACTGCAAGGGGCTGCGCCGGCAGCTTCGGCCGGGCCTTCGCTCACCGCGGAGGGTCAGCCCAATCTCATTGCCGACCTGACCGAGAAGCTCGGGCGCACGCCCTTGAAGCGGCTCGAGCAGATGATCGACTACGATGAGGATCAGGCGGCCGCCATCCTCAAGCAGTGGATGCGGGGAGCCGAGAGAGCATGAGCGCGGCGCCGATCGCCCACTATCTGCTCGAGCTCGAAGCCGGTGACGACGCGGGAGCATCCGCGGCGTCGGGCTTGCGCGCCGGCAAGCCGTTGAAAGCGGCCAAGGCAACCATCGTCGAGGAAGCACACGCGAAGGGTTTCGAGAGCGGCAAGGCAGCGGCGGACGCCCAGCTGGCCGGCAAGCTCGAGCAGCAGGAAGCGCTCTACCGCAAGGAGCTGGCCGCGGCGCGCGAGGCATGGACGCGCGAGGAGGGCGGGCGGCTGGCCGGGCTGCTGCTCCAGGGCTTGCACGATCTCGAGGCGCGATTGGCCGATGCCACGGCGCGCGTCCTCAAGCCGTTTCTCGGTGCGCAGATGCAGCGCAAGGCGGTCGCCGATCTGGTCGAGAGCCTGACGGTTCTGCAGGCGCAGGACAAGGCGGCTGCGATCAGCATCTCCGGCGCGGCCGATCTTCTGGAGGCGCTGCGCACGCGTCTCGACGGCAAGCTCGGCAATGTCGCCTATCACCCGGGAGAGGGCTGCGACGTTCGCGTGACGGTTGGGCAAACGGTGCTGGAAACGCGTGTCGGCGCATGGATGGCGCGGATCGAGGAGGCGGTGGCATGAGCGACGGCGAAGAAGGCAAGTCGCACGAGCTGGTCATCATCCGCCGCCGGGCGAACTCGGACGAGGGCGGCCACCACGGCGGCGTGTGGAAGATCGCCTATGCCGACTTCATGACGGCGATGATGGCGTTCTTCCTGGTCATGTGGCTGATCAACTCGACCGACAAGAAGACGCTGACGCAGGTTGCCACCTATTTCAATCCGATGCGCCTGACCGACAAGCGCCCGAGCCCGAAGGGTCTCGACGAGCCCGACGGGAGCGAGGGAAAGGATACCGCCGCACAGAAGGGCGCGAAGAAGAAGGATGGCGACACGAAGGGCGCCAAGAAGGTCGACGATGCCCAGCCGGGCGAGGTCCGCTCGCGCGGGAAGCCCTTTCAGCGCGACAAGGAGGAGGTGGAGCAGAAGAACCCGACGGAGTCCGGAGCGACCGCCGGCGAGAGCCCGCGACAGGCCGGGGGCCGCGCCTTCCGCGATCCGTTCGATACCGTCCACCGCACCGAGATTGTCCCGAGCGAGCCTGCGAACGGTAGGATCGCCCGCACCACGCCACCCGCGATGGTTCCTCCACCGCCGACAGTGGAGGGCTCGCGGGGTCCGACCGGCGAGACCAGGATAGCCATTCCCATCGATCCGAAGCAGGCCCCCGCAATCGAGGCGAAGCCTGCGCCGGCGGTCGAGGCGATGCCCGCTCCGTCGCCTGAGGCGAAGCCGGCTTCATCTGTGGAGGCGAAGCCGGCGCCGTCTCACCGAGACGATGACGGCTCCTGCAGTCGACGCAAAGCTCGCGGCGGCGCAGCAGGCGGCAAAGGAAGCGAGCGAGCGCGCCGATGCGGCGCAGCTGGAGGGGGCGATCAAGCGCGCGGTCGCCGAGTCTCTGCCGGGCACGCCGCCCTTCATCGAGGTGGCCATCACGTCCGAAGGCATCCTGATCAGCCTGACCGACGACTACGAGTTCGGCATGTTCGCGATCGCGTCGGCCGAGCCGCGTCCGGCCATGGTCGTCGTCATGGACAAGGTTGCCAGGATTATCCAGGTGCGGTCGGAACCCCTGGTCGTCCGCGGCCATACCGACCGCAGGCGCTATCGCACGGCGGCCTACGACAACTGGCGTCTGTCGGCGGCGCGCGCGCACCAGGCCTACGTCATGCTGGCGCGCAGCGGTGTCGACGAGAAGCGCTTCGAGCGCATCGAAGGTCATGCCGATCGCAGCCTGAGGATCCAGAACGATCCGGAGGCGGCGCAGAACCGTCGCATCGAGATCCTGCTGCGGAAGCCGAAGCCATGACGCTCCGGCTTCTCCTGTGCCTTGCGCTTGTCCCGGCCGCTCTGTTCGCGGCAGGCGACGCGCGTTGTCAGGAGAGGCCGCAGGAGCCCTTCGAGCTCGCCCGCGCGTTGCGGTCCCTGCAGGACCGGATCGCGGGCGGCGACACCAAGGCCTTTCTCTCCTACCGGACGGAGCTGTCGCGCATCACCGACGAGCTCGGCCAAGCCAAGGACGAGTCCTGGAAGGACGCCCGCAACGTGCGCGCCGCCATCGCCATCGTTCTCAGCGGCGGCGACCCGCAGATATTGCAGACGCTCGTCAAGCAGGTCTCCGGCCAGGAGCTGACCCTGGTCCGCGCCGCCTTGGCGTACGGCCTGAACCGCAACGTGGAGGCCTCGGAGCTGCTGGCCGACATCGACGCGCGCACGCTCGATGCGAGCATTGCAGGCCACATCGCGCTGGTGCAGGCCGAGCTGGTGGCAAAAAAGGATCGCGTGAAGACGCTGGCATTGTTGGCGGACGCTCGGCTGCTTGCGCCCGGCACGATGATCGAGGAGTCGGCCCTGCGCCGTGAGGTCACGCTCGCCGTCGAGCGAAACGATGCCGAGGGTTTCGAGGCCTCGACGATGCGATACGTGCGGCGGTTCGCGAATTCGATGCACATGGCGAACTTCCGGCGCCAGCTCATCGTCGACCTCACGACCCGCGGCCTTGCCGACGATCCCGCACGCAGATCGAAGCTGGAGGCCGTGCTGGCGTTTCTCCCGGTCGGTCCACGGCAGGATGTCTATCTCTCCATCGCCTGGGAAGGCATCAGGGGAAGCAGCATGGATCTCGTGCGCTGGGCAGCGGGGAATGCCGCCTCGCTCGCAAGCGAGGATAGCGCGCAGCACCTGCGGTCCAGGTTGTGCGAGGCGGCGGCGCTGGTGGTCACCAACGAGCTCGACAAGGCGCGGGCAATCCTCGAGGGCATGCCTGTCGACCGGCTGAACGAGGACGAGAAGGACCTTCTTGCTGCGGCGCTTCGTGCGGCCAAGGAGATCCGGCGCGAGGCCAAGCCTGCCGAGGCAAATGGCGTGCGGCCGCGCGATGCAGCCGATCCGAGCATCGCCGCATCGGTGCGGAGCACAATCGCTCAAGTCGACAATATCCTGGCTGGGGGACGGAAATGAGCGGGGCAGGTTTGTCCACGGGAGCGGCGGCAGTACGGGTCACCGGGCGCGCGATCGATAGCGGCTCCCGTGGTGCTTCGAACGACCAGGGCGGATCGACGGGCTTCCCCGACCTGCTCTCCAAGATGGGGGCGGCGGACAGTGCGCCGGCAGGCCGGTCCGCGATTGCGATGCAGGAGCGCCGGTCCACGTGGGGTGCGGCAGCGTCCCGAACGGCGAGCGCACAGGACGAGGCGAATGACGACGCCGAGGCGGCGCTTGCAGCGTTGCTCGCCGGGCAGAGCGAGCCCTCGACAGATGCAACCGATCAGTCGGCAACGGGCCAGCAGCCTGTCACTTCGCCGCCGGACTCGGCGCTCGCAGGCATGCGTGGCGGCGCGGATGGGGGCTCCATGTGGTCGGCTGCGGTCCAGATGCAGGCGCTCATGACGACTGGCGTCGGCGTCCCTCAGGGAACATCAGAGATGACCGGCGGGTCCGACGCGGCGCCAAACTCGACCGTCGACGCCGCGACCTTGATGCAGATGGCGCGAGACGCGCAGGGTTCCGCCGTCGCGACGGACTCGCGCGACGCAGAACGTATGCCAAGCGTTTCCGCCGCACCGCAAGACGCGGTCATGTCCAGGGGAGCGCCACGCGATTTTCCGGCGGTACTCAACGCGGGCGCGCCCGCGGCCCAGGTCATCTCTGCAGTAGCTCAAGAGACGCACATCGCTCCGGCCATGTCGGCGCCGTTCGCGTCGGGAGCGGTGTCCGATCCGGGTGCACCGACGGCGGAGGCCATCTCCGTGCCCGTGTCGTCGTCTCAGTCGCAGCCAGCCGGCGAGGACGCCGTCGCGATGCCGGAGGCGCCTCGAGATCCCGCGGCGGGTGTCGGCTCCCGCGCATCCGCGGGCCAGCCTGTTTCCGCACCGGCGCAGGGGACGCTCATCGCTTCGACACAGCCGGCGCCTCCGGTGCAGACTGGCCGCGCTCAAGCCGCGCCCGCAAGCGTTGTGGATGACGACGCGGCGCCCCTCGAGGGCATGGACCAGTCCGACAGCGCGCCGCTGCCTGGACGCACCGGCGGTGCACCGGCCGGCAAGCCCGTTGCATCGGTCCAACCGCTCTCGTCGGCAGCGCGATCCCCGGGCCAGCAAGGGGGCGACCGCAGCGCGAATGACCAGACGGAGAATTCCCTCCCGGCAGCCGATAGCACCGCGACCGTCGCGGCCAACGAGCAGCCGCGCTCTGCCGTCCCAACCCCCACTCCGGCACACCAGGTCGCTGGCCAGATCGTGGCTGCAGCCCACGCCATCGAGAGCGAGGCGACCGGATCGGTCGGCACGGTGGCGCCCAACCCGGCCGCCTCCGGCGTCGTCAAGGTGCTTCGCCTCGAGCTGCAGCCGGCCGATCTCGGGACCATCACGATCCGCATGTCACTCAAGCATGACGGCCTGGACATTCGCGTCGAGGCCAGTCGCCATGACACCGCGCGCCTGCTGCAGCAGGATCAGGACTCCCTGGCAAAGCTGCTCACGAGCGCCGGATATCGCATCGACGGCATGACCGTCGTTTCCGCACCGACCCACGGGGCTGCAGCGCCCGACGGCGGGTCGCAGGCGTTCGTGCCCACCTCGACGCCCCAACAAAGCGGGGCGGGGCCCCAGCCCGACGCCAGATCCTCCGGGGAGCGGTCGCCCCCCCAATCCGATCCCCGCTCTTCCCGTGGCAATCAGGATGACGACAATGACAAGAGCCGCATTGCGCGCGGCCCTGGCGGCGATCTTTACGTTTAGCGCGCCCGCCATTGCCGCTGCCGAGGTCGCCTGCGAGCGGGAGATGACGCGCGCGGCGCAGTCCTACGGCATTCCCCTGGGCGTGCTCTACGCCGTCGGCCTGACCGAGACGGGACGTGGCGATTCGCTGCGGCCCTATGCGCTCAACATCGAGGGCAAGTCGGTCTACGACATCGGCAAATCCGACGCGTTGCGCAAATTCCACGAGGCGCGGCTGGCGGGCGCCAAGATGATCGACGTCGGCTGCATGCAGATCAACCATCACTTCCACGCCCGCAATTTCTCCTCGGTCGAGGACATGCTCGATCCCTCGAAAAACGTGGACTATGCCGCGCGCTTTCTGCAGCAGCTGAAGGCCCGCGAAGGCAGCTGGACGCTTGCCGTGGCGCGCTATCACGCAGGGCCCCACAACGACCCGGCGCAGAAGAGATATGTGTGCCGGGTGATCGCCAACCTGGCGGCGTCGGGGTTCGGTGCGTGGACGGCGGACGCGCGCGCCTTCTGCCAACCGTGACGATGAGATGACAATCCATCCCGGCGCAACGGCGCGCGGCAAATGCAATCTTGAAGGCAAACACCACGGAGCGGGAACATGATCAATACGGGTTTGTCGGGCCCTTACCGGCTGACGTTCGATGCGATCGACGCCGCCATCACGCAGCAGGCACCCGGCGTATTCGCGCTGGGGCGTGCCGATTCCAGCGGCAGGTTCTGCGTCAACTACGTCGGCCGCTCGGACGGCGACATCAGGGTCAGGCTGCGCGATTTCATCGGCTCCGACACCCTTTTCAAATACGGGTATACGCCGACGTCGCAGGCGGCATTCCAGAAGGAGTGCGAGTTGTTCCACGATGTCCGGCCGCCCCGCACGCTGGTTCACCCAGGACGGCCGAAGGGCACTAGTTGGGAATGTCCGCGTTGCCGGATTTTCGCGTGACGGGATTGAGGAGATCGATGACATCGTTGAGCGCGGCCTGATAGCCGTGGTGCCAATAGGCGCGCTCGGGCGATGCTTCCTCCAGATGCTTCTGGTCGGCGACGGTATGCGGCGCCTCGTCCTGGAGCCACTCGCGGATGCCGTCGCGGCGCCGCTTGAGAAGCACGATATCGTCTCGCATGCGAATTCCCCCAGGTGACGCCCAACAACCCCTGTCTGCCGCCGTTTGTATCGCAGACGTGTTGGCTTAGCTCCAACCTGGGCGGCGGCATTCTCCTAAAATTGTAAATGTCGGCGGCGCTGTCAGCTGGCCGCGCTCATCGGCCTCCGGCCGCGGACGGCGTCGTCTCCGACCGGGCGGGAATTTACGTTCTGTTTTCCATGAACGGTTGCATTTTCCACAAAAGCGGGCGTCAAAAGCGACAGTTAACGCGGCTTCGCTAAGTCTGCCGTCCTTGCATCATCGGGGGACGCGGAATGCTGAGTGTCGTGAAAGCGCGGGAAGGCACTCTGCCTTCGAGCATGGGCCTCGCTGAAAGCCTGCGCGAGCGGATCAGGCTGCTGGAAGCGGTGGTCGACAATTTCCCGGGCGGCATCTCTCTGTTCGACAAGAACCTGCGCATGGTGCTGTGCAACGAGCAGCAAAAGGAGCTGCTCGAATATCCGGAGCATCTTTTCGCCTCCGGCTATCCGACGCTCGAGCAGATCTTTCGCTTCAACGCGACCCGAGGCGAATACGGTCCTGGCGACGCCGAGGGGCACGTCAAGTTCCGCATGGCGCTTGCAGCCGAGCAGCGCGCCCACGTCTTCGAGCGCACCCGCCCCAATGGGACCGTGCTCGAGATACGCGGCGTACCGCTGCGGGGCGGCGGGTTCGTCACCACCTATCTCGACGTGACCGAGCAACGCCGCGCGCAAGCGTTGGTGGCGCACATGGCGCACCACGACCCCCTGACAAATCTTCCCAACCGTCTGTTGTTTCGCGACCGGCTGCAGCAGGCCGTGGCACGGGCAATGCGCGGCGAGGCGATGGCGCTGCTTTGCCTGGACCTCGACCGGTTCAAGCCGATCAACGACAATCACGGCCACGCCGCCGGCGATGCGCTGCTCGTCGCGGTCGCCGATCGGCTGCGCGCAACGGCGAGGGCGACGGATACCGTCGCCCGTCTGGGCGGCGACGAGTTCGTGGTCATCCAGGTGGGCATCAACGCGAAAGCGGAGGCGGTCGCTCTCGCGCGGCGCATCGTCAAGGCAGTGCGGGCACCCTATGATATTGGCGGCGTGACCATCGATATCGGCACCAGCATCGGTATCGCCGTTGCCCCGAGCGATGGCGAGGACCCCGATGAATTGCTGCGCAAAGCCGATCACGCGCTTTATCGCTGCAAAGCGGAGGGGCGTGGAAGCTTCGCTTTCTTCGAGCTCGATCAGGAAGACCAAGCAGCCTTTCCGATATACTGAGCGTCCTCAATAGGGCCGGTGGAAACAGGCGCCATGGCGCCTGCCATCGTCTCCGACAATACAGCGCCGGGGGGTTGGGGGCGCGCGGGCGGGGTTTTGGGCACTTCCTCGGAGATTGGCGACCAAGATCGGATGCGGAGCGTGGGCTGGACGGGTATTTGATATTGTGCTTAAGACCTCGATAGGAACGTGTTCCAGTCAGTTTGACGATCCCGTTCCCCTCTATTAGAGGGCCGGAATCGGGGTAGACGAGGACCGGGGGAGCTTCCGAAGATCTGCAAAGGCACACCGCGCCACCTGGTATATGGTGATGCGACAACCAAAACGGTTGCAATGTTTTATAAACCGACGCATTTGATATTCACCGGAATGAAAAAACCAAATGGAGACCGACATGGCCAGACCTAGCGACCTTGAGAAAATGACCTTTGCGGAATTGACTGAAATGGAAGCCCGCATCGAGCGCCTGAAGGCCGAAAAGCAGAACGCCGAGCGGACTGCGGTGCGCAAGCAACTGATGGATTTGGCCAAGGAGCACGGATTCGACATCCGCGAGCTGCTGGATGGGCGCAAGAAGGGCAAGGGAAGCGTGGCCGCCAAATATCGCGATCCCAAGAATCCGGAGAATACCTGGACTGGCCGCGGTCGCATGCCGCGCTGGATGGCAGCCGCGACCAAGGGCGGCAAGGTTCACAAGGACGATTTTCTCATCAAATAGCGGTTCGTTTGATCCGCGGATTGGAACGGGCGGGTTTCCCGCCCGTTTTGTTTGGCGACGGCGCAATTGCCCGCTGCGCGGCCTCCGGGCCTCTCTGATCCACCGTTGTCATCCCGGGCTTTGCCTGCACTCGGGCTTGTCCCGAGTGTGCCCGGGATCCTTCTATCAACTCGCTCCGGCGTTGCTTGGCTTGATGGACCTCGGGCGATCCCCGGAACAAATCCAGTGCAGGCAAGCACCGGAATGACCGTTGCGCTTGCGGGGCCGGTTCCATCTGAACCGGAAGGACCCTAGTGATCGCGACAGGATCGACCCCCGCCGCATCTCGAGCAGAGGATTGCCGATACTGCGGCGTCGGAGAATTGAGCCCGCCATAAGTTATTGACGCCGTTCCGCCACGCGAGAGCGGCCAGCAACCATTCGAGCGCGCTTCGCCCGGGGACCTTGAGCTTCGCGCGCATCTCCGAAGGCGGGCGGGTCGGCGCGCACAGCTGCCGCATCTACGTCACCTGCGCGATTACCGTTCGATCACGGCTCCTGGGCGCGTGCCGCCACGGCTTTTCGGCGCGTCGGTTGCACGCGTGGCGGCTCGCCGACCGACCGCTTCAGGAAGGCGATGTTGTTGGTCGTGATGGTGACCAGCTCCCAGCCATCCTTCCCGGCATCGTTGAGCAAATCGATGTCGTCGGTCCGCCGAGCCACTTCGTTCAGGTTGATCCTGCTGTATTCCCATTCAGGCATGGTTGTGGCCTCCTCGGTAATGCGAGCTCCGGAGTGGGCCCGCGCGCGAACAGCCCCACGGGCTAGATCTCGGTTCTCGGCTCGACGGGTGTCCGACGAGCGGCGCCAGGCGTTATTTCTTGCGCGGTCGCCTCTGCCGGCGACACAGTCCGGGCAACTATCGCGTGCGCCAGATCGACTGCCGTGAGCATGCGCAGCGATGATGCGGACATCTCGATCATCACGCTAGTCGAGGATGGCGATTGCGCGCACCGGTGATCCCGATCCACGCTTGAACTTAAGCGGAATGGCTTGAAATTGAAACACCCCTGTTCCCACCAGCTGCTCGAGATTGCAAAGCCACTCCACGTGGGTGATGCCCCGGTCGCGCGACACGCGGTGGCTCGGGAACTCCGCGAAGTTCGGCCGGTCGGTCGAGGGGCCTTCGACGCCGTGCAGGCGTGAGCCCCGATCCGCCAGCCAGTGCGTGGCGGCCGCGGTCAGGCCAGGATTGGAATACATGACGGAATCACGCGGATAATGCCGCCGGTGCAGCCCGGTATTCATCAGCACGATATGGCCGTCGACCCGCACGCCGGCCTTCCTTTCGGCCGCCTCCATGTCCGGCACATCGATGTCGCCGAGATCGGGAATATGTGTCAGGTCGAAGCAGACCGCCTTGCCCATGAAGAGATCGAGCGGCATCTCGTCGATCGACTGGCCGCCGGGCTTCATATGATAGAAGGCGTCGACGTGCGTGCCGACGTGATTGAGCATGCCCACGTACTCGATGGGCGAGGTGAAGGGATCACCGGGCACGCCCTGGTTGTAAGCCAGGCAGCTCTCATGCGTCATCCATTCCAGATACACCGGCCGCGGCATGTTCTTGTGCGCGGGCATGTTGTTCTCGATGGTGACGGATAGGTCGATGATCCTGGCCATGTCTCGCTGACGCTGTACGGCGACCCCAACGCTATCTTGTATCGCGGCAGCCGGAAGCCCGAGCTTGACGTTACAAGGGTTATTCTTTATGTAGAACAACGTTCCTATTGTAAGATATCCATTTCACGCAGCAGCCGGAGTGTCAATGCCAAATTCCCTCGGCAGAGCGGCCGATATCCGGTCGGATCAATTGGTTGGCCCGGACAGGGTGCCGGCCGTGACCAAGGCGCTGGCCATCATCCGGCATGTCAACCGCGCTCCTTCGAGCGGCGCCTCGCTGAACGATATCGCCGTCAGTCTCGGCATCACGAAGAGCCACTGCCACAACATCCTCAAGACGCTGACGCATGAAGGCTGGCTCAACTACGATGCCGGGCGGCGCACCTATGCGCTCTCCCATCAACTCCTGGGCGACGTATCCCGCCTGCGCCGGCCGGTACCCTCCACGCTCATTCATGAGGAGCTCGTCAGGCTCTCGCGCGCGACGGGATTGCCATGCGTGCTGACGCGGGTCGAGCCCGACGGAGGCTTCGTCACCATCGACAAGGCCGAGGAAGCGGGCGAGCTGATCGTCTCCGTGCCGATCGGACACCGTTTTCCGCCTGACGCGCCCGCCCAGATGCGCGCCCGCCTCGCCTGGATGTCGGAAGATGTGTTGCGCCAGGAGTTGGCGCGCTGGAGGCCGAGGGCCTACACCAAGACCACCCTTGTCAAGAAGAAGGACCTCCTGGAGGAGCTCGAGCTCACGCGTCGACGTGGCTATTCCATCAGCAGGGCAGAGATGTCGCCGGGCGTGATGACGCTGGCCATACCGATCTTCGATTCATTCCGCGACGTGCAGATGGTTCTGCAGTGTCCCGGCATGGTCGACCAGGTTGCCAGGGAAGAAGCCAGGCTGGCCAGCGAGCTTCTGCACACGGGCACCCGCCTGGACGACATCTTCGGCGTCAAATCGGATCCGGCCCCCGCATTGCAACGACAGCCGCAGTCTTCCGCCCGGACCTGATGCGGACAGTGAGCGAGGCTTAGGCAAATCGCCGGTCGATAAACCTTGACAGGCGTCGGCTGCGCGCTGGTAAGCTCTCTTCTGAGAGAACGCAATTTTACATATAGAATTTGCGCTTGTCGATCGTCAGGGATCGCCCCATTCGGACTGGGCGCCCTGTAACCTGTGAGGCCTGTGATGGCGCGTGCACTTGTCGATCTCAGCCGGCCGATCTCGCACATGATGCCGGTCGCCAACCCGCACATCAATCAGGTGCCGGCATTCTGGGATCGCATGACCCACGCCGGCACCAAAGGCAGATGGGAAAGCGACATCAGCTTCCACATCCGCGACTTCCTGATCGGCGAGCACGTCGGCACGCACGTCGATGCGCTGTGCCACTACGATCCGCGCCCCGATGCGCCGTGCCTGGACAGGATGCCGCTCGAGACGTTCCTGACTGACGCGGTGTGCGTCGACGTCTCGCACGTGAAGCCCGGCACGTTCATCACGGTGCGCGATCTGCAGAACGGGCTGGAGAAGGCGAAGCTCACCATCGAGAAGGGCGACACCTTCCTCTACTGGCAGGACTACTACGCGCGCCAGCATGAGCCCAACTGGCTGCACGAGTTCGCGGGTCTCGACGGCGACGCGGCCAATTGGCTCGCGGACCGCGGGGTCATCAATGTCGGCTGCGAATGCGCGAGCGTCGACAACTCGGCGGCGATGCCCGTCGATGCCAAGAACGCCTTTCCCGCCCATCGCGCGTTGCGCGACCGCGGCGTCATCAACACCGAGAACCTCGCCAACCTCGAAAGCGTGGTGGGCAAGCGCTTCCTCTACATCGGGCTGCCGCTGCGGCTGGTCGGCGGCACGGGCTGCCCGATCCGGGCCGTTGCCATGCTCGAGGCGTGATCCAACCATACGAGCTGATCATGTCTGACGAGAGCTAGTGTGATGATCGAGAAGGCCGCATCACCGCTGTGGGCTGGGTTGAGAAACGGACTTCTCGATCTGACTAGAAACCTTGTTTTGCTGGTGTCCTTCCGATCACGGAATTCGCTCCGAGGGTGCCGCAGAATGAGGCGAATTTCGCGATCAGGACACCAGGCCCCATGTTCCAGCTGATCCTCAGCGGCTTGGCTCTCGGCTGCGTCTACAGCCTGGTGGCGCTGGGGTATCACATCACCTTCATGACCAGCCGTACGCTCAACTTCGCCCAGGGGTCGGCGATGATGCTCGGCGCGGTCACGGCGCTCATACTGGTCGTCGACTTCGGCTGGCCCACGCCGATCGCGATGATCGCCGCGATCCTGGTGCTCGGCATCTTCGGCCTCGCGCTCGAGCGCCTTGCGGTGCGGCCGTTCGTGCTGCGGGGATCGATGGCGTGGGTGATGAGCACGCTCGCGGTCGGCATCATCGTCGAGAACGTCGTCCTGCTGGTGTTCGGCAAGTCTCCGCGCGGGCTGCCGAACGCGCTCGCGCAGGATCCGGTGACCATCGCCGGGGCCGGCATCTATCCCCTGGAGCTGCTGATCCCGCGTCGTCGTGCTCGGAGTGGCCCTCGGCGCACGCCTGTTCTACGGCGGCACGATGCTGGGCCGGGCGCTGCGCGCCACGGCCTTCGACCGCGAGGCCTCGCTCGCGGTCGGCATCGACGTCAACCGCATGGTCGGTCTCTCGTACGCGCTGAGCAGCATGCTGGCGGCGGTCGGCGGCGTCCTGATCGGCCCGCTGATCGGCGTCAGCAGCCACATGGGCTTCCTGATCGGGTTGAAGGCGTTCGCCGTCGCCATCGTCGGCGGTCTCGAGCATCCCGTGGGCATCCTGATCGCCAGCCTCGCGTACGGGGTCATGGAGAACCTGGTCGGCGGCTACTTCGGCTCGTCGGCGAAGGAGATCTTCGGCTTCAGCCTGGTCATCCTCGTGCTGTTCGTTCGCCCGACCGGCCTGTTCGGGCGCACGACCCTGCGGCGGGTATAGCCATGTCCCAGCGTGCGCAGAGCTGGGCCTGGGTGCTTGCCGCGATCGCCGCGGTGGCGGTGGCCTGGTTCCTTCCGGCCGCGATCGGCCGCTACTACACGCAGATGCTGGCCTTGGCCGGCATCTATGCGATCGTGGCGCAAGGTCTCAATCTGCTGGCCGGCTACACGGGGCAGGCGTCGCTGGGCCATGCCGGCTTCTACGCCATCGGGGCCTACACGGGTGCGCTGCTCGCGACCAAGCTCGGGTTCGGCTTCTGGTCGGCGTTTCCCCTGTCGATCCTGGTCGCTGCCGCCGCTGGCGTGCTGATCGCCCTTCCCTCCTTCAAGCTCGACGGTCCCTACCTGGCGATGGTGACCATCGCCTTCGGCATCATCGTCAACAGCGTCCTGAACGAATGGTCGGACCTGACGGGGGGCACGCAGGGTGTCCTCAATATTCCCAAGCCCACCTTCGCGGGCAACCGGCTGTCGCTGGAGAGCCAGTTCCTGCTCATCGTTGCGGCCGCAGCCGGTGCGACCCTATTGCTGCGCAACCTGATGCGCTCGCCGTGGGGGCGCGCGTTCGTGGCGGTTCGGGAAAACCAGATCGCGGCGCAGGCGGTGGGCCTCAGCACGCGCGGGGTGAAGACGGTCGCCTTCACGATCAGCGCCGGCCTGGCGGGCGCCGGCGGGCACCTGTTCGCCTTCTTCCAGGGCTTCATCAGTCCCGAGGCGTTCGAGTTCGAAGCCTCGATCTTCTTTCTCACCATGGTGATCTTCGGCGGAGCGGGAACGATTGCCGGGCCGCTCGTCGGCGCGCCGATCATGACGTTCCTGCCCGAGATGCTTCAGCGCTTCGTCGATTTCCGCCTGATCATCTACGGATCGATGATCGTGGCCTTCCTGTATGCCCTGCCGCACGGCATCGTCGGCACGCTGTTCCGCCGCAGCACGGCCCTGCCGGAGGCAGCATCGGCATCCCCCAGTGTTCGGCCCGCGGCAGCAACGCTGCAATCCTCTCGGACGGCTGCGCCGCGCGAGGCCGGCAAGGGTGCCATCGTCGCGCTGGAGAACGCGCATATGGCGTTCGGCGGCGTGCGCGCCCTCAACGGCATCGGGCTGGCGATCGAGGCCGGATCCATTCATGCGCTGATCGGGCCCAACGGCGCGGGCAAGACGGTGCTTCTCAATATCCTGACGGGTTACTACCGGCCCACGGAGGGCATCGTCCGGATCGGGGGCAAGGACGTCACGGGCCTGGCCTCGCATCGCATCGCGCGGCTCGGGATCGCGCGCACGTTCCAGACCGCGCAGCTGTTCGGCGCGCTCACCGTGCTGCAGAACGTCCTGGTCGGCTTTCCGGGGCAGACCGATTGGCGCCTTCTCGACAGCGCGCTCCTCACGCCACGGCTGCGGCGCGAGGAGGCGTCGCGGCGGGCGGCAGCGGTGCGAGCTGCTCGCCTTCGTCGGCTTCAGCGGCGACCCCCACGCTCTCGCAAGCTCGCTTCCGTTCGGCCACCAGCGGCTGGTCGAGATCGCCCGCGCGCTGGCCATGCATCCGCTCCTGATCGCCATGGACGAGCCGGCCGCCGGCCTCAACCCGAAGGAGGTCCAGGACCTGGACGAGCTGATCACCCGCATCAGCGCCCGCGGCATCGCCGTGCTGCTGGTGGAGCATCACATGGACCTGGTGATGGGCATCTCCAACCGCATCACCGTGCTGGACCACGGCGAGAAGCTGGCGGAGGGGACGCCAGCCGAGATCCAGGCCGATCCGCGCGTGATCGAGGCCTATCTCGGCGCCGAGGACCTGGATGAGGTGCCGGCGGGATGACGACCATGCTCGAGGCGCGCCCCGGCAATGCCGCCATGCTCGAGGTGAGCGACCTCAACGTGCGCTATGGCGCCATCGAGGCCCTGCGCGGCGTCAGCCTCCGCGTGCGGGAAGGCGAGCTCGTTGCGCTGATCGGCAGCAACGGCGCCGGCAAGAGCACGTGCCTCAAGGCGCTGGCGGGCATCCTGCGTCCGGTGCAAGGCAGCATTCGTCTCGACGGCGAGGAGCTCGCCGCCGAGCCGGCCCACCGCATCGTTGCCCGCGGCATGGTGCTGGTGCCCGAGGGCCGCCGCCTGTTCGCCGACCAGACCGTGATGGACAACCTGCTGCTCGGCGGCTATCGCCGCAGCGGCGCCGGCGGCGAGAAGGGCCTGCGCGCGCAGGCAGAGCAATACCTTCAGCAGTTTCCGATCCTGCGCGAGCGCCAGCATCTGCCCTCGGGGGGACTGAGCGGTGGCCAGCAGCAGATGCTGGCGATATCGCGCGGGCTGATGGCCGCGCCGCGGCTCATTCTCCTGGATGAGCCATCGCTGGGGCTCGCGCCGCTGCTCGTGCGCCAGATCTTCGACATCATCAAAGAGCTGCGCCGCATGGGACGGACGATCCTGCTGGTCGAGCAGATGGCCAATCTCGCCTTGCGAGTGGCGGATCGCGCCTACATCCTGGAGCAGGGACGGGTCGCCCTGCATGGGACATCGAAGGAGCTGCTTTCCCACCCCGACGTCGCGCGCGGGTATCTGGGAGGCAAGAGGACCAATACAGCCGCAACTTAACCCTGCAGAAGGAGTAGTCCGATGACGAAGCTATCGAAGGGCATGCCGACATCCCGGCGCACGGCGTTGAAGGTGATGGGGGGTGCAGCCGCGATGGCGGCACTCGGTGGCCGGGCTTCCGCTGCCGATCCGATCAAGCTCGGCCTGTCGGCCGCGTTCTCCGGCCCCAACGCTTCGGCCGGCCAGGCTCTCTCGCGTGGTGCTGAGCTCGCAATGGACGAGATCAACGCCGCCGGCGGCGTTCTCGGCCGCCAGCTCGCGCTCGTCATCCGCGACAACGAGCACAAGCTCGATCGCGGCGTGGCCCAGACCCGCGAGCTGATCGAACGCGAAGGCTGCGTCGCCATCCTGGGCTCGCAGGGCAGCTTCATCGGCCTGGCCGTGATCGATACCATCGATGAACTGAAGGTGCCGTGGTTTGCGCTCGCCGTCGGCGGCGTCGGCATCATCGAGAACAAGCGCAAGCCCAATTATATGTTCCGCGTCGCGACCAACGACCGCGAGGTGGCCAAGTTCCTGGTGAGCTACGGCCAGAAAGCCGGCGGCAAGAAGTTCGGCATCCTCAACGAGGACACCGGCTGGGGCGTGCCGGCAATCGCGGACCTGCAGGCGGCACTGAAGGAGAAGGGCCTGGAGCCGGCATCGTCCGACAAGATGAAGGTCGGCGACAGCGACTTCACCCCGCAGATGTTGCGCGCCAAGGATGCCGGGGCCGATACCCTCCTGTCCTATTCGAACGCGGTCGAGATGGCGAACGCGCTCAAGGCCGGTAACAAGATCGGCTACAAGCCCAAGGTGCTCAGCGCCTGGGGTCTGGCGAACCCGACCTTCCCCTCGCTGGCCGGGCCGCTGGCGGACGGCGTGATGGTCATGCAGACCTTCACGTTCGTGCAGAACACCAAGCCCAAGGCCGCGGCGCTCTTCAAGCGCTTCACCGACAAGTACAAGGACATCAAGGACGCCAACGAGGTGCCGTTCCCGAGCTACACCGGCAACACCTACGACGCCACGCACATGATCGCGCTCGCGATCAAGAAGGCCGGCAGCACCGAGGGCCCCAAGATGCAGGCCGCCCTGGAGAGCCTGGGCGCCTACGACGGACTGCTGAAGAGCTACAACAACCCCTTCTCCGCCGAGCGGCACGAGGCGCTCGACCCCGACGACTATTCCATGACGGTGTGGAAAGGCTCGCGCCTGGAGCTGATTGGTTAACCCTCGATACAGGCGACCGCGCCTGGCGCGATGCTTGCTCCGTTTCCCGCTCCCATGCAGGGGAGTGGGTTAGCACCCTCTCGCTATGCTGAGCCGGCATGGGGAGAGGGAGACGGGGCGTGCGCGGGGACAGGCCGTCCAGGCTTGGCATGAGACCTGCTACTGCGGCTGTTAAGCAACCAAATCGAGACGGGGCTTAACGATATGCCGCAGGTAGTAAAACTCGCCGGAGTCACGTCGGACGCACGCGCGCCAGCGAACCGCGCTGTCCGACGCCAGGGCGCCGTTGGCGCATCTGGAGCACGCGCGGGAGTCTCTGCCTCGCGGCCGACGGTCTATGCCGGTCCCGCCGTGGCACAGCTCACCGACATCGGCACGCGCAGCCAGATGTCGCCGCGCGTCTTCGCGGGCCTGGTACGCATGGCCGAGTTCGCTCTCGTCTCCGGCGTCGGCTTCCTGATCGCGTATTTCTACGTCGCGGACTTCTTCCGCCAGTACGCGGCAGCCCTGTCGCTCGCCGGGTTCGCCGCCGTCACGGTGTTCCAGAGCCTCGGGCTCTACAACATGGCGGCGCTGTCGGCTGCTCATCGCCAAATGCCCCGCCTGCTGCTGGGCTGGACCGCGACGGTGGGCCTGCTGCTCGCGGGCGTGTTCTTCCTCAAGGTTGCGCCGGACTTCTCCCGCGCCTGGCTTGCCCTGTGGTTCGTGAGCGGTGCGGTTGCTCTCGTGGCCTACCGCGGCATCGTCTCGGCGCTGACGCGGCGCGGCCTGGCACAGGGCCAGCTGACGCGGCGTGCCATCGTGTACGGCACCGGCCCAGCCTGCGAGAGCCTGCTGCAGGCGCTCGCCGCCGATCCGCACAGCGACATCCGCATCTGCGGGGTATTCGACGACCGCGGCGTCGAGCGGGCGAGCCGCACGATTGCCGGCCATGCCAATCTCGGCAACCTGCAGGCGCTGATGGCCTTCTGCCGCCGCACGCCGGTCGACATGCTGATCGTGGCACTGCCCGTCTCGGCGGAGACGCGCGTGCTGCAGCTCATCAAGAAGCTCTGGGTGCTGCCGGTGGACATCCGCCTCGCGGCGCAGGCCTCGCAGCTCCGCTTCCGCCCGCGCACCTACTCCTTTGCCGGCACCGTGCCCCTGATCGACGTCGTCGACCGTCCCATCACCGACTGGGACGTCGTCCTGAAGTGGCTGTTCGACAAGACCGTCGCCACCCTGGCGGTGATCGGCCTTGCCCCGGTGATGGCTCTGGTGGCCCTGGCGATCAAGCTCGACAGCAAGGGCCCGGTGCTGTTCCGCCAGAAGCGCTACGGCTTCAACAACGAGCTGATCGAGGTCTACAAGTTCCGCTCGATGTTCGTCGACCAGTCCGATGCCAACGCGGCCAAGCTCGTGACCAGAGGCGATCCGCGCGTCACCAGCGTCGGCCGCTTCATCCGCAAGACCAGCCTCGACGAGCTGCCGCAGCTCTTCAACGTGCTGCGCGGCGAGCTGTCGCTGGTCGGCCCGCGTCCCCATGCGCTGCAGGCCAAGGCCGCCGACCGGCTCTACGACGACGTGGTCGACGGCTACTTTGCCCGCCACAAGGTCAAGCCCGGCATCACCGGCTGGGCCCAGATCAACGGCTGGCGCGGCGAGACCGATACCTCGGAGAAGATCCAGAAGCGCGTCGAGCACGACCTCTACTACATCGACCACTGGTCGGTGCTGCTCGACCTCTACATTCTCCTCAAGACCCCGTTCGCCCTGATCAGCGACAAGAACGCGTACTGAAACGGCACCGATGACCGCGCTCGCCCTCTCATCCACCCCAGCCACGGCCGCATCTGGCCGCAGCGCCATCCACAGGATGGCGCTGGCGCTGGTGTGGCTGACGGTCGCCTCGGGCGCGGTGGTGTTCAGCGAGCCGGCGCCTGTCGACGTGCTGACCATGGGTCTCGTGGTGCTGCTGCCCGTGATCGGCCTGGTCTCGATCTCGCGGTCGCTGGTTGTGCTGCTGGCGCTGATGCTGATCGCCACGGCGGCCGGCGTGCTGGCGGCGAGCAATGCCACCGACCTGCCGCTGGCGATGACCCACACCGGCGTGTCGTTCTATCTCTACGTCTCGACCTTCATGTTCGCGGCGTTCGTCGCCAAGCGCCCCGAGGCGCACACCCGCCTGATCCTCAATGCCTACGTCTGGGCGGCGACCCTGGCGGCGCTGCTGGGCATCGTCGGCTACTTCGATCTCCTGCCCGGCGCCTACGAGTCCATGACGCGCTACGGTCGCGCCACCGGGCTCTTCAAGGACCCCAACGTGTTCGGGCCGTTCCTGGTGCCGGCACTGGTCTATGCCTTGAGCCGGCTCACCGGCTCAGCCCTGCGCAAGAGCATTCCCCTGCTGGTGGTGCTGCTGGTGATCGGCTTTGCCATGCTGCTGACCTTCTCGCGCGGCGCATGGTTCAATCTGGCCGTGGCGATGACGATCTACGGTGCGTTCTACATCCTGACCGTGCGCGACAACCGCGCGCGTCTCAGGTTCGCCGTGCTCGCAGCGATCGGCATCGCGGCCCTGGCCGCGCTGGTGCTGGTGGCCTTGCAGTTCGAGGCGGTGTCGGGCCTCGCCTCCCAGCGGGCCTCGCTGGACCAGAGCTACGACGAGGGACCCGAAGGCCGGTTTGGCGGCCAGCAGAAAGCGGCCGGCCTCGCCCTGGAGAACCCGCTCGGTCTCGGCGCGCAGCAGTTCGTGCCGCAGTACCACCACGAGGAGCCGCACAACGTCTACATCACCATGTTCCTGAACGCGGGCTGGGTCGGCGGCCTGGCGTTCCTGGCGCTCGTCGGCATGACCAGCGTGTGGGGCCTGCGCCACGCTTTCGTGCGCTCCGCCACGCAGCCGCTGTTTCTGGTCGTGTACGCATGCTTCGTCGCCAACGTGCTCGAGGGCGCCATCATCGACCTCGACCACTGGCGGCACTTCTATCTGCTGATGGCGCTGGTTTGGGGCATGATGCTGAGCGCGCCATCGGCGCCGATCCGATTCCGCTGAGTCCGATCACCGCCGCACGGCTGGCGTCTCGATGGGCAGGCCCTGGGCCCGCCAGGCGAGATAGAGCTCGAGGTTGACGAGCTCCGGGCTGCCACCGACGGGAGGCTCCGCGCGCACGCCCTGGTAGCAGGCGCGCAGCCGCCGGTGCAGCGAGCCGAGCGTCTGCCACTCCAGCCGGTAGGCGGGAAAGCCGTTGGGGTGGCCCTGGCTGATCCTCTCCACGCGCAGGCGCTTGCCCCAGCTTTGCTCGTGGCACTGCGCGCACGACAGATCCAGCTGGCCCTGCTGCTCGTGATAGAGCGTGCGACCCGCCTCGAAGAACGGCCGCGCCGGCCCGTCGATGGCGACGCCGATCGGCATCCCGCGCGATTGATGCGCCACGAGCGCGGTGAGCGCCAGCAGCGGCTGCGACTCGTAGGCGAGTGGTGCCGCCTTCTGCCGTTCGCTGCGGCACTGCTGGATGCGACCCTCCAGGTTGAGAAGGCGCTGTGCCTTGGCGTCGTAGGCCGGATAGCGTGTCGCGACGCCCGCCATCCCCCCAGCCTCGCCGTGGCACGACGCGCAGGATTTTCCCTCCGCGCCCGCCGTTTCGCTCCACAGCTTCGCCCCCTGCTCGACCCAGAGCATGCCGGGATTGACGGTGAGGTCCTCCTGCTGCGCCCGCGTCTCAGCCGACACGAACTCCTTGCCCGAGCGCAGCTCGGAGGGCGCGATCGCGCGCGTCGGCTCTTGCCCAAGAGCGAGCAGGGGGATGACGCATATCGAGCCGACGGCCAGCACGAGCCTACTCGCTGCCCTGGCGCCGGTTCTCCGGCCTCGCACCCGCGGCCGTCCTTCGACAGGCTCAGGACGAAGGCAGCGTTCGTGACGGGCCATTCCAACACCATGGTGAGCCTGTCGAACCATGGCTAGTGGATATCCGACGTGCCGCTCGGCTACGTCACGGTGAGGCGCGTCTGCTCGCGCGTGACGGCGCCGTGCTGATCGGTCCATTCGAACACCAGGTCTCCCGTCTCGGTCGCGATCGTCGTGAAGGCGACGAACGGGTTGGCGGCGACGCCGGTGAAGAGGTCCATGCGGAACACCTGCTCGCCGGCGTAGGTGCAGGTGAAGAGCGTGATGATGTCGCGCGGGATGGCCTTGCCGACGTTGTCGCGGCGGAAGCCGGTCTCCATGACGTGGTTGATCAAGGTCTTGATCTCGATCACCTCGCCCTTCCTGGCCTTGGCCGGCACGACGATGCGGGTTGCGGGCACGCGTCTCTCCTCACGTATCGTCCAGGCACGCGGCCTGGGTGACGATGACGTCGGCGCCGCCGGTCCACAGCGAGCCGTCGCTCATCTGGGCGACGGCCGTGATGCGCTGGGTGCCGGCGAGCCGGATGCTGGTCTGTATCCGCGCCACGCCCGACCTCGGCCCCAGGTGGAAGCGCACGACGTTGGAGACCGGGTTCTTCTCGGAGAATATGTAGATCGTCTTGACGTGGTCGGCGGCGGTCATCGGGCTTTCGACGGCGATCTTCAGCGGCACCGAGTTGCCGTTCTCCGCCAGCTGCGGAAGCTCAATCCTGATCCTGCCCGGCTTGATGGAGGCGCCGTTGCCCAGCGCCTCGTCCATCGCCTCCGCCATGCTCTCGGGCGTCGCCACTGCCAGGCCGGCCGACAGCGGCAGCACCAGGATGCTCACGGCGCCGGCGAGCAGCGATCGACGCGAGAGATCCTTGGCATTGGCCTGCGAAACGGCGGGCACGGTCACCTCTTCTCGTCGGGGCGGAGCGTCATGAGATAGGCGAGCACGTCCTCGATCTCCTCCGCCGTCAGTACCGTCTTGCCGGCGTATGCCGCCGCCACGCGCTTGAGGCCGTCCTGGCGATAGTAGGACGGCATGAGGCTCGCCGGGTTGAGCCGCCGCCCGTCGACCAGCCTCAATCTCAGCTGGCCCTCGGTGAGGCGGCCTGCAACCCCCACGAGGCTCGGCCCGACGTCGCCGTGCAGTTTCTCGTCCGGTGCGGGCAGCATGTGGCAGACGGGACAGTTGCCGCGGTCGCGGCTGAAGCTGATCTCGCGGCCGCGCGCCGCATCTCCGGGCTTGCCGGTCAGCGATTGCGGGATGGTGTCGCCCACGATAGCCAGCTTGCCTTGTCCTTCCGCGCTGTGCGCGGGCGCCCGGTGGAGAGCGCCCGCCAGCAGCAACGCAACGACCGCCGAGACCGTTCCTGCCAGCCTCACCTCACGCCCGCAGGCTCACGTTCTTCAACGGGTGCGTGGTGACCGACTTGCCGGTCGCCGCGTAGATGGCGTTCAGCACCGCCGGCGCCGCCACGCAGATGGTGGGCTCGCCGACGCCGCCCCAGAAGCCGCCGGAGGGCGCCAGCACCGTCTCGATCTTGGGGAAGTCCTCCATCAGCATGACCGGATAGGTGTCGAAGTTCTCCTCGACGATGCGGCCGTCCTTGACCGTGCACTCCTGCATCAGGAGGGCGCTGAGGCCGTAGGCGACGGAGCCCTCGACCTGGGCGGTGACCTGATCCGGATTGACGACGTGGCCGCTGTCCGTGCCCATTACCAGGCGATGCACCTTGAGCTTGCCGCGCTCGCTCACCGACACCTCGGCCGCGGCAGCGACGTAGCTGCCGTAGCCCATGTGCTGGGCGATACCGCGGAAGACGCCAGCCGCCGGCTGGGTCTTGCCCCAGCCGATCTTGTCGGCCACGGCATTGAGGATGCCCAGGTGCTTGGGATGGTTGGCCATCATCTGGCGGCGGAACTCGAGCGGGTCCTTGCCGGCCGCCTTGGCGAGTTGGTCGATGAAGGTCTCGAGCCAGATCGCGTTCTGGTTGTTGTTGACGCCCCGCCAGAAGCCGGGTGGCACGTGCACGTTGCGCATGGCGTGGTCGACGAGGACATTGGCAATGGTGTAGCCGAGCTGGCCTTCGGGGCCTTTCTCGTTGAGGCCCTGAAACACCACGATGTCCTTGCCGTCTTTCTCCAGCCGTGAAGGCAGCGCCTGCGCCAGGATCGACTGCGCCGAGATGCGCATGTGCAGGCCGACCAGATTGCCCTGCTCGTCGAGCCCGCCCGCAACCTTGCACATGCCCACGGGCTTGAACCGGCCCTGGCGCATGTCCTCCTCGCGGCTCCAGATCAGCTTCACCGGCGTTCCCGGGATCTGCTTGGCGATGCGCACCGCTTGCGTGACATAGTCCTGGAAGGCGCCGCGCCGGCCGAAGCCGCCACCCAAGTGCACCTTGTAGACCTCGCATTTGGCGAGCGGCAGGCCGGACGCTTCGGCAGCGGCGGCCAGCGAGCCTTCGCCCGCCTGAGTGGCAACCCAAACCTCGCACTTGTCCGCGGTCACCTTGGCCGTGCAGTTCATCGGCTCCATGCAGGCGTGGTTCTGCAAGGGAGCGTAGTAGGTCGCCTCCAGCTTCTTGGCGGCACCGGCAATCGCCTGCGGGGCGTCACCGATCTTGTTGCCGACGAAAACCCCGTCTTTGGCTTCGAGGCCCTCCTTCAGGAAGGCCAAGATGGTCTCGCTCGAGACCTTGTCGTTGGGGCCTTCCTCCCAGGCGATGTTCAAGGCCTTGAGCGCCTTGTCGGCCTGCCACCAGGTGTCCGCGACCACGGCTACAGCGGTGTCTCCCACCTTCATGACGTGGCGCACGCCGGGCATCGACTTGGCTTTGGCTTCGTCGAAGCTCTTGACCTTGGCGCCGAACACCGGCGCCTCCATGATGGAGGCGCTGAGCATGCCGGGCAGCTTCACGTCGATTGCATAGACTTGCTTGCCCGTGAGCTTGTCGACGGTGTCGAGGCGCTTCACGCCCTTGCCCGCGATCTTCCAATCCTTGGGGTCCTTGAGCTTGATGTCCTTGGGATCGGGCGCCGGCAGCTTGGCCGCGGCCGCGGCCACCTTGCCGTAGGTCGTGGTGCGGCTCGACTTGGCGTGCGTGATGACGCTGTTGGCAACCGTCAGCTCGCCCACCGGCACCTTCCATTGGTCGGCGGCCGCCTGCAGCAGCATCATGCGGGCCGCGGCGCCACCCTTGCGCACGTAGTCGTGCGAGGTGCGAATGCCGCGACTGCCGCCGGTCCCCATGTCACCCCAGACGCGGTTGCGTGCCAGGTTCTGGCCGGGCGTGGGATATTCGGTCTTGACCTTCTTCCAGTCGCCTTCGAGCTCTTCCGCCACCAGCTGGGCGAGGCCTGTCAGCGTGCCCTGACCCATCTCCGAGCGGGCGATGCGGATGATGATGTCGTCGTTGGGCTTGATGAACACCCAGGCGCCGACCTCGTTGCCTTCGGTGCCGAGCTGCGCCAATGCCTCGTTGAGGCCCGGCACGTTGAAGCCCAGCGCGAGGCCGCCGCCGACGGCGGCGCTGGAGATCAGGAAATTGCGGCGGGAGAGTTGTCTGCGGATCGCTGTCACCGTCATGGCGCGTCTCCTCAGGCCTTGTTGCCGTTGATGGACGCGGCGCTGGTATTGCCGGCGGCCTGATGGATCGCGGCGCGAATGCGGCTGTAGGTGCCGCACCGACAGATGTTGGTCATGGCCGCGTCGATGTCGGCGTCGGTGGGCTTGGGCTTCTTCTTGAGGAGCGCGGAGGCCGCCATGATCTGGCCGGCCTGGCAGTAGCCGCATTGGGGCACGTCGAGCGCCAGCCACGCCTTCTGCACGGGATGGTCGCCGTTGCGGGAGAGGCCTTCGATGGTGACGATCTTGTCGCTCGCCTTGACGTCCTTGACCAGTATCGAGCAGGAGCGTTGCACCTCGCCGTTGATATGCACCGAGCAGGCGCCGCACTGGGCGATGCCGCAACCGTATTTCGTGCCCGTCAGCCCGACTTGCTCGCGCAGGGCCCAGAGCAGGGGCGTGTCGCCATCGACCTTCACATCGACGGATTTGCCGTTCACGTTGAGCTTGGCCACGTTGGAATTCCTCCGATCAAGGTCGCGGGTTCGGTAGCTGGATGTCGGTGAGGATGTGCTGCAGGCTTGGTCTTTAGACTATGGCAATGCGATAGGCGGCGGAAGCGATTGCAGTTCACATTTGCGCGTGCAGGCGCGGCATCAGCGCGTCGGCGCCGGCTGAGGGGGATGCTTCGAAGGCTTGGCGAACAGGCCGACCGTGATGGCGCGCGCTACATACTGCGCCATGCAGTTGTAGCCGGCCTCGGCCGAGCCGAAATCGCGCGGCTCGGGCCGTCCGCTCTCCCGCAGGGTGCGCGACAGCACCTCCATTGCCTCGTAGCGCGTGATGCGCAGCACGCTCTCGGCGGCCGTGATTCGCTGCAGGCTGGTGCGGATCGCCTGGTAGTGCTCGTTCTTGGCGAGCTGCTTCATGTAGTGCAGTCCGACCAGGATCACGTCGACGTCGTGCTCCTTGAGCCAGCGCACCGTGCTGACCACCGAGCGCTCGAAGCTGTCGACCGGCACCTGGGCGAACGCGTCGTTGGTGCCGACCTGCCACAGCACCAGGTTCGGCTCGTTGAGCGCGACCTCGAGCTTCAGCCGCTCGCCCGCGGCCTCGGCGAGCTCGCCCGAGAAGCCGCGATTGATGATCTCGACGTCGAGCCCCTTGATATTGCGCTCGAGGATCTGCTCCAGCAGCGGCGGGTTGCCGTCGTGCCCCATGCCGAGCACCGCCGCCGAGGAGGCGCCGATGGCGAGGATTTTGATCTTCTGATGCTTCTGCAGCGCCAGCGCGCTGTTGGGCAAAGGGGTCACGGAAACGTTGGTCTCGCCGCATTCCTTGGCCACGGCAGGCGGCTCGGGCGCGGTCTCGGGCTTGCCCACAGGACCCTGCGCCCACGCGACCTGGCACAAGCCCGCGGCGACGCCGAGCGCGATCAGGCACGACTTGCTGACAATCAGCCAGCTGCCCTTTGTCGATCTCTCCATTCGGACACCCATGCGGTGAGCCAGAGTAGTCCAATGCCGCAGACCACTACTATCGTATCAGCAAGAAGCGATCCGGTGTAGAGGTAACGAACAACTTGCCCAACGAGGCTCAACAGCGAAGCGACGCAAAAGACGTTGAGCGAGTTGCGCCCGAGGCTCGACAGAAATTCCGTGAGCCACGGCACCCACGGCGCGAAGTAAGGATAAGACGCCGAGAAGACCGCCGCGAGCGCCAGGAACTGGATCAGGCGCATGGGCGTCAGGAAGCTTTTTCCGTTGAGGAAGAGGAGTTTCGGCTCCGGCAGCTTGGTCGGGTCCGGGAACCAATTGAACCACACCAGGACGGCCGTGATCAGCACGATCGGCAGCGCGACGAGCTTTATCAATCGCATGTTGCGGCGCACAACCGCTCCGAGGCCCTCGTCGCGCGACAGGGCGAAGCCGAGCACGAAGACGGCTTGCCACGTGAACGGATTGAAAAACCATTGCCCTGTGACGGGCCAGGTCGGCGCGGTGAACGGCACGGTCAGCGAGGAGAAATAGAGCGCCAGCGAGAGGGGCACGAGCAGCGGCCTGGCGAACTTGTCGATCAGGGCGATCAGCGGTGCCGCGATCATGAGGACGACGTAGAGCGGCAGGATGTCGAAATATCCCAGCTGGTGCGTGAGCAGGACGAGGCCGATGTGCGCGAGCGCGGGGTCCTGGAACACGGCTGCCGCGTTGTGCCATTCCAGAATGAGCGGATTGTCGAACGTGTAGGCGGCCGCAGCCAGGATCGCCAGCGCGATGCTGCTGATGAGGATCTGCGCCGCGTAGATCGTCAGCGCCCGGCCGCCGAGCCTGGCCACCAGCAGCGGCGCTGTCATCGGCTCCTTGCGGCTGCCGACGAGAAGTCCGAGCGACCAGCCGGCTAGGAAGACGAACAGCTCGGCCGAGTCGGAGATCGACAGGTTGCGATGCGTCAGGCGCTCGTAGAAGACGCCGGGGATGTGATTGATGAAGATCGAGACGAGCGCAAATCCGCGCCAGAAGTCGATGGCGTTGGCTTGGCGTGTCATCCCGATCCCGAATTCGGCGTCACGGCCCGTGGGCGATTTACCGTCACCGCAGCCACACCGGTCCCGGCCTACAACGTTGCAGTGCCGCTAGGCAGTCCGGCGAGAAGCTAACTTTACCAGACGCTAAAGCTCGCAGCCGCAGGGGCCAGCGCAACCGCCGCAGATGCATGCCGGCTAGGCGCCGTCAACAAAGCTCGTGATGAGCGCGTTGGCGATGGCCTGCTTGCCGGGAACGGTCAGGCCTTCGGGGTGTCGGCGCTCGAGCATCAGCCGCGCGTCGGCGCGCGTGAACCAGCGGGCCTCCTCGATCTCGACGGGGTCGATCACGATCTCGGTGGTCTCGGCCCGGCCGACGCAGCCCAGCATGAGGGAGTGCGGGAAGGGCCACGGCTGGCTCGAGTGGAAATTGACCTCGCCCACCCTGACGCCGGTCTCCTCCATCACCTCGCGGCGCACGGCGTGCTCGATGTCCTCGCCGGGCTCGATGAACCCCGCGAGCGTGGAGAACATCTTGTCGCCATAGCGGTGCTCGTGGGCGAGCAGGCAGCGGCTGCCGTCGGTGATCAGCATGATCACGACCGGATCGGTGCGCGGGAACCATTCCAGGCCGCAGGCCCAGCACTTGCGCCGCCAGCCCGCGTCCTTCACCAGCGTGGTGCCGCCGCAGTGGCCGCAGCAGCGGGCGTTCTCGTGCCACTGGGCGAGCGCGCGGGCCTGGCCGCACAGCGAAAGCTCCTCGGGCGACATGATCCCCTGCATGGCGAGCGAGCGCAGGTCGACGATCGGGCGCAGCTTCTCGATGGCACCCGGCACGTGCCGGGTGCGGTGCTCCGTGACCGCCAGTGCGAAATGTCCGTTGGAAGCCTTGTCCTGGCCGAGGAACAGGGCCTCCGCATACGGCAGCCCGAACTCCGTCAGTTCCTCCCGTGAAAACCAGGCGAGCTTCGCCTCCGTGCGCTGGGCATTCGAGCGAACCACCGGCTTGAGGTCGGCAAGCACCAGGAAGCGCGCGCCCGGCCCCTCGAGCTTGGATTTCACGAACTCCGCATCGCTGCGCTTGTGCCCGAGCCGATCCAGCATCATCGTCGAACCAACCGTGGGCATTCAGAGGCTCCCTGCGTTCCCGTTCCTTGGCCAGATGATGGGCCAGAGCATGGGCCAGAAGATGAGCACGGCGCATGCTCCGGCGCAACGCGATCCCGCTGCGATCCATGCCTGCACCGATACCGGACCCGACCTTTTTAGACCAGGGCTCCGGCGGCGTCGCAACCATTAACGCTGCGCGAGGCAAAATCGGCGGCCGGCCGGCAAAGATCCTCGCCGGGCAGGACCAGGTACCGATCGCTGCTATTGCAGCCGTCGCCCAAGCTCACCATTTCTGTGTGCAGGCGGGGTGATCGCGAGCGGGCGGCTCATTTCTCGACTTCTTCCGGCGCATGAAGCTCGAGAGCGAGGGCGTGGACCTTCCCCTTCAACTCGGCTGCCAGGACCTCGTTGACGAGGCGGTGGCGCGCCAGCCGCGTCTTGCCGGCAAACAGGGGCGATACGATCCGCACGCGAAAGTGGCTCTCACCGGTGCCGGGAGAGTTGCGATGGCCAGCGTGCAGGTGCGACTCGTTGATGACGTCGAGATGCGCGGGCTGGAACGCCTCGGTCAGCTTCGCGTGGATCGTCGCCGTCACGGACATGTGCGTAACTTCTTCAGCAGCCTATGCCAGGATCGCCGCAATCATGGCCCACGTACAACGGTCGAGGCATTCGCGCAACGCCCATCAACCCCGATCTTGTGCAGGCTGCGGCTTGCGCACATACTGAGAGGCAATGAAGTTCGATTCAAAATACTTCGACTGCGTCCGCGTCAAGCCCGGCGAAAAGGTCGTGCGTGAGGAGGCACCCCTCTGCCAAATGAAGGGGTGCACCGGCGCGGGCCTCTACCGCGCTCCGATGGGACGAGGGCGCGAGGGCCAGTATCTGCGGCTCTGCATGGACCATGTGCGCGAGTACAACGCCTCCTACAACTACTTCGTCGGCATGAGCGATGCCGAGGTCGAGGCGTATCAGAAGGATAGCCTGACCGGGCATCGTCCCACGTGGAAGGTCGGATCGGATTCGTGGGCCCACGGAACTCGCGAACGGATGGTCCAGGGTGCCGGCCGCGGCCGCTTCGCCGATCCGCACGATATGTTTCCCTGGCGGGCCTCCCATACCGGCGAAGCGCGACGGCCCTTGAAGCCGCTGGAGCTCAAATCGCTGGAAGCCCTCGATTTGACAGCCGCCGCCGACCGTCTCGAGATCAAGGCCCGGTTCAAGCAGCTGGTCAAACGTCACCACCCCGACGCCAACGGTGGGGACAAAAGGTCCGAAGACAAGTTGCGCGAAATCATCCAAGCTTATAACTATCTGAAGCAAGCTGGGCTGGTCTGAGGCCTTAGCGAGACTGCGAGCAAGTAGCCCCCGCCGGAGCGGCAACAGCGCCGATCGCCGGCAAGACATCCGGAACCGAACGATATGCCAGCCCAAGCTCAAGCCGGGGTTCCCGGCCTGCCGGACATGAAAGTGTCTGTTCGTCAGCTCTTCGGCATCGACACTGACCTCGAGGTGCCCGCCTACGCCAAGGCCGACGAGCACGTTCCCGACCTCGATCCCGACTACGTGTTCAATCGGGACGTGACGCTGGCCATCCTCGCCGGCTTCAAGCACAACCGCCGCGTCATGATCCAAGGCTACCACGGCACCGGCAAGTCGACCCACATCGAGCAGGTCGCGTCCCGGCTGAACTGGCCCTGCATCCGCGTCAACCTCGACAGCCACGTCAGCCGCATCGATCTCGTCGGCAAGGACGCGATCGTGCTGAAGGACGGCAAGCAGGTGACCGAGTTCCGCGAGGGCATCCTGCCGTATGCGCTGCAGACCAACACCGCGCTCTGCTTCGACGAGTACGACGCCGGGCGCCCCGACGTGATGTTCGTCATCCAGCGCATCCTGGAGCAGTCCGGCAAGCTCACCCTGCTCGACCAGTCCAAGGTGATCCGTCCGCATCCGGCATTCCGGCTGTTCTCGACGACCAACACCATCGGTCTCGGCGACACCTCGGGCCTCTATCACGGCACGCAGCAGATCAACCAGGGACAGATGGACCGCTGGTCGATCGTGTCCACGCTCAACTACCTGCCGCATGACGAGGAGACGCGCATCGTGCTCGCCAAGGCGAAGGGCTTCGCCAAGAGCGAAGCCAAGCGCAAGGTCGTCTCCAACATGGTGCGGGTCGCCGATCTCACCCGCTCGGCCTTCATCAACGGGGACCTGTCCACCGTCATGAGCCCGCGCACGGTCCTGACCTGGGCGGAGAATGCGGAGATCTTCAACGACGTCGGCTTCGCCTTCCGCGTCACCTTCGTCAACAAGTGCGACGAGCTCGAGCGCCCCTTGGTGGCCGAGTTCTATCAGCGCTGCCTGGGCGAGGAGCTGCCCGAGAGCGCCATCAACGTGGCGCTGAACTGAGACGAGCGCGGCATGGCCTCGAGCTCCAACCGCAAGGAAGCACCGGCCGAGCCCTTCAAGCGGGTGCTCGGCCTGTGCGTGCGCGCCATCGCCGGCGACGGCGAGGTGCAGGTCAGCTACGCGCCCGGCAAGCCGGAGATCGACGGCAAGCTGGTGCAGCTGCCGGAGCCCTCGCGCGTGCCTTCGCGCAAGGAGGTGGCCGTCATCCGCGGCTGGGCCGACAGCCTCGCCCTGACCGCCGCCTGCCATGACGCCAAGCTGCACGCGCGGCTGGCGCCGAAGGCCGGCCCCGCGCGCGCCGTGTTCGAGGCAGTCGAGCGGGCGCGCATCGAGGCGCTGGGCGCCAACCGCATGCCGGGCATGGCCTTCAACCTCACGGCACGCGTCGAGGACCAATACGGACACGGACGCTACGCGGAGATCACCGAGCGGGCGGATGCGCCGCTCGAGGACGCCCTTGCGCTGATCGTGCGCGAACGGCTGACCGGCTCGCTGCCGCCCGACACCGCCAAGGCGATGGTGGACCTGTGGCGGCCATGGGTCGAGGAGCGCGCGGGGCGTACGCTCGCCAAGCTGGACAAGGTCGCCGAGAGCCAGGAGGGCTTCGGGCGGCAGTTGCGCGACCTGCTCAAGGTGCTGGACCTGTCCGACGAGCTGTCGGAAGGCGAGCGCGAGGAAGGCGAGGACGACGAGCAGGATCCCGAGAGCGGCGACCAGAACTCCGAGGAGACCTCGGAAGGTCAGGACAGCCAGGACCAGGCCGCCGACGACCAGCGCGGCGAGGGCGAGGAGGGCGAGACCTCCGAGACCACCCAGGATGCCGACGCCGACCAGTTCGACGCCGATGCCGACGGCGAGGAGATGGCCGACGCCCGCGAGCCGTGGCGGCCCAACTACAACGTTCTCGATAACCCCGAGGCCTTCGGGTACAAGGTTTTCAACCGCACCCACGACGAGGAGGTGGCGGCCGAAACCCTTTCGACGGCCGACGAGCTCGAGCGGCTGCGCACCTTCCTCGACAAGGAGCTGCGCAGCCTGTCGGGCGCCGTATCGCGCCTTGCCAACCGCCTGCAGCGCAAGCTGATGGCGCAGCAGAACCGGGCCTGGGACTTCGACCTCGAGGAGGGCGCGCTGGATGCCGCCCGCCTCACCCGCGTGATCACCGATCCGATGCACCCGCTCTCCTTCAAGCATGAGCGCGATGCCGAGTTCCGCGACACCGTCGTCACCCTGCTGCTGGACAACTCGGGCAGCATGCGGGGACGTCCGATCATGGTGGCGGCCTGCTGCGCCGACATCCTGGCGCGCACGCTCGAGCGCTGCGGCGTCAAGGTCGAGATCCTCGGTTTCACCACCAGGGCCTGGAAGGGCGGACAGGCGCGCGAGGCCTGGCTCGCCGCGGGCAAGCCGCCCAATCCGGGGCGCCTCAACGATCTCAGGCACATCATCTACAAGCCGGCCGACGCGCCCTGGCGGCGCTCCAAGCGGTCGCTGGCGCTGATGATGCGCGAGGGGCTCCTCAAGGAGAACATCGACGGCGAGGCGCTGTCGTGGGCGCACCGGCGACTGCTGGGGCGGCCCGAGCGCCGCCGCATCCTCATGATGATCTCCGATGGCGCGCCGGTGGACGATTCCACGCTGTCGGTGAACACCGGCTGCTATCTGGAGCGGCATCTGCGCCAGGTGATCGAGGAGATCGAGACGCGCTCCTCCGTCGAGCTGATCGCCATCGGCATCGGCCACGACGTGACGCGCTACTATCGCCGGGCCGTGACGATCACGGACCCTTCCGAGCTCGCCGGCGCCATGACCGACAAGCTGGTGGAGCTGTTCGAGGAGGGGCAACCCGAGCCGCCGCGCAAAACCGCGCCCTCGCCTCGCCGCAAATTGCAGTGACGTTCAAGCTCTTGGCAGCGCCTCCCGCTCATGGGCAGGCGTGCTGCCGTGCGGGCGCGAACCATCATGACGGACACGAACCGGCTGCCGCGACCAGACCGCCGCGCCGTGCTGGGCGGGCTGCTGGCCGGAGCGGCCGCCGCATCGGCGCCGCTTGTTCCCGCCTGGGCCAAGGAGGGGGACAAAGACCCCGCCGCCGCGGCTGAAATCGAGCGCATCGAGATCAGTGCCCGGCCGATCGCGCATTTCGAGCGCGGGCGGCCCGACGTGACGCGCTTCGGGTCACTGGAGTTCCGCGGCGGCATGGTGCTGAGCTCGCCGGCGAAGGATTTCGGCGGCTGGTCGGCCCTCGTCATGGAGCCGACCGGGAAAAGCCTGCTCGCCATCTCCGATGAGGGCTACTGGCTCAGCGCCGATCTCCTCTACGACGGCAGTCGACCGCGCGGCCTGACGCAGGCCAAGCTCGCGCCGCTGCTCGACAAGGACGGCCGCCCGCTCGAGCGCAAGGTCGAGCAGGATTCGGAAGCCGTCGCGCTGCTCGAGGGCACCCTGCAGAACGGCACGCTGCTGATCGGCTTCGAGCGTCACCACCGCATCGACCGCTATCCGATACGCAACGGCGAGGTGCAGGTGCCGACCGGCACCTTGAAGCTCCCCGCCGAAGCCAAGCGCATGCCGACCAACCAGGGCATCGAGGCTCTCGCGGTCCTCAAGGGCGGCCCCTACAAAGGCTCGGTCGTCGCCTTCGCGGAGCGCTTCACGCGCGGCAGCGGCTATCACACGGGCTGGATCTGGGTCGGCGGCGGCGGCGAGCCGCAACGCATCCAGCTGCAGGATATCGCGGGCTTCAATATCACGGACGCGGCGGGGCTGGCGGACGGCAGCCTGCTGGTGCTGGAGCGCTATTTCCGCTGGACCGAAGGCGTGAAGATGCGCCTGCGGCACATCCCGGCGGGCGAGATCGCGCCCGGCGCGCGCATCACGGGCCGCACGCTGATCGAGGCCGATGGGGCCTTCGATATCGACAACATGGAGGGCCTGGCCGTGCATCGCGGCGCCGGCGGCGAGACCGTGCTGTCGCTGATCTCGGACGACAACTTCAATCACTTCCTGCAGCGCACGGTGTTCCTGCAATTCACGCTGCACGATGCGGATTAGAGTCGTAGGTTGGGTCGAGCGTCAGCGCTCGACCCGAACGCAATCCAGCTACCGCGCCGAACGTGAGTTGTGTTGGGTCTGCGCTTCGCTTGGCCCAACCTGCGCGTTGGCGCGACCTAAGCTACCGCCTGCTCGCTTTGCGCCTTGCGCACTTCGCGCCTGAGCTTCTGGCAGCGCTGCGACAGCTCCTCGTCCTTGGCCTTCAGCAGGAAGGCGTCGAGGCCGCCGCGCCGCTCGACCGTCTTGAGCGCATGAGCACTTATGCGCAGCCGCACCTTGCGCTGCAGCGCGTCGGAGATCAGGGTCACGTCGCACAGGTTCGGGCGGAAGGTGCGCTTGGTCTTGTTCTCGGCGTGGCTGCGCAACTGGCCGGACATGGGCAGCTTGCCCGTTAACTCGCATTGCCGGGTCATGGAAAAAGCTCCTTATCGCCGGCCTTCGCGAAATCCTCGGGCATATCGGCGCTCGCGCGCCGTTCTATACGAGGGGAGGCGGACGTCAAGCCGCCATGCCCATCGTGCGTGCCAATCCGGGGCGGCCATGACCGAATTCTTTACTGTTGCGCGGCTATGGTCGCCGGGACACACAATTGACGCAAAACCTGATAGCCTGGGCTTGCGGGGATAATGCCTTTTTGCGTCTGCGTGGGGTAGTGAGGCGGCGTCATGGCGTTGTGGTTTGCGTCGGTTGCCAGGAGCATCGGCTGCTCTCTGGGTGGGTTGGGGGCGTTGCTGGGGGGCCTGTTTGCGGGCTCTGCCGCCTCGTCGGCGGCCGAAATCTGGCCGGCCAACGTGCGCGCCCTCTACGAGATCAATTTCAACGGCTTCAGCGTCGGCACCTTCGAGTTCCAATCGCAGGCCGAGAGCCAGAGCTACACCCTCGCGGCCAACGCGCGCCTCTCCGTGCTGCTCGGCGCCTTCACCTGGGCCGGGGATACCCGCAGCTTCGGAATGATCGTTAACCAGGCGCCCAAGCCCGCCTCCTTCACCTTCGACTTCAAGAGCAACCTGCGCGCCGGCTCGACCAAGCTCGGCTTCTCGGACGGCACCGTCACCGATATCGCCAACCTGCCGGTGACGGTCCCGACCGTGCCGGTCATTCCCGTGCGCGAGCAGCACCTGAAAGGGGTGGTGGACCCGCTGACGGCCATCATGATGCTCTCGCGCGGTGCCACCGCCGATCCGTGCGACCGTCGCATTCCCATCTTCGACGGCAAGGAGCGCTTCGATCTGCTGTTCAGCCGCAAGGGCGACATACGGGTCACCGAGCAGGCGCCGAGCGGGCAGCCCGGTATCGCCCACGTCTGCCGCGTGCGCTACCTGCCGATCGCCGGCCACAAGATCGACAGCGAGACGAAATACATGGCGGCCAACGACGCGATCGAGGTGGCGTTGCGGCCGGTGCCCAGCGCCAACGTGTTCATACCCTACCAGATCAGCATTCCGACCATGGCCGGCTCGGCCACGATCGTCTCCAAGCGCGTGGACATCGTCTCTCCCGGCAAGCCGCAGATCGCGATGCTGTACTGAGCCGCCCTGCGCGGCTTCATTCGCACGGAGCGCGCCGGCGAACCTTCCGGTATTCGCCATCGTGAAATCCGGGATAGCGGACATAGCAGGAGCGCTTGATTGCCAGTGGTTTTTTTGCCCTCGCCCCTTGATCTTGTCACGTCACTCTGCAATGCCTCCGACACTCCCAGTGCCGCCCTCGTGGACAATTGCGAATGAGTCTCGACCTCGCCGCCCGCATACGCAACGTGACTGCCGTGCTCGGGCCCACCAACACGGGCAAGACGCATCTGGCGATCGAGCGCATGCTGGGGCACGACACCGGGCTCATCGGCCTGCCGCTGCGCCTGCTCGCCCGCGAGGTCTACGACAAGGTCGCGGCGCGCGCGGGCGTTGACCGCGTTGCCCTGATCACCGGCGAGGAGAAGATCAAGCCGGAGCACCCGCGCTATTGGGTGTGCACGGTCGAGGCGATGCCGCGCCATCCCGACGTCGACTTCCTCGCCATCGACGAGGTGCAGCTGGCGGCCGATCCGGAGCGCGGGCACGTCTTCACCGACCGGCTGCTGCACGTGCGCGGAAGACAGGAGACGCTGCTGCTCGGCGCCCAGACCATGCGCGAGACCATCAGCGATCTGATCCCCGGCGCCAATTTCATCTCGCGGCCGCGCCTTTCCAAGCTCACCTACGCCGGCGAGAAGAAGATCACCCGGCTGCCGCCGCGTACCGCGCTGGTCGCGTTCTCGGCCTCCGAGGTCTACGCCATCGCCGAGCTGATCCGCCGCCAGCGCGGCGGCGCCGCCGTGGTGCTGGGGGCGCTGAGCCCGCGCACGCGCAACGCGCAGGTGGCGCTCTACCAGTCGGGTGACGTCGACTTCCTGGTCGCCACCGACGCCATCGGCATGGGGCTCAACCTCGACGTCGATCACGTGGCCTTCGCCGGCGTGCGCAAGTTCGACGGACATGTGCATCGCGATCTCACCGCGGGAGAGCTCGGCCAGATCGCGGGTCGCGCCGGCCGTCACATGAACGACGGCACGTTCGGCGTCACCGGCACCGTGGACAGCCTGTCGGCCGATCTGATCGACCGCCTGGAAACGCACACGTTCGATCCCGTGAAGTCGCTGCAGTGGCGCAACCGCGATCTCGATTTCACGTCCCTCGCCCGGCTGCGCGACAGCCTGTGCGAGGCCCCCCGCGAGGGCCGGCTCGCCCGCGCGCGCGACGCCGACGACATGGTCGCGCTCGAGGCCGTGAGCCGCGATCCCGACGTCGCGCGCTTCGCGGTGTCGCGCCAGAACGTCAGCCGCCTGTGGGACGTTTGCCAGATCCCGGACTACCGCAAGATCTCGACGCAGGACCACGCCGAGCTGGTGGCGACGCTCTACAAATTCCTGATGGCGCCCGAGGAGCGCATCCCCGCGGACTGGTTCGCCCAGCAGGTGGCGCTCGCGGACCGGACCGACGGCGACATCGACACGCTCGCCAACCGCATCGCCCATATCCGCACCTGGACGTTCGTGGCCAACCGCGTGGACTGGCTCGCCGATCACGAGCATTGGCAGGAGCGCACCCGGGCGATCGAGGACAGCCTGTCGGATGCGCTGCATATCCAGCTGACGCAGCGCTTCGTCGACCGGCGCACCAGCGCGCTCATGCGCGGCCTCAAGGAGAAGGACGAGCTCTACGCCGAGATCGCCGAGGACGGCGCGGTGCACGTCGAGAAGCACTATGTCGGCCGTCTGCAGGGCTTCCGCTTCTTTCCCGACGCGCAGGCCGAGGGCATCCACGGCAAGGCGACGCGCAACGCGGCCAGCCACGTGCTTGCCAAGGAGCTGGCGATGCGCGTGCGCCGCGTGGTGGCGGCCAAGGCCGATGCGTTCAAGCTCGGCCGCAACGGCAGCATCGTGTGGCGCGACGTGGAGATTGCGCGGCTGGAGGCGGGCGACGATCCGCTCAAGCCGTCGGTCGTCGTCATCGCCGACGAGCATCTGGCGGCTCCGGAGAAGGAGAAGGTGCGCGAGCGCCTCGCCGCCTGGCTGACCGAGATGATCGGCGAGCGGCTGAAGCCGCTGGTGGAGATCGACGCCGCCCAGGACATCGCCGGTCTCGCGCGCGGCATCGCTTTCCAGCTCAAGGAGAACTTCGGCGTTCTGCGGCGCGAGAGCGTGTCCGAGGAGATCCGCTCGCTGGATCAGCCGGCGCGGGCGCAGCTGCGCAAGTACGGCGTGCGCTTCGGTGCGTTCAACATCTACTTTCCCACCATGCTGAAGCCGGCATGCTCGGAGCTGGCGGCCGTGCTGTGGGTGCTCAAGCATGGTTCGCAGCACGGTCTCGACATCGCGGCCATGCCCGAGCTGCCGCGGCCGGGGCTGACCTCGGTTCCAACCAATCCCACCACGCCGGAGATTTTCTACCGCGTGATCGGCTTCCATGTTTGCGGTCCGCGCGCGGTGCGGGTGGACATGCTGGAGCGGCTGGCGGACCTCATTCGCGTGCTGCTCACCTGGCGCGCCGATCCTGCCAGCCCGGCTCTGCCCCCCAGGGGCGCGACGGGCGACGGCGGCTTCAAGGCGACACCCGATATGATGTCGATCCTGGGCTGCTCCTCGGGCGAGCTCGGCAATGTGCTGAAGGCGCTGGGCTTCTGGGCCGAGCGTCGCAAGGTCAGGCCCGCCGTCGTGCCGCAGCCTGTATCGGAGCCGGTCGCGGTCCCGCCGGCGTCGAACGGCGTGGATGCGCCACCGGCCCTGGTGGAGCCGCAGGTCGTGGCTGCCGCGGAAGCGCCAATCGTCGTCGACGAGGTGGCAGCCCCTGCTCCCGAAGAGGCCGCGCCGCCCGCCGAAGCGGTCGAGCCGGTTGTCGAGCCAGCCGAGCCTGCCATCGAGCCCGGCATCGAGGCCGCCGAGCCGGTCCTCGCGGAAGCCGAGCCCGCAGCCGTAGCGGCGACGGACGCCGACGCGGCCACGCCCGTTCCCGCCGATGCAAGCGCGCCGCCCACGGTCGCGACAGCGGAGGCCGAGGAGCAGTGGGAGGAGGTCTGGCGCCCCAGGCGCAAGGGACGCGCGTTCGAGGCGGCGCCCGAGCGGCAGCGGCAGGGACAGCGCCCGCGGCACGCCAACAAGGGGCAAGGCTTCAAGGCGCAGGGCTTCCGCGCGAGGGAGCCGAGCGCCGACAAGCCCGCCGATGCGCAACCCGTCCCGCAGCAGGCCCGGGAGCAGCAGGGCAAGGAGCAGCAGGGCAAGCCGCAGCACGGCAAGGACCGCCACAGGCGGCCGGAACGGCGTCGCGGAGGGCCCGGCGAGCGTCCGGATCGCGCGCGCGTTCCTCTGCACGCTTCGCCGCCCAAGCCGAAATCGGCAACCTTCGATCCCGACTCGCCGTTTGCGGCGCTGAGCTCCCTCAAGGCCGCGCTGGAGAAGCGGAGCCAGGAATGATCCGCCCTTGACGAGCGGCCACGGACATTCCGCGGACGACGCGCCGGTCGCGGTCCAGCGGCTCGACAAGTGGCTTTGGTTCGCGCGCATCGTCAAGTCGCGCACGCTGGCGGCGCAGCTGGTGCAGGACGGCAAGGTGCGCGTGAACCGCGCCAAGGTCGCCAAGCCGGCCCAGACCGTGCGGCCCGAGGACGTGCTGACCATCGTCATCCGCGGCAATATCCAGGTGCTCAAGGTGCTGGCCCCGGGTGCGCGCCGCGGACCGCCGGCGGAGGCGCGGCTGCTCTACGAGATGCTGTCGGCACCGGCGGGCTCGGCACCGGCGCCGCCGGGCGCCTCGGGAGAGCGAGCCCCCGGCACGGGCCGTCCCAGCAAGCGCGACCGGCGGCTGATCGACCGGCTCACGGACGACGAGTGACGATGAGGTCGCAGTCCGCGCGCGAACAGCGCTTGACGCTTGCGCCAGGCCGCCTACCTGTGGCACCAGAGCAAGTGTCGAGGAATCGCGCCTCGACGCGACGGCCGGCGCTGACTCCAGCAGCAGATTTCGAAGAGCATGACCTACATCGTCAACGAGAACTGCATCAAGTGCAAGTTCACGGACTGCGTGGAAGTCTGTCCCGTCGACTGCTTCTACGAGGGCGAGAACATGCTCGTCATCCATCCCGACGAGTGCATCGACTGCGGGGTGTGCGAGCCGGAATGCCCGGTCGACGCCATCAAGCCCGACACGGAGCCGGGGCTCGAGAAGTGGCTCGAGCTCAATCGGCAGTACTCCGAGACCTGGCCCAACATCACGCAGAAGAAGAGCCAGCCCGCCGACGCGGACAAATATCGCGACGAGAAGGACAAATTCAAAAAATATTTCTCCTCCGAGCCCGGCGAAGGGGATTGAGGCTCGCTTCCGCGCGATCCGGATGAGCTGCAATACATGACGCTCTCGATCGGGAACGGCAACCACCATCCCCCGTGCTGAGCTCGTCGAAGCACGCTTGGAGCCTGCGGTCCGTCCTTCGACAAGCTCAGGACGAGGTCGAGCGCTCGGGTGCGTAGCTTCGTGCAGTGCCGCTACTTCACCGGGAACGGGTTTTGCCAGCCGCGCGGATTGGGCCGCTCGGGAAAGGCCTTCTCCAGGTAGTCGAGGATCTTCCGGCGGTCCTCTCCCTGCACGTCCGGCATGCTGTGGCGCTTGACCATCCAGGTGAGGCTCTCGTCCCATCGCTCGCGCGACATGCTCTGGGCCGCGACCACCTTGAAGCTGTGGCAGGCGGTGCAGAAGTAGAAGGCGTCGTCGCGGTGCGGATGCTCGGGATACTGCTCCGGCCCTTCCTCCGACGGGCCGCACGCGCTTGGTCTGCGCCGATGCATCGCTCGCGGGAAGGAAGTCGAGCGCGACGACGACCGCGGCGAGTGCGAGGACGCGCACGACCCTCCCGCCCGTTGAGCCGGCGGCGGCCATCGCTAGCCCACCAGGATGGCGATGCGGTGCATCGGATTGGCGCCGTAGCCCTGCGGGTTCCAGTTGCCGGCGACGTGCGGTTGCATGACGCCGCGCTGGTCGGTGGCCCGCGTCCACACCTCGTAGTAGCCCTCGCTCGGCAGCCGGAGCGTGGCCGTCCAGCGCTGCCAGTCGTAGCGGTTCTTGGGCTGGTTGAGGTTGGCGCGCTGCCAGCTGGCGCCGAAGTCGATGGATACGTCGACCGCCCTCACCGCGTAGTCGCCCGCCCAAGCCGCGCCCCGCAGGCTCAGCTCGCGCACGCTGGTCGCGAGCCGCGTGCCGTTGGCCGGCCTGGTGATGATCGAGCGCACCGGCATCGATTCCAGGTCCTTGAAGTTGCTCTCGTCGGCCTTGCTGCCCGGCAGCATCGGCTTGACCGCGACCCGATAGGACGTGCCGCCCATGCCCTGGCCGTCGTGCACCTTGTCGCGCAGCCAGATGCGCGTCAGCCACTTGGCCGAGACCGATCCCGGCCAGCCCGGAATGACCAGGCGCAGCGGGAAGCCGTGGATCGGCTCCAGCGGCTTGCCGTTCATCTCCCACACGAGCAGGTTGCTCTCGTCCATCAGCTTCCTGATGGGGACGCCGCGCGAAAGTGCGCTCTTGGTGGCATCGCCGGACAGATGCGGGTCGGCCCCGTAGTGGCCGCTGAACACCGCCGACGACTTCACGCCGGCGGTCCTCAGCACGTCGGCCACCCGGACGCCGGTCCATTCCGCGCAGCCGACGCCGCCGTTGGTCCACTGATTGCCGCGGGCCTGCGGGATGAAGAAGGAGCGGCCGTTGCCGCCGCATTCGAGCACCAGTCGGCGCGTCACCGGGCGAAACTTCGTCTTGAGCTCGCCCAGCGTCAGCTCCAGCGGCTTGTTGACCTCGCCGTCGATGGTGAGCTTCCAGGCGTCCGGCTCCTTGGTCGCCTCCGGCAGCTGTCCGTTGTTGCGGATGAAGAACTTGGATGTAGGCGTCGTGTCGTCGTCGAGCAGCTGCTCGGGGGTCTCCGCCACCAGAGGCTTGTCGCCGAGCAGGACCAGGCCACCGTCCTTGCCGGGGAACTGCAGCAGCTGCGGGCCCTTCGGCGCTGGCGCTGACGCCGCGGACGGCGCATCCGTCTTGGTCTCCTGCGCCAGCGCTGCGAGTCCGCCAGGCATGGCGGCGCCGAAGACGATCGGTCCACCGACTGCAGCGCTCATCGCGGCCATGCCGGACCCGCCGAGGAAGCCACGCCGCGATACGCCGGTCCGCCGCCCGGATGCGACTGCGTCGGCGCGCTCCGGGTCATCCTGATGGAGTTCCGGCATGGATCGCTCGCCCTCGTTCATGCGGCCCTCTCCGATGACCTTGATCTTGTGATTGGGGCTACGACGGCGGCTTGCCGGCAGCCCGGCATGCGACCGCACCGCCTTACTCGGCGGCGCTCTTCTGCGCGGCGGCCTGGCCTGCGCCACGGCGGTACCACTTCATCAGCAGCCAGCCGCACAGCAGCACGAACAAGGTGCAGGCGATCTGCATGACGATCTCGGTGGCCCCGTGGTCGATGCCATAGTTCAGGCCGAGCCTGTCGAGGAAGGGCCGGCTGACCGGATCCTCCATCAGCAGCTCGCCGGCAATCCAGCCCAGCAGCCCGGCTCCGGCCCAAACGAGAACAGGAAATTTGTGCAGCAGGGCCATGATCAGCGTGGCGCCGGCGACGATCAGCGGGATCGAGACGAGCAGGCCGAAGCCGATCAGCCAGGGATGCCCCTTTGCCGCGGCGGCGATGGCGAGCACGTTGTCGAGGCTCATCACGATGTCGGCGATCGCCACCGTGCGCACGGCGCCCCAGAGCGTGTCGGAGCTGTTGACGAAGTCCTCGTTGGCTTCCTCCTGGACGAGGAGCTTGATGGCGATCCAGAGCAGGAGCAGGCCGCCGACGAGCCTGAGCGCCGGGAATCTCGAGCACGTATTGCAGACCGACCGTGAAGACGACGCGCAGGGCGACGGCGGCGGCGGCGCCGAGGATGATGCCCCAAACCCGCTGCCGGCGCGGCAGCGCGCGACAGGCCAGCGCGATGACGACGGCGTTGTCGCCGGAGAGCAGGATATTGATCCAGATGATCTTGAGGACCTGGATCCCCATCGGGCCGTAGTCGCCGAGATGCGAGTTGAAGAGGTCGACCAACTCGGCCCATCCCACCAGCATTGAACAATCCTCCCTCGCGCTCTGTGCTTGGCTCGACCCTACTCGCCCGTCTCGCCTGCTCATAGTCGCAAGCCAGCAAGAGAGTATTGTTGCATGATGGTCGCACGGACCAACCGAAACCAGCGCGTCGGCGGCGCTCGACACTCATGCGAAGGCAAGGAAAAGGCATCGGGCGGCGCGCCACCAAAGGCACCCCGCGCAGCTCTGCCCCACCCGTCCCGCGCTCGACAGTCGCGCGACATATGGCATATGGTATGCCACTTCGCCAGTGTTGGCTCGCCGCACATCGGCTGCCCGACAAGCCTGGCCGATGAGCAAGAAACCAGGCGCCGGCTGCAGCGGGCTCACGAGCGTGATGATCGAGAAGGCCGCTTCATTGCTCCGGGCTGGGTGTTCGGGCGGACCTCTCGAACTGGACCGCACGAGTTCTTCCTCTTCCAGACGGGCTTGTGTCCTTCAGATCGCGAGATTTGTTCCGGGCTGGCCGCAGGTGCAGACGAATTTGGCGATCGGGACACTCGCATGAACGACATCCTCAAGGGCGACAGCGTGCGAGGAGCCGGCCGCCGCTCGATCCATCCCGGGTCGGGCCGCCGCAAGGCTGCGCCGTTTCCGCGCGGCCGCGTGCTGCGCGAGGAGGAGGTGGCCGCGATCAAGGCCCTGCTCGGGGACAGGCCGCGGGCGCGGCCGCTGCTGATCGAGTACCTGCACCTGATCCAGGACCACGAGGGCTGCCTGCCGGAGGGCCATCTGCAGGCGCTGGCGGAAGAGCTCAGGATCCCCATGGCGGAGGTCTACGAGGTCGCCACGTTCTACGCGCACTTCGACGTGGTCGGGGCGGGAGAGGAGCGCCCCGCCAAGGTGACGGTGCGCGTGTGCGACAGCTTGAGCTGTGCGCTTGCCGGCGCCGAGGGCCTGCTCAGCTCCCTGCAGGGCGAGAAGCTTCCGGGTACGCGCGTCGTGCGTGCGCCATGCATCGGCTCGTGTCACACGGCGCCCGCAGCCGAGGTCGGTCATCAGGCATGTCGATCATGCGACTCCGGCCAAGGTCAGGGACCTGGCGCTGCGCGGCGACGTGCATCCGCAGATGCCGGCCTATCAGGACTTCGACGCCTACGTGAGCGCCGGCGGCTACGCCGTGCTGCGCTCCTGCCTCTCCGGCGAGCGCAAGGTGGAGGACGTGATCGCGGCGCTCTCCGACGGCGGCCTGCGCGGCCTTGGCGGCGCCGGGTTCCCGACAGGCCGCAAGTGGGGACTGGTGCGTGCCGAGAAGGGGCCGCGCGTGATGGCGGTCAACGGCGACGAGGGCGAGCCCGGCACCTTCAAGGACCGCATCTACCTGGAGAAGGAGCCGCACAGGTTTCTGGAGGGCATGTTGATCGCGGCATGGGCGGTGGAGGCCGGGGAGGTCTTCATCTACATGCGCGACGAATATCCCGCCGTGCTGAAGATCCTGAAATCGGAGATCGCCAAGCTGGAAGCTGCCGGCCTCGCCAAGCACACCCGGCTGCACGTCCGCCGCGGCGCCGGCGCCTACATCTGCGGCGAAGAGAGCGCGATGATCGAATTGATCGAGGGCAAGCGCGGCTACCCGCGGCACCGGCCGCCCTACGTCGCGCAGGTCGGGCTGTTCGGCCGACCGACGCTGGTCAACAATATCGAGACGCTTTACTGGGTGCCGGCCATCCTCGAGAAGGGCGCGGCGTGGTTTGCAGCGCAGGGCAAGAACGGCGCCAAGGGCTTCCGCTCCTACTCGGTGTCGGGACGCGTGAAGAACCCGGGCATGGTGCTGACGGCCGCCGGATCGACCTGCCGCGATCTGATCGAGCACTGCGGCGGCATGGCCGACGGCCACCACTTCAAGGGATACCTCCCTGGAGGCGCGTCGGGCGGCATCCTGCCGGCCTACATGGCCGACATCCCGCTCGATTTCGGACAGCTCGAGAAGTACGGCAGCTTCGTCGGCAGCCACGCCGTTGTGATCCTGTCCGACAAGGACGATATGAAGGACGTGGCGCTGAACCTGATGCGCTTCTTCGAGGACGAGAGCTGCGGGCAATGCACGCCGTGCCGCAACGGAACCGAGAAGGCCGTGCAGCTGATGGCCTCCAAGACTTGGGATGCCGAGCTGCTCGCCGACCTGTCGCAGGTGATGGCGGACGCTTCCATCTGCGGCCTGGGCCAGGCCGCGCCCAACCCCTTGCGCAGCGTGTTCAAGTACTTCCCGGAGGACCTGCGGTGAGCCGCCTCGCGTCCGACGCGCTCGGCTGTCATCCCGGGGCTTGTCCCGGGTCCCAGCCACAAGCGATCTGCGCCCACCTGTGATTCCGCCGAGCCCAGGAAACACGTCGTCGCTGGCCCAAACCTCCAACCCCGTGCTGAGCTTGTCGAAGCACGCTTGGAGCCCGCGATCCGCCCTTCGACAGGCTCAGGGCGAAGTCGGCATTGTTTTCACCGGCACGGTTGATGTTCGCGAGCCGGGACGAGTGCAAAATCAAGCGTGGGGCGCTCTTGGCGCGATGGGTCCCGGGGACAAGCCCCGGGATGACACCGTTGGAGATTTGGATGACTAAGCTTCCGCAAGCGGTGCCGACGGTGCAGGTCGACAACGAGCGCGTGCGCGTGACGGAGTGGCGCTTTGCGCCGGGCGCCGAGACCGGCGAGCACGTGCACGGGATGGACTACGTGGTCGTGCCGCTCGGTGACGGCCGGCTGAAGCTCGTTTCTCCAGCGGGCGAGGAGAGCTTCGCCGACCTGAAGCACGGCGTCTCGTACGCCCGCAAGGCCGGCGTGCACCACAACGTCATCAACGCCAACGCCTTCGAATACGCCTTCGTCGAGATCGAGCTCAAGAGCCAGCCATGACCGACAAGATCACGTTCACGCTCGACGGACGCGAGGTCGAGGCGGAGGCGGGCGAGACCATCTGGCAGGTGGCGCAGAGGAACGGCACCAATATCCCGCACCTGTGCTGGCATCCGGCTCCCGGCTACCGCGCCGACGGCAACTGCCGCGCCTGCATGGTCGAGGTCGAAGGCGAGCGCGTCTTGGCCGCCTCCTGCCAGAGGAAGCCCGCTGCCGGCATGAAGGTGAAGTCGGCGAGCGAGCGGGCGAAGAAGTCGCGCCAGATGGTGTTCGAGCTGCTGATGGCCGACCAGCCGGAGCGTGAGACGAGCCACGATCCCGCATCCAAGTTCTGGAACTGGGTCGATGCCATGAGCATCACCCCGACGAGCCGCTTCCCGAGGGATCATCGCCCCGCGGCCGACGTGACGCACGCGGCCATCGCCGTCAACCTCGATGCCTGCATCAATTGCGGTCTGTGCGTGCGCGCCTGCCGCGAGGTGCAGGCCAACGATGTGATCGGCATGGCCTTCCGCGGCCATGACGCCAAGGTCGTGTTCGATTTCGATCAGGGCATGGGGCAGTCCACGTGCGTCGCCTGCGGCGAATGCGTGCAGGTGTGCCCCACGGGCGCGCTGATGGAGAAGAGCCTGCTCAACGCGGCCGGCACGCGCATCAACTACGAGACCAAGTCGGTCGACACGCTGTGTCCCTACTGCGGCGTCGGCTGCCAGACGACGGTGCACGTCAAGGACGAGAAGATCCTCTACGTCGACGGCCGCGACGGGCCCGCCAATGCCAACCGTCTCTGCGTCAAGGGCCGGTTCGGCTTCGACTACATCCATCACCCCGATCGGCTCAAGAAGCCGCTGATCCGCCGTGACGGCGTCGCCAAGGACGCCAACATGCAGATCCGGCGCGAGGAGATCGGCCAGTACTTCCGCGAGGCGACCTGGGAGGAGGCGCTCGACAAGGCCGCGAGTGGCCTGAAGCAGGTCCACACGCGTGACGGCGGCAAGGCGATCGCCGGCTTCGGCTCGGCCAAGGGCTCCAACGAGGAGGCCTACCTGTTCCAGAAGCTGATCCGGCAGGGCTTCGGCACCAACAACGTCGATCATTGCACGCGGCTGTGCCACGCTTCCTCGGTCGCGGCGCTGATGGAGGGGCTGAACTCGGCTGCCGTCACCGCGCCGTTCACGGCGGCCAAGGACAGCGACTGCATCATCGTCATCGGCGCGCGGCCGGCCGAGAACCATCCCGTTGCCGCGACGTTTCTCAAGAACGCGGCCAAGCGCGGCGCCAAGCTGATCGTCATGGATCCGCGGGGGCAGAACCAGGGCATCGCCCGCTACGCCAGCCACACCCTGCAGTTCAAGCCCGGCCGCGACGTCGCTTTGCTCAATGCCATGCTCAACGTCATCGTCGCGGAGGGCATGGTCGACATCCAGTACGTGCAGGCGCACACCGACGGCTTCGAGAGCCTGAAGGCCAAGGTCGCCGACTTCACGCCGGAGAAGATGGAGCCGGTGTGCGGCATTCCTGCCGCCACCATCCGCGAGGTCGCGCGCCTTTACGCCCGCTCCGAGCGGTCCATCATCTTCTGGGGCATGGGCATCTCCCAGCACACGCACGGCACCGACAACGCGCGCTGCCTGATCGCGCTGGCGCTCGTCACCGGGCAGGTCGGGCGGCCCGGCACCGGACTGCATCCGCTGCGCGGCCAGAACAACGTGCAGGGCGCCTCCGACGCCGGCCTGATCCCGATGTTCTTTCCCGACTACAAGTCGGTCGAGGATGCCACCATCCGCAGCGGCTACGACGAGTTCTGGGGCACGACGCTGCCGCCCAAGCGCGGGCTGACCGTGGTCGAGATCATGCACGCCATCAAGGACGGCGTCATCAAGGGCATGTACGTGCTGGGCGAGAACCCCGCCATGTCGGACCCCGACGTGCAGCACGCGCGCGAGGCGCTGGCCAAGCTCGAGCATCTCGTCGTCCAGGACATCTTCCTCACCGAGACCGCGTGGCACGCCGACGTGATCCTGCCGGCCTCGGCGCATGCGGAGAAGTGGGGCACCTTCACCAACACCAACCGCCAGGTGCAGATCGGCCGGCCGGTGGTCGATCCCCCCGGCGAGGCGCGCCTCGATTGGGAGCTGATCCAGGCTATCGCGCAACGCGCCGGCTTGCCGTGGGCCTACAAGGATGTGGCGGAGGTGTTCGGCGAGATGGCGCAGATGATGCCGTCGCTCAAGAACATCACCTGGGAGCGGCTGGTGCGCGAGGACGCGGTCACCTATCCGTGCGACGCGCCCGACCAGCCCGGCAACGAGATCATCTTCGGCAACTCGTTCCCGACCGCCTCCGGCCGCGCCAAGATCGTGCCGGCCGACCTCCTGCCTCCCGACGAGTTGCCCGACGCCCAGTATCCGCTGGTGCTGACCACGGGCCGGCTGCTGGAGCACTGGCACACCGGCTCCATGACGCGGCGGGCATCCAATCTCGACTCGCTCGAGCCCGAGGCCATCGCCGGCCTGAACCCGCGCGAGATGGACAAGCTCGGCGTCGAGCCCGGCGGCTTCATCAAGGTGTCGACGCGGCGCGGCGAGGTGGTGCTGAAGGCGCGCGCCGACCGCGACGTGGCCGAGGGCATGGTGTTCATCCCCTTCTGCTTCGCCGAGGCCGCCGCCAACCTGCTCACCAACCCGCAGCTCGACCCCATGGGCAAGATCCCCGAATTCAAGTTCTGCGCCTGCAAGGTCGAGCTGGCCGAGATGCTCGTCGCCGCGGAATAAGGGCATTCCACTCGCGTTGCCGTGGTTCGACGAGCTCACCACTGGGGTCGCGATCCCTTGCCGCGAACACCTCCATCGTGCTGAGCCTGTCGAAGCACGGCCACGCCCGCCGCGCCGCTCTGCATTCAGCGCATATGCAGAAGCGTACGAGTGCGGCTATGCTGCCCTCCGGGAGTGACCATCCGGGAGGAGACGGGATGAAGTTCGGCATCTTCTACGAGCTGCAGCTGCCGCGGCCCTGGCATCAGGATAGCGAATTCAAGCTCTATCAGGACGCGCTAAGCCAGGTCGAGGTGGCCGACCGGCTCGGCTACGACTACGCCTGGATGGTGGAGCACCACTTCCTCGAGGAATACTCCCACTGCCCCTCGCCTGAAGTCGTTCCTCGCCGCCGCCAGCCAGCGCACGAAGAACATCCGGCTCGGCCACGGCATATTCCAGGTCACCACCAACCATCCCGCCCGGGTCGCCGAGCGCGTTGCCGTGCTGGACCTGCTCAGCAACGGGCGCGTCGAGTTCGGCATGGGCGAGAGCGCGTCCATCACCGAGCTGGAGCCGTTTGGCCGCTCAATGGACGACAAGCGCGCCGTGTTCGACGAGGCCGTGCAGGCGATCTTCCCGATGTTCAAGGACGGCGCCAGCGAGCATCACGGCAAGTATTTCGACATGCCCTACCGGCATGTGCTTCCCAAGCCGCTGCAGAAGCCGCACCCGCCGATCTGGATGGCGTGCTCACAGCTCGACACCATCGCACGGGCGGGCCAGTGCGGCTTCGGCGCGCTGGGCTTCCAGTTCGTCAGCGCGGACGCGGCCCACGCGTGGGTGCATGCCTACTACAACGCCATCACCAAACGTCTGACGCGGCTCGCCGACTACACGATCAACCCCAACATCGCGCTGGTCAGCTTCTTCATGTGCGCCAAGACCGACGAGGAGGCGAGGAGGCGGGCGGACGGAGCGACGTTCTTCCAGTTCGCGCTGCGCTTCTACGGCGCCTCCGCTGACCGCAAGCGCCCGGCGCCCGGCACCGTCAACATGTGGGACGAGTACAACGCGTGGAAGCGCGCCAATCCGGATGCCCAGGAGGCGGCCCTGCGCGGCGGGTTGATCGGCTCGCCCGACACCATCCGCAAGAAGCTCGCCAAGTTCGAGACCTCCCACATCGACCAGGTCATCCTGCTCAACCAGGCCGGCAAGAACACGCACGAGCACATCTGCGAGTTGCTTGAGCTGTTCAGCCGCGAGGTGATGCCGGAGTTCCAGGGCCATCACGCCGCGCACGAGGCGTGGAAGGCCAAGGTCATGAGCCGGGAGATCGACCTCGAAGAGATCGAGACCGACGCGTTCAAGGACCGCTACGGCAACCGGGCGATGCCGGCCCAGGTCAAGCCGCAGAAGGTCGGCTCCGCGGGCTGATCTAGACGAATTTGCGATTATCCACCGCCACGACTCAATGTCGTCGTTGTCATCCCGGGCTTTATGCCCGGGATCCATCTTTCAGCGCGCTCCGGCGCTCGATGATGCGTGGATCCCGGCGACAAGCGCCGGGATGACACCTGTATTTGCGGTCCGACCTGGGTCAGAAGCGAACCAACCCTGCTGCCCGCGAAAAACAGGAAGATGGGTGGAGCCGGTAGGCCTTGCGCTTCAGCTGCGGCGCCAGACGTTCTGCAGCGCCTTGGCTTTCGTGCGCCAGCCCACCTGATCGTCGGACAGCGCATCCAGCAGCTCGGACAGTCGCCGCGACTTCACCACCGTGTAGACGTGAGCGCCGTGGTCACGACCAGGACGATGAGGAACGCCAATACGCGCAGCTCCGTCGGATGCTCCGCCCAGGCCAGCAGGTTCATGCCGAGGAAGCCCGTGCACACCGTCCCGATCAGCCCGAAGGTGGTGACCACGGTGAGCCGCACGACGGTCTCGTTCTGCCGGCGCATGGCGTCCACGTCGAGGAAGTTGCCCATGTCGTGCAGCTCCTCGCGGATGTCGCGATAGAGCGCATCGAGGTCCAGGTTCTGCCGCGTCATGGAATAGAGCTCCCGCGTCTGGGCCTGGTTGGAGATCTCGTAGAACCAGTAGCGGTGCTCGAAGCGCAGGAAGTTCTCGAGGGCGTGGCGGATGTCGCGGCGGAAGACCCGGTTGGCCTCGGTGTCGCCGACGTCGAGCCGGCTCACGGCGGCGACCAGACGGTCGGAGAACATGTGCAGGGCGGCCCGCTGGAAATGGGCGACGAGGAACAGCAGGAAATGCTGGTGGCGGAAGCGGCCGAGGAACCCGCCGTCGGCGTTCATGAAGAAGGGATCGTTGGCCTCGCCGATGCCGACGAGCGTGTGTCCGGTGCTCATGAAACGGGTGCCGGCTGCCTTCACGCCGAGCCTGGCGTCGCAGTAGCGGTCGTAGCAGAACCGCTCCTCGAACTCGGCTAGGTAGCTTTCCGAGTAGGGCAGCTCCGAGGAGTTGCCGGCCTCGTTGCCGATCGCCATGCGAACGAGATCGGGCCGGGTGAGCGAGTGCACGTCCTCCATGGCGAAGAACGCCATGTAGGGCATGCGGTAGTACTCGAGCTGGCGGTAGCGCAGCGGCCCGCGCCTGTCGCTGTGATGCAGCACCAGCGGCGAAAGCAGGAACTCCCAATGCGCCGCCACCGCCGGGGCGCGATGCTGGCACACGAACGCCAGGTATTTCTCGCGCTTCTCGTAGTCCGAACGGGCGAGCACCTCGCCTTTCGGGCACAGCCACTCGACCAGCCACGGGCAATGTCCGCCACGGCGATCCTTCTCCCAGTAGGCGGGATAGGCGCGGCCGAAGCGGAACAGGGCCTCCTGCGCCACGCTCAGCGGCAGGTTGTCGGCGGCGACCTCCAAGGCGAGGATGGCGATGTCGATGTCGTAGAAGAAGTAGAGATCGACGTGGATGATCTGCAGCTCGATGGGGGCGTCGCCCTTGGACAGCGTCAAGCGCACCTTGGCGATATCGCTGCGCCGCAGCGCCCGGATCGGGCTTTCTCCGTAGCTGCGCTTGACGGCGCGGCCCAGGCCCTGGCCATAGAGGAAGCGCTGCACCGGCGGCAGGAAGGTGACGAACTCGTTGTAATGCCGCTCCTGGAACTCCGCGGGATCGCCGAACTCGTCGTCGAGCTCGCGCCACGGATTGTCCGGATCGGGCTTGGCGAGGTGCTCCCAGTGGTGCTGAAGCGGTGCGCCCTCCTGCAGCGGCAGCAGATGCACGGGCCAAAGCAGGATTTGGCGCAGATGCCGGATCTGCTTGGCTGCGGGCGGGGTCTCGAGCCTCGTCGCTGGAACTTCCTGCTGCATGGGTAGAGTGCTCGCTGCGAGGGGGCACGCCGTCCCGCGCCCCGCCGATTGGCTGGCCGCTGTACAACTCTAGCAGCCGGACGACCGGAGAAACAGGCCGCCGATTGCGGGAGCGCCGGGCAAAGGGCAAATGCCGGGAAGCCCCCGCAGGGGAGGTGGACCGCCCAGGTTGCTGCGTGCCATATTCGCCCCCGAAGGGTGCAGGCAACGACAAGCGGCCCAAAGGCCGCGATCGATCGAAACGGGACTTCGGAGGAAACGGAATGTTCAGTCGGGCAGGTGCGCTCGCGGTGGTATCCGCGGCGCTGTTGACGTTCGGTGTCGGGCAGCAAGCGGCGGCGCAGCAGACCGTCAAGGTCGGGGCCATCTATCCCCTGAGCGGCAACGCGGCAAGCGCCGGCGGCTACTCGAAGGCGGCCATCGAGCTGGCGGTCGATCTCGTCAACAACGGCAATCCCGACCTGAAGGACGTGCCGCTCGCCGACGGCAAGGGCCTGCCGGGGCTCGGCGGGGCCAAGATCGAGGTCATCTTCGCCGACAACCAGGGCACGCCGGCCGCGGGCCAGAACCAGGCACTGCGCCTGATCACCGAGGAGAAGGTGGCCGCCCTGATCGGCGCCTACCAGTCGGGCATCACGGTCACCACCAGCGCGATTTCCGAGCGGCACGGCATCCCGTTCCTGACGCCGGAATCGGTCGCCTCCAACCTGACCGAGCGCGGCTTCAAGTGGTTCTTCCGCGCCACCCCCGTCGCCGGCGACTTCGCCCGCGCCTATTCCGATTTCCTCAAGGAGCAGAAGGCGGCCGGCCAGAAGACCAACACCATCGCCGTCGTCCACGAGAACACGGAGTACGGCAACTCGGTCGCCAGCGTCATCAAGGACCAGTTCGCCAAGGACGGGCACAACATCTCGCAGATGATCCCCTACTCGGCCAACACCACCGACGTGCAGCCGCAGGTGTTGCAGCTCAAGGAGAAGAACCCAGACGTCCTGATCTTCATCTCCTACACGTCGGACGCGATCCTCTACGCCAAGACCATGAAGGACCTGAACTGGAAGCCCGCGATCATGATCGCCGACAACGCGGGCTTCAACGATCCATCCTTCGTCAGCACCTCGGGCGCCCTGGTCGAGGGCCTGATCAACCGCTCCTCGTTCGCGGTCGGCAAGCCCGGATCGGTCAGCGCCGTGATCAACGAGCTCTACAAGAAAAAGACCGGCAACGATCTCGACGATCCCTCCGCGCGCGCCATGCAGGGCATGCTGATCATGGCCGACGCCATCAATCGGGCGGGCTCGACGGATCCGGCCAAGATCCAGGCCGCCCTCAAGGCGACCGACCTGAAGGCCAGCCAGGTGGTCACCGGCTACAACGGCGTCAAGTTCGACGAGAAGGGCCAGAACGTGCTCGCCTCCAGCCTCATCACGCAGCTGCAGGGCGGCAAGTACGTGCCCGTGTGGCCGAAGGACAAGGCCGCCGGCGAGCTGAAGATGCCCTACAAGGGCTGGTAATCACGTCTGCCATTTGCGATTAAGGGCGCGGCCGGAGTCCCTAAACTCGAGCCGCGCCCTCGAACTGCGTGACGCCCTCCACCCGATGTCATCCATCCTCCTGCAAGTGATCGTGAGCGGCCTGCTGATCGGCGCCGTCTACGCGCTGTTCTCGTCCGGCCTCACGCTCATCTGGGGCATGATGAACGTGATCAACTTCGCCCATGGCGACTTCGTCATGCTGGCGATGTACACCGCGTTCATGGTCTGGACCGCGTTCGGCGGCGGTCCGGCGGCGGCCGTTCCGATCGCGGCCCTGGTGCTGGCGACCGTCGGCGTGCTCAGCTACTTCCTGCTGGTGCGCCACATCATGAAGGGGCCGATGCTGGCGCAGATCCTGGGCACGTTCGGCCTGGCGCTTGCTGCTGCGCTACTCGGCGTTCTGGTACTTCGGCGCCAACTTCAAGACGTTGCCGGACAACATTCTCGGGCCGCCGTTCGTCATCGGCAGCATACGCGTCGACGCGCCGCGGCTGCTCGCCGGGACGGTCGGGCTGCTCGTCACGCTGGCGCTGCACCTGATCCTGACGCGGACATCGCTGGGGAGCCGCATGCTGGCCGTATCCGAGGATGCCACCGCCGCCCAGCTGATGGGCATCCGCCCCGAGCGCATGCAGGCGGTCGCCTGGGCGCTCGCTGCCGGCTCGACCGGCATCGCCGGGGCGCTGATCGCCACGTTCTTCTACACCTCGCCGACGGTGGGCGAGACGCTCGCCATCGTCGCCTTCGTGACGGTGGCGTTCGGCGGCTTCGGCAGCGTGCCGGGCGCGCTGGTGGCCGGGCTCCTGATCGGCGTCATCGAGGCGCTCTCGGCCTACCTGATCGGCCCCGTCTACAAGGACGTGATCGTCTATACGCTGTTCGTGCTGGTTCTATGGACGAGGCCGCAGGGCCTGATGGGCAAGGCCTGATGCGCCGCACTCTCCTCCCGGCCGTGCTCGGCGCCCTCGTTCTGGCCTACCCGCTGCTGACGGCGGGCTCGGCGGTGTACCAGCGCCTCGGTGCGCTCGTGCTGCTGGCGGCCATCGGCGCCTCCGCCTGGAATCTGGTCGGCGGCTATGCGGGGCAGGTGTCGGTGGGACACACGGTGTTCTTCGGTGCCGGCGCCTACGCCGCGATCGTGGCGTACTCGCAGTTCGGCCTGCCACCCATCGCCGGGGCTCCCATCGGCGTCCTCATAGCGGTGCTGATCGCGGCGCTGATCGGCGTGCCGACGCTGCGCCTCTCGGGGCACTACTTCAGCATGGCCACCATCGCCGTCGCCGAGCTGATCCGCGTGCTCATCATCAACTGGGAGTGGGTCGGCGGCGCGCAGGGCATTTCCGGGCCCGCGGTGCCGCGCACGGTGCTCGATCTCTCCTTCATCTCGGCGATGCCCTACTACTACATCTTCCTGGCCGTCCTCGCGGCCATCCTGTTCCTGACATGGCGCATCGAGAACAGCCGCATGGGCTTCTACCTGCGGGCGATCAAGGACTCGGAGCGCGCCGCGCGCTCGCTGGGCGTCGCCGCCGGCCGCTACAAGCTCTACGCCTACATGCTGAGCGCAGGCCTGACCGCGGTCGCGGGCTCGCTCTACGCCATCATGTTCGGTTTCATCGATCCGGAATCCGGCTTCGGCATCCTGATCTCGGTGAAGATGCTGATCATGGCGGCGCTCGGCGGCGCGGGGCTGCTGTTCGGGCCGCTGGTGGGAGCCTTGATCCTGGTGCCGCTGGAGGAGATCTCCAACAGCCTGCTGGGCGGCAAGGGTGCCGGCCTCACCTTCGTCGTCTACGGGGCCATCATCGTCGTCATCGCCCGCTTCCTGCCGAACGGCCTGCTGGCCCTGCTTACCGATCGCTTCCGGCAGAAGCCGCTGAAAGCCGAGCCGCGCCATGCTGCTTGACGCGCGCAACGTGACGAAGGCGTTCGGTGCCTTCAAGGCCGTCGACGAGGCGTCCGTTGCCGTCGAGCAGGGCGAGGTGCTGGGCCTGATCGGCCCCAACGGCGCGGGCAAGTCGACCTTCTTCAACTGCCTGACGGGCGATCTCTATCCAACGTCCGGTTCCGTGCATTTCGAGGAGCGGGACGTCACGCGTCTCACCCCGGAGGAGCGAGCCCGCCTCGGCATCGCGCGCACGTTCCAGGTGCCGCTGACGTTCGAGTCCATGTCGGTGCTGGACAACGTGATGATCGGCGCCTTCCTGCGCTATCCCGGAGCCATTGCCGCCCGCGACAAGGCCCGCCAGGTCATCGACAGCGTAGGCCTCGGCCCCGTCGCGGATGCCCCGGCCAAGAGCCTGGGCACGCCCGGGCGCAAGCGGCTCGAGATCGCCCGGGCGCTCGCCTCCGAGCCCAAGGTGCTGCTGCTGGACGAGGCCATGGCCGGCCTCACTCCGACCGAGATCCGCACGGCGATCGAGCTGGTGCGGCAGATCCACGGCACCGGGATCACGCTCGTCATCGTCGAGCACATCATGGAGGTGATCGTCTCGCTGGCGAGCCGCGTGATCGTGTTCCACCAGGGACGAGAGATCGCGCGCGGCACGCCGCAGGAGGTCACGCGCAACGAGCGGGTCATCGAGGCGTACCTCGGCAAGCGCCACGCCGCCAAGCTGAGCGGGGGCGCCGCGTGACCCAGCCGATGCTCGCAGTCCGCAACCTGGAAGTGCGCTACGGCGACCTGATCGGCGTCGCCGACGTGTCGCTCGAGGTGCCGCAGGGCAGCATCGTCGCCCTGCTCGGCTCCAACGGTGCCGGCAAGACCACGACGCTCAACGCCATTGCGGGCGTCGTCCCGGCCAGCGCGGGCAAGATCGAGTTCCAGGGTCGCGACATCGCCGGCCAGCCCGCCTACGCCATCGTGCGCAAGGGGCTGGCGCTGTCGCCCGAGGGATGGCGGCTGTTCGTGCAGCAGAGCGTGGAGAAGAACCTCCTCCTCGGCGCCACCCCGCTTGCCGACAAGTCGCGTGTCGCCCCGATGCTGGAGCGCGTCTACACGGTGTTCCCGAAGCTCGCCGAGCGGCGCAAGCAGCAGGCCGGAACGATGTCGGGCGGCGAGCGCCAGATGCTGGCCGTCGGCCGCGCACTGATGAGCGAGCCCAAGCTGCTGCTGCTCGACGAGCCGAGCCTGGGGCTCGCACCGGCCATCGTCGAGACCATGTACGAGACCTTCCTGCGCCTGCACAAGGAGGGCCTGACGGTGCTGCTGGCGGAGCAGTCGGTCGACCTGGCGCTGGAGGTGGCGAACTACGCCTATGTGCTGCAGGTGGGCCGCAGCGTCCTCTCCGGCGCCGCCGGCGAGCTGCTGAATAACCCGGACGTGCAGCGGATCTACCTCGGCGTCGGTTGAGCGTGGTAGGCTGCGGGGCTCCCGGCGCGCCGCAAGGCGCGGAAAGCAGATGGTCACGATGGTCGCTGCGCTCCACATCCCCGTCCCATCGCTGCCTCGTGCGGAAGACGCGACCGCAGGCGACGACCTCGATCTGGAGCGCGCCCGCGCGGTCGCAGCCGCGGTGGTCGATCCCGAGATACCCGTTCTGACGCTCGATGACCTCGGCATCCTGCGCGGTGTCGAGCGGAGGGAGGGGCGGGTCGTGGTCAAGCTCACGCCGACCTATACCGGTTGCCCGGCGACGCTGGCGATCGAGATCGGCGTGCAGGCGGCTCTGGCCGAGGCCGGCTTTGCCGACGCGAAGGTAGAGAGCGTGCTGTCGCCCCCCTGGTCGACCGACGACATCACCGAGGAGGGCCGGCGCAAGCTGAGGGAGTTCGGCATCGCCCCGCCGGCCCGCGGCGCGCGCGCCCGCACGCTGTTCGCGCAGGAGACGGTGGCGTGTCCCAAGTGCGGCTCCACCGCTACCAGCAGGATCTCGGAGTTCGGCTCCACCGCGTGCAAGGCGCTCTGGCGCTGCGAGGCGTGCGCCGAGCCGTTCGACTATTTCAAGTGCCTCTGATGCACGACTTCCAGCCCCTCGCCATTGCCGAGGTAAAGCGCGAGACGCCCGAGGCGATCTCCGTCGTGCTCGAGGTCCCCGAGCCGCTGCGCGACGCCTTTCGCTTCAAGCCGGGCCAGCATCTGCCCGTGCGCGCCGTCATCGGCGGCGAGGAGCAGCGGCGCACCTATTCGATCTGCTCGTGCCCCGGCGAGGCGCGCCTGCGGATCGCCATCAAGCGGGTGGCCGACGGGCGCTTCTCCAACTGGGCCAACGACACGCTGAAGGCAGGGGGCACGCTGGAGGCGATGCCGCCCGCCGGGCGCTTCGTGCTGCCCGCAGGCGACGGCAAGGCACGCCACATCGTCGCGCTGGCGGCGGGCGCCGGCATCACGCCGATCATTGCCATGGTCAAGCATGCCCTGGCGCAGGAGCCCGACACGAGCTTCACGCTGGTCTATGGCAACCGCACGCTGGAGAGCATCCTGTTCGCCGAGGAGCTGGAGGACCTGAAGGACCGCCATCTCGGCCGCTTCACGCTGCTCAACGTGCTGTCGCGCAACGAGGAGAGCAGCGCCCCGCTGCTGCAGGGGCGCATCACCGGCGAGACCGTGAAGGCGCTGGCGTCCCGGCTGTTCAAGCCCGACGAGGTGGCGCACGTCTTCCTGTGCGGGCCCGGCTCGATGATCAAGGAGGCGCGCGACGCGCTGCTCGCCCTCGGGATGCCGCGCGCCCAGATCCATCACGAGTTCTTCGCGGCGGCGGGGGGCGCATATCGAGGAAAGCAGGCTCCGGTGGGCGAAAAGGCCCTCTCACCCCCACCCTCTCCAAAAGGGGAGCGGGGGTCGGCCGGACGTAGCGCACAAGGCACGGAGGCAATCGCCATCCTCGATGGCGTCAGCCACCGTTTCGTGGTGCCGCCGGGCGGGCATGTGGTGGATGCGGCGCTCGCGGCCGGCGTCCGCGTACCCTACTCGTGCAAGGGCGGCATGTGCTGCACCTGCCGCGCCAAGCTCGTCGAGGGCCAGGCGGAGATGACGCTCAACTACAGCCTGGAGCCCTGGGAGATGGAGCGCGGGTTCATCCTCACCTGCCAAGCCGTGCCCAAATCCGAGCGGCTGGTGGTGGATTACGACCAGATGTGACGCGCGCAGCGCGCCCGCGTCCCCAAGTCGGAACGCGCGAGCGCGGCAACGGCGGAAGGCGTCAACCCTTCTTCTCGTCCGCAGCCGGCACCTCGGCGGCCGCAGCCTCGGCCACGAACGCCTGAGCTTGCCCCACCCAGTCTTCCTTCTCGATGCGCCCGCCGAGCGAGAGCGTCTCGTCGACGTTGGCGATGTCGTCGTCGGAGAAGTTGGCGATCTGGTCGAACTTGATCACGCCGAGCCCGCCCAGCTGGGCCGCGAGGTCCGCGCCGAGCCCCTTGATGCGGCTGAGATCGTCCGGCTCGCCCTTGGGTCGCTTGAAGCCCTTGAAGGCCGCGTTGAGGCGCTTGGCGCGCGCGTCCGTGCGCTCGAAGATGCGCGCCGACTTGCCGCGCCGTCCGCGCAGATAATACAGCTTGGCGCGGCGCACCTTGCCGCGGCGCACGACCTCGATCTCGGCGATGTAGGGCGAGTGCACGGGGAACACGCGCTCGACGCCTTCGCCGTAGGAAATCTTCCGCACCGTGAAGCTCTCGTTGATGCCGCCTCCCGAGCGGGCGATCACAACGCCCTCGTAGGCCTGCAGGCGGAAGCCAGGTCCCTTGTCGTCGGTTTTCGGCTTGGCCGCCGCCTTCTTCTTGTCCTTGGCGTCGCCCTCGGAGCCTTCCATGACCTTGACCATCACCTTGACGGTGTCGCCGGGGGCAAATTCAGGTACGCGCCGCTTGGCCGTGATCGCATCGATCTGCCGGCGCTCGAGGTCGAGGATGACGTTCGTGGAAACCATGGGAAGTCCTCGGTGTGGAATGGACGCCAACGGGCCCCGGCCCGGGATTCGGGAGCCACGGCAAGCCGCATTGGCGAGAATTCGCCAGCCTTCTAGCCTGAAACCGGTCGCCGTGTCGATGGGGGTCGTAGCGATGGGGACCAGCGGCAGGGGGCTGGCCCCATGAGCCTTCAGTGCAGCAGCAGCTGCGCGACAGCGTCGATCAGCACGCGGCCGTCGACCGGCTTCGGTACGATCGGTGCTTCGGGCCAATGGCTGAAGGCAGCAGCATCGCTGAAGCCCGTATAGAACACGAACGGGACGCCCAGATCGACCAGCCGCCGGCAGACCGCCGAACTGTTGTCGCCGCCGAGACGGTAATCCAGCACCGCCGCCGAAAGGGCGGGGTGCTCCGCCATGTAGAGCGCGTCCCTCAGCCTGCCGGCCGAATAGACCCGCGCGCCCGCGGCGTTGAGCTGCGTCTCGAGTTGGAGAGCGATGACGGGCTCGTCCTCGACCACAAGGATAGAGCGCCCGGAAAGAGCTTGATTAATCACGGGAAACCCCACTGGAGGGCATGCCGCATACACGCCCGGTGAGACAATTACGCGCAGCAAGGTTTGCGGGTGTCAATCGGGTATTCGCGCGAGCCCCACGGCCGGTTTTGTCGTCGCCCTTGTCAGGGCGTGGGGTTCAAGGGTCGACCGAAGCCGTGCGATGTGTTTTTTACCACCCCCATGAAGCTCGTCATCTTCGATTGCGACGGCACGCTGGTCGACAGCCAGCACGCGATCTGCGCCGCCATGGAGCACGCGTTCGGCACGCTCGATCTGCGGGCCCCGAGCCGGCGCGAGATGCTGGGTGTCGTGGGGTTGTCGCTACCGCAAGTCTTCGCGGTGCTGGCCGGTGACCAGCCGGAGAGCGTGCAGGCGGAGCTGATCCGGCTTTACCGCGCCGACTACCCGGGCAAGCGCGAGGGGACCGCCGCGCACGATCCGCTGTATGACGGTATCGGCGAGGCCGTGCACACGCTCGCGCGCCGCGACGATGTCGTTCTTGGCATCGCCACCGGCAAGTCCCGCCGGGGCGTCGCCCGCATCCTGGAGCGCGAGGGCTGGCACGGACACTTCCTCACCATCCAGACCGCCGACGATCATCCCTCCAAGCCGCACCCCTCGATGATCCTGCGCGCAATGATGGACGCTGGCGCCGACCCCGCGTCCACGCTGATGGTCGGCGATACCACCTACGACATCGAGATGGCGTGCAACGCGAAGGTGGGCGCCGTAGGCGTCGGCTGGGGTTATCATGAGCCCGAGCGGCTGGTATCGGCGGGGGCGCATGCTGTTGCCGCCACGGGCGATGCGCTCATCGCCACCATCGACGCGCGTCTGGCACTACAGGAACAAGCGGCGTGACCGAGGCAACCGACAACGGATCGAAGGGGATCGGCAACGGCAATGTGTCGGCGGCGGCGCGCCAGCTGCCGAAGCGGTTCTACAAGGCCGTGACGGTGGCTGGACCTGCCGGAACAGGCGGGCAGAGTCCGGTTGCTGGGAGCATCCTTCTCGACGGCAAGACCGTGCGGACGCCGGCCAAGGCGGTGCTGGCCGTGCCGACGCGGGCACTTGGCGAGGCGATCGCGGCGGAATGGGAGGCGCAGGGCGAGCGGATCGATCCCGCGACCATGCCGCTCACCAGGCTCGTCAACTCCGCCATCGACGGCGTGCGGGGGCGCGAGGCGGCCGTGCGCGAGGATATCGCCAAGTATGCCGCCAGCGATCTGCTGTGCTACCGGGCGCACGCGCCCGACGCGCTGGTGCGGCGGCAAGCCGAGCTTTGGGATCCGATCCTGGCCTGGAGCCGCGATACGCTGGGCGCCGCCTTTGTCGTGGCCGAGGGTCTGATGCCCGTGGCGCAGTCCGACGCCGCCAAGGCGGCGCTGGCGCGGGCGCTCACCGGCTTCGACGCATTCGCGCTGGCGGCACTGCACGTCGTGACTACGCTGACGGGCTCTGCCCTGCTGGCGCTGGCGCACGCCCACGGCCGGCTCGATGCCGAGGCGACCTGGGCGGCCGCGCACGTGGACGAGGACTGGCAGATCGCCAAGTGGGGCGAGGATGCCGAGGCCAAAGCCCGCCGCCAGCGCCGCTGGCTCGAGATGCAGGCCGCAAGCCGGCTACTCGCACTGCTCGACGCTGTCTGAGCAAACTCGTGTCAGCAGGCCGAGGGACCCTCCGTGGCGGCCGGCAGGACGCAAATGCTTTCCGCAAGGCGTCGCCTTCCGCCTTCGCACCTTCATTGCTTGGCGTCCGCCCGCATGATTTCGTTCGCCTCCTCAGCCGTCAGCCGCGTGTGCAAGAGTTGATCGACAGACCAACCCTTCCTCTCGATGAAGAACGTGACGAGGAGGCGGTACCGCGGATAGCTGCCATACTTCACCATCATCGGAATATCCACACGCCGGTCGCCGAGTGCATCCCGCAACTGCTCGAACGACTCTCGGTTCTCGATGCCCACATAGTCGGCTAGGCCCTCGAATGCCCATTGGGGCATGCGGAAGCGCGCCAGACCAAGATGTTCAAACGTGATGAGGTGGGTGAGCTCGTGCGCACACAACCAGGCGAGCGTGCGCGGCGGGGTACCGACATATCCCCAATGCACGACACGCCCGGTCTCGAAATTGGCGCCACTCAGAAAGGCGCTGCCTCCTAAGCCGTAGGCGAGGCCCCAGGCCCGGGGGTCCGGAAGGAAGAACAAGCGCTGTCGCCAGTTCTCATTGGTGACGTAGACCCGGTATCGGCGGCCCTTGGCCTTGAGCGGCGACCGCTCCAGCAATCTCTCGCAGTCCTGCAGAAATCGTTCTCCGCCGGCAGACGGAATTGGACGGTCCGAGGCGACAACAATCTTCCCGGTGCCGAGAGAGAAGGCGAAGAGCGGATCGGGCCACGCGATCAGGGCACAGAATAGGAGCACAGTGGCTACCAAGGCCGCTCCGGCCCATAGCAGCGTTCGTTTGATCGCCCGCAGCACTATGGCCCCCTTGCCTATGAAAGCTGCAGCATCTCGATTGAACTCATCGGAACGTTTGAATCCGTCGCGCCGCGGTAGGCGCCTGGTACATCCTCCGCCGAGCGACTTGCAGAGGGCTGCAACGGGTTATGACCCCGTCCCGCACCGTTGCCGCGATCGACCGCAATGCACTGAAGCGGGCCCAACAGTCGGTTGGCCTGAGCCCTCGCTACCGGTTCGTCAGCTTGAGCTCGATGCGGCGGTTGCGGCGCAGGACCTCCTCGCTGGTGCCGTCCTCGAGGGGCTGGAATTCGCCGTAGCCGGCGGCCACCAGCCGCTTCGCCGGCACGCCCCGGCTGATGAGGTATTTCACCACCGAGGTGGCGCGCGCGCTCGACAGCTCCCAGTTGGACGGGAACTGCGGAGTGGCAATGGCGCGCGCGTCGGTGTGGCCGTCGACCTGCAGTGCCCAGTCGATCTCGGGCGGGATGCTGCGCTCGAGCTCGACGATGGCGGCCGCCAGCTGATCGATGGCGGCAAGACCTTCCGCCGTCATGGTCGCCTGGCCCGACGGGAACAGCACCTCGGATTGGAACACGAAGCGGTCGCCGACGACGCGGATGTCCTTGCGATCGCGCAGCAGCTCGCGCAGGCGGCCGAAGAAATCGGAACGGTAGCGCTGCAACTCCTGCACCTGCTTGGCCAGCACGACATTGAGGCGGGCGCCGAGATCGGAGATGCGCGCCTGGCTCTCCTTGTCCTTGGCCTCGGCAGCGCCCAGAGCCTCCTGCAGCGCGGCCATCTGGCGGCGCAGCGCCAGTAGTTGCTGGTTGAGCAGGTCGACCTTGGCCATCGCCTCATTGGAGACGGACCCCTTTTCAGCCAGCTCCTTGGTAAGCGCCGATATGCGCGCTTCCTTGTCGCCGACAGAGCCCGCCACACCGGTCAGTCGCTCGTTGTCGGACCTCAGCGTCGCCAGCGACGCCTGCAGGCTCGACAGCTCGTCCTCGAGGGACTTGCCCTTGCCCTTCTCCATGCTCAGCAGGTTGGTGATCTCGGCGATCTGCCGGGTCAGGCGGCGCAGCGCCGTGTCCTTGCCGCTCGCCTCCTGGCTCACATAGAACTGCGAGACCATGAAGACCGACATCAGGAACGTGACCACCAGCAGCAGCGTCGACAGGACGTCGACGTACCCGGGCCAGAACTCGCCGTAGGTCGTTGATTTGCGGGAGCGACCGTAGGCCATGCTCGTCTTCGTCCTCCTGGCCTAGTGTCCTGATCGCGAAATTCGCCTCATTGTGCGGCACCCTCGGAGCGAATTTCGCGATCTGAAGGACACTAGCAAGATAAGGCTTCTAGTGTGATTCAGATCGAGAAGTCCGCTTCTCAACCCAGCCCAGAGTGACGGTGCGGACTTCTCGATCATCACACTAGCCCCTGCGCGCCACCTTGGCGGCGAGGTCCTTGAGCACGGAGGCCACCTCCGACTGCTGCGCGGCCTGCTCGTCCACCCACTCGCGCACGACCTTCTGCTCGGCCCGCATCTGGCGCACGAGCTGATCGACGCCTTTGGCCAGCTCCTTGACCGAGCCTTCCGGCGGCGGCGCGGCGCTCACCGCTCCGCCCTCGATGCTCGGGGCACTGCCCAGCCGCTCGTTGAGGTCGGTAATGGCGCGATGCATGTCGCTGATCGCGGCAACCAGCTGGTGACTGGAGTAGTCGCCCGATTGCGACGAGCCCGGCGCCAGCTCGGTGATGCCGGACAGCCATTCCTCCAGCTGATTGTAGAAGCGGCCGTGGGCGTGGCTGGCTTGCAGCTCCAGGAAGCCCAGCACCAGCGAGCCGCCGAGGCCCAGCAGCGACGAGGAGAACGCCGTTCCCATGCCGCGCAGGGGGGCGGCCAGGCCGTTCTTCAGGTCGTCGAACACGGCGACGCTGTCGGCAGCCCGGGTGTCGAGCGCGCTGATGGTCTTGCCCACCGACTGGATGGTATCGAGCAGGCCCCAGAACGTGCCGAGCAGGCCGAGGAATACCAGCAGACCCACCAGATAGCGGCCGGTGTCGCGCGCCTCATCCAGCCTCGAGCCGATCGAGTCCATGATCGAGCGCATGGACGTGGCCGACAGCGACAGCGAGCCGGTGCGGTCGCGCAGCATGGTCGCCATGGGAGAGAGCAGGACCGGGCGGTGGGAGATGGCGAGGCCGGGATCGGCGATGCGAAAGGCGTTGACCCACCTGATCTCGGGATAGAGCCGCAGGACTTGCTGGAAGCAGAACAGCACGCCCGCCAGGAGCACGAAGCAGATCAGGATGTTCAGGCCCGGGTTGTTCAGCATCGCATCCCAGAGCTGGCGGTGGAGAACGGCGATCAGCAGCCCGACCAGCACCAGGAACACGAACATGCGCCACAGGTACACGCCGGGCGTCGACAGGCTCCTGTGCAGGGAGGGTGGCGATCGGTCCGCCGATCTCGCTCGTGCCATAAGTCGTTCTCCGCCTCGATCTGGGCGACATTAGCCAAAGACGCTGCCACCACAAACCGGCAACTTGATGCTCGCTTTACGCTGGCGGCGCAGTCTTGGCGTCCGGGTGCCGGCGGCGACTTCAGCCGGTCGCCGGGCTCGCTGCGGCTGCCGGCTCGCGGCGAGTGCCGCCCAGTATCTCCAACAATGCCTTGTGAACCGCCTGATTCCCGGCAACGATGCTGCCGGTCTCGAACATGGTATGCCCGTTATCCACATCGGTGGCGTATCCGCCGGCTTCCCGCACCAGCAGGATGCCGGCCGCGATGTCCCAGGGCTGCAGGCCGTGCTCGAAATAGCCGTCGAACCGTCCGGAAGCCACCCAGGCCAAGTCGATGGCGGCCGAGCCGGTCCGCCTGAGCCCGCTCACGCTCTCCATCAATGCCTTGCATTCACTGAGGAATTTTTGATGTCCGGACCGGCCGCGGTGGGGAATCCCTGTCGAGATCACGGCGTCCGCCAGAGTCTTGCGGGCGGCGACGCGCAGGCGCCGGCTGTTGATGAAGGCGCCCTGGCCTTTCTCGGCCGTGTAGAGCTCGTCGAGGATCGGATTGTAGACGACGCCGCACACCATCTCGCCCTCGCGCTCCAGACCGATGGAGATGCAGAAGAGCGGGATGCCGTGCAGGAAATTGGTGGTGCCGTCGAGCGGGTCGACGATCCAGCGATGCGTCTTGTCGGGCCCCGCGACCAGGCCGCGCTCCTCCATCAGGAAGCCGTAGCCGGGCCTGGCCTTCGAGAGCTCCCTGAAGATGGTCTCCTCGGAGCGGTGATCGGCGGCGGTGACGAAATTGCCCGGGCCCTTCACCGACACCTGCAACTGCTCGATCTCGCCGAAATCGCGCGCGAGCCCGCGCCCAGCCTTGCGGGCGGCGGCAATCATCACGTTGAGGAGGGCGGAGGCGGCCATCTGCCCGTGCGCATAGCGCATTTTCCGGGAGATGGGAAGCGAACGCACCCGCCGCGACGTCAGCGTCGGCGCGCCTAATCCATGCGCAGGGCCGTCCTATGCAAGCGCGGGCACCCGGCCTCGCCGCTTCGCGCGCTTGGCGGAGAGCACCTTGCCGGCCGGCTTGGCGGCTTCCAGCCGTGCCATGCTCAGCAGCCATCGAACGGTGCGCAGGATCTCCTCGCGCCCCTGCCAATCGGCCCTGGCCCAGTAGCGCGTAAGCAGCGTCTCCGCCTTCCTGAGAAAGGACGAAGGTGCGCGCGAGCGCAGCATGGTGATCTCGGTGACTTGCTCGTCCCGCTGCGAAAGAAGCGAGACCACGTGCTGGGCATAGCTGTCCCCTGGTCTCCCGCGCCGCTTGGCCGTGCCCGCCGAACGCTTGTTCGCCACGTCAGAACACCCCTGCAATGCGGCCGATTCCTGCGTGGACGGTAGGGCGCTGCCGAATGGCCTATCGAGTAATCTTCGAGGTCCGGGGCATAAATTCCGCGTAAACATCCGCCTTGCGCGGCCGCGACCGCTCTCGGTCGGCCGAGGTTGCTGCGGGGTAGGCATCGGCGTGGTGAAGAGACCCGCGATTCATATTTAACAAGCTGAATTTATTTGGTTATCGTCGATCGCTGGCAACAATCGGCGTACGTGATACCCAATCGGGCACTCCGAGCGTGCAATCCCTGGGCCGGCGTCGGATACTGACGCTCGTGCGTCCGCCGTTGTTCCCCGGCCGAACGGGATTGCCGATGCAGTCGCGCTTTCCGCCACCACCTTCGCAAGCGATTTTGGATGCTGGATAGGACCATTCGAGTCGAGGGCGCGCGGTGGGATTGGCCCCGCCTGCGCTCGCTCGCGCGTTCGCCACCGCACGGATCCGGCCTCGTGCCGATCGGCGCCTCGCTCGCCATCGTCGCCGCCGTCACCGTGATCCTGCTGGCGGCAGGCCCGCTGCTCGATCTGGACCACGCTGCCTTCGGCTACCTGATCCCCGTCATCATCGCGGCGACCCGTTGGGGCATCACTCCGGCCGTCGTCTCGGGGCTTGCCGGCCTGGCAGTGTCGGCATTCTTCTTCTACCCGCCGCTCTACGACTTTCATGTCGCGAACCGCGCGCACGTCGCCGACCTCGTCCTCTTCGCCGTCGTCGCAGTCGTCACCGGCCAGCTCGCCAGCCGGGTGCGCGAGCACGTGCGCGAGGCGCAGCAGCGCGAGGCGGAGGTGAAGGCGCTCTATTTCTTCTCGCGCCGGCTGGCAATCGCATCGGGCCCCGCCGACATCCATGCCGCCATCGAGGACCACCTGAGCGCGATCACTGGCTGCCGCATCGCTCTTTTCGCCGCCGGCGCGGGCCACTCGCGGCCCGACGCATCGGCGCAATGGCGGGAGGTGCCGGAGGAGGTTCAGCGCGCGATCTTGACGATCTTCGAGGGCAGGAGCGCCGGGCAGGAGGCGCCGCTGACCGACCGGGCGACCGGCGCCAGCTGGCTCATCCGCATCCTGTCGCAGCGCAACTCCGTCGTCGGCATTCTCGCCATCGAGCTCGGCCGCGTCTCCCGGCATGGCGTCGATGCGATCCGCCAGCGCGTCGACGCCGCGCTCGAGGAGGCCGCCGCCACGATGGAGCGCATCGACGTCGCACACGCCATCGGCGAGGCCAGGCTGCGCTCCGAGGCCGAGACATTGCGGGCGGCGATGATCGGCTCGGTCTCCCACGAGCTGGGCACGCCGCTGGCCTCCATTCTCGGCTCCGCGTCGGTGCTGGCGCAGGCGCCGAGCGTGGTCGCGGACGCGCGCCTGGCGTCCCTCGTCGACATCATCCGCGGCGAGAGCGAGCGCCTCAACATCGACATCCAGAACCTGCTCGACGCGAGCCGCATCAGCGGCGCGGGCGTGGTGGCGCATCTCGCCTGGGCGGAGCCGCCGGACCTCGTCAACGCCGCGCTCGCCCGGCTGCGCCACCGTCTGGGCGAGCATCACATCGACGTGCAGGTGGCGGAGGATCTGGCGCTCGTTCGCATCGACCCGGTCCTGGTCGAGCAGGCGCTGAGACAGCTGATCGACAACGCCGCCAAGTATTCGCCACCGGGCACCAGGATCGCGATCGCCGCGCGCGGCGGCGCGGGAAGCGTCGAGATCAGCATCGAGGATCAGGGCGCGGGGCTGACCTGCGAGGAGCGCGAGCGGCTGTTCGAGCGCTTCTACCGCGGCCCCCGGCACCAGACGGCCATCAAGGGCTCGGGGCTCGGCCTTTGGATCGCGCGCGCGTTCGTCGTGGGGTCGGGGGGACAGCTGGAGGCCGCCAGCGAAGGCGCGGGGCGCGGAACGACCATGACCGTCCGCCTGCCGGCGCCGGCGCTGGCCGAGGCCGACCGGTGGGAGAGTGGCGATGAATAGGTCCGGCCTCGTCGCCCTCGTCATCGACGACGAGGTCCAGATCCGCCGCTTCCTGCGGGCGGGATTCGAGCTGGAGGGCTTCATCGTGCAGGAAGCCGCGACCGGTGCCGACGGCATCCGCGCGGCCACCTTGAAGTCGGTCGACCTCGTCATCGTCGATCTCGAGCTGCCCGACATCGACGGCGCCGAGATCGTCGAGCGGCTGCGCGCGTGGTCGACGGTGCCCACCATCGTGCTGTCGGTGCGCTCGAGCGAGGAGGAGAAGGTGCGCCTGCTCGAGCTCGGTGCCGACGACTACGTGGTGAAGCCGTTCGGCATGGCCGAGCTGCTGGCGCGCGCGCGGGCAGCCCTGCGGCGGCAGCTGCGCGGCTCCGCCGGCGAGCCCATGGTGCGGGCAGGTCCGCTCACCGTCGACCTCGCCGCCCGCGCCGTGTCGGTCGATGGCGCGCCCGTGCAGCTCTCGCCCAAGGAATACCGGCTGATCCAGGTGCTCGCCCAGCATGCCGGCAACGTCGTCACGCACCAGCACCTGCTCAAGACCGTGTGGGGAGTGACCCACGTCGATGACGCGCACTACCTGCGCATCCTCGTGCGCAAGCTGCGCCAGAAGATCGAGAAGGTGCCGACGCAGCCCCGGATCCTCCTGACCGAGCTCGGCGTCGGCTACCGCCTCGCCCTCGACGGCCCCGCTCGCCCCCCGCCTCTGTCCTAGTGGACTGCGCCGGCTAATTCGGCGCATGGGTATTGCTGCGATCACTGATTGTTACCTTGTCGAGGCAGAGGCATCGGAGTGGGCACAGAGCTTGTGGCTATAGGCTCTTCCGATACCCGCATATCGAAGCAGTATTTGTTCTTCGGCGGCTGAAGCTACAAGTAAGCGCGCACGACAGTGTCGGCCAGAACCGACGGTGCCGTCCGCGCAGAGCGTCATGTCGACCGACAAGCAGAAGCAAGATCTTGCACCGATTGCGCATCCGGACACGCAAGCCGGCCGTCTAGCGCTCGTGCAACACACATGAGAGAGCTTTATCCATGAAGCTTACCAGGAAGCAGTTCGGCCTCGGAGTGATCGCTGCCGGGTTGGGGGCGGGAATAAGCGGCAGACCGGACACCGCGGAGGCCCAGGGCACTCCGCAGCCGGCGACCAATCTGGCCACAACGCCTTTGGCCGCCCATCAGGCGACCTACTTCTTCAAGAACTCGGCCTTCGAGTTCGTGCTCCTCACGAGCCTCGGGCGTGCCTACTACCAGGGCGGAAATGTCGGCAAGATCCTCTACGTCATCAAGCAGATCGAAGACGGCAACTTCGAGAGCGCGTACCAAACTCTGATCGCGGCGGGACATGAAGCCCGCGCCATGGCCGAGGACTCCGCGAGCGGCGGTCACGTCGAAAGTGCCCGGCAGGCCTATCTGTGGGCGCAGAACTTCTACGACAGCGCGACCTACTTCGCGGACGGCTCCGGCGATCCCACGCGGATCACCACGGCCTGGCAATTGATGGACGATTGCTGGCTGAAGTCGATCGCCTTGTTCGATCCGCCGATCGAGCAGGTCAGCATCCCCTATGAGGGCACCGCCTTGCGCGGATTCTATTTCCGGGGAAAGAGCACCAAGGAAAGACGCCCTCTGCTGATCCTCAACAACGGAAGCGACGGCTCCGCGCTCGATATGTGGATGTGGGGAGCGGCGGGAGCGACGGCCCGCGGCTACGACTGCCTCACGTTCGATGGGCCGGGCCAAGGCTACGCCCTGTGGAAGCAGGGCCTCTACTTCCGGCCGGATTGGGAGAAGGTCATTACGCCGGTCGTCGACTTTGCGCTCAGCCGCGCGGGCGTCGACCCGAAGAGGATCGCGCTTCAGGGCATCAGCCAGGGCGGATACTGGGTCCCGCGCGCTGTCGCGTTCGAGAAGAGGATCGCGGCCGCTATCGCGGATCCGGGCGTTGTCGACGTCTCCACATCGTGGACCGCCACATTGCCTCCGCCGATGATCCAGCTCCTGAAGGCCGGCCGCAAGGAAGAGTTCGACGGCTACATGGCGAAGATCGCTCGATCCGGCCACGAAGAATTCCTTGGTTTTCCGCATGAGACCCTATGGCGTCACGTCGTACTACGACGCCTTCAGAGCGGCGATGAACTACAATCTCACGGACGTTGCGGGGAAGATCGAGTGCCCGATGCTGATCGCCGCGCCGGATAACGAGGCATTCTGGCCTGGCGAGTCGCAGCGGCTCTACGATCTCCTGAAATCACCGAAGACGCTCATGCCCTTCCTGGCGTCCGAGGGGGCGGACCTGCACTGTGAGCCGAAAGCTTTCGGGCTCCGGGACCTGCGCGTGTTCAACTGGCTCGACAAGACCCTGGGGTGACATCTCTCTGACCATGCGGGGCATGGCTGCGCCTACATCGCGGCATCCCGCGCCGGGCGAGGCGGCGTCGTGACGACGTCGAGCTTCCTGTGCAGCTGCTCGGCCGCCAAGATCATGGCGCGCTCCGCGAGGGCCGTAATCGTCAACAGCGGGCTGACGCCGACCGCCGAGGGGATCGCCGCCCCGTCGCACACGTAGAGCCCGTCGTGGACGCCGTCCGGCCCCTTCGCCGGATCGAACACCCGTCCGTCCGGCGCCACGACACCCTGCTCCACCGTTTCGCCCATCCCGCATCCGCCGAGGGGATGGGCAATGATCCGGTTGCCGCCGAACGCGGTCATGGCGAAGGGGTTGCCGACGAACAACCCCCCCATGTTTGCGATCATCGTCTTGACCTTCTGCTCCGCCCGCACGCGCTCCGGCGCGTCGCTGTAGCCCGGCCAGTCGACGACGACGCGATCCTTTTGCAGCCGCAGCCGGCCACTCGCATCATCGTGCGCGACAATGTAGAGGATTTGCGATCGGCTCATCTCGTCGCCGTAGATGCCCTGTCGCATGATCCGGAACAATTCCCGGATTTTCCCCTGCAGCAGTGCGTCGAGCGGAGCGAGCGAGGCCATCAGGGCCATCATCGTGCCGTCGTGAACCCACAGCGGGCCATCCTGGTCGCCGAGGTCGATCAGCGCCATGCTGTGAGGTCCGACCGGCGCGGCGCCGCGCGGCGCCTGAGGCGGGAAGCCCGTGGCAATGGCATTGACGGGCTCGGCGAGCTTGTCGGCGAATACCATGTCGTCGCCGTTCGCCGAGAAATTCTGGCCCAGCTTCGACGAGAGCCGCAGGCCACTCTCCTGTGCCCGCAGCAGCAACTCGTTGGTCCCCATCGTGCCGGCCGCCAGGACGACGATCGGCGCCGCGATGCGCCGGCTTGCGCCCGCCTGCGACAGATCCTGCACCACGATCTCCCACCCGCTCTCGGTCTTGGAGATCGACTGGGCCCGGCTTTCGCAGAACACCGCTGCGCCATGATCGATCGCATCGGCGATATACGTGATGCCTACCGTGTTCTTCGCACCGACATTGCAGCCCGACCAGCAGTCCCCGCAATGCCGGCAGGCGTACTGCATCACGCCTGCAACGTTCGGTCCGGGACTGTGGGAGATCGTCATCGGCGGCAACGCCACCGCACGGCCCGCCGCTTCCGCCGCCCTGCGCATGCCCGCAAGCTTGGCAAAGCGCTCCGGGCCGGGCACCGGCGCGACACCGAGCATTGCCTCCGCGCGCGCCAGTCCTTTCAGCAGGAGCCCGTCGTCGACCACCGCATCGGGCCAGCCGGCCTTGCGCAATCTGCCAAAATCGGGCCGAAGCGTGACGCCGGCGTTGATCAGCGATCCGCCGCCGAGGCCGGATGCGCCGAACACGGTCAGCCCCTTGCCGACCGACAGGTAGTAGAGCCCGGCAGGATCGCCCAGCTTGGCACGGCCCGTCAGCCGCAGCGTCTTGAGCCGCGCCTTGCCCGTCGTTGGAAAATCGCCGGGCCGCCAATGCCGCCCCTGCTCGAGCACCGCCAGGCGCAGACCCATGCGCGCGAGGCGGGATGCCGCGACCCCGCCGCCGTAGCCGGAACCGATGACGATCGCATCGTAGGCCGGCATCGCATCGGCGAATGTCTGGTTGGCAAAGACCATGAAAGGCTCGATCCGCCTCGAAACAACTCACTCGCCCTTTGCAAAGAGTAGTTCACGCGGACGCGGATGCCCACCGGCAGGGGAACAGTCCGCGATGCGCGGCGCGGATCGATTCGGCTGATATCGTCGGCATATGGCCGACGTGCCACCGGGTTGGAAAGGCGCGGCGCTTGACCCGGGCCGCGCCGGGCCCTACTCGGGAACGCATGCGAATTGCCACCTGGAACATCAACGGCGTCAAGGCGCGCCTCGAGGGCGCCGTCACCTGGCTCAAGGAGACGAGCCCGGACGTCGCCTGCTTCCAGGAGATCAAGAGCGTCACCGAGGCGTTCCCGAGCCAGGTGTTCGAGGACCTCGGCTACAACGTCGCCGTGCACGGCCAGAAGGGCTTCAACGGCGTCGCCATCCTGTCCAAGCGGCCGTTCGACGAGATCGCCGTGCGCGGCCTGCCGGGCGACGACAACGATGCGCATGCCCGCTACATCGAGGTGTGCGTGCCGCGCAAGGGCGGCGTGGTGCGCATCGGCAACCTGTACCTGCCGAACGGCAATCCGATCGGCACCGAGAAGTTCACCTACAAGCTCGCCTGGATGCAGCGCTTCGCGGCCCGCACGCGCGAGCTGCTCGGCTACGAGGAGCCGTTCCTGCTGCTGGGCGACTACAACGTGATCCCCGAGCCGGTCGACGCCAAGAACCCCGAGGCCTGGACCGGCGACGCGCTCTACCAGCCCGAGACGCGCGCCGCCTATCGTTCGCTCCTCAACCTGGGGCTTACCGATGTCGTGCGCGCCTGCCTGCCGGGGCCCGGCGTCTACACCTTCTGGGACTATCAGGCGGGCGCCTGGCAGAAGGACCACGGCATCCGCATCGACCACATCCTGGCCTCCCCGCAGGCTGCCGACCGGATCATCGCCGCCGGCATCGACAAGCACACCCGCGCCTGGGAAAAGCCCTCCGACCACGTGCCCGTCTGGGTGGAACTGGATTTGGATTAGTCAGTACCCACTGTCGTTGAGGACCGACACGCGTGCGGCTTGCGCGGCTCCCCTCCCCGTCATGTCGAAGACCTGCCTCCGGCATGTGGGGAGGGAAATCCTGTCGAGCAAAGCCTCGCGGTCCCCGGCTCGTGAACCCGCTGTCGACCGTGCCTCCCACTCGCACATCCGTGCCGTCCCCGTCCGCAGTCAGGGTTTCGCCGGAGTGTGCGATCGCGGGCGCCCTGCCAACCTTCCGCATCGGCGCGACCACCGTCGCATGAGGATCCAGATGCGCGAACATGCTCCAGTCGGATTGGCCCTGGCCCTCGGCATCGTCGCCTGCAGCGGCACGGACGCGTCGGCGGCCTGCAATTTGCGCGATGGCGGATGCAGGGGCTACGGCAACTACGCACCGCGCGCCTACGGCTACGCTCCGCCCGGTTGCCTACTACCAGGCTCCGCGCCTCTACTATGCTCCGCCCCCGGCCTACTTCGCCGCGCCCCCCGCCTATTATTATGCTCCGCCGGCTGCCTACTACGGACCGCCCGTCTACGCGGGCTACGGCTACAACCCCTGGCCGAGGACGCTTCGCCGCCGCTTCAGCCCGCTGTAGGCGCAACCATCGACCATGGCCCGACGAGGCGGATGCACACGTTGTTGGGTTGTTAAGTACGTCTCGGGAAATCGGGGTTTCGCCCGAGTGCGTGGCTCCACCAGGGTGCTAGCTTTCCACTGAACAGGCTCTGCGGACTACGGAGGAATTGTAAGATGCGCAATCGTATCCTGGCGGGCTCGGCTCTCGCGCTCGCCGTCCTGGCGATGGGGAGCACACAGGCGGCCGCTTGCGACGATGACTGCGGCTACTGCGGCGCTGGTTACGGCTACGGTGGCTACTACGGGGCCTCCTACGGCTACTACGCGCGCCCGGCCTATGCCTACGTGCCCGGACCCTATTACGCGGCTCCCGCCTACTACGCCCCTGCCTACTCCTACTACGCGCCGGCTCCTGCCTACTACGCCCCTCCGCCCGCCTATGGCTATTACGGCCGGCCCTACTACGGCTGGGTCGACGCCAACGCTGCCGGCCGGCGCAAGGGCGTCGTCCCCGGCGTCAATCCCGCCGGGCGCGGGATGTATGCGCTGGGCGCCAACCCCGGCCAGCGGACGGCCAAGGCTCCGCACCCGAGCTACGTCGCCCCCGTTGCCGTGAAGGCGCCGAGCCCGAACCGCGTTGCTCCATTCGCTGCGAAAGCGCCCAAGCCGAGCTACGTTCCTCGCGGTGTCGTCGCCGCGCCCGCCAAAGCGCCCAATCCAATCGCTCGGGGCATCTCCGCGTCCGCCGGCGGTCACATCAAGCCTGCCCGCAATGTCCCTGTTGCCTCCGGCTACGGCCCACAACCGAAGTACCTGCCCACCGCCTACTACGGCGGGGCGGGAGGCTACCTCTCCCCGCGACGCTAGTGGAGCGGATTTGACAGAAGATGCCGATGTCATCCTCGGGCTTGTCCCGAGGATCCAGCGCCCCGCAAGCGCCGTAGCTAGCAGACGAACCGATCAGCGCCGCGCCGCCACCAGCAGGTAGGGCGGGCGCTGGTGCTCGGTGGCGAGCCTCGGCTGCGCCGTGATCTGCTCCGGCGTCGGCCCCCACTCCTCGACGCGCGAGAGCGCGTACCCCAGCCGCAGCAGCAGGTTGACGTAGGTCGCCACCGTCCGGTGCTGCTTGACGACGCCCTTGGTCAGCCAGTCCGTCGTGCGCGGACCTTCGTCCAGGTAGCCGTTGAGCCCCCAGGTCTTGCGGCCCGCGGCATCGGTCGACCAGGCCTGGAGGGCGGGCGCCGTCATCATCGGATGCTCCACCGAGAACACCAGGCTGCCTCCCGGCACGAGCGACTGGTGCGCCTCCGACAGGAGCCATTCGAGATCGACGACGTAGTGCAGCGCCAGCGAGCTGTAGACGAGGTCGAACGCCGCCACCGGCAGCGCCAGGCGCTCCATGTCGGCCCGGCTGTAGACGATGGCCGCGTCGGCGGTGGTGGCCCGGGCGCGCGCCAGCATGTTCTCGGAGACATCGATCCCCTCGACGTGGGCCGCGCCCTCGCCGCGCGCCCAGCGGCAGAACCAGCCGAAGCCGCAGCCCAGGTCCAGCACCCGGCGCCCGCGCACGTCCGGCAGCATGGCCTGCATCGCCGGCCACTCCGGCGCGCCGGCCAAGCCCTCGATCGACCGCGGCAGCCGGCTGTAGCCGGCAAAGAACTCTTCGTTATCGTAGATGTTCTGAGTCATCGCATGGGTCTCTGCACAGCGGCGTCCTTGCGCCAGCAGGGGAAGGTCGATGATAGGGAACAACGAGGCCGCATCATGAAAGCCGACGACTTCCGCCGCCTGGCGCTCGCATTGCCGCAGGCGATCGAAGCCTCGCACATGGGACACCCGGATTTCCGCGTGGGCAAGCGCATATTCGCGACGCTCGGCCATCCCCGCGAGGGCTGGGCCATGATCAAGCTCACGGCGGAGCAGCAGCAGGCATTGGTCAGCCGGAAGCCCGCCGCTTTTTCGCCCGTGCCGGGCGGCTGGGGGCGCGGCGGCAGCACGAGTGTGCGGCTCGCGAAGGCGGACAAGGCGACCGTGAAAGCGGCGTTGACGTCGGCCTGGAAGAACATCGCCCCAAAAAGTCTAGTCCGCGCGCTCGACGGTGACAGCCCGAAGAAGCTCGACGCCGCGTTTGCCCGCGTCCGTTCCTGCGCCGCCAGCGCCGGGCTTCCCGACGTGGCCGAAGCCACGAGCTACGGCACACCGTCTTTGAAAGTCGCCGGTAAATTCCTGCTGCGCATCAAGGACGCCGATACCCTCGTCCTGCGCTGCGACCTCGACGAGAAGCAGCTGCTCATGGAGATGGCGTCCGACATCTACTTCGAGACCGATCATTACAAGGGATGGCCGGCCGTACTCATCCGCTTGTCGCGCATCGGCGACGACGAGCTTTGTCATCGCTTGACGCGGGCATGGCGCCTCGTTGCTCCCAAGCGATCGGTTGCTGCATTCGATCAGCGGGCGGTTGCGGGCGTTCGCGATCCCACCACCCGCCGCCGAACCCGCTCGGTGCGCTGACGCGCGCAGGCAGGCGCGAGCTGCCGCACCCGGCTTCAGGGGGCGACGGAGGCTGCCGTCGCGAGCGGCGCCTCCGCCGCGCCGTTCACGCCGAGCGCCGGATGCCCCTCGGCCTTGAGGCGCGCCACCTCGCGCATGGCCCAGCGATAGGTGCTGTCCATCAGCTCGGTGTGACGGTGCCAGTCGAGGATGCCCATGTCCTGCGGGAACGGCGGCACCAGCAGCAGATCCTCAGGCCGCAGGCGGCGCTCGAAGCCCTGCCGGTTCGCCATCATGGAGCGCATCAGGACGGTGCCGACGCTGGGCGCGCGCGGCAGCAGCCCGCGCATGAAGGGATTGAGCATCGCCTTCAGCAGCGCGGTCCGTCCGGGCAGCGCGCCGTAGTCCACCTCGAACCGCTGCAGCTTCGGCACCTCGAAGCTGATCACCACGTTGGGCCCGCTCTTCAGCTCGTGCATCACGCGGATCGGCACGTTGTCCAGCAGCGCGCCGTCGACCAGCATGTGGCCGTCCTTGGTGTAGTAGGGCGGCAGCAGGACGGGGATCGAGCCGCTGGCGCGCACGGCACCCCAGACCTCGCCCTGGCGGTGGCGGTGCAGGTCGTAGCTCGACAGGTTGGTGGAGACGCAGAAGTAGGGGATCCACAGATCCTCGATGTCGGTTCCCCCGTAGTGCTTGGCGAGCTGGCGGTCGTAGTGCGTGTGATCGAGCAGGCTGTAGCGCGGCCAGGTGTAGCGGCGCATGGCCTTGTTGGTGACGAAGATGTCGTGCGTCGCGCGGTCGACGGCGTCGGGGTCCGAGCCCATGGCGAATGCGGCGGCCATCGCCCCGCCGCCGGAGGTCCCGCCCATGATGTCGAACGTCAGCCCCGACTCCAGCAGCGCCTTGTAGAGGCCGACGTGGGCCGCGCAGTAGGCACCTCCTCCGCAGGCGACGAGACCGAGCGCGGTGCCGTTGATGAAGCGGTAGAGGCGCTCGGCATCGCCCACGTTGTCGAGCGCCACGTGATGGTGCATGGCGATGTTGCGGCGCCGCAGCCAGCGCGCCGTGCTGGCGATGGCCCCGCGCGTCTCGTGCAGCAGGACGAGGCGCTGCGCGTCGGGCGGCAGCAGCTCGGCCGCCAGCCGCTCCAGCGCGTTGGGCTCGTCGTCGGCCCAATGCCGGCCGACGGCGAGCACGAGGTCGGCCTGGCGGATCGCCTTCTCCGACCAGGGCGTCAGCTCGGGCTCGGCCACGTACAGCACGTAGTCGTAGTCCGCCTCGAGCGCGTTGAGCGCGCGCGTGGCCTCGGTGCTGTCGATGGGGACGCTGGCCGGCAGCACCGTGCGCGCCATCTCCGGCCACACCAGCATCGTGCGGTTGCTGCGCCGGAACACGCGCGACAGGCCGACGACGAAGCTCGCCGGCAGCTCGCTGGCGCCGGCGCGGATCAGCGTCACGGTGCGGGGCCGCGGATCGGGGGGCGGCGTGCGGCTGACGGAGGCGACGGCGACACGCCCGGCCAGCGTCACGGTCAAGGTGCGCCAGATCGAGGGGCTCTTGGACGACAGCTGCTCGAACTCGGCCCGTCCCAGCCTCAGCACCAGGCTGTCGCGCAGCGCGGTCACGGTGGCGGTGCGCACGCCCCCGGCAAGGAAGGCGATCTCGCCGACCGGCTGGCCGGGTCCCACCTCGGCGAGCAGGTCGCGGCGGCCGGCCACGGTGACCGCGAAGCGCCCGGTGACGACCACGTAGAGCGCGTCCGCCACCTCGCCTTGGCGCACCAGCACGTCGCCGCGCCTGAGGTTCAGCGTCTCGAGCTCGGCGGCGAGACGCGCGCGCTCGGCGTCCTCGAGATCCCTGAAGATCTCGACCCCGTCGAGGCCGTGCTCGGAAACCTTCGATTTCATCGATGTTCTTGGATGTTGCCCGGACGCTTCCCTGCCGCAGCCTACCCCATGAGCCGAGGCCGGAGAACCTCACGGCCGCGAACATGTAAAGATGCCGGCGCAGCCACCGGCTCGCCTGGGACGCGTGCGCTGCAGCACGTTTGCCCTCGCGGCGGCGCTCGCGCGAGGCTGGATGGCAGAGGAGCTGCGGGGCAGCGGATCGCCGCAGTTGTCATTGTTTGAGAGAGCGGCTCTCCGCCGCCCCGCGCAGGATTTTTGGCTTGAGCGCCGCGTTTAAGCTCACTGGGCATCCGGGAGTTTCACCCGAGACCGCGACGGGGAGCCCCGTTGCCGACGGTTGCGTGACCGCCGGCTCGGCTGCAGCCCGCCCTCGCCACAGGACGCCTCCGGAGACGACCCCTCGGATTGGAGCGGGATGGCCCTATTGTTGTCTTCCCGCCGGACAGCGGGGATAAGTGCCAGTCACCGGATCGGTTGGTGCAGTTAAGGTGGTGCTATGCGCAACCCTGTCCTCATCGAGCTGACCCGCGGGCCGCTGGTCGAAAGCCGGCATGCCGGCGCTATCGCCGTCGTGCGGGCGACGGGCGAGGTGGTTGCGGCCGTCGGCGACATCGCGGCGCCGATCTATCCGCGTTCGGCCATCAAGCCGCTGCAGGCGATCGCCTGTGTCGAGTCGGGTGCGGCCGACCGGTTCGGCTTCGGCACGCGCGAGATCGCGCTCGGCAGCGCCTCCCATTCGGGTACGCAGATCCACGCCGACGCTCGCCCGCTCGATGCTGCAACGCGCGGGCCTCACCCCGAAGGCGCTGGGTTGTGGCGTGCACGAGCCCATGCATGCGGCCACGGCGCACGAGCTGATCCGCGCGGGCGTCGCGCCGTCGCCGCTGCATCACAACTGCTCGGGCAAGCACGCCGCCATGCTGGCAACCGCGGTGCACATGGGCGAGCCCACCGACGGCTACTGGCGCCCCGACCATCCGGTGCAGGTGCGCATTGCCCGCGTCCTGGAGGACATGACCGGCTGCCCGCTCGGCGCCGAGGTGCGCGGCATCGACGGATGCTCGGTGCCCAACTGGGCGATCCCGCTCAGCGGGCTGGCGCGGGCGTTCGCCCGATTTGCGACGGCGGAGAGCATGGGCGCGGAGCGGGCGGTGGCTTGCCGGCGCATCGCCGAGGCCTGCTGGGCCCATCCCGATCTGGTCGCGGGGCCCGGCCGCCTCGACACCGCCGTGATGACGCGGCTGCCGCGGGTTGTGCTCGTGAAGAGCGGAGCCGAAGGCGCCTATTGCGGCGCGCTTCCCGAGCGTGGCCTGGGCTTTGCGCTGAAGATCGACGACGGCGCCAAGCGGGCGGCGGAGGCAGCGGCAATCGCCGTGATCTCCCGGCTATACCCCGCCGCGGCCGAGCTGGGCCCGGCCCCGGATCTCACCAATTGGCGCGGCACAGTCGTCGGGCAGATGCGCCCCACTTGCGACCTCGCGCGCGCACTCGATGCTCTGGCGTAGGACGGTCATTGCGAAGCGGGGACTTGGCTCTTTGCGCCGTGGCAGTGCTCGGCCACCAGCTCCTTGCTTCGAAGCGCGCGCAGGAGCTCCTCCAGGCGAGTGGGTAGCGGCTCCCTCTCGGCTCGGGCGAGCCCTCGGCGCAGCCCGTCGCAGATGCTCCTCAGCCGGTCATGATCGTCGTGTTCGTCATTGTCCATGTGGTGTCTCATCCTTACTGCGCTAACGCGCGCCTCGGCGGGGCGTTCCCCCCGACGCTCTGTCTTCACGCGGGGAAAGTCCGCGCGGCTGAACGGGTGTGATGTCCGCGCACCTGCACCGTCTCAGGTTAATGAAATGTCAACTTCCGCGAGCGTCGCTTCGGTGTGCGAATCGCGCCCGGCCCGACGCGTGACGCGAGCTACCGCAGCGCCGCGTGCAGCATCAGCGCGCAGAGCACGATGGCGCCGCCGATCAGAGACAGCGGCGCGGGCATCTCGGCGAACGCGAGCCACACCCAGATCGGCGCCAGGATGACCTCGAGCAGCGTCAGGAGGCCGACCTGCGCAGCTGTGAGGCGTGGCGCGCCGCGCATGAACAGGAACAGCCCGAGGCCCAGCTGCAACACGCCCATCGCCGCCAGCAGGCCGAAGTCGGACGAGGAAGGTGCGTCCCAGGTGGCGAACGGCAGCGTCACCGCAAGAGCGAACAGCCCCGCCAGCACCGTCGCCGGCACCAGGTCGAGCGCCCGCGCCGCCCGCACCACCACGATGTTGGCACCGAACACGATGGCGACGCCCAGCGCCAGCGCATTGCCCACGAGGTCGCCGCCGCCGAGCGCGCCCGCGAACATCAGGGCGACGCCGGCGATGGCGACGAGGATGGCGACCAGGGTCGGCGGCGTCAGCCTCTCGCCGAGGAAGACGCGGCCGAGCAAGGCCGCAGCGAGCGGCGCGGCGCTTTGCAGCACGACGGCATTGGCCACGCTGGTGCGCGTGATCGCCAGGATGAACATCACGAAGGAGGCCGCGAGCAGCAGTCCCGACAGCACGCCCGCCCAGCCCATCGCGCGGTAGACGGACCATGTCCGCAGCCCGTTCGCCCCGACCAGCCACCCGCCCACCGCCAGCGCCATGAAAGCCGAGCGCCAGAAGGCGATGGTCCAGCCGTCGAGGTCCTCGCCCATCAGGCGCACGAACAGCCCGCCGAGGCTCCAGCAAACGGCCGCGCCGCAAACCAGCGCTGCCCCGCGCAGCCTCTCCGCCGCGATATCCATTGTGCCTGCCGCCTACCGCCCGCGGAAGCGCGGCTTGCGGCGCTGCATGAAGGCGGCAACGCCCTCGGCGTGGTCCTCGCTGGAGCTCGCCAGCGCGAACTGGTCGGTGTCCATGTGGGCGGCGAGGTCGTCGAGCGCGCCCGAGAGTCGATTGATGCTGGTCTTGGTCATGGCGACGGGGAGCGGCGGCAGCGCCGCGATGCGCTCCGCGAAGGCCATGGCCCCGGCAAACGCCTGGCCGTCGGCGACGACGTTCTCGACCAGCCCCCATTCGCGCGCCTCGGCCGAGCTGATGCGGTCGGCGGCGAGGATCACGGCCTGCTTGGTCCGTGCCGGCCCCATCAGGGCCAGGAGCCGCGGCAGCGAGCCCCAGCTCATGTTCATGCCGAGCGCCACCTCGGGGATGCGGAAATGCGCGCTCGCGCCGCAGAAGCGGAAATCGAGCGAGGCCGCCAGCGCCACGCCGCCCCCGATGCACGGCCCCTCGATGGCCGCGATCGTCACCTGCTCCATGTCCCACCAGGCCCGGCACATGCGCGGGCCGATGCGCAGCGACGCGCGCCGCTCCCCGAGCCCGAGCTTGGCGCGCGTGCGGCCTTCCTCATCCTTGAGGTCGAAGCCTGCCGAGAACACCCGCGCGTTGCCCGTCAGGACCACCACGGAGGTCGAGACGTCGTCCTCGAAGGATTGCGCGGCGGCCCTGAGCTGCCGCATCGTCTCCGGCGACAGAGCGTTGATCGCATCGCCGCGGTCGAGCCGCACCACGGCGATGCGGCCCTCCGGCCCGAGCCCCTTCTCGACGCTGACGAATTTCGCCGCCATGGCCTGCTGATCCCTCAGTCGTAGGTTGTGTCGAGCAAAGCGCAGACACGATAGCGACTCTGTCCGAGATTTAGGCAATCCACTATCGGCGCAACAGGCATGCCCGGCCCGGCGCCCGAAGGTTCCTGCGGCCATGATAATATATCCCGTGACAACCCGCGATTAAGGGCGCACGGTCGCACACAGCACGCAACACCATGACGGCCCCAGCTACGCAGTCATGGCCTTCTGTCAGTCGGTCATTGCGCTTGTTGTGCGTCCAGGATTGATCGACGGCTCGGGACATTGCGGCCCACCACATGAAGACCGCCCTGCCTCTGGCAATTGCGCTTAGCCGCGCATCGGCCCGAACATGGAACATCCTGGTCTGCGAGGGCGCTCGATCCTCGTCGTCGAAAACGAGCTCCTCATCGCGATGGATATTGTGCAGGCCCTGGAAGGGGCCGGCGCCCACTCCACTATGACCACCACGGCCCGCCATGCGCTGATCCTGGCCGAGGACGACGGCCTCGATGGCGCCATCATGGACCACGGGTTGAGCGACGGCGACAGCACCCAAGTCTGCGCTCGGCTGAAGGAACGCGGCATACCCTACATCAGCTATAGCGGCTACGCGCCGGTTCCGGGCGCCGATCCCGATGCTCCGCACATAACCAAGCCTGTGAACATGGACGTGTTGATGAGCGCGATGGAAGCGTTGATCGCAGCGCCGGACTGAGTGTCCTAGACGCTGCCGCAGTCACAACGCGATCCCGGATCGTGGCGGGTCTGTGCTCCGTTCGACGCAACCTACGATGCGCGTAGCGCCGATGGCCGTCCCAGGGCGGCCGCCAGGATCTCCAGTGCACCGATCACGGTCTCGTCCCACGTCAGCGGACAGGCGCCGGTGCGGCCGCGGTTGGCGCCGCCCGGGCGGGCCAGCGTCGCCGGGATGTGCACGAAGCCGACGCGGCGGCCGGCGGCCGATTGGTCCTTGGCGCACACGAGCGAGTGATAGAGCGCGGCGTTGCACAGGTAGCTGCCGGCATCGCGCGAGACGAAGGCGGGAATGCCGAGCCGCCGCAGCCGCGTCACGATGTGGCGCACCGGCAGGCTGGCGGGCAGATGCTCGGCGCCGCCATCGCGCAGCGCAGGGCCGGCCGGCAGGACGCCCGATGCATCCGGCGAGGCCGAGCAGGCATTGCGCGCTCGCTGCTCGATCTCGAAGCCGCGTGCGCGCGAGGAGACACCGAAGTGCAGGGCGAGGTCGGGCTCGACCTCCGCCAGCACCTGCTGCAGGCGTCGCGGCCCGGCCGCCCATTCGGTCGGGAGCACACGGGTGTCGAACTGCACGTCGGGAAATAGTCTGGGCGCGGCACGCGCCAGCTCAGGCAGCAGCCGCATGGTCGCGTTGACGGGCACGCCGGGGAATGGGCCGAAGCCCGTGATCAGCACGCTTGTGCGGGCTTGGCCTGCCGCGTGCTCGACGCGCTCGGGGCGTATCATGACCGTCACGCGCTGTCTCCTTGCGATGGCGCCCGGCGCAGGCCCATCATCTCCACCAGCTCGCCGACCGCAAGGGCTGCCGTGCGCGCACCCGCACGCACCTCGTCCTCGAGCTCGGCCATGCGCCGCGCGACCGCGGCGTCGGCCTGCAGCGCCGCCAGCAGCCGCTCCTGCAGCAGATCGCGCATCCACGCCACGGCCTGCACACCGCGCCGCGTCGCGAACTCGCCCGAAGCGATCATGCGCTCCTTGTGCTCGACGATCTTGGCCCACAGCGCGTCGAGCCCGCGATTCTCGCCCGCCGAGATCGTCAGCACCGGCGCCGTCCAGTTGGGCGAGATCGGCGTCAGGATTGCGAGCGCGCCCTGGTAGACCGAGGCCGCGCGTCTGGCGCGCGCCACGTTGTCGCCGTCGGCCTTGGTGATGGCGATCATGTCGGCCATCTCGACGATGCCGCGCTTGATGCCCTGCAGGTCGTCGCCGCCGCCCGCCAGCAGCAGCACGAGGAAGAAGTCGACCATGCCGCCCACCGCCACCTCGGACTGGCCGACGCCGACGGTCTCCACGATCACGACGTCGAAGCCCGCGGCCTCCACCAGCGCCATCGCCTCGCGCGTCTTGCGGGCGACACCGCCGAGCGTGCCCGACGTGGGCGACGGCCGGATGAAGGCGGAACGGCTCTGCGCCAGTCGCGTCATGCGCGTCTTGTCGCCGAGGATCGAGCCGCCGGTGCGCGTCGAGGTCGGATCGATCGCCAGCACCGCCACCCGGTGGCCCTGCTCGACCAGGTTGATGCCGAGCTGATCGATGGCGGTCGATTTGCCGACGCCGGGCACGCCGGTGATGCCGACGCGGTGCGCCTTGCCGGTGTGGGGCAGCAGCCTCTGCAGCAGCTCCTGCGCCGGTCCCGCGTGCTCGTCCTTGCCGCTCTCGATCAGCGTGATGGCGCGCCCCAGCATCGCCCGGTCGCCGGCCAGCACGCCGTCGGCATAGTCCTCCACGGTCGGCGTGCGCCGCCGGTCTGCAGCCATCGCGAGACGGTCTCCTCGATGCCGCAGCATGAAGAGAATCGTGCCCGACAACAAGCGCTTGCAACCGTTCCCTTCCTCTCGCCGCCGTACGAACGGATGGGAGCTACGGCAGCGCCCTTGCCGGCATAGCTCCTGCTTTGGCGCCCGGTAGGCCGATCCAGACGCCCACAGTGGGGAGGTCGGCGTCGGTTGCGGCCACAACGAGGCGCCCGGCAACGATTCCTTAAGCTTTACCGTTTCATAAGTTGACCCTCTGAAAACCCGGAAAATGCCATCTTCCGCGGTTAATCGGAAAGACTGTCCCGCCATTCGTAGTGCGTTAGACGGGGGTCGAACGACATGGGCTTTGGCAGGCCGCGACGCATTGATTTGCGCTGGCTGCTCCTATTGGGTGCGGCGGGCGGAGCTGTGTTTCCGGTTTCCGCCTGCGCGCAGACCCAGCAAGTGGCCGCAGCTCCGCCCGCATCGCTGGCCGCGCCGGTGCCCGAGACCTCGCTCAAGGGCAATCGCGCCCGCACCAAGTTCATCATCGGGCTGGAGCGCTCGGTCGACTTCCAGGTGTACTCGCTCACCAATCCCAACCGGGTTTTCATCGAGCTGCCCGACGTCATGCTGCAGCTGCCGTCCCAGCCGGGCGATGCAGCCGTCGGCCTCGTCAAGTCGTTCCGCGGCGGCCAGTCGGCGCCCGGCAAGGCGCGCATCGTCATCGACGTGACGGGGCCCGTCGTCGTCGACAGGGCGGCGATCGAGAAGGGCAAGGACGGCAAGACCGTCCGGCTCGTGCTGGAGATCGTTCCGGTGGAGGTGGCGGTCGAGACCAAAGCCGACAAGCCCGATGCCAAGCGGCCGACCGTCCTGGCCGGCGCTTCCGGCTTGGGTGCGATTGACGTGCAGCCCCCCATGCCGAGGCGGGCCGTTTCTCCGCAGACGCGCGCGCTCGCTGCGTTCAAGCCCGTCATCGTTCTCGATCCCGGTCACGGCGGCGACGACACCGGGGCGCAGAAGAACGGCACCGTCGAGAAGGACGTGGTGCTGGCGTTCAGCCTCATGCTGCGCGACAAGCTCAATGCCACCGGCCGCTACAAGGTGCTGATGACGCGCGACACCGACGTGTTCGTGGAGCTGAACAAGCGGCGCGAGTTCGCCGAGCACAACCTGGCCCAGCTGTTCGTGGCGGTGCACGCCGACTACGCCCAGGCGAGTGCGCGCGGCGCCACCATCTACTCCCTGCGCGACTCCGTCGCGAGCTCCCTGCAGCGCTCAGCCAAGGGCGAGACGAGCGAAGCCATCATCTCCGAAAGAGAGCTTGCCTCGGCCAAGCCCGTGGATGGCGACATCGGCGCCATCAGGGGGTTCCTCGCCGATCTCATCCGGCTCGAGGTCGAGAGGAACCGTGATCGCACGGGCGTGTTCGTCAAGTCGGTGATCGAGCGCATGGGCGAGAGCACCAGCCTCAAGGACAATCCCGACCGCTCCGCCGCCTTCGTGGTGATCAAGAGCGCCAAGGTGCCCTCGATCCTGGTCGAGCTGGGCTACGTCACCAATCAGGAGGACGCCGAGCTGCTCAAGTCGGAGCAATGGCGCGAGAAGGTCTCCACCTCCATCGTCACCGCCATCGAAAACTACTTCAGCCACCAGCTCGCCCGCCTGCCGATGTAGCCCCGACGGCGATTGCCGGAAGCGGGAGCAGACCGCGGCGGCCCGGCACTCAGCGCCCGCGCGCATAGGCGCCATTCGCCAATCGCTTCCCTTGCGGCCTTACACCTGTGTAGCATCCGCCAACGGCCGGATCGGCAAGGCCGCAGCGGGGAAGCGCCATGCACGAGGAAACCTTCGACTTCATCGTAACAGGCGCGGGCTCCGCCGGCTGCGCGGTGGCGGCACGCCTGTCCGAGTCGGGCCGCTTCCGGGTGCTGCTGCTGGAGGCCGGTCGGCGCGACAACTATCCCTGGATCCACATCCCCATCGGCTACCACAAGCTCTACACGCACCCGATCTACAACTGGAAATTCGAGAGCGAGCCGGTCGCCGGCCTCAACAATCGCACCTCCTATCAGCCGCGCGGCAAGATGCTCGGCGGCACCAGCTCGCTCAACGGCATGGTCTACATGCGCGGCACGCCCGCCGACTACGACGGCTGGCGCCAGCGAGGCTGCGAGGGCTGGGACTATTCGAGCGTGCTGCCCTACTTCCGCAAGGCCGAGGACCAGGAGCGGGGCGAGAACGAGTTCCACGGCGTCGGCGGGCCGCTCAAGGTCAGCGACAGCCGCTTCCGCAGCGACATCGTCGACGCGATCATGGAGGCGGCAGTCCAGGCAGGCGTCCCGCGCAACGCGGACTTCAACGGAGCGACCCAGGACGGCGTCGGCTACTACCAGACGACCGTCGGCAATGGCCGGCGTTGGAGCGCCGCGGTTGCCTATCTGAAGCCGGCGCGGGGCAGGAAGAACCTCGTCGTCACGCCCAACGCGCACGCCACCCGGATCCTGATCGAGGACGGTCGCGCGGTCGGCGTCGAGTACCGCACGCCGAAGGGCCTCGAGACGGCGCGGGCCAGGGGCGAGGTGATCGTCTCGGGCGGCGTGTACGGCTCGCCGCAACTGCTCCTGCTGTCGGGCATCGGGCCCGCGGCGCATCTCAAGGAGATGGGGTTGCCCGTGGTGCGCGACCTGCCGGCGGTCGGCGCCAATCTGCACGACCATTTCAATTCCTACGTTGCCTGGCGCGCGACGAGAACCGGCACACTCAACGATCTCGCCATGTCGCCTACGCGCAAGGTCCTGGCAGGCATCCAATATGCGCTGAACCGCCGCGGACCGCTCTCCCAGATCAGCACGCTCGCCGGCATCCTGGTGCGGTCCGACCCTCGCTTCGATCGCCCCGACCTGCAGATGAACATCTTCCTGTGGTCGATCGAGAAGCGCGACAGCAGCGGCATTTATGCCCACAAGTGGCCGGGGTTCTCGATCTCGCCGGTGCACCTGCGGCCCGAGGGGCGTGGCAGGGTCAGCCTGAAGAGCCCCGATCCGTTGAGCCCTCCCAGGATCGAGTTCAAGTACCTGGAGACGGCCTACGACGTGGACGCGATGCTCTACGGCTTGCGATTTGCACGCAAGGTCGCCGCGCAGCCCGCGCTCGCGCCATTTGTCGGCGAGGAGGTGCAGCCGGGTCCGGCCGTGGCGAGCGACGAGGAGCTGCTGGCGGACCTGCGCAACCGCGGCGTCTCCAATCTCCATCCCGTCGGCACCTGCCGCATGGGCAACGGCGCCGACGCCGTGGTCGATCCGCGCCTGCGCGTGCTCGGCATCCGCGGCCTGCGGGTGATGGACGCCTCGATCATGCCCCAGGTGGTCGGCGGCAACACCAACGCCCCCTCGATCATGATCGGCGAGAAGGGCGCCGCCATGATCCTCCAGGACGCCAAGGCCGCCTGACGCGCTTCGGGTGCGGTGTCTGTCGCTGCTCTGATCCCATCCCGGCCATCGAGCGGCAAAGGTGATCGAAACGTCCGCTCCTGCTGCTCAGGCCGACGAAGACTTGCCCAGCAATGCCGATGTTTTCGACAGCCGTAAATCACCCCGAGCAGAAGTGGCCTATGTCGGCCCCTTGCGGCCCGATAATCGCCTCACCGTCGTGAGCGAGAAATGGTATTCTGATCTGGATAGCGTCGATGGGGTGGTCGAGTGAGACGGCGGAAGTTCATCACGCTTGTTGCGGCGGCAGTTGTGCGGCCGAGCGGCGTGCGTGCGCAGCAGGACGAGAAACTTCGGACCGTCGGCATCTTGACGCCGCATCTCCAGGATCCAGCGCACGGCCGGTTTTTCGACCATCTCCGCGAGCTGGGCCACGAGGACGGAAGAAACGTGCGGCTTTTGCTGCGTTCGGCAAATTCCAAAGTCGAACGTCTTCCTGATTTGGCAGCAGAACTGGTGAACGCGCGTGTCGACGTCATCCTTGCGATCTACACACCGGGCGCGCGCGCAGCTATCAACGCGACCAAGGAAATCCCCATCGTCATGGCTATTGTGGGCGATCCGGTCGGGACGGGGCTCGTGAACAACCTGGCCAGACCCGGCGGGAATGTAACCGGCATCTCAAACATGTCGGGCGAGCTTGCATCTAAGCGCCTCCAACTCTTCAAGGAAGCTCTTCCACTTGCCGCACGACGCATTGCAGCGATCTTCAACTCCGATGATCCGATAACGGCGCTTCAGATTCGAGATACAGAGCAAACTGCGCAGCAACTGGGAGTCGAGGTCAGATTCTTCGCTGTTCGGAGCCAACCAACGCTAGCATCGGCGTTCAAAGATTTGCATGCATGGCAGGCGCAGGGAGTGCTTTGGCTCGCTGGACAAACAACTCCCTTCATCGCGGGAACCATCGCTCTCGCTACTGAGCATCGACTTCCGTTAATGGTGGTGTTGGCGAGCGATGCCCGAGAGGGTGGGTTGATCTCCTACTTTGCCGACCACCGCGAGTTGTTCAAACGAGCGGCGGTGTACGTGGACAAGATCTTGAAGGGCGCCAACCCCGGCGACCTGCCGGTGGAGCAGCCGACCAAGTTCGAGCTCGTTATCAACCTCAAGACGGCGAAGGCGCTTGGCATCACCATTTCGCCTGCAATCCTAAGCCGTGCCGACGAGGTGATCGAATAGGCCATCATTCCGCTGCGGTGCATGTGTCCGTTGGTGGCACCTTGTCACCGTGGGCGCTGCAGCGACGCAAACGGCAGAAGCTGGATGGATTGCGGACTAGTCGCTTTCGGGGCGGCCCCTCCCTTTGGTTAGCTCCCCCTCCGTCATGTTGAAAGGCGACGCCTCCTCGGCGCGGAGCGCGCCACCCCGGTCACATCGGCACGTCACGCGCAATTCCCGTCTCCCTCAACACAGCGCGAAAAAAAGACCGGCCGCAAGGGCCGGTCTCGATCGTCTGGCCGGGGGGCTCGCACTGCCCGCGCCGGCAATCCCGGATCAGCCCTTACTTGGGGGCCGATGACGTTGGTTATCGCGCCAGAGGAGCACCCACTTCCAGTCGGGCTCGGGTCGCGGCGTGCGGCTCGCATCGAGCCGAGCTGGGTCCACGCCACACCGTTGACAGAGGCGCTTCATGTGCCACTCCATCTCGAGAGGTCGTGCTGTACCGCCCCGGTATCGGCTGCTTCTTTGCGCCAAGCCTAGGCAGCCCCGGGCCCATGAGCCCGAGACGCGTTGGATTGGCGGCAGCTTTGCCGGTTTGGGTGCAGCGGCTTGCGATGGGGGCCGCGAAGTGTCGCGGCGACGTGAGTCCGAGAGCTGCTGGCGGCGGCCCCATCCATGCCCGCCTCGCTCTCGGCAATTCTGCAGTGCCTGCTTCGCGCATGCTCCGCTCAGACGCGAGCCGATTCTTTGCAGGAATCGCCCGCTCCGACGCGCACTGTCGTCTGCTGGAGTGTCCCTGGGCCTAAATCTTGTGGCCCGTGCCGGCCCCGCTCCAGCCCGTTGTGGGCCGACACTGCCGCACAACGTTAGCTGATTTGGTTAACAAATGGTTAACGTCGCGGGTTGGCTCCACCGGATGCTGGGGACGGCACGATCAGGCGGACCTCGCAGGTGCCGGCGTCCACCTCGACCGGCGTGGTGCCGAAGGTGTCGCCGTCGACCTGGATCGGCACGGGATGATGCGACGCGACCGTGACCCGCGAGCAGGCCAGCATCTCCACGTCGCCTCCGTGCACGGCGCGCGGCTCGAGGCGGCCGGTTGCCAGGCTCATGAGCTGGCCGAACAGCACGGCCCGGTTGCGCGTCTTGAACAGGATCGCCTGCAGCCCGCGCTCCAGGATGCCGGTGCGCGGCGCCAGCACGAACCGCCCGCCGTAGTGGCGCGCGTTGGCGATCACGGCCCAGGTGGCGGCGTGATGGCGTCCATCCACTGTCACCGCCAGCGTGTCGATGGGGCGGATGATGGCGCCCAGCAGCGGTCCTGCGTAGGCCGCCTTGCCGAGCCGGCTCTTCAGGCGCTGGTCCAGCGCCGCCACCACGCGGGCATCGAAGCCGCAGCCGACCATCAGCAGGAACGGCTCGCCGTTGGCCTGGGCGCAGGCGACCTTTGCCACGGGCCCCTCCAGCAGCATGCTGGCAATGGCTTGCGGCGTGCGCGCCAGAGCGATCTCGTGCGACAGCACGTTGCCGGTGCCGACCGGGATGATGCCGAGCGGCATGTCGGAGCCGATCAGGGCGGCGGCTGCCTGCCGTATCGTGCCGTCGCCGCCGGCGGCGATGATGGCATCGTAGTCCCCGCCCTCTGCGGCCTGGCGCACCGCCAGCCGGGCGGCCGCAATGTCGGGGCTCCGGTTGCGGGTGACCGACGCCCCCCGCTTGGCCAGCAGACGCAGGACGTCCTCGACCAGCGGCGAGCCGGCGATGCCGGCGCCCGGGTTTTCCACGACGAAGAAGCGTTGGCGCATGTTGGGACGGAGACTTGCAAAGCCGAGGGACGATGCCGGTATATAGCATCGTCGAGCCCAAGGAATGCATGCCGTGCGAGGCCCCCCATGGCGAACATCAAGCAGTCGGTACGCACCTACGAAAGCTGGATGCGCAAGGAGCTCGGCCACGAGCTGGTCGAGAAGGACCTGGTCCGCAAGCACGAGAAGATGGCCGCGAGCCCCTTCTACTTCCTGCGCGGCACCTTCTGGCGCTGGGCCGAGACCATTCTCGAGGTCTGCCCGGACCTGAAGAGCGCGCCGGTCGTCCTCGCCGTCGGCGACATCCACCTGGAGAACTTCGGCACCTGGCGCGACGACGACGGCCGCCTGGTGTGGGGCGTGAACGATTTCGACGAGGCCGCCGAGATGCCCTTCGCCATCGATCTCGTGCGCCTCGCGACCAGCGCCTTGCTGGCGAAGCCCGACAAGACCACGACCGCGAACGCGATCTCGACCGCCATCATCGAAGGCTATCGCCGGGGCCTCGAAGCACCCAACCCGATCGTGCTCGACCGCGACTGGGCCTGGCTGCGCGAGCTGGTCGTGGTGTCCGAGGAGGCACGCGCCAAATTCTGGAAGAAGATCGAGAAGGCCGATTACGCGCCCGCACCCAAGCGCTACGCCGAGGCCCTCGCCTCCGCCATGCCGGAGGCCAAGCTGCCGATGCGCACCGCACACCGCACGGCCGGCACCGGCAGCCTCGGTCGGCCGCGCTGGATCGGTATCGCCGACTGGCGCGGCGCCCCCGTCGTGCGCGAGGTGAAGGTGATCTTGGCTTCCGCCTGGCCGCCGGGACGCCCGTGCACGGGGGCGGAGCAGGCCATGCGCAACGACGCCGTCGCCAGGGGAAAGTTCCGCGCCAACGATCCCTGGTATCGGCTGAAGGCCAACCTGCTCGTGCGCCGGCTGTCACCCAACAATCGCAAGCTCGAGGCCGAGGGCGGCAGCATCGACCTGCTCACGCCGGACATGCTGGGTGCCATGGGCCAGGAGCTCGCCAATGTGCACCTCGGCACCGGCAACCGGCGTGCCGCCATCCAGCGCGACCTCGAGCGCCGCGAGCCCGACTGGCTGCGCAGCAATGCCAAGCTGGCCGCCGCCGCCGTCACCCGCGACTACCAGGACTGGAAGTCCGCCGCCTGATCCGATGCCCCGCTGGCAGCGCCATCCCGGCTCAGATTGCATCCGAGCCACATCCACAACCGTCATCCCGGTGCTCGTCACCGGAATCCAGCCATCCGCGAACGCCAGAGCGAGCTGATAAGATGGATCCCGGGCATAAAGCCCGGGATGACAACGCCAGTCCTACGCCGCGATGCGCGTCGGCGTTGCGGTGCCGAGGCGGGCCCGCTCGAGCATCTCCGCCCGCTCGGCCTCCTCGATCTCCGCCTCGGCGATCGCCTTCGCCAAGGCCGCGTTCAGCGCCTTGGCCGCATCGAGCGTCAGCTCGACGGCCGCCCGCGCGCCCGGCGGCAGGCCCAGGTTGACGAAGTCGATGGTGATGGCGTCGTAAAGCAACGCGTGGCGCGCGTGGTCGTAGGAGACCACCGAGTGCGTGAGCGGGAACCACTCATCCTCACCCTTGGCCATGCCGTCCGCGGGCGCGATCTCGACGATCGATGTGCACATCGTGCGCCTCCTATTTCGCCAGATACTTGCCGAAGAACGCGAACACCTTGTTCCAGCCGTCGAGCGCCTGCTCCACCCGGTACATGGGACGGTGGTAGTAGAAGATGCCGTGGCCGGCGCCGTCGTAGCGGTAGAACTCGTAGGCCTTGCCGTGCTTCTTGAGCTCGGCCTCGTGCTGGTTCACCTGCTCCGGGCTCGGCGCGCGATCCTCGTTGCCGAAGATGCCGAGCAGCGGACAGGAGAGATCCTTGGTGAGGTCGATCGGCGCTACCGGCGTCTTGGCGTTGAGCTCCTCCTTGCCCATCACCACGCGGCCGCCCCACAGCTCGACGCACGCGTCGACATCCTTCTTCTGGCAGGCATAGAGGAAGGCGTGCCGCCCGCCGGAGCAGGAGCCGAACAGGCCGACCTTGCCGTTGAGGCCCGGCTGCGCACGCATCCATTTCACTGCGGCCTCAGTGTCGCCGATCACCTGGGCGTCCGGGACGCCGCCTTCGGCGCGCACTTTGGCGCCGATGTCGTCGGGATTGCCCTGGCCGACGCGCTCATACAGGTTGGCGCAGATGGCGATGTAGCCGTTGTGGGCGAACTTGCGCGTCATCTCGCAATAGAGCTCGCTCCAGGCCGGGAGATGGTGGATCAGCACGACGCCGGGAAACGGCCCCGGGCCCGAGGGACGCGCCGTATAGGCCGAGATCGGCGTGCCCTTGTCGCCGTTGATCTTGATCTCCTCCACGGTCATGCCACGATAGGTCATCACGCTACTCCCTGGGATGTTGGAACTTCAGTCTCTGCCCGTTATGTCGGGCGTCGATCCGGCAGTCGAGGATCGAACTTAGTCTGCCGTTGCCGGCGACGCCAGCGCGAGCATTGTGTGCGCCGCCCCCGTTCCGCACGACGCCAGCGCCGGCCCCGCCGGCTTCCGCCGCCGGATGCCGCTGTCACATGCCTGTGATGCGAATCCGGTTCAGTTGCGCCCATGACAGCAGCGCTGACAGATCGGACCGTCAGGTTGAAGTTCCGCACCCGCGTTCGCGCCGTCTTCATCTCGGACGTGCACCTGGGCACCCGCACCGCGCAGGCCGACCAGCTGCTGCTGTTCCTCAAGCAGTTCGAGGCCGACACCATCTACCTGGTGGGCGACATCATCGACTTCTGGAAGGTGCGCCGCGGCCCGCATTGGGCCCAGTCGCACAACGACGTGCTGCAGAAGCTGATGCGCCGCGTCCGCAAGGGCACGCGGCTGGTCTACATTCCCGGCAACCACGACGAGGGCCTGCGCGACTACGTCGGGCTGACGTTCGGCGGCATCGAGATCCACCGCGACACCGTCCACACCACGGCCGACGGGCGGCGCTACCTGGTGCTGCACGGCGACGAGTTCGACGTCGTGGTGCGCGCCGCCAAGTGGCTGGCCTTCCTGGGCGACCGCGGCTACGAGCTGGCGCTGTGGCTCAACAATCCCCTGAACTGGCTGCGCCGCCACCTGGGGCTGGGCTACTGGTCGTTCTCCGCCTACCTCAAGTACCGCGTCAAGTCGGCCGTCGCCTTCATCGGCGCGTTCGAGGAGGCGGTGGCCACCGAGGCCGCGCGCCGCTGCGTCGACGGCATCATCTGCGGCCACATCCACCACGCCGCCGACCGCATGATCGACGGCACGCACTACCTCAACTGCGGCGACTGGGTCGAAAGCTGCACCGCCATCGTCGAGACCCTCGACGGCCAGCTCCGCACCGTCGCCTGGTCCGCCCGCGAGGTCGTCGCCGCCTGATCGCCGGCACCCTGCGCCTGCCGAACCATGGCCACGTGTGCACACGCCCGATGTCATCCCCGGGCTTGTCCAGGCTTGTCCCGAGGACTCCGGCCATCCGCCCACGTCCGCTGCTTCGAGCAGAACGCAATCGTCCCGCTCGGCTGTGTCGAGCAGGACCAGTCGCGCGTGCGGTCGGATTCGCCTATGGCTTCTTCTCCCTGTCCTTCATTGCTGTCGAAACCAAGAGCGCCGTCAGGATCACGTGCACGACGACCGCCGGCCACAGCAGTATGCCGGTCAAACCGCCTGCGAAGCCGACGTAAGCGAGATACAGCGTGACGACCGCGCTGTAGGTCAACATGCCGACCAGCGGCGGACCCGGCCAGCAGGCGATCCCTAATGCGATCAGGGCGATGCCGGCCACGCGTGCTACCGGTATGGCGACGCCGGTCAGTTCCTCACCGAACAACAACTGCCCGACGCAGCGACGGAACAATCAGCAATGCCAATCCAGTAGCGGCTTCGGCGACCGCGGCGAAAATGAGCGCATTCTTCATCGTGCAGGTTTGCGGATCGCTTCGTGCACCTGCTCATGGCTTGCTGTAGCGCTCCGCTCCGTCTGCTCGGCTCGAGCTTGAAGGTCAGCTTGTTGATCTTGCCGGTGAACTTGAACGGAACATCGTAGCGATACTCCACGCAGCGCGACGCCGGTGCGGGTGTCCTGGCCGATGTCGAAGGTTTCGTCCTCCGGGAACGTGATCGGGGTGGTGTGTTCCATGGAATTCCTGGCCACTTCCTTGCCGTCCACGGACAGCACGCCCGTGCCGCCCTTGCCCAAGCCCGGACCGTCGGACTTGAAGTCGAAGACGATGGTGTGCTTGCCGGCGCCCAACTCAGGCCCTTCCCACGATCGTGCGCTTGAGGTCGAGCAGGTTGTAGAGGAACACCGGCTTGCCCCGGCCGACGCCCGAATTCGCCCTTGCTCAGGAACAGGCCGTAGCCGCCGAAGCGCCCGCCGTCGGTGACGATCATGCCTTCCGCGCCGCCTGCGGGGATCTCGACCTCGGCGGTGATGGTGTACGACTTGTTCAGGATGCTCGGAGCGCCGCTGTTGGGCACGCCGGTCAGTCCTCCCGTATAGGTGAAGACCGTTCGTCCCGCCGTCAGGTTCGGGCGCGGCGTCGTAAAGCGCGCGAGCGTCGAGTTGTCGAGCGGCAGCACGTCATACTTCTTCGCCTCCGAGATAGAAGATGGCCTGCATCTGCTTCGAGCTTCTCCGGCATCTTGGCGGCCAGGTCGTTGGACTGGGTGGGATCCTCCTGACGTTGTAGAGTTCCCACTTGTACCCGGTGATCACGTCCGGCGGCGTTGCGGTGCTCGGCTCCCACGGGAGATTCGCCGGGGTCGTGGCCGCCACCCAGCCGTCGTGATAGATGGCGCGATTGCCGAGCATCTCGAAGTATTGCGTGGTGTGCCGGGTGGGCGCGTTGGCGTTCGCCTTGTCCCATGTGTAGGCCATGCTCACGCCGTCCATGGGGCGCTGCTTGATGCCGTTGATCGTATCGGGCGCCGGGATGCCGGTCGCTTCGAGGATGGTCGGCACGATGTCGATCACATGGTGGAACTGGCGGCGGATGCCGCCCACGTCGTTGATGTGGCCGGGCCAGGACATGGCCACGCCCTGGGCCGTGCCGCCGAAGTGCGACGCCACCTGCTTCGTCCACTTGAACGGCGTGTCCATCGCCCACGCCCAGCCTGCCGCGAAGTGCGGGAAGGTCCGGTCCGATCCCCAGAACGGGTACCAGAGGAACTGGTCCTTGACCGGCACTTGAACGCCATTGAAGAAGGTGAACTCGTTCGGCGTGCCGTTGAGCATGCCTTCCGGCGCTCGCGCCGTTGTCGCCGCTGATGTAGATGATCAGGGTGTTGTCGAGTTGGCCGAGGTCTTCGACGGCCTGGATGACGCGGCCGATCTCGTGGTCGGTGTAGGCGAGGTACGCCCCGTAGACGTCGGCTTGCTTGATGAAGAGCTTCTTCTCTTCAAAGCTGAGCGAATCCCACTCCGGCAGCTCCTTCGGCCAAGGGGTCAGCTGGGCGTTCGCAGGCATGATGCCCAGCCGCTTCTGGTTGGCGAAGATGGTCTCGCGCAGCTTGTTCCAGCCCTCGTCGAAGAGGTGCATGTCGCTGATCTTCTTGATCCACTCCGGCGTCGGATGATGCGGCGCGTGCGTGCCGCCCGGCACGTAGTAGACGAAGAACGGCTTGTCGGGCGCGACGGCCTTGAGCTCCTTCATGTACTGGATGGCCTCGTCGGCCATGGCCGTGGTCAGGTTCCAGCCCGGATTGCCCTCGAAGGGGTAGATGGCCGTCGTATTGCGGTACAGGTTCGGCTGCCACTGGCTGGCGTCGCCGCCGACGAAGCCATAGAAGTACTCGAAGCCCATGCCGTTCGGCCACTGGTCGAAGGGCCCGGCCTGGGTCGCCTGATAGAAGGGCGTGTTGTGATTCTTGCCGAACCACGAGGTCGCGTACCCGTTCTCCTTCAGGATGGTGCCGATGGTGCCGTTCTCCTTCCTGATGACCGAGTCGTAGCCCGGGAAGCCCGTCGCGGCTTCGCCCACCACCCCGAAGCCGGCCACGTGATGGTTGCGCCCGGTGATCAACGCCGCGCGCGTCGGCGAGCAGAGCGACGTGGAGTGGAAATTCGTGTAGCGCAGTCCCGCTGTTCGCGATGCGATCCAGTGCCGGTGTCGGAACGACGCCGCCGAACGTGCCCGGCGCGCCGAAGCCGGCGTCGTCCGTCATGATGAGCAGCACGTTGGGCGCGCCCTTCGGCGGCACGACGCGCGGCGCCCACCAGGCTTCGACTCCGAGGCCTTCTCCTTGATCACCCCGCCGAACTTCGGATCGGGCGGCGGAAGCTGCTTTCCGTCGATCGTGGTCGTGGCGCTGGGCGAACCTGGAACACCTGTGATCTGCTGCGCCAAGGCCGTGACGCCAAAATGAGGCACGCTAAGCTGAAGCCGAAGGCTATCGTTTTGTGCGGAGATCCAACTGTGTTTCGGCGCAGCGGGAGACTATCCATGAGCTGCGTCCCTCGATTTGGTAGGATCTGCGGAGCTGACAGAGAACAAGTGCGAGAGAGATTCGATCAGAACGCCGCGCAAGGCTCTATACAGACAAACCCCTGACCGGACCGGCGCAAATCCTGACCAACCGCGTTGAATGGAGGGAACCGTTCCGGCATGACTTCAGCTAGTGGCACTCTTTCCGTGCAGAGCGAGGCATCGGATGGTCCGCCGTTGGAGCTAATCGACCCTGCCAGCGCCGTCGAGGCCATCGGGCAACGCTCGGCAATCGACCACGCCCCTAATCCAGCGTGGTGCGGAACCGCCGCACGGCCAGCGTCATGGCGAGCAGCATGAGGCCCGCCAGCGCGAGCGCCTCCATCTGCAGATCGTAGAGCGTGGCGCCCTTGAGCATGATGCCGCGCACGATGCGGATGTAGTGCGTCAGCGGCAGGAATTCGCCGATCACCTGCGCCCACCTGGGCATGCCCGCGAACGGGAACATGAAGCCAGACAGCAGGATGTTGGGCAGGAAGAACATGAAGGACATCTGGATCGCCTGCAGCTGGTTCTGGGCGATGGTGGAGAAGGTGTAGCCGATCGACAGATTGGCGCCGATGAAGAGCGTGCTCAGCGCCGCCAGCAGCAGGACGCTGCCCTCCACCGGCACCTCGAACAGGACCACCGCAAACAGCAGGATCAGGGCCGCCTGCAGGAACCCGATCAGCACGTAGGGCGCGATCTTGCCCAACATAATCTCGATCGGCCGGATCGGCATGGCCAGCAGGCTCTCCATCGTGCCGCGCTCGATCTCGCGCGTGACGGACAAGGCGGTGAAGATCAGCATGGTCATGGTGAGGATGGTGCCGAGCAGACCCGGCACGATGTTCAGGGAGGTGACGCCTGCGGGATTGTAGCGGCGGTGTTGGCGGATCTCGAAGGCCGGCACCGACTGGATGGTCTCCGGCAGCCCGCGGTCGCGCGCCAGTGCGTTCTGCACCACGCCCTCGAGCGCCGCCAGCGCGGTGCCGGCGGCGACGGGATCGCTGGCGTCCGCCGCGACCAGCAGCGCGGGTCGGTCGCCCCGGCGCACTCCGCGCTCGAAGCCCGCGGGGATCTCGACGCCGAACAGCACGTCGCCCGAGCGCATCCAGTGGTCCATCTCCGCTTCCGAGCGCGCCACGCGCGTCACCGCGAAGTAGGAGGTGTTGCTCAGCGCCGCCAGCACCGAGCGGGTGAGGTCGTTCTCCTCGTGCACCAGCACCGCCGTCGGCAGGTGGCGCGGCGTCGTGTTGATGGCGTAGCCGAACAGCAGCAGCTGCACGACGGGGATGAAGATCATGGTGCCGAAGGTCAGCCGGTCGCGCCGCAGCTGCACGAACTCCTTGATCACCATGGCGATCGTGCGCGTCAGGGCCGGCGAGCGGGAAAATGCCCTCAGGTTCATCATTGGAAATTGTCCCGCGACTTCGTCATGAGGCTGATGAAAACGTCCTCCAGCGACGGCTGCGCGATGCTCCAGTGCAGGTCGGAGCGGTCGTGAAAGGCGGAGACCGCCTTCTCGAGCGCGTCCGCGTCGCGCCCCGCGACGTGCAGGCTGTTGCCGAACGGCGCCACCATGTCGATGCCGGCCATCCCGACCAGCTTCTCGGCCACCCCCTGCAGGTCGGAGCCCGTCACCGTGTAGGTGCGCAAATGCGATTGCGCGATCACCTCCGGAATCGTGCCCTGCGCCAGCAGCTCGCCGTAGGCGATGTACGCGATCTCGTGGCAGCGCTCGGCCTCGTCCATGTAATGGGTCGAGACGAGCACGGTCATGCCCTGCGCGGCGAGCTTGTGGATCTCGTTCCAGAACTCGCGCCGCGCCTTGGGGTCGACGCCTGCGGTGGGCTCGTCGAGCAGCAGCAGCTCGGGCTTGGGGAGGATGCAGGCGCCGAGCGCGAGGCGCTGCTTCCATCCGCCCGACAGCTCGCCTGCCAGCTGGCGCTCGCGCCCCGTCAGCCCCAGCCGCTGGATCGCCTCGCGGGCCTCCTTGGCCGGATCGGCGAGGCCGTAGACGCGCGCCACGAACTCCAGGTTCTCCAGGATCGACAGGTCCTGGTACAGGCTGAACCGCTGCGTCATGTAGCCGACGTGGCGCTTGATCTCCTCGTTCTGCGTGCGGATATCGAAACCGAGCGCGGTGCCGCGGCCGCTGTCGGGCGTCAGCAGGCCGCACAGCATGCGCAGCGTGGTGGTCTTGCCCGAGCCGTTCGGGCCGAGGAAGCCGTAGATCTGGCCGCGCCGCACGCGCATGGTCAGGTCGCGCACGACCACGCGGCCGCCGAACGACTTGGTGAGCCCCTCCACCTCGACCGCGATGGCGCCATCCTCTGTGCCACCGGCCTTCGCGCCATCGGGCATCGCGTTATCGGCGGGCATGGCTGACCCCCGCGGATGGCTGCAGGGCGATCGACACCGGCTGTCCCACCCGCATGTCGCCCGGCTGCTCCGGCATCGCCTCGATGCGGAACACCAGTCGCGCGCGCTCCTCCTGGCTGTAGATGATGGGCGGCGTGAACTCGGCCTGGGCGGAGATGAAGTTCACCCGTGCCGTGAGGCTCTTCGCGCAGCCGTCGCAACTGATCGTGATCCGGTCGCCGATGTGCACCTGCGGCAGCACCGCCTGCGGCACGAAGAAGCGCACGCGCACGTTCTCCGGCGGCAGCAGCGACACGATCGGCCTGCCGGCCTGCACCATCTCGCCGACCCGGAAATAGATCTCCTGCACGCTGCCGGTGACCGGGCTCACCACGCGCCGCCGGTCGAGCCGCGTGCGCGCCGAGTTGAGCCGCGCCTCGGCCGTGCGCAGCGCGGCTTCCGCGTCGTCGAACACCTTCTGCGAGCCGACCGCCTTCTTGAGCAGCTCTTGGGCGCGGTCGTACGTCACCTTGGCGTTGGCGACCCCGGCGTCCATCTCCATCACCGCCGCCTTCTGCAGATCGGAGTCCAGCGTGAACAACGGCGCGCCCACCTTGAGCGGATCGCCCTCGCGCACGGAGAGCGTCTCCACGCGACCCGACTCGTCCGGGCTCACAAAGATGAAATAGGCCTCGATCCAGCCTTCGTACTCGCGCTGCGTCACCCCGCGGGTATAGGCGTAGGCGGCCAGCGCGACGCCCGCGGCCGCCGCAACGGCGATCCCGGCGATGACATGTGTCCTGGAGAACTTCATGGCGTGCCTTTCAGGGCCTTGCCCGTGAGCACCTCGCGGTGCGCGCGCAGCATGGCGCCGACGTCGAGGGGATCGATCTTGGCGAACAGCCCATCCCAGAGGACCGCCAGCAGCAGCGGCGCGACGATGAGCTGGGGAAAGCGCGCGGGCGCATCGGTGGCGAACTGGCCCTCGCGTGCCGCACGCTCCGCCAGCGCACGCATTATGCCCAGCCCGCGCGCCACCACCTCGCGGTAGTAGAACTCGGCGATGGCCGGAAAGCGCGGGCCTTCCGCCATGATCAGGCGCAGCAGCAGTTTGCGCTCGGTGCCGAGCACCTCGGTCTCGAACACCGCGAAGAATCTCTCGATTGCCTGCAGGGGCGAGATGTCGCGCGCGGCCGCGGCCTGGCCGAACTGCTCCATGACGGGAGACACGGCGTTGCGGATCAGCTCCTCGAACAGCGCCTGCTTGTCGCGGAAATAGAGATAGAGCGTGCCCTTGGCGACGCCCGCGCGCTGGGCGACGTCATCGAGCCGCGTCGCCTCGAAGCCGTGCGCGGCGAATACCGACAGCGCCGCCTTCAGGATCGCCTGCCGCCGCGCCTCGGGTGCGATCCTGGGTGCGCGTCCGGGCTTGCCGCCTCGCGCCCTCGCAGCCGTCTTTGCGGGGGCAGGCTTGGGCGCCCCCTCCGCCTCGCGCCGATGCTTCCGAGCGGACTTTCCGGCCAACGCTGGCCGTTGTTCCGCCCGATCGGACCGCACGCGCGATTTTTGCCGCTCCCTTGCCATCGACGAAGTCCGTCGCCCTCCACTGCGTAATGACTGACCCGTCAGTCATGTAACGAGTGACGGCCGTCCGCGCAAGAGGCGACGTATGGGGATCGGCCTCATACCGTCTCGCAGTACCTCCGACTTGCACGCAACAACCGCGACGTCATCCCCGCGTCATGCCGGAGGCGCGTCTCCGACACGACGCGGCGTGGGCATGACGTTGGAGCGCAGCGTAACGCCAATGCTTTCGCGTGCTGGTATCAGCACGCCCCAGTCGCAGGTCGGCCGCGTGTCAGCGACACGCGGAGATGGTTTCCGCGCCGGAGTTGAGCTGGCCTCCGAACTCACGTGGGCGCGGGCCGCGCGGTGCGACCTGCTCGCGCGAGCGTGCCCTCTGGTTCCATCCCCGCGCGTCGCGGACACGCGCGGACATGAAATGCGAAGCGGTCTTGGGTCGTGCGCATTTTCACACCGCGTGTCTGCGACACGCGGTGAAGCAAAAAGCCGAAGCGGAAGGTGCGCCCCGCGCCGCCCGACTCAAACCTTGTCGGCGCCGATGGGATTGCCGACCGCGTCGAGCGCAGTGGGCCTCGACCAGGGCCGGTGGTTGACGGCGGCGACGCGCCAGAAGCCGGGGGCGCCGTCGGGCTGCAGGTAGTCGAGCTTGGTGACGGAGCAGTTCTCGACCAGGAAGCTCAGCGCGGCCTGCGGATCGAGCCCCAGGGCCACGGCCACCGCCACCTTGATCGTGCCGCCATGCGTGACGGCGACGATGTCGCGTCCGCGATGCTCGACGTTGAGGCGCTCGATCACGGGGCGCACGCGGTCGTAGAGGTCGACGAAGCTCTCCCCGCCGGGCGGGCGCTCGTCGGCCGGCCCGAACCACAGCGTGTGCGTGCCGACCTTGCGCTCGGCGTAGAAGGGCTTGCGCTCCATCCCCTGCCACGCGCCAAGGTGCTGCTCTCTCAGGTCGGGGATGGCGAGGGGCGTGGCGGCGCGATGCCGTCCGTCGACCGCCGCGGCCAGGATCGCGGCGGCCGTCTGATGGGTGCGGGCGAGATTGCTCGTCACCCAAACCGCGTCGTGCGGCAGCTCGCGCGCCAGCGCGGTGAAGATCGCGCCATCCGTGCAGTCGCAATCGAGATCGCTCTGACCGTAGATCTTGCCGCCGTCCGGAACCGGCGCGTGGCGGATCCACCACCATCGCGTTTGACTGCTCTGCACCATCTCACTCCATCGTCACGACGATTTTGCCCATGGCCTTGCGCGCCGCCAGCCTGGCAATGGCCTCGCCGGCCTTGGCCAGCGGGAAGCGCTCGGACACGACCGGCTTGATCGCGCCCTTGGCGTACAGCTGCATCAGCTCGGCGATATTGGCCGCATTGGCCTCGGGCTCGCGCCGCGTGAACGCACCCCAGAACACGCCCACCACCTGGCACGATTTCAGCAGCGTCAGGTTGAGCGGCAGCCTGGCGATGCCGGCCGGGAAGCCCACCACCAGGAACCGGCCCTCCCAGGCGATCGCGCGCAGCGCCGCCTCCGAGTAGTCGCCGCCGACGGGATCGTAGATGACATTGGCGCCGTTCTCGCCGCACGCCGACTTGAAGATGTCGGCCAGCGCCTTGGCGCCGGCCTTGTCGAACGGCCCCGCCGGGTAGACGACGCCGTCGTCGGCGCCATGCTGTTTGGCGAACTCCAGCTTGTCGGGCGACGACACCGCGGCGATCACGCGCGCGCCGTAGGCCTTGCCGAGCTCGACCGCCGATACGCCGACGCCGCCCGCCGCACCCAGCACCAGCAGCGTCTCGCCGGCCTTGAGCTGGGCGCGGTCCTTGAGGGCATAGATGGATGTGCCGTAGGTCAGGACCAGCGCGCTCGCCTCGTCGAACGGCATGGCGTCCGGCATGGCGATGCAGAGGCCCGCCTCGAGCACCAGCTTCTCGGACATGCCGCCGGAGATGGTCGAGCCGATGACGCGGTCGCCGGGCTTGAAATTCGTGACGCCGGCGCCGACCGCCTCGATCACGCCGGCCACCTCGCCGCCTGGCGCGAACGGGCGCGGGGGCTTGAATTGATAGCGGTCCTCGATGATGAGCACGTCGGGATAGTTGACCCCGCAGGCCTTGACCGCCAGCAGCACCTCTCCCGGCCCCGGCTTCGGATCAGGCAGCTCCTCCAGCACCAGCGTCTCGGGGCCGCCGATACGCCGGCTCAACATCGCCTTCATCGCCTGAAGTTCTCCCGCAAAGCGCGATTGACGCGGACGCCTCAGTTAACAGAGACTGCGGCCGCCGTCGATGGTTTGGGACGCCGCGCCATACAAAGGTCGCGGTCGGGGCCTATCGATGCGTGGGGCGGTAGGCATGACTGGGACGTGGCCGCTCATGGGGCTGTCTGTTGCGAGGGATATCCATGCGCGTCGTCGTCACGTCTTTGCTGCTGGCCATCAGTGCCGGTGCCGCGCTCGCCCAGACGGGCTCGATCACGCCCGCGCCGCCCGCCACTCCCGCGCCCAGCGCGGCAGCGCCTGCGAAGTCGGCACCCGCCGCGCCGGCCAAGGCCGTCCGCACCGGCAAGAGCGCCGTCGCGGATGCCAAGGCCGAGTGCATGAAGATGTGGGATTCGGGCACGCACATGAGCCGGCAGGAGTGGTCGAGCACCTGCGACCGCATTCAGACCCGCCTCGACAACCTCAAGGTCGAGAACCTCGATGTGATGGGCACCGGCGTGCGCAAGAAGACAGGCGCCGGCAAGCAGGGCAGCGTCGATCTGAAGAGCCGACCGAATTGAGCCCGGTGGACGGCCGGTCGTCGTCGCATCCCGCAATTCATTAAGGTTTTGACGCCAGCAATGGACGTGGTAGTCCGCTGAGGGCACCGCGCGGTTCGGCTCGACAGCCGCCGTACGCCGGCCCGCGACGCATGAGGATAGGCATGGCCGGCAAGCTCGCTCTGGTTGCCCTGATGCTCCTCGCAGGCCTGTTTGCCAGCGTTGCCGGCGCCCAGGCTGCCGAGCTCTTGATGTTCGACGATCCCGGCTGCGTCTGGTGCCGCCGCTGGACCGCGGAGATCGGCCCGGGCTATCCGCGCTCGCCCGAGGGCCGGCAGGCGCCGCTGCGGCGCATCCACATCCGCGACCAGGGGAAGGCCGGCGTCGCGCTCGCGCAGCGAATCAACTCCACGCCCACCTTCGTGCTGGTCGAGGACGGACAGGAGGTCGGCCGCATCGCCGGCTATCCCGGCAGCGACTACTTCTATCCGATGCTGGAGGAGCTGCTGCGCCGCATTCCCTCGCCTGCGCCGCTGCCGCGTCCGATGCAGAGGTCGACCATGTGCGCGCCGGCGGAGTGCCGTCCCTGACAGGCTCGCCAACGGGCTCGTACCTGGGCTATGATCGCCACTAGGGGGCGGAACCAGCGGTAGCCATCGGGTGCGTCATGCGTCGTTTCGCTACGCTGCTAGGGACCGGCTTGCTCGCCGTCGCCACCATGTTGCAGGCAGGCTGCAGCGGAAATGGTGTCGGCATGGGCATCCTGACCGGCAGCAATCCGGCTCCGGCCGCGCAAGCAGGCGTCTTCCTCCCCGACATCACCGGTCGTCCCGAGCAGGTCGCGTTCACCTCCGCGTGCGCGCTCGCCTACGGCTTCACGCACGATCCGGTGAAGCTCCGGACGGCGTATATCGCCTTCGAGTCGAAGCGCGGCGTCGCCCGCGAGCAGCTCTCCAACATCGAGAAGGCCTACGACACCACCTATCAGGCGATCGACGTGCTCACCGGCAGCCGCAAGTCCAGCTTCTGCGCCACCAAGGACGGCGAGGAGGTCAGGTCGGAGCTGCGGCGCTACACGTCCGGCTTCTTCGAGGCGCGAACGCCGACCCCCGTGGCAGCATCGGCGGACTGGAAGAAGACCCGCGTCGATCCCGACTGCGGCGGCCGCTGCTGACTATTGGAGGGTGGGTCAAGCGAAGCGCTGGCCCGACACCTCCCGACAGCGCGGCTTGCGTTGGGTTATCGCTGCGCTCGACCCGACCTTCGCGCTATGCGCGCTCACCCCTAAAGCCCCTCGATCGGCCAGCCGCTCGCACCGCTCCGCGATCGTCGCGTCTGCAGCAGGCCGCGGGCCTCGGCTGCGCGCCCCGACCGCAACAGGCACACGACCAGTGCGTACTCGATGAGGTCGCGCTGGGCGCGGCTGCCGCCGATGCGCTCGTGCGAGGACAGCACCGCCTGCAGCTGCGCGGCGGCACCGGGCCAATCCGCTCGGCTGAAGGCGCCGAAGGCCTGCGCGATCGGCGCCACCACGTCCTTGGCCGGACCCTTGGCGCGCTCGACGATCGTGGCCAGCGCTTCCGCATCACCCGCGAAGGCATGCGCGAGCGCGCCATGCACGTCGGCGAAGGCGATGCCGGGCGAGGGGAACCACTGCGTCGCGTACCGGCTGAGCTCGAGCCACAGCTCGGGGTCGCGCGCCTGGCCGGCCATCTCCGCGCGCAGCAGGAACGAGGCGGAGTCCGACAGCGTATTGATCGGCGGCCCCGTGGAGACGCCGGGACGCAGGTGCGCGCGGTAGAAGCTCCACGCCTCCTCGGCGCGGCCCAGCTCCAGCAGCCACAGCGCGATGTGCCAGCTGATATGACAGTGCAGCAGCGCTTCCTTCGGATAGTCCTGCCACCACTGAGTGATGTAGGCGAGCCCTGCCTCGCGCTCGCCGCCCTCGTAATAGACGTGGGAGCGATAGTGGGCGCCGTTGGCGTTGCGCGGATAGATCGCGAGCGACCGCTCGATGCTGACACGCGCCCGCTCGACCTCGCCGGCCTCGACCTGGGCGAACGCGTGCGTGCCGGTGAACCACCAGTCTTCGCCGTAGGCCCCCGCGAGCGAGTCGAGCAGGGCCAGCAGCTCGGTCTCCCGACCCGCGCGCCCGGAGAAGCCGATCAGGCCGAACACGCCCGTGCACGGCGACAGGACCATGGCATCGCGGGGGTAGGTGGCGAGGTGTTCTTTCGCGGCCGCCAGCCCCGCCACACTGCCGCTCTCGATCATGGTCGCCAGGGCCGCGACGTGGCTGCGCTCGCGGTGCGGAAGGCGTGCGGCCAGCTCCTGCGCGCGGGCCGCTGCGACCTTGGCATCGGGCATCTTGCCGAGCACCTGCAGCGTGCGCGCCAGCGCGGCATGGGAGACGGCCAGGCCCTCGTCGCAGTCGATCGCGGCCCGGAACTGCTCCTCCGCGCCGTGGTTGGCCGAGAGCGCCAGGTCGACACCCGCGACATAGGCGTCGCGCGCCTGTTGCGAGGACGTGCTCAGTTCGAATCCGTAGCGATCCCGCAGCATGGCCTCCTGCCGCTCCTCTTGCTGCCCCTGCCGGAAGCTTCGGCAGTCGGATCATCGCACGGCGCCGATGCGACGGTCGAGAAGCAGCCCCGCAGACTCCGTTTATGGCATTCCGAGATCGCTTCGCCGGAACCTGTGCCGGGTTGCGGGGTTCTCGCTTGCACAACGCCCAGCGCCAGGCCAGGAGCCCCCCAATGACAGTCAAGACCATGGACGATCTGTTCGTCGCAACCCTGAAGGATATCTACTACGCCGAGAAGCAGATCCTGAAAGCCCTGCCGGGCATGGTCAAGAAGGCCAAGGGCCCGAAACTCAAGGAGGCGCTGGAGAGCCACCGCCACGAGACCGAGGGCCAGGTCGAGCGGCTCGACAAGGTATTCGCGATGCTGGACGTGCCCGCGCGCGGAAAGAAATGCGAAGCCATCGAGGGCATCATCGGCGAAGCCAAGGAGCACATGGACGAGATCGAGGACGGCCCGGTGCTCGACGCCGGCATGATCGGCTCCGCCCAGGCCGTCGAGCATTACGAGATCTGCCGCTACGGAACGCTGATCGAATGGGCGCGGGATCTCGGCCACGACAACGCGATCGAGCTGCTGCAGCAGAACCTGGATGAGGAGAAGAACGCCGATCGGCTGCTCACCCAGATCGCCAAGACCTCCAATCGCAAGGCCATGGCGGCACAGTGACGTCCAACGCCAGGGACGTGCCCAGCGTCAGCTGGGTACAACCTTGTCCTTGGCCCATTCCTCCTGCAGCCGGCGCAGCCTGCGCGTTTTCCAGCGGCCGACCACGCCGGGCTCGGCGGGCAGCTGGCGATAAAGCGCGCAGGCCTTCCGCTTCCTGTGGTTCGTGTCGCTGCGGCACATCTTGATGTAGTCGCTCTCGAGCGGGCTCGGCTCGGTGTAGTCGACTTCCGCGGGCAGGTTCTTGGGCGTGTAGCGCAGATATTTCTTCTGATCGACCAGGCCCGACCTGCCGTGGCGCTGCTTCACGCTCCAATGCACCTTGGCGTTGACCAGCCGCTCCTCGCCCTTCACCAGGGCCTTGAGGTGGGCGGGAATCGGCCGGCGGAACGGCCAGATGCTGCTGATGAGCCAGCCCCGGTTGGAGCGGTAGAGCGAGCAGGCCGCGCACGGCCAGAAGTGCTCCTTGATATAGTCGTCGTCGAACTCCAGGCCGGTGAGCTCGGCCACGCGCGAGATCATCCACAGCAGCGCCATGTCGGACAGGCCGCTCTCCTTGTAGCCGCCGCCGACGTTGGAATGCGCGCCGATGAACCAGACCTGCTCGACCCCTTGCGCGATCCTTCTCGTCGGTCGTCACCCATGACGTCGCCGGAAAGGCGCGGCGCTCCTCGTCGATGGCCATCGCGTGCAGTCCGAACTCGATGCACTCGCCGATCTCGTTGTCGCGGAAGCCGCGCGTCCAGGACGTGAACTTGCGGGCGAGCGCGCCCAGGCCCAGTCCCGCGGGGACGCCGTACGAGCCGACGGTATCCCAGACGCCGACGCACTTGATGATCAGCTTCTGGCCCTCCGGCATCGGATAGATCAAGGCCTTGATCTTGGCGTCGTCGGCCGTGCGCTCCTCCGGGGTCTTGCGGTAGTGGTTCCAGATCTCCTCCAGCTGGTCGAAGCTCGCCTGCCTGGGAATGCCGCCGATGGCGCCGATCACGCCGGCAAGGGCGCGCGCGCTGTAGGCCCCGCGCGAGAACCCGAAGATGTAGATCTCGTCGGCAACCGGATTGTCGGGCGGTTCTTGCGGGTCCCAGTTGAGCGACAGGAACGCCAGCCCGCGCTTCACGTTGTTGCGCAGGCCGGCGCCGAATACGCCGCCCACGAACCGGTCGATGGGCCCGCCGCTGCCGACACCGGCGTTGTAGTAGACGACCTGCGTGGTGCCATCCTCGGCGACCGACCTGATCGCCTGCGCCATCCGCACGACGTTGGTGACCTCGTCGGGATTGGTCACCGCGTTCCAGGTGCCGTCGTAGCAAATCACCAGGCGCTTCATGCCGTCCTCCCCCAGTACTCGTAGCCTTCCGGACAAGGAGTAGCACGGAACGCCGGGGCCGGCTGTGGCAGCATATCCACGCCGATCGAAGACCGTAGACCGTAGGTTGGGTCGAGCGTCAGCGCCGACCCAACACCGTCGCGTGCCGCAATTTGCGTTGGGTCTTCGCTGCGCTTGATCCAACCCGCGCTACGCGCTTTGCGGGCGGAAAGTCCGTGCCGCGCTGTAGGTGAGCCAGGCGAAGATCACCAGCACCACGGTCTGCGCGATGGCGAACGGCGGCTCCGACAGGGTCGGTGCCAGGGCCGTCAGGGCCGGGATCTTCTTGAAGAACTGCGCGACCAGCACGAACACCAGGAAGTAGAGCACGACCACCTGGCCGGCCGCGTAGATCCAGCGCCAGGGACCGCTCAGATGAAAGACGTAGTAGGCGGCGATCACGCCGGCCAGGACCACCAGCGAGACGATGCCGACCACGTGCGAGGCGCCGAAGGGGAAACTGAAGCCGAAGCCCGTGACATCGGTCAGCACGGCGGTGGCGACGTAGATCGCGGTCAAGGTCGGCGGCGTGCGCGAGGCGAACAGGTCGCGCACCGCGACGAACCCCGTGGCCAGCGCCACCAGGCTGAGGATGGTGTGGAACCAGGTGAACGGGGTGAAGCCGAGTATCATGGGAAGCTCCCTGCGAGGACCGCCGTACTCTTACGGCACCCGCGCGGGTTGCGCCATGCAGTCGAGCTCGTTGCGCCGCGACGACACGCAGGTTGGGTCAAGCGAAGCGCAGACCCAACACTGACTTGCTCGCCAATTTGTGTTGGGTCTTCGCTGACGCTTGAATCAACCTACATGGACTCGAATCCGAACTACGCGGACGGCAGCACGATGAGGTGGTTGCTGAGCGCGTGCGGATGGCCGGCGTCGGGCGGGAAGTGCTTGGCCAGGTGCTCGCCCACCGCGGCGATGGCGCGCACGAAGCCGTCGCCCGGCTGGCCCTTGCCGATGTGCTCCGTCAGGTCGGCGACGATGGCCTGCCACTCCGCTTGAGGCACCTTGGCGTTGATGGCGGCGTCGGCCACGATCTCCGCGTACCGCTCGCCGACCGACACGAAGATCAGCACGCCCGTGCGGCCGACCGTGGTGTGGAGGTTCTGCGCCAGGAACTGCTCGACGGCGCGGCGGTGTGCCCTGGCGTGCTTGACGGATTTCGGGACCAGCGCCAGCCGCACCGCTCGCGGCATCAGCACGGCGACCAGCACCGCGAACACGGCGAGCTGCAGCACGTAGATGTGCTGGATCGGCCACCACGTCCAGAACACGAACGGCCAGGGCACGGCCAGTGCGGCCAGCGCCGCCCACATGAAGGGCCCGTGCAGGTATGGCGAGCTTTCCGGGGCGATCACAGCCACGATCTCGCCCGAGGTCTTGCGCTCGGCCTCGGTGATCGCTTCCGCGATCCGCCTCTGGTCGGGCTCTGCGACGAGGGTCATGCCTTTCACCTTCCTGCGCTGCGCCGCACGTCGAAATCTACCAGCTGCCCGAGGAGCCGCCGCCGCCGAAATCGCCGCCCCCTCCCGAGAACCCGCCTCCGCCCCCGGAGCTGCCGCCTCCCCAGCCGCCCGAGCTGCCGCCCCATCCGCCTGTGGTCCACGGCGTGGCCGAGGAGGCGGCGCGGCGTCGGGCGGCGGCGGCGCGGGCGGCCGGGCTCAGGTTGGCGTTCTGGCGCGCCTGCATCAACACCATCGACACAGCGATGAGGATGAACAGGGCCAGGATCAGCAGCGGGAAATTGCTGTCGCCGCCCGGCGAGCGCTTGGCCCCGCCTTTTGCGCGCTGCTTCACCTCCTCCGCATCGCCCAGCAGCACGTCGCGGATGTCGCGCACGCCGGCCTTGATGCCTCCGGGGAAGTCGTTGCGCCGGAACGCCGGCAGGATGGCGTTCTCGATGATCAGCTTGGTCATCAGGTCGGTGAGCTGCGGCTCGAGCCCGCGGCCGACCTCGATGCGCACCTTGCGATCGCTCGGCGCCACGATCAGGATCACGCCGTTGTTCTTGTCCTTCTGGCCGATCGCCCACGCCCGCCCCAGCCGGTAGCCGAAGTCCTCGATCGGATAGCCCTGCAGTGAGCGCGTGATGTAGATGACGAGCTGGTCGGTGGATTTCTCCTCCAGCGCCTTCAGGTCCGCCTCCAGCGCCCGCCTGTCGTCCCCCGTCAGCAGCGCCGCCTCGTCGACGATGCGCCCCGTCAGCGGCGGGAACTTCGGATCGGCGAGGGCGGCGGTCGCGGCGAGCCAACACCGCCAGCAGCATCGCAAGGCGAGCACATGCAATGCATCGCGACTGGTCCCAACTGGCGCCGCCGCGCGGTCCCCTCCCCCTCGTGGGCGAGGCTTCGCGGGGGGGGAGGGAACCCACGGGAGTAGAGCTTCTGATGACGACATCGGAGCGTTCCGCGAGGTGCAGCAGGTCGTCGCGGCTCGCCTTGCTCTTCACCCCGACCCCTACCCCTCCCCATCAGGTGAAGGCAATTCCACGAGCGTATGGGGGTAGGTCGGGCCCCAGTCCAGGGGCGCGACGCCTTCTGTGGGCGCTTGGGCACTCGGTTGGCCGGCCTACTTCTTGGTGCCGAAGTCGACCTTGGGGGTCTGCTGCTCCTGCACGGGGATGTCGAAGGCCGCCATCGGCTGCGAGGAGGAGTACATCACCGAGCGCCAGATGCGTCCCGGGAAGGTGGTGAGCTCGGTGTTATAGACGCGCACCGCCTCGATGTAGTCGCGCCGCGCGATGGCGATGCGGTTCTCGGTGCCTTCCAGCTGCGACTGCAACGCCAGGAAGTTCTGCCCCGACTTGATGTCGGGATAGCGCTCCGCCACCACCATCAGCTGGCGCAATGCTCCGCCCAGCGAGTTCTGCGCGTCCTGGAAGCGCTTCATGGCCTCCGGATTGGTCAGGATGTCCGCGGGGATGTTGACCTGCGCCTGGCTGGCCTTGGCGCGCGCCTCGATGACCGAGGTCAGCACGTTCTTCTCCTGGTCGGCGAAGCCCTTGACGGTCTCGACCAGGTTGGGGATCAGGTCCGACCGCCGCTTGTACTGGTTCAGCACCTCCGACCACTTGGCCTTGGCGGATTGCTCATAGGTCGGAATGTTGTTGACGCCGCAACCCGCAAGTGTGGCCGCGACCATGAGTACGCCGACAAGCGCCGCTATGCGTCGATAGCTCTGGGCAAACATGGACCCCTCCAGCTGGTGGGACTGTGGACGACTCTCGGCGACGACATAGATGGTCACGGATTGTGGCGAGCGCCAGCAACTGGCCAAGGCATTGTAAATGCGCCCTTTCACCGGCATGCGCCAGTGAAATGATCTCCGGTTGCCGCAGGTGTTAACGCAATCGGTCTCGCTGCCGCGGCTAGCTACTCCGCCAGCTTGTGATCGGCGAACCTGGCGCGCAGGTCCTTCTTGGAGATCTTGCCGGTCGCGGTCATCGGCAGGGCGTCGACGAACACGACATCGTCGGGCATCTGCCACTTGGCGATTCTTGCGGCCAGCACGTCCAGGATCTCGGCCTTGGTCGGCTCGGCGCCCGGTGCCTTGACCGCCACCAGCAGCGGCCGCTCGTTCCACTTGGGATGCGGCACGCCGATCACGGCGCAGTTGGCGAGGCCCTTGCAGCCGAGCGCCGCGTTCTCGACGTCGATGGAGCTGATCCACTCGCCGCCCGATTTCACCAGGTCCTTGGTGCGGTCGACGATCAGCAGCCAGCCGTCGGGCGTGATCTTGGCGACGTCGCCGGTGCCGAACCAGCCTTCGTCGTCGATCTGCTTGGCGGAGGCCTCGGGATTGTTGAAATACCCCGAGACGATCGTGGAGCCGCGTACGAACAGCTCGCCCGAGGTCGTCCCGTCGGGGGGAGCGCGGTTGCCCTTCTCGTCGATGACCTTGAGGTCGACGCCGAACATGCGCCGGCCCTGGCGGGCGGAAAGCGCGGCACGCTCCATCGGCGGCCTGCTGCGCTCCTCGGGTCGGAACAGCGTCAGCGTCCCGACCGGGCTCATCTCGGTCATGCCCCAGCCGTGCGTAACCTCGATGTCGTAGTCGCGCGTGAGGGTGTCGATCATCGCCTGCGGCACGGCCGAGCCGCCGCTCAGGATCTGCACGAGCTTCTTGGGCTTGCGTCCGCGCTTCTTGAACTCCTCGATCAGGCCGAGCCAGACCGTGGGCACGCCCCAGCCGGCCTCCACGCCTTCGCTCTCCATCAGGTCGTAGAGCGTCGGCCCGTCGAGCCTGGCGCCGGGCAGGACGAAGGGGCAGCCGGCGAGCGGCGCGATGTAGGGCAGGCTCCAGGCATTGGCGTGGAACAGCGGCACGACAGGAAGGATCGTGCGGTTGTGCGCGAACAGGTCGGGGCGCGTCGCGATCAGGAAGAAGGTGTGCAGCATCATCGAGCGGTTGGAATAGAGCACGCCCTTGGGCTCTCCGGTCGTGCCCGACGTGTAGCAGAGCGAGCAGGCGGCATTCTCGTCGAACTCGGGCCACGTGAATGCCGGCGACATCTCGGCCAGCAGCCCCTCGTAGCACAGCAGGCCGCTCATGTTGGCCGCAGCCGGCATGTGCTCGCGGTCCGTCATCAGCACGTACGTCTTGATGGACTTGAGCGCGGGAGCGACCTTCTCCACCAGCGGCAGGAAGGTGGCGTCGAAGAACAGCGCCGTGTCCTCGGCGTGGTTGGCGATGTAGGTGATCTGCTCGGGGAACAGCCGCGGATTGATGGTGTGGCAGACCGCGCCGATGCCGGAGATGGCGAAGTAGAGCTCGAAGTGGCGGTAGCCGTTCCACGCCAGCGTCGCCACCCGGTCGCCCGGCTTGACGCCGAGCCCCACCAGCGCGTTCGCCAGCCGGCCGATGCGTTCGCGGGCGGCCGCGTAGCCGTAGCGGTGGATGCCCCCCTCCACGGTCTGCGATACCACTTGTACGTCGGGATAGACTTCGGCTGCAAAGTCGATCACGCTCGAGACCAGCAGTGGCCGGTCCATCATCATCCCGCGCAACATCAGGCATATCCTCCCTGGAATGCTTTGTTCCGGAAGAGTAACCTCGCCCTCGAGCCCGCGCTAGGCCAGGATCGCTTCAACTTGAACGACGTCGCCTCGAATGCAACGTCTTGCTCAGGCAAGCGCGGGCGCACGATAGTCACCGGGGAAAAGAAGGAGAGCAGCCGTGGCCGTAGTCGAGACGCAGAGGCAGGGCGACGTCGCCATCATCCGCATGGACAATCCGCCCGTGAACGCGCTGGGCCACGCCTTGCGCGTGGGTCTGGAGAAGGCCTTCGCCGAGGCCAATGCCGATGCGGGCGTCAAGGCCATCGTGCTGACCGGCACCGGGCGGTTCTTCTCCGCCGGCGCCGACATCACCGAGTTCAAGGGCGAGATGAAGGAGCCGCACCTGCCGCCGCTGATCGACAAGATCGAGTCGGGCGGCAAGCCGGTGGTCGCGGCCGTCAACGGCACGGCGCTCGGCGGCGGGCTGGAACTGGCGCTGGGCTGCCACTATCGGGTCGCGGCCAAGGACGTGCGCCAGCTGGGGCTCCCTGAGATCAAGCTCGGCCTCATCCCGGGCGCGGGCGGCACGCAACGACTGCCGCGCGCCGTCGGCGTCGAGCAGGCCCTGCAGATGATCACCACCGGCGCGTTCATCGACGCCAAGAAGGCCGCGGCCGCCGGCCTCATCGACAAGATAGCCGACGGCGACGTTGTCGCCGCCGCCGTCGCCTTCGCTTTAGCGCAGATCGGCAAGCCGCCGCGGCGGATCGGCGAGAAGAAGATCGACAAGGCGTCGGTCCCAGCCGGCCTGTTCGAGAAGGCGCGCGCGTCGCTCGGGCGGCATCCGAGCGGACCGATCGCGCCCAAGGCCGCCATCGATGCGGTGGAGGCCGCGAGCAACCTGCCGCTCGCCGAGGGCAATGCGCGCGAGCGCCAGGCGTTCCGCGAGGCGGCGGCGAGCCCCTACGCGCGGGCGCTGCAATACGCCTTCTTCGCCGAGCGGCAAGCCGCCAACCTGCCCGGCATCGGTCCGGACTCCAAGCTGCGCGAGGTCGAGACCGTCGGCATCCTCGGCGCCGGCACCATGGGCACCGGTATCGCCCTGGCCTTCCTGAACGGCGGCTTCCCCGTGACCATCGTCGAGACCACCCAGGACGCGCTCGACCGCGGCGTCGATCGCATCAAGGATACGCTGTCGGCCAACGCCAAGCGCGGGCGCATCACCGAATCGCAGGCCGCCGACCGCCTCGCCAAGCTCACGCCCTCTCTCAAGATGGAGGACCTCGGCAAGTCCGACCTCGTGATCGAGGCCGTGTTCGAGAACATGGCGCTCAAGAAGGAGGTGTTCCAGAAGCTCGACGGAATCGCCAAGTCGGGCGCCATCATCGCCTCCAACACCTCCACGCTCGACGTCGACGACATCGCCGCCGTCACCAAGCGGCCGCAGGACGTGGTGGGCCTGCACTTTTTCTCGCCCGCCAACATCATGCGCCTGCTCGAGATCGTGCGTGCCGAGAAGACGGCCAACGACGTGATGGCCACCTCGATGGCCATCGCCAAGCGCATCGGCAAGGTCGGCGTGCAGGCCGGCGTGTGCGACGGTTTCGTCGGCAACCGCATGCTCGCTGCCTACATGGGCGAGGTGCAGGCCATGACGCTGGAGGGCGCCATGCCGCAGGAGATCGACGGCGCGCTGGAGGGCTGGGGCATGGCCATGGGCCCGCTGGCAGTCGGCGACCTCGCGGGCCTCGACGTCAGCTATCGCATCCGCAAGGAGCGCAAGCTCACCGGAGAGGCGGCGCAGTTCGCCCGCGTCGCCGACAAGATCGTCGAGATGGGCCGGCACGGGCAGAAGACCGGTGCCGGCTATTACAAGTACGACTCCAACCGCAAGCGCCAGGTCGATCCCGAGATCGAGGCGTTGATCCGCGCCGAGGCCGAAGCCCTGCAGATCAAGCAGCGCCACATCCCGGCCGAGGAGATCGTCGAGCGCTGCCTGCTGCGGCTCGCCAACGAGGGCGCCAAGATCCTGGAGGAGGGCATCGCGCTCCGTGCCAGCGACTGCGACGTCATGTATCTCAATGGCTACGGCTTCCCGGCCTGGCGCGGCGGCCCCATGTGGCAGGCCGACAATATGGGCCTCGAGAAGGTGGCCCAGAAGATCAAGGCCTACGAGGCCAAGTACGGCTCCCGCTGGAAGATCGCACCCCTGGTCGAGAAGCTCGCCGCCGAAGGCAGCACCTTCGCCGCCCTGGACGCCAAGAAGAAGTAAGACGTTGTCATCCCGGGGCTTGTCCCCGGGATCCAGCGATCCCCGTACTCTGTGGTTGCGCTGTCGCGTAAACGGTGCCGCGGGGACTCGCCGCACCATGGATCCCGGGCATAAAGCCCGGGATGACAGCTAACAGCGTCGCGCCAAAGTCGTTGACCGCACTTATGCGAGCGGGCACAGCTTGGCTAGCGCCGTTCTGGAATTCGCTCCGAAGATGCCCCCTCTCCTCGCCCAACTCCGCTCCAAGCCCATCGCCTTCATGATGGCGCTGAGCTTCATCAACTACCTGGGCTTCGCCGGCTGGTCGGCGCTGCTCTACAACTTCACGGTCGAGCGGGCGGGCTTCAACTGGGCCGAGGCCGGCATCACCCAGAGCGTGCGCGAGATCCCGGGCTTCCTCGCCTTCACCGCCATCTTCTGGCTGATGTACATGCGCGAGCAGACGCTCGCCTACGCGGCGCTGTTCATCCTCGGCATCGGCGTCGCCCTCACCGGACAGTTCCCGACCCTCAGCGGCGTGCTCATCACCACCTTCATCATGTCGGTGGGCTTCCATTATTTCGAGACGGCCAATGCCTCCCTGCAGCTTCAATTGCTGTCGAAGGCCGAGGCGCCGCGGCTGATGGGCATGATCACGGCCGCCGGCGCCTGCGCGTCGTTCGTGGCCTACGGCGGACTGGCGATCGCCTGGTGGATGGGCTGGCGGGTGTTCGAGGAGCTGTATCTGGTGATCGGCATCGCCTGCGCGGTGCTGGTGCTGGCGGCCATGGCCTACTTCCAGCGCTTCGAGGGCCCGGTGCCGCAGCGGAAGGGCATCCTGCTCAAGAAGCGCTACTGGCTCTACTACGCGCTCACCTTCATGACGGGGGCGCGGCGCCAGCTGTTCTTCGCCTTCGGCGGCTTCCTGCTGGTCAAGAAGTTCGGCTATTCGGTCGCCGACATGGCGATGCTGATGCTGGTGACGACCTCTCTCAACTCGGTGCTGGCGCCGCGCCTCGGCTCACTCGTGATGCGGGCGGGCGAGCGGCGCACCATCATGCTCGAGAACACGGTGCTGATCCTGGTCTTCGCCGGCTACGCCACCACCGCGAGCTGGCAGGTGGCCGGGCTGCTGTTCGTCCTCGACGGCATCTTCTTCACGCTCACGCTGGCCCAGCGCACCTACTTCCAGAAGATCGCCGATCCCGCCGACATGGCCGCGACCATGTCGGCCGCGTTCACGATCAACCACATCGCCGCCGTGATCGTGCCCGTCGCTTTCGGCACGCTCGGTATGCTCAATCCGGCAATCATCTTCTGGCTCGGCGCCTGCGTGGCGACCGTCTCGCTCAGCCTCTCGTTCCTGGTGCCGCGCCATCCTTCCCCCGGCAACGAGACCGTGCTGGCCGAGCCCAGGCCCCAGCCGGCGGAATAGCAACGTCGCGCCTCCGGCACGAAGGCGGGGACCCAGGCAAACTGCTCGGGTGGATGCCCCTCTACACGGGCATGACGTTTCTGAGGAGTTGGTCAGCCGGATCGGTGTCAGTCGTAGGACAAGAGGGTGTCGATCACCTTCTCGATCAGCGGACGGCTCTTGGCGTCGATGGCGACCAGGGCGTTGGGTGCCGGCTGGTCCTGCGCGGCGGACAACCGCGCCGGACGCAGGTCGCACACCGTCATGCCGCGCGTGTGGGTTCCCGCGAGCTCGATATCGACGCGCGTGTGACGGTATTCGATCAGCGTCGGGTCAACGTAAGGAACGATGGCGCACACATCGTGCATGGGCGCGACGTCGAGCCCGTGCCGCTCCCGCTGGCGCGCAAGATAGAAGGCCATCAGGTCCGCGATCGTGGACGCGACCTTGCGTCCGCCGGCCTTCATCGCGTCGATGTCGGCGCGGTTGAAGCCGGTGCGCCGCGTCACGTTCAATCCGACCATGCGGATGGGCACGCCGCTGTTGAACACGGCCCAGGCGGCTTCCGGATCGCAGTGGATGTTGAACTCGGCCGCCGTCGTCACGTTGCCGGAGCCCGTCGACCCGCCCATGACCGTGATCTCGCGCAGCCAGCCCTTGAGGCGCGGCTCGCGCCGCAGGGCGAGTGCCACATTCGTCTCGGGGCCGATCGTCGCCAGCACGAGTTCGCCGCGATGCCGGGCGGCCATGTCGATGATGAAGTCCACGGCATGCGCCTCGATTGGCCGCCGCTTCGGCTCCGGCAGCTCGGCGCCGTCGAGACCGCTCTTGCCGTGCACCGCGGCGGCCGCCACCCGCCGTTGCGCCAGCGGATCGGCGCTGCCGGCGACCAGCGGCACATCGAGCCCCGCCAGCTCGAGGATGGCGAGCGCGTTGCGCGTGGTGTTCTCGATCGCGTTGTTGCCGTGCACCGTGCTGATGCCGACGAGATCCAGATGTCGGGCCGCGAACAGGATCGCTACGGCGTCGTCGTGTCCGGGATCGCAATCGATCAGGATCTTGGTCTTGCTCATGCCCTTTGCCCTCTGAGCTATCGCCGCCCGGCCCGCGCCAGGGCCGCATCGATCTGGTGGCGCGTCGGGAAGCTCGGCATCGCCCCCACGATGGTGCACGCGAGGCTGCCTGCGACGGCCGCGCGTCGCATCGCCTCGGGCAGGGTTGCGCCCCGCGACAGGGCCGCGGCCAGCACGCCGACGAAGCAGTCGCCGGCGCCCGTCGTATCGATGGCGGTCACGGGAAAGGCCTCGACGCGACAGGTCTCGTCCCCATGCGCACCGACCGCACCCGCCGCACCGAGCGTGGCAATCACGGTATTGCCGAGATCGCGCGCCAGGGCGACTGCCTGGTCAGCCGGCTCGACTTGCGGCAGTCCGAGGTGACCGCACAGCGCGGCCGCCTCATGCTCGTTGACGACGAGGATATCGACGTGCCGCAGCGCCGAGGGAGCGATGGGCAGCGCCGGTGCCAGGTTGAGGATGATCTTGGCGCCGGCTCGCCGGGCATGCCCGATGGCCGCTTCGACCTCGGCGGCGGGAACCTCCATCTGCAGCACGACGAATGTGCCGGCGGCCGGCGCGCGCCTCGCCAGCGCCCCGGCTTCGAGCGCCATGTTCACGCCCGACGCGACGGCGATCTGGTTCCTGCCCTCGCCATCGACCCAGATGACGGCAAGGCCGGTGGTGCCGGACACGGCCTCGAGGCCGCCGACGTCGATGCCGACATCCGCCAGCGCCGCGCGCGCGATCGCGCCATAGCTGTCGTCGCCGACACAACCGATCATCGAGGTCGTCGCTCCATCGCGCGCCGCCGCGACGGCCTGGTTCGCGCCCTTGCCGCCGACGGCGTGGCTGTAGGTTGGCGTCAGCACCGTCTCGCCGACCGAGGGCAGGTTCGGCAAGCAGAAGGTCAGGTCGACATTGATCGAGCCGAACACCGTGATCATGGCTTGCCTATACGTGGGTAGCGTCCATCGGGCTCTTTTGTCAGTCCGCGCGGATCATCCGTTGCCCCGATGAAGCAACGCAAGCCCTCGTGCGCAGAATTCTCCGGCCGGCGGTGACCGCACGGCAATTCCGACGTCGCCGGGGCTCCGGCCGATCGACATCGTCTATAGTGGGGCAGACCCGCTCACGATCAGTGGCGCTGCCGGGAGGGTGGCATGGACGAGCCTCAAGCCGAACCCGTTCTCGCTGTTCTCGATCCACTGCTGCGGGCATTCGAGATGCTCGCTTTCGTGGCGCGACATCTCCATCCCCCCGACTTCGCGGAGCTCATGTCCAGCATCGGGACGCCCGACGAGGATCTGAAGTCCGCCCGGGCGAACCAGCCGGAATGGCCCGAGCGCCTGTCGGGCATCAGGGGCGCGCTCGACGCGGCCAGCGATGCGGCGCTGGCGGCCTTCGCCGGCTTGCGCGCGACTCTGGAGGGCGGCGGCGACATTCGCGGCGTCTCCCGCGCGCTCCGCCTTCTGCCCAAGGGGCTGGAGGCGCTCTATCCGCTCGCCGGCATCCTCTCGCCCGTGAACCGGTTCTTTCTCGATCCCTCGCTGCGATCGGATGAAACCCTGCAGAAGCTCTTCTTGCCCGCCCCCGCCCGCGACAACACCGGGGTCATGCAGTTCGCCGCGGGCGACAGCGAGCGGGGCGGATTCTGGCTCTACGTTCCCGAGCACTACACGCCGGATCATGCCTGGCCGCTGGTCATGGCGCTGCATGGCGGCAGCGGCACCGGGCGCCTGTTCCTGTGGAGCTGGCTGCGCGATGCCCGCAGCCGCGGCGCCATCCTGGTGGCCCCGACTTCGGTCGGCAGCACCTGGGCTCTGACCGGTCCGGACGTGGACACGCCCAACATCGCGCGCATCCTTGAGCTCGTCCGCTCGCGATGGAACGTGGATGGCGCGCGCATGCTGCTGACGGGCATGAGCGATGGCGGCACGTTCACCTACGTTTCGGGCCTCGAGGCGGAGTCGCCCTTCACGCACCTGGCACCCGTCGCCGCGGCGTTTCACCCGCTCCTGGCGCAGATGGCCGATGCGGATCGCACGCGCGGGCTGCCCATCCACATCGCGCACGGGGCGCTCGACTGGATGTTTCCTGTCGAGCTGGCCCGGCAGGCGCAGAGAGCCCTGTCACGGGCCGGTGCGGTCGTCACCTATCGGCAGATCGACGATCTCAGCCATTGCTATCCGCGCGAGCTGAACGCCACGCTCTTGGACTGGCTGGAGACAACACCGCCCAAGCGCAGCACGCCGGAAGACTAAGCGCAGCCGACTTTTTGTGCGTCGCTTACGACGCCGGCGCGCGGGCCGCACTCGCCAGCCGCTGGTAGACCTCCGGGTCGCGCCGCTCCATGTAGCGTTGCGGCGAGGCAAGCGCATTGAAGCCGTACTTTGTATACAACCCATGCGCGTCGGCGGTCGCGAGCACCCAAAGCCGCAGGTCCTGCAGCTCGGGATGGGCCGCGACCGCCGCCATGAGGGCCTTGCTGATGCCCGTGCCGCGACGTGTGGGATCGACGAACACGTCGGACACATAGGCGAACGTCGCTCGGTCCGAGATCACGCGGGTAAAGCCGACCGTCGCGCGCCCGTCGAGCGCGCCGAAGCACAGCGAGTTGGCCACGCCGCGATCGAACACGGTGCGCGGCATCTCGCCTGCCCAGTAGCTCTTGCGCGCCAGCCAATCGTGCACGCGGTCGAGGTCGATGCGCGCAAGGTCCGTGGTGATCTCGATCGAGGAGTCGCTGTTCGACTTCAGGGGCGCAGTCATCGCCATATCTCTCGGGAATTGGGGCCGGAAACGAAAAAGCCGCGCTATCGGGCGCGGCTTGTGGATGATCGCTATCTGTCGAGCGTCATCGCACTCGCGCCCGGTTCGGCGTGAGCATGCGGCGGCGTCGCTGGATCATCTCGAGCTTCATGGCGGGCAACCTACTACGGCCCCGATCTTGGGATGTCAACGGGCCGCGCCCCCGCGCTCAAACCGAAAGTTTGAACGCGTTGCCGTCGCGCACGACATGGCCTGCCGTCGGCCCGGAAAAATGCGTCCCGATCACGAGCACGGGCTCGCCCGCAAGCTCGCCGAAGATGCGTCGGCGCGTCGCCTCAGCTGCAGTGGCATCGTAGTCGGCCGTCGAGGACCATTCGGGATGCGCCATCTGGCAGGGATGATGGGCGAAGTCGCCCGTGATCATGGCGCGCTTCCCCTTCGAGCCGATCAGCACGCTGGCGTGCCCGGGTGTGTGGCCCGTGCTCGGCATCAGTCGCAGCTCCGGACAGATCTGGTGATCCCACTCGACGAGATCGGCGAGGCCGCGCTCGAAGATCGGCCGCACGCTGTCGGCGAACACAGGGAGCATGTCGGCGCGCTCGGTCTGCCGGCTCCAGTGCTCGTACTCGATCCGCCCGAACAGGTAGCGCGCCTTCGGGAAGGTCGGCACCCACTGTCCGCCGTCGAGCATCGTGTTCCAGCCGACATGATCGACGTGCAGGTGCGTGCACAGCACCGTATCGATGCTCTCGCGGGGAAAGCCGGCCGCGGCGAGATCCTCTAGGAAGCGCCCCTGCCGGTCGTTCCAGGTGGGGATGCGCCGGTCCTTCTTGTCGTTGCCGAGGCAGGTGTCGACGATGATCCGCCGTCCCGGGGCCTCGACCATGAGCGCGTGGATGCTCATCTTGAGCCGGCCGTCCTCGTCCGCGAAGTGCGGGATCAGCCAGGAAATGGGGAGGATGGCCTCCCGCGTCGCCTGGGGCAGGATGAACCGGCTGCCGCCCGTCGTCTCGAGCTCCACGATCTTCGTGACGGTGACGTCGCCGATCTGCCATTTCATCGCCCGGCTCCGCGTGTGTGCCGACATGACCGGGGGTGAGCATATCGGCGATGAACGCGCCGCGCGAGCGGCGTGAAGCGGGCGGTCGGGCCGTATGGACCTCGGCCGGCCGCCACGGCATGATGGCGGCGTCATCAGGGAGGATCGGCGCATGGCGACGGCTTTCGACGAGGTCATGGGCGTGCGCGCGGCCTTCAGCGGTCGCGGGCAGCCGGAGGCCGGGGAAGTCGCCATCGAGGGCGCCGATCCCGTCTTCTCCACGCGCTTCAGGATCGGGGAGACCTGTGCCGCCGTGCTCGGCGGCGTCGGCGTCGCCGTCTCCGATCTCTGGGAATTGAAGACCGGCCGACGGCAGAAGGTCTCGATCGATGTGCGCCACGCGGCGGCCGGCCTGCGCAGCTCCGTCTACCTGCAGCGGCCCGGCGCGGATGGCGTGTTCACGCCCGTGGTCAACAAGAACCACGAGGCCATGATCGCGATCACCCAGCCGTGGCAGGCCAAGGACGGGCGCTGGGTGCTGACGCATTTCGGCCTGCCGAACCTGCAGGCGCGCATGCAGAAGCTGCTCGGCTGCGAGCTCAATCCCCAGTCCGTGGCGAAGGCCGTCGCCAAATGGGACGCGCTCGAGCTCGAGGCGGCCATCGACGAGACGCGTGTGTGCGGCGGCATGGTGCGCTCGAACGAGGAGTGGCTGGCGCATCCGCATGGCCAGGTCCTCGCCGGCAAACCGATCGTCGAGATCCTCAAGATCGGCGACAGCGATCCCGAGCCACTCCCCGATGGTGGCCGTCCCTTGAGCGGCATCCGCGCCTTGGATCTCACGCGCATCCTGGCCGGACCGATGGCTGCGCGCACGCTCGCCGAGCACGGAGCCGACGTGCTGATGGTCGCGGCCGAGCGCCTGCCGCAGATCCCCGAGCACGTCCTCGATACCAACCACGGCAAGCGCAGCTGCTTCCTCGACCTGGCGCAACGGGAGGACGCGGCGCGCATGCGGGCGCTGGTGAAGGGGGCGGATGTGTTCTCGCAGGGCTACCGTCCCGGCATGATCGCCAAGCTCGGCTTCGGACCCGAGGAGGTCGCGGCACTGCGGCCCGGCATCGTCTACGCCTCGGTCAACTGCTACGGCGCGGACGGCCCGTTCAGCCACCGCGGCGGCTGGGAGCAGGTGGCGCAGACGATGACCGGCCTCTGCCACGAAGGCCGCACGGCCGCTCGCCCGGACGGCCCGGCCTTGCTGCCCGCGGCCGCGTGCGACTACACGACCGGCTACCTCGCCGCCTATGGCATCCTGCTGGCGCTTGCCAAGCGGGCGCGCGACGGCGGCAGCTATCACGTGCGCGTGTCACTCTGCCAGTCCGGCATGTTCGTCTGTCGCCAGGGCAGGCTCGCGTTTCCCGGGCTGGGTCTCGACCTGTCGGCCGCCGAGCTCGATGCGATCCGCATCGAGAGCCGGCCGAATGGCGGCCCGTTGCGGCATCTCGGCCCGATCCTGAGGTTCTCGGAGACGCCGCCCCATTGGACGCGACCGACCCCGCAGCTCGGCGGCGACGCGCCCGAATGGCTGGCGTCGGCGCCTCGAGCCGCCGCCGCCGAATAGCCGTGCGCCTGCCTACCCCAGGGCACCCTGCTCGCGCAGCTCGGCGACTTCCTGAGCCGAGAAGCCCCAACTCGCGAGCAGGCCTTCCGTATCGCTGCCGGGAATGTCGGGCGCTCTCGTCGGCTCGGGTCGGGAGCGGCTGAAGCGCGGCGCGGGGGCCGGCTGCATCACGCCGTCGACCTCGATGAAGGCCTTGCGCGCGCGGTTGTGGGGATGCTCCATCGCCTCCGGTATCGTCAGCACGGGTGCGAAGCACGTCTCGCTGCCCTCCAGCAGCGCGCACCATTCGGCGCGCGTCTTGCCGCGGAACAGCTCGGCGAAGCGCGCACGCAGCTTCGGCCAATTCTTGCGGTCGTGCTGCCCCGGCAGGTTCTCCTTGTCCAGTCCCGTGATACGCAACAGCTCGTCGTGGAATTTCTTCTCGACGTTGGCAATGCTCACGTATTGCCCGTCGCTTGTCTCGTAGACCTGATACCAGGGCGAGGCACCGTCGAGCGAATTCTCGCCGCGCTCGTCGCTCCAAACCCCTTGCGCGCGCAGGCCGTGCATGAAGGTCATCAGCGAGGCCGCGCCGTCGACCATGGCGGCGTCGACGACCTGGCCTTGCCCCGAGCGCATCGCCTCTATGAGCGCGCAGAGCATTCCGAACGCAAGCAACATCCCGCCGCCGGCGAAATCACCGATCAGGTTGAGCGGAATGGTCGGCGGCTCGCCTTTGCGGCCGATCGAGTGCAGCGCGCCCGAGAGCGCGATGTAGTTGAGATCGTGCCCCGGCGCGTCGGCCAGCGGTCCGTCCTGGCCCCAGCCCGTCATCCGGCCGTAGACCAGCCTGGGGTTGGCCTTCAGGCAGACGTCCGGTCCCAGCCCGAGGCGCTCCATCACGCCGGGCCTGAACCCCTCGATCAGCGCATCGGCCTTGCCTGCCAGGCGGGCGACCGCCGCGACGCCGTGCGGAGACTTGAGATCGACCACCACCGTTCCCCGGCTGCGGTTCAGCAGGGACAGGCGGTCGCTCACCCCGGGCCGGGTGCCGCCCGGCCGCTCGATGCGCAACACCTCCGCCCCCATGTCGGCCAGCAGCATGGCGCAATAGGGCCCCGGCGCCAGCCCGGTCATCTCGACGATACGAATGCCTTTCAGTGGGCCCATGTCATCGCTCGTTTCATCGCTCGCTCATCCGCAGCATCCCGCCTCTACGAGGCGACTGCATCGTAACAGCTCGGGTCCGCGATTGGCAGCGCCGGGGCGTGCGGTGCGCCATGATCCGTCTCGTTGCAACGCCCGGGGCCGCCCCATAAGGTGGCCGCACGGAAAGCCGAGGAGCCCGACATGCTCGTGATGGATGCCATTGCCCAGATCCTCAAGCGCGAGGGCATCTCGACCCTCTTCTGCTTCCCGACCACCCCCATCATCGAGGCAGCCGTCGCGGCAGGCCTGCGTCCGATCATCTGCCGCCAGGAGCGGGTGGGCGTCGATATGGCGAGCGGCTTTGCGCGCACCGTCAACGGCCAGCCGCCCGCGGTGTTCGCGATGCAATATGGCCCCGGCGCCGAGAACGCCTTTCCCGGCATCGCCACCGCCTATTCGGATTCGAGCCCGGTGCTGCTGCTGCCGCTCGGTCATCCCCGCGACACGGCGCAGCTGTTCCCCATGTTCAAGTCGACGCGCACGTACGCCTCGGTCACCAAGTCGGTGGAGGAGCTGACGCTGCCGGGCCAGGTCGTGCCCGCGATGCGCCGCGCGTTCAGCCAGTTGAAGAGCGGCCGGCTCGGCCCCGTCATGCTCGAGGTGCCGGCCGACGTCGTGAAGACGGAGCTCGGCACCGATACGATCGCCTACGATCCCGTCCGCGCGGCGCGCTCCGGCGGCGATCCGCGCGACATCGAGGAGGCGGCCAAACTGCTGCTCGAGGCCAAGGCGCCCCTGCTCTATGCCGGCCAGGGTGTCCTCTATGCACAGGCGAGCGCCGAGCTGCTGGCGCTGGCCGATCTGCTGCAGGCTCCCGTCATGACCTCGGTCGACGGCAAGAGCGTCTTCCCCGAGAACCATCCTCTGTCTCTGGGCACCGGCGGCATCGTCTATACCGGCCACGGCCGGCATTTTCTCGACGCCGCCGACGTCGTGCTCGGCATCGGCTGCAGCTTCACGCCGCACCGGATCACCAGCCCGTCGATCGCACCCGGCAAGAAGATCATCCACGCCACCAACGACGCGCGCGATCTCTACAAGACGTACGCCGTCGACGTGCCGATCCTGGGAGACGCCAAGCTGGTGCTGGCCCAGCTGCTCGAGGCCGTCCGCGACCGCCTCGGCAAGAAGACGCGCAGCCGGCAGCCGGCCCAGGAGATCGCGCGGCTGCGGGAGGGCTGGCTCGAGACCTGGAAGGCCAAGCTGACCTCCAACGAGCGTCCCATCAATCCCTATCGCGTGATCAGCGAGTTCATGAATGTCGTCGATCCCAAGGATGCCATCGTCACGCACGACTCCGGCAGTCCGCGCGATCAGGTCCTGCCCTTCTACGCGGCGACGCATCCGCGCGGCTACATCGGCTGGGGCAAGTCGCATCAGCTGGGCACCGGGCTCGGCCTCATCATCGGCGCCAAGGTGGCGGCGCCCGACAAGTTCTGCGTCAACTTCATGGGCGACGCCGCGTTCGGCATGACCGGTCTCGATTTCGAGACGGCCGTGCGCTCGAACGTGCCGATCCTGACGGTGGTCCTGAACAACTCCACCATGGCGATCGAGATCCCCCACATGAAGCTCAGCCACGAGAAGCACAAGTCCCGCGACCTCGGCGGCAACTACGCCGCGCTGGCACGCGAGCTGGGCGGGTGGAGCGAGCGCGTGGAGGACCCCGGCGAGATCGCCAACGCCTTCCGCCGCGCGCGCCGGCAGACGGAGGAAGGGCGCGCCTGCCTGCTCGAGTTCATCACCAGCGCCGAGACCGCCTTCTCGCACCGCCAGTAGCGACGCGCGCAAGGTGGCCGGGCAAAAGCCGACAAGCCGAGGATCCCCATGAGTGGTGAAAATCAACCGACCGCGTACGGCCGCATCTTCCCGCCGAGGCCCGACTGGCTGGCCCGCGCGCCGGCGGAGGCGATCCTGGAGCCCGAGCTTGCCATCGTCGATACCCACCATCACCTGTGGGACGAGCGTGGGCGCTATCTGGTCGATGAGCTGCTGGCCGACACGGGGACCGGCCACAACGTCGAGGCCACCGTCTTCATCGAATGCCGCACCAACTATCGCACCTCCGGGCCGGCGGAGCTGCGTTCCGTCGGCGAGGTGGAGTTCGTCGCCGATCTCGCCTCGCGGTGCGATGCCGAGCGTCGCGGCAACACGCGCGTCGCCGCCGGCATCGTCGGCTTCGCCGACCTGGCGCTCGGCGATCGCGTGGAGCCCGTATTGGCGGCATTGGTCGAGGCAGGCCGAGGCCGCTTTCGCGGCGTCCGCAATGCCGCTGGCTGGCATGAGGACCCCGTGATCGGCAACAATCACCATGGCGCCGGGCCGGGGCACTACCTGCGCGCCGACTTCCGCGCCGGCCTCGATCGGCTGACCGCCATGGGGCTGTCGCTCGACGCCCTCGTCTACCATCACCAGCACGCCGACTTGCTCGACCTGGCGCGCGCGTGTCCGGACGCCAATATCGTCATGAACCACACGGGCATGCCGCTCGGCTACGGCCCCTTCGCCGGCAAGCAGAAGGAGGTGCACGCCCAGTGGCGCAAGACGCTGCCCGAGATCGCCGCCTGCCCGAACGTCACCATGAAGCTCGGCGGCATGATGATGCGGCTCGCGGCCTACGACTACAATGCATTGCCCGCCCCGCCGTCCTCCGATCAGCTGGCGGACTACTGGCGCCCCTACATCGAGCCGTGCATCGAGCTGTTCGGCGCCGGGCGGTGCACGTTTGAAAGCAATTTCCCCGTCGACAAGATGGGGATCGGCTATGCCGCCTTGTGGAACGCCTTCAAGCGCATCGCCGCCAAGGCGTCGGCCGAGGAAAAGATCGCGCTGTTCAGCGGCACGGCGCGGAGAGTCTATCGTCTCGCCTGAACGATGCTCTCGAGACACCGACGGCGGACAGTTGGTCGGTGCCCCACACGCTTGATGCGCTCGGCGGCTGGCGTCTTGTGGCGCGTTGCACCTATCTCGGGCCGCCCGATCGGCCAGGGCTCATTACTCGGCGCCGATCGACGTGTCCGTCGCGGGACTAGGAGCGCCCCTTCAGGTGATCACGCCCACTGGCTTGCCGGCGAGCCAGCCTTCGATGGCGGCGACGGTTGAGCCGTAGAAGCCGCGATAGGTGTCCTCCGTCACGTATCCCAGATGCGGGGTCAGGAGGGCGCGCGGCTCGGAGCGCAGGGGATGGTCTGGCGGGGCCGGCTCGGCGTCGTAGTTGTCGGCGCCGTAGCCGGCGATGCGCTTCTCGCGCAAGGCCGCCAGCATCGCCACCTCGTCGACGATCGGGCCGCGCGAGGTGTTGACGACGATCGCGGTCGGCTTCATGAGAGCCAGCTCGCGCGCGCCGACGAGCCCCTTCGTGCGCGGCGACAGCACCGTGTGGATGCTGATCACGTCCGAGCGCCGGAACAGCTCGTCCTTGTCGACGCGCTCGGCGCCCTGGGCCTTGGCGCGCTCGGGCGTCAGGTTCTCGCTCCAGGCGATCACCTTCATGCCGATGGCGGCGCAGACCTTGCCGACCTTGGAGCCGAGATTGCCGAGGCCGATGATGCCGAGCGTGCGCCCGTCGAGATCGAAGCCGACGGTCGTCTGCCAGCCGCCGCCGGGGCGCATGGCGTGGAACTCCTCGCGCAAGTGGCGGGCCATGGCCAGCATCAGCCCGACGGCCAGCTCGGCGGTGGAGAGGCCGCTGCCCCCGCCGTAGCCGCCGGCCGCGCCGCAGACGACCACCTTGTGGTCAGCCGCTGCCGCCATGTCGATCGACGCGTTGCGCTTGCCGGTGGTCACCAGCAGTTTCAGCTTGGGCAGCCGCTCGAACAGCGCGCGGGGGACCGGCATGCGCTCGCGCATCACGCAGACGACGTCGAAGTCGGCGAGCGCGCGCGCGGCGGCGTCCACGTCGTTGAGGCGCTCGTTGAAGACGACGACGCGGTTGGCTCTTCTGCAGGCCGGACCAGTCGGCCATGCGCAAGGCGACGTTCTGGTAATCGTCGAGTACGGCTATCGCGACCATGGCGGCGGCGTCTCCCCATTTGCTGTGAATTTGTTGCGGCTGGCGCGATCATAGCCCAGCCGCGCGCAAGATCAGAGCGGTTTGCCCGCGAGCCAGGCCTGCCCGCGCGCGTAGAGGGCCTGCACTTCCGGGCCCTTCAGGCCGGGCATATCGGGCTTCACCTTGAAGCCGATCTGGGTCTGCAGGTAGGCGAGGTGGCGGTAGCCCTCGGGGAAGCGGGCGAGCAGCGCCGCGTCCAGCGTCAGCCGCGCGGCGGGGTCGACCGGGTCCATGCGGTCCTTCTCGTAGATCGGCTGGCGCAGCACGAGGCCCCAGCGCGCCTCGCGCTTCTCGAAGAAATCGTAGAACCGGCCGGTGCAGACGACGTCGACCAGCACGTCGTGCACGCGAGCGCGCTGCGAGATCGTCATCTTGGTCTGCGAGATGGCGCGGCTGCCTGCCAGGTCCACGGAGTTGCCGCCGAGGAAATGCAGGATGCTGACGCCCTTGTCGAAGCCGGCGCGGCTCACCGCGATGAACTCGTCGGCCGTGCCCTGGAACCAGGTCGCCATCATGCGGCCGTCGGCGTGCCAGACGGTGCGGAACCGCTCCCAGTCGCCGGCGTCGCGCCACACCGCCCAGTTCTCGACGGTCTCGCGGATTGCCAGCCGTTCCAATGTGTCCGTGCCCATCGCTAGTGTCCTGATCGCGAAATTCGCCTCATTCTGCGGCACCCTCGGAGCGAATTTCGCGATCTGAAGGACACTAGCAAAATGAGGCTTCCAGTGTGATTTAGATCGAGAAGTCCGCTCATCAACCCAGCCCAGAGCGATGATGCGGACTTCGCGATCATCACACTGGCCCTTCTCCCGGTTCACCGTCGAGCATAGTGCGCTGCCGAGCAAAGCGGCAATGCTGCCGCAACGGCGCGCACGCGAGCGACCTTGCCGGCGTCGGAAGCCGTGTATCAGTGCATTGATCCGTATCGCGTTTTCAGTTCGGCTGCACTTGGTACGGATCTTGATCCTCTGTCCTCACGAAGGCGTCGGCCTGGCGCACGCGCGACCAGCCGGTCGCAACGGAGGACATCATGACACCCGAGCAAGTCGGCCTCGTGCAGGAGAGCTTCAAGAAGGTCCAGCCGATCGCTGCGCAAGCGGCGGATCTCTTCTATGGGCGGCTGTTCGAAATCGCCCCGCAGGTGCGGCCGCTGTTTCCGGCCGATCTCAAGGAGCAGAAGCGCAAGCTGATGGCCATGCTCGGCACGGCCGTCACCAACCTGCATCAGGTCGACAAGATCGTCCCCGCCGTGCAGGACCTCGGGCGGCGCCATGCCGGCTACGGCGTGACGGCGGAGCACTACAAGCCCGTGGGCGAAGCGCTGATCTGGACGCTCGGCCAGGGGCTGGGCGATGCATTCACGCCAGCGGTCAGGGTCGCGTGGGTCGAGGCCTACACGACGCTCGCCGGCGTCATGACCGCCGCCGCCAAGCCGGCGAACAAAGGCTTCTTCGCGCGCGTGTTCGGCCGGTCATCGCCCTGACTCCCGCGAATATCGATATCTTCACGGCGTCGATGTCCCGCGGGGCGAAGGTAGCCAATGACGGCGCACGAGCCTACGATCGCGGGCCACGCCAATGGCGTCCCAGTTGTCGAGGCGGAGACGGTTCATGCCGGAAGTCATACGCATCGGTGGTCTGGAACTGCGGTTCCTGCGGAGCAAGGACGACACCGGCGGCAGTCTCGACATGTTCGAGATGACGGTGCATCCGAATGCGCGGATGCCCGTGCCGCACCATCATGAGACCTGGGACGAGACCATCTACGGCCTGGTGGGCGTGACGACCTGGAGGGTCGACGGAGAGGATGTCGACGTGGGACCCGGCCAAACGGTCTTCATCAAGCGGGGGATCGTGCATGGTTTCCGCAACGACACGCAAGCGCCGGCCTCGTGCCTGTGCGTCTTGAGCCCCGGCGTTCTAGGTCCCGCGTATTTCCGCGAGATGGCCGCCCTGATTGCCGGTGGCCCTCCCGACCTCGCGAAGATGAAGGAGACGATGCTGCGCTATGGGCTCGTTCCGGCCCCGCCTGCGTGAACTCCCAACTCGCCTTTTTGCGGCTCGCGGCCGAAAAGCAAAAGGGCCCGGCAACCCTGAGTGCCGAGCCCCCTTGGATCACGCCGGGGAAGATAGAGTTTCAGGGTAAGGGCAACTTAGGTCCCGGACGTTGAACTCATTCTGAATGAGGTATTCATCGGCGGTTCATGCAACTGACCGGCTGCGTGCCGCCCATCTGATGATGTTTCCCACGCGCGCGGCCGCGCCCTCGGCGAGGTCGGCTCGGTCTTGCGGCTAGCCGCCTCACGTTGTGTTGTCCCAGGGCGGGTCGAGCATTAGCTGCGGCTTAACCCCCACGTGGTTCACTGGCGCCCGTTCGTGTTGTGTGGTGAAGGGCGTTGCGCATGCGTCGGTTGCGTCGTGGAAGCGTGCCTGCCGGGCTCGGCTGGGCGTTGGCTTCGCTGGGCCTCCTCGGACTTGCCGTTGCGCTCGGCGGTTGCGCGACGTCGTCGGCGGGCGAGACGGCGGCGGCCCGATCCCAGATGCAGGCCGAGCGCACCGAGACGGAGGACGACGGCCTGCCGGCCCAGGTGGCGCCCACCTCGGCCATCCGCCGGAGTCCCGACGATCCGAGCGAGCCTTTCAGCCGCAACTATGGTCCGAGGTCGCCAGCCGGCCTCGCCGGCCCGCCCACGCGCATGACGAGCGCCGAGGAGGAAGCGCTGATCGCGCACGCCATCACCGTGCACGAGATGCGCAAGCCTTGAGCTTGGCGGCGGGATGCCCAGGGCAGGGATGCGCAGTGGCGCGGCGCGCGGCGGCGGCGTAAACTGCCGGCCATGACCGACATTCTGAAGAAGATCAGCGCCTACAAGCTCCAGGAGATCGCCGACGCCGTGGCCAGGCGGCCGCTCGCCGAGGTCGAGGATGACGCGCACAAGGCGCCGCCCGTCCGCGGCTTTGCCGCGGCGCTGCACGCCCAGATCGCCGCCGGCCGGCCGGCCCTGATCGCCGAGATCAAGAAGGCGAGTCCGTCCAAGGGCCTGATCCGCGCCGACTTCGATCCGCAGGCGCTGGCCCAGGCCTACCAGGCGGGCGGTGCGACGTGCCTATCCGTGCTCACCGACGGCCCCTCGTTCCAGGGCGCGAGCGAGCATCTGGTGCGGGCGCGCGCCACTGCGCAGTTGCCCGTCCTGCGCAAGGACTTCATGCTCGACCGCTACCAGGTGGCGGAGGCGCGTGCGCTTGGTGCCGACTGCATCCTGATCATCATGGCCGCCGTCGACGACGTGATGGCCGGCACGCTGTGCGCCTACGCCAGCGCATGGGGGATGGACGCGATTGCCGAGGTGCACGACAAGGAGGAGCTCGATCGCGCGCTCGCGCTCGACTGCCGGCTGATCGGCATCAACAATCGCGACCTCAAGACGTTCGCCACCACGCTCGAGACGACGGAGCGCCTCGCACCCCGCGTGCCCAGGGACCGCACGGTGATCGCCGAGAGCGGCATCGCCACCCACGCGGACCTGCAGCGCCTCGCCCAGGCCGGCGTGCACGCGTTCCTGGTCGGCGAGAGCCTGATGCGCCAGGCCGACGTCACCGCCGCGACGCGGGCGCTGCTGGGAGCGGCCTGATGGGTGCAACATTGCGACTGACGGAATTCGCTGCGCCTGAACCGACTGAGCGTCGCCGCCGATACAGTTGCCGCGTCTTAGCCTCCCCCTGCGACGAAGGCGTTGCCTTCGTCGTGAAGAGGGGGGAGGGCGATGCGTCCGCGGCTTGGATCGGCCATCGCCAACTGTTCAGCGCGCGCGACGGCCGATCCAAGTCGCTGGACGCATCGGGTGGGGGTGACGGGCGGCACGCGCCGCAGACACCGCCACCTAGGAACGCCTTCGGACTTAGCTCGCCGGTTGGTGGGTATGTCGAGCGCGGAGATGGCCGAGCTAAGCCCGTGGCGTTCCGTCCTCCCCCGTCTCTGTGTCGAAGGCGGGCCTTCGACACAGGGGGAGGCAAAGACCGGCAGGCCCAATGCTCTCCACCGCATTCTTGCCCGGGGCGGCGATGACCAAGCTGTCGCATCTGGACGAGAGGGGCGAGGCGCGCATGGTCGACGTCTCGGACAAGGCGGCGACGCATCGCACGGCGCGAGCGGAGGGTTTCGTAGCGATGGCGGCGGCGACGCTGGCGCTGGTGGAGCAGGGCACGGCCAAGAAGGGCGACGTGCTGGCGACCGCGCGCATCGCCGGCATCATGGCGGCCAAGAAGACGCACGAGCTGATCCCGCTGTGCCATCCGCTGGCGATCACCAAGGCCAGTGTCGCGTTCGAGCCGACGCGCGACCCCGTCGGCATCCGCGTCACCGCCGAGGTGAAGGTGGCCGGCCCCACCGGCGTGGAGATGGAGGCGCTGACCGCCGTCTCGGTCGCGTGCCTCACCATCTACGACATGCTGAAGGCGGCGGACAAAGCCATGACGATCGGCGGCGTGCGCCTGCTGGAGAAGACCGGCGGCCGCTCCGGCACCTACCGCGCCGAGTAAGAGGGCGATCGCATATTGACCCTGCGTCGCGCTCCAGCGTCATGCCCGCGCAGGCGGGCACCCACGACACCAGGCCGCGCGTGTGCGGAGAGTTGCGTGGGTCCCCGCCTGCGCGGGGATGACGTCGTGATTGTCGTGACGCCAGTCAAATCGACGCTCGCCGGCGTGAGGGGCCGTCACCGGGATCGCGTATGCCGAATGGGCGTCAGCCGTTGCGATAGACGTAGCTGTAGGCGTTGATCGCGGGCACGCCGCCCAGGTGCGCGTAGAGCACCTTGGAGCCGGCCGGGAAATAGCCCTTGCGCACGAGGTCTATCATGCCCTGCATGGATTTCCCCTCGTACACGGGGTCGGTCATCATGCCTTCCGTGCGCGCGGCCAGCCGGATCGCCGCGTTGGTCTCCGCCGAGGGGACGCCGTAGGCCGGATAGGCGTAGTCGGCGATCAGCACGAGATCGTCGTCCGCGATGTCCCGGCCGAGGTCCACGAGGGCCGCCGTGTTGCGGGCGATGTCGAGCACCTGGGCCCGCGTCTGCTCCAACGTGCCGGACGCATCGATACCGATTACCCGGCGCGCGCGGCCGTCCTTGGCGAAGCCCACCAGCATGCCGGCATGCGTGGAGCCGGTCACGGTGCAGACGATGATGTAGTCGAACTTGAAGCCGAGCGCCGCCTCCTGCGCCCGCACCTCCTCCGCGAACCCGACATAGCCCAGCCCGCCGTATTTGTGCACGGAGGCGCCCGCCGGGATCGCATAGGGCTTGCCGCCCTTGGCCTTGACGTCCTCGATGGCCCGCTCCCAGCTCTGGCGGATGCCGATATCGAAGCCCTCGTCCACGATTTCGATCTCGGCGCCCATGACGCGGCTCATCAAGATGTTGCCGACCCGGTCGTAGACGGCGTCCTCGAACGGCACCCAGCTCTCCTGCACCAGCCGGCACTTCATGCCGAGCTTGGCCGCAACCGCCGCCACCTGACGGGTATGGTTCGACTGCACGCCGCCGATCGTCACCAGCGTGTCTGCGTTGGAGGCGATGGCGTCCGGTACGATGTACTCGAGCTTGCGGATCTTGTTGCCGCCGAAGGCGAGCCCCGAGTTGCAATCCTCGCGCTTGGCGTAGATCTCGACCGCGCCGCCGAGGTGGGCGGACAGACGCGCGAGCTTCTCGATGGGCGTCGGACCGAAGGTCAGGGGGTAGCGCTCGAATTTCTCCAGCATCGCTTGCTCCTGGGCCGGTGTGCGATGGCAAGAGCGTAGCCAAATTGCCGCGAGATGTGCTTTCAAGTATCAAGCCAGACTTATGCGACAAGAGACGCTGTCGCCCCAGACGCGAAAGAATCGGATGCGTAAGAAGATCCGGGAGAAAGAACCTTCCGTCACCGTTGTGCTCGACCGCGTCGGCCGCCGCCTGCTTCGCCTGCTGCAATCCAATGGTCGGCTGACCAACGCCGAGCTGGCCAAGAAGGTCGCCGTCAGCCCGGCGACGTGTCACCGCCGCACGCGGCATCTGTTCGAGGACGGCTACGTGCGGGCGGTCCGCGCCATGGTCGCGCCGGAGCGCGTCGAGCGCGGCACCCTCGTGGTGGTCGGCGTGGTGTTGGACCGGTCCACGCCCGAGAGCTTCGGCGCCTTCGAGGCCGCCATCCGCAAGCTGCCCTTCATCCTGGACTGCCACCTGGTGGCTGGCGACTTCGACTACTTCCTCAAGATCCGCGTGCGCGACATCGCCGACTTCAACCGCCTGCACGGCGAGCAACTGATCGCGCTCCCCGGAGTGCGCCAGACCCGCACCTTCTTCGTCATGAAGGAGGTGATCGACAACGCTCCGCTCGAATTCTGACCCGACCAACCCTAGCCGCTGTTGCGCAGGCCTGCGGCGATGCCGTTGATGGTCAGGTGGATGCCCTGCACGACGCTCTCGTCGGCGTCGCCGGCGCGATAGCGTTTCAGCAGCTCGAGCTGCATGTGATTGAGGGGATCGAGATAGGGGAAGCGATTGCGGATCGAGCGGGCGAGCAGCGGATTGGCTTCGCAGCAGGCTCTGTCTGCCCCATGATCGCGAGCAGCGCGTCGATCGTGTCGCTGCCACTCGGCGCGCAGGCGCGAGAAGATCGCCGTCGCGCAGGCCCGCGTCGGCCACCAGCTCGGCGTAGCGCGAGGCGATGGCGATGTCGCTCTTCGCCAGCACCATGTCCATGTTCGACAGCAGCTCTCGAAAGAACGGCCACTCGCGGTACATCGCCTGCAGCGTCGGCCATGCCGTCGCTCGGGTGCGCCGTCGAGCCAGGCCTTGACGGCGGTGCCGAAGCCGTACCATCCCGGCAGCATCAGTCGGCACTGCGCCCAGCTGAACACCCAGGGGATCGCGCGCAGATCCTCGATCCGCGTCGAAGCCTTGCGCGAGGCCGGACGGCTGCCGATGTTGAGCTTGGCGATCTCGCCGATCACCGTCGATTCCCAGAAGATAGCGCTCGAAGCCGGCGGTCTCGTAGACGAGGTTGCGGTAGGCGCGATAGGCGTGCGTCGACAGCTCCTCCATCGCCGCCATGATACTCGGGGCGCGGGGCCGGCTCGTGACGGCTGCAGCAGCGTTGCCTCGAGCGTCGCCGCCGCGAGGATCTCGAGGTTGCGGCGGCCGACCTCGGGGTTCGAGTACTTGCTGGCGATCACCTCGCCCTGCTCGGTGATGCGGATCGCGCCCTGCACGGCGCCGCCGGGCTGGGCGAGGATGGCCTGGTAGCTCGGGCCCGCCGCCGCGGCCGACCGAGCCGCCGCGGCCGTGGAACAGGCGCAGCGTGCACGCCGTGACGCCGGAAAACCTCGACCAGCGCGATCTCGGCCTTGTAGAGCTCCCAGCCGGAGGTCAGGAAGCCGCCGTCCTTGTTGCTGTCGGAGTAGCCGAGCATGACCTCCTGCACGCCGCCGCGGCTTTCGAGCAGGCGCGCGTACTGCGGCAGGCCGAGCAGCTCGTCCATCACGCCGCCGCAGTTGCGCAGATCGTCGATGGTCTCGAACAGCGGGACGATGTTGAGGTCGAGCGTGCCCTCGCGCGGCCGCAGCAGCCCCGCCTCCTTGGCAGCAGGGCCACCTCGAGGATGTCGGAGGGGCTGTCGGCCTTGGAGATGACGTAGTTCGGCACCGCCGACTTGCCCGTATTGGCGATGCGCCTCGGCTGCCGCGCGCACGATCGCAATCTCGCGACGCGGTCTCGGCGGAGTAGGACACGAACGGAGAGGTGAGCGGGCGCGTCGTCGCGATCTCCGTCAGCAGCAGAGCGACGCGCTCGATCCTCGGCGAGCGCGGCATAGCCGGTGCCGGGGCACGCGACCTCCAGCAGCTCGCCGACGGTGCGCTCGTGCACGTCGGAGTTCTGGCGCAGTCGAGGCCGGCGAGATGAAAGCCGAACACGTCGACGGCGCGGCGCAGGGTCTTGAGGCGGCCGCGGGCCAGCGTCGTCGAGCCGTTGGCGACGAGCGAGCGGTGCAGCACCGCGAGATCGGCGATCAGCTCGCCGACGTCGGCGATAGGGTGGCGCCTCGCCGACCGCCTGGTGCGGGGCCTCGCAGCTGATCCAGCGTCCAGGCGGTCGCGGCAAGGCGCGCATAGATGCCGGAGATGGCGCGCCGGTAGGGCTCGTTGTGGCGGTTCTGCGACTGGTCTGGCGAGCGCTCCGCCAGGGCCGCAGAGCTCGTCGGAGACGCCGACCAGCCGGCCGTCGAGCGACAGCTCGGCGCCGAGCAGATGCAACTCGTCGAGGTAGAAGGCGAGCGCGCGGTTGCTCTGCAGCCGCAAGGCCTGCGCGCAGTACCTCCTCCGTGACGAAGGGATTGCCGTCGCGGTCGCCGCCGATCCAGCTGCCCATGCGCAGGAACGAGGCCAGCTCCGTGCCGGTCCAGGTCGGGTCGGTCGCGGCGAGCTGGTCCTCGAGCGCCGCATAGAAGCGCGGCAGCTCGCGCAGGAACGTGTAGTCGTAATAGGAGAGGCCGTTCGCCACCTCGTCGATGACGCGCGAGCCGGGTGCCGCGCAGGAGGTTGGTCTGCCACAGCGTCAGCACGGCGCGGCGCAGCGCCTCCTCGCTGAGCGCGGCCTCCTCCGGCGTGAGCGCGATGCGATCGCGTTCGGCCAGCAGCTCGGCCACCTCCATCTCGCGGTCGATCGTGCTCTTGCGCCGCACCTCGGTCGGATGGGCGGTCAGCACCGGCGCGACATGGCCGGTGGCGAAGAAGGCCGCGAGCTGCGCGCGCGGGATGCCCGCCTCCCTGGCGCGCGCGAGCGCGTGGGCCATCGTGCCCTCGCGTGGTGCCGAAGCGGCGAAGGCGTGCGCGCGGGTGCGACGGATGTGGTGCTGGTCCTCGGCGATATTGGCCAGGTGCGAGAAGAAGCTGAAGGCGCGGATCACCTGGATGGCGTGTCCGCGCGAGAGGCTGTTCAGCGTGCCTTCGAGCTCGCGCCGCGCGGCCGTCGTCCTCGTCGCGATGGAAGCGAACCGAGGTCTGACGGATGCGCTCGACGACTGCCGAATACCGCCTCCCCCTGCTGCTCGCGCAAGGTGTCGCCGAGGATCCGGCCGAGTAGGCGGATGTCGTCGCGCAGCGGGAGGTCCTTGTCGGGGACGTCGGTGTTGTTGAGGTCTGCCATGGTCACTGACCCGAGGGGCTGTTTCGAAATCGGACGCGCACGCGCAATCAAGAGCCTTCCTTGTGCCGCTGTCTACAGCCGAGCATCGGGTGCTGGATAGGAGCGCCAAGGCCCGGTATGACTGCACAAGATAAGAGCAGCCGAGAGAAGCCCAGGTCCATGCCCGCGCCGCTGTCCGTCGATGAAGCCCTGGCCCGTATCCTGGACGGCGTTGCGCCCATGCCGGCCGAGGCCGTGGCGATCGAGGCGGCGCACCGGCGCACGCTGGCCGAGCCGCTGGCCGCGCTCCTGACGCAGCCGCCGTTCGATGCCTCCGCCATGGACGGCTACGCAGTGCGTGCGGGCGACGTGGCCAAGCTGCCGGCGACGCTCGCCGTGATCGGCGAGGCGGCGGCGGGGCATCCCTTCGGTGGGACGGTGGGCCCCGGACAGGCCGTGCGCATCTTCACCGGCGCGCCGCTGCCGGCCGGCGCCGACGCCGTCGTCATCCAGGAGAACACGACGCAGGACAAGTCCGCGCGCGACGGGGCCAAGGTGACCGTGAGCGAGGGCACGCCCGACCATGGCCACGTGCGCACCATGGGCTTCGATTTCCGCACCGGCGACGTGCTGCTCGGTGCCGGCCGGCGACTGGGGCCGCGCGAGGTGTCGCTCGCGGCCGCCATGGGCCATGGCACGCTTCAGGTGCACCAGCGTCCGCGCGTGGCGGTGATCTCGACCGGGGATGAGCTGCTGTTGCCGGGCGGCAGGCCGGGGCCCGGACAAATCATCTCCTCCAACCACCTGGGCGTGCTGGCGCTGGCGGAGGCCTCGGGCGCGCAGGTGGAGTTCATCGGCATCGCCCGCGACACGCGCGAGAGCCTGGCAGCGCAGTTCGCCCGCGCGGAGGGTGCCGACGTCATCGTCACCATCGGCGGCGCGTCGGTCGGGGACCACGATCTGGTCGGCCCGGTGCTGAGGCAGCGCGGCATGGCCTTGTCGTTCTGGAACATTGCGATGCGGCCCGGCAAGCCGCTGATGTTCGGACGGCTGGGCGCCTCGCGCGTGCTTGGCCTGCCCGGCAACCCGGTGTCCTCGCTGGTGTGCACGCGGGTGTTCCTGATCCCGCTGCTGCGCGCGCTGCTCGGGCAGCCGGCGCACGACAAGTCCCCGCTGCAGGCCCGTGCCGGCGCGGAGATCGAGGCCAACGGGCCGCGCCAGCATTACATGCGCGCCACCACCGTCGCCGGCCCCGACGGGATCCCGGTGGTGACGCCGGTGCGCTCACAGGACAGCTCGCTGCTGTCGCCGCTGGCGCAGGCCGATTGCCTGCTGGTCAGGCCGGCCAAGGCGCCCGCCGCTCCCCCGGGCACCCTGGTGCCGATCCTGCCGCTCGATTTCTGAGCCGGATCTCAGCCGAGCGTTGCAATGGCGCGCACGGGTGAGCCGCTGCCCTTGTCGATCTTCAGCGGCAGGCCCTGGAAGTGGAACTCGCCCTTCCCGAGAAGTGCCTCCAGATTGCAGAGCCATTCGTAATGCGTGATCCCCCGGTCGCGGCAGACGCGATGGTTCGGGAACAGCTTGGAGTTGGCGCGGTCAGTGGATGGACCCTCGACGCCATGCACGCGCGACCGGTCGGCGAGCCAATGGGTGGCCTCGGCGGTGATGCCGCAATTGGAGTACATCGAGGAGTCGTTGGGGTAATGGCGCTTGTGGAAGCCCGTGCAGATCAGGACGATGTGGCCGTCGATCTTCACGCCCGATTTCTTCTCGGCCTTCTCGAGATCGCCGACGTCGATGTCTCCGAGATCCGGGATGTGCTGCAGGTCCAGGCACACGGATTTGCCCATGAACATGTCGAGCGGCATCTCGTCGATGGTGGCGCCGCCCTTCTTGGTGTGCACGAACGCATCGATGTGCGTCCCCATGTGATCGACCATGCCGATATATGTGGTGCAGCCGCCGAGGGGGTCCTCCGGCGTGCCGTTGCCCCAGGAGACCATCACCTCGTCGGTGAAGTGAGGAAGGATGACCGGGCGAGGGAAGAACCGGTGCCCCGGCATGTTGTTGGAAAGGGTCACGGTCAGGTCGACGATCTGCTTTGGCATCGAATGCTCTCCTCGGATGTGATGTGGTCGGCGGCGTCGCGGTTCGGAACGCTCTGGTCTGTTGGCAACAGTCTTCCTGCACGGGCACGCAGCGCGGCCGTCGTGTCACGATCGCAGGTCGCGACTTCCGGCAGCGCCCCGGCTACACCGCGGTAGCCAGAGCGGGCCAGCGATCCTGCCAAGGCATCGCCTGCTCCAACTGCCGGGCAATCTCGATAATGACGGCGTCAGCGCCGAATGGGGCGACCAGCTGTATGCCGATCGGGCGGCCGTCGGGACTCGGCCGGCCGGGAATGCTCATGCCGGCGTATCCCATGGCATTGACCCATCCGCAGAACACGCCCTGCGCCCCCGGACCGACGGACTTGCCATCGATCTCGGTAGGATGCTCGGTCTCCACAGGAAAGGCCGGGACGGGACTCACCGGCAGGATCAGCGCGTCGTAGTCGCCCCAGCTGGCCGAGGTCTTCGAGCGGAAGGCCTGCAGGCGGTCGAGGGCATCGACATAGTTTGCTGCAGGCACGGCGAGACCGCGCTCCACCAGGCCCTATAATCTGGTCGGTCGCCAGGCTCTTCCAGTCGGCGCCGAGCCGTCTCGCCGCGCGCGCGGCGCCGACGCAGGTGAGCGTGTCCCAGAGCTCGCGGATCTCGGCGATGTCGAATGGGGGAGCGCACTTCTCGACCGCGTAGCCCAACCCTTGAAGCAGGCGCAACGCGTTCGCGTGAGAGGCGATCACATCGGCGGACGCGGACACCTCGCCGACGCTGGTGAACCAGCCGAGCCGCCGCGGCATGGCCTGACGGCGTGGCGGCGCGAAATGCAGAGAGACGGGATCGCGCGCGTCGGAGCCTCCGACGACGCCGAACAGCAGCTCGAGGTCGCGCATGGTCCGGGTGATGGGGCCGATCGCCTGGAAGTCCACGGCCATTGGTGCGAAGCCGTAGCAGCGCGGGATGCGTCCGTTGGACGGGCGCAACCCGACGAGGCCGGTGTAGCCTGCGGGCATGCGGGTGGAGCCGCCGGCGTCCGTGCCGATCGCGAGCGGGACCATACCGGCCGCTACGGCCGCGACCGCTCCGCCGCTCGATCCACCGGGTGTCAGGCGCGGGTCCCAGGGGTTGCGGGTGGTGCCGGTGGTGAGGTTCTCGGTCTTGCCGGAGAGAGCGAATTCAGGCGTCGTGGTCTTGCCGACGATCACGGCGCCGGCGGCTCGCAGTCGCTCGACGCAGATGTCGTCGCGGTCGGGGACGAAACCCTTGAGCATGCGACTGCCCCACTCGGCGGGCAGTCCGGCGACGTAGAGGTTATCCTTGATTGCCACGGGAATGCCGTCGAGTGGCCCGCAGCGCCGTCCCGACTTCTGCCGCTCGGTCGCCTCGCGCGCCGCCGTTGCCGCGCCGGTCCGATCGAGCACGGCGAAGGCGTTGAGCTTGGGCTCCAGGCGGTCGCAGCGCTCGAGATACATCTCAAGCAGCTGCACCGGAGAGACCTCTCCCGCTGCTAGGCGCCCGGAGAGACCCACAGCATCCTGCCGCCAAAGCTCGCCTGATATAGATGCTGCGTCATGGGCAGATCTGGGCATGGTGCTCCTCGTCCCGTTCGGCCGATACGCCGGCCACGCGATCGGCGCTATCGCATCTACTCGAAGATGGCGACGGCGCGGATCGGGCTGGCCGTCCCACCCCTAATCCTGAGAGGGAAGCCGGCAAAGCGGAAACGGCCGCGGCCGACCAGCTTTTCGAGCTGGGCGAGGCATTCGATGTGCGTGATGCCGCGCTGGGCGCAGGCGCGATGGGCCTGGAAATTCAACTCGCCCTCGGGCGAGGGACTGACGGCCTCGACCCCGAACATGCCGATGCCCTTGTCTGCGAGCCAATGCACCGACTCGAGTGCGAGGCCCGGGAAGTCGTGCACGTAGCGCGGCGAGCCGAACAGGCGCTTGTTGGTCGCCATATAGATCAGGACCGTGTCCTTGGGCCGGATCTCCTGGCCGGATTTCGCCAGTGCCTGCTCCATCTCGGCAACGGTGATGGCATGCTTCAGCGGCACGTGAGAGAGGTCGAGGCAGATGGCGGAGGTGTAGAAATTCTCCAGCGGCACCTGGTCGATCGTGGCGGCACCCGGGCGGTCATCGAAGTGGATGGGGGCGTCGACATGCGTGCCCGAGTGGTCGCTGATCGACATGGAGAGCGCCTTCGAGCTGACGGTCGTGTTGCCCGCCGTGACCTTCTCGTCGTGGTCATTCCACACCGTGACGATGACGGGGGGATGGCTGGGATGTGTTGGTGTGCGGTGAAAAATCTCGCGACTAAGATCGATGATCTCCATGGCCATCTCCGGTGACGCCTCGAGGCTGTGCTCGCAGCTTAGGCGGACGCACCGGGGCGACCAATTACAATCTGGCACCTCTATCATGCCGGAATTGTTATGACTGCGTTGCGAGCGATCACTGCCGCGACAATGACCACCAGCCTAGTTTTTCGGCACGGGCGTGTGCGCCTGCCGAAGCCTGTCCCGGCCATCGCCGGAGACGTCGGCGAAGGCGTCAGCTCGCGGAGCAGTCGCGATCCCGGAGACGCGAGCTGGCTACGATGCATCGGTTCCGATGCCGCGCGGCCCGAGGAAGGTCGTGCCCCAGGCGCCGGTCTCGATCAGCCGCTCCGTCTCCTGCCTCACGATCTCGATCAGCGGCAGCAAGGAGCCGTCAAGCGCCTTGTCCTTGGCCCAGGCGAGCGACAGCGTCCTCTGAAAGGCGGGGCGCGTCGGCAACGGCGCGAGATGGCCTGCCGCCACCTCCTGCTCGATCTCGCCACGCGGCAGTATCGTGTAGATCCCGCCGGCCTGGACGAATTGCTTGATGGCGATCACGGACTCGATCTCGAGCTCCACCCGCGGCGTTAGGCCGAGCGCGCGCATCTGCTGCTCGAAGGCCAGACGCATGCCGTGCTCGCGGCTCGGGAGAGCGAGCGGCAGCTTGGCCAGGGCCTTCAGCGAGATGTGGCGCGACCGGCGTACCAGAGGATCGCCGGCGGCGCAGATCAGGAATTGCCGCTCCATGGCCAGCGGCTCGATCTGCAGCATGTCGCTGCGGTGCGCGTAATCGTAGATCACGCCGACGTCCAGGCGGCCGAGCAGGAGCCATTCGACGATGAAGCCGCTCCATCCATCGATGACGCGCACCTCGATCTTGGGCAGCTGCTTCCTGATCCGCTGCACCACCACGCGCGTCAGGGCCTGGCTGATCGAGGCGGGCAATCCTATGTCGATGTGGCCGCCGGGCGAGCGCGACGCGGCCTCCGCCTCCACGCGTGCGCGCTCGAGATCGCGCAGGACCGTCTTCACGCGGTCGCGGAATACCACCCCGGCATTGGTCAGCGCGATACCGCGGCCGCTACGCGAGAGCAGCTGCACGCCGAGGTCGCGCTCGAGCGCGCGCATGTGGCGGGTCAGCGCCGGCTGGGCGAGGTTGAGCCTGGCGGCGGCCTTCGTGACGCTCTGGATCTCACTGACCTCGATGAAGTACTGGAGCTGACGCAGGTTCATGACTCAGTGCCCGGATATCGCTGAGGTGCGCTCTGCCACGCCGGCCGAGCACGGTGTCGGGGACCTTCCGATCATCAGATGGGGTTATATCAAAATCGTCATGGGAGCGACGAGAAATTGCTATTTGTCGTGTAGGCGATCGACCGATATCGTTCCAAGCGGTGCTGCGCAGAGGTTCGCACCGGGTGGGTTCGCGCAGCATGGCATGATCGCCGCAGCCGGCGCTCTCGATAGCGGGCTGAGGCAGGATTGGCTGCCATCGAAGCCGGAGCGACCGCCGGATTCGAGATCCTTGCGGAGCAAAATCATGATCCACAGACGAGCGTGCCTAGGACTGGTTGCGATCGCCGCGTCGTTCACCACGCTGGCAGCGGCCTCCGCCCAGGACATCAAGATCGGCTATGCGGGTGCGCTGAGCGGGCCGGCGTCGTTCACGGGTCTCGATATCCGCCGCGGCGCGGAGATGGCGATCGACGAGATCAACGCCAAGGGCGGCGTGAAAGGTCGCAAGCTCGAGCTGGTCGCCCGCGACGACGAGCACAACCCCGTGCGTACCGTCGCGCAGTACCGCGAGCTGGTCGAGCGCGAGAAGGTCGTCGCCATGCTCGGTGCCACCAACAGCGCCTCGATGCTGGCGGTCGCCCCCATCGTCAACGACACGCTGAAGGTGCCGGTGATCTGCCCGGCCACCGACGCCACCGCCATCACCGAGAACGACGCGGCCAAGGCGAACAAGGACAACTACCTGTTCCGCATCGGCATGTACGGAACCGGCCAGGCCAACTTCATGGTCGATACCATGGTGAAGAAGTTCGGTCACAAGAAGGTCGGGCTGCTCAACTGGACCGGCGGTTGGGGCGTCACGGGGCGCGGCGAGCTGAATCGTCGCCTCAAGGAGAACGGTCTTGCGCCCGTAGGTGACGAGACGTTCGACTCCAACGATCCCGATATGACGCCGCAGATCATCAAGCTCAAGAACGCCGGCGCCGAGAGCATCCTCAACTACGCCCTCGTTCGCGAGAACACCTTCGTCGTGCAGACCAAGGGCAAGCTGTCCGACGAGACACCCTACGTGTCGGCGTGGGGCATCGCCGGCCCGTCGTTCTGGAAAGCCGCGGGCGCGGCGGCCGAAGGCGTGCTCACCAGCACCACGATCACCATCGACGGCCCGCAGTCGCCCGAGCGCATGGCGCTGATCGAGGCCTACCGCAAGCGCTACAACCAGGAGATGGACGCGCCGACCAGCGTGTTCGGCGCCTACGACAGCGTCTATCTCTTCAAGCTCGTCATGGAGCGCGACGGCGTCGACGCCGCCAAGATCCGCGCCGGACTCGAGAACGTCCCCGCCTTCAAGGGGCTGATCAAGGACTTCAAGCGGCCGGTCTTCACCCGCGAGCAGCACAATGCCATCCGCGAGGAGGACATGATCATGGGCCGCTGGACCGACGGCAAGCTGCTCGAGGTCAAGTATGACGACAAAGGTCCCTACGTCGACATCGACGACAAGACCAGGAAGTACATCGACAAGAAGAACCTGAAACTGATGTATGGATCGGCAGCGTGGCCGGGCCGTCTTCGCCGGAGCTGCCGGCCATGCGCCCCGCCCCGCATGCCGGGATGAGATCCGATCCGTCCTCATGAACTTCTTCCTGCAGATCGCCGCCAGCGGCATCGCCACCGGCGCGATCTACGGACTGATTGCGGTCGGCTACAGCCTGACCTTCACGACCACCAAGGTGCTGAACTTCGCTCTGGGCATGTGGGTGATGCTGGGGGGCATGCTCACCTATTCCCTGATCGTGCAGTACCACATTCCCGCTCTGGTCGTGCTGCCGCTGGTGATGGCGGCGCTGTTCCTGCTGGGCGTGGTGGCGGAGCGGTTCACGGTGCTGCCCTTCCTGCGCGCCGGCAGCGACGTGTGGGTGATGGCGACGCTGGGCGTCGGCCTGCTGCTGATCGACTTCGCCGAGATCATCTGGGGCCGCAGCCCGACGCCGGTCCCGTCGTTCCTGGGCAACCGTCCCGTCGTCATCGGTCCGCTGTCGCTGCTGCCGCAGCAGATCTTCATCATGGCCGTGGCCTGCGTCGTGTTCGTCGCCCTCGACTTCTTCTACCGCCGCACGTTGACGGGCAAAGCCTTCCGCGCCGTCGCCCATAGCGGCGAGGTGAGCAGCCTGATGGGCATCAACACGCGGCGCGTGCAGGCGACCTCCTACGCCGCCGCCGCGGCGCTCGCAGGCCTGGCGGGCTTCATGGTGGTGCCGCTGACGCTGGCCGAGCCGCAGCTCGGCACCGTGCTCGGGCTCAAGGCGTTCGCCATCGCCATCATCGCCGGGCTGGGCGCGCCGCGCGGCATCCTGGTTTGCGGTCTTCTCTACGGCGCGCTGGAGGCCCTGATCTCAGGCTACCTGTATACGGGCATCCGCGACATCCTCGGCTTCTCGCTGATGATCCTGGTCCTCTTCCTGAAGCCGGAGGGCGTGTTCGGCAAGCCGGTCGAGGAGCGGGCATGAGCCGGCTGGGGAGGGGCCTGCCCTGGCTGCTGCTCGTGCTGGTGGCGCTCGCGCCGCTCCTCGTCGAGGGCACCTATTTCCGCTATCTCGGCATCATCGTCTTCATCTACGGCATCGTTGCCGTGGGCCTGAACATCCTGGCCGGCTACGCGGGCCAGTTCTCGCTCGGCCATGCCGCGCTGATGGCGATGGGAGCCTATACGACGGCCATCCTGAGCAAGGCGCTGGCGCCGATGCCGTTCTTCGCCGCGACCGGGCTGCACATCTGGCTCGGCATCGTGCTCGGCACCTGCGTCGCGGCCGGCTTCGGCGCGTTGCTGGCATTTCCCGCTTTGCGCGTGCGCGGTCCATATCTCGCCATGGTGACGATCGCCTTCGGCTGGGTGATCTTCAAGATCCTGCAGGAGTGGGTGTCCGTCACCGGCGGCGACCTGGGCCTGGCTTCGATACCCAAGGCGCAGATCGGGCCCTGGCAACTCGGCACGCAGGAGTACTACTACGTCGTGCTGGCGATGTTCGCGCTCGCCCTCGTGCTGCAGCGCCGGATCGTGGAGTCGCCGTTCGGCATGCGCCTGCGGGCGATGAAGTACAGCGAGATCGGCATCGCTTCGGTCGGGATCAACGTCTATCGCCTGAAGGTCACGGTGTTCATCGTCAGCGCCGCATTCGCCGGTTTCGGCGGCGCGCTGTTCGCGCACCAGCAGAACTACGTCAGTCCCGACAACTTCCAGTTCTTCAGCTCGGTGTTCTTCCTGCTGGCGATCCTGTTCGGCGGCGCCGGCACGCTGAGCGGGCCGGTCATCGGAGCCGCCGTCCTGACGCTGCTGCCGGAGTTCCTGCACGACTTCGACAAGTATCGCCTGATCGTCTACGGCAGCTTCATCCTGCTGACCCTGTATTTCCTTCCCAGCGGCGTCATGGGCATGTTCCGGCGCAAGCCGGGCCGCAACGCCGCGGCGCCCGACGTCAAGGCCATCCCGATGGCGACGCAGGAGCTGGCCGCGAGCCGCGGCGCGTCGCTGGAGCTGCGCTCGATCTCGCGCGCGTTCGGCGGCGTCAAGGCGGTCCGCGACGCCTCCTTCAAGGTCGAGGCCGGCACGATCCACGCGCTCATCGGGCCGAACGGCGCGGGCAAGACGACCATCATCAACATCATCACCGGCTTCTATCAGCCCTCCTCCGGCGAGATCCTACTGGACGGCGCGGCTCCGAGGGTCGGCTCCATGGACGCCGCCGCGCGCCTGGGCATCGCCCGCACCTTCCAGACCATCAAGCTGTTCGGCGAGATGACCGTCCTGGAGCACGTCATGGTCGGGTTCTCGAGCACGTCCAGCGCCGGGCTGTGGTCGGCGCTGCTGTCGGGCTCGCGGCTGGAGGAGGACGGCCAACTCGCGACCGCGCGCGAGCTGATCCGCTTCGTCGGCCTGAGCGGCTACGAGGAGGTGCCGGCCAATACACTCGCCTACGGCCATCGCCGCCTGCTGGAAATCGCCCGGGCGCTGGCCGTCAAGCCCCGCGTGCTGCTGCTCGACGAGCCAGCCGCCGGCCTTGTCGCCGAGGAGATCCAGGCGCTGGGCAGCGTGATACGCCGGCTCAAGAATACGGGGATGACCGTCATCCTGGTGGAGCACCACATGGATCTGGTGGTGCGCGTTTCCGACCGCATCACGGTGGTCGACTACGGCGCGGTCATCGCCGAAGGCTCCCCCGCCGAGGTGCAGCGCGATGCCCGCGTGGTCGCGGCCTATCTCGGACCTTCCCATGTCGCTGCTTGAGGTCGACGGCCTGCGCGTTGCCTACGGCGACCTCGAGGTCGTCAAAGGCATCTCGTTCGAGATCGAGCAGGGCGAGATCGTCACCGTGCTCGGCAGCAACGGCGCCGGCAAGACCACCACGCTGCGCACGCTCGCGGGACTGCTGCCGGCCGCGGCTGGCAACATCGTCTATGACGGCAAGGCGATCGGCGGGCTGCCGGCGCACGTGATCGCGAACATGGGGCTCGCCCTGGTGCCGGAGGGACGGCAGCTGTTTCCCGAGCACACCGTGCTCGAGAACCTGGAGCTGGGCGGCTATCGCCTGTTGCGGGCGGGTGCGCGTGCCGAGTTCGACCGCGAGCTCGGCAAGGTGTTCGAGCTGTTCCCGCGCATCAAGGAGCGGCTGCACCAGCCGGCCGGCCTGCTCAGCGGCGGCGAGCAGCAGATGGTCGCGATCGGCCGCGCGCTCGTCAGCAAGCCGCGCCTCCTGCTGCTGGACGAGCCGTCGCTGGGCCTGGCGCCGATGCTGGTGCGGTCGATCTTCGACGCGTTCGTTGCGCTGCGCCAGCAAGGGATCACGACGCTGCTGGTCGAACAGATGGCGTGGATCGGCCTCGAGGTCTGCGACCGGGCCTACGTGCTGGAATTCGGGATCGATCGTCACCTCGGGCACGAGGGCCGAAGTCTCGTCCAACCCGCGCGTCGTCGAGGCCTATCTCGGCAAGGTGTGACAACGTCATCCCCGCGCAGGCGGGGATCTACGCAAGTCTCCATCTTCCTCAATACATCGCCGAGCTGATTGCCTCATGGAAGGCGCGATGCCTCTGCAGATGCGAATCTACACCTGTTGCTTGCGTGGGTGCCCGCCTGCGCGGGCATGACGTCGCAGCGAGATGTGCTGGTGAGAAGCGCGGCTCAGTCTTTGGGGCGGAGGTACTCCGCGACCAGGAAGAGCGAGGTCACCACCACCAGCACGACGACCGAGGCGGCGGCGAGCGTGGGGTTCACCTGCAGCAGGATGTCGTCCCACATCTGCTTGGGCAGCGTCGTCTTGAGGCCACCGCCGATGAAGATCGCCACCGTCAGCTCCTCGAAGGAGTGCAGGAAGGCGAAGATGAAGGCGGCCGCCAGCCCGCCCTTGACCAGCGGGATCGTGACCCGGTCGAAGGTACGCCACCGGTTGGCGCCGAGCGTCGCGGCGGCCTGCTCCAGGCGCCAGTCGTAGTTCTTCAGCGTCGCCAGCAGGATCACGAAGGCGATGGGGATCGAGGTCACGGTGTGGCCGATGACGATGCCGAGGTCGGTCGCGACCAGCGAGAGTTGCGCGAACAGGTAGAACAAACCGACGGCGATCACGATCGACGGCACGATCATCGGCGTCATGAACAGCAGGAAGGCGGCGCCCGCGGCACGGCTGTTGGAGCGCGCAATGGCGAAAGCCGCCAGGGCGGCGATTGCCAGTGTGACGCAACCGGTCGCGATACCGATCGCGAACGATCGCACCGTGGCCGTGATCCAGACGGGCGAGTTGAGATACTCGGCGAACCATCGCAGGCTGAAGCCGGGCGGCGGGAAGGAGAGGAAGCTCGAGCTCGTGAAGCCCATGGGAATGAACGCAAAGATCGGCACCAGCAGGATGGCGATGATGGTCCATCCGTACGCCGGCAATACCCACGCGAACCGGCGCCGTCCGAAGATGCGCGCCAGACCCTCCGACAGGGCGGAGAAGACGGCGGCGATGATGGTGAGCAGCCGCATGCCGAGGCGCTGGCTCCAGCTGCGGCCGCTCTGCGCCGGCGCGCCCCCGGAAACGGAGGAGAGGCCGAACAGCTGGTCGTAGATCAGGCAGGTGGCCAGCGCCGAGCCGATCAGCATGGTCGCGAGCGCGCCGGCGAAGGTCCAGTTCTGCAGCTGATGGATCTGCGTGATGATGACCTGGCCCAGCATGGTCTCGCGCGGGCCCCCGAGCAGTGCCGGCGTGATGAAGAAGCCGAGCGAGCCGATGAAGACCAGCAGGCCGGCCGCAGCGACCCCCGGCATCGACAGCTGGAAGAACACGCGCCAGAACGCCTGCACGCCATTGGCCCCCAGCGTCTGCGCGGCGAGCGGCAGGCGCGCCTCGATCTGGCTCATCACCGGCAGCATGGTGACGACCGCCAGCGGAAGCATGGTGTGCGTCATGGCGAAGATCACGGTGCCACGGTTGAACAGCAGATCGGGCGGCTCGGCGATGCCCACCCAGCGCGCGAAGCTCGCCACGATGCCGGTTCGCCCCAGCAGGACGAGCCAGGCGAAGTTCTTGACCAATGCACTGGTCCAGAACGGCAGCAGCACCAGCAGTATGACCATGCGCTGGCGCTGCTTTGGCAGCCGCACCAGCCAATAGGCGAGGGGGTAGCCCAGCAGCAGGCACATGACGGTGGTCTGCAGCGCCACCGTGAAGGTGGTCGAGAGCACGCGCGTGTAGACGCCGACCCCGAAGGCGCGCTCGAAGGCGGCGAGGGTGAATTCCCCGGTCTCGGCATCCCGGATGCTGAGGGACAGAAGCTGCAACGACGGGAAGACCAGGAATGCGAGCAGGAACAGAACGCCGGGCAAGGCGAGCCACAACGGGTTGAACCGGCGCCCCGGCACGCGCGCTGCCGCGACGACGGGAGGGATGGCTGCCGTGATGTCGCTCACCGTTGCGCCTTCGCCTATTGCGCGGCTTCGAGCGATTTGCGCTTGACCCCGGCGACGTGACGGTTGGCCGGCCGCTCGAGTCCCAGGTGGTCACGCAGCATCGCGCCTGTGTAGTCGGTGCGGAAAAGCTTGCGGCGCTGCAACTCGGGCACGACGAGCCTGACGAAGTCCTCGATCCCGTTCGGCTGGGTCTGGAAAACCAGCATGAAGCCGTCCGCGGCGCCGTTCGTGAACCACTCCTCCATCACGTCGGCGACCTGCTTGGCGTTGCCGGCGAAGGTCTTGCGGCCGCGCTCGTAGCGCAGGTAGAGCTGGCGCAAGGTGAGCTTCTCGCGCCGGATCAGATCGACGATGTGATCGAAGTAGGCCTTGTGAAGATTGGCCGTCTTGGGAATGCGCTCTTCGGGAATGGGCTCGTCGAGCGGCAGGTCGGAGAGGTCGACCTCCAGGTCCGAGCTGATGCGCATGCGGCCGACATCGGGGTGGATCATCGATTGCAGGGTGGCGAACTTGTCCTGCGCCTCCTGCTCGCTCTCGCCGACGATCACGGTGAGGCCGGCCAGGATCTTCAACGCGTCGGCGTCACGGCCGAACTTCGCCATGCGGCCCTTGAGGTCGCGGTAGAACTTCTGGCCGGACTCCAGCGTCACGTCCGAGCTGAACACGACTTCCGCGGTCGCGGCGGCGAAGTCCCGTCCCGTGTCCGACGCACCGGCCTGGATGATCACCGGGTGGCCCTGCGGCGAGCGCGCGATGTTGAGGGCGCCGTGCAGGGTGAAGAACTTGCCCTTGTGGTCGACCGGGTGCTGCTTGGCCGGATCGAAATACACGCCGGAGGAGCGATCATAGATGAACGCGTCGTCCTCCCAGGTGTCCCACAGCGCCTCGACGACGTCGACGAACTCGCGTGCCCGCTCGTAGCGGGTCGCGTGCTGCGGCAGCTTGTCGAGACCGAAATTGCGGGCGGCATAGTCGTTCGCGGACGTGACGACGTTCCAGGCGGCACGCCCATGGCTCAGGTGATCGAGCGAGGCGAACTGGCGCGCGACGTTGTAAGGCTCGGTGAAGCTGGTCGAGACCGTGCCGCCGAGGCCGATGCGGCTCGTGTGGCTCGCGAGCGTCGACAGCAGCGTCACCGGCTCGAACACGTTCATGAACATCGGGAAGCGGCTCCAGGCGTGGAGCTTGTCGGTCCGGGCCGCAGGCGTATCGGCGATGAAGAACAGGTCGAGCTTGCCGCGCTCCGCCGTCTGCACCATGGAGACGTAGCTGTCGATGTCGGTGGAGGCGTTGGGCTTGGTATCCGGGTGCAGCCAGGATGCCGGGTGCGAGCCGGTCGCGTGCACCAGCGCGGCGAGGCGCATTTTTCCGTCTGCATTCATCGACGCTCTCCTCTCATTCCGCCGCGACGCTTACTCTCTTACACCGCTGCGTGATGTCTTGATCAGCGTTGCCGCAACCGCGCGTCATCCCCGCGGAGGCGGGGATCCATGCCCGGCGAAGTGGGAATACCCGTTGGTGCCTCGAGTCCACTTGCGTAGGTGCCCGCCTTCGCGGGCATGACGTTGGAGATCGGTTCAGCCGGAGAGCAGCCAATCCTCGAAACGCTCGAGCACCTTCGGCTTGTTGGCGACCCACCAGTCCTCGTTGATGCGCGTGATGCGCTGCAGGTTCTCGGGAAACGTCGGCAGGATCGCCGCGCGGTCCGGCTTGATGATGTCGTAGGCGTGCTTGTTGGTCGGCCCGTTGGCGACCGTGCTGGAGTAGATGGCCTGCTGCTCGGGCTTGATGCAGAAGCGCACGAACTTGCGAGCGAGGTCGGCGCGCGGGGTGCCCGCCGGCATCGACCAGCCGTCGACATTGTAGAAGCCCTGGGTCCAGATCATCTTCACCGGCGCGCCGCTGTCGATTGCCGCATAGGCGCGCGCGCCCCAGGTGTCGATCAGGTCGATCTCCCCGTTCTGCAGGAGCTGCGTGTTCTGGGCGCCGCTGGTCCACCAGACATTGATGCTCTTCTTGATCTTGGTGAGGCTCTTGAGCGCGCGATCGACGTCGAGCGGGTAGAGGTCCTTCTGCGGCACGCCGTCGGCCATCAGCGCGCCCTCGATCATGCCGCCGAGGCCGCGGTAGAGGCCGCGACGCCCGGGAAACTTCTCCACGTTCCAGAAGTCGGCCCAGGTCTCCGGCACGTTGCTGCCGAACTTGTCGGTGCGGTAGGCGCGGATGACCGAGTACACCGAGAAAGCCAGCCAGTCCGGCGTCAGCATGCCCGGCAGCAGGTCCTTGCCCTCCTCCTCGGTGATGTTGAGGGGCTCGATGTAGTTCTTGCCCTTCTTCAGCAGGCCGACGTGGGCCGGCGTCACCATGCACAGGTCCCAGATGTAGCTCTTGGTATCGACCAGGAGCTTGAACTGCACGGTGGGGTCGGCCTCGTGCACCACGCCGACCACCTTGATTCCGGTCTCCTTCTCGAAGGGGTCGTAGAACGCCTTGCGGATTGCCGCCGCCGGCGCGCCGCCGACGTCCGCGACCGTGATCTGATCGGCGCCGAACGCGCGCCCGGTCCACACCATCGGCATCGCCAGGCCCGTTGCCGCCAGCCCCGTGCTCCTGAGGAAGCGGCGGCGGGAAAGGGGTGCTTTGACGTCGGTCATGTCTCTCGGCTCCTTTGCTGAGGGGCTCAGGCCATTGCGGAAAGAAAGCGCGCCTTTTCCGGCGCCCAGCCAATTGCGACCATGTCGCCGATGCCGACCGGGTGCTGGCCGGCGCGGCGGCGCACGACGAGTTGCGTGCCCGATGACAGGGAGACGATCAGGCGCGTCTCCGATCCCGCATATACGGACTCGATCACCCGCCCCGACACCAGCGCCGAGCCCGGGGCGACGATCTCGACATACTCCGGCCGGATCACCAGCGCCCCCTCCTGGTCGGATGCGATCGCGGCCCGCGTGTCCCGGGGGATCGGCAAAGCCCCGTCCGGCGTCACGAGCTGTCCGCCCGCGCTCACGCGACCTCGCAGCACGTTGGAGATGCCGATGAAGTCTGCCGCGAACAGAGTCCGCGGGTGCTCGTAGATCTCCTGCGGGGAGCCCAGCTGCTCGATACGCGCGTCGTTCAACAGGCAGATGCGGTCGGAGAGCGCCAGCGCCTCCTCCTGGTCATGGGTGACGAATACGATCGTCGCTCCGGTGTCGCGGTGCAGGCGCCGGATCTCGATCTGCATGGTCTCGCGCAGCTTGCGGTCGAGCGCACCCAGCGGCTCGTCCATCAGGATGAGCGCGGGCTCGTAGACGAAGCAGCGGGCAAGCGCGACGCGCTGCTGCTGGCCGCCGGAGAGCTGCCCGGGAAAGCGCTCGCGCAGCGCGGCGAGGTCCACCATCTCGAGGGCCGCGGCAACCTTCTTGCGCAACGCCTGCGCCGGCAGCTTGCGCATCTGCAACGGGAAGGAGACGTTCTCCTCGACGGTCAGATGGGGGAACAGGGCGTAGTTCTGGAAGACGACGCCCATGTCGCGCTGGTGCGCGGGAGCGTGCGTCTGGTTGCGCCCGTCGATGAAGATCTGCCCGGTCGTGGGCTCGACCAAACCGCAGATGATCTGCAGCAGCGTGGTCTTGCCCGAGCCCGACGGTCCAAGCAGGGTCAGCAATTCGCCGGCGCGGACCTCCAGATCCAGCGGCTGCAGGGCAACGGTCTCGCCATAGGTCTTGGATAGGCCTTGGGCGCGCAGCTTGATGGGGGCGTCAGGGGCGATCGTCCCAAGCGCCTCGCCAAGCCGCTCGGGCGAGCCCTGCCGATCCCTGCCGGCGTCGGCGTCTCCGCCGGCCAATTGAGCGCAGGCTCCATCGAGGCCTCGAAGATGTCGCAAGGCTTGGATCGCTTGCACCCGCTGTACGTGCTGGATTTTCCCGTCGCGTCGAATGTGACTCCCGGTACCCCCGGTGTAAACGCCAAAAGTTGGGCGCTTTCGGCTGGGAGCTGCCTAATCCGGCGGCACCCATCGGCGATCTCCCAGGAGAGTATCCGTCCGTGACAGGATTGTTGGCAGCAGCAGCGCCCTGACCATCCGCGAGCAAACGCTCCTCGGCGACCAGCGGGGGCTTGGCGGTGACGCCGCTGCAAAACACTTGCAGAACATCAAGTGAACAATTAGGGTGTTCCCGGTTTGTACGGTTCGTCGTGATTCGCGCCGTGGCAACGTCCGGGGATTTTCATGCTCACGTCCAAGCAAAAAGAGCTGCTCGTCTTCATCAACACGCGCCTGCAGGAAACGGGCGTGCCGCCCTCCTTCGACGAGATGAAGGAAGCGCTGGCGCTGCAGTCGAAGTCGGGCGTGCACCGGCTGATCATCGCGCTGGAGGAGCGCGGCTTCATCCGCCGCCTGCCGCACCGCGCCCGGGCGATCGAGATCATCAAGCTGCCGGAGGCCATGTCGGAGGGTGCACAGCAGCGGCGCACGGGCTTCTCGCCCAACGTCATCGAGGGCAGCGGCGTGCGCCGAACGCCGCAGCTGGCGTCTCCGCCGCCCGGCTACGCCGACGTTCGCGCCGGCACCGTGCCGCTGATGGGGCGCATCGCCGCTGGCGTGCCGATCAGCGCCATCCAGAACCACACCACGGACATCAACGTGCCGCCGGAGATGGTGAGCGGCGGCGAGCACTTCGCGCTCGAGGTGAAGGGCAACTCGATGATCGACGCCGGCATCAACGAGGGCGACATCATCATCTGCAAGCGCTGCGACACGGCCGACAACGGCGACATCGTCGTGGCCCTGGTGGAGAAGGAAGAGGCCACCCTCAAGCGGTTGCGCAAGAAGGGCGCCTCGATCGCGCTCGAGGCCGCCAACCCGAACTACGAGACGCGCATCTTCGGCCCCGACCAGGTCGACATCCAGGGCCGCCTGGTGGGCCTGATCCGCAAGTTCTGACGGCCGCTGCGGCTTAGAATTGCGCAGCGCTAACCAAACCGGAGCCAATCCCCGGCTGGCTTGAGGCGTGGGATACTGCCGCCACTCCGGTCCGCAAAGGAGTTGGTCGCAAACGCGTTGCGATCGATCCACCGGAGGCGCGCAACGGTTACACGGTTCGAATCCGTGCGCCCGGGCCTTGGTGATCGGATCGGTCAAGCAGGTTCCAGCGCGACGACGGGGCGTCAGGCCGCAAGCCTGGGCGCCATACAAATGCACGGTCCGGCGGCAAGACGCCCCGCTCCTTTGATCGTCGCTGACACCTGCAAAGAGCAGGTGGCAGACGATTGGCGTTGCGGCTCTCGCGAGCGCGCGCAGTGGCGGCCGTCGGTCGGCTCGTTCGGGATGCATATGCCGTGTGCGCCCACATTTCCGTCCGAAATGATTTCGACAATCCCTCCAAGGAGTTGATTCGGCGTCGACAGAACCGAAACAAACGCAGGGACCCGACATGACGAAGATGATCGAGCTCGTCGAGGAGATGCGCGCACGGCTCAACCAAGCCGCCGAGAGCGAGCATGCGCTGGTGCGGGCGCTGGGGGAGGCACTGAGCCGCGTCGATCAGAAGCTGCTGCAGGACGTGCGCAACATGGCCGTGGACCACGAGTCCAGGCGCGGCGAGATCCTGCACGAGCTGCAGACGCTGGCGACGCGCATCGGGACGTTCCCGACCCAGCGCGAGCAGGTGCCGGGGGTCGAGTTCGGCAATCCCACGTCCAAGCCGATCGCCGCCGCCAACGGCAATCAGCTCCCGTTCAACGCCAACCAGCTCCCCTTCAACAGGGGCGACTGGCGCCAGGCGGCCAACAATATCGAGGACGAGCTCGACATCTACTTCCAGGACCGCGTCGTCGCTTCCCGTTGAGCCGCATCGGGGCCGCCCCCACCGAGTTCGCCTGTCGCCAATGAGGCCGCCGGTGTAGCCTTGGCCGCCGTGACAGGGGGGATGGGGTGGCACAGCTGGCGCGCGTGCTCGACGGGGCGGTGGGCGGGATCCTCTCGGCCCTGAAGTGGCTGGCCATTCCGATCGGCCTGCTGCTGTTCCTGCAATGGCCGCTGCGCGAGTACTTCAAGGCCTACTCGCGCGAGGCCAACGATCTCGGGCAATGGCTGTTCGCGCTCTACGTTGCGGCCGCGGTGACGGCTGCGACGCGGGCGGGCACGCACCTGGCGGTGGATACATTGGCGAAGCGCTACTCCGCGCGCGTGCGCCGCCGCCTTCTCCTCGTCTGCAACCTGGTGGCGCTGGGACCGTGGGCGGTACTCGTCCTGGTGACGTCGACGCCGCCGATCCTCGCCTCGATCAGCCACTGGGAGCGGTTTCCCGACACGGGCAATCCCGGCTACTTCATCCTCAAGGCATCGCTCTGGCTGATGGCGGCGATGGTGCTCGCCAGCATCGCGCTCGATCTGATGGGGCGCGACCCCGAAGGCGACCGCTGATGGGCACCTTCGGGCTCGCCCTCATCGCGCTGGTCGGCGTGGTGCTGGTGCTGACGGGACTGCCGGCCTACGCCGTGTTGATTTTCGCGGCCGGACTGGGAGCGGGAGCAGCGGTCCTCGGCGGCAGCATTCCCTTCGCCCTGCTCGGCGCCCTGCCCGGTCGCCTCATCAATCTGCTGGAGAGCGATCTGCTGCAGGCGTTGCCGCTCTATGTGCTCATGGGCGTGCTGCTCAATCGCATGAGCGTGGCGCCGGCGGTGTTTCGCACGCTGCTCTGGCTGCTTCCGAACCGGCCGGGTGCGCCTGTCGTGGCGGGCCTGGGGTTGGGCGCGCTGCTCGGACCCATGAGCGGATCGGTGGGTGCCAGCGTCCTGGCACTCGGGCGCGCCGTCGAGCCGAGCCTGCGCGCGGCGGGCCTGCCGGCGCCGCTGCGCCAGGCGACGATCGCGGTGGCGAGCACGCTCGGAGTGGTCGTGCCGCCCTCGCTGGTCCTGATCCTCCTCGGCGATGCCATGCTGTCGGCCCACACCCTGGCGGTCAACGCGACCGGACGGGCGGACCGCGTGATCAATACCCAGGACGTGCTGCGCGGCGCCATCGTCCCCGCGGCGCTGTTCCTGTCGCTGAGCCTCGCCGCCGGCTGGATCTTCGCCAACCGGAGCAGCACCTCCGCCCCCGCCGCTGCGAACAACGCACGGCCGGCCTGGAGCGAGATCGTGCTGAGCGCGATCGCGGTGCTGTTCCTCGCGCTGCTGCTGGGCGGCGTCGCCACCGGCCGCATCTACGCGGTCGAGGGTGCCGCCACGGGGGCGCTCGCGCTGTTCGTCGCGGGCGTGCTCACGCGCAGTATCACGCTGCGTTCGCTCGGGCCGATGCTCACGGAAACCATGGCCACGACGGGCACGCTGTTCTCGCCGTTGCTGGCGGCCACCACCTTCACGCTGGTTCTGCGGCTGCTCGGCACCGACAAGCTGATCGAGGGCTGGATCGCGGCGATGCCCGGAGGCCAGATCGCCGTATGCGGGGCGATCCTCGGCGCCATCTTCGTCGCCGCGTTCGTGCTCGATGCGTTCGAGATCATCTTCGTCGCCGTCCCGATCCTGATTCCGCCGCTGCTGATCCGCGTGCCCGACGCGGTGTGGGTGTCCACGCTGGTTCTCCTGACGCTGCAGGCGAGCTTCCTGCTGCCTCCGGTCGGATACGCCCTGATGATGACGCGCGGCATATTGGGCTCGGAGGTGCCGCCCATGACCTTCGCCCGGGCGCTGGCGCCGTTCCTGGCCATGCAGGCGCTGGTGGTCGCGCTCACGCTCGGATTTCCACGCCTCGTGCATCTGCTGGAGCCGGCGAACACGCAGTCGCGCGCCTCGGGCGGGCCGACGCTCACCAAGGAAGAGGTGGAGAAGAAGCTGCAGGAGATGTTGCAGCCGCCGCTGCCGTTTGGAATTCCAAAGTGATCCGGGTGGACGGGCTCCGGCTCCGGCCTGGCCCCGGCCCGATCCCCGCCGGCCCTATCGTCGCGGCCCGGGTCGGTTTAATCTCCGGCGTCGACCTCGAGGGAAGGCCCCCGCCATGTCCGATCCGCTGCCGATCACCGTCTACTCCGATGTCATCTGCCCCTGGTGCTACGTCGGCAAGCGTCGGCTGGAGGCAGCGCTGGCAAGCCCCGGCATGCCCTCGAAGATCGCGTTCACCTGGCGTCCCTTCGAGCTCAATCCCGACATGCCGCCCGAGGGCGTGGAGCGCAAGGTCTACCGCGCGGGCAAGTTCGGCGAGGCGCGCAGCGCGCAACTCGACGTGCAGATGGCGAGCACCGGCCGCGAGCTCGGGATCGCCTTCGCCTTCGACCGCATGCAGCGCACGCCCAACACCCGGCTGGCCCATCGCCTGATCTGGGAAGCCGACCGGCAGGGGTGTCAGGACGGCGTCGTGGAGCGCCTGTTCCACGGCTACTTCGAGGAAGGCCTCGACATCGGCCGGACCGAGGTGCTCGAAAGCATCGCCGCCGAGGCGAGGATGGAAGCGGGCGGGGTGCAGCGCGCGCTGACGGGCTCCGAGAGCCTGGAGCAGGTGACCAGCCTCGAGCAGCAAGGCTACAGACTGGGGATCCAGGGCGTGCCGTTCTTCATCCTGCTGGCCAAGTACGGCATCTCCGGCGCCCAGCCCCCGGAGTTCTGGCGCGAGGCCCTGCCGAAGATCGCGAACGAGGCCGCCGAGGCGCAGGCGACGGGTTGATCCTTGCGAGGCGTGTCGATCGCGCACTCACCTCTGGCGCCGACAGCTCCCTCTCCCCGCTTTTCGTCATGTCGAAGACATGCCTCCGGCATGATGGGGTTGGTGTGAGGGGCGGCCGCTTGCTCCGACGTCGGCGTATGCCGCCGCACCTCTCCCCGTAAGGAAGGACGGGAAGAGAGAGTCTTGGCGATGATGACTCGACGGCGGAGACATGCTGTAAATGCTGCAACAAGGTTCGACGTCGGGGGAGATCAAGCGCGTGCGCGTCATTACGCAAATTCCCAACAGCGATCTGCTGGAGGCGCAGAGGATCGCGCGGATCGCCGAGCGTGCCGGCTTCGATTCCGTCATCACTGCTGAAAACGCCCACAACCCGTTCCTGCCGCTGGCGGCGGCGGCACTGGTCACCGAGCGCATCCAGCTCGGAACGGCCGTGGCGATGGCGTTTCCGCGCTCGCCGACGGTTACCGCGCACGTTGCCTGGGACCTGCACAAGGCTTCCAAGGGCCGCTTCTACCTGGGGCTCGGCTCGCAGGTGAAGGCCCACAACGAGCGCCGCTATGGCGTCGCCTGGTCTCCGCCCGCGCCGCGCATGCGCGACTACATCGCCGCCGTGCGCGCGATATGGCAAGGGTGGGAAAGCGAGACCGCGCTCGATTTTCACAGCGACACCTACAACCTGACGCTCATGACGCCGAACTTCTCGCCGAAGCCCACGGGACTGCTGCGCATCCCGGTCTCGCTGGCGGCGGTCGGTCCGTCCATGCTGAAGCTCGGCGGCGAGGTGTGCGACGGCGTCCGCCTGCATCCCTTCTCGACCCGCCGCTACCTGGCGGAGGTGTCGGTTGCCCGCATCGCCGAGGGCCTCGCGAAATCCGGCAGGCAGCGGCGCAACGTGGAGGTGATCGCCGGCGGCTACGGCTTCATCGGCACCGGCGGCAGCGAGGAGGCGATCGCCAAGGCGCGTGCCTACGTCCGGTTCCGTATCGCCTTCTACTGCTCGACCAAGGCCTACTGGGACGTCCTGCGCCTGCACGATCTCGAATGGCTCGGCGAGAAGGTCAATCCTCTGCCGCGCGAGAACCGCTGGAGCGAGATGGCCGAGCAGATCCCCGAGGACAAGATCGACCTGTTCGCCACGCTCGCCGAGTACGAGGCGCTGCCCGCGGCGATCGAGAAGCGCTATGGCGGCTACGCCGACACCGTGCTGCTGCAGATCAGCGGCGAGGAGGACATCGATCGACTGTCCGCGTGCGTGGCGGCGATCCAGCGCATCCCCTCGCCGTTCGAGGGATACAGCCCGCAGGTCAGCGCGTCCTGAGGGCAGCCGCATGACCTTGCGACGCTCTCATTTGCGCTCGCTGCAATTGGAGGTCGCAATCCCTGATGGACTTGGTAGCATGCAACGAAAGGGCGTTGCGAACGCCTGTAGAAGGGAGGCTATTGTGCGCGTAATCCGTGGATTGCTTGCAGCGGTGCTGGCCGTTGCACTTGCGGCTCCGGCGCGGGCCCAGTCGGCGGCCGATTTTCCCAATCGGCCGATCACGCTGGTGGTGCCCTTTGCCGCCGGCGTTTCCGCCGACCTCCTGTTTCGCGGTCTCGCCGAGATCGCGTCGAAGCAGCTCGGCCAGCCGATCATCATCGACAACAAGTCGGGTGCGAGCGGCACTATCGGAGCGGCCGTTGTGGCGACGGCCAAGCCCGACGGCTACACCATCGTCCAGATCCCGCTGCCGGTGTTCCGGCTGCCGCACATGCAGAAGGTGACGTTCGATCCGCTCAAGGATTTCACCTACATCATCAATCTTGCGGGCTACCAGCTCGGCGCGGTCGTAAGGGCGGACAGCCAGTTCAAGAAGTGGTCCGACGTCATCGACTACGCGCGCGCCAATCCCGGCAAGTTCACGTACGCCACGATCGGGGCTGCGACGACCCCCGGCGTCGCCACCGCGCTGGCCGCGCGCGAGGCCGGCGTGGAGATGACGCATATCCCCTCGAAGGGCGGCGGCGAATCGATCGCGGCGCTGCTCGGCGGGCACGTCAACATGATCGTCGAGAGCCCGGCATGGGCGCCCCTGGTGGCGGCCGGACAGCTGCGTGTGCTGATGGTGCTCGGGCAGCCAGCGCGAGAAGTCGTGGCCGGACGTGCCCGCCTTGAAGGAGGTCGGCTACTCCTTCGACTTCGACAGCCCGACCGGCCTGGCCGGCCCCAAGGGCATGGATCCCGCGATCGTCCAGAAGCTGCACGACGCGTTCAAGAAGGCCTACGACGATCCATCCATGGTGGCGCACTACGACAAGGTGCAGTTCAGCCGGCGCTACCTGAACAGCGCCGACTATACGGCGCTCGCCGCCAAGCTGGTCGAGGACGAGAGATTGGCGCTCGGCAAGGTCGGGCTTCTCAAGAAGGAATGAGGCGCCGAATCGCAAACCTGCGCGGTTGATGCGGGGGCGTGCAGCGTTGACTTTGCGGGGGCGGCGACCCGATAGTTCCAGGGGCTGACTCGTCCGATCGATCAGGGGTTCGAGCCCATGGCTGTTCTCGCTCAACGCTGTCCGCGACGGCTGGTCCTGTGCGGCCTGATGGCCGTCGCGCTGGCGCTGGTCGCGCTTGGTGGCGGCTCGCGACCCATCGTTGCGCAGGTCCCGGCGGCCGACAGCGGGGCGATCTCGGTCAAGGCGCCCCACGCCATCCTGATGGACGCCGATTCCGGCGCCATCATATTCCAGCGCAGCGCCGACGAGCTGATGTCGCCGTCGAGCATGAGCAAGCTCATGACGCTGGCGGTGGCCTTCAAGGCGCTCAAGGCCGGCGAGATCAAGCTCGGCGACGAGTTCTTCATGAGCGAGAACGCCTGGCGCAAGGGCGGCGCGCCCTCCGGCACCTCGGCGATGATGGTGCCGGTCGGCAAGAAGGCCAAGCTGGAGGAGCTGCTGCGCGGAATTGCCGTGCAGCTGGCGAACGATGCCGCGCTCTCCATTGCCGAGAACATGGCGGGGAACGAGGGGCTGTTCGTCAAGCGCATGAACGACGAGGCGCGGCTGATCGGCCTGAAGAAGTCGACATTCAGCAACGCTACAGGCTTCCAAAATCCGCAGCACCAGATGACGGCGCGAGAGATCGCAATGCTGGCGCGGCACCTGATCCAGACCTATCCGGAGTACTACGAGTTCTTCGGCCAGAAGGAGTTCAACTACTCGAAGTACAAGTTCATCAATCGCAATCCGCTGCTGGGGCTGGTCGCGGGCGTCGACGGCCTGCAGCCGGGCTTCATCAAGGATGCGGGCTACGGCCTGGTCGCCTCCGCCAAGCAGGAGAGCCGGCGGCTGATCGTGGTGGTGAACGGCCTCTCCACGGCCGACGAGCGCCGGGACGAGGCGCGGCGCCTGCTCGAATGGGGTTTCCGCGCCTTCGCGGAGTCCAAGCTGTACGACGCCGGCGAGGTGGTGGGCCACGCGCGCGTGTGGGGGGGACAGCGCATGTACGTGCCGCTCGCCGGCAAGAGCGACGTGAACGTCTGGCTGCCGCGCAACATGGCGAACCAGAAGCTCCGGGCCTCGATCGTGTACCAATGGCCGCTGAAGCCGCCGCTGAGGAAGGGCGACCAGGTGGCGGTGCTGCGGGTCACGACCTCGTCGGAGTCCATGAACGAGGTGCCGCTGTTCGTGGCCGAGGACGTCGACCCAGCCGGCACCGTGCGGCGCGGCTTCAACTCGCTTCTGTGCCTCGCGACCCGGTGGCTGCCTTAGCCCACCAGCGGGTGAAGGGGGGCACAGCGCCGCAATGTGTCATCCCGGCATTTATTGCCGGGATCCAGCCCTCGGCGCGCGCCCTTCATCACTGGAGTCCGCCCCGCCGGCAGAGATGCAGACCGCACGCAGTGCACGACGGTCCCCAATTTGATCGCGGAGTGCGCGGCATGCTGGATACCGGGGACAAGCCCCGGTATGACAACGGCAGCGAATACTGGAAACCAGCTCTGTCCATATGGCACCGGGAAAGTTCATCACGTTCGAAGGCGGCGAGGGCTCCGGCAAGTCCACGCAGGCGCGCCTGTTGGCCGATCGGCTGAAGGGGCAGGGCGTGGCCGCGGTCCTCACGCGCGAGCCGGGCGGCTCGCCGTTCGCCGAGCGGGTGCGGGCGCTGCTGCTCGATCCCGCGGCGCCATCGCATTCGCCGCTGTCGGAGGCGCTGCTGTTCTATGCCGCGCGGGCCGACCACCTCGAGAAGACCATCCGGCCGACGCTGGCGGCGGGAAGCTGGGTGATCTGCGACCGCTTCTCGGATTCGACCCGCGTCTATCAGGGCGTGGCCGGCGGCCTGGGTGGCGAGGCATTGGATGGGCTGGAGCGCCTGGTGGTGGCGCCGACGTCTCCGCAGCTCACCTTCATCCTCGACCTGGCGCCGGCGGACGGCCTGGCGCGGGCGCGCGCCCGAGGCGCCGCACCCGGTGTCGGCCCTGCCGATGCCGATCCGTTCGAGCGCCGCGATCCGCGGTTCCACGAGCAGCTGCGCGCCGGGTACCTCGCCATCGCTGCCGCCGAGCCGCAACGCTGCGTTCTGGTCGACGGGGCCAAGGCGCCGGACGCGATTGCCGCCGAGATCTGGGCTCACGTCGAGCGGCGTCTGCTGCAGGCCGCGCCCTGATGGCCCGCGCGCCGGCACAGCAGGACGAGCGAGGCGCTGCCGGAGGCAGACCGCCTCGAGGGCTTTCCGCACCCGCGCGAGACGCGCTCGCTGATCGGCCACGAGACGGCGGAGGGGGAGCTGGCGCAAGCCTTCGCCGGCGGGCGCATGCATCACGCCTGGCTGATCGTGGGGCCGGAGGGCATCGGCAAGGCGACGCTGGCCTATCGTCTCGCGCGTCACGTGCTGGCGCGGCCTGACGAGCGCGATCCCGCGGGGCAGAGCCTGGAGATCGCGCCCGAGACGTCGGCCGCGCGTCAGATCCGCGCGCTGTCGCATCCGGGCCTGCTGGTGCTGCGCCGGCCCTACGACATGCGCTCCAAGCGGATCGCGGCGAGCATTCCCGTCGACGAGGTGCGGCGACTCAAGTCGTTCCTCGGGCTGACCGCGGGGGAGGGCAGCTGGCGCGTGGTAATCGTCGACGCGGCCGACGAGCTCAACATCAATGCCGCCAACGCGCTGCTGAAGTCGCTGGAGGAGCCGCCCACGCGCGGCCTGTTCCTGCTGATCGCGTCGGAGCCGAGCCGGCTGCTGCCGACCATCCGCTCGCGCTGCCGGCGGCTGGAGCTGGCGCCGCTGGCGGGCGAAGCGCTGCGCGCGGCGACGCAAGCGGCGTTGACGGCCGCCGAGCTGGCGATGCCGGATGCCCAGCGCTGGCCGCTGCTCGAGCGGCTGGCCGAGGGCAGCGTGCGCCGCGCGCTGCAGCTGGCGGGCAGCGGCGGGCTCGAGCTGTACGAGCGCATCGAGGGCCTGCTCGCTGCCCTGCCGCAGGTCGATTGGCCGGCGGTGCATACGCTCGCCGACCAGCTCTCGCTCGCCGCCAACGAGCAGCGCTTCGAGGCCTTCTTCGATCTGCTGCTCGACCTGCTGGCGCGGCTGGTGCGCGCGCGGGCGACGGGGCGCGCGGCGCCGTCGGAGCTGGCGCTGGCGGAGCGGCTGATCCCCGAGGCGAAACTGCCGGCCTGGGCGTCCCTGTGGGAGAGCATCCTGCGCGAGCGGGCGGACGCGGCGCTGCTCAACCTCGACAAGCGCGGATTGATCCTCGGCACGTTCGCCAAGCTGGAGGCCATCACACGGCGCTGAGTGAGGAGCGCAATGCGGCGGGTGCCCTCCCACTTGCCAGTGGAAATCGAGAGGATTCCGTGATAGCTCACCGGCGATGAGCCTCGACGTGACCAGATTGCGCTCCGTTGCCGCCGGCCGCCTCGGTCGGCCCGGCGCCCGAATGCGCTGATCTCATGGCGTCCTCGACCGGGCGCGCAATTCAATCTCCAGATCAGCCACTTGAACGGGACCTGCAACCATGAGCGGGCAGCAGAAATTCTACATCACCACGGCCATATCCTATCCCAACGGGCCGCCGCATATCGGCCATGCCTACGAGGCCATCGCCACCGACGCGATCGCGCGCTTCGAGCGGCTCGACGGCAAGGACGTGTTCTTCCTCACCGGCACCGACGAGCACGGCCTCAAGATGAAGCAGACGGCCGTCAAGGAGGGCCTCAGCCCCCGCGCGCTGGCCGACCGCAACTCGGCCCGCTTCCGCGCCATGGACGAGGCGCTCGGCCTATCCAACGACGACTTCATCCGCACCACCGAGGAGCGGCACTACCGCTCGTCGGAGGAGATCTGGCGGCGCATGGCGCGGGCCCACAACGGCGACATCTTCCTCAAGAAGTACGCCGGCTGGTACTCCGTGCGCGACGAGGCCTTCTACGCCGAGAGCGAGACCACGCTCGGGCCGGACGGCGTGCGCGTGGGGCCGCAGGGCACGCCGGTGGAATGGTTCGAGGAGGATACCTTCTTCTTCCGCCTCTCGGCCTACCAGGACAAGCTGCTCGAGCACTACGAGAAGCACCCCGATTTCATCCTGCCGCGCGAGCGGCAGGAACGAGGTGGTCAGCTTCGTCAAGGGCGGGCTCGAGGACCTCTCGGTGTCGCGCACGACGCTCGACTGGGGCATCAAGGTTCCCGGCACGCCCGAGCACGTCATGTACGTGTGGGTGGACGCGCTGACCAACTACATCACCGGCGCGGGCTTCCCCGACGAGAACAGCCCGCGCTGGCGCTACTGGCCGGCCGACGTGCATGTGATCGGCAAGGACATCGTGCGCTTCCACGCGGTCTACTGGCCGGCGTTCCTGATGTCGGCCGGCATCGAGGTGCCCAAGCGCGTTTTCGCCCACGGCTTCCTCAACAACCGCGGGGAGAAGATGTCGAAGTCGGTCGGCAACGTGGTCGATCCGTTCGACCTCGTGGCCGCCTACGGCGTCGACCAGGTGCGCTACTTCTTCCTGCGCGAGGTGGTGTTCGGCCAGGACGGCATCTACAGCCCCGAGGCCATCGCCAACCGCATCAACGCCGATCTCGCCAACGACCTCGGCAACCTGGCGCAGCGCTCGCTGTCGATGATCGACAAGAACTGCGGCGGCAAGATCCCGGCGCCGGGCGCGTTCACGGAAGCCGACAAGGCGATCCTGGCCGCGGCCGACGCGATCTACGCCACGGCCCGCGAGGCCATGGACCGGCAGGGCATCAAGCACTACCTCGATGCTGTCTGGGGCGTGGTGGCGGACGCCAACCGCTATTTCGCCGGCGAGGAGCCGTGGGCCAAGCGCAAGTCCGACTTCCAGCGCATGGAGACGATCCTGTACGTGACGGCGGAGGTGGTTCGGCAGGTGGCGATCCTCAGCGCACCGGTCACGCCCACGGCCGCGGCCAAGCTGCTCGATGGCCTCGGGCAGGGACCCGATGCGCGCACCTTCAAGGCGCTGGGAGAGGCGGGGCGGCTGCAACCCGGCACCGCCATCCCGACGCCCTCGGGGGTGTTCCCGCGCTACGTCGAGCCTGGCACCGAGTCCGCCGAGCCGAAAGCGAAGAAGCCGCCGAAGAAGACGTGACCAGGGCCCCTCTCCCCGTTCGCACGGGGAGGGGGAGCCACCACATCCTCCCGCGAGAACTCGACTGCGCGGCCTTGCTAACCTATTCTGTGCGCATGACCAAACTTCTCGATCAAGCCCTTGAAGCGGTGCGGCGCCTGCCGCACGACACGCAGGATGAGATCGCGCGCACGATGCTCGAGCTCGTCGACAGCGAGGTCCTGCCGGAGGCAATCGATGCGGCTCACCTGCCGGCCGTGCTGGAGGGGCTCGCGCAAGCCAAGTGCGGAGAGTTCGCCAGCGATTCCGAAGTCGAGGCCGCGTTCCGGCGCTTCGATCCATGAAGCTGCGCTTTACGCGGCGAGCTACTCAGGACTTGGCGGCAATTGGTGACTACATTCGCTCCAAAAATCCCGACGCTGCCGTGCGTGTTCGCGGAGCGATCCTTGAAACCCTTCGAATGCTGACACGCTTTCCGCGCGCAGGACGCCCTCAAACGGTCGAGGGCGTGCGCAAGATCGTTACGCGACGCTACGCATCTATTACAGCGTTGACGACGCGACACAGGAGGTCATCATTGATACAATTCAACATCCTTCTCGCGCACGCGCGTACAGCGATCTCTAACATCGCCATCTCGCGCTAATGCTCGTCGATCATCACTGCCATCTCGATTTCCCGGATTTCGCGGACGACCTCGACGGCATCGTCGCCAGGGCGCGCTCGGCCGGTGTCGGCACGATCGTCACGATCTCCACGCGCGTCCGTCGCTTCGACGGCCTTCTCGCCATCGCCGAGCGATTCCCGCAGGTGTTCTGCTCGGTGGGAACGCACCCGCACTATGCGCACGAGGAGCTGGACGTGAGCGTCGCGGAGATCGTGCGGCTGGCGCAGCACCCCAAGGTGGTGGCGATCGGCGAGGCGGGGCTCGACTACTTCTACGACAAGAGCCCGCGGGAGGCGCAGGCCCAGGGCTTTCGCAAGCACATAGCGGCGGCGCAGGAGACGGGGCTGCCGCTCGAGATCCACGCCCGCGAGGCGGACGCCGACGTTGCCGCGATCCTGGAGGAGGAGATGAGGAGGAAGCCCTTCCTGGCGGTTCTGCACTGCTTCACGGGCGGACCGGAGCTGGCGCGGCGCGCGCTCGACATCGGGCTCTGCATCTCGTTCTCGGGCATCCTGACGTTCAAGAAGTCGGATGCCCTGCGCGAGATCGCAGCCAGCGTGCCGCTCGACCGACTGCTGGTGGAGACGGACGCGCCCTACCTGGCGCCGGGGAAATATCGCGGCAAGCGCAACGAGCCGGCCTATGTGGCCGAGACGGCGCGAGAGCTGGCGAGGGTCAAGGGCGTCTCCGAGGACAAGATTGCCCAACAGACCACCGAGAACTTCTTCCGGCTCTACGCCAAGACGCCCCGGATGGCGCAGTCGGCATGAGCATGCGGTTCACGATCCTGGGCTGCGGCTCCTCCGGGGGGGTGCCGCGCGTCGGCAACGTCTGGGGCAACTGCGATCCGTCCAATCCGAAGAACCGGCGGCGGCGCTGCGCGCTGCTGGTCGAGCGCTTTGGCAAGCAGGGGCGCACGACCGTGCTGGTCGACACCCCTCCGGACATGCGCGAGCAGCTGCTAGCCGCGCGCGTCGAGCACATCGACGCGGTGCTCTACACGCACGCGCATGCCGACCACACGCACGGCATCGACGATCTCAGGGGGATGTTCTTCATCACCAAACGCCGCATTCCCATCTACGCGGACGCCGATACACGCGCGAGCCTGGAGAACCGCTTCGACTACTGCTTCGCGCAGAAGCCGGGCTCCATCTATCCTTCCATCCTCGATGCGCGAGATATCCGGCCGCCCGAGCCGATCCGCATCGACGGCGCCGGCGGACCGATCGAGGCCGTGCCGATCCTGCAGGAGCACGGCGAGGCGCCCGCACTCGGCTTCCGCTTCGGCGGGATCGCCTACTCCCCCGATATCGGCGGGCTTCCCGAGGCATCGGAGGCGCTGCTGCAGGGGCTCGATGTGTGGATCGTCGACGCGCTGCGTCCGATGCCGCATCCGAGCCACTTCGGCGTCAAGCAGACGCTGCGCTGGATCGAGCGGCTGGGCGTCAAGCGGGCGATCCTCACCCACATGACGGTCGAGCTCGACTACGCTGCGCTGCGTCGCGAGCTGCCGCCCCACATCGAGCCCGCCTACGACGGGATGACGCTGGAGATATAGGGGGCATCGTCGAGAGGGCAGACCCCCGTTCGTACCACTGACGGAGGAAGGAAGCACCTGCGGCCCCGGGGCGGCGTAGCTACCGCACCGCGCCGGTCTTGAGGTCGAACAGTTTGCCGTTGTCGGCGCAGCTGGGGAGCGCGAGCTTGATGAACGTCTCCACCACGTGATCGGGGGCCTTCAGGGAGGCCGGGTCCTCGCCGGGAAAGGCCTTGGCGCGCATGCCGGTACGCGTGGGACCGGGATTGAGCAGGTTGACGCGCACGGGCGTGTTGGCCACCTCGTCGGCGTACACCTTCACCAGCGCCTCCAGCCCGGCCTTGGAGGCGGCGTAGGGGCCCCAATAGGCGCGCGGCGCGGTGGCGGCGCCCGATGAGACGAAGATGGCCCGGCCGGCCTCCGAGCGGCGCAGCAGTGGGTCCAGCGTGCGGATCAACCGCCAGTTGGCGGTGAGGTTGATCTCCAGCACCTCGTTCCATGCATCTGCCGTCACGTGACCCAGCGGCGAGAGCGGCCCCAGGATGCCGGCGTTGCCGACGAGGATGTCGAGCTTGTTCCAGCGCTGGTAGATGGTGGGGCCGATGGCGTCGATCTTGTCCTGCGACTTGAGATCGAGGGTCAGCAGCGTGGCGCTGCCGCCAACCCCTCGGATCTCGTCGTCCACCTCCTCCAGCGCGCCGGCGGTGCGGCCGACGAGGATCAGGTGGGCGCCCTCCCTGGCGTAGGCCAGGGCGACGGCGCGGCCGATGCCGCGGGTGGCTCCGGTGACGAGGGCGAGGCGGTCGGCAAGGCGGCGCGGGGGTACTGTCATGCCTCAGGGTTAACCTCGCGGGCATGGCTGTGCAAGGCTTGCTGTGTCGGGCGCGCCAAGTCTGACACTATGGCGCAGCGGGCGTTCGAGCGGGCGTGACCTGGCAAGCCTGCAGCAGAGGCGTCGGACCCGAAGGGCCCGACACCGAGGCCGCGATCAGTTCTTCTTCGGCGGATCGGACTTGGATTTGTCCATCAGCTCCTTGGCGATGCGGACGGCGTCGTCGTAGGCCTTCTGCGCCGCCTCCTTGCTCTTGTCGTAGTAGGGCTTGGCGGCCTCGCTGGCACGTTCGGCCGCCTGCTTGGCCTGCTCGCTCGTCTCTTTCGCCGCCTCCATCGCCTTCTCGGTGTAGGGCTTGGCCTTCTCGCGCGCCTGCTCGGTGGCCTCCAGGACCTTCTCGGTGCTGGTCGCGGACAGCTCCTTGGTGCGCTTCATCAGTTTCTGGAACAGCGATTCCTCCGGCAGCAGCGAGCCCGACTTCAGGGCGGCGACCGTGCGGATGAGGTCCTCGTGGTCCTTGCGGGCCTGCTCGGGCTGCACGCGGTCGGGCGCGCCGGTGAAGACCACCAGCGGCGTGCAGGCGGTGACGACCTTCTTGCCGGACTTGGTCCACTGCGCGTCCTCGACCTGCGTCTCCTGCGCGAAGTAGATCTTCTTGCCCGCTACCTCCTGGCGCAGGATGGTGCGGTCGATCACCGGCACGATATGGCCGCCGAGCTTGCCGACCTGCACGAACTGCTCTGCGTCGGGGTCGGCGAACTGCACGAACAGGCTGACCGTATCGTCGGCCGAGAGCGCTTCCTTGATGGCCTCCTCGGTGGAGGCCGCGTTGGTGACGCTCTTGGCCTTGCCGAGGCCGTCGGCATCGATGCCGCGAAGGAACTGGAAGGTGCCGGCGCTGCCGGAGCCGGCTGGCGGCAGGATGAAGCGCAGCCGGGGCGCGTTGGCCGTCAGCTCGCCCCAGTTGGAGATGTCCTTGTTGCGGGTGACGGCGAACACGCACTCGCGCACGTCGTCCTGGCGCACCAGGGTGAGCGCGGCCTCGACATTCATCTGCCGGCTCTCGAGCGCGAACACGTCGAGCTGGCCGTAGCCCAGCTGGCGCGGGTTGGCGACGACGCGCTCCATGTTCTCGCGCGTGCCGGCGGAGGTTTTGCAGGCGTAGTCGAACTGCGCCAGCTTCAATTGCTGGGCGAGCACGGGGCAGAAGCTGGTCTCGTAGGCGCCGCCGGACCCGCCGGTGTTGATCTGGTTGGCGCCGGCCGGCAGCGTCAGCGCGGCGAGGGCGGCAAAGGCGATCGGCAAGGCGAGGGATCGGAGAGCGAGGTGTGGGGTGACGGGGGGCATCTGCGTGGTCTCCTGCACCAATGAGCGCGACTCATATGTGGGCCCGCGCGCGAGCGGCAAGTACCGCAAGATGGTGGCGCAAATGCGCGTTACCGATTTGTCATTGGGGAAGGGCCTCGTATGTGCCTTCGTTGCCCCCATCAAAGCTCGCGGCTCTCCGGGGCACCGCGGCCGTCGCCGACGGCCGCGGTTGCAGAATGGTGGGGCGGCATCACAGGCTTTGCGGGCGGGGCTCGCGGGCGTAGAATAGATTCATGGTCACGATCATCGACAATCGGCCGCCGCGGCATCCGGAGAAGGCCAACAGGCCGGATACACCGGTGCTGCGCAAGCCCGACTGGATACGGGTGCGGGTGCCCGCGGCATCGGCGCAGTTCGGCGAGACGCGGCGCGTGCTTCGCGAGCACGGGCTCGTCACGGTGTGCGAGGAGGCAGCCTGCCCCAACATCGGCGAGTGCTGGCAGCAGCGCCACGCCACCATGATGATCATGGGCGACACCTGTACGCGCGCGTGTGCCTTCTGCAACGTGGCGACGGGGCTGCCGAAGCCGCTCGATCCCAGCGAGCCCGAGAACGTGGCGGAGGCGATCGCCAAGCTCGCCCTGGAGCATGTGGTCATCACCTCGGTCGATCGCGACGATCTGGCCGACGGCGGTGCGGAGCATTTCGCGCAGACCATCCGCGCCATCCGTGCGCGCACGCCGGCGACCACCATCGAAGTGCTGACGCCCGATTTCCTTCGCAAGGAAGGCGCGGTCGAGACCGTGGTGGCGGCAGGGCCCGACATCTACAACCACAACCTGGAGACGGTGCCGGCGCTGTACCTGAAGATCCGCCCGGGCGCGCGCTACTTCGCCTCGCTGCGATTGCTGCAGAAGGTGAAGGAGCTGTCGCCCACCATGTTCACCAAGTCGGGCATCATGGTGGGCCTGGGCGAGGAGCGCGAGGAGGTGCTGCAGGTGATGGACGACCTGCGCGCGGCCGACGTCGACTTCCTCACCGTCGGCCAGTACCTGCAGCCGACGCGCAAGCATGCCGAGGTCAAGCGCTTCGTGCCGCCCGACGAGTTCAAGGCGCTGCAGACGACCGCGCTGGCCAAGGGCTTCCTGCTGGCGTCGGCCAGTCCGCTGACGCGCTCGTCCTATCATGCGGGAGAGGACTTCGCGCGGCTGAAGGCGGCACGGCTGGCGGCGCAACGCTGATCCCGTGTCATGCAGCGGGTGCTCGTCATCGGCATACCGGGCGCCGGCAAGAGCACGCTCTCGCGCAAGCTGGCGCAGCGCACGGGGCTGCCGCTGATCCATCTCGACAAGGAGTTCTGGCAGCCCGGCTGGAAGGTCACGCCGCGCGAGCAGTGGCGCCCCAAGGTGGCGGCGCTGGTTGCGCGCGAAGCTTGGGTGATGGACGGCAACTACAATTCCTCTCTCGATCTGCGCCTGCCGCGTGCGGACACCGTGGTGTGGTTCGACTACCCGCGCCGCGTCGCCCTGCCGCGCGTATTGTGGCGGGTCGCCAAGACCTACGGCCGCGTGCGCGAGGACCTGGCTCCCGGCTGTCCCGAGAAAATCGACTGGGAGTTCCTGCGCTATGTCTGGGAGTTCCCGCGCAAGGAGCGCCCCCGCGTCGTCGCCATGCTGGCCGAGCACGGGCAACATCTGAAGCCTGTCGTGCTCCGGCGTGATCGCGATGTTGCGCGTTTCCTTGACGGGTTGGCGGCGACGTGAGGTATTGCACGCGGTCATGCCGAGCTTCAGCACCACCCGCCGCGTGCCCTTCACCTCGCGCCAGATGTTCGATCTGGTCGCGGACGTGGAGCGCTACCCCGAGTTCCTGCCGCTGTGCGAGGCCTTGACCGTCAGCAAGCGCGGGCGGGAGGACGACAAGTCGATCCTGATCTGCGAGATGGCGGTGGGCTACCAGGCCTTGCGCGAGAGCTTCACGAGCCGCGTGGTGCTGGACCCCTCCGCGCTGCAGGTGCTCGCGGGCAGCGTTCCCGAGTATCCGAGCGGGCCCTTCCGCCACGTGGAGAACCGATGGAGCTTCGTCGACGCTCCCGGAGGCTGCGACGTGCAGTTCTTCATCTCCTACGAGTTCAAATCGCTGATGATGCAGATGCTGGTGGGCAGCCTGTTCGACCGCGTCTTCCGCCGCTACACGCAGGCCTTCGAGGAGCGCGCCCAGGTGGTGTACGGCCCGCCGGCCACCGGCCCCGTTCCCAACGCGTAGCCGGTGCTACTGAGCAGGCGGGTAATGCGCTGACGGGCCTGAATCATGCCTCGAGGGCGCGGCGGAGAAGAGACAGGGCCACCTCGACGGACTTGGCGCGGACCTGGTCGCGGCCGATGTCGCCGAAGCGGCACTCCTGGTGCAGCGTCGGGCCTCCCGCACGGGCGACAGCCAGGTGCACGAGGCCGGCCGGCTTGGCATCGCTGCACGCCGCCGGGGCCGGCAAAGCCGGTGACGGAGACCGCGATGTCGGCGTGCGAATGCCTGAGCGCGCCCTCGGCCATGGCGCGGGCCACGGGCTGGCTGACGGCGCCGTGCTCGGCGATCACGGCATTGGGGACGCCGAGGCTCTCGTGCTTGGCCTCGTTGGAGTAGGTGACGAAGCCGCGCTCGACGACGTCGGAGGCGCCGGGGATCTCCGTGAGCAGCGCGGTGATGAGCCCACCGGTGCAGCTTTCCGCCGCGGCGAGCCGCAGCCCGCGGGCGCGGAACGCATCGAGCAGGCGCGCCGCTTCATCCTGCATGGCCGACGGGAACATGGTGCCTCCGCTGGGGCAAGATCGTTTCCGAAGCCGCTCGCTTCAATGACGAAACGTGGATCCTGCTCTCAACGCCATGCTGTAGAGCGGGATCGACGTCTCAACCGCCGTGTCGCGACCGAGGCGAGGCGATGCAATCTGCAGCGATCCCGCTCCGGCTGGCAAGACCGAGGGCGGAAAGAGAGACGGCGCGCATCGGGCAATGCGCGCCGTCGAGAGATGGGAGATAGAGAGGAAAGCGAGAGGCGAAACGAACTCCGCAGCTCAAGCCGCAGCCAGCTTCTCCGCCTGTACCAGCAGATCGTCGAGCATGGAGCGACTCTGGATCCCCATGATCGCAATGGTCTTGGATTGCGCGGCCATCCAAACCGGGTAGGCTTGCTTGATCACGGCCTCGCCTTTGGGCGTCAGGTGGAGGCCACGACCGCGCCGGCCGGCCGGCGGATCCATCGTCAGGTGCCCGAGTGCCAGCAACCGTTTCAGGTTGCGCGAAAGCGTCGACTTCTCGATGTCGAGCGCGTGGCCGATCTCGACGGCGGTGATACCGTCTTGCTGGGCGAGCTGTGTCAAGAGCGTGAATTGGCTGGCCGTGATCCCGAGCGACCTCAGCGCGTCGTCGTAGACGCGCGTGACGATGCGGGAGAGCTGCCGCACGCGGGTCGAGATGCAGGCAGCGGTGGTGCTTTCGGCGATGTCGCCAACGTCGACTGATGCGGTCGCGACACCGGGTGTCATGATGTTCATTGGGGCATCCCTCGGCCCGTGCTCTACCCGTGATGTACAACCTCTGCGGACTGAATGCCGCGATTCGTGGGGGCATGGCAACGGCGGCACCTGCTGTTTGTGCGCCCGCACGCCACGGTGTGTTGCAAAATTGGCAACGATCGGCAGCTGGCGATCAGCCCCGTACCGCCAAAGCGGCCTGCAGGCCCGGTTGGTCACAAGGAGGCTGACCTCAGTATCACCGTTGCCGTCGCAAGCGCGGCGATGCCTTCGCGGCGGCCGGTGAAGCCCAGGCCCTCGGTCGTGGTCGCCTTGACGTTGACGCGGCCGCCATCGAGGCCGAGCAGCTCGGCGATGCGCCCGCGCATGGCGTCGCGGTGAGGGGAGATCTTCGGGGCCTCGCAGAGAATGGTGACGTCGACGTTGCCGATGATGCCGCCCTGTGCGCCTACAAGTCGAGCGGCCTCGCGCAGGAAGATGGCGGAGGAGGCCCCCTTCCAGCGAGGGTCCGTGTCGGGAAAATGCTGGCCGATGTCGCCCGCGCCGATGGCGCCCAGCAGCGCGTCGGTGAGCGCATGCAGCGCGACGTCGGCGTCGGAATGGCCCAGCAGAGCGTGGGTGTGGGCGATCCTGACGCCGCACAGCCAGACGTGGTCGCCGGCGACCAGCCGGTGCACGTCGAAGCCTTGTCCGGTGCGGATGTCGGGAGCACCTGCAGCGCCCTCGGCCATGGCGATGTCCTCCGCGGTGGTGAGCTTGAGGTTGGCGGCGCTGCCCATCACCAGGGTCACCGGCAGTTGCGCCCATTCCGCGACCGCGGCGTCGTCGGTCATGTCGTCCCTGCCGGCGGCCGCGGCGCGCTCGTGCGCGGCCAGGATATCGCCGAAGCGGAAGCCTTGCGGGGTCTGCGCCCGCCACAGTCCCGCGCGCTCGACCGTGGCGGCGATGCGGTTGTCGGGGCCGGCCTGCTTGAGCGTGTCCGCCTGGGGGACCGCGGCGACGGCGCCCGGCGAATCCGCCAGCGCTGCGAGTACACGGTCGATGACGTCAGGCGGCACGAACGGCCGGGCCGCGTCGTGGATCAGCACCCGGTCCGGTGCGTGGGCCGCCAACGCGCGCAGGCCATTGCGGACGGAGATCTGCCGCGTCGCTCCGCCGAGGACGGGCGCGAGCAGCCCGCTATCTCCCAGGTTCGATGTCGTGGCAGCATAGAGCGGCTCATCCCCCGCCGCGATCACGACCTGCACCACGTCAACGCCTGGGTGGGCGAGGAACACGCGCAGCGTCCGCGCGAGCACCGGGACCCCGCCGATGCGCACGTATTGCTTGGGCATCGGACCGGAGGCCCGCATGCCGCGGCCGGCAGCGACAATTAGCGCGGCAGTCTTCAAGCCACGCGCCTCCTCGGGGTGGTTCCAGCCATTGCCTTAGCCGGGTGGACCCGGTACCGACAACCCCGTAACTATCCCTCGATGTCCGGGCTCGATCGGCATGCTTCGCACTTGCGAAGTCGGCGACGGCACGGTACTCTGCCTAAGACAGAAGCAATCACCGAAACTGCCTAATAAATGGGCGAATGCGCAAGTTCTGCTTTACCGAAGGCATTTCCGCCGTCGATCCAGCTTGGCCGCCACGTGCTGCGAAGCAATGTGTTTTTGGCACCCATGTCGGGCGTGACGGACCTGCCCTTCCGCCAGATTGCCCACGACCTGGGCGCCGGCCTAGTCGTTTCCGAGATGGTGGCCAGCGAGCATCTGGTGCAAGAACGCCACGGTGCACGTGATCGCGCAGTTGGCCGGAATCTTGCTCCCTTCGTCATACAGCTGGCGGGCTGCGAGGCGCGCTGGATGGCAGAAGGGGCGCGCATGGCGGAACAACTGGGCGCCGACATCATCGATATCAACATGGGTTGCCCGGCGCGGGAAGTCACCGGAAAGCAGGCGGGTTCGGCGCTGATGCGCGATCTCGACCATGCCGCGCGTCTGGTCGAGTCCGTGGTCGGCGCGGTCGCCGTGCCCGTGACGCTGAAGATGCGCACCGGCTGGGATGCGCAGAGCCGCAACGCGCCCGACCTGGCGCGGCGCGCCGAGGCCGCCGGGGTGGCGATGATCACCGTGCATGCGCGCACGCGCTGCGAGTTCTTCAAGGGACAGGCCGACTGGGCCTTCGTGCGCCGCGTGAAGGAGGCCGTGCGCGTCCCCGTCGTGATCAACGGCGACATCGTCGATCCGCAATCCGCGGCCGCTGCGCTCGAGGCCTCGGGCGCCGACGCGGTGATGGTGGGCCGCGGCGCCTACGGGGCGCCTTGGATGCCGGCCCGCATAGAAGCCACCCTGGAGAGCGGGCGCGATCCGGGCAATCCCGTTCTCGCCGAGCAATGCGCGATCGCGCGCCGGCACGTGCAGGCCATGCTGGACGAGAACGGCCCGCGGCACGGCCTGCGCCTCGCCCGCAAGCACGTCGGCTGGTATCTGGCGAGCAGCGGCCGTCCGCAGCAGGACGTCGCGGCCTGGCGCCGGCGGCTGTGCACCTCGGAGGATGCCGGCGAGGTGCTGGGTGGGCTGGAGTCGTTCTACGACCAGGCCCAGGAGATGGCCGCATGAACGACGCGGCACGCGATCCTCGCATGGCCACGAGCCAGCGCCGGCACATCGAGCACGATCTGCTGCTCGCCGCGCTGCCGCACCCCGTGCTGGTGCTCGGTGACGACGACCGCGTGCTTTACGCCAACCTGGCGGCGGAGACCTTCTTCTCGCTCAGCCACGGCATGCTGAAGCGCCAGACCCTGCCCGAAATCATCGCCTTCTCGAGCCCTCTGGGTGCGTTGGTGGGGCAGGTGCGCAAGTCGGGCGCCACCGTCAACGAGTACGGCGTCGAGGTCGACCTGCCGCGCAGCGGCGTGCACCGGCTGGTCGACGTGTTCGCCGGCGGCATCGCCGAGCAGCCGGGCCTGATCGTGCTGATGCTGCAGCAGCGCTCGATGGCGCAGATGATCGAGCGCCAGCTTACCCATCGCGCGGCCGCGCGCTCGGTGTCGGGCATGGCGGCCGTGCTCGCCCACGAGATCAAGAACCCGCTGTCGGGAATTCGCGGTGCCGCGCAGCTGCTCGAGCCCGGCCTCAAGGACGAGGATCGGGCGCTGACGCAGCTCATCTGCACCGAGACCGACCGCATCCGCGACCTCGTCGACCGCATGGAGGTGTTCGGCGACGAGCGACCGCTGGCGGCCGAGCCGGTGAACATCCATTCTGTGCTCGACCACGTGAAGCGCCTGGCCGAGACGGGGTTTGCGGACGGCATCAAGATCAACGTCGACTTCGACCCGTCGCTGCCGCCGCTGGCGGCCAACCGCGACAAGCTGATCCAGTGCTTCCTCAATCTGGTGAAGAACGCGGCCGAGGCCATCGAGGAGGGCCGAGAGCCCGGCCGCATCATCCTGCGCACGGCCTTCCGGCCGGGCGTGCGGCTGGCGGTGCCCGGCACCGGCGCGCGCGTCAGCCTGCCCCTGATGATCGAGGTGGAGGACACGGGCCCCGGTGTGCCCGACGAGCTCAAGCCGCACCTCTTCGACCCGTTCGTGACGACGAAACGCAAGGGTACCGGCCTGGGGCTGGCGCTGGTGGCCAAGATCATCGGCGACCACGGCGGCGTCATCGAATGCGAGTCGGTCCCCAAGCGGACCGTGTTTCGCGTGCTGCTGCCCCTGCAGGACAAGAAGCCCAAGCGCGACAAGTAACCAAGCAAGGAAAAGAGCCAATGGCCGGCGGTACCGTCTTGATCGCGGATGACGACAGCGCCATCCGCACCGTCCTCAACCAGGCGTTCGCCCGCGCCGGCTATGCCCCGCGCGCGACCGGCAACGCGGCAACGCTTTGGCGCTGGGTGGCGCAGGGCGAGGGCGACGTCGTCATCACCGACGTGGTGATGCCCGACGAGAACGCCTTCGACCTGATCCCGCGCATCAAGAAGCTGCGCCCCGATCTGCCGATCATCGTCATGAGCGCGCAGAACACCTTGATGACGGCGCTGACGGCCGCCGAGAAGGGCGCCTTCGAGTACCTGCCCAAGCCGTTCGATCTCAGCCAGATCGTGTCGATCGTCGGCCGGGCGCTGGCGGAGCCGGGTCGGCGCAAGGAGCGCGGCGCGGCGCTGGAGGCCGATGCCGAGGAGCTCCCGCTGATCGGCCGCTCGCCGGCCATGCAGGAGATCTATCGCGTGCTGGCACGGCTGACCCGCACCGACCTGACCGTGATGATCACCGGCGAGTCCGGCACCGGCAAGGAGCTGGTCGCCCGCGTGCTGCACGACTACGCCAAGCGGCGCAACGGCCCGTTCGTCGCCATCAACTGGCGGCAATCCCGCGCGAGCTGATCGAGAGCGAGCTGTTCGGCCACGAGAAGGGCGCGTTCACCGGCGCGCAGGCGCGCACCGAAGGGCGCTTCCAGCAGGCCGAAGGCGGCACGCTGTTCCTCGACGAGATCGGCGACATGCCGATGGAGGCGCAGACGCGGCTGCTGCGCGTGCTGCAGGAGGGCGAGTACACGACGGTCGGCGGCCGCACGCCGATCAAGACCGACGTGCGCATCATCGCCGCCACCCACCGCGAGCTCAAGACCCAGATCCAGCAGGGCCTGTTCCGCGAGGACCTCTACTACCGCCTCAACGTGGTGCCGCTCAGGATCCCGCCGCTGCGCGAGCGTCTCGAGGACGTGGGCGACCTGGTGCGCCACTTCCTGCGCGTCGCGGCCAAGGCCGGGCTCGGCCACAAGTCGATCGAGACGGCGGCGATCGAGCGCCTGAAGCAGTATCATTGGCCCGGCAACGTGCGCGAGCTCGAGAACATGGTGCGCCGGTTGGCTGCGCTGCATCCCGAGGACACGCTGACCGGCGACATCGTGGAGGCGGAGCTGGCGGAAGCGGTGCCGCCGCCGACGGTGGAGGGCGGCAAGACGCCCAAGGATCTGTCCGAGCAGATCGAGCGCTACCTGGCCGGGCATTTCTCCAGCTACGGGCGCGAGCTGCCGCCTCCGGGCCTCTACGACCGGATCCTGCAGCACGTCGAGCGCCCGCTGCTGATGGCGGCGCTGGCGGCGACGCGCGGCAACCAGATCCGGGCCGCGGCGCTGTTGGGCCTCAACCGCAACACGCTGCGCAAGAAGATCCGCGACCTCGACATCCAGGTGTTCCGCACGCCCGCGGCGTGACGGTGAGCTGGACAGGCCTGTTGACGTCCACGTGGCTATAGGCCACCTCAGATCCCACGATAGTCATCCCGGGCCTTGTGCCCGGGATCCACCCGTCCGCAGACGCCGGCGCGAGCGGCGCTATGGATCCCGGTGATCCCCGGAGCGAGTCCGAGGGCAGGCAAGCACAGGGATGACGCCGTTGGGGGCATTCCGCACGTGAAACGCATTTCGCGGCGCAGGTTCCTGAAGACGCTCGGCCTTTCGGGCGCCGGCGTAGTCGGCCTGTCCGGCTACGGCCTTGCCGTGGAGCCTTTCTGGCGGCTGGAGGTCACGCGGCACCGCGTGACGCCGCCCAACTGGCCGCGCGACCTGAAGCTCTCGATCGGCGTCATCGCCGACGTGCATGCGGGCGGCCCCGCCATGCCGGCCGAGCGCATCCGCGGCATCGTCGAGCACACCAACTCGCTCGCGCCCGACGTCATCGTGCTGCTGGGCGACTTCGCCGCCAGCCACAGGCTCAAGACCCGATCCGTCCCCGCCGAGGAATGGGCCGAGGCGCTCGGCGAGCTGCACGCGCCGCTCGGAGTGCACGCCATCCTCGGCAACCACGACTGGTGGGACGACATCGCCGCGCAGCGCGATCGCCGGGGCCCGGTGCTCGGCCGTCGCGTTCTGGAGCGCGAGGGCGTCCCCGTCTACGAGAACGACGTGGTGCGCCTCATCCACCGCGGCCGCCCGTTCTGGCTCGCCGGCCTCGGCGACCAGCTCGCTTTCATCAACGGTCGCGGTACGGGAGGACGCCGTCGTTTCGAGGGCGTGGACGACCTCGCGGGCACGCTGGCGAAGGTCACGGACGATGCGCCGGTGATCCTGCTGGCGCATGAGCCCGACATCTTCCCGCGCGTGCCGGCCCGCGTCTCCCTCACCCTGTCGGGGCACACGCACGGCGGCCAGGTGCGCATGTTCGGCTACTCGCCGATGGTACCCTCGCGCTACGGCAACCGCTATGCTTACGGACATATCGTCGAGGACGAGCGGCACCTCGTCGTCTCTGGCGGGCTCGGCTGCTCGATCCTGCCCGTACGCATCGGCGTGCCGCCGGAGATCGTGATGGTCGATGTCGAAGCCGCCTGAACAGGCCCAGGGCTGGGCTGCCACTTGGCCCGACCTCGCTGGCCGCCTCGTCGAGGGCGCCGCCGGCAAGCGCCACGTGCTGCCCGTCCGCGTCTACTTCGAGGACACCGATTTCTCCGGCCTCGTCTACCACGCGACCTACCTGCGCTGGTGCGAGCGGGGCCGCTCCGACTTCCTGCGTCTCATGGGCAACGACCATCAGGCGCTGATCGCGGGCGCTGCCGGACGCGAGCCCGCGGCCTTCGTCGTGCGCCGCATGCGCCTGGAGTATCTCAAGCCGGCGCGCATCGACGAGGTTTTGGAGGTGACGACGCACGCGAAGGAATCGACGGCCGCCACGCTGGTCCTCGACCAGCGCGTCACCCGCGGCGGCGTGGAGCTCTTTACCGCCGAGGTCATGGTCGTGCTGGTCTCCGCCTCCGGCAAGCCCATGCGCCTCTCCACCGCCCTTCGCGAGGCGCTTGCGAGCAGCAAAGAGCCGTAGCGCGCGTACCGAAAATCGCTACTGTCGAGATGCGTGCCACGCGGCCCTTCTCCCCTTGGGGAAAAGGTGGCCCGAAGGGTCGGATGAGGGGGCCTTCCTTTCTGGCCGTCTCATCGCAAGGCCCCCTCACCTCGACCCTCTCCCCAAGGGGAGAGGGAGACGCGACGGCTCGCCGGACAATTGCGGGAGACTCGCATGCCGACACGTGAGCAGATTCAGAAACTGTTCGAGCCGCTGCTGCCGGGGCTGATGGGCATCGAGCTCGTAGAGGCCACGCAGGAGAAGATCGTCGCCACCATGCTGGTGCGGCCCGATCTGTGCACCGCCGGCAACGTCTGCCACGGCGGGGCGTACATGGCGTTTGCCGACACCGTCGGTGCCATCGGCACGGTCATGAACCTGGCGCCCGGCACGCGCACGACCACGATCGAATCCAAGACCAACTTCCTGGGCGCCGCACCCGTCAACACGCGCGTCACGGCCGAGTCGACGCCGCTCCACCGCGGCAAGACCACCCAGGTGTGGCAGACAATGATCCGCTCGGAGGCCGGCAAGCTGTGCGCGGTCGTCACGCAGACCCAGATGGTCCTGCCGGCCTGACACCATCTGCGAGATCCGGAAGGCTGCGATCCGGTGGCGTGCCCGCCTTCGCGGGCGACCCGTCGGCCGCATGACGAGGCAGCGCTTACGCGTCGGCCTCGGACAGACGTTCCCGGCCCTCGCGCAGCAGCGCGATCAGGAGCTGCATCTTGTTGAGCTCGAAGCTCGCGACCGCGGTGCTGCCGCTCACCAGGGCGATCTCGCGGACATAGGCCTCCTGCTCCTCGAGCCGCGTCTCGGCCTCCCGGATCAGCTGATCCAGCCGCTCGACCTGCGCCGCAGGAGATCGGCGTGCCGTTTGCTGGGAGTTGGCGCTCTCGATGATGCTCTGGGTCGACATCCCTGCCTCGCTTCGGCTCGACGCTAAACATACGCTCTCGGGCGCCGTTCCGTTCCGCCAAACTCCTCTGTGCGTTAGCAATGTGCTCTGGCGATGCAGAGCAATTGAAGCGTCTTGCACGCACGCCATGGGTTGCGCGTCTCACTCGGGCAGCGCGCTCAGAATCTAGGCAGGTATGCATCCAGCCATCCGGTCGGCGTGCACGTGTCGCGGCCCCCGCGCACCTTCCCGTCGCCATCCCCCTTCCGTATCGCACGTTTTTCCCTATCATCAGCCCGGCCGAGCGGGCCGGTGCGCGGGGTCGGACCCCTCGCGCCGGCCAATCGAAAATCACCGACGATCGAGGCGAGGGGTCAGACCCCGTTCTCCGGGGGCGCCGCATGTTCAAGAAAATCCTGATCGCCAATCGCGGCGAGATCGCCTGCCGCGTCATCAAGACGGCCCGCAAGATGGGCATCAAGACGGTTGCGGTCTACTCCGACGCCGACCGGGACGGCCTGCATGTGGAGATGGCGGACGAGGCCGTCGCCATCGGCCCGCCGCCAGCGGCCCAGTCGTATCTGCTGATCGACAAGATCGTCGAGGCTTGCCTCGCCACGGGCGCGGAGGCCGTCCATCCCGGCTACGGCTTCCTGTCCGAGCGCGAGGCGTTCCCGGTGGCTCTGGAGAAGGCCGGCATCGTCTTCATCGGTCCCAACCCGCGCGCGATTGCCGCCATGGGCGACAAGATCGAGAGCAAGAAGGCCGCGGCCAAGGCCAAGGTGTCGACCGTGCCCGGCTACCTCGGCGAGATCTCGGATGCCAAGCACGCCGTCAAGATCGCCGCCGAGATCGGCTACCCCGTCATGATCAAGGCCTCGGCCGGCGGCGGCGGCAAGGGCATGCGCATCGCCTTCGACGCCAAGGAGGCCGAGGAGGGGTTCGGCTCGGCCCGCTCGGAGGCCAAGTCGAGCTTCGGCGACGATCGGGTGTTCGTCGAGAAGTTCATCGTCAATCCGCGCCACATCGAGATCCAGGTGCTCGGCGACAAGCACGGCAACGTCATCTACCTGGGTGAGCGCGAGTGCTCCATCCAGCGCCGCAACCAGAAGGTGATCGAGGAGGCGCCCTCTCCCCTGCTCGACGAGAAGACGCGCAAGGCGATGGGCGAGCAGGCCGTCGCGCTGTCCAAGGCCGTGGGCTACGACAGCGCCGGCACGGTCGAGTTCGTTGCCGGCCAGGACCGCTCGTTCTTCTTCCTGGAGATGAACACGCGCCTGCAGGTCGAGCATCCCGTGACGGAGCTGATCACCGGCATCGACCTGGTCGAGCAGATGATCCGCGTCGCCGCTGGCGAGAAGCTCGCGCTCAAGCAGGCGGACGTGAAGCTTTCCGGCTGGGCAGTCGAATCGCGCGTCTACGCCGAGGATCCCTACCGCAATTTCCTGCCCTCGATCGGCCGCCTCACCCGCTACCGGCCGCCAAAGGAAGGCTCCGCCCATGGCGGCACCGTCCGCAACGACACCGGCGTGTTCGAAGGCGCCGAGATCTCCATGTTCTACGATCCCATGATCGCCAAGCTGGTGACGCATGCGGGGACGCGCGACGGCGGCCATCGACCTGCAGGCCGATGCGCTCGACGCCTTCGTCATCGACGGGGTCGAGCACAACATCCCGTTCCTGGCCGCCCTGATGCACCATCCGCGCTGGCGCGAGGGCCGTCTCTCGACGGGCTTCATCGCCGAGGAATTCAAGGGCGGCTTCAAGGCGCGCCTGCCCCAGGGCGAGGAGCTGCAACTGCTGGCCGCCGTCGCCATCGCCGTCGACCATCTGGCGAACGCGCGCCGGCGCCACATCACCGGCCAGATGGGAGGCCCCTCGGTGCGCTTCGCCAGCCGCCGCATCGCCATGGTCGGCGCCGAGCGTGTCGACGCCCTGGTCGAGGGAACGCTGGGATCGCCGATCAAGGTGACGTTCGACGGCAAGGGCAAGCGCCGCGACGTGCTCGAGCTGCAGTCGGACTGGTGGCCGGGTCAGCCGGTGTGGACCGGCATGGTGCACGGCAAGCCCGTCTCCGTGCAGATCCGCCCGGTCCTCAACGGCTACGATCTCGCCCACCGCGGCATCCGCGCCACCGCGCGCGTCTACACCGAGCAGGAGGCCGCGCTCGCCGCGCTGATGCCGGAGAAGGCGCCGCCCGACACCTCCAAGCTGCTGCTCTGCCCAATGCCGGGCCTCGTCAAGGCGATCCACGTGGGCGTCGGACAGGAGATCAAGGCCGGCGAGCCGCTGTGCGTGGTCGAGGCCATGAAGATGGAGAACATCCTGCGCGCCGAGCGCGACGGCGTGGTCAAGGTCATCAAGGCCAAGCCCGGTGACAGCCTCGCCGTCGATGCCGTCATCATGGAGTTCGCGTGAGGCGCAATGTCATCGCCGCGAAGGCGGGCCTATGCAAGTATCGGCGATCTCCACGGTGAGTGGCGTGGGTGCCCGCCTCCGCGGGCATGACGTCGGAGCCTGATCCAGGCCGATGAGCGCCCCCACACACGTCGCGGAAACTGCCAACGCACTTCTCCTGTCGGGCCGGTGGCTCATGCTACGCTGGAGCGGTCGTTTCCAACCCGATGGCCCGGCGCCTATGCGCGTTGCGCTCGAGTGCGAGTGTCCTGCAATGACGACCAAGAGCATCGAGCCCGGCGATCGTTGCGCGCTCCCGCCGGAAACATCGCTCCCGGCGAGCCGTATTGGCGAAGGCAGCGCCTGCCCGTGAGCCGGCCAGAGCGCGGCTTTCCGGTCGGCCCGCTGGCGGCGACGCTCGCCGTGCAGACCCTGGCGACGGCCGCTGCATACTCGATTCCCGCTGTCGCGCCGGTGGTCGCGCACGACCTCGGCGTGAACCCGGCCCTGATCGGGCTGTACATTTCAACCGTCTACGGCGTGGGCATCCTGTCCGCGTTGTTCTCGCCCCGGTTCGTTCAAAGTCATGGCGCGGTGCGCGCCAGTCAGGCGGTGCTCGCCGCAACGCTCGCCATGCTGGCGACCGCGGCGGCCGGATCGCTCGCGGCGGTGGCATTGAGCGCGGTGCTGATGGGCGTGGCTTACGGCGCGACTGCGCCGGCCAGCACGCACCTTCTCGTGCCGCAGACGCCGCCGGCGCAGATCAATCTCGTGCTGTCGCTGCGCCAGATCGGTGTCCCGCTCGCTGGCATGCTGGCTGGCCTGGTGATGCCGCCATTGACGCTGCGCTGGGGGTGGCGGCCGGCCCTGGTCGCGCAGATGTTGCCTGTGCTGCTGCTCGGCGTAGCGCTCGAGGTGGTGCGCCGGTCGTGGGATATCCCGCCTGCCAAGGGTTCGCCGCTGCCCGGGGGGCTGCTTGCGCCCCTGCGGATGCTTGTCGAGCGGCCGGTGCTGCGCCGCCTCTCGTTTGCGTCATTCGTCTATTCGGGCTTGCAGTTGTGCTTCATCGTTTTCATGACGACGCAGCTGACGACGGTCGCGGGCATGGACCTCGTGCAAGCCGGACGCGTGCTGGCCGCCTACCAGATTGCCGGCATTGTCGCACGCCCGATCTGGGGCTGGCTTGCCGACCATGTACTCGCCGCGCGCTGGCTGCTCGCGCTGCAGGGTGTCATCATGTGCGTGACGGCCCTGCTGGCGGCCTGGTTCGGACCGGGCTGGCCGGGATGGCTGGTCATCCTCGTCTGTGCCTGCGCCGGTGCTACGGCCAGCGGCTTCACCGGCATCGCTTACGGCGAGTACGCGCGTCTGGGCGGCGAGCGGCGCACCGAGGCCACCGGCCTGGGGGCGGCATCGATGTTCGGCGGCGTGATGGTGCTCCCCGCCTTGATGAGCCTCGCGGTGACGACCTCGGGCAGCTATCTCCTTGCCTACAGCGCCATCGGCGTGCTCGCCCTCGCATCGGGCGCTTCCCTTGCGTTCCAGCCGTCGCGTGCCTCACACCGAGAATGAGGACGGGGGGACGCGAGCTTCACACAGGTGCTGCGCTCACACCTTGAAGTATTTCGTGTAGCGCGTCTTGATCTCCTCGGCCTGCTTCTCGACCGCGGCGGCGTCGTCCTTCATCAGCTTGATCTCGGCCAAAGGCTTGCGGCCTTCCTTGTCCTTCACCAGGGCGTGGAATGAGCGCAGGCCGCCTACGTCCACCATCAGCTGCTGGCACTCGGGGGAGAACATGAAGCTCTGCAGCAGGCGCGCGGCGTTGGGATTGGGCGCATCCTTCAGGACGCCCGACGGGCCGACGATGATCGGCGTGCCCTCCGCGGGATAGACGATCTCCACGGGATCGCCCTTCTCCTTGAGCTGCACCAGGTTGTACTCGTTGCCGTCGGCCATGATGGCGCGCTCACCCAGCGCCAGCTTCTTGGGCGGATCGGCGCTCGACTGCACCTGCATGACCTTCTGCTTGGAGAGCTTGTCGAAGTAGTCCCAGCCGATGTCGCGCGCCATCTGGAAGGTGGCGGTCATGATGGTGCCGCTGTAGCCGGGATGCGCCTTGACGATCTTGCCGGTCCATTTGGGGTCGAGCAGGTCGGCGAAACTCTTGGGCGCCTCCTCGGGCTTCACCAGCTTGGTGTTGTAGCCGATCACGCACAGCCAGATGCGCCAGCTGGCGAACAGGCCGTCGGGGTCCCGGTGCTCGGCCGGGTAGTGCATCGCCACGTCCTCTGGGACGTAGGGCGCAAGGATGCCGTCGCGCTTCCAGACGATGAAGTGCGCGGCATCCGAGCTGTTGACCACGTCCACGGCGTGAATGTTGCTGGCGTACTCCTGGCCGATACGCTGGAAGATGCGCTCTCCGCCCGAGCGCTCCACGCGCATGGCGATGCCCGGATACTTGGCCTCGAACGCCTTGCCGATCCGCTCGGCCACCGGCAGGTCGACCGCCGTGTACCAGATGACCTTGCCTTCCTTTTGCGCTGCCGCGATCAGCTCCGGCGACACCTTGGTCGGCGCCGGCGCGGCGGCGAACGCTCCACGGGTCAGCACCGGCAGTGCCAGCGGGATCGCAGCAAGGCCCTGCAGCACCTGCCGTCGTGACGTGTCGTGCGCGGCCATGTCCCGTCTCCTCCATCGCATCGCGAGGCGCGTCTCTCGTTGCGCGCCAACCTAGCGCACAAGGCGGCCAGCGTCAGCCGTCGCGAGCAGGCGCTCAGGGATCACCGAGACGCCATGGCCGATGCTGGAATTGCTCGACGAGGAAGTCGAGAAATACGCGCACCTTCGGGATCTTCTGTGTCCCCGGTGCAAACACGGCAAACACGGTAGCCCTCTCGATATAATGCTGGTTGGCGAGAAGAGGCACCAGCTCGCCGGCGCGCACGGGCTCGGCAACCAGGAAGTCGGCGAGCTTGGCTATCCCAGCCCCCTGCAGCGCCAGCTGCAGAATGCATTGCAGGCTGTCGCTGGCGAAGGTGGCGGGCACATCCACGTGCTCCACGCCTCCGTCCTTGGCCTTGAACGACCAGCGGCCGCGGCCCGGCGCCGTGAAGACGATGCAGCGGTGCTGGGCCAGGTCCGCGGGACGCTTCGGGATGCCGTAGCGCTCCAGATACTGCGGACTGGCGATGATGATCGGCTCGATCTCCGTCACCTTGCGCGACACCAACCTGGAATCGCTCAGCGGCCCCATGCGCACGGCGACGTCGATCTGCTCGGCATAGAAGTCCACCACCCGGTCCGTGAGGGACAAATTGATGCGAACGTCCGGATAGCGCCGATGGAACTCCATCAGCACCGGTGCCAGATGACGGACGCCCATGGCGACGGGCGTGTTGATGCGCAGAAGCCCGCGTGGGTGGCCGGCCGAGGCGGCCACCTCCTGCTCGAGGCCATCGACGGCCTCGATCAGGCGCCGGCCGGAGTGAAAGTAGGTCTCGCCCTCCGGCGTCAGCGCCAGCTTGCGCGTCGTGCGGTTGACGAGCCGCACGCCCAGCCGTTCCTCCAGGCGCCGCACGAGCTTCGAGACTGCCGACGGCGTCAGGCCGAGATCGCTCGCTGCGACCGCAAACGTGCCCCGCTCGATCGCGCGCACGAACACGCGCATCTCCGCCAGCTGCTCCACGTTGCGTGTCTGCGCTTCACCCACGCGGCACCCGAGAGCCTTTCTTTACCGTCGTGCTTTCGTCGAAGATTGGTCACGATGGGCGTCGGCTCTTCCCCGCCTCTCCCGCTCCCGTCCAAACCGCTCGTCGAGGAAATCGAGGAAGGCGCGCACCTTCGGCAAATTCTGCACGCCCGGCGGGAACACCGCGTAGGCCGGCGTCCGCTCGGGATCATGCTGGTCGACAAGAACGGGCACCAGCTTGCCCTCGCGTATCGGCCGCACCACCATGAAGTCGGCGAGCCGCGCGATGCCGGCCCCCTGCAGGGCCAGCTGCAGGATGCATTCCTGGTTGTCGCTGGCGAAGATGCCCGCAACGTCCACGTATTCCACTCCGCCATCCGCCGCCTTGAAGGCCCAGCGACTGCGACCCGGGGCCGTGAAGACGATGCAGCGATGCTGCGCCAGGTCCTCGCGGCTCTCGGGCACGCCGAACTGCGCGAGGTACTGCGGGCTCGCGCAGATGACGCGACCGACTTCGCCGACCTTGCGCGACATCAGGCCCGCCTCGCTCGGCGCACCGACGCGCACGGCGACATCGATCCGCTCGGCATGCAGATCGACCGGGCGGTCCGTCAGCGACACGCTGACGCGCACGTCGGGATAGCGCTGCTGGAACTCGATCAGCGCCGGCGCCAGATGCTGCACGCCGAACGAGACCGCCGTGTTGATGCGCAACAGGCCGCGTGGATGGCCGCCGGAGGCCGCGATCTCGTGCTCGAGACCATCCACGGCCTCGATGAGCCGCCGCCCCGAGTGGAAGTAGGTCTCGCCCTCCGCCGTCAGCGCCAGCTTGCGCGTGGTGCGGTTGACGAGGCGCACGCCGAGCCGCTCTTCGAGCCGCCCGATCAGCTTGGAGACCGCGGACGGAGTAAGGCCCATCACGCTGGCGGCGCCGGCGAACGTGCCCCGCTCGATGGCGTGCACGAACACGCGCATCTCGGCTAGCTGGTCCATCGTTCGTGCCTGCGGTTCATCAATGAAGTGCCTGGGACCCTCAATCCAGGGGACAGAAGCGACCGTATATACGCCCCGTCGAGCACGACAACCCTGGACAGCCGCGGGTGACGGATTGCGCACCCGATGGAGGACACCTGCGACATGACTATTGCCGACATCACACTTGCTGCCTTCACGATTTGCAACAGCGTCCGCGTCGTCGCCTATGTGCCGCAGATTACCAGGGCGGCCAACGACGAGGATGGCGCGCAAGCCATCTCGTTCACGACCTGGGTGCTTTTCCTGATCTCGAATGCGTCGGCGATGGCGTATTCCCTCGTCAATCAGGACGATTGGATGATGGCGTCCATGTTCCTGGCCAACGCCGTCGGCTGCACCGCGATCATCCTGGTCGGCGCCTGGAAACGCACGCAGCACCGCTGCCGCCAGGCGGGGGCGAAAGCCCTGGCACTGCACTGCGATGATGCCATGCCCGAATGGAGGCGATGATGACTGCCTGCACAATGGTAAACCTGCGCGTCTACGCCCTCGCCCTCGCGAGCGCCGGAATATCGTTTGGGCTTGGCCATGCGCCGGCGACAGGACAGTCGCGCGAAGCGCCCGCCGCGTTCGAGATGTCGGCGCAGGAGGTCGCGTTTCGCGGTGTCGCCGACGCATTCATGGCGGCGGCAGCGGCCGGCGACGCGGCAAGGACGGCGGGCATGCTGAGCCCTTCCGTCGCTGCCAAGGCGGGTCAGGAGGGCGTCGACCGCTTCCTCGCGGGTGAGGTGCTGCCGTTCTTTGCCCAGTTCAAGGAGGTGGCGGGCAGCGTCACGGTCACGCGCACGGCCGAGGTGACCGGGTTCGCCTTCTACATGTACATGGTGTCGAAGGGGGGCGAGCTGCGCCCGTTCGTGATCTACGTCATCGAGGAGGACGGCGCCAAGGTGGTGGCCAACGTGCTGGTCGATCGTCTCGTCGAGGGGCGCCACTGCATCCGAACGGGTACCGGGTGGAAGTGCCCCGATTTCAGCGGATGAGGCCAAGCGTACCAGCCGACGCGCAGCCGGGGCTCACCCCACCAGCGCGCGGCAGCGGTCGGGAGGCAGCGTGAGCCACACGGCCGCGCCGGGCGCGAAGCTCTCCCGCGGCTCGGCGGTGACGCGCAGCTGCGTGCCGTCCTCGGTCTCGACGAGATAGTCGCGGGCGCTGCCGAGGAAGACGTTGCGCACGACCTTGCCCTCGACGGCATTCACGGTGTCCGCGGGCTGGTTGCCGAACAGTCGAACCTCGTGCTGGCGTACGGACACGGCCGCGTCTGCCCCCGCCACCATGGGAGCGCCGACGCAGGCGATGGTGGTGCCGGCAAACGACATGTGCGTGGCATCGAGCGCCTTGCCGCGGATGATGTTGCTGCCGCCGAGGAAGCTCGCCACGAACTCCGAGCGCGGCGCGTCGTAGACCTCCTGCGGCGTGCCCAGCTGCTCGATGCGTCCCGCATTCATGACGGCGATCAGGTCGGCCGTGGTCATGGCCTCGCTCTGGTCGTGGGTGACGTAGATGGTGGTGTAGCGGTAGGCGTCGTGCAGGCGGCGCACCTCGAAGCGCATCTCCTCGCGCAAGTTGGCATCGAGATTCGACAGCGGCTCGTCCAGCAGCAGCGTGTCGGGCTCCACGATCAGCGCGCGGGCGAGCGACACGCGCTGCTGCTGGCCCCCCGACAGCTCGGCCGGATAGCGCTCGGCGAATGCCGCCAGCCGCGTGGTGGCGAGGATGGTCTCAACCTTCTTGGCGATGTCGGTCTTGGCGAGCCTGCGCAGCTCCAGGCCGTAGGCGACGTTCTGGGCCACCGTCATGTGCGGCCACAGCGCGTAGCTCTGGAACACCATCGAGACGTTGCGCTGCTCGGGCGGCAGGGTGCGCGCCGGGCTCGACACGACCCGGTCGCCCAGCGCGATCTCGCCTGCCGTCGGCTCCATGAAGCCGGCAACGAGGCGCAGCGCCGTGGTCTTGCCGCAGCCCGACGGTCCGAGCAGGCACACCAGCTTGCCGCCCTCGACCTCGAGCGAGACATTATCCAGGACCGTCAGGCTGCCGAACCGCTTCGTCAGCCCCCGCAACGCCACCGATGCCACGCGTCCTCCCCGGTCAGATGCCCGGGCCGGAGCCTATCCCATGCGCCATGGCGAAAGAAGCCGATCGACCGCACACACGGCGGTTGTCATCCCGGGCCTTGCCTGCACTCGGGCTTGTCCCGAGTGTGCCCGGGATCCAGCTATCCAGGGGCGGCGGAGCTGGCGGCGCGATGGATCCCGGTGACAAGCACCGGGATGACATTTGCGGCGAAGCCGGGTCCATTTTCTTGCGTCATTTGCCGCCGGAGGCCGCCATTATGTGCGGCAAGCAAGGCGGCCGATACGCGGGGCTAGCCGGTGCTTGATTTGCCGTCCTCGGGCTCGTCGAGGGGGTCGTCGAACAGGCTGATCTGGGGCGTGGAGGTTCGGGAAGGGCCGGTGAGCCCCAGGTGCTTGTAGGCCCGCAGCGTCAGCACGCGGCCCCGTGGCGTGCGGCCGATGAAGCCCTGCTGCAGCAGGAAGGGCTCGACGATCTCCTCCAGCGCGTCGCGGGGCTCCGACAGCGCCGCCGACAGCGTCTCGATGCCGACCGGTCCGCCGTCGTAGTTGCGGGCGATGCAGGAGAGGTAGCGGTGGTCGAGCGCATCCAGACCCTCGCTGTCGACCTCGAGCTGCAGAAGCGCCCGGTTGGCGACCTCGGCGGTCACGACCAGCGATTTCTCCACGGCGGCGAAGTCGCGCACCCGCCGCAGCAGCCGGCCGGCGATGCGCGGCGTGCCGCGCGAACGGCGCGCGATCTCGGCGGCGCCGTCCGGGCTGATCGCCACCTTCAGCACGCCGGCGCCGCGCGTGACGATCAGCTCGAGTTCCGCGTGGGTGTAGAAGTTGAGCCGCACGGGAATGCCGAAGCGGTCGCGCAGCGGCGTGGTGAGCAGCCCGGTGCGCGTGGTGGCGCCGATCAGCGTGAACTTGGACAGCTCGATCTTGACCGAGCGCGCGGCAGGGCCTTCGCCGATGATGAGATCGAGCTGGTAGTCCTCCATGGCCGGATAGAGGATCTCCTCCACCGCGGGGTTGAGGCGGTGGATCTCGTCGATGAAGAGGACGTCGCGGTCCTCCAGGTTGGTGAGCAGCGCGGCGAGGTCGCCCGCCTTGGCGATCACGGGGCCTGAAGTGGAGCGGAAGCCGACGCCGAGCTCGCGCGCCATGATCTGGGCGAGCGTGGTCTTGCCGAGCCCGGGCGGCCCCGCGAACAGCACGTGGTCGAGTGCTTCCGCGCGCGCCTTGGCAGCCTCGATGAACACCTTGAGGTTGGAGCGCGCCTGCTCCTGGCCGATGAACTCGCGCAACAACTGGGGCCGCAGCGACTGCTCGGAGTCGTCGGCTTCGCGCTTGGCCCCGGTCACGAGTCGCCCGGCATCGGTCATGGTTTGTTCTGTCTGAGGTGGTTCGCTGGGGGAGTCAAGGATGCAGAGCAACAGTCCGCCCCTCGCTTTGGGCAACTAGTCCAATATACGTCATGTCCGCACTTGTTGCGGCCATCCAATCACTTATCGCCGGGGAATACTTTGGCATTGGCATGGATGGCCGTGACGAGCATGACGAGCACGGCCATGACGGATGCGTCGGTGATCATCTCAGACACAAAGCCGATCACTCGTGGTGAACCACGAATGAACCGGATATTGCGGCTGCGTTCAGGCGTCGTCTGATCAAGTGGGGATGGCCCGGAGATGGCGGGGCAGGTTGCCGGGCTTCGCTTCAACCCGAGCACATGGAGTTGCTCACATGTTCGCAAAACTCTCTCTGGCTGCCGGCCTGGTGTTGGCGGCCGCAACGCTGGCTCCCATATCTGCCTCCGCCACGACGGCGCCGCAGTCGCCGGTCCCCGGCACATTCGCCGTCGACGGCTCGCTGGTGCAGAAGGCGCAGTTCTACGGCCGCTGCCGCGCGTGGCGGCAGGAGTGCGCGGCGCGCTGGGGCTGGCGTTCGCCGCAGTTCTTCCGCTGCATGGGCCGGCACGGTTGCTGAGCGGAGGTGTCAGACCCTCTGGGTCAGACACCTCACGGTCCGTCGACTGAGCATCGTGTTGCCGGAGTCTGACACCTACTCCACCACCACGGTCAGCCGCATCGAGGGGTGGATGCCGCAGAAGGCCTCGAACGTGCCGCGCGCGGGGAAGCGGATCGTCACCGTCTCGCGCGGCTCCTGCGCGCCCGAATTGTAGTCGAAGCGCGGGTCGTAGATGCGCACGTTGTGGGTGCGGGTGTCGTCGTTGAGCACGGTCAGCGGCTGGCCGGACTTGACCCGGATGTAATGCGGCGAGAACAGCTTGTTGGCTTGGCTCACGACCGTGGTGTCGGCGGGCAGCGTGGCCCGGGTGGGCTCGGCCGCGTTCACCCACGGCTCGCGCGAGGGCTGCGGCGGCGTCTCGCTCGACAGCGTCCCGAGGAACGCGATGAGGTCGGCGCGCTCGGCGTCCGACAGCCTGATCGTCGGCGGCAGGTCCTTGGCCCGCGTCGGGCGCTCGATGCCGCCCATCTCGTAGATCCGCACCACGTCGTCGAGAGTGCCGACGGAGCCGTCGTGCATGTAGGGCGCGGTCCAGGCCAGCTCGCGCAAGGTCGGCACCTTGAAGGCGTAGTCGGCCGCGCGCAGATCGATCTCCGCGCCGCGACCCTTGTCCTCGCTCGGCAGGCCGATGTCGTAGAAATTGTGATCGGTGAACGCGAAGCCGGTGTGGCAGTTGATGCACTGTCCCTTGCCGGCGAAGATGCGCAAGCCGTTGATCTCGGAAGGCGACAGCGCGTCCGCATCGCCGGCAGCCCATTTGTCGAACCGCGTCGGCGGCGACACCAGCGTGCGCTCGTAGGCCGCCACCGCCTTGGCAATGTTGGCGGTCGTGATCCGCGGGTCTTGCGGGAACGCTTGCGCGAAGGCGCGCACGTAGCTGTCGTGGCGCGAGAAACGGTCGACCGCATTCTCGAGCGATGAGCCCATCTCGTCGGGGTGCTCGACGGGGAAGCGTATCTGGTTCTCGAGGCTCGAGGCGCGGCCGTCCCAGAACAGCAGCGGGCTCCAGGCCACGTTCCAGAGCGTCGGCGTGTGGCGTGCGAGGGGCCGGCCGGTCACGCCCTTGCCCAGCGACTCCCCATCGGTGAACGCGAGCTTGGGGTCGTGGCAGGAGGCGCAGGCGATGGTGCCGGTGGCGGAAAGCTCCGGGTCCTCGAAGATGCGTTTTCCCAGCGCGATCTTCGCCGGGGTCGGCGGATTTCCCGCGGGGTTGGGGACGAAAGTCGGCCGCGCGAACTTCGCCTTGAGCGCGTCGAGCGGGTCGGCTGGCTGCGCGCGCGCGCCGTCGGCGATCGGCCAGAGCGCGAGCGTCGCGATCACGACAAATCCCGCTGCCGCTCCAATGGCGAAGGCCCACACGGGTGGACACCAACGAGTTCCCTCTCCCCGTGAAAAACGGGGAGAGGGAGAAGATCCCCTCCCGGCTCGCAGCATCAGAACCTCGAGGCGTGCAGCTCGATGTCGGAGATCAGGGCGGACATCACGCCTGGCTCCATGACGGGGGTGTCGGGCGGCATCGGGGCAGGCCATGCGGCCTTGAGCTTGGCGAGCGAGGCGCGGATGCGCGCGAGGGCGTCGGCGTCGACCTTGCCGAGCCCCGGCGCGGCAGCCTCGATCATGCGCTCCGCCTCCCATACGAAGCCTCGGCTGTCCTGGTACTCGACCGGCTTGGCGAAGCGGCCGTTCTCGATCGACTGCTCGTACTCGCTAAGCGCCACCTTGAGCACCTCGGCGGCGGAGCGCGCGGTGAAGCCTTGCAGCGGGTTCATGAACTTCTGGGCCACGCCGAGCGCGCCCTCGAGGCGCTGGTCGACCACCTTGAGCGCCTGCTCGTAGGCCCCTTTGCGCTTGGCCTTCACGGTCTGTGCCAGCGCCTGCAACTCGGTGCGGAACGGGCGCATGTTGTGCAGCTTGATGTATTTCTCCATCACGCCGTAGAGCTCTTCGGTCGGGTGCAGGAAGTGCGGCAGCGCCTCGTCCCAGAGCCCGAGCCCGATCAACTGCCCGCCGACCAGGAGATGGCCGCGCATGAGCGCGATGTCGCGGTAGAAGCGGATGCGCGTGTCGCGTGGGCCGCCGTCGGTGAGGTAGGCCTCGCCGCCTTCGGCGGGATTGGTCGCGGCGGCGGGTGCCGCGGGTGCCGGCGCCGCCTTGTGCCCCTTGTGGGCATCCTGGGCCATGGCTCCGCCCGCGATCGGGGTGCCGGCGAGCGTGGCGGCGCCGATCCCGACCCACAGCTTGCGCGTCAGCTTCGCCATGTGGTCCCTCCTAGGGGGTGAGGCCCCTTTCGCATCGGGCTGCAGTATATACCTTAGCGCTCTCGAAAGGGGTTTGACCCCCGTGGCGCCATACCGGAGTGCGCATGATCCTGGCGATAGCCGATGTGCTGTCCGCGGCCGAGGTCGCCGACGTGTGCGCGGGCCTCGCGACCGCCACGTTCGTCGACGGCAAGGCGACGGCCGGCTGGTCGGCGCGGCTGGTCAAGGCCAACCTGCAGGCGGAGGCCGGCCCCGAGCTGGAGCGGGTTCGGACGCTGGTGGAACAGCGGTTGACCGAGCATGCGGTGTTCGCGCTCGCGGTGCGGCCCAAGACTGTGCTCGGCCCGATGTTCTCCCGCTACGAGCCGGGCCACGCCTACGGCGCCCACGTCGACGACGCGCTGCTGGGGGGCGTGCGCGCCGACGTCTCGTTCACGTTGTTCCTGTCGCCGCCCGACAGCTACGATGGCGGCGAGCTCGTCATCGACAGCGCGTCCGGCGAGGACGCCTTCAAGCTCGCTCCCGGCAGCGTCGTCACCTACCCCTCTACAACTCTGCATCGGGTGGCGCCGGTGACGCGCGGTGAGCGGCTGGCGGCGGTCGGCTGGGTGCGCAGCTTCATCCGCGATGGGGCGCGCCGCGAGCTGCTGTTCGATCTCGAGACGGCGCGGCGCCGGCTGTTCGATCGCGAAGGCAAGACGGCCGACGCCGACCTCCTCGCCAAGTGCGCCGCCAACCTCCTGCGCATGTGGTGCGAGGATTGAGCGAGTCGCGAAGCGCGTAGGTTGTGTGGTGTCGGGTCATCGCCGACGCTAGACCCGACCCACGCGCTTCGCGGCCTATCGGATCAGTCGCCTTCCGCGTCGTCGGCGGAATCGGCCTGCAGCTGGCCGTAGTTCTGGACGCCGATCTTGTCCATGAGGTCGAGCTGGGTCTCGAGGAAGTCGATGTGGCTCTCCTCGTCCTTCAGCAGGTCCTCGAAGATCTGCATCGTCACGATGTCCTCGTGCTGGCGACAGATGCCGCGCGCCCGCGTGTAGAGGTCGCGCGCGTTGTACTCGCCCTTGAGGTCGCACTCGAGGACCTCCTTGAGGTTCTGCCCGATCATCAGCGGCGCGATGTACTGCAGGTTGGGAAGGCCCTCGAGAAACAGGATGCGCACCACCAGCTTGTCGGCGTGCTGCATCTCCTCGATCAATTCCTTGCGCTCCTTCTTGGCGAGCTTGGTGAAACCCCAGTTGTCGAGCATGCGGTAGTGCAGCCAGTACTGGTTGACGGCGCCCAACTCGTGCTTGAGCGCGTCGTTGAGGATGTCGATGACCTCTTTTCTGCCTTTCATGCCGCCTCTCCCGTGCCTGGCGCGCCGATCCGCTGGCGGACTGCTCCGCTATCGGATTGCGATGTGCAAATGCCGCAAACTCATACGGCGCCGGCGGCTGACCGCGGCGCGCATGAGTTGGTGTTTCCTACGATACTTGCGGGCGACGGGCCAGCGCGACGAAAGAGAGGAGCGGAATAGCCTTGGATAACAACGATCAGGCGGTTTCGAGTGCCTTCCCTTCGGGGGCCACGGCCGGGAACTCGATGCGACGCCGCTTCAGGGGAGGCAGCTCGATCAGGCGCTGGGCGGGCGTGTCGCTGGCACACTTGAGCAGGCGGCCCTGCGCGCAGGCGCAGGCGTACGGGCAGACCACACCCCGCTCCGCCAGCTCGTCGATCTTCTGGTAGATCGTGCTGACTGCCAGCGGCGAGCAGCCGCAGCACACCATCTTCTTCTCGAGATAGCGGTAGACCACGCCCGGCGTCGGCAGCGGCGCCTCGGGCTGGCTGAGGATCTCGAGCAGGGCGCGCTCGATGTCCTCATCGGTGATGACCAGGCAGGAGCAGACGATCATGGCAGCACGTTTCCCGACCCGGTCACTGCTTCAAGGCGCTGGCGGGCTGCATCGCCAGCAGGGATGAGCCGTGCGAGAACGACCGCGGCAGCACCTGGTCCGCGCCGCGCATGGTCGCGGCGAAATTCTCGGCTCCCCGCACCACCTCCTCGATCATCGAGCAGCCGAGCAGGGCGAACGCGCACGCCCGCATGGCGGGGCAGGCCTCGTGCTGGCAGGCCGAGATCATCTCGATGGCGATGCATTCGTCGCGGCAGAACCGCTCGCAATCGACCGCGGCGGTCTCGAGGTCGCGACGCGCATGGCGGTTGATGGCGCGCACCCAGCAGGACAAGTCCGTGACGGCACTCTTGGCTGCGGTCGCGCCCAGGACGTCGGAGTAGGCGCACCACGCCTTCTCCCAGCACGAGATGTCGCCGGTGCGGAAGCCCTTGAGCCAGTAGCGGAAGCCCAGGCCGACCAGGCGCTCGGCGGCGGCCTGCTGCCCTGCCTGCGCGGCCGTGCCGCCGATTGCACCGTTACGCGCTAGGATCATGGCGTGACCTTTGCGGCGGGAGCGCAGAGCACGAGGGCCCTGTCGGCTTGCCCGGGTGGGCAGCGACGGGAGGCCGTCGGATCGATCATGTCACTCTCCAATCGTTGGGGTTCAAGGCCCCGACATCGGCAGCGGGCGCGTGGTCCCTCGACATCCATTGTGGAGGCGCGTTGTCAACATTTCGCGGGGCGCGCGACACCTGTCAAGTGCGCGTATTCACTTTAGAATTCGTCGAAATCAAAAGTAGGTCCGCAGGGTTAGCCGCCGTGGTGAATCGTGCGGCGATAGCGCGGGGAGGACATGGCGGCCGCCCGGCTGCCTGTTTTGCGCCGCGGTGCCGCGGGCTCGGCCGGCTGGCCCCTCGCCATGTCGGCGAGCGTGTGCTGGTCGAGGACGTCGATGAAGGCCTCGAGCGCGTGGTCGAGGATCCGATTCACGCCCGCGCCCTTGGGCTTGCGACTGCCTGCGATCTCCTCGATCTCGACGTGCGTGACCTCGGTGGCGCGCACCACGTCGCCGATCCGGATCGCGCTGGCGGGGCGCGCCAGCCGCACGCCGCCGTTGCGTCCCCGCACCGCCTCGATCAGATGCGCGCGTGCCAGCAGGTTGACGATCTTGAAGACGTTCTGCGGCGTGATCTGCAGACGCTCCGAGAGCTCCGCCACCTTGACCAGGCGGGCATCCGCCCGTGCGCAGTCGATCAGGATGCGGATGGCGTGGCTGGTGGATTTGGTCAGACGCATTGCTGCCGGTGCCTCGAAAGAGCTTGGATCAGTTCAACATATTGCATGACAGGCCTGCAAAAGCGAGGGTGCGGCATAGCTCACCTTAATCTGAGTGGTGGATACACGGGAGGGGTGTCGCCGGCCGACCGCGCCGCATTGTTGCGCTGCGGCAGGAAGACCGCCGGCGGCAGCACGAACGGGAACCCCGGCCCGGGCGTGCGGTTGGCGAAAACCTCGCAGCCGTAGGCGGTCGACAGCAGGCCGTCCTGTAGGACTTGGTTGCTAGGACCGGCCGCTGCTACCTGGCCGCGCACCAGCAGAACCATGTCGTCGGCGAGTGCGGCTGCGAGGTTGAGGTCGTGCATGACGGCCACCACGGCGCACCCGCGCTCGGCTTGGGCACGGACGGCATCGAGGACGAGGCTCTGGTGCGCGAGATCGAGGTTGGAAGTGGGCTCGTCGAGCAGCAGGCACCGGCTCTCGCCGGCGCGGTAGGTCGGCTGGCTCAGCTGGCAGAGCGCGCGCGCGATGTGCACGCGTTGGCGCTCTCCGCCCGACAGGTGGACGTAGAGGCGGTCTGCCAGGGGTAGAAGCCCGACGGCCTCGAGGGCCTCCAGGCCCGCCTCGGTGGCGGCCGTGGTGGAAGCCGCGAAGCCCGGGACCGTCACGCCCAGCATGGCGACCTCGAGCACGGTGAAGGGAAAGCTCAGCATGCTCGCCTGCGGCACCACGGCGCGGCGGCGCGCCAGCTCGCCGCTGGCGTAGGTGGCAAGCGCACGGCCGTCGAGCAGCGCGTCTCCGCGCGTCGGCGCGAGCTCGCCCGACAGCACGCGCAGCAGCGTCGACTTGCCGGCGCCGTTCGGACCGATCAGCACCAGGATGCGGCCGGGCGTTGCGGCAATCGTGGCGCCGCGCAGCAGCGTGTTGCCGTTGGCGAGGACCGTGACGTCGCGTGCCTCGAGCATGGCTCAGGCCCCACCTATGCCGCGCTTGACGACCATGTGCAGGAAGATCGGCGCGCCGATGATGGCCATCACGACGCCGAGAGGCAGCTCGGCGGGGCGCAGCAGCATGCGCGCGCCGACATCCGCGATCAGCACCAGCGATCCCCCCAGCAGCGCGCTCGCCGGCAGCACCACGCGGTGATCGGGTCCGGCAAGAATGCGCACGAGGTGCGGAACGACGATGCCGACGAAGCCCACCACGCCGGCCACGGCAACGGCCGCGCCGACGGCGGCAGCCGTGGTGATCACGATCAGCCGCTTGGTATGCTCCACGTCAATTCCCAGATGGAACGCCTCCGCCTCGCCGAGCAGCAGACCGTTGAGCGCGCGGATGAGCCGGGGCAGGACGAGCACCACCAGCAGCGCGAAGGGCAGGATCGCCGCGACCTTCGGCCAGCTCGCCCCGGACAGGCTGCCGAGCATCCACAGCGTAAGGTCGCGCAGCTCGCGGTCGTCGCTGGCGAAGGCGATGAGTCCCATCAGCGCGGTGCTGAGCGCGCCCAGCGCGATGCCGGCGAGCAGGAGGGTGCTGGTTGCGAGCTGGCCCTGCCGCGAGACGATCCCGACCAGGATGGCGGTGGTGGCGATGCCGCCGAGGAAGGCTGAGATGGGGAGCGCGTAGACCCCGAACGCCTTGGCCCACGGAGCGGCCAGACCGTTGCCCAGAGCGATCGTCGCTACCGCCGCGAGCGCGGCGCCGGACGAGACGCCCACCAGGCCGGGATCGGCCAGCGGATTGCGGAACATGCCCTGCATCATGGCGCCCGACACGGCGAGTGCGGCGCCTACGAACAGGCCGAGCAGCAGCCGCGGCAGGCGGATGTCGACGAGCACGAGCTGCTCGCGGGCGACAGCCGCGTCGCCCTGGCCGGTGATCATCGCCGTGAGCACGCGCGGAAGCGCGGTCAGCGTGATGCCGGTGGAGCCGATCGAGAGCGACAGGAACGCCGCCACGCCCAGCAGCGCAGCCGCGAAGGCGGTGAGCTGGCCGGGGGTGGCTAGCCTGTTGCCCTCGCGGGCGGGCCCGCGCGTTGGTGCATCGATCGGCAAGACGACCGTCATCTGGTTGCGCCCGCTCCTGCTCCGGCGAGCTCGGGGTAGAGTTTGCCCATGAGGTCGCGCGCGGCGGCGGGAGCGCGCGGCCCGAATCCAAGGAGATACAGCCCGTCCATCAGGATGATGCGCTTGGCGGCGCCGGCCGGCGTCGACTGCACGCCCTTGAGGGCGAACAGCTGATCGAGGTCGTGGGCGTCGGTGCTCGAGCTGCGGCGCATGGCGACGATCACCTCCGGCGCCAGCTCGACGATCGCCTCGTCGGGCAGCGGACGGAAGCCGTTGACCTGGGTCGCCACGTTCTCGGCACCCGCCAGCTTGAGGATGGCATCGGCGCTGGTGTTCTGCCCGCCGACGCTGACCCGGCCGTTCTGGACGCCCAGCACGTACAGGGCGCGCAGCGGTCGCTTGATCTTGGCGGTGCTGGCTGCGAGCGCGGCGAAGTCGCGGTCGACCTGTGCCGCGATCTTGTCGGCTTCGGCCTCGGCGCCGATCGCCTGCGCGATCAACCGAACCTTGGCGATGATGCCTTGGGCAGAGTGCTGGTCGGGGATCTCGACATAGGGAATGCTGGCCGCCTTCAGGCTCTTGACGACCTCGGGGGGGCCCGAGCGTTCGGAGGCGAAGATCACGGTGGCATCGACCGACAGGCAGCCTTCCGTCGACAATGCGCGCATATAGCCGACGTTCTTCTTCTCCTTGAGGGCCGCCTCCGGGAACTGGCTGGTGGCATCGACGGCCACGACGCGGTCGCCCGCTCCCAGCGCATAGAGGATCTCCGTCACATCGCCGCCGATCGCCAGGATGCGCGTGGCGTTCGATATGCGCACCTGGCGACCGCCCGCATCGGTGACGATCGCCTCCGCGGCAGATGCGGGCGCGGGCGCATGTGCGGCGGCGCCGAGTGCGACCGCCAGCACGAGCGCAAAACCGCGCGAGCAAGCCGAACGTGCCATGGAGTCAGACCCTTCAGCTCGGAGTTTCGTCAACGAACAAGTTGCGTGCCGGGGGCTGGCTCATTGGCTCGGCCGAATGACTTACGGTCGCGCCATCGTGCGATTGCCCGTGGGCTGGTTGCGAGTGCGCGACCGTAAGCCATGGCCTCACGTCCTCTCCCCGGAGGGCGAGCGGACACCCATCATTTCCATTACCGAAGCGCGCGTGGATGCTCCGCGGGACGGATCTCTGGAGGCTGAGGATCGGGCTGTCATTTGGTGAGGATCAGCTTGCCGTTGGCGGTGATGCGCAGGCGGTAGTCCTGGCCGTCGTGCTCGAGGATCGCCTCGCGCTCGCCGGCCAGGAGCTCGCTGACCTTGAGGCGGCGCGGCCGACCGGTCGGCGCGGAAGCGGAACGCCGGTGTTCCGGCGTCGTCGGATCGTCTGGACTCACCATGGGCGACCAATTCCACCGTCGATCCCGATCATGTGTTGCATCAATGTCTCTCACGTCGCCCTGCCGCGTCCACTACGTACTTATTCTTGACTCAGTTAGTCAACAAACATAGCCTTCGCAAGTTCCTTTTCTTGGGGAGAGGAGTGGCCGGTAGCGCACAGCGCCGGTCGAGCGAGCCCGCCAGCGGCGCCATGCGCCTGTCAGCCAGCTAGCCACTGCAGTCTAGAACTGGTGACTAGGGGCACGGGGCAAATGCAAAAGAACATCGTGAGGAGGCTTGCCGGCGAAGTGTCGGCACTGGCGTTGCGCGCATGCATCGGCGCACCGATCTGCGTGCTGATTGCGTCCGGTCCGGCGCTGGCGCAGCAGGCGACGGCACCGGAGGCGCAGGCGGCGCCGGCCTCGCCGCAATCGACCATCCTCAGTCCGATCGTCGTGAAGACGCCGCAGAACTCCGGACCGAGCGCGCCGCGATCCCAGCCGCCGGGCGCCGCCACGCCCTCGCAGGCGAGCGGCGCCGCGCCGTCGAGCTTGGACGCGCTGTCGACCAGCGCCGAGAAGTCGGCGACCACGGTCTACGACTCGCCCGGTACCGTCACGGTGAAGTCGACGGCCGAGATGGAACGGCAGAACATCAACAACGCGCGCGAGTTCGTGCGCGACGAGCCCGGCATCTCCGTCGGCAACCAGCCGGGCCGCACCGGCTCCACCAACTTCGTGATCCGGGGCATCGGCGAGAACCGCGTGCGGCTCGAGATCGACGGCGTCAAGGTGCCGGACTTCCCGGGCACCAACTTCGGCGGGGCCGCCACCTACACGCGCGACTTCGTCGACTACGACTCGCTGAAGCGGGTCGAGATCATCCGCGGGCCGGCCTCCGCGCTCTACGGCAGCGACGCACTGGGCGGCGTCGTCAGCTTCATCACCAAGGATCCCTCGGACTACCTCGATCTCGTCAAGAAGGATTGGTACGTCTCCGTCAAGGGCGGCTACGACGGCATCGACAGCAGCTTCTACACCACCGTGACGGGAGCCACGCGCACCGGCCGCGCCGAAGAGATGCTGATCGTTACCAAGCGCTGGGGCAACGAGGTCGACATCAACAGCAAGGTCAAGGACCCCAATCCCCAGGACTACACGACGACGAACATCCTGGGCAAGGTCGTCTACAACACCTACGGTGCCGGCCAAATCAAGCTCACGGGGGAGTTCTTCGGCAAGACCGTCGAGACCCACCTGAACTCGGAAAGCGGCGTCTTCCCAAACCAGTTCACGCGCATCTTCGACGGCAACGGCGAGGACTCGTCCTACCGCCGGCGCGTCAGCGGCGAGTGGGTCGCGCCGGTCGACCTCGTGCTGGCAGACCAGATCAAGACCAAGGTGTACGCTACGTCGGTGCATCGCGAGGAGTTCACCAACCAGCTGCGGGCCCCCTACTTCGGCGGTCCGCCGCCGGCGGCGCCGACGCAGCAGCGCTTCACCGACCTGTTCTACGATCAGCAGATCATCGGCGGCGAGGTCCAGGCCTCGGCGGCGCGCAGGTTCTGGGGGGCAGAGCACTTCTTCACGTACGGCGCGACGGTCGACTCCACCTCGACGGAGCGCTTCCGCGACCGTTCGCAGGTGACGCTGGCGACCGGCGTGATCACGAAGACCGTTGGCGGCGAGACGTTCCCCAACAAGAATTTCCCCGACACCAACTCCACCCAGGCGGCCATCTACATCCAGGACATCGCCCAGTGGGGAGCGCTGCGGATCATACCGGCGGTGCGGTTCGACTACTTCGGGTTGCGGCCTCACCCCGACCAGTTCTTCGCCAACTCCAACACGAAGAATTTCGCGGTCCACGACCAGGACGAGACCGCGATCTCGCCGAAGCTCGGCGCCACCTACGACCTGAGCAGGAACTATCGCCTGTTCGGGCAGTATGCCCGCGGCTTCCGGGCTCCGCCCTACGACGATGCCAACTTCGGCTTCGTCAACACCACATCGTTCTACGAGATCCTCCCCAACGGCAATCTGAAGCCGGAGACCAGCGACGGCTTCGAGGCCGGCCTGAGGGGCAGGTTCAACGACGGCTCGAGCTTCCAGGTGTCGGCCTTCTACAACAAGTACAAGAACTACATCGAAACCATCGTCGTCGGCATGATTCCCAACGTGCCGGTGCCCATCACCCAGTTCCAGGCCACCAACCTCTCCAGCGTGGTGATCTGGGGCTACGAAGCCAAGGGTGAGTGGCGGTTCCTGCCGGAGTGGGCGCTGTTCGGCTCCCTGGCCTTCGCCTGGGGCGAGAACGAGCAGCTTGGCGTGCCGCTGGACTCCGTCGATCCCTTCTCGGCCGTGGCAGGCGTGCGCTACCGCAACCAGCGCACCGGCTGGAGCGGAGAATTCCGCGGTCGCTATGTCGCGCACAAGGACCGGGTGAGCGATCCCACGTTCTTCAAGCCCGATCCTTCGACCGTGTTCGACGCGATGGTCTCGTATGAATACGTGCCCAACTTCACCATCAACGCGGGCGTGTACAACATCTTCAACGAGAGCTACTTCAATCCGCAGGACGTGCGCAGCGTGCTGGCCGCCAATCCCAACCTGGAGCTCTTCCGGTCGCCGGGTCGGTACTTCTCGATGAACGCGACCGTGCGCTGGTGAAGGGACGGGTATAGGTTGGGCCAGAGCACGTTGGACAGTTGAAGCGCCGCCCAACGCGATGAGGGAGAGAATTGTTCGGGTCGTCTCCGGCGCGCGCCGGGGACGACCCGAGCGTGTGCAGTCAACGCGACAGGAGATGCGCCGATGTTCATCGCCATGAACAGGTTCAAGGTCTTGAAGGACGCCACCAAGGACTTCGAGAACGTCTGGTTCACCCGAGAGAGCTACCTGCACGAGCTGCCGGGCTTCGTGGCGTTCCACCTGCTGCGCGGGCCCGAGCGCGAGGACCACATCCTCTACTCCTCGCACACGATCTGGCGCTCGCACGCCGACTTCGAGGCCTGGACCAAGTCGGACGCCTTCCGCAAGGCGCACGCGCGGGCCGGAAATTCCACGTCCAAGCCGACCACGCTCGGCCATCCCGAGTTCGAGGGCTTCCACGTCCTGCAGGAGGTGACGGCCGACGGCACCGCGCGCCGCATGGCCGCCGAATGAGGGGCACGCTCCAGCCCCGTGGTGAGCCTGTCGAACCACGGCTGGCACGTGCGGCCCGTCCTTCGACAGGCTCAGGACGAGGGCGTGCTTGTGGCGATGATGAGGTGGGTCCATGAGCGAAGCGAGCGTAGCGCGTCCGCCGCTTGCGGAGCGGCTGGCGCAGAGTGCCGACGGGGTGCTCGAGCAGATCGCGCGCGAGTACGGCGTGAGCACGTTCGAGGTGGTGCGCGCGCTGCCGGCGGAGCATCGGGCCATCGTGGCGGGCGCGCGCTTCGAGGAGATCATGCAGGCGCTCACCACGTGGGGTGAGGTGCTGTTCATCGTGCACACGCCCGACATCGTGCTCGAATGCGCCGGCAAGGTGCCGCCCGGCAGCTTCGGGCGCGGCTACTACAACATGCACGGCGACAGCCCCATCGGCGGGCACTTGAAAGCCGAGAACTGCACGCATGTCGTGTTCGTCAGCCGGCCGTTCATGGGCCGGCCGTCGCGCTCGCTGCAGTTCTTCAACGGTGCGGGCGAGGCGATGTTCAAGGTGTTCGTGCGCCGCGACGCCGAGCGCAACCTGCTGGCCGACCAGGTGCAGCGTTTCGACGAGCTGCGCTCCCGGCTCGGTGGCTGAACGCGCCAATACGGCTCGGGCGTGAGCCGTGCGTTGGGTCGTCGCTGACGCTCGACCCAACCTACGAAGCCGCCCGTGCGGGGCGCGTCATCCTCTCTCGCGTACCGCCACGAACTTCAATTCGGGCCAGTCCTTCGATGTCTGCTCCAGGGCCCATTGGCTCTCGGGCAGATAGACGAGCGCTTCGTCGCGGTCCTTCGCCACCCTGCCGCGGTGGCGCTCGACGAACCGGCGCTGGGCGTCGGCATCGTCGGTTTCGATCCAGCGCGCGGCTATCGACCGAGACCGGTTCATAGCGCACGTCGACGCCATATTCCTGCTGCAGCCTGGATTGCAGGACGTCGAGCTGCAGCGCTCCCACCACGCCCAGAATCTGCTGTTGTCCGAGCAGGGGGTAGAAGACCTGGACCACGCCTTCCTCGGCCAGATCGTGCAACGCGCGATTGAGCTGCTTGGTCTTCATGGCGTCCTCGAGGGCGACGCGACGCAAGAGCTCCGGGGCGAAGTTGGGGATGCCCTGATACTTGAGCACCTCGCCCTCCGTGAAGGTGTCGCCGACGCGAATGGTGCCGTGGTTGGGAATACCGATGATGTCGCCGGCGTACGCTTCGTCGGTGGTTTCCCGCTGCTGCGCAAAGAAGAGGATGGGAGCGTTGACGGCGATGCTCCGCTTCTCGCGCACGTTGAAAAGCTTCATGCCGCGCCGGAAATGCCCCGAGCAGAGGCGCATGAAGGCGATGCGGTCGCGATGGTTGGGGTCCATGTTGGCCTGCACCTTGAAGATGAAGCCCGTGACGTTCTTCTCGGCCGGATCGACCAGCCGCTGCTCAGCCTTGCGCGGCAACGGGCCTGGCGCCCACGCGCCTATTGCGTCGAGCAGCTGCTCGACGCCGAAATTGCGCAGTGCGCTGCCGAAGAAGACGGGCGACAGGTGCCCTTCACGGAAGGACTGCAGGTCGAACCTGGGCAGCGCGCTGTAGGCAAGCTCCAACCCTTCCATCGATCGGGCCGCGATGTCCGCATCGAGCTCGGCGTGGCCGGCTGCATCCCGGAAAGACTTCGAGCTGGATGGTCCGGGCGAGCGATGGCCCGCCGTCCTGCAGCAGCAGGCGGTTGCCGATCACGTCGACGCATCCCTGGAAGGTGGCACCCATGCCGATCGGCCAGCACGCAGGCGTGAGATCGAGCGCGAGGGTGGACGATATCTCATCGAACAGCTCGAGCGGGTCTAGCCCTTCGCGGTCCACCTTGTTGATGAACGTCACGATGGGGATGTCGCGCAATCGGCAGACCTCGAAGAGCTTGCGGGTCTGGCTCTCGATGCCCCTGGCCGCGTCGATCACCATGACGGCTGCGTCGACGGCGCTCAGGGTGCGATAGGTGTCCTCGCTGAAATCGGCGTGACCGGGCGTATCCAGCAGGTTGAAGACGATGCCATGACGCTCGAAGGTCATGACGGAGCTCGTCACCGAGATGCCCGCGCGCCTGCTCGATGGCCATCCAGTCCGAACGGGTGCGCCGTCGCTCACCCCGCGCCTTGACCGCCCCTGCCAGCTGGATTGCACCGCCGAACAGCAGCAACTTCTCGGTCAGCGTGGTCTTGCCTGCGTCCGGGTGGGAGATGATCGCAAACGTGCGCCGTCTGTCGACCTCGCTCAGGGTCGAGGTCGGGCCGGGTCGAGTTTGAGCCGCGTCTTGCATGAAGGATCTCTGCTTATCGCGTTCCGGGTTGCCGCGCGCGAACCACTCCTGGCTGCAGCCCGCTACCCGCTAATGCGCTGACATGCAAGCGCTTCCGAAGCGCGTTGGGCCGCAACTGGCCCCGCGACCCCGGCACGCCCCGCAGTTCAGGGTGCGACGCCTTTGACCGCCCAGGCGGTAGCCGCGTACGAGCGCGGGCCGTCGTCCTCGCCGTCGAGATAGGCCAAGCGCACGGCATCGCGGAGATTGGCGCGTTCGGCGTCCGTGAGGCTCGCAACGTATTCGGCGGTGGGGCCTTCCTTGCCGGCGTGAGGCGTCCAGTAGTCGTCGAAGCACGCAAACTCCATCCGGATTGTCAGCGGCGTCTGCACCACGTCCACGAGGCCGGCGGCGGTCCAGGCCCTCGCAAGCTCCCCCGGCCGGGTCATGGGGCGGGTGAAGTTGCGGGCCCGGCGCGCGTTCGCTCGCGGGTCGAGCACGGCGGCCGTATCGAAGAACATCCGGTTGGCAACGAACCCGCCCCGCGAGTCCCACACCGCGGCTCCCACCACCGCACCCGGCCGGGCAACGCGTCGCATCTCCGCGATCGCCTGCTCGGCCTTCGGCACGAAGTGCAGCATGAGCAGCGAGAGCACGCGGTCGAAGCTGCGATCGGGAAACGAGAGGGCGCAGGCATCGCCGACCTCGAACGCAAGCCGCGGGTCGCCGTTGCGTTTTCTCGCGTGATCCGTGTAGGCGGAAGAGAAATCGACGCCGCGCAATGCGCCGCCGGAGAACCTCTCGGCCAAGGCAAACGCGAGGCTGCCGGTTCCGCACCCGACATCGAGGACGCTCTCGCCGTCCCTCGTGCCGACGAAGTCGAGAAACGGCACTGCCAGGCGCCGGCTCCAGCGGCCCATCGTCAGCTCGTAGCCGTCGCCGTCGGCGGCCGCGAAGGTCGAGGAAGGCGTGCTCATTCCTTGAGATTGCATCGTTGCGTCCGCCGTCGTGCGAATTGCGGCGACCAGGTCGAACAGATCACGGTATTGCGCTGACCCACCATAGGTCACTTTGCCCCGTCGAGGCCCATCCGTGGCAGCGTCCGCGCATCACGAGCAGGTTACTCAGGTTACGCATAAGTAATTTCGGCGGGGCACGATCTGTCGCTAAGGTTCGCGCGCCCGGTTGCGGTCGTGGCGGGCAAACGTGGTCCTGGTGCCGGATGAGTGACAGAGCGAGCCGATTGGGCGGGCGGGGGTTGGCGCTGCTGCTGGCCGTCTGGGCGGCCGTGGCCGGTCCGGCGACCGTGTTCGCGCAAGCGCCCCCGGGAGTGCACCCGCCGCAGCCGTCGGCGCCGGCCGCCTCTCAGGCTCCCGCCGCCGAGAAGGCGGATCCCTCTCGGCTGTTTCCGCCCGATGCCGTCTCCCGGCATACGCTGGCCCTGGGCGACAAGCGGCTCGCCTACACGGCCACCGCGGGTACGCTGCCGCTGCTCGGCGCCAAGGGCGAGGTGAGCGCCCGCATCTTCTCCGTCGCCTACACGCTGGACGAGAAGGCGGCGGATCGCCCCGTGACGTTCGTCTTCAACGGCGGGCCCGGCGCGGCCTCCGCGTTCCTGCACCTGGGCGCCCTGGGGCCGCGCGTCGTCAACTTCTCCGCCAATGGCGCCGCGGCGGTGCAGCCGGTCGAACTCGCCGACAACCCGGACGCCTGGCTCGACTTCACGGATATGGTGTTCGTCGATCCCGTGGCCACGGGTTACAGCCGCAGCGCCGCCGGCACGGACGAGGCGGACAAGGCTTTCTTCGGCGTGGAGAAGGATGCCGACGCATTAGCCGACTTCGTGCGCCTCACGCTCACGCGCGCGGGGCGGACGCTGGCGCCGGTGTTCCTGGCGGGCGAGAGCTACGGCGGCTTCCGGGTGGCGCAGCTGGCCCATCGGCTCATTTCAGGCGGCATCGCGGTCAAGGGCGTGGTGATGATCTCGCCCGCGCTGGAGTTCTCCATGCTGCGCGGCAACCCCTACGTGCCGCTGCCGATCGCGCTGGTGCTGCCCTCGATCGCCGCCACGCATCTGGAGCGGCGCGACGGCGCGGAAGGCTCGCTCGCAATCCTGCCGGAGGTCGAGCGGTTCGCGCGCTCGGGCTATCTTGTGCACCTTGCGGCGGGAGTGAAGAACGACGCGGACATCGATCGCACACTTGCCAACTACACCGGCCTGCCGCCGGACCTGGTCCGCGACCAGATGAGCCGGGTGTCGGTGCGCACCTTCACGCGCGAGTACGAGAAGCGCGGCGACCGCGTGCTCAGCCGCTACGACGGCACCGTCAGCGCCCCGGTTCCGCGCCGCAGCGAGATCCGCTTCGATCCCATCCTCGATGGGGCCGTGACCGTGCTCACGCCCGCGTTCGCGCAATACGCCCGCGGCGAGCTCGGCTACCGCACCGACCTGGAATACCGCCTTCTCAACCGCGAGGTCAGCGGACGCTGGGATTTCGGCACCTCGTCGAACCGGCAGGGTTTCGCCGGCGCGCTCGAGGACCTGCAATCGGCGCGCGCGCACAGCCCGGCGCTGGGCGTGCTGGTCACGCACGGCTACACCGACCTGGTGACGCCCTACGGCGTCTCGCAATACCTGATCGATCAGATGGCGCCGCTCGAAGGCGCGCGACCGGTCGAGCTGAAACTCTACCGCGGCGGCCACATGATGTACCTGCGGCCCGCCTCCCGCCGCGCCCTCACCCAGGACGCGCGCGCCTTCTATCGCAGCGTCCTGAAGGGCCCGTGATCGGCCGCTTCTCCCTCTCCCCGTCTTTCACTGGGAGAGGGAGAAGCGGGTGGCGCGCGACGCGAGCTTGCAGCGATCAGCGAGTTGTGATGGGCCCGCCCGCGTCGTGGGGAAGAGGCAAGCGAGGGCGGGAGTATCAGGCGAGCTTCGCCCAGGCTTCGAGCAGCGGCTTCAGCGGCTCGCCGGGACGGGCGCCGAGGCGGAGGGCGGTCGCGTTGGCGTGGGAGATGAGACCCTCCTCGTAGAGCGAGGTGGCGTCGCCGATGCGCGCGGAGGCGGCGGATACGGTGAGGCCGGCGATGCCGCGGGTGTCGAGAGCGGGCAGGCGCGTGATGCCGGCGTCGTCCGCGCCCACGCCGGCGTCGCTGAAGATGCCAGCGAAGCCGTCGACCCGCAGCGCCATGGCGGGACTGCCGCCCACCAGCGCGCCGTGCGAGCCGGTGACGATGATCTGGCCCGCATCCTCAGGCGCGATCAGCGATGCCGAGTTGATCAGCACGATGCGACGGTGCCACTGGCCATTGTCGAGGACCCGCCGCGCCTCCTCGCAGGGCTCGGGATCGCGGCCGGTGGCGCGCGCACCGATCAGGCGGAGTGCTGCCTCGCGGCCGGCCATGCCGGTGGCGACGCCGAGCGCGCGGGCCGGCGCGTTGGCGTGGCTAACCACGCCGCGTGCCATCATGTCGGTCGCGTCGCCGATGCGGCAGCTGGCGTGAGAGAGGGTGGCGGCGGCGACGCCCAGCGCCTCGGCCATGGCGATGACGGCGATGCCGGCTTCGTCCTTGCCGACGCCCGCGTCGTTGTGGATGACGGCGCGCGGATGGACCTTGAGCGTGAGATAGGCCGCATAGCGCCCGCCGTGCGAGCCGGTGACGATCACGCCGCCATGCGCCGCGTCGCCCAGCTTGGTCGCGGTGTCCGCGAGGACGATGTCTTTCGGTAGGTCGACTGCCGTCATGAGCTCCTCCCGATTTTCCTGGCGTCGTACCCCTTGCTCCCCTCTTCCGTGGTGAGAGGGAGAGAAAGGCGTCGTGCCGGGACGATGTACGCTTCGTGCATATCTGGCAATCACCGACATGGAGATGGGCGACGGTGCTGCGCGTTGACAGCCACCGGTCCCCCTCCCATCATCGCGCGAAAGGAGAGGCTGGGAGGAACAGGAAATTGGCCGCCAGACCCGCTGCGCGTCGGCGGCTTCGGCGCCCCGCGCACGTCCATCTCTATTCGCCGCGCCTGGACCAGGTACGGGTCACGGCCGAATTTGATCGCCGCTGCCCGGGCGGCGGTGATGGGTTTAGGTCGTGCCGAACGGTGCTATGACGGCGACCAAGCGAATACGTTGTCATCCCCGGCCTTGTGCCTGGGATCCAGCAATCCGCAGCCGCCGGGAAGATCGATCCCGGCGACGGGCACCGGGATTACCGCGTCATTTGCATATGCGTAGCAGAACGATCTTGGAGGAAGCGAGATGACATCGAAACTGAAGCTGGCGGTGGGGCTGGCCATTGGCGCAGCGCTGGTGGCTGGTTTGGCCGGCGCGCCGGCCCAGGCGCAGAACCTGAAGACGGAGTACAAGATCTCCACCGTGGTCGGGCCTCCGTTCCCGTGGGGGCTCGCGGCGCAGCGCTGGGCCGACATCGTCAAGGAGAAGAGCGGCGGCAAAATCGCCATGAAGGTCTATCCGGGCTCGTCGCTGGTGGGCGGCGACCAGACCAAGGAATTCACCGCCATGCGCCAGGGCGTGATCGACATGGCGGTCGGCTCCACCATCAACTGGTCGCCGCAGGTGCAGGAGCTGAACCTGTTCTCGATGCCGTTCCTGATGCCGGACTACAAGGCGATCGACGCCCTCACCCAGGGCGAAGTCGGCAAGAAGCTGTTCGAGATCATCGGCGCCAAGGACGTGGTGCCGCTGGCGTGGGGCGAGAACGGCTTCCGCGAGCTCACCAACTCCAAGCGCGCCATCCGCACGCCCGATGACCTCAAGGGCCTGAAGATCCGCGTGGTCGGCTCGCCGCTGTTCAACGACACCTTCACCGCGCTCGGCGCCAACCCCACGCAGATGAGCTGGGCCGACGCGCAGCCGGCTCTGTCCACCGGCGCGGTCGACGGGCAGGAGAACCCGCTGACGATCTTCACCGTCGCCAAGCTGCACACGGTGGGGCAGAAATACGTGACGCTGTGGCACTACGTGGCCGATCCGCTGATCTTCTCGGTCAGCAAGGACGCGTGGGCGACCTTGTCGGCGGATGAGCAGAAGATCGTGCGCGAGGCCGCGGTGGAAGCGGCCAAGTACAACATCGAGCTGGCGCGCAAGGGCGTCACGCCCGAGGACCAGACTGTTCTGAAGGATATTGGCGCGCTGGGCGTGGAGATCGTGTCGCTCACGCCCGAGCAGGTCGCGGCGTTCCGCACCGCCACGAAACCGACCTACGACAAGTGGAAGGCCCGCATCGGCGCCGACCTCGTCACCTCGGCCGAGAAGGCCGTGGCCGGAAGATGAGCGAGCACCGTGTTGTCATCCCGGGCCTTGTGCCCGGGATCCACCCCTCCGCGGACGCCGGAGCAAGCGGGACGATGGATTTCGGTGACAAGCACCGGGATGACACGTTGTGAGTGCCGAGATCGACCCAATGCCTCCCCCGCAGCACAAGCCGCGCGGGCTGGGCGTGGAGGAGGCGATCGCGGCCGCGGCGATGGCGGCGCTGGGGCTGATCACGCTCGGCAACGTCGTCGTGCGCTATCTCACCAACTACTCGTTCGCGTTCACGGAGGAATATTCCATCGCGCTGATGGTGGTGGTGGCGCTGCTGGGTGGCAGCATCGCCGCGGCGCGCAACCACCACATGCGCATCACCTGGTTCGTCGACAACATGCCGCGCGGGCTGGCGGCTCTCTCCAACACGGTGGCGATGCTGGCGACGGTGGTCATGTTCGGGCTGCTGATCGCGCTCGGGGGCAAGCTGGTGTGGGACGAGTACCGCTTCGAGGTGACGTCGCCGGGGCTGGGCGAGCCGCAGTGGATCTATACGGCCACTCTGCCGCTGTTCTCGATCCTGGTGGTTATCCGCGCGGTGGCCTGGTGGAACACGGAGCGCAAGAGCCCGTCGCCCACCGCCGAGACGGCCCCGCCGCCCGGCGCGGAGATCTGAGCCGTGGTCGCGACCGCGCTGTTCCTGAGCTTCGCGCTGCTGTTCGTGGTCGGCGCGCCGATCGCGGTGGCGCTGGGCGTGGCCGGCAGCCTCGCCATCTGGCTCGCGGGGCTAGGCGTGCTTTCGATCCCGACCAGCACGTACACCGGCATCGCCAAGTATCCCCTGCTGGCGATCCCGATGTTCGTGCTGCTGGGCGCGCTGTTCGACCGCTCGGGCGTGGCCAACCGTCTCGTCAACTTCACCTCGGCGCTGATCGGGCGCAGCCCGGGCTCGCTGGCGGCGGTGACCGTGATCGTCGCCATGTTCCTCGGGGGCATCTCGGGATCGGGGCCGGCCAACGCTGCAGCCGTCGGCGGGGCGATGATGGGGGCGCTGTCGCGCGCGGGCTATCCGAAAGCGTTCTCGGCCAGCGTGATCGGCGCGGCGGCTGCCACGGATATCCTGATCCCGCCCTCGATCGCGCTCATCATCTATTCCGTGCTGGTGCCGCAGGCGACCGTGCCGGCGCTGTTCGCGGCGGGCATGATCCCCGGCATCCTCGCCGGCGTGGCGCTGCTGGTGCCGATCTTCTGGCTATCGCGCAAGCACGGCTTCGGCCTCGCGGAGAAGGACCTGCCGCGGCCTCCGTTCTGGAGCTCGCTGCGCGAGGCGATCTGGGGCCTGATGGCGCCGGTGCTGATCCTGGGCGGCATGCGCGCGGGCTGGTTCACGCCGACCGAGGCGGCCGTGGTGGCCGTGGTGTACGGGCTGTTCGTCGGCTTCGTGATCTACCGCTCACTCACTCTGCGCGATGTCTACGAGATGCTGGTTGAATTGGCCGAGATCACCGGCATCATCCTGATCATCGTGGCGCTGGCCTCGATCTTCGCCTGGGCGGGATCGACGCTCGGCGTGTTCGACCAGGCGGCGCGCGTGCTGGTCGCCTTCGGCGGCAACCAGTACACCGTGCTGGCGCTGCTGATCGTGCTGCTGATCGTGATCGGCATGTTCCTCGACGGCGTGTCGACCTTCCTGATCCTGCTGCCGCTGCTGATGCCGATCGCCAACAGCTTCGGCTGGGACCCCGTGTGGTTCGGCATCCTCATCACCATGAAGGTGGCGATCGGCCAGTTCACGCCGCCCATGGCGGTCAACCTGATGGTGTCGTGCCGGATCGCCGGCATCCCCATGGAGGCGACGCTGCGCTGGGTGTTTCCGCTGATCGGTGCCATGTTCGTGGTGCTCATCGGGCTCATCGTGTTCCCCGACATGGCGCTGTGGCTGCCGCGCCATCTGGGCTACGTCAAATAATAGGGAGGCTCCCATGCCAGCGAACGAGATGACGGGCGGCGAGGCCATGGCCCGCATGCTCAAGGCCTTCAACGCCGGACCGATGTTCGGCATGGGCGGTTTCCAGCTGCTGGCGTTCTACGACGCCGCGCGCCGGCTCAAGCTCGACCACCACCTCATCAACGACGAGCGCTGCGGCGCGTTCGCGGCCGATGCCTACGCCAAGGTGTCGGGCCGCGTCGGGCTGGTCGATGCCACGCTGGGGCCCGGCGCCACCAACCTGGTCACCGGTCTGGTGGAGGCGCTCAACGCCGGGTCGCCTGTGGTGGCCTTCATCGGCGACACCAACCGCCTGCACGCCGGCAAGAACATGACGCAGGACACCCGGCAGGTCGATATTCTGCGTCCCGCCTGCAAGGAGCTGCTGCGCATCGAGGACGTGAGCCGGATCCCCGAGCTGATCCGCCGTGCCTTCCTCGTCGCCACCTCGGGCCGGCCGGGCCCTGTCGTGGTGGCGGTGCCGGAGGACGTGTGCCACGGCACCCTGCCGTTCAACGAGGAGGAGTTCGTCATCGACGGGCGCTACGAAGCGGCGCCCGCGATCCGCTGCCGGCCGGCCGCAGACGACCTCGCGCGCGCCGTCAAGCTGCTGGCGGGGGCCAAGCGTCCGCTCATGCTGTGCGGCGGCGGCGTGCACATCTCGATGGCGGCGGATGACGTTGCAGCATTCGCCCACGCCAACGGCATTCCCGTGGCGCACACGATGACCGGCAAGGGTGCGATCGCCTGCACCGATCCCCTCAGCGCCGGCGAGTTCGGCCGCTATGATCGCATCGCCAATGGCCTGATCGATGAGGCCGACGTGCTGCTGGTCGTCGGCTGCAAGCTCGGCGAGATCGCGACCAAGCGCTTCTCCATCCCGAAGCGGGGCAAGACGCTCATCCATCTCGATATCGTCGCCGAAGAGTTCGGCCGCACCTACCAGCCGACGGTTACGCTCTGGGCCGACGTGCGCGAGGGCATCCGCGACCTGGCTGCGGCCCTGTCGGGCGATGCCAGGCGGCTTGCGGCCGAGCGCGCTGAGTACGTCGGCAGTATCGGCAAGCGCATGGCGACCTGGAAGGCCGGCGTGATGGCGCGCCTCACTTCGAATGAAACGCCCATCAATGTCGCGCGCATGATGCACGAGCTGAACGGCCTGATGCCGGAGGACGGCATTCTCGTCGCCGACGGCGGCTTCGCCGCCCACTGGGCCGGGCTGCTCTACGACACCAAGCGACCCGGGCGCGGCTTCGTTCCAGATCGCGGCTTCGCTTCGATCGGCTACGGCTTGCCGGGTGCCATGGGCGCGGCGCTGGCGGTCAAGGGGAGCGGCCGTCCCGTGGTCTCGCTGACAGGCGACGGCGGATTTAACATGTCGATGGGTGACCTGGAGACCGCCCGACGCATGGGGCTGTCGTTCGCCATCGTCGTGTTCAACAACGGCGCCTCCGGCTACGTGAAGGCGCTGCAGCACCTGATGTACGGCGCGGGCGCCTACCAGTCCTCCGACCTTGCCGAGATCAACTATGCCAAGGTCGCGGAGTCCATGGGCTGCACGGGCATCCGCGTCGAGGACCCCGGCGAACTGACGGCAGCCTTCCGCAAGGGATTGGCAGCCGATGGCGGACCCGTCGTCATCGACGTAGTGGTCACGCGCGATCCCGCCAAGATGCTGCCCGCCGTGGACAACCGCACGGTCGTGGCCAAGAAGGGCGACCGGGTGGCGTAGGTCCCCTCTCCCCGCTCTTCAGTGAGAGAAGAAAAAAGGGCCCCCGAGAGAGGGGGCCCGAACGCGCAGTCTGCGGGTGATAGGAGGGAAGCCATTCCCCGCAGATCGTCTAGCGCGCAGGTTGCTCCGCTGCCGGGCCGCCGAGCTTCAGAGGCGTGAATTCCTCACGACGGCACGCGGTCAGGGCGACGACAGCGCACAGGAGCGCAACGACAGCGATTTTCTTGCGATGCACGGTACTACCTCCGCCTAGCTGTTCTCACAGGTTGCATTGTGCGCATCCTTCGCTCGGGTCCAACACACGAGTGGTCGAGACGGGGCCAAATCTGTTGATAACGCAGAAATGTCACGTGACCCCCGCTGCCTGCGGCGGCGCGATTCGGCTCGCGTCCGATCGTTGAACCGCCTGGGTCAGCCGCCCCAGGTGCAGCGCATGCGCTGGCAGACGCGCTGGGTGCCGTCGACGGTGCAGCGCGCGGGCACGAAGCGGCACACGCGGCAGGTGTAGGTCGACACGCAGCCGCGGTAAGGGCCGCCGCGGCCATAGTTGCACGCGCGGACGACCTGGCAGTCGCGGCCCGCGCTCAGGCCGGCCGGTTGCGCCCTTGCCTCACCGGCTGCCAAGGCGGTCAGCCCGCAGCCGATCAGCGCCAGAAGGTAGATTTGCGCGGTTCGCATCGCGGCAGCCCCGGAACATGGTCGTTCCGCCGGTACTCTCCGCCAAGAATGCCGCTCCGGCAACGCTCGCCGTGGCCGATTGCTCAGCCGGGAGAGCGACTGTGGCCGGACGGGCACGTTTTGCGCTTGGCAGGCTTGGCCCAAGCCTTCACCCGCCTTGCTCTGACGCTCGTGGATGGATGGATCCCGGCAACCCTCGGAACAAGTCCGAGGGCAGGGCAAGTGCCGGGATGACACCGTTCGCTGGGCCGACCTACCGGGTCTCGTCGGGTGCGCGATTGTAGACGTCGTCCTTGCGCACGATATCGTCCTCGCCCAGGTAGCTGCCGATCTGCACCTCGATGATCTCGAGCGGGGTCTTGCCGGGGTTCTCGAGCCGGTGCCACTGGGTGGCGACGATGTAGACGGACTCGTTCTCGCGCACCAGTTTCTCCTCCCCGCCGATCGAGACCTTGGCCGTGCCGTGCACCACCACCCAGTGCTCGGAGCGGTGGTGGTGCATCTGCATGGAGAGCATGGCCCCCGGCTTGACGTGCAGCAGCTTGACCTGGAAGCGCGGCTCGAGGCTCAGCGTCTCGAAGTAGCCCCAGGGCCGGTAGCTGCGCAGGTGCTGGGCCTGCTCCTTGCGGCCGGCCTGCTTGAGACGCGCGACGATGCCGGACACCTCCTGTGCCCTGGAGCGGTCGGCAACGAGCAGCGCATCGGGCGTGTCGACGATGACGAGGTCCTTGACGCCGAGCGTGGCGACCAGCGCGCGCCCGGAATGGACGTAGGTGCCGGCGGTGGCTTGCAGGAGCGCATCGCCCTGCACCGCGTTGCCGTCGGCGTCGCGCGCGCTCAGCTCCCACAGCGACGACCAGGAGCCGACATCGCTCCAGCCGATGTCGATCGGCAGCACGGCGGCCAAGGTCGTGCGCTCCATCACGGCGTAGTCGATCGAGGTGGAGGGCGCTCGCGCGAACGCCTCCTGCCCGAGCCGGAGGAAGCCCAGGTCCTCCCGCGCTCCGGCGAGCGCCTGGCGGGCGGCGTCGAGGATGGAGGGCTCGAGGCGGGCGAGCTCATCCAGGAAGGCGCGCGCGCCGAAGACGAAGATGCCGCTGTTCCAGGAATACGTGCGGGCTTCGAAGTAGGCGGCTGCCGTCTGCGGGTCCGGCTTCTCCGTGAAGGCTTCGACGGCAAAGGCGCCGTCGAAGCCCGCCAGCGGGGCGCCGCGGCGGATGTAGCCGTAGCCGGTGTGCGGCGCGCTCGGCGCGATGCCGAACAGCACGAGCTTGCCGGTGCGCGCCACCTCGGCGGCGCGGCCGACGGCCGACAGGAAGCCAGGCTCGTCCTTGATGGCGTGGTCGGACGGCATCAGGACCACGATGCCGGCCGGGTCCTCGCGCGCGACGAGGAGGGCGGCGACCGCGGCGGCGGCGGCGGTGTTGCGGGCAACGGGCTCGAGCACGATGGCGCTGGGAACCACGCCGGCACGCGCCGTCTCCTCCTGTACGAGGAAGCGGTGATCGTTGTTGCAGACGATGATGGGGCGCGCGAACCCCGCTTCGCCCGGTAGCCGCTTCAGGGTGGCGGCGAGAAAGCTCGAGGTCTGGTCGTTGAAGAAACGGATGAACTGCTTGGGGTACATGGTTCGCGACAGGGGCCACAACCGCGTGCCCGAGCCGCCCGAAAGGACGACAGGAAATATGGCGCTCATGCTGGTCCCGACCTCGGCTGCGAATGAGCAGCATTAGCAGTGCGGGACGGCGGGCTCAAGGAAGCATCATTGCCCCGGTACGGCCCCAGGGACCGCGCGACACGAATGCCATGCAGGTTACCCCGCAGATCCGGGGCAGGCCCAATGCTGATGGAGCGGCGCGGAGGTCCCATCGAGGCCCGCCCCAGGTGCCGCCGCGCCCGACATGATTGCACGGACCGGACACCCACGCCGAGCGGTCCGTCAGTGCGCCCCGGTAGGCGTATTGCCAGCAGTCCCCGGCGAGCCTCGGCACGTTGGGCCGGCCGGTCGGCCGGGTCGTGCAAGCCCGGATCAGCGCTGCTGCAGGCGGTCGCGGATGGCGCGCAGCGCGTTGCCGGGCTGGGTGGTGGCGGCTGCCGGCGTGGCCGCGGGTTCGCGGCGGATGGAGACTTCGCGGCGCGGAGGCTCCACGGCCGGAGCGATCGGCTCGCGCGGGCGGGCGCCGCGGTCGTCGTCGGCCGCATTGGCCGCAGGGTAGTCCGCCGCGGGGCCCGTCGGCAGGTTCATGGCCTCGGCGAACAGGGTCACCTGATGGGCGGCGTCCGCGGCCGTTGTGGAAGACGCATTGCGCCAGCGGTCGACGACGCCCTCGAGGAAGCCCTCGTCACCCACCGACTTCTGCCACTTCTCGGTGAAGCGGGCGGTCGAGCTGCGCGGCATGCAATGCTTGGGCAGCTCGTCGAACTTGATGCGCACGGGGAGGGTGACGCCGTCGCCGAAGGCGATGGCCTCGCGCTGGCCGAGCGCGGTCAGGAATTCGAGCAGCCCGGAGCCCGTATCGGAGATGGCGGACTTGACGATCTCCTGGTCGCGATCGTTGGACATGCGCAGCGCGAACACGGTGTTGCACTGCGACAGGATGGTGGAGTCGATCTCGGCGGGCCGCTGCGTGACGATGCACAGCGAGGCGCCGTACTTGCGGCCTTCCTTGGCGATCTTGGCGATCGCCCGCTTGCAGGGCTCGAAGCCGAGGCTGGAGTTGGCGGGGACGTAGCGATGCGCCTCCTCGCACACCAGCGTCACGGGCACCTGGCCCTCGCTCCACAGGGCGAAGTCGAACGTCAGGCGGCAGAGCACGGACACGACGACGTTGATGATCTCGGTCGGCAGGCCCGTGAGCTCGAAGATGGTGATGGGCTTGTTGTTGACGGGCACTCGGAAGATGCGGCCGATGATCTGCACCATGCTGTCGTAGACGGTGAGCGACCCGAACATGAAGGCGTAGCGCGGGTCGACCGTGATCATCTCCAGGCGCGTCTTCAGGTTGCGGTAGGGCGAGAGGTCGCGCTTGTTCTCGAGCTTGCCCATCCGGTCGTCGATGGTCTGGATCAGGTCCGAGATGCGGTAGGGGACCGGCGTGTCGACCGTGTACTTGATGTCGGGCGAGGTGCGCCGCAGGCCGCCTTCGCGCGTGTTGCCGCGACCGGCGCCGTAGCGCGCCTTGGCCATCGGGATCAGGTCCTGCAGCAACTCGACCTCGGCCTTGCGCTCCTGCGGATCGCCGATCAGCACCTCGATCAGCTCCTCGAAGGTGAGGAGCCAGTAGGGCAGCTGCATATTGCGCTGGTTGATGACCTCGGCCCAGTCGCCGAAGGCCGGCGCATACTCGTTGTGGGGATCGAGCAGCACCATGTGGGCGGCCGGGTGCTTCTGCAGGATCGCGCGCAGGATGAGGGCCGTCGTGCAGGACTTGCCGGTGCCGGTGGTGCCGACGATGGCGAAATGCTTGCCGAGCAGATCGTCGACGCGGACGCTGGCCGAGATCGACGGGTCCTGCCGGATGCAGCCGATGCGCACGGAGTTGCGCCGGTCGCCGCAGAATGCCTGCTCCAGCTCCTCGCGCGAGGCGACCCGTACCCTGTCTCCCAGCGCGGGGTAGACCGACACGCCGCGATTGAAGGTGAACCCGCGCCCTTCGGCCGGCTTGCTGAGCTCGCCGACGAGGCCGAGCTCGGCGATCCACAGCTCGCTCTCGCCTTCACGCTGCGCCGGCACCGGCACGCTCAGGGCCGAGACGATGGCGAGCACGACGGTGTTGGTCGTCTCGATCGCGAACAGCGTGCCCATCTCGGGACGCTCGGCCAGGGCCCGCTTGCTGCTCGCGTGGCCCGCCATGCCGTGGTCGAGCAGCACGATGGCCTTGGCGCCTGTGACCGACACGATGCGACCGATGGAGCGGTCCGGTTGCGGCTCGAGCTGGGGCGCGGTCGACGACATTGTTGCAGCTTCCATTGGCGTGTCCTACGGCGAGGCCTGCACGCTGGTGTCGTGCAGTGCCGCTCTTTCATGCATGTCCGATACCTCAGCCCGCGACGGCAGAGTGACCGTGACCTCGGTGCCGAGCGACTTGGTGCTGCGGATCTCGAGGCGCCCGCCGTGCAGCTGCACGAGGGCCCTGGCGATCGGCAGGCCCAGGCCCGCGCCCTCACGCCAGCGCGCGCGGCCGCCGTCGACCTGGCCGAACGGCGTCAGCGCCACGGTGATCTCTTCGGCGGACATGCCGAGGCCGGTGTCGCGCACGCGCACCGAGGCTCCGCCGCCCGCGCCGGTGAACGCCTCGACGGTCGCCGTGCCGCCGCGCGGCGTGAACTTGATGGCGTTGCCGATCAGGTTGCCGAACACCTGGCGCAGCTTGGCCGGGTCGCCCTTGACGGGCGGCAGGTCCGCATCGAAGTGGCTCTCGAGCGCGACGCCGACCTCGGCCGCGGCGGGCGCGAAGGAAGCCACCGCCACCTGCAGGATCTCCTCGATCTCCACCTCGCGGGCATCGAGCGTGTACTTGCCGCTCTGCATCTTGGAGATGTCGAGGATGTCGTTGAGGACGGCCAGGAGATGGGTGGCCGCGTCGCGGATGAGATCGGCGTACTCGACGACCTCGGCGTCCTTCAGGGGCCGCCTGCGGTGCTCGCCGAGCAGCTTGGCAAAGCCGATCACCGTGTTGAGCGGCGTCCTGAGCTCATGGCTCATGTTGGCGATGAAGTCGGACTTGACCTTGCTCGCCAGCTCGGTCTCGATCTGGGCCGTGTGCTCCGCCAGCCAGGCCTTGTGCCGCAGCACCGAGTCGGCGAGCAACGACGAGTACTCAGCCATCAGAGAGGTTTGCTTCACCGGTCCTGCTGTGCCACTCAACATGATCCGAACCGAAACTTCGCGCATTCCCCAGCGAGCAAGACTAGGCGCCAGAGCATAACTTGAGGTTAATCCGGAAGGGCATTGGCAGCGAGTTTGCCGGCGTGCGCTTAACGCTATCGCCGGGCCTCGATGCCTGCCGGTGGGCCGCCGGCCAAGCGGACGATCAGAAGGTCCGCGCAAAGCCGAACCCTGGGCCAGCGCTGGTCCGGGATCGGAGCATGGACACGCGCGATCGCATTATTGCGGCCGTGAACGCTTGGTTAGGGTTGATCCCAAGTCCCCGGAAGGTGTAAGCAGCGGCGGCTGCAACTCGTGTTGCGGCCCGAGGGGGGACGTTCACGTAGAAGGAGAGACTGCAATGACGCTTCGCATCGGTGACGTCGCACCCAACTTCGAGGCTGACACCACGGCCGGCCGCATCAAATTCCACGACTGGATCGGGGACGGCTGGGCCGTGATGTTCTCGCATCCCAAGGACTTCACGCCGGTGTGCACCACCGAGCTCGGCTACATGGCCAAGATCAAACCCGAGTTCGACCGCCGCAACGTCAAGATCATCGGCATCTCCGTCGATCCGATCGACCGGCACGCCAAGTGGGCCGAGGACATCAAGGAGACGCAGGGCTTCGCGCCGAACTATCCGATGATCGGCGACCCCACGCTCGCCGTCTCCAAGCTCTACAGCATGCTGCCCGCCGAGAGCGGCAGCTCCAGCGAGGGGCGCACGGCCGCCGACAACATGACGGTGCGCAACGTGTTCGTGGTCGGCCCGGACAAGAAGATCAAGCTGGTCCTGGTCTATCCGATGACCACGGGTCGCAACTTCGACGAGGTGCTGCGGGTGATCGATTCACTCCAGCTCACCGCCAAGCACAAAGTGGCGACGCCGGTGAACTGGAAGGACGGCGACGACGTCATCATCGCCGGCTCGGTGTCCGACGAGGACGCCAAGAAGCAGTACCCGAAGGGATGGAAGGCGCCCAAGCCCTACATCCGCATCGTGCCGCAGCCGCGCTGAACGGCGCGCGAGAGAAGAGGGGCGCGACCAAAGCTGCCGCGCCCCTTGCCGTTCTCGTCAACGCGATTGCGCCCGCAGCGAAATCCATTTTCCGTGCCCGCGTGCCGTGCGGGGAGGGCGCTGCCGGCTCCCCACACATACAACTCCACGCGCGCTCCTCCGGCATGGCTCGCCTGCTCTCCGACGCTTGCATCGAAGCTGCTGCCGCCGGCACAGTGGCGCCGGGAATACGTTCACACACACCGAGGTGCGAAACATGAGACGAGCAGGCGCGGCGGCGATGCTGGCGTGGGCGATTGGGTTGGCCGGGACAGGCTTCGCGGCCGCCGAGGTGTCCGAGGTCAAGATCGTCGCGCAGAACGGATCCAACTACCTGCCGCTGTTCGTCATGCAGGGCCAGAAGCTGGTCGAGAAGCATTTGGCCACGAAGGGCCTGGGCTCGACCGCGGTAACCTGGACCAAGCTCGCGGGTCCCTCGGCCATCGTCGATTCGTTCCTCGCAGGCGCGGTGCATTTCTCCGGCCAGGGCGTGCCGTCGACGGCCCTGATCTGGGACCGCACGCGCAACGGCATCGGCGCCAAGGCCGTGTCCGCCATGGTCGCCTCCAACATCTGGCTGATGACGCGCAAGCCCGAGATCAAGTCGCTGCGCGATCTGACCGACAAGGACCGCATCGCCCTGCCCTCGATCAAGACGTCGTCGCAGGCGCTGTTCCTGTGGTCGGCGGCGGAGAAGGAGTTCGGCGCGGGGCAATGGGGCAAGCTCGACCACATCACCGTATCGCTGCCGCATCCCGACGCCATGGCGGCCGTGACCAATCCCAATGGCGAGATCACCGTGCACGCGGCCACCTCGCCCTATGCGGATCTCGAGAAGAAGGCCGGCCTGCACGCCATCACGGATCTCTACAGCGTGGAGGGACGCGCGGTGACGGGGCTGAACTTCGTCTCCACCGAACAGTTCCGCAAGGACAACCCGACCACCTACGGCGCCGTGGTGGCCGCATTCGATGAGGCGATCGCGTGGATCAACGCCGACAAGCGGCGCGCCGCGCAGTTCTATCTTGAGATATCGAAGGACAAGATCTCGCTCGAGGACATCACTGAGATCCTGCTGTCGCCGGGCTACACTTTCGGCCAGACGCCGCGCGGCATCGGCTCGGCAATGGAGATCATGTATAAATCCGGGACCCTCAGGACCAAGGGCCAGTCCTGGAAGGACATGTACTTCCCCGAGGCGCAGCAGCTGCCGGGAGACTGAGGGCCGGCAGCGACGCGCGGGATCGCGCGCCAGCGCGAGTACGACCGTGGGCCTGACCACGCCCCGCAATGGCGGCGCCGTTCCAATGGTGCCCTGCGCCAGGGAAAAACTGACCAATCCGAAGGCCTATGCTAGGATCGTCTCCTGGTTTTTCCAGCGGAGGCGACCATGATTTTCCGCCAGCTCTTCGACAGCGTGTCCAGCACGTACAGCTATCTGCTCGCCAGCCGGCGCGGCGGTGAGGCGCTGATCATCGATCCGGTGCTGGAGAAGGTCGACCGCTACCTGCAGCTGGTCAACGAGCTCGACCTCAAGCTGGTCAAGGCGGTCGACACGCACATTCACGCCGACCACATCACAGGGCTCGGCGCGCTGCGCGACCGAACGCACTGCATCACCGTGATGGGAGAGAACGCCAAGGTCGACGTGGTCTCGATGCGCGTCGCCGAGGGCGACAAGCTCACCATCGAGGGGCTGTCGCTCGACGTGCTCTATACGCCGGGGCACACCGACGATTCCTACAGCTTCCTGACGCGCGACCGCGTGTTCACGGGCGACACCCTGCTGATCCGCGGCACGGGGCGCACCGATTTCCAGAACGGCAGCGCGCGGGCGCAATACCAGTCGCTGTTCGGCAAGCTGCTCAAGCTGCCGGAGGACACGCTGGTGTTTCCCGCGCACGACTATAAGGGTGACACCGTCTCCACCATCGGCGAGGAGAAGCGCAGCAATCCGCGGCTGCAGGTCAAGTCGGTCGACGAGTATGTCGACCTCATGAGCAAGCTGAAGCTGGCGAACCCGAAGATGATGGACGTGGCGGTGCCCGCCAACATGCGCCAGGGACTTGCCCAGGACGAGATCGCCAGGAAGGGCTGGGCCGTGACGCCGGCGCAGGCGATGGGTCTGGTGGGCAAAGCGGACGTGGCGCTGATCGACCTGCGTGAGCGGTCCGAGCGCGAGAAGCATGGGCAGATCCCGGGCTCCCTGCACGCGCCCTACCCGGACCTGCAGGAGAACATCCGCCCCGGCGGCATGCTGCACGAGCTGGCAACCGCCACGAATAAGCGCATCGTGTTCTACTGCGCCTTCGGCGAGCGCTCGGCCATGGCGGTGCAGGCGGCTCAGGACGCCGGCATCGCCAGCGCCTGCCACATCCACGGCGGTGTCGACGCCTGGCGCAGGGTCGGCGGAGCGCTGGCGGGGTAATCTCGGCAGCTCAGCCGCGCTGCTCCCGACCATGGAATACGCGCAAGACGAAGAGGCGCGAACCATCGAAACGATATTGGAATACGTACGCTGCGTTGAGAACCTGAAGCACGAGCTGGCGATATTCCTCGCGTCCAGCAATCGCACGCCCCAGCCGCGGGAAAGTTGATAGCACTTGCGCCTTTTCCATGATCGCTCGCGCGACAATGCCCGCAAGCTCCGGATTGTGCTGCTGCAGGAATACCGCGAAGCGCTCGAGGTCGGCGAGCGCTTCCGGCGACCATTCGATGTCTACTGGTCCCGCCACGGCCTGAATGCCGGCGTGCCCCAGGTTTCGAGCCAACGCACCACCTTGTCGTGCGGCACTGAGGAGGCTCCGTCCCGGACCGCAGCCCAACGGCGATCGAGCTCGGCAATCTGGTCATCAGGGATGTCGAGCGGAGGGAACTCGATGCTGGCGAATTCGGCAAGGAGATCCGGCACGGTCAGCCCCCGCTCGTCGGCCCGTTCCTTGAGCGCCGCTGCGGTGGTCTCGTCGACCTCGATCATGTGAGTCTTGGACATCCGGGTACCATAGCGTGGAGGTGCCGATTGTCGAGAGGGCCTCCGCCTGTCGTCGCGTCATCGAGGTCGATGTGGCCTCTTCACCCGATCTCGACGTGGACTGCGGATCCTTGCCGTCACTTGCCCAGCGACTTGCGCGCGATGGCGAGGGCCTCGGCCAGGACGGCGGGGTCGCCGATGTGGTTGGCGAGCAGGAGCACGAGGCGGGCATTGAGTGCGGCACTGTCGGCGTCGGAGAGGTCGGCGTGGGCATCGACGATGGCGGCGTAGAGGCCGTCGGGGTCGGCCATGTTGGGGTCGCGCTTCAGGGTCATGGGCGTGCCTCGTGTCTGGTTCGCGAGAGAAAGGTTGGGTCGAGTGAAGCGATGCCCCAACACCGGCGGCGTTCGCGACTTGTGTTGGGTCACCGCTGCCGCTCGACCCGACCTACATATCTTGCGCCGTGGCGCGCGCGAGCGCGCCTTCGACATCAAGCACCGACGGCTGGCGCCAGCGGGCGGCGACATGGCCGTCGGGGCGGAAGAGGTAGAAGGCGGGCTCGCGGGCGGCGCCGTAACGGGCGCAGGCCGCTGCATCGCAGACGACCAGCGGCGCGACCGGCGGCTCGCGCCGGGTCAGCGTCGCCTGGATGCTCGCGATCTCCGCGGGGATGCTGCCGTCTGGAGAAAAGCAGACGCCGGTGAAGCCGGGGCTCAGGGCATGCAGCAGCCAGCCATTGCCCAGCGGTGCGTCGAGGGCGGCGGCGCCGGGACGCGCCTGTGGGCAATCCCCCGCGGCGAAGGCATCGTCGCCGTTGAGAGGCGAGCCGTCGTAGCAGGTGGCGACCGTGAGCCGACCGGAGTTGACCAGCCGGCGCGCGAACGGCTCGGTCTCGGCCAGCGCCAGGACGCTGTCGCGAAAGATCTGGCTCGCCCCGGGCTTGGGCGCCAGGAAATCCGTGGAGCGGGTGGTGTTGAGCAGGTTCTCGTCGGCGGCGTAGACCCGTTCGGTGTCGTAGCTGTCGAGCAGCCGCTCCGGGGCCAGCCCGCGCAGCACCAGATCGAGCTTCCAAACGAGATTGTCGGCGTCCTGCACGCCGCTGTTGCCGCCGCGGGCGCCGAACGGCGACATCTGATGCGCGGCGTCGCCGGCAAACAGCACGCGGCCGTGGCGGAAGCGCTGCAGGCGGCGTGACTGGAAGCGGTAGAGGCTGATCCACTCGAACGTGAAATCGACGTCCTCCCCGAGAGCCGCGCGCACGCGCCGGGCCGCGTTCTCGGGCTTCACCTCGGCCTCGCGATCGGCCTCGTCGCCGACCTGGAAGTCGAGGCGCCACACGTCGTCGGCCTGCTTGTGCAGCAGCGCCGACAGCCCGCGGTTGAAGGGCGGGTCGAACCAGAACAGGCGCTCGGCCGGCCGGTCCATCCGGATCTTGATGTCGCAGATCAGGAACTGGTGCTGGAACACGCGGCCCTCGAACCCGAGGCCCATCAGCCGGCGCAAGGTGGAGCGGGCGCCGTCGGCGGCGATCACCCAGTCGGCGGCGAGGCGGTAGGGGCCGGCGGGCGAGGCGACGTCGAGCAGCACGCCGTCCGCGGTCGTCTGCAGGCCCGTCACCTCCTCCTGCCAGCGGATGTCGACGAGGCCGGTCTGCAGCGCCGCCTCCACGCAGAAATGCTCCACGTAGTATTGCTGCAGGTTGACGAAGGCCGGCATGCGGTTGCCGAACTCGGGCAGCAGGTCGAACGCGTAGATCTGGCGCTCGCCCAGCATCACCCTTCCGCGCTTCCACGTCACGCCCTTGTCGAGCAGCGCTTGCGCGAACCCGAGACGGTCCATGATCTCGAGCGTGCGTTTGGACCAGCACACCGCCTTGCTGCCGAACGACAGGCTGGACCTGGGATCGATGACGACGCTGCGCTGGCCGCGCTTGGCGAGATCGATGGCGGCGATCAGGCCGACCGGCCCCGCGCCGACGATCACCACCGGATGGTGCGCCGGCTGCGGCCGGTCCTGATCGGCCGAGCGGGTATGGGCGAACGTGAGTTGTCGCGGGTCGGTCATGGCGTGGCTCGGTGCAATCCTGCTTCAGCGAGGCTCCGATGTGCGCCAAGATCCGGGCCAACGATTTCGGCCAGGGACCTACTCGATCACGTCATCGGCCTGGGTGAGGACGGTGGGTGGAACCTTCAGGTCGAGTGCCTTGGCGGTCCGCAAATTCACGACCAGTTGGAACTTTGTCGGTTGCTCGATCGGGAGATCCGCGGGCTTCGCGCCCTTGAGGACGCGGTCGACGTAGTCGGCCAGCCGACGGTAGAGTTCGGTGAGCCGCGGTCCATAGGTGCACAGCGCGCCGCTTTGAGCGAAGACCGGCCAGCCGGAAACCACCGGGGCGCCATGGCTCATGGCGAAATCCATGATGCGGTGGCGGTTCTGAATGGCAAAGCCGTCGGCAAAGAGGGAGATCGCCTGCGGCGGCTTCGCCGCCATCGCGGCGAAAGCGCTCGTGAGCTCATCGCGAGTTGTAGTCGGAAAATACTCGATGGTCATGCCCAGTCGGCGCGCCGTCTCCTCGGAGTAGGCGCGTTCGAGATGCTCGCCGGGATGCTCGGAGTTGGCGATGATGGTGATGCGGCGCAAATCCGGCATGATCTCCCGCAGCAGCTCCAACCGCTTGCCATTGAGATCGGCCGCCATGAACGTCAGGCCCGTCATGTTGCCGCGTGGCTGGGCGAGGCTTTCCGCGAAACCTGCCGAAACCGGGTCGCCACTAAAGACGTAGACGACAGGTACGGGCAGGCGAAGCTTGCTGATCACGGACACAGCCGCGCCTTGGGCCACGATCAGATCGACGGGCAGTCGCACCAACTCGGCGGCCAGCTCGGGCACGCGCTCGGTCGCGTCGTCGCCGTAGCGGTACTCGATGATGAGGTTGCGGCCCTCGACGTGACCGAGATTGACAAGGCTCGCGCGAAACGCGTCGACGTAGGGCGCCAGGCTCGACGCCTGCTGGGCGGTGAGCCAACCTATACGCGCCACCTTCGGCTGCGCGCGTGCGACGAGTGGCCAGGCTGTCGCGCCTCCCAGCATGCCTATGAACTCTCGCCGTCTCACATCAACCCCCATCCCGGGGCGCATGGTCCCAGTTCAGAGCAGCATGGCAGCAGCCATAGGAGCCGTCTACTGCGCTGGCTGCGATCCGCCGGGAACGCGAGGTGCCCGGATCAGCAGGGCGAACACGACGCTCAGGAAGGAGAGCGCGGCGAAGCGGTGAGCGAGGGGACGTAGGTGCCGGAATAGTCGCGCAGGACGCCCGACAGCAGCGGTCCGGAGGCCTGTGCGGTCACCTGCACCGTCAGCGCCGCGCCGCGGATGGCACCGAAGCTGGCGCGGCCGAAGTAGTCGGCCCACGCCAGCGGCAGAACCGTGAGGATGCCGCCGATGCCGATGCCGAAGCAGCAGGCAGCGAGGTAGCCCTGCCAGGCGGCGGCGATGCCGAGCATGAGCACGGCGCTGACGCCGAGGAAGGCACCGGAGAGCGCCAGGCTCATGCGCACGCCGATGCGCCGCGTGTAAAATCCGAAGCCGAGACCCGCGATCGCCGACGCCAGCGAGAAGAAGCTGACGACGGTCGCGGCGATGGTGGGGCTCATCCCGCGCTCGATCAGGTGGGGCGCCTGGTGCAGGCTGATTCCGGCCTGGACCGGATAGACGGCCGCCGTGTAGAGCGCCAGCAGCCAGAAGGTGGACGTTCCCATCGCCTGCTTGCGCGTGAAGGCGGGCTCGACCGGCGCGAGCCTCGCCGGGGCCGGGCCTTCGTGGGAGGCGGGAGGAGCAGGAGAGCGCCCGTCGGGAAGCAGCCCGACGTCCTCCGGCCGCCGCACCATCAGCAGCCAGTTGGGGATGAAGCCGACCAGCAGGACGCTGCCGCCCACCGCCAGCCAACCCGCGCGCCAATCGTGCTGCTGCATGGCGAAATGCGCGATCAGCGGCAGCGTGATGAGGCCCACCATCTGCGCCAGGTTGACGATCGAGCTTGCGAGCGCGCGGCGCTCGACGAACCAGCTGTTCAGCGCCCCGTAGATGCCGATGTCGAAGGGGCCGGCGAAATTGATGCGGCCGATGCAGAAGAAGACGTAGAACGCCAGCAGCGACTGCGTCAGCGACAGCAGCATCGTCGACACGCCCGTCAGCAGCACGGCCGCGCACAGCATCATGCGGGCGCCGCGCCGGTCGAGCACCGGTCCGATCAGCGGCGAGAGCAGCGCGGCCATGATCCCGCCGAGCGATACCGCGCCCGAGAGCGCCGTGCGCGACCAGCCGAATTCGCCGAGCATGGGCTCGACGAAAACCGAAAGCGTGGCGACGGCGGGGCCGTTGCGTGCGTAGCCGGCGCAGCACACGCAAGCCAGGATGACCCAGCCGTAGAAGAACGGCAGGCGCGCGATCAGCAGCGCGGGCAACCCGGGGCGCGGTGCGGGCATCAGCGGCCCATGCGCGGTTCGCGGTCGCCGCGCATCCACACCGTGCGCGCGGGGACAATTTCGCTCCGGTACAACGACACGGTCGCGGCGAGGTCGCCCCCCGCTATGATGAAGGCTCCGCCTTCGTCATGAAGAGGGGGGAGGATGGTGCGTCCGTGATTTGGACCGGCCACCGTCAACCCGTCCGCGCATTCGACAGCCGGGCCAAATCGCTGGACGCCCCTGGTGGGGGTGATGGGCAGCGTCCGCGACAGACACCCCCTCCTAGGAACGCCATCGGACTTAGCTCGCCTGTTGACATTGGTATGGAGCCCAGCGGCGGGCGAGCTAAGCCCGTGGCGTTCCGTCCTCCCCCCTCTTCGCATCGAAGGTGCGGCCTTCGATGCAGGGAGAGGGGCAAGGTAGCGATGCGGTTGGAAGAGTCTCGGCATGTAGATCGAGGTGAGTGGGGGGCGGTTAAAGAGGTGGGCAAGCAGTGCATCAACCCTGCAGAGCCGCCCACATGGCACGGTCGCGCTCGGCGGTCCACACGCGGGGGGTGTCGATGCCCTGGGCCTCGTCGTAGGCGCGCGCGATGTTGAAGGGCTGGCAATGCTCGAAGATCGGCCAGCTGCCGTACTTCGGCCGCATGGCGGCGGTGGCCGCGTCGAAGCACGCTTTCAGCGGCGCTCCGCGGGCGGCCTCGCGCTGCACCGGCTCGTAGGTGTCGCGCAGGAAGTCGCGTGTCAGCGCAATGCCCTCGGTCACGGTGTCGATCCCCACCAGCGCGTCGCCGCGGCCGGGCACCAGCGCCTCGGCCCGGAAGGCGCCGAGGCGCGCGAGCGTCGCCGGCCAGTCGGTGAAGTGCGCGTCGCCGCAGTAGCAGGCGGACTTGTACTCGACGATGTCGCCGGAGAAGACCACGTTGGCGTCCGGCACGTAGGCGATGATGTCGCCTGCGGTGTGGGCGCGGCCGATGTGCATCAGGTCGACGCGGCGCTTGCCGAGATAGAGCGTCATGCGCTCCTTGAAGGTCACGGTGGGCCAGGTGAGGCCGGGGATGCTCTCGGCGGCGCGGAACAGGCGCGGGAAGCGGCCGTACTCGGAGTCCCAGTCCTCCTGGCCGCGCTCGGCGATCATGGCGCGGCATTTCTCCGAGGCGAGCACCTCCTGCGCCTTGTAGGCGGAGGCGCCGAGCACGCGCACGGCATGATAGTGCGACAGCACCACGTACTTGATCGGCTTGTCGGTGACCTTGGCGACCCGCTCGATGACGAGGCCCGCCATCGCAGGCGTCGCCTGGGCGTCGATGACGATGACGCCGTCGTCGCCGACGATGATGCCGCTGTTGGGATCGCCCTCGGCGGTGAAGGCGTAGAGGTCGCGCCCGATCTCGGCGAAGGTGATCTTCTTCTCGGTCATGTCGCCGGTGGAAGCAAAGTTCGCGGCCATGTCAGCGTTTCTCCTTGGGTGTCATCCCGGGCCTTGTGCCCGGGATCCAGCTCGATCCCGGTGACCCCGGAACAGGTCCGAGGGCAGGCAAGCGCCGGGATGACAACGTCGGGCTCTCGTTATCTCTTGTAATGCACTACCTCCTGGTCGATAGCGCCGAAGATGGGGCGGCCGGCCCCGTCGGGCATCTCGATACGGACGCGGTCGCCGAATTTGAGGAACGGCGTCTTCGGTTGGCCCTCGAGCAGGGTCTCCACAGTGCGCAGCTCGGCGAGGCAGGTGTAGCCGGCGCCGCCTTCCTCGACTGGCTTGCCGGGCCCGCCATCAAGCTTGTTGGAGACGGTGCCTGAGCCGACGATGGTGCCGGCCGACAGCCGCCGCGTCTTGGCGGCGTGCGCGATCAGTTGCGGGAACGCAAACGTCATGTCGACGCCCGCATTGGGCCGTCCCAGCAGCTTGCCGTTGATGGAAGCAAGGAGCGGCAGGTGCACCTTGCCTTCGCGCCAGTACGGCCCAAGCTCGTCGGGCGTGACCGCCACGGGAGAGAAGGCCGTCGACGGCTTGCCGTGGAAGAAGCCGAAGCCTTTGGCGAGCTCTGCGGGAATGAGGTTGCGCAGCGAGACGTCGTTGACCAGCATCAGCAGGCGAATGCAGTCGGCTGCCTCCTCGCGACGAGGCGCCCATCGGCACGTCATCGGTGATGACGGCCATCTCGCCCTCGAGATCGATGCCCCAGGCATCGTCCGCCATCTCGATGGCGTCGCGCGGCCCGAGGAAGGTGTCCGATCCGCCCTGGTACATGAGAGGCTCGGTCCAGAAGCTCGCGGGCATCTCGGCCCCGCGGGCGCGCCGCACCAGCTCGACATGGTTCACGTAGGCGGAACCGTCGGCCCACTGATAGGCGCGCGGCAATGGTGCAGCGCAGCGAGATTCGTCGAAGTCGACGATCTCGAAGGGTGCCGTGCGGCGCCCCTCCACAGATTCGTTCAGCTCGGCGTAAATCCGCTCGACTTTCAAATACGTAGACGACCAGTCGTCGAGCAGCTGCTGCAGCGTGCCGAGGCCGGCAATGGCGGCTTCGGCCCTGACGGCCTTGGACAAATCGCGCGACACCACGACAAGGGCGCCGTCGCGGGTGCCGTTGCGGAAAGTTGCGAGTTTCATGTTGCCGACATGTCCGTTAAGCTAAGGTCGAAGGGCGGGAGGGTACATCCGTGAGACGTCGAGAGTTCTTGCGCGCTGGAGCAGCGACCGCACTCGCGACCCCGACCCTCGCCGCTCCTGCCGTCGCGCAATCGGCGCCCGAGATCAAGTGGCGGCTGACCTCCAGCTTCTCCAAGACCATGGAGATCATGCACGCCACCTCCCAGATGGTGTGCCGCTACATAGCCGAGGCGAGCGACAACAAGTTCCTCGTCCAGCACTACCAGGCCGGCGAGCTTGCGCCCAGCCGGCAGGCGCTCGACGCCGTCAGCAGCGGCTCTGTGGACTGCGCGTACACGCCGACCAATTTCTACGTCGCCAAGGACCCGACGCTGGGTTTCGGCGCTGGCATCCCGTTCGGACTGAGCAGCCGTCAGCAGCAGGCGTGGTGGACCTTCGGCGGAGGCTCCGAGATCGTCAACGCCGCGCTGAAGAGACTGAACGTGGTCGGCTTCCCCGCCGGACTCACCGGCGCGCAGATGGGCGCCTGGTTCAAGAAGGAGATCGCCTCCGTCGAGGACCTCAAGGGCCTGCGCTGGCGCATCGCCGGGCTGGGCGGACCAGTGGTGGCCCGCGTCGGAGTGGTGCCGCAGGACATCCCCCATGTCGACGTCTACGCGGCGCTCGAGCAGGGCACGATCGATGTCGCCGAGTTCATCTGCCCGCACGACGACGAGAAGCTCGGCCTGCCGAAGGTGGCGAAGTTCAACTACTATCCCTGCTGGTGGGAAAGCGGCGGCATGATGCATCTGGTCGTCAACCTCGAGAAATGGAACGCGCTGCCCAAGCCCTACCAGAGCATCGTCGCCCGGGCCTGCGACGCGGCGAGCGCTTGGATGCTCGCCAAGTACGATGCGGTCAATGCGCCGGCGCTGAAGCGGCTGGTCGCCGCCGGGGCCGTCATGAAGCCCTTCCCGCAGCCCATCATGGAGGCGTGCTACAAGGCCGCCGCCGAGCTCCACGCCGAGCAGGCGGGCAAGGACGCGCATTACAAGAAGGCGCTCGACTCCATCACCGCCTTCCGCAAGGAGCAGCTGCACTGGCTGCAGGTTGCCGACCACGCGATGGACAGCTTCGCCCTGTCCCAGCGCGGCAAGGCCTGACGCCCCGCAGCCCGTCATCCACGAGCGCGGTCTTTGTCCTGAGCCTGGTCGAAGGACGACCGACCCGACACAGGTGGCAGTCACCCCATTGCGTTGGGTCATCGCTGACGCTCGACCCCAACCTGCGGGCAAGTGGGGCGAAGGCCGCTCGCGCGGTCACCTCGCGCCGGTGAAGTTCTTCCGCAGCGGGGTCCAGCAATCGGCGTAGTCCTCCTGCAGCGTCTCCAGTTCGGCGGCGAACTTGGTCAGGTGCTGCGGGAAGCGGGTCTCGAACATGAAGGCCAGCGTGTTGGTGAGCTTGACGGGCTTGAGCTCGCTCTTGGTGGCGTGATCGTAGGCCGCCTGGTCGGGGCCGTGCGGCAGCATGCAGTTGTGCAGGCTCATGCCGCCCGGCGTGAAGCCCTCCGGCTTGGCATCGTAGACGCCGTAGATGAGCCCCATGAACTCCGACATGATATTCATGTGGTACCAGGGCGGGCGGAACGAGTGCTCGGCCACCGACCAGCGCTCCGGGAAGATCACGAAATCGATGTTGGCGGTGCCGGCAGTCTCCGAGGGCGCGGTGAGCACCGTGAAGATCGAGGGGTCGGGGTGGTCGAACAGGATCGCGCCTACCGGTGAGAAGTGGCGCAGGTCGTATTTGTAGGGCGCGTAGTTGCCGTGCCAGGCGACGACGTCGAGCGGCGAGTGGCCGATCTCGGCGACGTGGAAGCCGCCGCACCACTTCACGGTCAGCCGGCTGGCTTCCTCCCTGTCCTCGAAGGCCGCGACGGGCGTCTTGAAATCGCGCGCGTTGGCGAGGCAGTTGGCGCCGATCGGTCCGCGGTCGGGCATCGTGAACTTGGCGCCGTAGTTCTCGCACACGTAGCCTCGCGCCGGTCCGTCCACCAGCTCGACCTTGAACTTGACGCCGCGCGGGATGATGCAGATCTCGCCCGGCCCCGCCACGATCGCGCCGAACTCGGTGAAGAAGCGCAACGCTCCCTGCTGCGGCACGATCAGCATCTCGCCGTCGGCGTTGTAGAAATAGTCGTGCGTCATCGATTGCGTGGCGAGGTAGACGTGCGCCGCCATGCCGGCCTGGGTGTTGACGTCGCCGGCCGTCGTCATGGTGCGCAGCCCCGTGAGGAAGGTGAGCTTCTCCTCGGGGATCGGCACCGGCCCCCAGCGCAGCTGTCCGATCGGGAGGTCGTGCTCGCCGAGCGCTGGCGCCGTCTTCCACAGCGGCAGCGCCGTCTTCCTGAATTTCTGGGCATGCTGCACCGAGGGGCGGATGCGGTAGAGCCAGGAGCGCTCGTTGGTGCCGCGCGGCGCGGTGAAGGGCGAGCCCGACAGCTGCTCGGCGTAGAGGCCGTAGGCGGCGCGCTGGGGGGAGTTCTGGCCCGCTGGGAGCGCGCCCGGCAGCGCCTCGGTCTCGAAGTCGTTGCCGAAGCCCGGCATGTAGCCCGCGGGCGTCGCCTCGGTCCACTGCGTCCTCGCCGCATCCGCGATCTTGCTGCCGTCCGCCATGTCCGTGTCCTCCCGGGCTGGCCACTCTCTCAAACGTCGTCCTGAGCTTGTCAAAGGATGAGACGCGCACGCAACCGTGGTTCGACAGGCTCACCACGGTGTTGGAGCAAGCACTTGGTCGACGTTAGGGGTTATGATAGTTTCGTTTGAAACGAATTCAACCGGAAACTGGCGGCGATGAACGACGACGCGCGGAGCAAGCCGGCGCTGATGCTCGAGGCATTCCTGCCCTATCGCCTGGCCGTGCTGGCGCACACGACGAGCCGCGCGCTGGCGGGTGTCTACGCCGAGAGGTTCGGGCTCTCGATCCCGGAGTGGCGCATCCTGGCCAACCTCGGCCGTTTCGGTCCGCTCTACGCCGGCGAGCTGGCGGAGCGGTCTAGCCTGGACAAGCCCAAGGTCACGCGCGCGCTGCAGCGTCTGGAGGCGGCCGGGTTGACGCAGCGCGTCGTCGGCGCCGAGGATCGCAGGCAGGTGCGCATCCTGCTGTCGAGACGTGGTCGGAACGTCTTTCGACAGATCGCGGAGCTTGCCCTCCAGTGGGAGACGAAGTTCCTGGCGCCGCTGGCGAAAAGCGAGCGCCGCGCGCTCGAGCGCATCTTGACCAAGCTTGCGCAACGGGTCGAGGATATGCATGCTCGTAACGGTCGGGCCACATTCCGACTAAGGACTATCTCAGGTGTTGAAGCTCCATAGCTACTACCGCTCCTCCGCTTCCTATCGCTGCCGCATTGCGCTGAACTTGAAGGGTCTGCCGTACGATTTGGAATTCGTGCATCTGGTAAAGGATGGGGGACAGCAGAACGCTCCCAACTACCGCTCGCTCAACCCGCAGGGGCTGCTTCCCACTCTCGAGCACGACGGCCGCGTGCTGACCCAGTCGCTTGCCATCATCGAGTACCTCGAGGAGACGTGGCCCGAGCCGCATCTGTTGCCGCCCGATGCCGAGACGCGGGCGCACGTGCGCGCATTCGCGCTGGCCATCGCCTCCGATACCGGGCCCGTCAACAACCTGCGTGTGCTGCGCTACCTGAAGCGCACGCTGGGACAGGATCAGCCGGCAATCGATGCCTGGTACCGGCACTGGTCGGACGGCGGGCTCAAGGCTTGCGAGGCGCTGCTGCCCGCGGCGCGGCACACCTTCTGTTTCGGCGAAGAGCCGACGCTCGCCGACATCGTGCTCGTGCCGCAGCTCTACAATGCGCGCCTGTTCAGGACGGACCTCTCGGACGTGCCGCGCCTCGTCGGCATCGATGCGGCGTGTTGCGCTCTGCCGGCCTTCGCCAAGGCCGCGCCCGAAGCCCAGCCCGACGCAGTGTGAGTGGGGCTCGCCTCGGCAGCGCAAGGGTCACAGTTTCCGGCTGTCGTAGGCCCAGTGCAGCAGGGCCTGGCGCTGGCGCTTGCGGCAGGAGATGTCGCCCGGCTCGCAGTTGATCTGGATCTGGCGCACGTGCCGGCGGATCGCCTTCCAGCGCTTGATCTGCCGCCGGTCCTCCTCGGGGCTGCGGCGGCCCATGTAGTACCGGCAGTACCACTGGAACCAGCCGCGGGGATCGTCTGGATGGATCCATCCCTTCCTGCGCCACTCCGTAAGGGGCTGGCTGGCATCGACGCCGAAGTAGTTGAGGGCGCAGTCGCGGCGGCCCAGCGCGAGCTTGGCACCGGCGAACCAACTCGCTGGGAATTCGCCCTTGCAGTCGGTCATGTACTTGCCGCAGAAAACGCCGAGGCGAAGCATCTCCCGCGGCGTCAGGTCGGGGCTGAACTCGGGGTCGAAGTTGCGGCCCGCCGGCTCGACGAGCTGGTAGCGGTAGCCCCGCTGCATCTTGTCGTTGACGGTGATGGTTCGTCTGGTCACGCGGGTGAACCTCTGCGGGTATATGGCCCGGCCTGAACGAGGCCGCCTTCATTCCACCCGGAACACCCGCTCGTCGATGGCGCCGGTCGCCAGGTAGTTGGCCACCAGCTCGGCGAGCACGGGCGCCAGCAAGAAGCCGTGGCGGTACATGCCGTTGATGCGGATGGCGCTTTCCTGCACGACGATCTTGGGCACGTTGTCGGCGAAAGCGGGGCGTACGCCGGCGCCCATGTCGACGATCTCGGCCTCCGCGAACCCCGGATGCAGCGCGTAGGCGCTGCCCAGCAGCTCCAGCGCCGAGCGCACCGTGACAGGACCCGGGTCGTCGCTCTCGATCACGGTCGCGCCCACCATGTAGCGCCCGCCTCCCCAGGGCACGACATATAGTGGGTGGCGTGGGTGCAGCAGGCGCACGGGCCGCACCAGCTCGACCTCGGGCGCGCGCAGCGACCACGCGCTCGCCTCTTACCCCGCGCAGGCTCGGGAGCTCGGCGCGTGCGGCGAGGCCGCGGCAGTCGATGACGGTCTCCTGGGCGCTGCCCCCGCCGGTCGAGCTGGTCGCGAAGGCGATGTCAGCACCGGCCGAGCGCACGGCCTCCAGGAGAAAGTGCATGGCGTCGGCGGGCGTCATGTGCGCTTCGTCGGCATAGTAGAGGCCAGCGGCAAATCGGCCGCCGAGCCCGGGCTCCAGCGCGTGCAGCTCTTCCGCGTCGAGCTTCTGGAAGCCGTCCGTCATGCGTGCGAAGCGCACCAGCTCGGCGCGGTCGCGCGTTCCGGCCACCACCAGCGTGCCCTTGGCCGTCACGCCGGGGAAGGTCTCGCGCCACAGGGCGAGCGACCGCAGTCCCAGCTCGCGCACGACCGGCTCGGCCGCCTCGGCCTCGCAGTAGGGAGCGAGCATGGCGCCGGCGAGTGCGCTCGCCGCTTGCGCGAAGGGCTCGGCCGAGCGTTCGACGAGACGCACGCGATGTCCGCGCCGCGCCAGCGTCAATGCCTGCCAGAGGCCGACGATGCCGGCGCCGACGACGGTGATGGTGCGTGTCTTCGTGCTATGCATGCGCGGCGGATCGTCAATCTCCCCGCGCCACACCTTCGCGCCGGGGATCGGCTCCGCCCTCCAGCGTGCCGTCCTTGCGGATGACGATGGCGTGCGTGCCTGACGTGAGCAGGTCCGCGCTCACGCGGTGCCCGTAGGGCTTCACCTTCAGCGCATGCCAGATGGCGGACGCATGGTCAATCTCGATCTCGAACGGACCGCCGCGGCTGCCGAAGTTCATCAGGGCGGTCGCCGCCTGCGCATCGAGCTGCCAGTCGATCAGCGCGACCAGGGTCTTGACGACGTAGAGGATGATGCGGCTGCCGCCGGGCGAGCCCAGCGCCGCCCACGGTTTGCCCTGCTCGTCGAACACGATGGTCGGCGCCATGGAGCTGCGCGGCCGCTTGCCGGGCGCCACCGCGTTGGCGAGCGGCCGGCCCTTGCCGTCGACGGGGCGGAAGGAGAAGTCGGTGAGCTCGTTGTTGAGCAGGAAGCCCGCCGCCCACAGCCGCGACCCGAAGCCCGCCTCGATGGTCGTGGTCATGGCCAGCACGTTGCCGTCACGGTCGACGATGGAGAAATGGCTGGTGCCGGGCGCTTCCACCGTCTCGTCGTCGCCGTAGGAGCGGCTCGCCGTTTGCGGCGGCGTGCCGGCGCTCGGGCGGCCCATCGCGGCTGCCGGGTCGATCAGCGCGCGGCGGACATCGAGGTAGCCCGCGTTGAGCATGCCGACCGGAGCCGGCACGAAATCGGGATCGCCGATGAATGCGTCGCGGTCGGCGAAGGCGAGCTTCTCGGCTTCCGCGATCAGGTGCAGGGCCCGCGCGCTCATTGCCCCGGTCGGTCCTTTGCCGATGTCGAGCGGCTCGATCAGCTTGAGGACCTGTGCCACCGCCAGCCCGCCTGACGAAGGTGGACCCATGCCGCACACCCGATAGCTCCGGTAGCCGACGCAGACCGGCTCGCGCTCCCTGGCGGTGTAGGCGGCGAGATCGGCGGCCGTGATGTCGCCGCGGTGGTTGGGGGCCGCGCGCACGGCGGCCACGATCGCCTCGGCAATGGTGCCCTTGTAGAAGGCATCGGCGCCGCCGTCGGCGATGGCGCGCAGGGTTGCCGCCAGCTGAGGGTTCCTGAGCAGGTAGCCGGTCGGCCAGGCGCTGCCGGTCTGGTCGAAGAAGTATGCCCGGGCCGCCGGCGAGAAGCTGTCCGCCCCCTGCCAGCGCAGCAGCAGGTGCAGGCGCGGGGAGACGCGAAAGCCGTCCGCAGCGAGCCGGATGGCGGGCGCGAACAGCCGCGCCCAGGGCAGCCGGCCGTGGCGCTTGTGCACGGCTTCCAGGACCCGCAACACCCCCGGCACGCCCACGCTCAGGCCGCCGAACACGGCCTCGTCGAACTTGCGCGGACGGCCCTCGACCAGAAACCGGTCCGCGGTCGCGGAGGCCGGCGCGGTCTCGCGTCCGTCGTAGCCTCTCAGCGACCGGCCGGCCGCGTCCCAATGCAGAATGAACGCGCCGCCACCGAGCCCGGAGGACTGCGGCTCGACCAGATTGAGGACCAGCTGCACGGCGATGGCGGCATCGGCCGCGCTGCCGCCCGCGCGCAGCATCTCCAGGCCTGCGTCCACCGCGGTCGCATTGGCGGCCGAGATCATGAACGACTTGGCGGTGGCGAGATCGGTGGCGCGCCGTCCGGTGGCGGCCTCCGGGGCGGCAGAGCGATCCTGCGCCGTTGCGGGAATCGCGATGCAGCAGAGCGCGGCGACGGCGGCGAGCGGCAAAAGCGCGAAGAGCGAGCCTCGGCATCACGGACATGCCTTCTGGAACTCCTGAAGCTGAGCGGCTGCGAACGTTGTGCGCCATTTCAAAAGGCAGGGAAATCCCGTTGAAGTCCTGGGGAAAACTCGGCTCGCGCGTTTCTTGAGCAGTCCGCAACATTGATGTGGCGCAAATCGCACAGGATTGAACAAACCCGAGAATTCAAAGCCCTGATCACGTTTCCTTGGGTTGCTTCGGGGCACGCGACCGGCCTAATTTCCGCCGCATCGAGCGACGTTGGCCATGTGGACGAACTGAGGCCGTTTCGCTCGACTTTTACTGCGGGGGTTCGCCTGGGGAGCTTTCTGCGCGCTCGGGCCACAAGGCCGGGTGTCGAAGAATGAGGCGGTGTTAAACGCACTCTTCACGAGTGCGGTGCAGGATCGGTGGCAAGGACCTTGAGGCAGAGGGACAGAGGGAGCTCGATACTATGAGCATCGCACGGTTGCTGCGCACCGCGACCATCGCCGCGGGGGCCATCGCTGCGGTCGCAGGCCTTGGGGCCGCGCCCGCATCGGCCCAATTGTTCTGGGACTGGGGCGGCGGCGGCATGGTCGGCGGCAGCGGCCGCGAGAGCGTCCGTTTCAGCCCGCAGTTCAAGAAGGGCGAGATCATCGTCAGCTTCGGCGACCGCCGGCTGTATTTCATCACGGCGCCGGGCCAGGCCATCAGCTACCCGATCGCCGTTCCGCGCGAGGAGAGCCGCTGGGCCGGCACGACCAGCGTCACGAACAAGCGCATCAACCCATCCTGGACGCCGACCCCCGAAATGATCCGGGAAAATCCGCGCCTGCCGCGTTGGGTGCCGGGTGGGCATCCCATGAACCCCCTGGGCGTACGCGCGCTCTATCTGGGTTCCAGCACCTACCGTATCCATGGCACGGACGCGCCCTGGACCATCGGCACAGCCGTGTCGAAGGGCTGCATCCGCATGTACAACCAGGACGTGGAGGATCTCTACCCGCGCGCGTCGGTCGGCGCCAAGGTGCTCGTGACCTGGAACCGCTTTGATGGCGTGGCCACCAGCAGCAGCGGTGGCGGCAGCAGCAACGGCGGTAGCATCTTCAACTTCTTCGGCAACGACGACCCGCCGCCGGAGAAGCCGCGCCCCCGTCCGGCGCGCGCCAAGAGCGCCTCGTCGCAATAAGATCTCGTCCTCTCGGGGCGACAATTAGAGGGCGGCCCCTGGGGCCGCCCTTTTGCGTGAATAGGATGCGCTGCCGGCTGGGTTGGCTTCCTCACAGGTTCGGATTTGGCGGCCAACCCGTGCGACTCCGGTTGATGGCCGGGGCGAACAGTGTCACGTTATATACATGACCGAGAAAACATCCCCAGCTGGCTGGGTCGTACAAGTCACCGTTCCCGCGCCGATTGCCCCACCCAGGGCGGACGGCACCCGGTGGATCGGAGCCGTCGCGCTGTCCGCGCCGTCGTTCGAGTACTACAACGTTGCGATCGCCGCACCCGACACCGCCGTCGAGGCGACGACGAAGCATGTCGCCAAGGTCGAGGCCAAGGACGGCGCGATGCGCGTCGTCAGGGGGCTCTCCTCCGGCGAGATAGCCGCGTTGAGCCTCAAGGCCGGCGAAGTCAGGGCTGCGTGATCGGGCGGCCCTCGTCCTGAGCCCGCACGCCCTCGGACGAGTTCCGAGGGTCGAAGGTCGGCCGTCTACCCCCATTGTCGTCGTTCGACAAGCTCACCACTGGGTTGGAGGAGTGGGCGTGAAGGCGCCGAAGTTCAGCTACGTCCGCGCCGAGAGCGTCGCGCACGCGATGGACCTTCTCGCCGAGCATGGCGAGGAGGCACGCATTCTCGCCGGCGGCCAGAGCCTGATGCCGACGCTGAACATGCGCCTGTCGCAACCGAGGCTGCTGATCGACATCAACCGTCTCGCTGCGCTCCGCGGCATTTCGCTCGAGGGCGACCGGGTGCGCATCGGTGCGCTTACGCGGCACGTCGAGGTCGCCAATTCCCCCATCGTCGCCCGGCACCTGCCGCTGATCGCCGAGGCGATGCCGCACGTTGCCCATGTCGCCGTACGCAACCGCGGCACTTTCGGCGGCAGCATCGCGCTCGCGGACCCTGCCGCCGAGATGCCGGCCTGCGCGCTGGCACTCGGGGCCACCTTCGTGGTCGAGAGCACCCGAGGGCGGCGCGAGATCGCCGCCAAGGACTATTTCAAAGGTCTGTACGAGACGGCGCGCCAGCCCGACGAGCTGCTGATCGAGGCGCTGATCCCCGCGAAGCGTCCGGGACGCGTGGCGGTCTTCATGGAGCTGGCACGCCGGCATGGGGATTTCGCCATCGCCGGCGTGGCCTTCGATCTCGAGATCGCGCGCGGCGCCGTGGCGGAGGGGCGGCTCGCCTATTTCGGCAGCGAGGACAAGCCGACGCTCGCGACCAAGGCGCTCGCGGCGATCCTCGGCAAGCGCCTCGACGGGGGCGGCGGCGAGGCGGCGGCTGCGGCGCTGGTGGAGGACCTGAAGCCGATGTCCGACCCGCAGGGCAGTGCCAGGATGCGGCTGCACCTGCAGCGCGTGCTCACGAGGCGCGCCCTCGATGTTGCGGCGAAACGAGCGGAGGCGGCGGCGTGAGCGACGAGGAGACCATGGCCGTAACGCTCACCGTCAACGGCGAGCGGATCGTGCGCACCGTGCCGGTGCGCCAGCACCTGGTCGATTTCCTGCGCATCGAGCTCGGCCTGACGGGCGCGCATCTGGGCTGCGAGCACGGGGTCTGCGGCGCCTGCTCGGTGCGGGTGGACGGCGCAGTCGTGCGCGGCTGCCTGATGCTGGCGGTACAGGCCGACGGCGCACAGGTCGTCACCATCGAGGGACTGACCGATACCGGCGAGATCGCCGACCTGCAGGCCGCGTTCGTCGCGCGCAACGCTCTGCAGTGCGGCTTCTGCTCGCCGGGCATGCTGATGACGTCGGCGGAGCTGCTGGCGCAGGCAGCGCCGAAGAGCCGCGAGGAGATCCGCGAGTTCCTCTCGGGCAACTACTGCCGCTGCACCGGCTATCACGCCATCGTCGATGCCGTCGAGACGACGCTCAACAAGCGCCTGCAGAGGTGATCGGAGCCTAGTGTGATGATCGAGAAGTCCGTATCATCGCTTTAGGCTAGGTGGAGTAACGGACTTCTCGATCTGAATCACACTAGAATCCATGATTCGCTAGTGTCCTTCAGATCGCGAAATTCGCTCCGAGCCCGCCGCACAACGAGACGAATTTCGCGATCAGGACACTAGCCGTGAACGACAAACCCGATGTGAGCGTCTTCACCCGGCCCAACAGCTATGTCGGGCGCACGCTGTCGCGCGCCGGTGCCAAGCGCGCCGTGGCGGGGCGCGGGCGCTATACCGATGACTTCACGCTGCCGCGCATGCTGCATGCCGCGTTCCTGCGCAGCCCGTTTGCCCATGCGAGGATCCTGTCGATCGATACCGGCGAGGCAAGGCGCCAGCCGGGCGTCGCGCTCGTCATGACCGGGGCGGAGCTGGCAAAGCTCTGCGCAACCCCGTGGGTCGGCACGCTCGCCTGCTTTCCCGGCATGAAGTCGGCACCGCAATATCCGCTGGCCGTGGACAGGGCGTGCTGGGCCGGCGAGCCGGTGGTGCTGGTCGTGGCGCGCACGCGGGCGGAGGCTGAGGACGCCGCCGAGCGCGTGCAGATCGAGTGGGAGGAGCTGCCCGCGGTCGCAGACAAGAAGACGGCGCTGACGCCAGGCACGCCGCCCATCCATGCCGAGCTCGGCGACAACCTGGCGTTCCGCAAGACGGTCGACACCGGCGACGTGGAGGCTGCCTTCGCCAAGGCCGACCTGGTGATCGAGGATACCTTCGAGTTCGGCCGGCACACGGCCGTGAGCCTCGAATCGCGCGCGGTGCTCGCCAACTACGACACGCCCACGGGCAAGCTGACCATCACCACCAGCAGCCAGTGCCCGCACATGATCCAGCGGGTGTTCGCGCTCACGCTGGGCCTGCCCGATCACATGGTGCAGATCATCGCGCCCGACGTCGGCGGCTCCTTCGGGCTCAAGATCCACAGCTACGGTGACGAGCTGGCGACCGCGGCGGCATCGATCCGGCTGGGGCGCCCCGTCAAGTTCATCGCCGACCGGCTCGAGTTGTTCGTGTCCGACATCCATGCGCGCGAGAATTTCGTGAAGGCGCGCATCGCCGTCGCCAAGTCGGGGGAGATCCTGGCGTTCGACGTCGACGTGCTCTCGGGTGCGGGTGCCTATTCGCAATATCCGCGCACCAGCGTGCTCGAGGGCACGCAGGTGCTCAACATCACGGGCGGGCCGTACCGGCACAAGAGTTACCGCGGCCGCGTCAACGTGGTCTATCTCAACAAGCCGCCGTCCTCGCAGTACCGCGCCGTCGGCCATCCGATCGGCAACACGGTGGGCGAGCACCTGGTCGACCGCGCCGCCGCGGCGCTGGGGATCGACGCCATCGAGATGCGCCGCCGCAACGTCATGCCGGACGACGGCTATCCCGTGGTCGGCGCCAGCGGCATCAAGTTCAAGGACCTCTCGCACCAGCGCTGCATCGACGTGCTGGTGGAACGCATGCGCTACCCCGAGCTGCGGCAGGAGCAGGCGCGGTTGCGCGCGAAGGGCGTCCATCGCGGCATCGGCATCGCCTGCTTCATCAAGGGCACCTCGCCGGGCCCGCACGGCTACTACGGCGTCGGCGGCGCGCCGATCTCGCTGCAGGATGCCTGTGTCATCCGCCTCGAGCCCAATGGCGGCGTGCTGTGCTCGGTGGGCGTGACCGAGCAGGGCCAGGGTACCGACACGGTCATGGCGCAGATCGCCGCCGCGGCGCTGGGCGTGGCAATCGAAAGTGTACGGGTGATCTCCGGCGATACCGACGCCACGCCCTATGGAGGCGGCACCTTCGGCTCGCGGGCGGTCGCGATCGGCGGCGAGGCCGTCTACCTGGCGGCGCGCGACCTGCGCCAGGAGATCCTCGAGATTGCCGGCACCCTGCTGCAGGCCGACGCTAGCGCGCTCGACATCGTCGACGGCGTGGTGGTCGATCGTGCCGGTGGGGCCAAACGCCTGCCGCTGTCGGAGATCGGCCGCATCGGCCACTTCCAGCTGGCCGAGCTGCCCCGGGGCGCGCAGCCCCTGCTGTCGCACACGCGGCGCTTCCATCTGGCTGATGATCTCTACATCTTCACCAACGGCATCCACGGCGCCCACGTCGAGGTGGACATGGACACGGGCTTCGTGAAGCTGCTCAAGCACTGGGTGGTGGAGGACTGCGGACGCGTCATCAATCCGCAGCTGGCCGACGAGCAGGTGCGCGGCGGCTGCGTGCAAGGTCTCGGCGGGGCTCTCTACGAGCACTGCATCTACGACGAGGCCGGCCAGCTGCAGAACGGCACGCTGGCCGACTACCTCACGCCCATGGCCTCGGAGATGCCTGATATCGACGTGGCCCACGTGCAGACGCCCACCTCGGTATCCGAGCTGGGGGCGAAGGGTGTGGGCGAATCCGGCACCGGTGCCGCACCTGCCGTCGTCATGAACGCCATCAACGATGCACTCCTGCCCTTCGGCGCCCGGGTCACCACCCAGCCCATCACGCCCGAGGTGATCCTCACGGCGCTCGCCAAAATTTGAATGGGCCGATCGTCCGTTGCCCTGCAAAAGGCTGCATGCGAGCCGACCTGACTCGCCGCAACCAGGACTTTCCGGGGGATGGCATGGACTTTCTGAAGCCTTACACGGCGCAGCTGCTGAGCCTGCTGCGCATCATGTCGGGCCTGCTGGTGCTACAGCACGGCACGACCAAGTATCTCAACTTTCCGGCAGGACCGATGAACAACGCCTCGCCCATGACCATGAGCGGAGCCGCGGGCCTCGTCGAACTCGTGTGCGGCGTGCTCGTCGTCATTGGCCTGTTCACCCGTCCAGCCGCATTCCTGCTGTCCGGCATGACGGCGGTGGCCTACTTCTACGCCCACGCCCCGCGCGGCTTCTTCCCGATCCTCAACGCAGGCGAGCTGGCCGCGCTCTACTCCTTCGTCTTCCTGTATCTCGCCGCCGCCGGCGGCGGTCCGTGGAGCGTCGACCGGCTTTGGCGCGGCGACAAGGCCTGACGCTGTCGATCATCCCCTGTCGGATATTCGCCTCCCCCTGCGTCGAAGGCCCAGCCTTCGACGCGAGGGGCGGAACGCCACGGACTTAGCTCGCCCTTCGCAACGCTCAACACGGTCGCCGACCGGCGAGCTAAGTCCGATGGCGTTCCCGGTGGGGGTGTCTGCCGCGGGCGCGCGTCCGGTCGCCCCCACCCGGAGCGTCCAGCGATTTGCCCGGCTGTCGAGTGCGCCGCGAGGTCGGCGATGGCCGGGCAAATGGCGGACGCTCCGCCCCCCCCTCGTCACGACGAAGGCAATGCCTTCGTCGCAGGGGGAGGCAAGCGGGGACGACTCAAAGCCCGAGCCGCGATCGCTCGGCCTTGTACCAGTCGAGGATCTGCTCGCCGGTGTAGAATTGGGCCGAGGCGCAGCGGCGGATGTGCTCGATCACGCGGCGGAAGTATTTGAGGCGGTGCGGCGCGCCCATGATGTAGGGGTGCAGGACGATCGCCATCACGCGCGCGGATGTGCGCGCATCGTGGTGCAGCTGCTCGAACTGATCGATGGCGCGATCGGCATACTCCTGGGCCTTGTGATGCTGGATCAGCATCATCGCCACGTCGTTGCACTCCTGCGTGTAGGGGATGTTGACGATCGGACCGGCGCGCGTCTTCAGCGTGACCGGCTGGTCGTCGAGCACCCAGTCGCAGACATAGTCGTAGCCGGCCTCCACCAGCAGGTCCGGCGTGTTCCAGGTCTCCGTCAGGCCGGGCCCGAGCCAGCCGCGGGGTCGACGGCCCGTGAACCTGGCGATCGCCTCGGAGGTGCGGGCGATGTCGTCGGCCTCGTTCTCCACCTTCTGCATGTTTTTCTGCGTGAAGCCGTGGCCCATGAACTCCCACTCGCGGTCGAGGGCCGCTCGCGCGATCGGCTCGTAGGCTGCGATCGCCGAGCCGTTGATGGCGAGGACGGCGGGGATGGAGAAGTCGTCGAACACCTCGAGCATGCGCCAGAAGCCGACGCGGTTGCCGTACTCGTGCCAGGCCCAGTTGGGGATGTCGGGGCTGGGCGAGCCGCCCGCGGGCGGGGTGAGCACCGTGCGCGGCATGGGCTGGCGGATGTCCCATTCCTCGACGTTGACGATCACCCACACGGCGAGGCGCGTGCCGTTGGGCAGCACGAGCGGTGGACGCTGGGAAATCGCGGAATAGGTCAGTCGTTCATTCGGCAGCATGGCGATATCCCTCATCTGCTCCTCTCCCCATTCTGAAGAAGAATGGGGAGAGGGAACAGAGGAGAGCAACGTCACGCCGGGGGAGCGAGGCAGCCTCTGAGGTCCCCGGCGAGCTGGCGCATCAGCGTGAAATAGAGCTCGGGCCCCGGCTCCAGCCGGCCGCCCTCGGGGTCGATCGTGCCGAGGCGCGCGGCTGTGCCCTCGATCAGGTTGTCGACGAGGCGCGTGTCGAACTGCGGCTCGGCGAACACGCACACCGCCCCCAGCTCGTCGATCTTGCGGCGCAGCTCGGTGAGGCGCTTGCCGCTGGCCGGCACCTCGGGGCTCACCGAGATCGAGCCGACCACGTTCAGGCCGTAGCGTCGCTCCAGATACTGGGTCGCGTCGTGGAACACGATGTAGGGCCGCCGGGCAATTGGCGCGAGGTCACGATCGAGCTCCGCCGCCAGTGCCGCGAGCCCGGTCCTGAGTGCATCGGCATTGGCCTTGTAGACGGGCGCATTGGCGGGGTCCTTGGCGCGCAAGGCCTGCTCGATGCGGTCCACCATGGCGGATGCGTTGTCCGGGTCGAGCCAGGCGTGGCCGTCAACGGCGTCCGGCGCGGTGCCGGCGTGGCTGTGCTCGTGGCCGTGCGCGCTCTTGTCGTGCGCGTGCCGCTCGAACGTCGCATTGGTCCGGCGGCTCAGCAGCCGCAGGCGTGGGGTGTCCTGTAGCGTCATCACCTCCACGGTGCCGGGCAGAGATTTCACGATCCGGGTCGTGAACGGCTCGACGCTGTCGGACATGCGCACGAACAGGTCGGCCTCATGCAGGGCGCGGGCCTCAGATGGCCGCAGCGCGTAGGTGTGGGCGGAAGACAGGCCCTTGACCAGCAGCACGGGCGAGGCGACGCCCGCCATCACCTGGGCCACCAGGGCGTGCAGGGGCTTGATGGTCACGACCACCTTGGGCTCCGCGACCGCCGGTGGCGCGCACCAAAGCGCCAGCAGTCCCGCGGCCAGCATCACTCGCACAACCGCCCGCCGCATCCCGCCTGCTCCACGTCGCCCCCCAAGTTGACGCAATGTTATATTATATCGTTACCGCCGGGAAGGTCACAATGGCGACCCTGTGGGCGAGTTGCCGGAATCTCCCGCTGACCGTACTTACGGACGAGGGGTCCGCCCTGTCCTTCGCTGGAGGTCCATGCATGCGCACGATGCGAAGGCGGCTGCCCCTCGGCATGGCTGTTCTCGCCCTGCTTTGCGGGGCACTTGCATCGGCCGCGAATGCACATCCGCACATGTGGATCAAGGCGGAGGCGACGGTGCTGCACGACCATGGCGCCTTCATCGGCCTGAGCTACAGGTGGATTTTCGACGAGGATTACACGGCGACGGCCATCGAGGGGCTCGATAAGAACAAGGACGGCATCTACGACCGCGAGGAGCTGGCCGAGTTGGCCAAAGTCAACATGGAGGGGCTCAAGGAGTACGCCTACTTCACCCACGCGTTCGTCGCCGGCCAAAAGCTCGCCATGGGCGATGCCCGCGACTACTGGCTCGAGCACAAGGGCGGCCTGCTCGCGCTGCACTTCACGCTGCCGTTCGCCGCCCCGGTGCCGGCCGATGCCAAGGGCTTCTCCTTCGCCGTCTACGATCCGGAATTCTTCATCGCCTTCGAGTTGGAAGGCGCTGAGGCCGTCATGCTTGGTGCCGGGGCGCCGAAGGGATGCATCGTCAGGCTGGCCGAGCCCGCGCAGAAACCAGGCGACGGAACCGCGCTGGGGGAGCTGCAGGCGCAGATGGGCGCGTTCGCCGACGGGCTCAAGATGATCTCGGTCGAATGCCGCGGGCCCTGAGTGTCCCGAAACGGGACACCGTTTACAGTTTATTCAGCGTTCGCTTTCTCATCCACCGTCGCGTCCTTACGGTCGCCCGCATCGGCCTGATCCGGCCGTCATTTCCAGCTTCTGCGAATGCGAGTACCCCGGATGCGACCCCTGTTTGCCGCCTTTGTCGCCTTGATGCTGCTCCTGCCGGCGAGCCAGGGGTCCGGCCGCACGGCCATCGAGAGCGGGGCTGTCCGCGCGCCTGCCCTCGAGGTGTTGGTGTTCGAGCACCCTGACTGCACCTACTGCCAGGTGTTCCGCCGCGATGTGCTGCCGAAGTACCGCGACGCCGTGCGGGCGGATGTGGCGCCGCTGCGCTTCGTCGACATCGCGACGGGCGATACCGCGAGCCTCGGCCTCAACTCGCGCATCGACACGGTACCGACGGCCGTGGTGATGCGGGATGGCCGCGAGGTCGACCGCATCGTCGGCTATTGGGGGCCGACCAACTTCTTCAAGCTGCTGTCGCATATCTTGGCGCGGCTGGAGCAGTAGGCGGGCTCAACCCGCGAGTCCGCCGGCTCCGCCTGCGCCCGCCCTCGTGCTCTTGCCGGCCCGCCGCCGATCCTGTTTGATGCTGCACAGCAGCGGCGCTTGCGGGCGCCGCGCGGTATGCGTTTGACATGGGGGACCGGTATGGATCGGCGCGGCTTTCTGAGGACCACCGGCGCAGCGGCCGTCGCGGCGGGGACAACGGTCACGCCTGTGCACGCAATCGGCGACGCCCCCGCGGCGCCAGCCATCCGGCCCGGAGCCAGGCGCCTCGCGTTGGGCTCACAGTGGGCGGTCGAGCCCGGGTCGGGTCCCGAGCGGCTGGCGCGTCGCATCGAGACGGCCACCGATGGGCGCTATCGCATCGAGGTCGCCGATGGCCGTGCCGAGACCGATCTGACCTACGGCAGCGCCGGCCGGCACGCCAGCCTGCACCCTGCCTTCGCCTTCTTTGCCGGCCTGCCTTTCGAGCAAGGGCTCGACGCGGCTGCCCAGCACACGTGGCTGGCGGTCGGGGGTGGGGAGATGCTCTGGGACGAGCTTTCGGCGGAGCTCGGCTTCAAGCCGCTGTTGGCTGGTCATACCGGGCCCGGTGCCGGCGTGTGGGCGAGCGCACGCCTGGAGGGACCCACCGAGCTCGCGAAGGCGACGCTGCACGTCGAGGGGTTGGCGGCGGATGCATTGCGCGCGCTCGGCGCAACGCCCGATCCAGCTGGCGCCGCACGAACTGCGAGCCGCGCTTTCGGCCGGGCGCATCCAGGCGGCGGAGTGGGTGGGACCGCTCGTCCACGCGACCGCCGACCTGCAGCCGATGGCGCAGCGGCTTTACGAGCCAGGCTTCCATCGTCACGGCATTGCTCTGTCGCTGGCCGTGCGCAGAAACGTCTGGGATGCAATGAACGCTGCCGACCAAACGATCCTCGAGGCCTGCGCGGCCCAGGAGTACCAGCTGTCGCTGGCAGAAGCGCGCGCACACGCGCTGCTCGCCGCCCAGATGGGGACGTCCGCAAAATGGCCGGTCAGGCTGGCCTGGACCGATAGCGTTGCCGAGGCGCTCGACGGGGCGCTGGCAGAGGTCTTGGAGGGCATCGCGGCCACCGATCCAGCCGCCCGCCGCATCCACGACAGCTACCAGGCGTTCCGACACCTGCTGGGCGAGGACGTGATCGCCTGACGGGCGTCGCAGGCAGGCCATGACCTTCTAGTTAATGCCGATTAGCTGAGCGTTGTGCACGCCACGTGCTCATGTGACAATTCTTTGTCTCTGCTCGCTAAAAGCCATGCAATGCGTGCAATGCTGCAGCGCAGCATGACCCCTAGGTCCAGCGAGGCGAAGCATCCATTTATACTTTCGTAGGCTAAACGCGGGCCATAGAAACCGTCGTTACGCCAAGGGGAAAGGTCTCGAGGTCGGCGACTCCAATCGTCGCAAAGACGAAATCGCAAAGACGAGGCCATCATGAGCACACTTACCTACTCCCACGACGCCATCGCTACGCCAGCGACGGAAGCTCCCGTAGAGCGTAAGCCGTTCTGGCGCCGGGTCTTCGACGCCATGATCGCGTCCCAGCAGCGGCGCGCCGAGCGCGAGATCACGAACTATCTCTCGAGCCACGGCGGCCTGTTCACGGACGACACGGAGCGCGAGATCATGCGCCGCCTGTCGGGCAATACGCGCCGACCCCTCTGAGGAGCGCTGCTTCACAGGAAACAGGGCTTGGCCGGCGAGTTCGCCGGCCGGCCCCGCCCAGCGCTCGCCTCACGCCTGATCGATGCGGCACTGGTAGCAGTTGTTGCTGGCCGAGCGGACGTGGACGTACCTGACGCGCGGGTCGCCGAAGGCCTCGTGCGCCGCTTGCGCCATGACGGCGGGGGCGACGATCTTGCCCGTCCCGTAGACGATCCTGTCGTCAGCGCCGTAGCCGCGAATGAGGTATGCCTCGCGCTCCAGGAACATGCGCGGCACGGCGTCGCTATCGGCGTGGCGCGTACACCTTTCGGCGTGCAGGAAGATCGGCCCTTGCTCGGCGTAAGGCTGGGCCGAGGGGAAGGGCCGGTGCGCCAGGATCAGATATGGCTCGCCCGCCTTGATGTCGGCAAGGCAGTGGCGGCACGGCATCATGCCCCCTGAGCAGACGTGGCGTTCCGGCTTCTGGCCATTGGCGTCGGTTCCGCCATCCTGCAGCCTCTTCACCAGTCCGGAGTCCAGTGCGACGAATCGGATCGACATGACATTTCCCTTTCGACAAGGATTGGGGATGCGCATGGATTAGGCGCCGCACCGCGTCGCGGCGACCCGAAACCTGTCCTCCGTGTCGATGGAAGCAACGAACAAAAAGGGACGCCCCGATGGGTCTCGGCAGCCTGAACTTCCTCTCCGTTTTCGCCGCCGCCATCGCCAGCTTCGTGTTCGGCGGCGTCTGGTACAGCGCATTCTCCAAGCCCTGGATGGACGCGGTGGGCATGTCGCCCGAACGGCTGCAGAAAGACCGCGGCAGCCTCGGCCTCTACGTCGTGGCCTTCGTCGCCCTGCTGGTGATGGCGCTGATGCTGGCCGGCATCCTCGTGCACCTGGCGCACGGGGAACTCGCGACCACGCTCAGGACCGGCTTGATCTCCGCCGCCTTCCTCTGGCTCGGCTTCGTCATCCCGACCATGGTGGTCAACTATGCCTTCCACGGCGCCAGGCACTCGTTGACTCTGATCGACGGTGGCCACTGGCTGGGCGTGCTGCTGATCCAGGGCGCCATCATGGGCTGGTGGGGCGTGCGCTAACTGTCAATGTCGGCCCCTCCCGATTTCCAGATCCCAATCCCCAGAAAGCCGCACTTTTCGGTAAGACTTCGGCTACTACGCTCGGCGCCGGCGATCGGATCAGTAGCTTTGCTCCGATGCCGGTGCTATTCGCTTGCGCGGCAAGCTCTGATGCTCGATGCGGGGAGGTTCCCATGTTTCAGCGGATCGGTCGCGGTTGGGAAATGGCCAAGGCCAGCTGGGCGGTCGTCAGGCTGCACCCCAAGCTGCTGCTGCTGCCCATCTTCTCGGGGCTAGCCTTCCTTGCCCTGATCTCGGTAATCGGCGTCTCGGTGTTCGCGGGCGCCAAGAGCGACTATGTGCGCCACCTCGGCGAGACGGTGCGCCATGACGAGCCGATTGTGTACGCGGCCTTCTTCGCCTTCTACTTCGTCTGCACGTTCATCATCGTCTTCTTCAACTCGGCGCTGGTCTATTGCGCGCTGGAGAGCTTCGCCGGCAAGGAGCCGTCCCTGCGCAAGGGGCTGGCGACGGCCGCGGGACGCCTGCCGCAGATCCTGGCGTGGTCGTTCGTCGCCGCCACCGTCGGACTGCTCCTCAACGCGCTGCAGAACTTCCTGAAGGACAAGCTGGGCTTCCTCGGCGCGCTGCTGGGCGGTCTGGGCGAGATGGCCTGGGGCGTGGTGACCTATTTCGTGGTGCCGGTGCTGGTCGTGGACGGCGTCGGTCCGGTCGAGGCGGTGAAGCGATCCTCGGGCATCCTGCGCCGCACGTGGGGCGAGGCCGTCGGCGGCGAGGGCGGGCTCGGCATCATCTCCTTCCTGCTCATGCTTCCGATCGTGCTGGTGATCGGGGTCGGTGCCGCGCTCGGCAAGGGGCTGCACGCGGATACGGCCACGGCCGTGGTGCTGGCCGGCATCGTCGTGCCCTATGTGCTGGCGCTGACGGTCATCTTCACGGCGCTCGGCACGATCTTCCGCACCGGCGCCTACATCTATGCGACGACGGGCAAGGCGCCGTCGTCCATGGACCCCGAGCTCCTGCAGGCGGCGTTCCGCAAGAAGTAGGGGCCGAGGGGTCGCGCGGCAGGGGGCAGACCTCTGGCGGTTCTCTTGCGGTTCGCAGCAACGTCCGAGGGGCCTGACCCCCTATGCACCTCCCGCACGATAGGCTGGTGGCGATCGAGCGGATCGCGGTGGCGGCTTGGCCGGCGCTGGAGACGGCGGACATCGAGGGCTGGTTGTGGCGCTACTCCGGCGGGGGATCGCAGCGCGCCAATTCGGTATCCGCGCTCGACTTCCGCGGTGACGACATCGATGCGGCCATCGCGCAGGCCGAAGAGCGCTATCGCGCGCGCGGCGCCGCCCCGATGTTCCAGATCTGCGACGTCAATGACCCCGCGGATCTCGATGCGCGGCTGGAGCGGCGAGGCTATCGCCTGCAGGAGCCGTGCACGGTGCTCGCCAAGAGCATCGCGCCGGATGGTGCGGGGATGCCGGACGCGGACATTGAGATCAGCGCGAGGCCGGGACCGGACTGGCTTTCCGTTTATCTTGCCGGCATCACGCCGAGCCGACGCAGCCTCGCGCCGATGATCCTGGCGGGCGTGCCGTCCCCGTGCGCGTTCCTGCTGCTGCGCGACCGCGGCCGGCCGGCGGCCACGGCGCTGTGCGTCGTCGGTGATGGCGTGGCGATCGCCGAATGCGTCATGACCGAGGCCGATCGGCGGCGCAGCGGCGCGGGCAGCCGCGTCATGCTGGCGTTGGAAGCGTGGGGCGCACGCCAAGGTGCGACGCTGGCGGCGCTGCAAGCCGTCGCCGCCAACGCGCCGGCCCAGGGGCTCTATGCCAGGCTCGCCTACGCCCGTGTCGGAAGCTATCATTACCGGGTGCTCGACACTTGAGGTGCTCATGCCAACCGCCGCCAATCCCAATCTGCTGGCCGTCGACTGGTCGAGGATCCCGGCGCCCGTGGACGACGGCGCGGCGCGGCATCTGCAGGGCGCCAAGGTTCCGGACATCGCGTTGTCGGCCACCGACGGCTCGCAGGTCTCGCTGGCGAAGCTCTCCGGCCGGGTCGTCGTGTTCGCCTATCCGCGCACCGGCGAGCCCGGCAAGCCCTCGCTCGTCGACGACTGGGACATGATCCCGGGTGCCCGCGGCTGCACGCCTCAGAGCTGCGCTTTCCGCGACCTGCACAAGGTTCTGATCGAGGCGGGGGCGGCGCGCGTGCTCGGGCTGTCCACGCAGGACACCGCCTATCAGCGCGAAGCCGTCCAGCGGCTGCACCTGCCGTTCCCGCTGCTGTCGGATGCCAAGCTGGCACTCACCGAGGCAATGCGGCTGCCGACCATGCAGGTCGGGGGACTGACGCTCATCAAGCGGCTGGCCCTGGTGATCGACGACGGCACCATCGTCAAGGTGTTCTATCCGGTCTTCCCGCCGGACAAGAACGCGGGCGACGTGCACGCCTGGCTCGCCGAAAACCGGCGCCGATGAGCGAGCCTTCGGACGCGCTCGCCGACGATGGTGGCGCCAGGCACCTGAAGCGCGGGCAGGGGATGCCCGATATCGCTCTCCCGACCACGGCCGGTCGCAACCTCAGTTTCGCGCAGCTGCCAGGACGCTCCATCGTCTACTGCTACCCGTGGACCGGCCGGCCGGGACTTCCCAACCCTCCCGGCTGGGACGACATTCCGGGCGCGCACGGCTCCACGCCCCAGGCGGAAGGCTTCCGCGATCTCGAAGCCGGTTTCCGGCAGGTCGGCGCGGCCGTGTTCGGCCTCTCCACGCAGTCGACCGCGTATCAGGCCGAGATGGCGGGTCGGCTCAGGCTGCCGTTCGAGATCGTCAGCGACGAATCCTTCGCCTTGCAGAAGGCGCTCGCCCTGCCGACGTTCGAGACCGGGGGCGTGCGCTACCTGAAGCGCCTGACGCTCGCCGTCCGGGACGGCCGCATCGAGCGCGTATACTATCCCATCGCCTCGCCGGCCGCCCACGCGCGGGAAGTGTGCGCCTGGCTCGGCATGATCGATCGCACGCACTGAGGCGCTAGCGCCGCTCTGCGGAAGTCGATGCGATCCGCGAGGGAGAACGCCCATGCCATCCAAGGTCGAGTTCCATTTCGATTTCGGCAGCCCGAACGCCTACTTCGTGCACAAGCTCATTCCCGCCATCGAGCAGCGCACCGGTGCCAAGTTCACGTATGTTCCAGTGCTGCTGGGCGGCGTGTTCAAACTCACCAACAACCAGGCGCCGATGGTCCAGTTCAAGGGCATCAAGAACAAACTGGAGTATCAGCGCCTCGAGATCATCCGCTTCATCAAGAAGCACGGCCTCTCCGCCTTCAAGATGAACCCGCACTTCCCGGTCAACACCGTGCAGATCATGCGCGGCGCGGCGGCGGCGGAGACGGACGGTGGCCTCGCTCCTTACGTCGATGCCGTCTTCCGGTGCATGTGGGAGGAGGGCAAGAAGATGGACGATCCGGAGGTGATCCGCGTCGCGCTCGACCAGTCGGGCCTCGACGGCGCGCGCGTGCTGGCACGCATCCAGGACCAGGACGTGAAGGATCGCCTGCTCAAGAATACGGAAAGCTCGGTGGCGCGTGGCACGTTCGGCTCGCCCACGTTCTTCGTCGGGGACGACATCTTCTTCGGCAAGGACCGCCTGCGCGAGGTCGAGGAGGAGATCATGGCCCAGGCTGCCCGGTGACGGAGGCGGCTTTCTCCCTCTCCCCGTTCTCTTTCAGCGTGGGGAGAGGGAACCCAGTGGAGCACACGATGCGCCGACGACAGCTGTTCGCGGACCGGGCCGAGGCCGGTCGCCTGCTGGCCGAGCCGCTGGTTGCGATGCGGCTGAGCCATCCGGTCGTTCTTGCCCTGCCGCGCGGCGGCGTCCCCGTCGGGGCCGAGATCGCCAGGCGCCTGCACGCGCCGCTGGACATCGTGTTCGTGCGCAAACTTGGCGCGCCGGAGCAGCCCGAGCTCGCGGTCGGCGCCGTCGCCGATGGGTCCGATCCGGAGATTGTGCTCAACGCCGAGCTGGTGGCGACGCTGGACCTCTCCGAGGACTACATCGCCGCGGCAGCCAAGCGCGAGCTGGCGACCATCGAGCGCCGCCGACGGGAGTGGTCGCCGCTGCGGCCGACGGTCGATCTCGCGGACCGGGCGCTGATCGTTGTCGACGACGGAGTTGCGACCGGCATGACCATGCAGGCTGCGCTGCGCCAGTTGAAGCGCCGAGAGCCCGCCCGCCTGATCGCGGCCTCCCCGGTGGCCTCGCGCGAGGCGGTCGCCATGCTCGAGGGCGAGGCCGACGATGTCGTTTGCCTCTCGGTCCCCCGTCGCTTCGGCTCGGTCGGCTCGTTCTACCGCAGCTTCCTGCAGGTGACGGACGCCGAGGTCGCCGCGCTGCTGCGCGAGGCGCAGGCCTCGGGGCCGACGGCTTAGGGCTTGCTGATCGTGACCGGAGAGGCGGTGATGTCGGACCCGGAGGGTCCGACATCGTTTGTACGTCACGCGCTCTGCTGGGCGTGCAGGCGGCCGCGCTTGGCGAACAGCTTGTTGAGCGCGGAGAGATAGGCCTTCGCGCTTGCCACGAGCGTGTCGGGATCTGCGGCGCGGGCCGTCACGGCGCGGCCGCCTTCCGCCTCGTCCTCGAGCCGCACCGACACCTCGGCCTGCGCGTCGGTGCCCTCGGTGACGGCGTGCACCTGGTACAGGGCGAGCTTGGCCTTGTGCGGCACCAGCTTGTGGATCGCGTTGAAGATGGCATCCACCGGCCCGTTGCCCGTGGATTGCACGGTCTGCTGCCTGCCGTCGCCCACATCGAGCGTCAGCGTCGCCGACTGCGGACCCATGGTGCCGGCGATCACGGTGAGGGCCACCACCTTCATGCGGTCCTGGGCGGTGGCGATCTCCTCGTCGACCAGTGCCTCCAGGTCCTCGTCGTAGACGTGCTTCTTGCGGTCGGCCAGCGCCTTGAAGCGGTTGAAGGCGTCCTCCAGCGCGTTGTCGCCGAGCTCGTAGCCCATCTCCTTGAGCTTGGAGCGGAAGGCGTTGCGCCCGGAATGCTTGCCCATCACCAGCGAGGTCTTGGACACGCCGACCGATTCCGGCGTCATGATCTCGTAGGTCTGCGTGTGCTTCAGCATGCCGTCCTGGTGGATGCCGCTCTCGTGGGCGAATGCGTTGCGGCCGACGATCGCCTTGTTGTACTGCACCGGGAACGAGGTGGCGGCGGCCACCAGCTTGGAGGCGCGGTTGAGCATGGTGGCGTCGACGCCGACCTCGTAGGGCAGCGCGTCGCCGCGGGTCTTGATGGCCATCACCACCTCTTCCAGCGCGGCGTTGCCGGCCCGCTCGCCGATGCCGTTGATGGTGCATTCCACCTGCCGGCAGCCGGCGCGGAGGCCGGCGAGCGAGTTGGCCACGGCCATGCCGAGGTCGTTGTGGCAGTGCACGGAGAAGATCGCCTTCTCCGAGCCCGGCACCTTCTCCATCACCGTGCGGAACATCTGGTAGTATTCCTCGGGCGTGGCGTAGCCGACGGTGTCGGGCAGGTTGATGGTGGAGGCGCCGGCCTTGAGCGCGGTCTCGACGCAGCGGCACAGGTAATCGATCTCGGTGCGGGTGGCGTCCTCCGCGCTCCACTCCACGTCCGGCACCCAGTTGCGGGCGCGGGAGACCTGGAAGTGGATCATCTCCAGCACCTGCTCGGCCGACTTCTGCAGCTTGTGCTTGCGATGCACGGGCGAGGTGGCGAGGAAGGTGTGGATGCGGGGGCGGGCGGCGTGCTTCACCGCCTCGCCGGCGCGATCGATATCGAGCTCGCCAGCGCGGGACAGCCCGCACACCACCGACCGCTTGAGGCGCTTGGCGATCTCGGAGACGGCGATGAAATCGCCCTCGCTGGCGATCGGAAATCCGGCCTCGATGATGTCGACGCCCATGGCGTCGAGGAAGTCGGCGACCTCCAGCTTCTCCTCGAAGGTCATGGTGGCGCCGGGGCACTGCTCGCCGTCGCGCAGCGTGGTGTCGAAGATGAAGACCTTGTCGGTGTTGGAGGTCTTGTGCGGCTGTTGCGCCCCGCTCGCCGGCGCCGGGTTGCTCGCGTCAGTCATGGTCGGTGATCCTTGTCTGCGGCCGGGGCGATCTAGTCGCTGCCGGCATGAATAAAGTGTTCAGGTGGCATCTGGACCCCTGAGCGACCGTCCCGGACACGTGCCGAGCGCGGGTTGGCTCAGGGGCTAATAAGGAGGAGGGTTGCCAGGAGGCCGAGCGGCGACGCTGCGGGCAGCAGGCCCGCCGTCGTCTCGCCGATGATGGAGCCAATCGCGCTCACGGGGCCTTCTCTGCTGGGATGGCGCCGGCGAGGGTCTCGGCCGGTGTGCCACGAAGATCGCGCTACTTAAGCCAAATTGCGCAACCGATGGCAAGCGCGAATCTGCGCAAGCACCGGTTTCCGGGCTCTCTTGGCGCCGATCGCTCCCGACTGCTTGTGGTCCGGCCCCTCCGCCTCAGGAGACTTGGTGGGCCAATTCCGTCGGCATGGCGGATCGCAGCAGGGCGATGCGGGCCTGCCACTCGGTGGCGGGCTCCAGGGGCTCGAGGAATTGCACCTCGCCGGCTGCCAGAAGGGCTACCGGGAGCCCGTCGCGATAGAGCACACGGTTGCCGGTCAGCGCCGCGACCTTCGCTCCCGGCGTCAGAATCCCCGCGAGGTTGAGGGGGTCCGCGCCGGACAGCGAGACCAGCGCATCGCCGGGTGCCTTGCGCCTGATCTCGCGCAGGGCGCCGACGGCTGCGGGCAAGGCGTACTGTTCCCCGGAGAAGCCGGCGACGAACCGGCCGCCCCGGATCTCGCCGCGCCGCTCCAGCGTGCGATAGACACGCAGCAGGTCGCGCCACGGCGGCAGCCACGCGGCCTCCCGCTCGAGCAGGCGCCAGAACACGACGCCGTAGCGGCGCAGCAGTGTCCGCGCCAGATGCTCCACGGCCTCCGGGGCGGGGCCCATGCCGGGCTGCGACGTTAGCGTCCGGCGTACGAGCGCCCATCGGCCGGCACCCTCCATGCCGAAGGTGGCGGTGCGTCGCCGGCGGCGCGCACCGGTCAGGGACTGGCGGCGGTCCGACGGCACCAGCAGTGCGCGCAGTCCGCCGAAGCTGTCGGAGGTCACCATCCCCAGGGCCACCAGCTCGGCCAGCGCCTCCTCGAGCTGGGAGCGCAGCAGGCCGCTGCCCGCCGCCATCTCGTCGAAGAAGGAGGCACCATTCTGGCGCAGGAAGTCGACTGCCTGCTGGGCGCGCGGGCTCGGCTCGGAGGCATCCGCCTTGGTGTTGAGGGAGGCCCACAACGAGGCATGCTGACGCTCCAACAGCGTGATCGGCGTGGTGCGCACCGGGGCCGCGCGCCGCTCGCTGCCGGTGGGGCGTCCGCTGCGGGGACCGAGCCGCGTCCAGGTCACGCGTCCCGCGAGGCAGCGGTCGTCGAGCCAGGCCGGCTCGTACCCGGCAAGGCGGGCGGGAAGGATCTCGGTCTCCCAGGCGCCCGCGGGGGCGCCGAAGCCCTCGAGCTGGCCGACCACCTCGTCGAGCGCCTCGGGCCCTTCCATGCGCGCGTCGTCGGCGACGTGCTGCCAGGAGAACAGGAAGCGCAGGAAGTCGCGTGCCGCCACCGGCTCGATCTCCGCGCGTAGTCGCTTGATCGTGTAGCCGTGGATGCGCGCGAGCAGCCGGCGCTCGCACCACTCCTCCTCGGCGGCGCCTGGTGTGAAGCGGCCGCGCATGGCGAAGCCCTCGGCCTCGAGCGCGATCAGCGCGGCAGCCACCTGGGACTGCTCGACGCCGAGCGGAGCGGCGAGCGCGCGCTCCGTCACCGGACCCTGGCCCTCCAGCCGGCCGCGCACGATCTCGATCAGCGCCTCCTCGGGACTCCACGTGCGATCGGCGTGGGTCGAGGGGGCGGCAATCGCCGGATCGAGTCCGGCGTCCGGCCACAGCGCGCGGAACAGCGGCAGGCGCTCGGCGGCGATCCACAGCGTCTCGGCCGGCAGGAGAAGGCGCGTCGCCCGGCTCTCGCCTGCAAGCTCGGCGAGCCAGTCGTTCCAGCCGGTGCCCGCCCGGGCTTCGGCCTCGGTGGCGAATCCGAACCAGACCAGGGCGTCATGCAACTCGTCCCGGTTCGTTGCTTCCGGCCAGGCCTCGGCACGGACGCGCTCGATCGCTTCGGGGTCTAGGCGGCCGATGTCGGCGGCGGACTCGGGATCGAGCCAGCGGCGGGCCATGACGGCCTGCGTGCGCCGCTCCTCCAGCGGCGCGTCGTCCAGGAACGCGTACGGTCGCGCCGACAGCACCTCGAGCGCCAGCGGCGACGGCTCGGTCAGGTCGCGCGAGACCACGCGGACGGTGCCCGACTCGATGCCCGCGAGCAGCCGCTGCAACCCTTCGATGTCCATGGCCTCGGTCAGGCAGTCGGAGATCGTCTGGTTGACCAGCGGGTGGTCCGGCACCTCGCGCTCGCCCGCCAGGTTCTCGGCGCAGGCGATCTGGTCGGGAAAGACGGTGCCGATCAGGTCCTCGGCGTTCATGCGCGCGAGCTGCGGCGGAACCTTGCGGCCGCCCCGGAAGCGCGGCAGCGCCAGCGAAACGCCAGCCACCCAGCGCCAGCGCGTGATGAACATCGGTGCATCGAGCATGGCCTGGATCAGCACATGGCGGACGCTCGAGGAATGCAGATAGCGCGCGACCTCGCCCAGCTCGAAACTGTGCGCGGTGGTGAGCGACAGCACGATGTTGTCCTCGGTCGCCGCCGCCTGCAGCTCGAAGTTGAACTTGCGGCAGAAGCGCTTGCGCAAGGCAAGGCCCCATGCGCGGTTGATGCGGCTGCCGAACGGCGAGTGCACCACCAGCTGCATGCCGCCGGCCTCGTCGAAGAAGCGCTCCAGCACGATCGTGTCCTGCGTCGGCAGGCAGCCGAGCGCGGCATTGGCTGCACGCAGGTATTCGACCAGCTGCAGCGCGGCCGCCTCGCCGATGCCGATCTCGTCGACCAGCCAGCGCAACGTTCGCTTTCCGTCCACGTCGCCGTTCAGCCGCTCGGCGACTTCGGCACGGAAGCGCGAGACCGCCGCCGACAGCTCGTCGCTGCGGCCCGGCGCCTCACCCAGCCAGAAGGGAATGCTTGGCGACGCGCCGTGGGCGTCCTCCACACGCACGACGCCGCGCTCCACGCGCAAGATGCGGTAGGTGGTATTGCCGAGCTGGAACACGTCGCCTGACATGCTCTCGACGGCCCAGTCCTCGTTGACGGTGCCGATGATCTGGCTCTCGGGCTCCAGCAGCACCTGGTAGTCGGCGTTGTCGGGGATGGTGCCGCCGGAGGTGAGCGCGGTGAGGCGGGCGCCACGCCGGCCCCGCAGCAGTCGGTTCACGGCATCGTGGTGGATCAGCGCGCCGCGGCGCCCGCGCCGGCTGCTGAAGCCCTCGGCCAGCATGCCGACCACGGTCGCGTAGTCCTCGCGCGCCAGCTGCCGATAGGGCCAAGCCCGCCGGAACAGTGCGAGCAGCTCGTCCTCGCCGCACTCGCGCGCGCCGACCTCGGCCACGATCTGCTGCGCCAGGACGTCGAGCGGCTGCTCGGGGATCACGAGCCGGTCCAGCTCGCCGCGGTTGGCGCTGTCGACGAGCGCCGCGCATTCGACGAGGTCGTCGCGCGAGAGCGGGAACAGCCGTCCCTTCGGCGTGCCGCCGACCTGATGCCCGGACCGGCCGACGCGCTGCAGGAAGCTGGCGATGGAGCGCGGCGAGGAGAGCTGGCAGACGAGATTGACCTCGCCGATGTCGATGCCCAGCTCCAGCGAGGCCGTCGCCACCAGCGCCTTGAGCTCGCCCTTCTGCAGACGCCGCTCGGCGTCCAGCCTGTGCTCCTTCGACATGCTGCCGTGGTGGGCGGCGATCAGCTTCTCGCCGAGCCGCGTCGTCAGCTGGCTTGCCACCCGCTCGGCCAGGCGCCGGGTGTTGACGAAGATCAGTGTGGTTCGGTGCTCCTGGATGAGCTCGGCGAGACGGTCGTAGACCTGCGTCCAGACCTCGGCCGACATCACCGCTTCCAGGGGCGAGGATGGGACCTCGATGGCAAGATCGCGCGCGCGGGTATGGCCGATATCGACGATCGTGCACTCGGGGAGCTTCGTGCCGGCCGGCCCCGTGCCCACCAGGAAGCGTGCCACGGTGTCGATCGGCTTCTGGGTGGCGGAGAGACCGATGCGAAGCAACTTCTCCCCGCACAGCCAGGCGAGGCGTTCCAGCGACAGCGCCAGGTGCGAGCCGCGCTTGTTCGGCGCCAGTGCGTGGATCTCGTCCACGATCACGGTGCGCGTGGTCTTGAGCATGGCGCGGCCGGATTCGGAGCCGAGCAGGATGTAGAGGGACTCCGGCGTCGTCACCACGATGTGCGGCGGGTTGCGGCGCGCGCGGTCGCGCTCGCCCTGCGGGGTGTCGCCCGTGCGCACCCAGGTGCGGATGTCGACGTCCGGAAGGCCCTGGGCGCGCAGAGCTTCGCGGATGCCGGCCAGAGGCGCCTCCAGGTTGCGCCGGATATCGTTGGAGAGCGCCTTGAGGGGGGAGACGTAGACCACTTGGGTCTCGTTCTCGAGCCGGCCATCCAGTCCCTGCCGCACCAGCGAGTCGATGGCCGCCAGGAAGGCCGCCAGCGTCTTGCCCGAGCCCGTCGGCGCGGCGATCAGCACGTGCTGTCCCGACTGGATCGCCGGCCAAGCCCGGGCCTGCGCCGCCGTGGCGCTGGCAAAGCTGCTTTCGAACCAGGCGGCGACCGCGGGATGGAACAGGGCCGCGGGGCTCACGGGGCCGGCGTCGGTCTTCGGCACGGACTGGAGCATGGATGTTGGCATTGCGGACAGAGATGACCGCGCGGTGGCGCGAAAAGCAAGAGGGGTGGGAACGGCCGGCGACGAGCTTCCGCGCCGCGGCTCGAGAGCGCCCTCGAAATATCGGCACTGGCTGTCGCGAATTCAACCTTCGGTGGCGGTGCGGCGGACCTGCGCCCCGGTTTTCGCATGTCGCAGCTGTGGAACCGGCGGTCCCGGCCATCGTTCTTTGCTCATGATGAGACACACGGTCATGAAGAATACCGGAAGAGGAAATGACTGGTGGGATTGGTGCGTCATCCTGCTGTTCGTAGCGGCGGGGACGCTCCTGCTGTGGGCGAGCGTGTGGGTGGCGCATTCGCAGGCCGCCGATCTGCGCCACCCGCTGACGGTGACGACAAAGCCCGCGGTTCTTTTTCCCGTCGCCGGCTCGGGTTCCGACGTGCGTTCATCGCGGTGCATGGAGCGGCAGAGTTGTTGATCTCGGCGCTTCTGGCCTACGCCCTGACTTAGCCCTCCGCCTCGGCCGCACTATTTCTCGCGACGGTTGGCGAAGCTCGCGTTGCCGAGACCCGTACCTATCGTGAGGACGCCCCAGTGCCGGCGCTCCTGCACATGCGGCAGCTCGCTCAGGCCTTGCACCACCGCGTCGTTGTGCATCACCACCATCGTCTCGTGCTCGCCGATCTCGGGGATACCCTCGCGGATCGAGTGCGGAAGATTGAAGCGGCTGCTTTCCCAGTTGCCCGGCAGATTCTGGGCCCCGCGCGCGATCGAGCCGTCCTCGTGGATCACGCCGGGGCAGCCGATGGCGATCACGGGCGCGAGGCTGAGCTTGCCGCGCTCGGCGCGGGCGATCAACTCCTTCAGCATCTCAACCAGGCCGCCGACGGCGTCCTCCCGGCCGATCTCCTCCTCGCTGTGACGCCACAGCTTCGACTTCGGCCACCTGCGCCTTGCCGAGGTCGCTCGATTTCTTGAGGTTGAGCTCTACCAGCCCGGCGCGGATGTTGGTGCCGCCGACGTCCACGGCGACGAGCGAGTCGTGCCCCTTCAGCATCCAGGCCGGCAGCAGATGTGCGCCGCCGATCAGGCCGGCTTCGTCGGGATCGTTGCGGATCAGCTCCAGGTCGACGGCGATCCCGTCGGCTTTGAGCAGTACGGCACTGCGGCCGACGGCCAGCTCGCCGATGCGGCTTGCGCGAAATCCTCCGCCGATGACGAGGCACTCCGTATCGCGCCATTCCTTCAGCCGCAGGAAGCGGCGAATGACCTTGGTAAGCTGCTGGGCGAAGTCCTCGACCGCGCTTTGGACGACACCCGCCGCCTCGGGCTCGCCGCCCGCGCAGGATTTCAGCCAGCTTCTTCTTGCCGATATCCTCGCTGGCCTTGTCGCCGAGCGGATCCTCGCCGAGCTTGCGCAACGGCTTGCGCCATTTGTCGAGAGCGTCCCAGAACGCCCCCTTGCCGGCCTTGTCGCCGATGAAACCGTCCTCGTCCTCGATCTCGACGTTGTAGCTCTTGACCTCGACCGAAGGGAGGACCGACGCCCCATGCGTGGGCAGCTGGCCCGGCTTCGCGCTCTGCTTGGCCATGAGCGTGCTTCAGTTCGCGTCGCGGCTTTTCCCGCCTCGCGAATTCTCGCGAGGGCTCGATCTCCTTGTGCCCGTCGCCCCTCTGTGCCTGCTCGATCTGTTCCTTGGTCACGTGCGGGGCCTTCCGGTCGGCGGGACGACCTGGCGGCTCGGTTCCGGTCGCGTGCCCATGCGCGGTCGCGTCGCTGGCCGGGAACGTCATGTCGACGGCCTTGTCGATCTTGCGATCCTTGGGTGCCTTCGTGCGTTCCATGATTCTCTCCTCCGAGCTTGGGCTTCAGTTCACACAACCCGCGGTGGGCGTCCCGGGTTCCGAAACGAAATGAGCGGTGCGACGGGGGGCGCACCGCTCTTTCGAAGCGCCGAGGGAGGAGGGAGGCTCTCTCGGCTTGGGACGAGCCGGGGGGAAGCTCGTCCGTCCGGCTGTTAAACGGGAGCGGAGCGAGGCTGGTTCCGAGAGCCAATCGGATGAAACGGACAATTAATTTTCCTTAACGCCGGAACCAGCCGCCGCGTTGCGACGCAGCGGTCTCCGCGCGCGACAATTCAGCCGCCGCGCACGCCTACGCGACCTTCCGCTTTGACCGCGCATCCGCGGGCGACCTATCGTTGCGGGATTCGGCACACGCACAACGATGGTGGCTGCCATTCTCACGCTCGCGTGCATCAACGTCGAACGCTCCAGGCATCTCGACAGGGTGGAAGCCTTCCTGCGCGCGCAGTCGCCGGAGGTCGTCTGCCTGCAGGAGTTCATCGCCGACGACATCGATCGGCTGAGCCAGCCGCTCGGCTACGGCCACCGCTTCTACGTCCCCATGTGCCGCTTTCCGGAGCCCGAAGGACCCCGCACCTGTGGGCTGGGCATCCTGTCGCGCCGCCCGTTCGCGGCAACGGAGGACATATGGTACGCGGGCGGCGGCAGCGGCCTCGACGAACTCGACCGCAGCACGGAAGAGTCGCGCTTCGCCACCAACCGCTATGCGGTCGCCGTAGCCGCGATCGGTGCGGGGGACGGGATGCTCACCATCGGCACCACGCACTTCCCCTGGACCAACAATGCGCGCACGGCCGACTTCCAGCGCACCGCCTGCGACGGCCTCCTTCGCGCGCTCAAGGACCGCCCGCTCGTCTTGTGCGGGGACTTCAATGCGCCGCGCGGCAAGGAGATCTTCACCCGGTTGGCGGGGCATTGGACCGATAACATTCCGCCCACGTACACCACCAGCCTCGACCCCGTGCTGCACCGCGCCGGCCCGCTCCCGTACATGGTGGACGGCGTGTTCTCGACCGGCGAGTACGGCGTGAGCAGCGTGCGGCTGCACCAGGGCGTCAGCGACCACTGCGCCATCACCTGCACGATCGGGAAGAAGTAGCAACCTCCTCCAACACCGTGGTGAGCTTGTCGAACCACGGCTCGAGCGCGCGGCCGTGCTTCGACAGGCTCAGCACGAGGTTGATACGCGCGGCGCCAACGCGCCTACGTCACGGCGGCCTTGGCGCGCCGTGGCCAGCGCGAGGCGACCTGCGGCAGCACCTGCTCGATGAGCTGGCGGGTCTGGGACAGCACGTCCTCGCCGCTCGCACCCACGGGGCGCAGCACGAACTTCGAGACGCCGGCTTCGACGTAGTCGGCGATCCGCTGCACGATGACGGAGGCGTCGCCGACCGCGAAATACCCGGACGCGTCGTTGCCCGTCCGCTTGGTGTAGGCGTCCATTGCCCGCTGCAGTCCCGCGGCCGACCGCCCGAAGTAGAAGGGGAAGCTCGCGCCGTAGTGGTCCTCGTCGATGCTGCGTCCGGCCTCCGCGGCGGCAGCCTTGATGGCGGCGACGATGCGCGCGGCTTCCGGCGGCGTCTCCGGTCCGCCTTGCCAGCCCGTCCCGATCCGGGCCGTACGCTTGATGGCGGCTTCCGAGCCGCCGCCGATCCACATCGGCAGGTCGGCCTGCACCGGCTTGGGCGATATGGTGGCACCCGTCAGGCGGTAGTGCTCGCCGGTGAAGTCGACGCTGTCCTCCCGCCACAGGCGGCGCACGATCTCGAGCCCCTCGTCCGTCTTGCGCCCACGCGTGCGCGTGTCGACGTGGAGGGCCGCCCACTCCGGCGCACGCGGGCTGCCGATGCCGAAGGCCGGCAGCAGCCGCCCCTGCGACAGCACGTCGATGGTGGCGCACTGCTTGGCCACCAGCACGGGATCGCGCAGCGCCAGCGACACCACGTTCATGCCGAACTTGATGCGCCGCGTGCGTCCGGCCTGCGCGGCCATCGCTGTCATGCACTCCAGCATGGGCTCGCGGCTGACCACCCGATCGGTCTGCCACAGCGAGTCCACGCCGCCAGCCTCGCACAGGTCGACCCAGCGCCAGTAGCTCGCGGCGCCGTCGAACGGGAACTCCATCAGGCCCAGGCCGACCGCAACAGACATGTTGATCACCCGATCTTCTCGAACTCACGCAGCCGGCAGGCCCGCGACGAGCGCCGTGCTGGTACCGGTATCAGAGCTGGCTGAGACAGGCTTGCACTATCGCCGGGCTGGGCCAGGCGATTCAACATCGCCATGGTTCCCGATGCAATCGAAGTTCGTGTGGGCCAGATCGAAAGTCCGCCACTGCGGCGCCAAAGGCCGCCGTCACAGCGGTTCGTGAATGCCGGTGCTGGTGCTGGCGAAGGACGGGCCGCGCATGCGAATGGCCATACGACAGGATCGCGGCCGAGGGCGCGCGAGACCCATGATCAATCCCGCGGCTAGGCCCACAGGTCGCGTTCGCAGGCTGTATCGGGCCGAGCGACGCGCTGACCCGACACAGGGTTTCGTTCCGACTTCTGATTGTGTTGGGTCAGCGCTGACGCTTGACCCAACCTACGGACGATGGCGACGCCTCCGTCAGCCGCGCGGGCGGTGCCCCTGCTGCCACATCACGTAGCCGATGGTGACGAGCGCGGTGAGGATCATCGTGCCGAGGATGTCGGGGCGCTGGATGAAGGCCATCCAGGTGTTGAAGCCGTGTGCCGATCCGCCTCGCGCCGTGAGGAAGCTGTTTGCGAAGATGATCACGAAGACCACACCAGCGGTCAGGCCGATGGCGGCGGCGACGTCGACGAGCTTGCGCATGACTGGCGGCATGAGACACCCCCTCATTTTGTTTGCGCCCCGATCACACCCGCGAGCCCGCCGATATCCACAGATGCGGCATTCCCGTGCGTGCAACGCGAAGCAATGTGTGGGCGCAAACTAGCTGATTCGTCCGCGCGGGGTTGGAAGTACACGTCTGCAATAACCGCTGCCCTGCCGGCATTGCGTCGCGACGTCGAAGCGATACACTGGTCCAAAGCAAGAGCCTGGAGCCGACAACAGGGGGGAGCGCTGTGCCGATCGATGCCCGCGTGCTCCTCGTCGCGATAGGTCTCACGGGGCTCACGCCCCACGCCGCCATCTCACAGACACCAGGCACGGCCGCCAAGCAGGAGTACACGCCCATGTCCCAAGACGCCAAATCCGAGCTCGCGCCGACAGGCGTCTTGCGCGCGGGCATCAACCTGTCGAACTTCCTCCTGGTGACGGGCAAGAGCGCGTCGGGCGATCCCCAGGGCGTCTCGCCCGACATGGCCGCGGAAATCGCGCGACGCCTGGGCGTGGCCGTGAAGTATGTGCCCTACAAGACGCCGGGGGAGCTCGCCGACATGGCCGGCACCGATGCCTGGGACATCGGCCTGATCGGCGCCGAGCCGCAACGCGCCGAGAAGATCGCCTTCACGGCCGCCTACTGCGAGATCGAGGCGACCTATCTCGTGCCCGCGGGCTCGCCCCTGAAGGCGATCGCCGACGTCGACAAGGCGGGCGTGCGCATCGCCGTGACCGGGCGCAGCGCCTACGGCCTCTGGCTCGACCGCAACATCAAGAATGGCACGCTGGTGCGCTCGGACACGCTCGACAGCGCCTACGAGCAATTCGTGAACGACAAGCTGGACGCGCTCGCGGGCCTGAGGCCGCGCCTGATCTCGGACGTGAAGAAGCTGCCTGGCGCCCGCATCCTCGACGGCCAGTTCACCGCCGTGCAGCAGGCCGTCGGCACGGCGCGCAAGAACACCGCCGGCGCCGCCTTCCTGCGCAAGTTCGTCGAGGAGGCGAAGGCGTCGGGCTTCGTCAAGCAGCTGATCGAGCGCCACAAGGTGGTGGGCCTCTCGGTCGCGCCTCCGGGCTGATCGCTAACGCGCGGGCGCAGGTCGCCGGCGTTGCGCTCGCGACCGCCGGCCCGGGCCGAGCACACGGCACCGCGATCGCCTCGCAAGCATCGGCATCGCTTTTCGTGCGGGGATCCCGACCTTCGGCTTGCTCCCCCACGCTTGCCGCGCTATCGACAGGCGAGCGAGCCGGCTTAGCACAGTGGTAGTGCACCTGATTTGTAATCAGGGGGTCGGGGGTTCAAATCCCTCAGCCGGCACCAAGAATTTCAACGGGTTACCGTGGCGGCCGGCCGGCGCTCGGGTTGATTGGCAACCAATTGGCAACCGCGAGAGCCAGGTGGTTTGGCCGATGGCTGGCGCAGCAGCTGAGGCGCGAGGTTTCTGGCGAGGAGCCTTTTGTCCCCTCCGATGCATCGGCGCCAAGGGCAGGTGGCTGACTTATCGTTGTACTAATAGGACCGAACCCCCAGATTGAGCCGTCGCGACTGAGGCGCCGCGTTGAGGGATTTGGCGGCTAGCCTTATGAGCGCGGCCATGTTGCCCTTCACGCCCGGCCCATAGACGAGCACTGGCCGCATCGCCACCCAGTGGCCGCGCTCCGCGTCGAGCTTGGAGATCATTGGATGTGAAGCAGGGATTAGCCGCTGATGGAGTTCGGGCAGGGATCGTTGGCGGGGTTGGGCACGTCGGAGGAAGAAGTGGAGCGGGAGTGGCTATGGCTGCACGACACGTTGACCCAGGTCGTGCGCGTGCGGGCTGAGTACGGTGATGCTCAAGCCTTCAGGTTGATGGAGGCACAGGCGTGCGAGTGGGAATGAGGCGGATGGAGCTGCGGATGCGACGGGCAAGCCTGGAAGGCGCGCCTGGTGCCACGGTCACTTCTTCACATTCGAAGGCCCGCGACACTCAGACGGTCGGTCAAGTTCCCCGTTTACGCCGGCGAGAAGGCGTGCGAGAGCACGACACGGCTTGGAGGGCTTCCCCCGCACCATCGGCACTACCTGGAGGCCGAAAACTCGACGCGCTGTCACCCAAGAGGCCGAAGAGACAAGGCCGCCATTAGACGGGCGTGGCCAAGTGCACATTATCTTTGGTCCTGATAATGCTTATTTGCGGGACCAAACCAAACTCATGGCCGTATGCGATGTCCGCAGCATGGGGTAGAGCTGCCGTTCGAGCAGCACGCCGAAGAAACCCAGCGTGACCCAACGACTAGGCATGGCGAGTAGCTAGTATGCAAGCACCCGCTACCGCGATGCGACATTTGTTGGTCCGCTGGCAGGCCGATCGAAGGTGTGACTGCGATGCAGCAGCGCCCAATTTCGTAAAAATTGGGCGAGTTGCCGGCTTGGCTTCCGGTCGCGTAGGATGCGCCTCTTCTGAAGAGTAGAACGCGATCGCTCCGCGGTGCTTACCCAAGAGGGCTCGGCGTGAGGACGTGAGATCGACCACGACCTGCCATGCAAAGATACGTCATTGCCCCCGTTGCAGAGATTCCGCGTGGCACCCACAAAGTGTTCACCGTCGGCGGACGGCCGATCGGTATCTTCAACCTGGACGGTGAGTTTTACGGCTTGCTCAACCGATGTCCACACCAGGGCGGCCGCTTGTGCGATGGCCTGATCACCGGCCTTGCGGTCGGCGACCAGCCTGGCGAATTCCGCATGGTACGCAAAGGCGAGATGGTACGCTGCCCTTGGCATGGCTGGGAGTTTGACATCCGGACCGGCCAGTCCTGGTGCGAGCCGGGTAAGGTGCGGGCTCGGGCCTATCCGATCGAGATCGCCGCTGGCGCTGAGGTGGTAAAGGGCCCCTATGTCGCCGAGACGGTGCCGGTGACCGTCGAGGAGCAGTACGTGGTAGTCGAGTTCTAAGGGGTACCGCGCAACGGGCGCCACGTTGAGCGCCGGCACACGAGTGGGAACGCGATGGAGCGCTATCCGGGTGCCATCGACTGCGACATCCACCCGACGGTGCCGGGCGTTGGCGTGCTACTGCCCTATATGGATGACTACTGGCAGGAAGCTTTTGTCTCTCGCGGCATCGATGGGCTGGAGATGGCGAGCTATCCACCAGGAGCGCCGATCTCGTGCCGCGCTGACTGGAGACCGGCGAAAGGTCGACCGGCGGCCGACCCCATCACGGTCGCTCGGCAGTCTCTCGACGTGATGGGCACGCGGTTCGCAATCTGCAACCCGCTCACGGGCGGGCAGGTGGCGGTCAGCGAGGCCATGGGCGCAGCCGTTTGCCGGGCCGTGAACGATTGGATCACCAGAGAGTTCCTCGACAAGGATACGCGATTTCGTGCCTCGATAATCGTGCCGCCGCAGAGCCCTGAACTCGCCGTCGAGGAGATCGAGAGACGCGCGCCAGACCATCGCTTCGTGCAGGTGATGATACCCGTCGCCGTTGAGATGATGCTCGGTCGGCGCTACTATTGGCCGCTGCTGGCAGCCTGCGAGAAGCACGGGCTGCCCCTCGGCCTTCACGCCGGCAGCCTGCACCGCTATCCCACGACGTCCAACGGCTGGTCGTCACACTACATTCAAGACTATGTCAGCCATTCGCAGACATTCGAGGACCAGCTTCTGAGCCTCATCCACGAGGGCGCTTTCGTAAAATTCCCGGGCCTGCGCGTCGTATTGATCGAGAGCGGTGTGTCGTGGCTGCCGGGCTTCATTTGGCGGGCAATCAAGACGTGGCGCGGCGTGCGGGCCGAGGTGCCGTATGTCAAGCGCTCCCCGGCAGAGATCGTACGCGAGCATGTGCGCCTCACCGCCCAACCGTTCGATGCGCCGGATGCCGAGGCGGTGACACGCATCGTCGAGATGATAGACTCGGACGAGATGCTCTTGTTCGCGACCGACTATCCGCACTGGCAGTTTGAGGGCGACCGGGCCGTGCCGGACGGACTGCCCGCGCCGTTCCTCGCCAAGATGCTGATCGATAACCCGCTCGCAACCTATCCGCGGCTCAAGGAGAACCTCACATGAGCCTGATACTCGAACGTGATGCCGAAACGCCGGCTCGCGACGCCAAGACGCGCCTGCGCATCATCGACTGCGACATCCACCCCTATTTGCGCACGCCGCGCGACCTCGACCCGTTCCTGTCGTCGCGCTGGCGCCAGCATTTGGCCGAATACGGCAAGGGGACGCGCGGCATCTACACCGCGCGCGGCACTTATCCGCGCTTCATGCCGAACACGTGCCGGCGTGATGCGTGGCCCGCGGTCGGCGGCTTGCCCGGCTCCGACGTCGACTTCATCCGGACCCAACATCTCGACGCAAATGACGTTGAGTTCGGCGTGCTCGAACCCTTGCTCGAAGGCAACTCGCCGCGAAACGTGGAGCTGCAGGCGGCACTGTGCTCGGCGTTCAACGATTGGCAGGTGACGCATTTCACCGACGTCGAGCCGCGTCTGCGCGCCTCAATCTTAGTGCCCCAGGACGACGCGGAGGCAGCCGTCGCAGAGATCGAGAAGCGCGCGGCCGATCCGCGCTTTGCGCAGATCCAGTTGTCCTCGCGTACGCCAGAGCCGCTTGGCCGCAAGCGCTACTGGACAATCTTCGCCGCCGCCGAACGCGCAAACCTGCCAATCGGCCTGCACGTGGGCGGCCCGTCGGCTGCAGCGCCCTCGGCCTCGGGCTGGCCCTCGTTCTACGTCGAGGAGCATCAGGTATTGAGCCACTCGATGCCGACCCAGGCCGCGAGCTTAATCCTCGAAGGCGTGTTCGACCGCTATCCAAGCCTGAGGATCATCCTGATCGAAGGCGGTTTCGCCTGGGTTCCCACTCTTGGTTGGCGGCTCGACTCCAACGTCGCCAAGATGCGGAGCGAAGTCCCAAATCTCAAGCTAAAGCCGTCAGAGTACTTGCACCGCAATCTCTGGTACGCGACACAGCCGATCGAAGAGCCCGAGCACCCTCAACACCTGCGCACCATCTTCGACTGGATCGGTTGGGACCGTATCGTCTACTCAAGCGACTATCCGCATTGGGACTACGACGACCCGCGGCTCGCCATCAAGATCGCCATGAGCGAAGCCGAGCGCCGCGCGATCTTTCGCGACAATGCGGCGCAAATTTACCGTTTCACATGAGACGTGAAGCGCCTCGGCACGTTGACTACTAGCGACCAGAAAAGCGGGTTCGAGGTCGCCGTCACGAACCTATACATTATGACCGTCCTCGCAGCAGCGTCACGGCTTGAGTTGGTCCGTCGGGATGACCACAGTGTACTCCAAGCCGCTAGACTTGTATGAAATCTGCGGCGATCCGTCCAAAGCGGCTTTGATCAGCTTAGTGCCAAAGCCGGTCGTGATAGGCGGTTGCACTGGTGGCCCGCCGCGCTCGATCCACGAGAAGGAAAAGGCGTTGTCGTCTGCGCTCCACCGGATCGCGATGTGGCCGTCGGGTGTCGACAGTGCGCCATACTTGGTCGCGTTTGTCGCAAGCTCATGGACGACGAGCGCGAACATTTGAGCAAAGGACGTGCGCACGATCACGGACGGTCCTTCTATCGACGCCCGCATTCCAAAGGGTGCCAGCTCGGCTCGGACGATCTCATCGACATTCGCACCACCACTTGGACCCGACGCGACAAAATCCTGAGCGCGCGCGAGCGCTTGGAAACGACCGAGAATTGTGTCCCGAACAATCGCGCTATCTGGGATGTTTCTGAGCGTACTCAGCGTGATTGACTGTACTACCGCGAGCAAATTTTTCGCGCGATGCTGCAGCTCTCGGAGGAGAAGCGTTTGGCGTGCTTCCGCGTCCTTCCGGTCGGTGATGTCTCGTGAGATCGAGTGGATTGCGACAGGATTTCCGTCGCTGTCTCTGATCAACTTTGAGTTGACTTCGAGCGCGACGCGTCGGCCGTCTTTCGATTGAATTTGGGTTTCATACCGCGTTGCCCCCTCGCCCTCGCGTTTGCGCTGAAGCATGGACTCGTGCTTTGGCAGCTCGTCCGCAGGAATAAGGCTCTCCACCGACACGCCGAGAAGCTCGTCAGGTCTTTGTCCCAGTACCCGCTCGACGGCGGGATTGATCGACGTAAACCGACCCTGCAAATCAACGGTGGCAACGATATCGTTGGCATTGTCCACGAGATCACGGTAGCGCTGCTCGCTTAGTGAGAGCGCGTTTTCCGCGACCTTGCGGTCCGTGATATCGACGGACGCGGTGAGGAGGCATTGCTCGTCGCCGAACGCGATGATGTCCGCGCTGAACAACACTATCCTGACGTCTTCCTTGCCCCGCAGCCGCAGCTCAAGGCCCCGGACTTGCCCCGTGTCAGCAAGGAGGCTGCGAATGCGTTCAAAATCTTGCTCGTCCTCGTAAACGCACAACTCTTGCGCTGTCCGGCCGACAATCTCATCTCGCCGATACCCGGATTGCGCAAGGAGAGCGGCGTTGACGTCGATATATCGCCCGCCTCGAAGGGTGCTGAGGCTCATGGCAACTGGCGCCAGCTGAAACACGGAAAGAAAGTGCGCCTGCGCTGCGCGAAGCTCAGTCTCGACGCGCTTGCGTTCAGTGATGTCGATATCGACGCCGAAGTAGCGAGTGGGCTTACCTTGTCCGTCACGCACGACCCGGCCGCGGCCCAGGATCCAGCGCAGCTGCCCATCGGGTCGTACGATCCGATATTCGCTCTCGTAGTAGTCCGTCCCGTCCTTGAGCTTTTGCTGAAACCCATCGACCACCTTGGGTCGGTCTTCCGGGTGGCGCAAGGATCGGAAGACTTCCACGGAAACCGGTCGAGCGCTGGGTTCGACGCCCATGACCCGAAAGAACTGTGGGCGCCCGCGAACCAATCCGGTCGCAAGATCCATGTCCCAGACGCCTATGCCGGCCGACGACTCCGCAAGCTCAAGAAATTCATTGCCTTCCCAGTCGGCCTCCAGCGAAACGGGATTCTTCACAGACACCTGCACCGTCCCCCAGAGGCCTACGACTTCAATATACCAACGCTCCACCCCATGCACCGTCGGCGCAGCAACGCTTAAGCCACCGTCCCCGGTCCAGCATCAGAAAATTGAAAGTCAGTCACGGGAGACGCCTGGCGCGGAGCCGGTCACGATGGCACGCAGCCAAGCCTGAGCCACCCTGGGACTTCGACTGGGGCGCGCCCTCAATGCGACGACCAAACGCCGAAGGGGAAGTCACTTGCGTGGCAAGAGACGATGGAAGGGTGGTCACGACGGCCTACCGACCGAGTTCAGCCCTTCAGTCGCGGGATGAGCCTCACCGCGTTGCCGCGATCAATCGCGGCAAGGTCGCCGCCGCTGAAATTGGCGCTGACGCCAAGCGTGTGGTCGGCGCCCGTGCGGTAGGGATAATCTGTGCCATAGACGATCTGGCTCACCGGGATCAACTTGGCGAGCGTGCCGAGCGTCACCGTTTGCGAGATCTGCGCGGTGTCGTAGTAGAACCGCATCAGTTCCGCGTCCATGCTCGCCCGGGTGAACTTGCCTTCGTACGGCGGCGTGGTAACGAGTTGCACCTGGAAGCGTTCGGCAAAGGCGGTCAGAGCGCCGCCGCCATGCGAGAAGATCCAACTGATGTCATGGTACTTCTGCGAGGTACCCGACAGGATCAGGTTCGCAATAGTGCGTGTAGTATCGGCGCCGAACTCGACTACCGTAACCGGAACCCCGGGGACAAGGTTGACGCAACAGGAGTTGGTGGTCGGGTGCGTGTACGCGATGGCTTTCCGCCGGTTGAGATCCTCCCAGACAGGGGCGAAACTCGCGTCACCCAGCCATTTCTTGCCGTAGCTCGTCATCAGGCCGACGCCGTCAACCTTTAAGGTGTCAAAGGCGTAAGCGATCTCCTTCAATGTCTCATCGACGTGCGGCAGGGGCAGCATGGCGAATACGCCGAACCGCCCAGGATAGTCGCTCATGAGCTTCTTGGCATATTCATTGGAAGAGCGACAGATCGCGGCTGCCTCATCTTTGGCGAGGAACTCGATCTGCGGCGTCGTCGGCGAGGTTAGCGCGGTGGCGATCCCAGCCTTGTCCATGTCGTCGAGCGATTTCTGCACGCTCCAGTTGGCCATGGGCGGATTATCAAGCTTGGCCTTTTTCACTGCGTCGAGCCAAGTCGGCGGCGATATGTGGTGGTGCACATCGATACGGTGCGGCGTAGCTTGGCCAAGGCCTGGCAGAGGCATGCTGAGGCTACCAGCTGCCAAGCCCCCGAGAGCGGTAGCGCTGGTCAAGAACCTGCGCCGGCTCAAGGTGGTGATTCCCTTGGTCACATCGCTGCACCGCCATTCCGGCGCGGGCGCTCCACTTTCAACCATGGCTTCCCCTCCCAGTTGTCTTTTTAGCTGCGACTAGGCACTTCGCAGTCATCAAGCATTCCAACTTAGGACAGTGGTCGGGCCAGCACGTCTACGGTTAGCTACACACCGATTGCGGCCTTCACGCGCGCTCGCACAAAGGGAAGCTCGCGAATGCGGCTACCGGTTGCACTGAAGATTGCATTGGCGATTGCGGCAGCCGTGGGCCCTTGACTCGCCTCGCCCGTGCCGAGAAACGGCTGACCCGGGCGATCGATGACGTGCACCTCGACGCTATCGAACACATCGGCAAACCGCAGGATCGGGTACGTACTCCAATCGCGACTCCTGATGCGCGTGCGATCAAAGTCCACGGCTTCGTTGAGCGTCCAACTGGAGGACTGCAGAATGCCACCCTCGATTTGATTTCTCATACCGTCGGGGTTCACGGCCTGACCACTGTCAACCGCAGAAACTGCGCGCAACAAACGAACGCGACCGGTTTCGTGTTCAACCTCAATTTCAACAGCGACCGCGCAATAGGCCGCAAGGTTCTTGTACTTGGCAAACGCGAGACCCTGGCCGCGGCCAGTCGCCGGCTTGTGATCAGCGCGCCACCCGAACTTCTCGGCCGCAAGCGTGACGACGGCCTGCGCGCGGGGGTCGGCGAGATGGCGCAAGCGAAACTGCACGGGATCGGCGACCGCCGTTTCTGCCAGCTCGTCCATGAAGCTCTCGATAGCGAACACATTGGCATAGGCTCCAAGTCCACGCAGAGCGGACACGCGTAGCCGCTGGTGCGGCACGAAATTGTAGACGAGATGCAAGTTCGGGATTTTGTAGAGCGGGATAATGTTGCGATCGCCGAAGCCGGTTGGCTGCGAACCTGGCGACGGCGGTGGTGGTGCGAACGGCTCCGCGATATGCTGCCCCACCAGCGTGCTGCCGGCTCCGCCAGGACGGGTGGAGTGGGTGTCCGTCCAAACAGTATAGTCCCATCCGACGATGTCGCCTTTCGCATCCAGCGATGCCTTCACACGCATGGCCATGCCGGGCCCGTAAGGCTCCCAGCGGTGCTCCTGATCGCGCATCCATTGCACGCGCACGGGCGCGCCAGCATAAGCGACGGCAAGGTAAGCGGCGTCCGCAGCCGCGTCATCGGCGCCGTTGTGCCCATAGCAGCCAGACCCTTCGACGTGGATGCAGCGGACTCTTTCCTTGGGCAGCTTTACCAACTGAGCGACCGCGTCGCGCAACGGGAACATGCCTTGCGCATGGCTCCAAACGGTGAGCCGGCCGTCGACGTACTGCGCCACGGCACACGATGGCCCAATCGACGCGTGCATTTGATGCGGACGCAGGTACTCGGCTTCTAGCGTGCGCACCACCGGCTCGGTGGCGGCTTTGTCGTCCCGGATCGTGATCGCCTTGGCCTCTTGCTGCTTCAGCCAGCCATAGAAGCCTGCCGGATCGGGCATGCTCTCGCGTTCCTCCCAGCGAGCGGCTGCCGCCAACACCTCCATGGCCTTGATGGCGCGGAATTCGCGATCGGCGACTACGGCGAGGTAACTACCGTCGCGGAAGACCTTCTTGACGCCCGGCATCTTCTCCACGTTGCCCGTGTCGACACTGACAAGCCGGGCACCGTAACTCGGTGGCCGTATGACGCGAGCATGTACCATCCCCTCCAACCGCATGTCCTGAACGTAGGCGACCCGGCCTGTCACTTTCGCTGGGATGTCAATGCGCGGGACCGCTTTGCCCATGACCGTATAGGTTGTCGGCGGCTTGAGCTTGGAGGCTGCCGCCGGCTGCGCCTCCACGTGCAGGATGTTGTGGGCAACCAGTTCGTCGTAGCCGACGCGCCGGCCGTCGGCGGAAATCACCGCGCCGCCCTCCACCCGAAGATCACCGGCTGCCGCTCCGAGCCGGGCGGCAGCCAGGCCCACCAATATCTCCCTCGCTTGAGCAGTCGCATGCAGAATTGCAGTGCCGCTGTCCTGCATGGATTGACTGCCGGATGTGTAACCCTCGTTAGGCGTGCGATCGGTGTCCGATGTGACCAGCGTGATTGCCGCGACGGGTACGCCAAGCTGCTCTGCAGCGATCTGGATTAACGCTGTCTTTGCCCCTTGACCCAACTCCGACTTGCCTGTGAAGACTGTGATGCTGCCGTCCGAGCCGATGCGTATCCAGGCGTCGAGCATCGCCGCGGTTTTCAAACTTCCCGGGAGCGGCGGCGAGGGTACCGCCGCCGGCGCGGAGGCCTCTTGGCCCATTCCCTCCGCCGCCAGGGCGAAATTCACAATGAGTGCCCCGCTGGTGCGGAGAAGCGCGCGACGCGAAATGTGGGCTCCCGTCTTCATCATGGCCTTACTCACGTCCTGCTAGCGTTGCTGGCGCCCGCAGTCTTCATCAGTTGCGCGGCGCGCTTCACTGCTTTGATGATCCGCATGTGGGTGCCGCAGCGACACAGGTTTGATTGCAGCTGCCTGCGGATGTCGCCTTCGCTAGGGTTCTTGTTGGCGTTGAGAAGCGCCTGCGCCTTCATAATCATGCCGGCAATGCAAAAGCCGCACTGCGCTGCTTGTTCCTCGATGAAGGCGCGTTGCAGTGGTCCTGGCGCCTGAGGCGTTCCTAAGCCCTCGATGGTGGTGATCTTGCGACTATCCAGTATCGAAATCGGTACCACACATGAGAATACCGGTTGGCCGTCCAGCAGCACCGTGCATGCTCCGCATTGGCCGAGGCCGCATCCGAACTTTGCACCATTAAGCCCGAGATCGTTGCGAAGCACATAGAGGAGCGGGGTATCGGGCTCGACATCCACTTGTTGCGTGCTGCCGTTGACGTTGAGGGTGATCATGGCTGCCTCGCCGCGTCCCGTACGATCTTCGACCTTTCGGCCCCATTCTGAGCAGTCCGACGCATGGCCTCGTCGATGCCAGTCCAGGCCGACTTGTCGGTGAAATGTGACCGGATGTACCCGAGCAACGTTGCCGTCTGCCCCTCCGTTAGCACAGCGGCAAAGCCTGGCATGAAGGGTCCCCTACCGCCGTCGCCGGGTCGAATACCTTCACGCACAATGCGTAAGGCGTTGTCAGGTTGTGACAGGCGCAAGGCTGAACTTAGCGACAGATTGAGCGCGGCAATGGCCGGCTCCCGGTTGGCTTCCCCATGACATTGCGCGCACGTGTCTGCGTAGATCGCGGCACCAGGGCCGCCATCAAACTGACCCAAGGACCTCGGATTACCCTGGGCTCGCGCTATTGCTTTGTCGGCTTCAGCCTGCCGCTGGCGTGTAGGGGCGCCGGCAACCGCCGCCACGTATGTAGCAATGGCGTGTACGCTGGCGTCAGGAACTGTGGCGAGGTTGCTCACCACTGGCGCCATGGGGCCAGCCACGGCGCCGTGAAAGTTCTCCCTCCCGTGCCGCAGGTAGACGAAGAGTCTTTCCACGTCCCATGGTACGGCGGCTGGCGACGCTCCGTTGAGCGCAGGGGCCGTCCATCCATCGGACTCGCCTCCCGTGTAGGCTTGGTTTTTCTTCTCGGCACCCAACAGGTTTCGGGGCGTATGGCAAGCGCCGCAGTGGCCGAGCCCTTCCACGAGATAGGCGCCCTCGTTCCATTCTGCTGTCTGCCTCTGATCGGTTTCCAGCACGGTCCGATCGAGGAACAGCAGCTTCCAGCCAGCGACCAGCAAGCGGATGTTGAAGGGGAACGCCAGCGCGTTTGGGGGCGTCAGGGCGCGCACTGGTTTGCGGGTCATGATGAAGGCATAGACCGCGCGGATGTCGAGTTCGCGCATCTTGGTCATGTGATCGTATGGGAACGCTGGATACAGATGGCGCCCGTCCCTGCTCACACCCTCGCGCATGGCGCGCACGAACGCGACTTCCGACCAGCCGCCGATGCCGGTGTGCGGATCTGGCGTGATGTTGGTTGAGAACACCCTTCCGAACGGCGTTACGATCGGCCGGCCGCCCGCGAACGGTAGGCCATCCTCACGGGTATGGCAGATGTTGCAGTTACCGATGGCTGCAAGTTGGGCGCCCACAGCAATCAGAGTTTGATCGACCGCAGGATGGGCAGTAGGCTCAAGCGGAATTTCTGTCCGCAATGCAAACACTGCAAATAGAGCGGCGCTGGCAAACAGCGCACTCACAAGCACAACTCCCGTTCGACTGACCCAGCCTGGGTGCATGCGCTACCCCGAGCGTGTGCCTTGTTCCATCGAGTCTAAGGCAAAACGGCGATCGCCTTACTCCGTTCCAGCTTAGCTGCGGCTTGGTCGCACGGCTATCCGTCTTCTCACCTCCCTGCTAGGTTGGACAGCACAAGAACAAGACAGCGTCCCCAGCTCGCGGCACGAGCGAAGCTCCGTCAATCCGTTCGCTCGCGGCCAGTGTTGTCGGGAGGAACCGATGCTATGTCGCAAGCGTAGTGCATTACTCGTTGCGTTCGCACTCGCGGTGACGCCAGCCGCTGGTCAAAAATCGGGCGGCACGCTCCGAATCTACAATAGCTCCAACCCGCCGGGTGCGTCGCCTCACGAAGATACAACGATCGCTGTCGTGATGCCGTTCATGGCGGTCTACAACAACCTCGTTCGCTACGACCCCATCAAGCCACGCAACAGCTTCGACACGATCATCCCGGAGCTGGCGACGAGCTGGGAATGGGATGCGACGAAAACCAAACTCACCTTCAAGCTCCGCTCCGACGTCGTTTGGCATGACGGCAAGCCGTTCACGGGCAAGGACGTGCAGTGCACATTTCACCGCCTCAACGGGAAGGAGCCGGAATACCTGCGTCGCAATCCGCGCGGCATCTGGTACGAGCACCTGACCGAGGTGACCCTCAACGGTGACTACGAGGTGACGTTCAACCTCTCGCAACCGCAACCCTCGTTGCTGGCAATGCTGGCCTCGGGTTACACAGCCGTCTATCCGTGCCACGTCTCGGGCCGCGACATGCGCGTCAAACCCGTCGGCACGGGTCCCTTCAAGCTTGTCGAATTCAAAAGCAACGAGTCGATCCGGCTCGTGAAGAATCCCGACTACTGGAAGAAGGGCCAACCTTATCTCGACGCCATCGAGTGGCGCATCGTGCCCAGTCGCGCCACACGCCTCCTTGCCTTCGCCACCGGCGAATTCGATATGACGCAAACAGCCGACGTGACCCCTCCTCTGCTCAACGATGTGAAGAAAAACGCCCCGAAGTCGATTTGCGCCATGCTGCCGACCAACGTTACCACACACATGCTGGTCAATCGTGAGAAGCCGCCATTCGACAATCCCGAGCTGCGGCGAGCGATGATCTTAAGCCTCGACCGTCAGGCCTTCATTGACATCTTGGCTCTCGGCAAGGCCCGGCTCGCCGTAAACATGATGCCGCCGCCCGAAGGCAGTTGGGGATTGCCAATCGAGGAGCTGAAGAAGCTGCCAAGCTACGGCGACCCTGTCGTACAGCGCGAAGAAGCGCGCAAGATCATGGAAAAGTTGGGTTATAGCGCCAACAACAAGCTCAAGGTGAAGGTCGCGACCCGCGATTTCAACACTTTCCGGGATCCAGCAGTCATCCTCGTCGACCAGCTTAACAAGATCCATTTCGACGCCGAGCTGGACGTCGTCGAGTCCTCGGTTTGGTACAACCGTCTCTTCAAGAAGGACTACTCAGTTGCCCTCAATCTCGCCGGCGCCGGCATCGACGACCCCGACGGCGTCCTGAAGATGGGCTTCGCCTGCAGGTCGGAGGCAAACTTCTCGCAATACTGCAATCCCGAGGTCGATCAGCTGCTGGACCAGCAGTCACGGGAGCCCGATCTGGCGAAGCGCCAGGCCACCGTCTGGAAGATCGAACGCATCTTGGTCGAGGACGTTGCGCGACCGATTATATTCCATGGCATCGGAGCGACCTGCTGGCATCCTCATTTCAAGGGCCATGTCCAACACGAGAACTCGATCTACAACAACTGGAGGTTCGAGCACGTCTGGCTCGACAAATAGATCGCCGCTGCAGCAAAGGCTGCGGGCCGATAGTGGTTCGCATGAACGGCACAGCAGAACCAACTGACCGGGCCGGGTGTCGTCATGAAAGTCTCGTATTTCGAAACGGGCCGCTACCAGGTGCGAGCAGGATTGCCAGCAACCTGGCCGATGCCCGCCGTCGCCTATGACACCAGTGAGGGCAGACGGGCCTTTCAAGGGATGATCGAGCGGATCACCTTTGCTGAGAAACTCGGCTTCGATTGGGTCAGCTTGTCGGAGCACCACTATTCCCCGCGTATCCTGACACCTTCGCCGGTGGTGGCGGCCGCCTATGTCGCGGCGCGCGTGCACAAGATCAAAATTGCTCTGCTAGGCCCGATCGTTTCGCACAGCAACCCGGTGCGCATCGCCGAGGAGCTGGCGATGCTCGATACCATGGCGGACGGGCGTCTAATCGTCGGGCTATTGCGCGGAACGCCGAACGAGACGCTGACGTAGCGGCAATGGCGGCCCTGCCAGCCGAATGGGCGTGGCTCGGTCCAAGCCTTAAGGATCAGCTCCATGCCCTCGTCGGTCCGTTCCCGGGTCTCCTGCGGGTTGTCGGCCGCAAAGACCGGCAAGTCGACGACTAGCCCCTTCCGTTCCTCCGCTTGCGCGCCTGGAACGATCATCATGACCGCGACCAGCGCACCAGGAACCGATTTGCTCATGACATGCCAGCGTCATTAGGCCTGAGTGCCGGATCCGCCATGCGCCAGAAGTCCGGCGCATGGCGATAACAACGATTAGCCGTGCCAGCGGTGGTCGTGGCGATGCCACCATCCACACCGCGGTCCCTCGCACCGCCAGCCCCAGTCCCTGCCCGATGGGCGGGCCGGGCGACACGTCACGCGTCGATTGCCACGCATGTAGCGCCAGCCGCGGTCATCGCGTTCGCATACGAATGTCGCGACCTTGTTGACCATGTCATCGTTCGTCGTTGGATGCAGCGGGGTGGGAGGGGCCGCGACCGCCGTTGTTGCCGACGCGATCGCGAATGCAAATGCAACTGCTATTGGCCTCATGGGTTTCATTTCAGGAATTCCTTTCGGAGTGGATTCATGGAAGTGGCGCGCCCCAACGTGCGGAGCGCGCCACCGTTTTCATCGTTACTTGCAGAGGACGGCCATCTGCTTGGTGGCCTCGTCTCGCGACACGTATGCCTTGTCGCCAATCACGACCATTGTCTTGTCGGTCGGACGAGTCTCGACGATCGTGCATTTCTTGTCCGAGCCGCGGACAATGTAAAACTCGGCCGCGAACGCCGGAGCGGTTGCACCGACCAGAAGGGCGACGGGCAGCACGTACTTGAGCATTTTGTTTTCTCCTTGGTTCGTACTTCCACGGAACAACGCGCCGGGAAGTCCACCGTTCCGCTGGCGCGAGCGAACTTGATTATTTGGACTTTCTCTGAATATTCGTTCATTTTTTGAGCTGAATATTCCTTCAGATTCCGCGTTGGCTACGCTCATCCGCCTGTGTTTACTGTTGGTGCTTTGCGACGGGAACCTAGGCGCAGATCGCGCCATTCATGCGCACATCAGCAGCAGGAGGAGGACGGTGATGATGTCGCCCACTCGTCCAACAGATGAGAGCCTGATGGAACGGCGCATCGCGCGTCAACGCGAGTGCATTGCGCAGGTTCAGACGCATATCGAGGGATTGCTGAGCAGTAGCCCCGACGTCCGCGGCGCAAAGCTGCTGCAGGCTGAAATGATCCGCGAAATTGCGCGGCTGCGGGCTGTCTTGTTGAGTTGCAGGTTGCGTGACTATCCGTTTCACACTTCAACGTCGAGATGCACGCGCCTGACCCTCGGGTTGGCACGCGGTTGAATTGCGTACGAGTAGATAGCTTGAGCGAAAGTATAGGCCTCGGCTGGGCGGGTCCCGACCGCAGAAAACGAGGGGCTGCTCATGCCGGATGCAATCGGCGATCTCGCCGAAAAATTGGAACACCTCTCGAACTACGTTTCGATCCCGTTTCCATGAAGCTGTTCTAACGCCGTGCCGACATAGAAGCGATCCCGAAGATCCGACGGCCGAATGTAAGTGTTGCGCCCTCCGATGTCCGCAGTGCTCAGTGAGGGAGGTCCGGTTTTTCCTCCTCGAAAGCATGCCCGAGGATCACCGAGATGACCATCAGCATGGGCACTGCGAGAAATGCACCGAGCGGGCCCCACAGCCAAGCGCAAAACGCGATGGCAAGAAACACGGCAAAGGGGTTGAGTTCGAGGCGTTTGCCCATAAGGGTCGGGGTGAGGAACTGCCCCTCAACGGTGACTACCGCGAGGTAGAGCAGGGGCGCCAGCGCAGCTTCGCTGACGGTGGGATGGATCAGCAGGCCGACGACGGCGAGGGTTCCGATCACAATCGCGGGCCCGATGTAGGGGACGTAGTTCATCACGCAGGCCAACACGCCCCACAGCAACGGATTGGGCAGCCCAGTAAACCAGGTCAACATCGTGGCAACGACGCCCAGCCCGATGTTCACTAAGGTGAACGTGCCGAAATAGGTCGTCATGTTCTCGTCGATATCGTTGAGGGCCCGCAGTGTCGTCAGGCGCGCGTCCCTATCGTTTAGGAAGAAGACCAGCGCGCTGCGGAGCTTGTCCCGATAGATGAGGTAGAAAAGCAAGGCGCCGACGAAGAGCACGAAGTGGCTGACCGCCGGGGTGATCACCGACAGGATGGTGGTCACAAGGCCGGAAGGCTGCTGTTCAACCTTCAAGGCGGGACTTCCACCCGATCCAATGGCCGAAAATCCCTTTTGGAGTTCCTGCAGGAATGCGAGCGGCTGGCTGAAGCTCTCCAGCTTCTCCTTAATGAGGGCGCCGATGTAGGTCACCCGCCCCAGCCAATACGCCAGAGGCGCCGAAAGGAGGAAGAGCAGGCCACCGATAACGAGAAGCACAGCAAGGCTGACGCCAATTGATGCGAGCGCGCGTGGCACACCGAGATCGCGCAGCGCTTTGACCATGGGTTCGACGATGGTTGCGATGGTCCAGGCCAGCAGCACCGGGACCAGCACCGGTTGGGAAACGTAGGCGCTCCACAACACCGCAATCACCGCAAGTACGATCACCGCGATCTGACTTGCGCGTGTCCAGTAGACATCGGAGGCTCTCAAGCGCTCGGCGACTGCCGCGGCGCCGTTAGGCGCACTGCGAGTTAGCCGATCTGCGGCGGGGTCCCTATCTGATACTCCAGCCATAGCGTTCTCCACCATCTGGGCGGAGAACGTCAGCGGAGCCTTAAGGTTCATCGATCGACAAGGGAGTCCCTAGCTTTAAGCCGTCTGGCAGGGCTTTGCTCACTCTAAGCGCTCAATGACCTTGGCAGCTCGCGAGCTGCGCTGGCGCGACTAGCGGGGTTACGACAGCAGACCTCGGTAGTGTCTCAGTTTGAAATTTCTCTTGCGGCGGAAGCTTGTCATCGGCCCGCACCGTCTGTGACCCGGGTGCGCCTGTCCAGCCGCCGCTCCTTAATGGCGGCCAGTACGCCTATTGCCGACGCGCGCACACGCATCGAGCGTGTCATCGCGTGGCCAAAGACTACACGCGCGGCGCCCCGACAGTTCGTTCGAGCTGTTCGGCGGCGTCTTTGATCACCTCATCGCCTTGCTGATCCGCAATAGCCCTCAGGTGCGCGCGAGGAGCGATTGGACTGCGGTGGAGTTCTGGGAGCGTCGGAGCGGCGCGTTGGTACGGGGGCGTGGGGGGCGGCTCAGCACCCTGGTCAGATCGGCGTTTCATTGGCCAATCCGCCCTTCGACAAGGGCGGGGACGTCTTTAGCAGGCACGTCGAGGAACACCGCTCCCCGCACCGGCATGAATGCACCCTTGGGCACCTGAACGGTCCTTGCGCCGAGGCCGAGGAATTTGCCGGTCGTCATGCGCAAGTGACGGGGCTGGAGTTCATCATCGAATGAGATGTCGGCGACGACACCCACTTCCTCTCCACCCTTAGCAAAAACCGGAGCGCCGATCAGCTCCGCGGCCATCTCGGCGGCTTCGAGGTCCACTTTGCCGGGATCGGCATATGCTGCCACCGCCACAGATAGGGCAAAGGCGGCGAGGACAGTCTTTGACAGATGAGTGAACATTGGAAGCCCCGCGACGTAGGTGCTGTCCAAAGTGGACGCCGTGACGATTGTTCTGGATCAACTTCGTACTTGCAATCCTGGTTTTCCACATCGTGCGGTCGATGGTAAACGTCGCTCGGTGAGCGCCCTCTGCTACCCGCCGCATAAGCTGATCGCGCGACTTCGCTCGCCGATAGTGAGCATCCGCTCGCGGGCCTCGTTCCAATCCCGGCCCGCAGCGCGCCGCAATCGCGTTTGACACGTGCGCTTGACCGACCGTCATTTGAAGTCGGGGACACGTCTGGAACTGACGATCGCGAATGCCGAGGTGAGCGATCTCTCTCAGAACCTAGCGCTCAAAAGTCGCGTGAGAGGAGTCGCGGGCGGACTGCGGTTGTCCTTCTCTTCCCGGCGGCGCCACCGTCGACCTTTCCCTCCCGGCCAGCGCTATCGCCAGAAGGGCCGGCGGCTTTCGCTCACTCAGTTACTAACAATAGTCCCAGTAACCACGGTTGCCGTAGGGATCCGCCCAATACCAGCAAAGGTTCGGTGCAGGCCGCGGCGGAACGTAGCCCACGGCAGCGACGGTGATGAGCGTTCCCAGCGCCACGCCAGCGATGATGGTGCCGTAATAGGGCCGGCGCACCCAGGGGCGACCGTACCAATAGGGTCTACCGCTCCATCCCGGTGGCCCACGCCAAGCCGGGGCGCCACGCCACCCAGGTCCTCCGCGCCAACCGGGATAGGCGTGCGGGCCCGGTGCTCTGCGCCAGTCGGGAGCGCCGTGATGTCCGCCTTCTGCGCGGAACTGGATTGGCTCGATTTGCCGAGCTTGCCACCCGCTAAGAGGGCGATCCGCGTAGACTGCAGCCCCCGCGTCGGCCAGTGGGTGAGCCACGAGAACGATAGCCAGCGTCGAAGCCGTCATGGTGCGCTTGTTCATCTCTAACCCCCTTGGTCTAATGCGTTTGAATCGTCTCTGGGCCAGAAACGCGACGAATTTGGGACATTCTCCGCGCGCACCATGCATCACGGATTTTGGGGGCAGACCTCAGCATTTGGGCGTGGAGAGGGCTCACGAATTTCGAAGGAAACGCCGGTCGTGCGCGGCTTTACTCCGCGGTGGATGAGGCGTCTGTGCCGGTGGCCGCGAGGCAACCGAAGCGGGCATCATCGATCTCGGCTTCAATACCCCGTGCAGAACGGACCCGGCCGCGGTGCTGGCGGCGTTGGACCTGTTCGGGCGCAAAGTCCTGCCGCGCGTCCGCAACGTCTGAGCAAGAAAGCTAAATTGAGACGAGGGATTGCGCAGACACTCTAGGGACCCCCGCGCGAGTGGCGAACGGAGGAAGACCTGCCCCCCCTTTCACCTCCAAAGTGCGCCTTTTGCGCCATTAGTCGGCATGGCGGCCGGAGAACACGCCGGCCGCCCTCGCGAAGGGATCGCTGGGAGTTACTTTTTGTTGCGTGCGTCGAGGCACTTGCCTCCTTTGCGGTACATGTAGGTCCCGCAGCTTTTGCCAGCCTTTGCCTTTCGGCCCTTCTTGCCCTTGCGCTTCTTCTTGCCGGCTTTCTTCTTCGCCTTCGGTTTGGCTTGGACAGCGTGGAGCAGCTCGCTGCCTGCGGATTGCGATCCGTTGCCGGCAAAGGGCGCCGCCCTCAGCTCGGATAACGGCGAGAACGCAATGGCGACAACCACCGCCAACGCGACGATCAGGGTCTTTCTGATTTGCATGATGCCTCCACGATACGTCTGAAGACGCGCCCGTTATGACGCGCGAAGACAATTTCACTACTGGAGAGATGAACGTGAGATGAGCGATCCTCAGCTCACCTGCTGAGGTCAGGCTAGAACCAATAGTCAGGGTTAAGCTGGTCGAACGGACGGCATGCTGATGTAAACGGTGCAGCGATAATCACGGCCGATCAAGCGCGACCCCACAAGCGGTTCCATCCGATGGTCCACCTAGCTTTTGCTCTTTGCCCCACGTGCCATCGCTGACCTAAAGAGCGCCGCCGGCGCCCACGCAAAGCCACCTACCAACCCGTGACGTGGCGGCCAAGAAGGCGCGGCGTCGACATCGCGAAGATCAGGCATCGCCTATGTTCCTCCGAGCGCGGAATCACCGGGCGCGATCTGCGCGAGCCCTTCCTGCACCACCGACGCGATGAGCGCGCCGTCGCGCGTAAACACGTCGCCGCGTGCGATCGCACGGCCGCCCGCGCTCGACGCCACGTGCTGCGAGTAGAGCAGCCACTCGTCGATGCGGAACGGTCGATGAAACCACATGCCGTGGCTGAGGCTCGCCTGCTGTACTTTCGGGCTGATCCACGACACGCCGTGCGGATAAAACGCGATGTCGAGCAGCGTCGCATCGGAGGCATAGGCAAGCACGGCGCAGTGGAGCGCCTGATCGTCCGGCATCGCGGCGATCGCCTTGATCCACGTGTGTGCGATCGGTGGCACCGGTGGAGGATCGAACAGCGGCACCGGGCGTACCTGCCGCACTTCCACCGCGCGCGGCATAGTCAACCACGGCCGATGCTCGGGAGCGAAGCGATCCGCCACGACGAGGCGCTGGTCGAACTCCGATGTCAGTCCCTCGGGGCCCGGCACCTCAGGCATTCGCTCGTGCTGGAAGCCCACGGCGTCCGCGTTGTCCGTCGTGAACGACACGGTTGCGAGCACGATCTCGCGCCCGCGCTGATAGCCGGACACTTGTCGCTGCACGAAGCGCCGGCCGTCGCGCACGCGCCGCACGCTGTACTCGATGGGAATCTTCGGATCGCCGGGAAACAGGAAGTCGACGTGGATCGCGTGACACGCGCGGTCCTGCACCGTGCGCGCGGCCGTGACCAGCACCTGGGCGAGCAGCTCGCCGCCGAAGACCCGCGGCCGGAGGCACTCGATACTGCGCGCTTCGAAACGATCTTCGCCGAGCGGCTTGGGGTTGAGCGCATCGAGCAGCGTCTGGGGCGGGCTGGACATATGCGGGCGAGGCTTTCCTACCCGAAGCGGAGAGTCAAGGCGTGGGAGCGCGGAGCAGGCGAGGGAACGTCAAGCTGATTTGATTGTCGTTTACGCGCTGATACCTGTGGCACGCTCGGTGCCCATTGAGGTTCACTGTCCAACATACTGGCTGTGGCAGCCTTTTGTCCCGATGTCCTTCTCATTGACTGCAATTCGGCGGTGCGCGTCCCCGGCGGCATCAGAAGGCTGTCACATCCGGACGGCCACGTTAGCTACAAACCGACAAAAGTCCTTGTGCGCTTCCCTTTGTGGGATGACACAAGTCCGGAGCTGCTGCCGGCCCGCCATGTTTCCCGCCTACAGTGTGGGAGGCCGGTGGGAAGGAGGACGCCGCCATGGGAGAAGCCTTTGCGACCGCCACAGCGTTCGCGCAGTGGCTGATCGACGGGCGGGGAAAACAGGTATTTTGGACCAAGCGGACCCGCGGCCTCGCGGCTGCGGCTTACCAGGCGGCCCAGTTGGAGGGGGAGAAGGGGGAGGCCTGCAAAGCCCGCGCCCTTGACCTCTTGCGCGCGCCTGAGGCTGTCTTGCTTGAAAGACTTGGTCGCAGCATTGCCGTTTCGGTGAGTATGCAGGTCGAGCTGCTCAGCCGGCTATCGCCAAATCAGCGGGCTTCGATCCTGGCGGCACTCAGGACTGCCGCGGATGAACGTGCACGGCCAGCCGGTAATCATCGCGGAGCAAAGGTGGGCGCTTTCAGATTGGCTCGCCGGAGGCATGCAAGCACGGGTGGTGGATCCCCATCAACCGGCAATCAACGAGGGCAAGATAAGTGATGCCGAATTCGAAGCCGCCCGGGTGTTCGCGGAAGGACTTATCGCAGAAGGAGAAAGCGCTGAGATCCATCGCTGGGTGTTAGGCGGACGGCGGCTAGCGGCCGCAGTTTATCTGATAGCCGGTCGGGAGTGCGGGAAGGAAGGCGACGCGCGCGAGGATTACGCTCGTTAGCTGCTCCGGCTTCCCGACGACGAACTGATTGCCAAACTGCAGGCGAGCAACTGCGTGACGGCGGTGTTGGAAGGGAAGAGGTTGGCCGAGGCATCTGCGAGCGAGGTGGCCTCGATCCTCGCCGTGGTTGAGCTTGTGGCGTAGGCAGCTTTCCACATTTTTCCCGCTGCCTGCCCGCGGTGCGGTCATGCATGAAAGACAACAAGAGCACGAACGAAGCCCCACACTTGAATCACTCTGTGCGAACGACAATCGATGCGGTAGGCTCGGGTAATCCTGAGGCAAGGTCCACCTTTGGCCATTGCCCAGCAGAAAAAAGATGTCTGTCCGTTGCGCATTGGGCGCTGTCCAAGCTGCGATCCGGCAGAAGGGTAGCGGAAGTTCTCCTTCACCTGTGCGCGACCGAAGGGGGTACGCCATGACTGCTCTGCAAGTCGGGTCATTCCCGACGCTCTCTTCCTCACCTTCCCGCAGCAAATCCTGGCCCTGCGCTAACAAGTTTTACGCAGCGCGCCGTCTCGCTCTCGTCACCCTCGCTCTAGTGCTGGGCGTCCCTTGCTCGACCCGGGCCGCCGGTCCCGAGGGCCAGCTCACCTGGGCAGTACATGTGACGCTCGCCCCTACCTGGTTCGACCCGGCGGAGACCTCGGGCATCATCACGCCCTACATGATGCTCTACGCCATCCACGATGCGATGGTGAAGCCAATGCCCGGCAACAGCCTGGCACCCAGCCTGGCTGAATCCGTCACCATTAGCGACGACAAGCTCACCTACGACATGACCATTCGCAAGGACGCCAAGTTCCACGACGGCGCCGCAGTCACCGCCGAGGACGTGAAATTCTCGTTCGAGCGCTACCGCGGCTCCCAGGCGGCGCAGATCAAGAGTCGCGTCGCATCGATCGAGACGCCCGATCCCGGCCGCGTGCTCTTCAAACTGAAAACCGCCTGGCCGGACTTTCTCACCTTCTATGCCAGCGCCACCGGCGCCGGCTGGGTGGTCCCCAAGGCTTATGTGGAGAAGGTGGGCGAGGAGGCGTTCAAGAAGGCGCCGATCGGCGCCGGCCCGTACAAGTTTGTCTCGTTCAATCCAGGCGTCGAACTGGTGCTGGAGGCGTTCGAGGGTTACTGGCGCAAGACGCCCAGCGTGAAGCGCCTGGTGCTGAAAGTCATTCCGGAGGAGGGGACACGGCTCGCGGCGCTGAAGCGCGGCGAAGTGGACATCGCCTACAGCCTCCAGGGCGAGATCGCCGAGGAACTGAAACGCACGCCGAACCTGAAGCTCAAGGCGCCGATCGTCAATGGCACCTTCTGGCTCTACTTTCCCGACCAGTGGGATGCAAAGTCACCCTGGCACGATGTGCGCGTGCGCCAAGCGGCGCTCCTGGCGATCGACACCAAGACAATCAACCAGGCGCTTGCGCTCGGCTATGCGCACAACACCGGCAGCATCGTGCCGGAGACTTTCGATTACTACTGGAAGCCGCCGGCGCCGGTCTTTGATCGGGCCAAGGCCAAGAAACTGCTGGCCGATGCCGGCTTCCCCAAGGGCTTCGACGCCGGTGAGTATTACTGCGACGTCGCCTACGGCAACCTTGCCGAAGCCGTAATGAACGACTTGGCCGCGGTAGGCATCAAGGCAAAGCTCCGGCCGCTGGAGCGCGCGGCATTCTTCAAGGGCTACGGCGAGAAGAGCTTCAAGAACTTGATCCAAGGGGCGAGCGGTGCCTTCGGCAATGCCGCCACACGAATGGAAACCTTCGTGGTCAAGGGCGGTGTCTATGTCTACGGCAGCTACCCCGAACTCGACGAGCTGTTCAGCCAGCAGGCCGCCGAGATCGACTTGAAGAAGCGCGAGGACCAGCTACACAAGATGCAGCAGATCGTGCACGAGAAGGCAATGTACGCGCAAATTTGGCAGCAGGCCTTCATCAACGGCGTCGGGCCGCGCGTGGGAGAGTCCGGCTTCGGGCTGATCCCTGGATATGCCTACTCGGGGCCTTACGAGGATGTCACGTTGGTCGGCAAGTAGCGTCTCTTCAGGCTTCGAGTCCAACGGCAGTCGATTGCCTCTCGCCAGGATTCTTCGTTGCAGTAAGCGCAGCGTCTGCGGTGTAGGCTGCAAGTACCATTCCACCAAGCGAGCCCGAGCGGCTTCCACGAGGTGGCCAGCAATTGCGCTTCTACCGCTTACTCTTGCGCCTGCCCTGGCGTTCGACGACACGCAATTCTGCGTGGCTGCCAAGCAGGTCGCCATCGCGGCAGACAAGGACGTCGGCATTTGGATCGATCGCAACACACGCAATGCCGGGATGGCGGTCAACTGCGATAGGAAGGTGGTTGAGTTTACGCGATTTGCTTACATCGCATCCGCCTCCATGTCCGATCATTGGAAAACGCTCAAGGCATCGGACTGGAACGCGACACAGTGCAAGAGCGTGCTCTGGAGAGAAGCCATCGACAACGGATGGACCGTCATCCTAAACGTTGCGACCGCAGACGGAGGCCGAGCAACCTTCAAGGCGCGATGCAACTGACCCTGCCTCGACGCAGACGTTGACGTAGCGCGGATCGTTGATCCTCCTTGCATCCAAGCGCAAGGCCACGTGCGCGACCAGCTCCTGCTCATCGGCATCGAATGGAACCTCGACTGCGATCGGCTAGACCAGCAGTCCGATGCGTGCCTGCGCACGGTTGCCGCCTTTTTTGAGGTGACCAGGACGGGCCCGGCTTCGAGATCCCCATTCCGGGACGACAGCCGAAAACCTGCGTACTTTGGCCCGCGTGCAATTGCCGACCGAAAGGGCGTCGCCAGCGTCCACGGAAAGCCGCCTAGGAACGCGTGACGCTGGCGATCCAGGGCCGCCCGGGGGGAAGGCGCCCCCAATGCTGCCGTGCGCCCTGCGGTCCGCTAGGAGGCTTTCTGGCGATGGTCCGTTGCTGACGTATCCAGATATCCCTTCTTGGCCAGCCGGGCCGAACCGACCGTCACCCCAAGGATGCGAGCGGCCTTCTCGTTATCTCCTCCCGCCCGGACGTACGCGTTGGCCAGTCCGGCGCGCATGACTGGATCACCCCAGTTGGTCTTCTGCGCGCGTTTGGCATGGATGGGTTTGGGCTTTGCCAACCGATAAAGCGCATTCGCTTCACACAAGGCTTCGGCCTTCGCGTAGGAGCGCATGGCACTCAGTCGGCGCTCCGGGTCGAGCCCGCTGAAGGCGGCCAAGAAGGTTTCGCTGCGAAGGTAGGTGCGGAGGCCCTCGACGTCGCCGTTGCGGGCAAACCGCTTGAACGCAGTCGTGGCTCACCTCATTAGCTCAGCATCGCTGCAACCAGCGCAAAGGAGAGACCTGCAAGGATCGTAGCAAGCATCGTCAAAAGGAAGGGCAACCACGTTCGCGCAATAATTCGCCGTCGTTCTTCTTGCAACCAGTCTTGGACGAAAACCAGCGTCGGCCGCAGAGCGCCGAGACCGTCGAATGCGGTCAATCCCTCGCGCCTTTGTCTTACATACTCGGATCGCACGATGGAGTAGCCCATATCCATGAGGGCTGATCGGCAACGAGCATCTTCCTGCGCCTTAACAACGATCGCAGGAAGCCGGTCAGGGGCCGATCCTTCGTCTTCGCGCGCATTGGTGGAGGTTCTAGCGAGCATCGGGGCCTCCAGAGCGCAGAATTCACGGCTGAAGGGCGTCCCGCTCCGCCACATGCGGAGCAATGAAAACGGAAGAATGCGGACAGCCAAAGGCAAGCCACGCTTCTTCTTGTCTGCCTCCTGTTGCGTATCGACACACAGCCACACCCGTCGAGGCGTACGCTTCTTCGCATTGACGCGTCTCTGCCTTCGCGACAAACGCCACTGCTTACGCTCGGGAGGTCCGGGCGATCGAGGAGTACACGTCACTAGGACGTAGATGAACTGATCGAAATCCAGCATGGTGCACCAAACACAGTCACCACAACGGCCTGCCACGGAAAGCGCGCTGTAGCGTTCGGCATCGGCTCACGCCACCCCTTGAGCACGATCTCGATCTCATCGAGCGACATAATGGCGGCGATCCTGCGCCCTCCGAGAGCACGTCCCGAAATACCTCTTTTGGACGGTTGGAGCGCTGTAGCGGTCGCGGATCAGCTTCAGACCGCGGCGTCGCGCTGCCGATTGAAGCTCTAGCGGCTTGGTGGACATGGGCACGGCTCACAACCAACCGTTTGGTCCGAAGACGTTGCCGCCTCAGAAAGACTGCATGCGAGGCAAAAGTGCGTACCCCAGGGAACAGACTTCAGGTGCGTCGCGACCTACCGTTAGGCCTTGGACCCGCACCGAGGAAACGTCATGATCGCACTCATCAAGCGTGTTGTCGCCTCGCTGGGGGTCGTTCTCGCCGCTGGCGGCACGGCGGTGGCCGGCTTCAGTCCGTTAGGCGTCTGGACCGATCCTACAGGGCGCGGTGCGATCGAGATCTCGGACTGCGGGGGTCACCTGTGCGGACGCGTCGTGTGGGTGAAAGAGCAGCGCGACCAGCATGGTTGCAATTTTCAGATGATGGGCGGCATCAAGCCGCTGGGTCGCAACACATGGGGTGGGGGCTGGATCATCGACCCCAGCAGCGGTTCGAAGAAGAAGTACGATGTGGAGATCACACCCCTGAGTGACCAGAAGCTGCGGGTCATGGGCTACGAGGGCCTGAAGATGTTCAGCGAAACCATGACATTGACGCGGGCGCCTTCCGACCTGAAGAAGTGTAACGAGGAGGTCGCGCAACCGGGTGGGGAGGCGACGGTAACACTGGCTCCCATCACAACCGACGATGTCCCGCAGCGAGCCGCCACCCTGGAGCCTACTCAACCCCCCGTCGCTACGAAGACCATCGCGATCCGGCCGCCGGTCAAGCCAGGCAAGGCCATCGCGGCGGTTGCCAAGCCGAAGGCCTGCGCAGTCAAAGTGTTCGGGCTTGCCATACCATGTGATGATCTCGAATAAAAAGCGCGCGAATGCAATGAGCCACGCGACGGCAATCAGGGTGAGCAAAATCGTTCAGCGCTCCATGGACAGCTACGGGTGGGCGCGCGTACTGGGGGTGAAACCAGTCGAACGCGCAGAGGGCCGGACGATCCATTCACGCTCGGATGTTCCTGTCGTAACTGATGGGACACCTTTTCTCCCTTCAGAATGCCGCCGGTCGCTGAGGATACCGGTATGCACAGACAAAACCTGGTCCTGATCGCTTGCCGGCTGTGCGCGTTGCTGTTCGCCGGCGTCGCCATGGCAGCGACCGCGATCGGAGCGTTGGCGCTCTACCGCGCGGTGTTCGGCCTCCCAGAGGATCTTGCGCCGCAGGTCGAGGACGACCTTCCATCGCAAGGCCCGTTCCTCATGGCTATGCTCGGTGCAATTGCTGTCGTGGTGGGGCTCTTCCACGCGACGTTGTCCGTGCCGGCTGCCCTTGTGCGGATCTGGGCGGTGGTCGTGCGTATCCTATTCTTGGGCGCTTGTGATCGGCCCACTTTTCGGACAGGTGTTTCCCGGGGGTTGGCCGATGAACATGATCCTCCCGGTCTCCTTGTTGATGCTGGCCGCGCTGCTCTCCCAGCAGCGTGCCCACTCAGTGTATTGGCGTTGCAGTCGCCAGCGAGCGTGGACTATGCCGGCAGTAGCTGCCGCGCTGCAGATGCAGGCGCCGCAATGGGCAGAAGTCCCATGAAGCAGAAACCATCGCCGTACAAGGCCTCGCTCCTCCGGCGCATTTTCCGGCCGCTGCGGGTGATCGTGACGCTGACGATCTGGTTCACAGTCGGGCTTTCCGCCCCGGTACTCTACTACATCGACCAGACATCCCGGGACCTGCCGAACTACGCCAGCCTCGCCAAGTATGAGCCGGCCGTCATGACGCGCGTCTACGCCTACGACGGCAGCCTTATCGGCGAGTACGCGCGTGACCGGCGCATCTTCATGCCGATCAGCTCCGTGCCGAAGTTGACCATCGCCGCCTTCCTGTCGGCCGAGGACCGGCGCTTCTACCAGCACGGAGGTATCGACTACCAGGGCATCCTGCGCGCGGTCCTGAACAATCTGCAGAACTTTGGCAGCAAGCGGCCGGAGGGCGCTTCGACCATCACGCAGCAGGTGGCTAAGAACTTCCTGCTGTCGAACGAGCAGAATGTGGACCGCAAGCTCAAGGAGGCCATGCTTGCGCTGCGCATCGAGCAGACCTACTCCAAGGATAAAATCCTCGAACTCTATCTCAATGAGATCTTCCTCGGATTGAACTCGTATGGCGTAGCCGCCGCCGCGCTCAACTACTTCAACAAGGAGCTGAGCGAGCTGACCATCGAGGAGGCAGCCTACCTAGCCGCCCTGCCGAAGGGGCCGAACAACTATCATCCACTGCGCAAGACCAAGGAGGCGACTGCCAGACGCGATTGGATCATCAGCCAGATGGCGGATGCGGGCTACATCACGCCCGAGCAGGCGGCCGCCGCCAAGGCCAAGCCTCTCCAGGTCAATCTTCGTCCCTTCGGATCGCAGGTCTACGCCGCCGACTATTTCGCAGAGGACGTTAAGCGCACGCTGGAAGCCAACTTTGGCGAGGATGGCGTCAAGGGAAGGGCGGAGCGCGGTGCCGTGAGCGACGGGACCGTCAACGGCGGCCTCACGGTCAGGACCTCGCTCAATCCCGACCTGCAGCGCTTGGCCCGCAAGGCACTCGTCCAGGGCCTGGTCGAGTTCGATCGCAAGAAGGGCTGGCGCGGACCCATCAAGAAGATCAGCGCCAGCGGCGACTGGGGCGCGGTGCTGGCCGACATTCCCGTTCCTGGCGAGGTGGCGCCCTGGCGCATTGGCATCGTGCTCGACGTGCAGAAGATGAAGGCGAGCGTGGGACTGCGCCCGTCGCGGCTGCAGGACAACACGCTGCCCGACAAGCGCGAGACGGTCGAGGTGCCCTGGGAAGAGATGCGCTGGGCCAGGACGGCTCGCTCCACGCCCCGTGTCGCGACCGATGTGCTGCAGGTGGGCGACGTGATCTGGGTCTCGCCCAAGGACCCGCAACGGCCGAGCGCCGCCTGGTCGCTGATGCAGGTCCCCGAGATCGATGGCGGCCTGATCGCCATGGACCCCCACACCGGCCGCGTGCTGGCGGTCGTCGGCGGCTTTGCGTTCGCGGGCAACCAGTTCGACCGGGCGCTGATGGGCAAGCGGCAGCCAGGGTCCGTGTTTAAGCCGATCGTCTACGCGGCCGCACTCGACAACGGCTACAAGCCCACAGACCAGATCTTGGATGAGCCCATCGAGGTCGACATGGGCCGGGGCCGGCCGCCCTGGTCGCCCAAGAACTACGATGGTGGTGCTGGTTCCGGTCCAACTCCCCTGCGCGCAGGCATCGAGCAATCACGCAACCTGATGACGGTGCGGCTGGCGCAAGCCATGGGTTTCTCGGTGGTCGGGGAGTACGCCAGGCGCTTTGACCTCTACGACAAAAAGCTGACCATGCCCTCGCTTGCGCTCGGCTCCGGCGAGACCACCCTTTTGCGCATGTGCGCCGCGTACGCTGCGCTCGCCAACGGCGGTCGACAGGTGAAGCCGACGCTGATCGACCGCATCCAGGATCGCTGGGGCCGCTCGCTGTGGCGTGCTGACGGGCGCGAGTGCACAGGTTGCAATGCGCCCAAGTGGGAAGGCCAGGCCGAGCCGGTCCTGCCGGACAAGCGCACGCCTCTGATCACGGCCTTTAGTTCATACCAGATCACCTCGATCATGCAGGGCGTGATCCAGCGCGGCACGGCGCAAGGTATAAAGGCCACGATCCCCAACCTGGCGGTAGCCGGCAAGACGGGCACCACCAACGAGGAAAAGGACGCCTGGTTCGTCGGCTACACGCCCGACCTGCTGGTCGGCGTATCCGTGGGCTATGAGAAGCCCGAATCCATGGGTCACGGCTCGACCGGCGGCCATCTCGCAGCCCCCATCTTCGCCAACTTCATGCGCATGGCACTGGCCGGCAAACCGATCGTCTCCTTCCGCATGCCACAGGGCATGAAGCTTGTGCGAGTTGCAACAGGAAAACTGGCGAGAGAGCGTCTGAGGGCGAGGCCGACTCCATCATCGAAGCTTTCAAGCCCAATGAGGCGCCTGAGGAGCGCAAGTCCATCTTCGGCACCGACCCCGAGTGAAGCCAAGCCGTGGCTGGCCGGTGCAACCCTCTCTCCCGAATGGGCCCCCTTCCCATCCGACGGACTGCGCTCCTCGCTAGCGGGGATATTGGCATGTCCGCGATAGATGGCCGAAGGGTGATGTCAGCGGCCACGGAAAGCCGTCAACGCAGGCTGGATGGGGCGCCCTCAGGGTGCTCGCGTAGGGCCCTGGACGTGGCCGTTGCGGGGCGCATCCGCCTAGGAGGATCCCGTGAATTCGCGCGCAGGCTCGCGCGAACTGCTGAGAAACTGGTCCGAATCTCCGAACCGCATTTCGGCTGCATGTCGGCCAGCGATGTCTGTTCGCATCAGCCTCCCTAGCCGACACTCGTCCCTTTAGCTTGACCCGCAGTTCGCGCCAAGGCGGCGAGCCCATCCCGCGTTGCGACAGGCAGTGTCCAGCCGAGTGCCGTCAGGGCCGCCGCGCTCGCCACAAGCGAGCCTGCAATCCGCTCGTATGCCTCAGCACGACCGAGCATTCCAAAGACGTACCGAAGCAATGGCGCGGGCACCGGGAGAAGCCCTGGGCGCCGGTCAAGCCCCCGGCGCAGAGATGTGATCATCTCGGCGATCGTGAGTGCCTCAGGTTCGGCCACTATCAAGGGCCGCCGCAACGGCGCGTCGGCGCGCAGCACGGTGTCGATGGCCACGACCAAATTGTCGACGGAAAGAAGAGAACGCCGTCCCGGCAGGCTGCCGAACGGAAGCGGCAGGGGCTTGGCGGCTAGCTTTACGAGCGCCGCCATATTGCCCTTCACGCCCGGCCCATAGACGAGCACTGGCCGCATCGCCACCCAGTCGATGTGAACGTCGGCAAGGCCGCGCTCCGCGTCGAGCTTGGAGCGCCCGTACGCGTCTGTCGGCCGTGGCTCCATGTCCTCGGTTAGCACCTCGCTCGCGACAGGCCCAGATTGCGCGCGAATGGAGGAGAGGAACACGAACCGGCGGACCCCGGCCCGCGCGGCGGCGCGGGCGAGGCCGACCGTCGCCTCCGTGTTAATGGCCCGGTAGTCGTCTTCGGGGAGGCCCGACATGCCGTGCGCGAGACCGGCCGAGTGGATCACCGCGTCAATGCCTGCGAGCGCGTCCGACATGTTGCGCGGCGCTGCGAGATCGCCCACCACGGCGCCGCTCGCCTCCGGCGGCAACATGGTCGGGCGGCGCAACAGAACGCGGATCTTGTAGCCGCGCTTCGGCAGCTCCTTGAGCAGATGGCGGCCGATGAAGCCCGTGGCGCCGGTGAGCGCGACGAGAGGGATACTCATGCGAGCGCCCCGCCGTCGTGTTGCAAAGCTATGGCGCACAGTTGAGACAAGAATGCACTCAATCGCGGCATCACCGGCGAGGTCCTCCGTTTTGGCGCGTGGAGTGCGCAGGAGGCTAACGCCAGCGCACCTCTTGGCCAACAGGTTAGCAATTCCCTACTGTGCCGCTGTTACTTTTAGGCAAATCACCTCAGGCCTTCGAATCCAATTTCAATTTGATTTTGCTAAACCTGACTCAAAGATAAGTGGGAACCTCTTGAAGGGAGAGGTAGATGAAAACGGCGGCCGCAGTAATTGTCTTCGTCGTGATGCCGCTGGGCTTCTTTGTCCTCGCAGCTATGATCGTGAATCGCATGCTGGCCAAACGGGCAACGGTGCCCCGACCGGATGCTCGGGGATAGCTCGGAGCGCGGCTCTTGAGGCAGAGGACCTCATTCATGCCGCGCACACGTGCGAGTGCTTCAGCGTGCCGTTTGCTGCGCGCGTAGACACGGGTACCGTAGCAACCGATATGGTAGCCGGCATCGTCGGAGGCTTTGCCCAGTCGGTTGGCGTTGAGGGGCGAGCCGTCTGATTGTAGACGGGTGGTGTACCAGGGCATCACGAGTATCCGAAGGTGATCAGCAAGCGGCGATGTCTGGAGGCAGGATCACGTCGCTGAAGACCCGCGACCGGCGCGACGTAAGGCCCGCGACAGCGCCTCCGCAGCAGTATGCCGAAGTGACGCGGGATCATTGCCCAGGCGGGTCGTGTTGCGAGCATCCTGCGGCCACCGTTCATTGCGGATATTCTTCATCGCATGGTTGGAACACGTGGAGATTCAGGTCAGGTTGCGCCCCATGGCCACCCTGATCATCACCGAGAAGACCAGCCAAGCCCGTGATCTGCGCTCGGCGCTCGGCGACCGGTTCGGGCAGATCCTGCCGGCCGAGGGCCACCTGCTAAGATTGGCCGAGCCCCACGAGGTCGAGCCCTCGTGGAAGAGTTGGGCGTGCGTGCTGCTGAAGCCGGACGGGCTCTACCCCACAAAGTCCATGACCGAGGGCAATAAACCCGCCAAGCTAAAGGCGATCGCTGCTGCGCTTGAGCGTTGCGATCAGGTGATCCTCGCTACCGACTGCGACCGCGAGGGTCAGCTGATCGGCCAGGAGATCCTGGAGCACTTGCGCTATCGCGGCACCGTCCAGCGCGCCCTGTTCACTGCCCAGGACCCCAAGTCGCTGCGGCAGGCCTTCGACAAGCTCAAACCCAACCGCGAGCTGCGCTCACTGTACGAGGCCGCCGTCGCGCGGCAGCAGGCCGACCAGATCTTCAACCTGTCGCTGACCCGCACGGCGACACGGACGCTGCTCGCCCGCGGCGTCAAGGGCGTCATCGGCATCGGCCGGGTGAAGACGCCGACGCTGGCCATCGTCTGCTTGCGCGAGATCGAGATCCGGGACTTTCGCATCGAGGACTACTTCGAGATCGTGGCCACGGCCAAGGTCGAGGATGGCACCTTCCTCATGCGCCACGCCCCGCCGGTCAAGGCCCGCATCCGCGACCGCGCCCTGGCCGAATCCATCGCCAAGGCCGCCGCCAAGCACACCGGCCCACTGGCCGTGTCCGTCGAGCATCGCCGGCAGGCACCGCCGCGCCTGTTCGATCTGCCGTCGCTGCAGAAGACCTGCGGCCAGCGCTGGGGCTGGACGGCTGACAAGACCCTTGCGATCGCGCAAGAACTCTACGATGGCGAGGGCAAGAAGCTCATCACCTACCCCCGGGCCGAGGCCCGGCATCTAGCCGAGAACCAGATTGCGGATGTGCCGGCCATTGTCGCCGCCATGACCCGGCTGCGCGGCTTCGCACACCTGCAGATCGACCGACCCGTGATCCGCCGTGGCAAATCCGGGCATTTCTGCGACAAGGCGCTCGAAGGCGTGTCGCACCATGCCATCGTGCCCAACGTCAACGTGATGGACGACCTTGAGGCACGCATCACCCGCCTCAGCGACGACGAGAAGCGGCTGTTCGCCCTGATCTGCCGCTCCTACCTCGCTGCCGTCATGCCGGACTTCGAGTACCGCCAGACCGTGGTCACGATGAAAGTGCCAGTACCAGAGCGGGGGGCAGCTGCCGCAGCGGAGTTTCGCGCTGTTGGTCGCATCCCTTTGGTGCAGGGTTGGAAGGCAGCGTTCGGCGCGGCCGATCCCGAGCCAGGACGCGAGAAGGAGGGAGAGGCCGAGACGGAGCAGACGCTGCCCCAGCTCGTCGACGGCCAGCAGGCGACTTTGACCCAGCCACGCGTTCAGGCAAAGCAGACCCAGCCGCCGCCGCGTTACAACGAGGGCACGCTGGTCGACGCCATGCAGAACGCTTGGCGCTTCGTCAAGGACGAGGCCCTGCGTGAGCGACTGAAGGAGGCCAAAGGCATCGGCACACCGGCTACGCGTGCCGAGATCATCAAGGGCCTCAAACGCCAGAACCTGCTCGCTGCCGACGGCAAGCTGGTGGTGCCGACGCCAGCAGGTCTACAGCTGTTCGAACTGCTGCGCGCCGCCGCCCCCACGCTGGTCGATCCCGGAACCACTGCGGTCTGGGAGATGCGGCTCGACGATGTCGTGGTCGGCAAAGCGGATTTCCGCGCCGTCATCGACGAGATCGCCGACGAGGCGGATCGGTTGATCACGGTGCTCCGGCGGCATAACGGCAGCACCGTCGACTTGAGCCAGCCGGTATCTGTCCGCAGCAGACGCGGGCGGCCAAAGGTTGGGCGTAAGAGCCGCGCTGGCGGGCATGCAACGGCCACCTCTGATGTGGCAAAACCCAAGAGGGAACGCCCGCGCAGAGCGAAGAACGCATCGCATCAACAGATGGATGAGCGTAGGCAGGATGGCCGTCCCGAGCCCAAGCGGCCCACATCAAGCCGGCCAACGCCTCCGACCGCCCGTATGGTCGCTTTCGCGGAAAGGCTTGCCAAGGACAAGAAGGCCACCCTGCCATCCGGCTACGCCAAAGATTTCGACATCTGCCGCCGCTTCCTTGATCAACACGCTGGGCGTTAGAGGCAGCCGTGGCAGCGCCTTGTGTGCCGTGGTGGGGCTCACCCAGTAGCGGCGGAGTGGTCGCCGATATCCTCGAACGGACCGGCCTTCGTCATCAACCGGACCATGACGGTGGTTTTCCCTAGGAACCGAGCTAGCCGACAAGCGGCCGCAACAGCGAAAAACCTGTCGTTCTTTGCAACGCCTACAGTAGGCGGCCGAGCAGACGGCGCCAGCGCTCACGGAAAGCCGCCTCAGCAACGCGTGACGCTGGCGATCCAAGGTCGCGCCGGGGGGAAGTGCCCCTAAAGCTGCCGCGCGCCCTACGGCCCTCTAGGAGGCTTTCTGGCGATGGTCAGTCGCTGGCCCGCTCAACTTCACGTTTCACCACAATTAGTGCCACCATATAGGCTGCGGGCAGCGAGGGAGGTGAAACGATGCGCAGACCATGCCTGCTGGGAGTGAGTTTGATTGTTGCAATGTCGACTGCAGCAACGGCCGATGATACTCGCGATTGCCTCGAACAGAGAGATGAGGTCGTTCGGATCAAAAGCTGCTCTGCAGTGATATCCAACACGATCCGCATCACGTGGTCGCATATCACAATCGTGGGCTCGCGTATGCGGCAAAAGATGAACTCGACGGGGCGGTAGCTGACTACACCAAGGCCATTGAACTCAACCCAAATTATGGCCCGGCATTCGAGGACCGCGGCCGCGTCTATGCGCGCAAGGGTGACTACACTCGTGCCATTGCGGACGTGACGAGAGCCTCCGAACTCGCTCCGAAGGGCATGTCGCAGGAGAAAGTTCTCGCCCAGACCTCACGGAAGACCCAGCCGCCCCTTAAGAGCCCGCCTACTGCAAAATCGGTCACGTTACAGACATCGGAGGCAGGCACCGTCCTGCCTGGCACAACCCTTATCGAAACAGTGCCCGGCGGTTCGTATCCAGGCTGGGCACTGCACGGCTTGGGTCGATATTGAACTGTTACCAGTTGGTGCTGACCTACGTTCCAAAAGGGGAGGCCGGAGCAACGAAGAATGTGCTTCGCGGTGCTGGTGTTGCGTGCGTCGCCGCTGCAGCGATTGCTGCCTTTGCTTCTGACGTCGGCGCGCAAGCGCCCAAGAAAAAGTCACCCGCTTGCAAATTGCTGAAGGATGAAGGCCCGTACCCGTGACGATTGCACGTGGATTCCTGGCGTGATGGACGCGGCGGGCAAGAAAGAGAAGAGAAAGGTCTATTACCGCGCGTTGCCGAAGGCACCTGCGAAGAAGCGATGAGCAGCCCCGCGGCATGGCGTGGATCACCAGGCCACGCACCGACCGGCCGCCGCAGCGATGCGCTCGCGGATGCCGATATGCCGTATGAGTTGACGCTAGTGGGCGCCCACCATAAGACAGCAGGGCCACGTGTCGAAGGGCGGTGCGCCCGCGGCGGTAGCCCGCCAGCAAATGTCGGCATTGGCTTGGTGATGGACGCCTTAGCTCAGACAGCGGTCATGAGATCGCTCGCAGCGAAGTGAACAAAAATTACAAGAGCGCGCCCCCGCCGCCAGGTGAAGGAAACGGGATGGTGCAGGCTCTGCGAACTGGTCTCCTACAATCTCCTCGAAGGCCTTCGCCCGACTGCTCCGCCCGCGAGCGAGCGCCGCCGCCTTGATCGGGCAAGGGCCGACGCCGCCCGCGCGGTGGTGAACGAGCTTCGGCCGGACATCCTCGTTCTTAATGAGGCACTCTTTTGCCAGCAGTACCGAGGGCACATCGTCGACTACGCACGCCTATTCGGGTTCCCCTACCAGGTTGCCGCGCTGTATGACGACGCGGGGGCAACGCCATTCTGAGTCGGCTGCCGATTTTGCGCTCTTACCAGATGCGAACCGAGGACCGCGGCGGCCTCGTCGCGCTAATTGACGCGCAGATAGGCGAGTTCGCGGTTGCCTCGTATCATCCGCACCCAAACCGAAACCCGGCCGACAAGGCAGCTGATTTCGTGCACCTAGTTGCTGATCTGAGAGGGCCCCTGGTTGTATGCGGCGACTTCAACTGCGTGAGCCCGGAGGACGAGATCGACCGCATCGCAATGGTCGCCGCCTTCCAACGCTTCTCACCGGAGCCCGACGCGGCCCTCGATCAGTTCATCGAGAGCGGACGGCAGGTGTTTAACGCCTTGCGCGCGCTTGGGCTCAAGGACGCCATACCACGGCGGGACGCCGTTACTCCATCCCCACCGACCTGATCAGCGTCGACAAGAGTTCCGGAATGCGGATCGACCATATTCTTGCTAACGACGCGATCGAGATCATCGCCGGCGAAGTTGTGCATAGCCCTGCCAGCAACTTGGCAAGCGACCATCACCCGGTGGTGGCTGAGTTTCGCATTCGACCTTCCACGACAAGGTTGTGATCCAGAACGTCGAAGTCGCGCGGCGGCCGTTGTGGCAAAGCCCATGGCGTTTTCTCCGAGGCTGAGCGTAGGCAGGATGGCCGCCCCGAGCCCGAGCGGCCGACATCAAACCGACCAACGCCTCCGACCGCCCGTCTTGTCGCTGAGGTCTGCCGCGCAGAACCCGGTCATTGCTCTGCAGCGAGCGGTTCACTCCATCATACACGTCGACGCCGCATAGCCGACGGGGCCGCGTGCGCGCGCATATTCCGGGGAAATTCCGGACGCCAACTGCGCCAGGGTCACTGCCGAAGACGCCGAGTTGCGTCCTCGGCGAGGGTGGCGACCAACTCGGCGGCGGTCGTGTCTCTCGCGAGGGCGACCGACTGTCCGGCGAATAGGGCCGTTAGCTCTCTGTCTCCCGTGGCGCCAAGCGGCGCCGTCAGGCTGAGCTGCGCGGGGAATGTCACTGGCTTCAGCCCTGAGGCCATAAGGTCATCCGTGAGCCTATTGCGGATATAGCGAGCAGGCCGCCCAGTGATGGTATCTGTCACGATCGTACTGGCCTCATTGGCCTCGCGCAGCGCAGCTCGATGCGCATCTAGCACGTTGGCCTCCTCGCAGCGCAGGAAGGCGGTGCCCAGTTGCACCGCACTTGCGCCCAGCATTACCGCCGCCGCGACCGTGCGCCCATTGGCCACGCCGCCGGCTGCGATCACAGGAACGCGCACGGCGTCGACCACCTGCGGCAAGAGCGCGAAGAGGCCTGGCTGCATGCTTATGTCGACACCAGTGAATGTGCCGCGATGACCACCCGCTTCGGTGCCTTGAGCGATGATCGCGTCGACGCCGCGCTGTTCAAGCAATTGCGCCTCGGCGACGGTCGTGGCGCTGGAGATAACAAAAATGCCTGCACCCTTGATGGCGTCGAGGACCTCCTGCCTGGGTAGGCCGAAGTGGAAGCTCACCATCTGCGGCTTCACGCGCAAGAGCATCGACAGATGCTCGGGGCTGACTTCGCTTGCGGTGCCCTCAGGCTTCGGAACGGGGCCTAGTTCCTTCGCCTCATAGTGGACCTGGAGCTGTTGGCGCATCGGCTCGGCGACCTCTGCGCTGATCTCGGGCTCGGGCCAGAGCGGGTAGTTGACATTTAGGCTTCCGCCGCTTTGCTGGCGAAACCCCGCTATGCGGCGCTCCGCGTCCACGGCAGAAAAGCCCCACATGCCGAGACCGCCAAGGCCGCCGGCGTTGCTGACTGCGGCAGCCAAAGCCGGCGTGCTGAGCCACCCCATGGGCGCCTGCAGGATTGGCCACCTGAGGTTCAACCTTTCGGTGAGTGCATTCCGAGGCCACATGGCAATCTCCCAGTTCCTTGTGTTGTCGGCGTCGCCGATCGGGGCGTGCGTTATGCTATGTCCCGTTGCCTAAGCAGGCGGCGCAGCATGTCGGGGCTCTCCTGGGCCCCATTCGCTCCATGAAGTGCCAAGACTCGAAACCCGTCTTTTGTCCCGCCATCGATGACGTTCAGCGTCCCTTTCTCGCGGCCGCGGTAGTAGGTTAAGTCTTACTGCTCCCACTTCTGTTCTCCCGTCCATCAATGTCAGTATGAAGGGCGCCTTCGGAGAGACGCAAGACCACGAAGAGGACGCCCATGACCATTCGCGTCGCTGCCATCCAGGTGAGCCACTGGCATGCGCTCAACGACGCCGCCTACCTCCGGCACCTCGTCGCCATGCCAGACGTGGAGCTAGTCGCGATCCAAGACTCCGACGCCGGTCTCGTCGCGAGACGAGCGACCGCGTGACTTCCCGGTAGAAGCCGGAAGCTGGCATGAGATCCTGATGTGCAACCTCTACAGCATCAGGACTAGCCGAGCGGCGCTCGCCCGCAAGTTCCACTTGTCGGACAACCGGATGGTGATGATCGACGCGCTGCCGGCGATCTTCCCCGGTCACATGGCGCCGATCATCAAGCAGACCGACGACGGGGAGCGCGAACTGGTATTTCGCAGCTGGGGTTTCATCCTGCTGCGGGATGGTTATGCGCCGAAGCGCGTGACCAACACTCGCGACGACAAGGCCGCTACCAAGTTTTGGAAGGACAGCTTCGAGAAGCGACGGTGCCTAGTGCCCGCCACCGCCTTCTGCGAGCCCGATGAGGGCAAGCCGGCGCGCTGGCATTGGTTCGCGCTCAACGGCAACGACGAGCGGCCGTTGTTCGCCTTTGCCGGGATCTACTGCCGGTGGAAGAAGCCAATCAAGAAGGATGGACCGAATGTCGACATCGAGGTCTTCTCCTTCATGACGACCTTGCCGAATACGCTCACCCAGACCATCAACCACGAACGCAGTCCGGTGCTGCTGACTAGGGAAAGCGGGTATTCGACCTGGCTGACCGGCTCGCCCGAAGAGGCGTTCGGTCTCATCAAGACCTCCGACCCTGATCGCATGCGCATCGTCCAGTCGGGCTTCGAGAAGAAGGACGTAGGGGAGATGGCGCCAGCATGAGCACAATCGATAAGCAACGCATCACAGAGTCCGGAAGCTCGAAGTGATGGACTACATGTTCGACGGCAACGAGCGGCAGCCGCCTGCGGACCTCGTGATGGCAAATACCCCGCGCGCAAACGCACTGTCGGGTTGCACCGAGGGGTCGATGGAGGAAGACGGCTGCGAGTCGCTCCGACGACGGCAAAGGTTGAATGCTCCGGAGCGGCAACCGTAGGGGGCAGTCGATGAACTTCGGAAGGACTGCAGGATCACTGTTGGCGTGCGCGGGAGTGATCTTCACGGCTGGCTTTGGTCCGCTCAAGACCCATCCAGCCTGGACGATCGTCGAGCCTGCCAAGCTCGGCTTCTCCTATCTGTCGCAAGCTCAGATACAGGATCTATGGCGCCGTGCTGACAACTATGCTTTGGCCGAAGCATTTCTCAGACACTGCGGCGCGCCATCGTTCGTCGAGCGACGCATGGTCTGGGCGGCCAGGGACTGCATCGAGGCACGCGCCCTCAGCCGGGTCGCCGCGTACTTTCGTAGGAAGGTCGTGGAGCTGAGCGGCAAGCATGTCTTCGTCTGTGATACCGACCAGTCGAAAACGCTGATCAAAAGCACCCGTGCCAAGATTGACCACGACGTTCAAGAGGTCCGATCGATGTGCCGATCCTGCCTGTTTTGCTGAGTTGCCATCAGCAGCGCCCGGCAAGAGGTCATGAAGCTGACACGAACCTGACGAGTGTTTCTTATTCTGTGGTGGGCCTGCATCTGCCGGGCGCTAGTTTGCGCGATGACCTCTATGCTGAGGTTGCGATGAGATATTCCAAATCGGCGAAAGTGAACATCGCAACTGCCGGGGCATTTGCGCTCTGTCTGGCGGCTGTTGGCTGCCCGTCGGGGCTTGGTGGCGCGCCGGCAAAGCCTTCTGCAGCCCGGAGCCCGTTTGTCGCCGAATACAAGAAGATCGACACCGCAGGCAGGGGGCGCATCACGCTGGAGCAGGCAACCACGTACTATAGTGATTTGTTCACACAGTTGGACAAGAACGGGGATGGGCTCCTGGACGCGAACGAACTCGAAGCCATGCTTCCGGCCATGGATGCAAAGTCAGGACAGGAGATAGTGCTGAAGTTCGACAAGAACGGAGACAAAAAACTTTCACGGTCGGAATTCTTGGTCATTGTTAATTGGCTCTTCCAGCTCGCCACCAGCCCAAGCGAGCTTGCCTTGGGCGACGTTGAAAGGTGATGGTTCGCAACTTGGGGCGTGCGCCGGTACGGCCGCACGGCATGAGAAGCTTCGACAGGGTTGCTCTTCACACCATTACGAGCGCCGCCCACCCCGCCGCATAGTCTAGAGACTACGGAAAGATGATGTGGCTGTCCGTTGCCCTCTTCTGCTCGTCGCTGAGCAGAGCATAGAACTTGTCGACTGCGGGCTTCAACTTGCGAATTCCCGCGAGGGTGGTGATGCGCAGGTTGCTCACTACGCCCTCAATCGCAACGCGCCGGTATTTGGGCGGCGACAGGTCAGCGAGCAAACTGGCTACTCCTTTTTTCCCCTTCCACGGTCTTGGTGGCCGAGCCGCCGCACAGACCGACGTAGCGTTTCCCGTGGTGAGTTCGGGTGCAGTGACACCCCTAGCGGAGCATCGTTTCCTTCATCTTCGCGAGGTCGGGAGCGCCACCGACAATCAGCGCAGCCATCTCACGGAAGTAGGCGGGACCGAGAACGCCGGGAACTCAAGACGCAGAGGCACGTCGCAGGATCTTGCGTGTCATTGCGGAAACCGTGGACGACACCGCGCTTGATGCGTGCCAAGCAACCGCCAGGTCATCAGGTTCAGTCGTAACCGCTATTCAATTGATGTTCGTTGTCACTGCGCACTACGCTCAGCTCAGCAGTGGTAAGATCAACGATGCAAAACTTCAAAGTGGTTCTTCGCTGGGTCGCCTTGCTGCCCATAGCGGTAGGCGCGGCTTGGACAGCCTGGTTCGTGGTGAAGTGGTTAAATCGAATTGGCATGGCCGGCATCGGTTTGCCGCCGTTTTATGAGCGCGCCGGAATTGAAGCTCTTTCCGGAGCAGCCATGGGGGCTGCGTTTACGTAGGCGCGAAGATGGCACCAATGCACCGGAAGCAGGCGGCTTATGCGCTCAGAGGTGCCGGGCTGATTGCCCTCGGCGCTGGCCTATACTACGCAGCGATCGAGCCAGACTATTGGGCCATCTGGAACGGTGCTTGGAGCGTATTCGGCGTCGCGGGGCTCACCTATGGAGTCGTACGCGGGAACTGAAGCGAACCTAGCCGGGTGGCGCGGGTGAGCTACGGCTTGGACCTGCAGATCGACTGCCCAGATCTCGCCAAGGGGCGCCACACGATCACTAAGCAAGCAAGCGACACTGCCTGCCTCCGTCGCGCAGAGGAGCAAGTGGAGGTGCTCAACCACACCCTCGTTGGGCTGCCGCCGGAACGGCTCCGGATGTATGTCTCATGGCGCCACTATTGCGCTCGATAGCTCGGCTCCGGCAGCCGCGGCACCAGCTACCGCGTGCAGTTCGCCGGCGAGGTGTTGCTCCAGGCGTCGTGCAATCCTGAGTTCGGGGCCTGTCGTGCACTGCTCACCACCGGCGTCCCTTCGAGGTCTATGCGGGATAGTTTGTCGCGGCCTCTGTTCCTGGTGGAACATCACCGATGCGGCGAGGTGCGATAACAGAGTTGAGAGCGCGTCTGACCAAGGGTAGCCAAATGAGCAGGTTGCCGTCGATTTGGGACATCCTCCCCATCGTTGGGGGTTTCGCTTTGATTTCCGGAATGCTTGGGTTACGCAGCGCGACAAGTTGGCTTGCTCGTGCACGCCACTCCACAGCCGCCCGAATAGCATGTGCGGTAGTGGGCGCAGCCCTAGTTTGGAATACAGTCGAACCGTTGCACCCGCAGCTCCACGTTGCGTTCTTTTTTTCCCCGGAGAGCAAGGAAAAGCCCGGGGTCCGCTCCCCAGTTACCTCCGAAGTCGAACAAGCATTTGTTCGCCCCTCGTGCGAGGGAGGAGCTTGCTTAGTTCGATCTTCAGACACATTCGTAGCGCTTCGATCCCGCTTCACTCAGAAGTGGTGAACTATGAGCGGATACCGGTGTGCGCACAGCGACCCGTCGAGGAGGTGCTACAGGCGGTCGAAGTGATGCGTGTCAAAGAGGATGGAGCACCGGTCAAGCCGGCCACGGTCAACACATACGTGGTCTCGGCGAGGTCGTTCCTCGGCTTCGCCCACCGCATCGGCCTCACGCGGTTCAACGCGGCGCCGCTGATCAAGCTCAAGAAGGCGCCCCGCCAGGTGGCCCAGGCGGATCCTAGGCGAGTTGGAGGTGCGCAAGATGATCGACGCCGCCAAGCCAGGCCGTGATCGCCTGATGCTGGCCTTCAGGTAGCCGGTAGGGGACGTTGCCATGCAACGCTTCGCTCGGTAAGCGCTTTGGGGATCATCGATGGAGCTGCCGTCATGCGGCCATCCTTCGGTCCGATAGGGACCGATGTGGTTTGCAATCCTGCTCTTCTTGGCATTCCCCGGCTGCGCCAGTTCAAGCCAACCGCCCCACTCGTTGATGGGCGCGTGGCAAGGACAAAAGATGCTCGTGCTTGGGGTGTCCGAGTACAGCTTCGGCGATGAGCACGGGCAGTGGACCGCCGACAGTGGGACCTTCCGCTATAAAGTGCGCGATTCTCCGGGGCCAGCCGAGAAATGCACGTTCTCCATGACGGGGCCGTCTCTGGTGTTGTCCGGCTGCAGACTTGCTGGCCGATACCGCCGATCCTGAAAGGCAGCTCACAGACGGAAAGGACGCGTGCGGCCTTCCGTGGAGTTACTGGCCTTAGCGCCCAGCCAAAACGGGTCGAGGACGTTATCCGACCCGATCTCTTACGATGCCGCATCCTCTGCGGAGGTCTGGCCGGAAACGCTAACTAGCGACAGAGCCACAGGTAGCGCGGTGAGGCATAACAGGCCCATCGCCAAGAATGCTTGGCCACCAACCCACGAATACAACCAGCCCGATGCAAAGGTCAGCAGCGCAGTGGCGGCACCAACACCTACCGTGCCATAGACTGCTTGCGCTGTGGCGGCGAGTTCGGGCGGCACGATAACAGCCAGTATGCGCATGCAGGCTAGATGCAGAAGAGCGAACGTGACGCCGTGGAGGGGCTGGATTATCACCAGCGCGGTGAGATCGACGGTCACAGCAGATATGAGCCAGCGGACCGCACCGGCGACAGCCGCAATTGCCATCGCATGGGCAGGTTGCAGGCGTGCGAGCAGCCATGGCCCGACCACGAAGAACATCATCACTTCGCCTGCGACCGCCAGCGACCACAGCATGCCTGCCGCTTGCGGAGAAATACCCGCCTTGGTCCAGCGGATGATCGAGAAGATATCGTGCAAGGCGTGACTGCCAAGGATTAAAGCCGCGACCAGCACGACGCGCCGGAATACCTTCATACGCAGCAAAGCCGATAGCCCATCGTGCGATATCTGGTCGGTGACTTGTCTCGAACCCGCAACCGGTGGAACCAATCGGACTGCGACTGGCACGGCGATCATCAGGATTGCTTGCAGAACGACAACGATCCCAATCCCGAACGTCGAGATCGCAAAGCCAGCCGCAATCGAACCAATGATAAAGGCAGCGGAACCTGCGCCACGTGCCCACCCGTACTCGAAACCTTCACGCCGGGAGGCAACCACCGCCAGAGCGTCGGCCAGATTGGTTGTGGGCGCCAGGGCCATTGCATGCAGCAGACTGAACGCAAGCAGCGCCCAAAACCCGGAAGCCGACAAGTAGCCGAGCGCAGCCAACGCCGTGGCGATGGTACATGCCGCAAGAGTTGCGCGTAGCGCATGTGTCCGGTCGGCGATGCGTCCAGCAACGGGTGCGGAGATGAGCCGGATCGCAGTAGCAGCGCCGAAGATCATCCCGATCTGCTCGGCCGGGATACCCCGCGCTTCCATGAAGGCAGGCAGGAATGGCGAGGCGACACCAAATCCTGCGTACAGCAGGCCGAACAGGAGCAAGAAGGGACTCACGGTGTAGGCGGCGAACTTCGTTGCTTCGAGCTTGGCCATAACAACGCCTACCGACACTCTCCCGCTTCGCCCTGCCTTGGATGAAGACGACTGCCACCAACACTGCTGATCTTGAGAAAATCAGCGGACTGTCAGGGGGCGGCGTCAGCGTTTCAATGGCGTGACGGCCAGATTGCCTCCACGATGGGGGAGCGGTTTTCGCACATCCTCTATGCCGCCTTGGATTTGAGAAAATGGAGGTGCGGCTCGTTCGGGTGTGTCCATGGACCCAGTAGCGGATGTTGGGATGACGCTCAATGAGGATTCGAGATCGTAATAGGCGCCATCGAGAGCGTTGGGAGCGTGGCTGCTATTGAGCCCTTGCGTCAACGCGCGAGGAGTTCGCGCGGGTCGGCGGCTTCGACGCCGAGCGCGGCGGCCACAGCGGGGTGCGTGATGCGTCCCCTGTCTACGTTCAGGCCGGCAAGGAGGTGAGGGTCGGCAAGCATGGCGGCGGCAGGCCCCTTGTCGGCCAGCGCCAGGATGAAGGGCAGCGTGGCGTTATTGAGCGCGAAGGTCGAGGTGCGCGCCACGGCGCCGGGCATGTTGGTCACGCAGTAGTGCACGACCTCGTGCAGAACGTAGGTCGGGTTGGCATGCGTGGTGGGCCGCGAGGTCTCCGAGCAGCCGCCCTGGTCGATGGAGATGTCAACCAGCACGGAGCCGCGCTTCATGTCGCGCACGAGCTTCTCCGTGATCAACTTCGGCGCCGCGGCCCCGGGCACCAGGACCGCGCCGATCACCAGATCGGCCTCCAGCACGTAGTCCTCCACCGCCTGGCGCGTGGAGAAGATGGTGTTGACGGCGGCGCCGAACTGCTGGTCGATGGCGTAGAGACGCTCGACGTTGATGTCGAGCACGGTCACCTGCGCCTCCAGCCCGATGGCCATGCGCGCAGCGTTGATGCCGGACACCCCGCCGCCCAGTACCACGACGTTGGCCGGCGCCACGCCGGCGACGCCGCCGAGCAAGGTGCCACGTCCTCCCTGCTCCATCTCCAGGCAATGCGCGCCAGCCTGGATGGCCATGCGACCGGCGACCTCGCTCATGGGGGCTAGCAGCGGCAGGCCGCCGCGCGCGCCCGTCACGGTCTCGTAGGCGATGGCGGTGACGCCCGAGGCCATCAGCGCCCTGGCCTGCTCGGGGTCGGGGGCGAGGTGCAGGTAGGTGAAGAGGGCCTGGCCCTCGCGCAGCATGGCGCACTCGGCGGGCTGCGGCTCCTTCACCTTGACGATCAGGTCGGCCACGGCGAACACCTCCGCGGCGGTGGCGAGCACCGTGGCGCCGGCCCGCTCGTAGTCCTTGTCGGTGATGCCCTGGCGCGCAGCCGCGTCATGCTCGACGTACACTTGGTGGCCATGCTCGACCGCCTCGCGCACGCTCGCGGGCGTCATGCCGACGCGGTACTCGTGGACCTTGACCTCCTTCGGCACGCCTATGCGCATCAGGTGAATCTCCGCGCGTGAATGTGTCGCAGCGCAACGTAGAGGTCGAGCGGCGCACGGGCAACGCGTCAAGCCCGAGGTGCAGGAGTACCCGTTTCAGGTCTTGAGTGCACGAAGTCCCCTCCGGACTCACACATTTTTATTAGGCGCACCTTTCCACGTAACGTTAGCCTGAAGAACCGGCGGGAAATCGGGAAGGTGCCGCGCGGGTCTATGTCCTGTCACGTAAGCGGTTGGTCGCTGCGAGGCTCGTGCTGCGCTGCGTACTGCCACGCAGTCAGTGTTGAGGACCATCCTGGGATTCCGACTGGGGTCGCCTATATGCTCGGAGGCAGAGGTGCAATCATGGCCACGGTCACAGGGAAGGCGAAGGATAGCTCTTGGCGCGAGACCGCAAAGATCATCGCCCAGGCGCTCATTCTGGCAACGGTCATTCGCGCCTTCTTGTATCAACCATTCAACATCCCATCGGGCTCGATGAAAGAGACCCTGCTCGTCGGCGATTACCTTTTCGTCTCGAAGCTCTCCTACGGCTACAGTCGCTACTCTCTCCCATGGGGCATCATCCCCTTCGAGGGTCGCGTCTTCGGCAGCGAGCCAAAGCGAGGTGACGTCGTCGTCTTCAAGCTGCCGCGTGACAACTCCACCGACTTCATCAAGCGCGTGATCGGCCTCCCGGGCGACCACGTCGAGGTGCGCAACGGCGTCGTCTCCATCAACGGTCAGGCGGCCCCGCAGACGCCCGCCGGCGAGTACGCCGGCCCGGAGGAGAGCCGCCCCAAGCCACGCTACGAGGAGACGCTGCCCAACGGCGCCAAGCACTACGTGCTGCATTGGGAGCGCCAGGGAGACCTCGACAACGCCGGGCCCTTCGATGTCCCCGAGGGTCAATACTTCATGATGGGGGACAACCGCGACAACTCGATGGATAGCCGTGTTCCGAAGTGGCAGGGCGGAGTGGGCTTCGTGCCGGCGCAAAACCTGGTCGGTCGCGCCGACATCATTTTCTTCTCCGCTGCCACCGATGACCCGCACGCCTTCCGACTGACGAGCCCATTGACGTGGCCCTTCGACATACGCTGGTCGCGGTTCTTCCGTCTCATACGCTAGGCAGGCGAGGCTCTAAGTAGTCGCCCCAACGGCCGCATAAAACAGAGTAGTTGGAGCGCCGCAACTAATTCGCACCAGCGCGAGAATGGTAAGTGTCCATGATCAAGGCAGAGACGGCCACTGAACTCGCTGACTATATCGAGAAGGAGATTGCCAAGATTCACGGCTCGGCGCCGGGAATTGTGCTGGCCGACGCGACTGCCGCGCAGATGCGAATGATCATCGAAGCACTGAGGCGGCCTCCTGTGCTTAGGTCGACGGCGCACGGATAAAGGCCCCTTGGGAGCTGTCGGCTAGCGCACTCGTCACGGAGCGGACGCCTCGGGCATAGAGGTAAGTCCGATTTGCCCCACACGCCAGTGTTCGGACGCTATGCGGGTGCCATCCCCCTTCCCTAGCCTCGTCATAGGGGGACCGGGAATCTTCGGGCAATACGGCGACCTGGGGCATTTGTTGAACGCCTGTGCGGGTACCGACCACGTGTTCCCTGCGGCAATGAAATCGCCGCGTCCTTCGCCGATACAAAGGTATCCGAACGAAGTTCGTTGAGCTTAAGATCGAGTCCACCGGAACAAGGCACCCCTAAAGCCGTTGTTCTTAAAAGGTTTTCAGTGTTTTCTAAACTGCCTCCATGAGGCTTGCCATGCCGATGTTTAGCCGACGAGTGCCGCTGTACGTATCTCTGCCCGTCATCGTCAGTTGCGGAGCAGTGGGCTATGTGGCGGGCACTTGGCGGCCCGGTCCAACACCGCATTCGTCGGCCAGGCCAAACCACACCGCCGTTGTGGCGAACACTGCGCCCAGCGAACCACAGCTTGCGCCGGCTTCAGAGACCGGCCCGACTGTCGCCCTGCCGATCGACGAGATCGATCTTCTGATGCCGACTGTGCCCACTACCAAGATCGTCGAACCCCTGAGGACCAATCCTAACGACAACGTCCGGTCGGCTCCGCCATTTGCTCCGGTGTTAAAAGCTGCACCGCGTGCGCCCCGCGCCGACCGCCCGGTGCGGTCAACCTCCAAGACCCGTCCGCAACGTGCAACTCAACAGCGGCCCGGGCCACCCACTCCGCCGCCTAGCGGTCTCAAGAGCATTCCGCTCATCGGACCGGTGTTCTCATTGCTGCAATAACTCCTGCCCTAGATCGCGCCGGCCCCCCCCCAAGTTCTGGCTTGTTGATCTCGATCCTGCGTCCTTGCTTTTGCTCGACCGCATCGGGCGGCTTCAGCAGCGTGATCGTGAGCACGCCGTCCTGGAACTGCGCGGAGACTTGTCCGGATCGACTTGATAGGGGACCGTGAGTGGCCGTTGGAAGGCACCATAGGAGCGCTCCGTACGGTGCACGGTGCGGCACTCTAGCCTGCTGGACGTCGCGATGTGGCAGTGGCGAGTTCCGAGCAACAAAAAGGCTCACGACATGCGAGCGGAGCGCAACTGCGTGAATATGCAGGTGACGCAACGATTTCCCCCTTTGCGCGTTGTCTGTACGTCATGTCCATTGATGCCCTCATCCCCACCGGCAAGACGCTCGTACAGCGGCCGGTCCGCTTGCAGCGTGCGCTAAATGCGAACGCGTCCGGTGAGGTGGTGGACGTTGGGCCAGGCACCAAATGGGCAAACCCCATCAAGCGCCGCGATGTTGAAACGCTCGTTAGTTCCGAGCCTGACATCTCCGCCGCGTGGGGGAAGGGCGGGTGGAAGCTTGCGGCGTTAGTCCTTTACCGCGATTACCTACTGGAAAAAGGCCTGGATCCGACCGAGCTCCCCCCCACGCTGACGTGCTCATCGAACTGGCCAACGCTTAGCAATTCGGTTGTGTTACAGGCATTCTCCACATGTGGGCGGCGCGATGCGGCGCCGTCCTCCTCTACCAAGCTGCCGTCGTCTTAGACTCGACCATTGGGAGCACCGACAGACAATTCCTTGACCGTTCCCCTCCGACAACACCCATTCGTCAGAGGCGCAACTCGGGCACGTCCATCCAGCGGCCGTCGGCGACGCTGCGATACGCCAGATCGGCGAGCTGAACGGCCTTCGCACCTTCCACCAGCGTCGGCACATAGGGCGCATCCTCGCCGACGTGGTGCAGGAAGGCTTCCCAGCAGTGTCGGAAGGGGTTTTTGACGGGCAAGGTATCGGGCACCTCCTGCCATTGCGCGAAGAAGTCCACGTTGGCGGGCCGGCCGCCGCCGAAGAAGGCCTCCGGCGTGTTGACCGCGCTTTGCGTGAAGCAGCGCATGCGGCCGGCGACGGCCGAGCCCCCGGTGCCGTCAATTTGCACCACCATCGTGTCGTCGCGGCGCACGCGCGTGGCCCAGGTATTGGTGATAATGCCCACAGCGCCTCCTGCGAGCTTGAGCAGTGCGTGCGATGTATCCTCGACATCGACCGTGTAGGGCCGCCCACTCTCGTCCACGCGTTGCGGGATGGCTGTAGTCATCACTGCGCTCACCCCGATCACGGGCGCAGCCAGCCGGTCGATCATGTAGCGCCAGTGCGCCATCATATCGAGCGCGATGCCCCCGCCCTCCGCACGTTTGTAGTTCCAGCTCGGTCGCTGGCATTCCTGCGTCGTGCCGTCGAAGATCCAGGACCCGGCATCGATTTTGATTGAGAGAACACGGCCGAAGAAGCCAGCATTCTTCACGAACAACAATTTTGCGAACCCGGGTAGGAACAGCTTGTCCTGGATGACGCCGTGTTTCAGACCGGCCTTGTTTGCTAGGCGTGCCAGCTCCATAGCATCGTCGACCGTAGGCGCTGTCGGCTTTTCGATATGGATATGCTTGCCAGCTGCGATGGCGCTGCGCACACGGGCGGGGCGATCGCCAGTCGCAGCGCAATCCATGAAGATGTCGTCTGGCCCGGCCAATGCGTCGGCCAGATTTGTCGTCCAACGTAGCCCGTCGCGTGATGCCGCAAGTGCCGACAGCCGACCGGCATCTCTAAGTTCTGGCATGAGCGCTTCGTGTCGCGCAAAGCTTTGATATCAGCCTTGGTTGACATTCTTGGCCTCCCCATCAGCGGTGAGATCCAGCTTGAATGGCCGCCCTATAAACCCGCTAGACCAGCAGGTCCAGTCGTAGACTGCGACGGCTGTAGAGCGGAGAAGGACCTCGCCAAGAAACTCGACACATAGATGACCGACAAACCTCGCGTCATCCTCGGCGCCAAGGCTCGGCAAGAGGGCGGTCAGTGCCAACTGCAGGATCTCTGGGTGCAACACGCTGCTCGCGCGAAGGGACCGCGAGCAAACTAGCGGCGCTGCATACGCGTCAAGGCGACGTTCACGGTCGCGGCGACGCAAGTTCCACGAAATTCTCGATTTGCCAATCGCTGGTCAGGCGAACGATCGCGACATGCCCGCCATACTTCACGCGTTCTACCTCGATGGCAGGCCGACGGTCGACGTCGTAACGCCACGCCTCCCGCATCAATTTCCAATCGAATTTTTCGGGGCATCCTTCAGGCAAGTCGGGCCGCGGCCCACTGCGATCGAAGGCCGAACGCCACGCGATCCGCCATTGGCAAAGCCATCGCGGGCGCTCGATAACGATCAATGTATCCGCGCGCGCCAGGGTGAGATCTAAGGCCAGCTCCGAAAAGCTGCCGTCGACGACCCAGCCATCACCCCTGATCGCTTCGGCCACGCGTACGCGAAAGCTTGCCTTGTCACAAGCCTTCCAGCCTGGTCGCCAGTAAAGGACGTCAAGATGGACCACCGGCAGGGCGAGCGTTCGCCCGAGCTTCAGGGCAAGGCTCGTCTTGCCGCTGCCCGGGCAGCCCACGACGACGATACGGCGCATTGCATATCATTGCGCCAAAGCCTCAGCATCAGTAAAGGATGCCGTCGTCGAATACTTGCGCAGCGGGGCAAAGGGTCCTCATCTGCAGAACTTTTTGCGACCTGGCGCGGGCCTCACCCGCAGCGACGGGAAAGCCTTGCTCGAAGACGATATTGTGCCGGGCGGCGCGGTTACCCCAGGCGAATGTGGCGGAGGGGGAAGTTTTGAAGTTTGATCAGGGACTGCCGCTGAGATTGAGCGTGTCGGGCGACCATGACCTGCCCGCTAGAAGCACGTCGCGTTGATGCGTCCGTCGCGCTGGAGGATGAGGGCTAAGGCCTTCTGAACCGCCCCAGCCTCCTCCGGTGTGCATTCTACCTCAATGAAGACGTGCTTCTTGTCTCGGCCTCCTCCCGATGTGCGCGTGCCGCGAACGAGGGCGCGCCCACCTGGGAGCAAATGGGCTTCGCCAGAGTAGGAGAATTCTGCCTGGGCCATCGCTCTCTCCCGCTACGCCTGGACGTCGCCAACAATCACCGCGATCGACCCATCGACTTCGATCACTTTACGAACGAACTTGTCATTTGCGATGCGCTCGAAGCTCTCTCTGTGCTTTGCGAAGCGGGCTAGATAGTCGGTGCTACCGACGCTCGGAGGCTCCATGCGATCGAGGGCAGCGTGCGTCACCAGGACGTCCACGAGCTGTCCCTGATCAAGCATTGCGAAGCGAACGCCCCTGACCGACACATTTGCCGGATACGCAATCGGCAAGAGGCGCTGCTCCACTGATAGCCCCCTATGACCTTTGTCGGGTGCGATCCACGACCCGGATGGCCAGCCACGCGTAGAAAAAACCGGCGCCGTACGATAGAAGGCTCCATAGCGACAAATATTGCCCCACTAGTCCATTCACGTAAGCGCCATCCGCGGTCCGGGTATCGTTCATGGAGAGGAGCGCCATGATAGGCACCCCGACCACCAATGCGATCACGAGGCCGATAAGCTTGCGACCGTGTTTGTCGAACTCCGCATCGGAAACAAGCTTGCGAAAGAAGACGAGCACTGCCGTAAGCGCCCCTAGCAGGCCGGCTCCGCAAAGACAGATGATGACGATCACGACTCTGCCTTCCCGTCAGTTTCCCTGGTTCATGGTTTAGCGCCACGCCTCGGCTTGATGTGATCGCCGATCCAGCTCTTGACCTGGTCGAGGGTCATGGATGCGGTGGCATTGGTTGCCGGCCCGTCGCCGATCGCGGTGATCTTGCGGCCCTTCCCCCGTCCCGTCGCTAGTTGAAAGCCTAGGCGCTTGAGGGAACGCTCGATCCGGTCACGCTGGGCGCTCATCCGTCGGTTCGCCCGCTGCTTTCGTCACACGTTTTAGCGCCGATCTGTCCACTCGACTTGGCCTGGGACTCGATTCCTCCGGCCGCCGGCGCATGCCGATGCTCAATCTCGAAGCTTACGTCAGGGTTGAAGGTGTGCGCCATGTATTCGTGGCGATAGTAACCGCGGGCGTTGGACATCACCTTGCATTGGGCGATCTCGTAAACTTTGCGGATGTGAGTGTGTCCATGGACCCAGTAGCGGATGCTGGGATGGCGCTCAATGAAGGGTTCGAGATCGGAATAGTAGGCGCCATCGAGAGCCTTGGAACCGTGGCTGCTGTTGAGCCCTTGGCGGGACGGAGCATGATGCGTCATGACGACAATGCTCCTGCCAGGATTTTCCTCAGCGAGCCTGCCCAAACAGGCAACGGTCTTGTGAAACTCTGCGGCCGCCATCTCCGGCGTGAAGTGCTCTGAGGCGCCCACCTTGATCAGCTTAAAGTCGGTCATGCCGTTGCGGATGGCCAGGGAGGAAAGCGGGCTGCCCCGATCCATGTCGGTCCAAAGTGGTGCACCGAAGAGGATCACATCATCGGAGAGCATGACGTGCTCGCAGTCCATCACGCGCACGGCGGGCAGCGCCGCCGCAAGTGCCTCGCTGGCTTCGCCGATATTGGTGCCGTAGGGCTCGTGATTGCCGATCACCGCATAGGCGCGGTGAAACTTGCGGGCGATCTCGTCATTGAGTCGCTTGGTGGCTTTCTGCACCGCGCGCGCCGCTGCGTCATTGCGATGCTTGGCTAGGTGAGCGATCACCGTTGTGTCGCCAGCCAGCAGCAGAACATCGCCCTCCGGCAGCGGCTTGTCGAGAGCGCCGAATTCGACGTGGATGTCTGAAACGTAGTGGATCTTCACGCCATCGCCTTCTCGTTTTCACGACCAGCCAGTCACAGCTGGCGGGCGTGTAGTTGACCTGCCTCGACGCAGACGTTGACGTAGCGCGGATCGTTGATCCTCCTTGCATCCAAGCGGAAGGCCAAGCTCCGTTACGCTCGGAACTGCTATTGCCATAGTCATCGGATGGGTGAGAACACGCGGTCGGAGGGAGGCAACCGCGGAGACTTTAACACAAGGGATTTCAGACCCAGGATCCCTGTGGAAGGTCCGGCAGCTACGCTAGGGCGACAGACGATCCGCCATGTCTTCGAGAGCCCTCTTCTTCGCAAGTTCCTCTGGCGTCAAACCCACTTCGGATTTTGCACGAGACCGATATAGGAGGTACAGGGCAACAGCCACCGCCACACAGCCGACCAGGAACCACACGAACAATTCCATAACTGTCTCCCACGATCTACATGTGACCAATGTCGTTCGCTGCCACATCAACCAAACCGAATATTACGAGTAGGTAGCTGTGCTCCACAAGGTCCAAGCACCTGCCGATATCAGCACCGGAACAGCGGACCGACGCGCGGGCGCCTGCCGTCTAAGCGGCAGCGGTCGGTCGTCCCCGGGTCAACAACCTGGCGATGCGGGGGTCGGAAGCTTTTGCCGTGGCAAGGTCAGCGCCACCAGGACCGCCAACAGGTTGGCGCCACCCGCCACTATCACAGCAGTTTCATAGCCGCCCGTGAGGTCGTAGAGGCGTCCCGCCAAGACAGGCAGCGAGATCGCGGCGAGACACCATGCGATGTAGGTACGACTGACGACGCGGCCGAATTCCACCTTCGGCCAGTAGGACGCCACGGCACCCGCCGTCACGCCCGAGATGAGACCATAGCCAACGCCAATCAATCCCAAGGTCAAAATCGCGACCTCCGGCGATGGCACGATTGTCAGTGCGACAGCACCGAATAGCGCGATGGCCTGCGCGGACGCGGCGACATAGGGCACCGGCAGTCTGTCGATCAGCCAACCGCCCAAGAGACGCGCCGCGGCGATAGCAGCTGTAATGCCGGTGGTGGCCAGCAGCGATGCCGATTTGCCGGCGCCGAACGCAACGACCATGCCGGCGGCTTGACTGAGCACCATGAGGCCTGCAGACGCCGCCAGAAAAAAGACCGTGAAGAGCTTCCAGAACGTGGCCCGCAAGTTGTCTTGGGAGTCTACCGGCTGCGAAGCCGTCGGTCGGCCGGTCTTCGGCAGAACGACGCCGGCATGCGCGACCAGCAGCGCTGCGGCAAGTGCCGTCGCGCAGATCACGACCGCAAGGCCGGCAAGAGTTTGCCGCACTCCGACCCAATCTAGCCCCAGGCCAAACGCTGGTGCGGCCAGCATGGCGCCAAGCGGAAAAAGACCGACGAGATAGCCATTGACCAGCCCAGGCCGGGCGAGCGGCGCCGCATTCACGCATTGTTGCACGATGACGTAGGCCATTCCGCCGCCGGTAGCGAACAGCACCCCATAGCCGAGGATGAGCCAGATCAGCGAGGGTGCGACGGCCGCCAGTGCTACCCCAGCGGAGGAAAGTACACCTGTTAGAGCCACCAGTAGCGGTGCACGGATCCACCCGAACAGCTGCGGGGCCAAATTGGCACCGATCGTGAAGCACACCGCCGATATGCCGAACACGGAGGCAAGTTCAGAGCGACTCGCGCGGAGGAGTTGCTCCAGCGGCGCCAGCAGAACGCTGAAAGCATAGATCGAGCCGAGCGGAAGACTCATGATGGTTGCCGCGGCAAGCGCCGCACCGGGTCGCGCTCGAACGCTAACCTGTCGGATGGACATGAGAGGCAACCACCATGGTCATCGGAGCCGCATCGCCAACCATCCAATCAACGCAATGTTCGCCACGTTGAACGCAACACCAGCCACGAATGCGGGCACGTAGGAGCCGAACTGGTCGTACATGGCGCCAGCCAACCATCCGCCGAGCGCCATGCCGCAAATATTGGCAAAGAACCAGACGGGCACTCGCCAGGAGGCTTCGCCGGCAGGAAAGATCTGGCGCAGCACCACGACGTAGGCGGGGATGATACCGCTGAACCCCGCACCGAAGGCGGCCGACACCGCAAACAGCCCCGCCTCGTCCTGGGTCAGGATGAACCCCGCAAGCGCCGCCGCCTGGCAGATCGATGCGGCGAGGATCGTGTACAGGCCGCCGGCACGGTCGGACAGCCAGCCCCAAAACAGCCGGCTCACGAAGGCGCTGCCGAGCAGTGTCGAGAGCATTAGGGCGCCCCGAGCGGGTCCGATGCCGAGATCGCTGCAGAGGGCGACCAGATGGGCCGGCGGCATTGCCATCGGTACGCAGCAGAAGAAACCGGCAATGCACAGGAGCGCAAACACCAATCTGGGTGACATCGCCAGCGTGGGCGCGCGATGAGCGTTCCCTTCGTCGATGGCGCGGACGGAGTCGGGAACCGGCCGGAGAAAGAGCAGGGCGGCCAGCACCATGCAGGTGCCTGACGCTACGCCGAACATCCACATGGTCGGGCGCCAGCCCAGATGCTCGATGCCGAGCGCAATGAGCGGCGGCCAGAGAATGCCGGCGATGTACTGGCCGCACGAGATGAGCGCGATTGCGGAGCCGCGGCGACGATCGAACCAACGGCTTATGTAGACGATGAGGGGCACATTGGTGGCGCCTCCTCCCAGCAAGCCGACGAGGACGCCATGTCCAATGAGGAGTTCCCACGTTCCTCCCTGGGAAGCCAACACCAATCCCGCACCAATCATGACCGCGCCGAACACTGCCGTGCCGCGAATGCCGAAGCGTTCTGCAATCCAGCCGAATGCCATGGCACCTGCACCCGAGCCGAGCCACGCCAGCGCGTTCGCCAATGCAGGCACGGAGCGTGTGCTGCCGAGATCCGCGGCGATGGCCTTGAGGGCAACAGGGGCGATCAGCGGAGCCCCGTATGAAAACGTGAAAATGAACAGGACCACGCCAGCGGCCATCCAGGACGCCCGTGTCTCGACGGTTGCCGCGGCAGCCGGTGAATCGGCCGGGCCCTTTAGTGTTGCCGGAAATGCCACGCAGCCACCTCAACTGGCACACGAGGAGCAACCGTAGCATGCCTGCAAGCATGGTGGCTCTGAGCCAACGGTCTGCACAGCCACAGACACCGGCTTCCAACCGTGCGGCAGGAGCTGGAGCTGGCATGATAGGTGTGCAACTCTGCGACGTTCTGCAAGCAATCCTCCGGAGTGTCGAGCATGGACGACAAGGGCACCGGTCCCCGGCAAACAGCTCCAGTCGAGCAGCGGGTCGCCGCGATCGAAGCGGTCTTCGAGGCGCGCGGGATGGAACCCAAGCCTTTTATCGAGACCATGGCGCACACCATCGAGGAGGAGTGGGTCCCGCGCAATGGCGCCCGGGTTGTCGCCAAGGCTTGGACGGACCCAGGGTTCCGCCAGCGCCTCCTTGCCAACGGCAAACAAGCCGTCGCCGAGCTTGGCCTGGCGATGCCGCTGCACCATCGTCATCTGGTGGCGCTGGAGAATACGCCCAAGGTGCACAACGTAATCTGCTGCACGTTATGCTCCTGTACCGCATTCACGATCATCGGCCTGCCACCTGATTGGTACAAGGACCTGGACTATCGGGCGCGGGTGGTGCGCCAGTCACGCACCGTGCTCCGCGAGATGGGCCTCGACCTGTCGCCCGAGATGGAGATCCGCGTTTGGGATACCACCGCTGACACCCGCTACATGGTGGTGCCTGTGCAGCCCCCAGAGACCGTCGGGTGGCCCGAGGAGCGGCTGGTGGAAATTGTCACCAAGAAATTCGATGATCGGCGTTGCGCGCCTATGAGCATGACGGCAGCGAGGTAGAAGATGGACGGCGTGCACGATCTTGGCGGCCGGCAGGGCTTCGGGCGAATTCGCTACCGCGCCGGGGCACCGGCCTTTCACGCGGCCTGGGAAAAGCGCGTCAACGCGCTGTACGGCATGGCCGTCAGGCGCGGCATCTTCAACATGGACGAGTACAGGCACGGCATCGAGCGCATGTCTCCGCGCCACTACCTGTCCGCCAGCTACTATGAGCGGTCGCTTACCAGCCTCGCCACGCTGTGCATCGAAAAGGGCGTGGTGACGCGGGAGGAATTGGAGGAGTTGGCAAAGGGCCATTTTCCCCTCTCCGAACCGAGCGCTCCAGGGAGATCCAACCTGCCAGGGCGCGAGCGCTTCAAGGCGGGCGATCGGGTGCGGGTCAAGAATGACTTCTTCGCCGGGCATGTGCGCATGCCGGGCTACATCCGGAGCAAGCCCGGTGTCGTCGTCAGCGACTCTCCCGGTCTATCCCTTTCCCGATGCGCATGCGCACGGCGTCAAGGCCGAGGACGAGCCCACCTTCGACGTCGCGTTCCGCACCGAGGACCTGTGGCCAAACTCGGCGGACCCGGCGCTTGTGCATGTCGGCGTGTTCCAGAGCTACTTGGAGCGGGTGGGCTGACATGCTCTCGGCATAAGCGAAGGTTGACGCTCCAGCGCCGCAGGGCGGGGCGAACGGGGGTCCCCATCTGTTGGCTCGTTTCGGCGGCCTTTGCGGGCATGAGGGCATCAGCGAGCGAGGAGTTGGCGGGGTCGGCGACTTCGACGCCGAAGGCGGCGGCGACGGCGGGGTGGGTGATGCGGCCGCGGTAGACGTTGAGGCCGGCCTTCAGCGTCATCGTAGCCGTATGCGCGGCGACGCAGGTGGCGAAGGGCACGACGCGCGGTTCCTCAGGCGGACCACGAAGCCGTACCAGACGGGCGCCCCAAAGGCGTGGGATTGGCTTAAACTTTTACTGCTTTGCCGACCGCACTCGCCGCGCAGAAATCTGCGTCCTGAGCTACTCCGTTCGGCACCGACGTTGCTCCTGGAGGGCGGCCGCCGAGCCATCCCGCCAAGCGCCGCTGGCCAGTCGTGCCGGCCTGGAACGCGGTCGCGGACAGCCCACAATTCGGATGGCTATCCGGATTCCTGCGTGCGGCTCAAGCGGTCACCAAAGCGTGGACGCTCTGGCGCTGTCTAAACTCCGCAATGCGGTACATCAAAGCGAGGCGCTGCTTCCTCAACGCGTCCAGCTTTAGGGGCTTTGCATCGTGGTCTGTCCCCCGCAGTGCTGTGCTGTATCCGTGCCGGTGAGGAGTTGCTCGGGCTGCCTGGTCGGCTGCTGCCGCGCACATCCTGCTCTCGCCAGAAGATCAGCAATCAAAGTGTTGGCGCGATTGCTAAGGTCTTCCTGACTTGCCTCCGTAATCGCGCGGCCCTGATTCATCGCGGTGCGGTACTCTAAGCGCTCTGGAATATTACCGGTTAGAACTGCAAACCCCAATTCGTTGAGATAGGCGCGCGCGTTCGATGCCTCGTCGTCTGCGAGGGTGCGGCAAACCGCAAAGGCTAGCTGATCGCGCGAAACGCCCACGCGTTCCAGGGCTCGAAATACCAGGACGGCAGGGTATAGGTCGTCAACGCTCGGGCTCGTCGGCTGCACCAAGAAGGTTGCGCGTGCCGCAATCTCGGCGACCGCATCGCTGATCCCACCGGGCGTGTCAACGATGACTAACTCTTCCCCGCTTGCGCTAGCCAGTGCATCCTTCACGAACCGAAACGCGTCCACTTTGATCGATGGTGAAACTTCGTAGCGGTCTCGGGCTATCGCCCACACTGTGATCGTCGCCTGGTCTGGGTCGAGATCGACAGTTTTTACTGTCAGCCCCGCCCTCACGGCCGATGTGGCAAGCGCTCGGGCCAACGTGGACTTGCCCACCCCGCCTTTTTGACTGACGAACGCGACAACAATTGCCATTACGTGTTCCTCAAGGGTGCAGTTGCAGCGGCGATGCGCAACCTCGCAATCGGCTTGTTGCCCGTTCGGTGACTGCAGATCCTGACGTGAGTAGGGATCAATGCGTCACGAATTTGTTTGTGAATATCCACAAGACGTCGCTTGACTGACGGCATCAAATCCTGTCGCAACGGATGTGCGGGTGATCATCAAGGCCGCAGACGTGTCGTCACTTCTTTCGCCGAGACTTGGTTGTATCATTCGCGCGCCGGTCGCTTTTCGACGTCTCTGGCCGCCCCTTCTGCAGACCGTCGGATCATCGAAGCCCTTGCATGCCCGTCGAGCGTCTCCTGCGCCGTCTCAGTGATCGATTCAACCGCCGCGCACAGCTTCTCGGTATCCCACGTGCTCCGGGATCGAACCCTCCAGGACGGCATACCCGAAGCTCGCGAGGTAGGAGCGCGCATACTTCTCCTCCGCGTCGGAAAGCACGCGACACAACGCAAAGACGAGCTTTTCTCGGCTGACCCCGATCCGCTCCATGGCGAGGAATACGAGTACCGAAATATGCAAATCATCTGAACTAGGACTGGTCGGTTGCACCAGCAGGTGCGCGAAATGTGAGGCGTCGGTCGCTCCGCCACTTATCCTACCTGCGCTATCGAGGATGAGTAAATCGCTGTCTTTCGCATTCTCCACCGCGCTCCTGACGTCGTCGAAGGCTTGGACGTCGAGAGCGGGCTTCGTCCGTGTCGGGAGCGAGTGGTGTCCCACACCACCACCGTTTTCTGTTCGAGGTCGAGATCAGCGACCTTTGTTTTCCAACGCGCTCCTACTGCGAACGTGGCAAGTCCACGGACGAGTGTGGACTTTCCCACGCCCCCTTTTTGGCTAATCATGGCAATGACCAGCGGCATGGACCACCATTGGATCTGATCGAAGGTCCAGTCGCGGGCGCCTCCGAGGTCGGATAACGAGAGCGCCGCGCAACTTCAGCGCCGATGCTGCGACGGACACCGCGTTTAACGAGACTGCTTGCGCACAGTTGCGGATGTGACGCTATCGCCGACTAGCCGGGCACCGCGAACGACGATCCGGCAACCCGAAGCCTGCCTATGCCCCTTTTATAGGACAGCCGCCATGGCAGAGTTGGCTAATCGGTGTTAAGCTCAAGCGCTGCGGGATTGCGCGAGAGAGTCACTGGCCATTCCCCGGTGGCGCCACGTGGATGCCGCGCAAGCCGCCCGATCGATGCCGCCGCCCCGCCGCGCCAGCCCAGCCGCGGTAACCTCACACTCGTGGACGGTAGAGCCCCGCATCGTGTGTCTTCAATTTGTCTGAAGCGCGATCACAGGTCCGTTCAAGAAAGAAAGTACGGCCTGCGACAATTCTCATGCTCGACAGGGCGAGGCGAACCAGCGGTCGGTTCCAGCTCCATCTGCGGATGGAACAACCCGACACGAACGCGGGTCCGTGATCAGCCGCTATTGACTTCTCGCGCGCGCCCTCGGCGGTTCCGCCGTGGCGAGCTACTGGCGAACCTCGACGATGCTCGACGATCCTTGCGGCAACGCCTTGATGATCGCCGCGG